>NZ_LR701596.1 GCF_902498805.1 Imperialibacter sp. EC-SDR9 | reverse complement strand
TTGAGATGATCTGCGAGAATAAGTTTAGATTTACCATGGGAGGTGTAGTCTTTTGTTGTGCAACTCAAAGCTAACTTTGAGATACTTAATTCACACCTCCCTACTCTATTCGTTTAGGACGCTATTGATGCCAGGGCTATATTTAAGAACGTCAATTTTGACCTGATCAATTATGGTAAAATCAAAATGTTCCTGCACGCCGAGGGGGACGGGCTTAACGATGATGACGTTTCCGGCTTCATTAGGTTTGGGACGGATTTTGACCAGAATTACTATGAGATTGAGGTGCCTTTGAAGGTAACACCTTCCAATGTTGAAGGCTCGTCAGGCGAAGCACTACAGCGACTTGTTTGGCCTGCCGAAAATGAGATCGATATTGAATTCAACCAGCTCTATGCAGTCAAATCAGCCCGAAACCGGGCGAAATTCAATGTAGAACTGCCCTATACGGAGCAGGTTGGGAACTACAAAGTAACAATTGTTGGGAGGCCGGATATGAGTTCCGTGCTTACCATGATGATAGGTGTGAAAAACCCGGAGTCACCCGACCAGCAGCCTAAATCAGTCTGTATTTGGGCAAACGAGTTGCGGGTAACCGACTTTGACAACACCAAAGGGTGGGCAGCCAACACCAGGTTGAATGCGCAACTGGCTGATTTTGCCACCGTCTCCGGTTCAGCCAGAATCACCACTGTAGGCTTTGGAGGAATCCAGCAACGTATTTCGGAAAGAACAAGGGAAGAGACCATTAGCTATGATGTTTCAGCCAATGTGAACGTGGATAAGTTGCTACCAGGCAACACGGGCATCAAAATCCCTATGTTTGCCAGTTACGAAAATACCGTGGCGACACCCAAATGGGATCCGCTCGATCCGGACATACCTTTAGAAGCCTCACTTCTTAGCATTGATACCCAGGAGGGGCAGGACAACTACAGGAAAATAGTCGAGGAGCAAGCTACACGGCGAAGCTTGAATTTCACAAATGTGAGAAAGGAAAGGGTAAACCCGGACGCCAGACAGGATTTTTATGATATAGAAAATTTCTCTGTTAATTACTCCTATAGCGATGTAACGAGCAGCAACGTGAATACTGAGAGTTATTTATTGAAGAACTATAGGGGGGGCATTGGGTACAACTACTCAACGCAAGGGCTGGTGCTGGAGCCGTTCAAGGACTCGGAGGCTTTAAAAAGCCCCTACCTGAAATTCATAAAAGACATTAACGTATCACCACTGCCTAACAATATTTCCATCAGGGGAGATTTAGACAGAAGGTTTGCCAGAACTCAGCTTAGAAATGCCAACTTAACCACTGTAGGCCTCGATCCATTTTATGAAAAGTATTTTACTTTCAGCAGAATGTACAGCGTTCGGTGGAGCGTCTTTAAAAGCCTGACCCTTGATTATAATGCCAAGGCAAGAGCTATTATTGATGAGCCCGAAGGTGATATAAGCACGCAGGCTGCGAAAGATTCCATCTGGACCAATTTAAAAAACCTTGGCCGGATGAAGAACTTTGACCAAAATGCCAGCGCCAACTACAGGCTGCCCTTCGATAAGTTTCCTGTCACCGACTGGGTAAGTGCCGATTTGCGTTATGCCGTTGGCTATACATGGACGGCGGGGTCTGTCACCCAGGCCGATACGCTGGGTAACCTGATCCAAAATACAAGGGAAAGGGCTCTGAATGGAAAGGTTGACCTGGTAGGTCTTTATAATAAAGTCCCTTATTTCAAGACGATAAATGCCCCACCTAGACGCCGGCCGACAGGGCCTGCCCCCAAAGGGCCCCGGACAAAAGTTGATACAACTGAAGCAAAAAAGTCCGAGAATAAAGCTTTTAAAGGGCTTTTGAGACTGTTGATGTCGGTCAGGTCAATCAACGGTACGTACAGCATAAGGGAAGGCACCATGCTGCCAGGCTTCAGGCCAAGGGCTTACTTATTTGGCCTGGACAGCGGCTTTAATGCACCAGGTACTGACTTCATTTTCGGCAGCCAGGATCCCTCCATCAGATACCGGGCGGCAGAAAACGGCTGGATTGCCAAGAGTACGTCGCTGTCGGCACCTTTCACTCAAAACAACACGACAGATTTGCAGCTAAGAGCTAATATTGAGCCATTCACAGATCTCAAAATTCAGCTTGACGCAAAGAAGACCGTGACGGGTAATTTTCAGGAAATATACCGATACGACGATGAATTGGAGACTTTCCGCTCTCTAACACCATCCCGATCGGGCAGTTACAATATTTCTATTTTAACTATTAACACAGCCTTTATAAAAGATGACACTGCCAATATTTCGTCTGTTTTCAAGCAGTTCGAGAACAATAGGGCCATTATAAAAAGCAGACTCGACGCTTCAAATAGTGCCGGAGAGTATGCGCTCAATTCTCAGGATGTGTTGATCCCTGCGTTTTTAGCTGCATATACAGGTCATTCTGCCAACGACGCTTCGTTGTCACCGTTCCCGAGGATTCCAATACCTAACTGGCGGGTGGATTATGCCGGTCTGTCACGCATACCCAAGCTTGCGCAGGTTTTTTCATCCATCAATCTTACCCATGCCTACACCTCAAGTTTGAGTATCAACAACTTTAGTAATACACTCGCTTATACTGACTCCCTATCACCACTCAATGCCGATAATTTTGACCTTACCAACCAGATAGAGAATTACCCAATGGCTTCTCTGAATGGTGAAAACGGTTTGATTCCTATTTATGTGCTTGGCCAGGTGTTGGTATCCGAGCGGTTTGCTCCTTTTCTTGGTATTAATATCAGAACCAAGTCAAGAGTAACGGCCAGGATAGAATACAAGAAAGAGCGGAACCTTGCACTCAACCTCTCCAACAGCCAGGTGACGGAGCTCAAAAGCAACGACGTAACGCTGGATTATGGCGTCACCAAGTCGGATTATGAACTGCCATTTAAGGTACAGGGGAGGACTGTGACACTTAAAAACGACATTACTTTCAGAGTGGCAGTTACTGTTAGAGATACGAAGACATTGCAAAGAAAAATTGATGATGAGCCGACGATAACGGCGGGAAATATTAATTATCAGGTACGACCAACCGTAAGCTATATGCTTAATGATCAGCTCAATCTTCAGTTCTACTTTGAAAGAAACCTTAACCAGCCAAGAATTTCGAGCTCCTTTAAGAGAGTGACAACTGCCTTTGGCGTGCAGCTCAGATTTAGTTTGGCACAATAACTTTTCACTTAAAACAGAAGAGTGTACTTTTGCTCACTTTAAAATAAAAGAGATATCCATGAACATTCCCGAGAATTTGCTTTATACCAAAGACCACGAGTGGGTTAAAGTTGACGGAGATATAGCCACAGTTGGCGTCACTGATTTCGCTCAAAGCGAACTTGGCGATATAGTGTACGTCGAAATAGAAAAAGAAGGAGAAGAGGTAGCCATTGCCGAAGTATTTGGCACTGTTGAGGCTGTAAAAACTGTTTCAGACCTTTTTATGCCATTGAGTGGAGAAGTGACAGAGGTAAATGCTGCCTTGGAAGCGCAGCCGGAGCTTGTAAACAGCGATCCGTATGGTGAGGGCTGGATGATCAAAGTAAAAGTTTCGAATATTTCGGAGAAAGAAGAGCTTTTGTCAGCGGCTGCTTATAAAGAGCTTATCGGGCAGTAAGGTGTTAAGACTCTTTCAAAGCCTTAAGTATATATGGGTGGCTTTGATCCTCTACCTGACCTTAAGCCAGGGCGGCGGCAGTGGGTGGTTTGAGTTTCTTAAATACCCAGGGGTTGATAAGATTGGCCATTTTGGTTTGTTCTTTGTTTGGTCCCTGCTTTATTTTCCGGAACTTGTTGTGCCGGAGACGTTGTTAATAAATGAAAAGCCCCTGAGCTTTTGGATTGTTGCAACTAATTCCTTAGTTTTAGGGATGCTGATTGAGATTGCTCAAAGCTTTATTCCATACAGGAGTTCAGAATGGCTTGACTTGCTTGCGGATGTTTTGGGCTCGGTGACTGCTTTGCTGGCAGTAAATTTTGTGCGGCGAAAGAAATCTAATTTGAATTAAATTTCTTAATCGCTACATTTGAAATTACTACGAATAGATTAACTAACTACTAAATTTATTTTCAATGGAGGCCAAAAAGAGCGAGAAAGCAGATCTTGAGAGAAAGACCGGACTGTTTTTCAACATAGGCCTGGCTGTGAGTTTACTTCTTGTCATTACCGCTTTCGAGTGGAAGTTTTATGACGATGGTAACTTGGTTGACCTTGGTCAGGTAGATGATAACTTTGAAGACTTAATGGAGATACCTCCAACCGAGCAGCCACCACCACCACCACCGGTGATTCAGCAGCCTGAAATTATCGAGGTGCCTGACGAGGAAGAAATCGAAGAAGAAATAGAGGTAAACCTTGATGTTGAAATCACTGAAAACACGGTGATAGAAGACGTGGTGTTCGAAGAAGCACCTGAAGAGGAGGTTGCCGACGAAATATTCACGATTGTGGAAGACCAGCCTGAGCCCAATGGCGGTATGGCAGCATTCTACGCCTACGTGGGTAAGAACATGAAATACCCCAACCAGGCACGTAGAATGGGTGTGGAAGGAAAAGTGTTTGTTCAGTTTGTTGTGGACAAAGACGGAACTATCACTGAAGTTCAAGCCATCAAAGGTATTGGTGCTGGTTGTGATGAAGAAGCCGTAAGGGTGATTCAGGAAGCAGCCAAGTGGAAGCCTGGTAAGCAGCGTGGACGCCCCGTGAAAGTAAGAATGATTCTTCCTATCACATTCAAGCTTGGATAGTTGAAGACAAAAATTATAGAAGGAAAGCCCCGATATTGGGGCTTTTTTTATGACTAAAATCAGAGGACAGGGCTCTTGTAGATCATATCTATTTAGCTGAAAATGGAGGATTTTGGTATTGAAGTTTGGCGGATGGCCAATCAATTTAATACTCAAAGCCATGAAAATTTCACAACCCATACCCGCAGAAAACCGTGATTCAAGCAGGGACATACGAGGCGCAGTAGATACCCCGGAAAACTATTTCCTTAAGTCACCCAAGGCAGATGCTCTTGTCAGGAAGCATGGGCAGGCAAATCTGATAGGTGAGCTACTGGATCACAAAAGGAGTAAGGCATTAAGAGACCACGATTTGAGCAATCTTTTCTTTGTAGTGGGACTCGCCATTTCCCTATTGCTTGTTGTAGTAGCATTTGAATGGAAGTTCTACGACTCAGGCGATCAAATTGAATTGTCAGGTCTTACGGGAGATGAATTTGAGGATTTGATAGAAATTCCACCAACTGACCAACCTCCTCCACCTCCTCCGCTACAAAACCAGCCTGTAATTATCACTGAAATCAGCGATGAAATTGAGCTTGAGGATATTGATCTCGACCTTGATGTGGAGATCACACAAGATATGCGGATAAGCGACCCTCTGCCGACGGTTATGGACGAGCTGCCCGAAGAGGAGGCTGAGGAAATATTTGTCATTGTGGAAAATAAGCCTGAGCCAAAGGGTGGAATGCAGGTGTTTTACAAGTACTTGGGCGAAAACCTGGTTTATCCCCAGAATGCCAGAAAAATGAACATTTCGGGTCGGGTTTATCTCCAGTTTATTGTGGAGAAAGACGGCTCCATCAGCAATATCGAAGTAGCCAAAGGTATTGGAGGCGGTTGCGATGAAGAGGCTGTAAGGGTGCTTTCCGGGGCGCCGCCATGGAACCCTGGAAAACAACGGGGCTTGCCAGTGAAAGTTCGGATGACTATACCAATCTTTTTTAGTCTCGGGGAGGGGTAGTAGGCCCAAGAGAGAGCTAGAGAATATTAAGAAGCTGTTCTTTGATTTTCTCCAGTTCTTCTTTCATTTCAATTACAAGGCGTTGCACGATGGCGTCATTTGCCTTGGATCCGATAGTATTTATCTCTCTACCGATCTCCTGTGAAATGAACGCCAGCTTTTTGCCGTTCGACTCAGGGCTACCGAGTGCTTCGATAAAAAAGTTGAGGTGGCTTTCCAGCCTGACTTTTTCCTCAGCTATATCCAGCTTTTCTATATAGTAGATCAATTCCTGCTCGAAACGATTTTGATCCACCTTTTCCTTGCCCACCACGTCAGTGAGGTTCTTTTCAATTCTTTCCTTGATCCCCTTGATTCGTTCAGGGTCTCTTTTAGCTACTTCGCCAAGGTTGTGACGGATGACACCTATGTAGGATACAAAGTTGCCATACAGTACTTCGCCCTCTTTGTCTCTAAATTTATCGCAGGCCTCAAGTGCCTTTCTCATTGTTTGAAGAACTTCTTCTAAAGAGATTCTTGCGTCTTCTGTGTCTTCCTTTTGCTGCAACACCTCTGGCATTTGCATAGTTTGCCTGAAAAGTGACTCATCAGAAACAGCTAAGCCGGTAGAGATGCTTTTTAATTGCTGATAGTATTGTTCGAAGAAGACGCTGTTGACCGAGTACCGAACCTCTTCTTTTTTATTTTCTTCGTAATCAAAGTTGATGTTCACTTTCCCTCTGATGAGGATTTCCGAAATCAAGGTTTTCACCTCCATCTCGTATTCTTGAATGGTCTTTGGAAGCTTTAGTGATAAATCCAGAAATTTGGAGTTAAGGGTTTTTACTTCGATGGATAACTTGCACTCACTGTTTTCAAAAGAGGCACTTCCGTACCCTGTCATGGATTTTATCATCCCGAAATTTATGACAATTATCTAAAATGATAAGCTTTTAACTTTTTAAAAGTCGAATCCGAGTGTCAGGTAAAATCTTCTCTTCTGAACCTCGTAGTCTTCAATCGGGTAAGCCATATCAAGCTTGATATAGTACCCCAGCAGGTAGGTTCTCACACCGAAGCCATAGCTGGCCAGCCATGCTGATTTCGAATTGCGTATTACTGCCTGGAACGGAGACCCGGGAACCTTATAGGTGATGGTGTTTACGTTATTGTTTTCGTTAAATGGCGAGGCACCTGTCCAGGCAGATCCAAGGTCGTAGAAAGAAGTGAATTGAAGGTTTCTGAGAAAGTTAGATGAAATGGGGCCTCTGTGGAAAAACCTTACAACAGGGAATCTAAGCTCTGCGTTGAACAGCAATACATTGTTCCCATTTAGCTTGTTATAATTAAAACCTCTCAAGTTAGTGACGTAGCGCAAAAAGAGAATATCGCTATTGTCTACTCCGTACATGGGCAGTATAGGGTCACGCTGACCGGTGGTGTCGGTTCTGTTGAACAGCCAGTTGTCCATGCCTCCCAAAACGTATGTTTTGCCATCGTTGCCAAAAAACCTTCCATACATGAAGCGGGTAGCAAAAATCAGCTCCCTGTAAATTTTCTGGTAGTGCCTTACATCTACCTCAATGTTGTTGAAGCTTTGCGCTGTGGAACCCAGATTTTGTGAGAGGTTAAATGCAACTTTTGCTCTTGTTCCCTCAATGATATTTGTGCCATGCGAAATTGTGTTGTCAAACACTATTTCTGACTTGAAGCCTGCATAGGATGTGCTTATGTCGGTGGGGAAGCTTGGTGGAGAGGTGCTCAGCGTCCGGTAGTCTAGCTCCAGAAATCTTGTGGTAGAGAAAAAGGGCTGAAACGCTATCCGTGTATATACACTCAGCGGCAGACTTGCTCCTAGTGTGTAGGTGTTAAGTACATATTTTTGGTTGGCGGCTTCCAGCTGGTTATTTCCATTGGATTCTCTGCGAATAACCTTTCTGTCGTAGCGCATTTTAAAATCGACCCTGTATTTCAGGAATTGGTACTCACCAAAAATATCGCCTTGCCTCAGATTGGCAATGGCCAACGCCCCGCCATAAAAATGATGATCTTCGGTCATGTCATTCATGCGGGTTTCGAGCAGCATGCCAAACTTTCGCAATGGGTCGATGACAAAGGAGGTAGTTACATTGTTGGCGCTGAAGCGTGGCTCGTAAGGAACCGGCCCCAGAATCTTACTTTTTCTTTCCACCCCTCTGAAGTTGGAAAGGAAGGAGCTCGACTCGCTTCGTTGTTTGATCACATCATTGTCAAACTGATAATTTTCTGTATCGATGAGATCAGGTATGCCAGCAAGGGCCGGATCATTTAATACGCTTTTTTTCTCAGCCTCCTTTTGGATTTGTTCCGCTTTTTCAGTCTTGACGCTGTCCACTATTTGTTGCTGAGCCGCCTTTCGCTCTCCTAGTCGCTGTGTTAAAAAGCGAGCCTGTTGCACGTCTTGCCTTAGCGTTTGCCTGGTAAAGGTTGGGGTGCGGTAGTCGAAGCCCTCAGATTTGTAAATTTTGTCTACGCCATCATTCAGCATAATGGCAGTCAAAGTTTTGCTCGCCGGATCAACATCGTACGACTTGATGCTTGTATTGAAATTCGATACCTGGCTGTAAATACTGTCTTCCCTGTTATATCTGTAAAGGTTAATGATGCCCTTTTGATCGCTTAGGTACAGAATATTATAGGTATCGAGCGGCTTGGGGAGGTAGTTGCTGCTTATGTTGTTCGTTAGCCTCACTACCACATTTTTGGTAGTGTCGAGGTCGTACAGAAAAAGGTTGTAGTGGCTTGGGAGGTCTTTCAAAGTTTTAGACGCCGATTTGAGAGAATCTGTTGGCCTGTTGCTGCTGAACACAATGGCATCAGTGCCAGGTAAAAAGCTCGGTGTAATGTCGTCCCACACGTCGTTGGTAAGGCGGCGTAAAGCGTTTCTGGTAAGCGAAACCAGGTAGAGGTCGTTTTGGCCATTGATGTCGCCGCTAATAACCGCCAGCTTGCCATTGCCATTGAAGGCGATATTGTGAACCTGTGAAAACCTCTCCAGCGGCCGTCTGATCAATGACTTGCCCAGGATGTCGTACTGTACGTACTCATAAAGGCCGTACTTGACATCCACTATACCGAGCGTGACATTGTCCACCCAGTTAAGCATCGGCACTTTCAGATCCACGTCCTGATTGATCATTCTGTAGCCACCGGTCATCACTCTTGTGGATTTTCCGGTTTCCAGATTCTTTACAAAAACCCGGTACTTACCATTGTCATTGATTACATAAGACAGGTGCTTGCCGTCGGGACTAATCGAAACAGTGGTAAAATCTTTGTCTTTTTTGCGATGAGTGATAAAGCTCCCTTCCTCGGGCGACCGATACTCACCTTCAATAGTTGTGTTGGCATTCAGGTAGTAGTTTTGCCAGTCGGACAGAAAGGTTTTGAATGGCACACCCAGCGTGCTGGCAATACTGTTTTCCTCATTTCGAATGATCCTGGTAAGGTTCAGGATGTTAGAGATATTGCTTCGCCCGTATTTTACTACTATGTAGTTCCAGATCGATTGTCCTATAAGCCCTGCCTGGTCGTAAGAGTATTTATTCAGCTTTTTGAACCGGCCATTTTTTTGCTGGAAGTCACGCATGAAGTCATCCATTTCGATCGACCAGCCGTTGGTTACGTACATGGCAGCACCTTCTATAAACCACTCAGGCAGGCTAAGCAGGTAGGTGTTCTGAAACATGTCTGTGAGGCTCCCGCCAAACATCATGTCTTTGATGAGCATGCGGGAAATCTGATGCAGGAGCTCTTCTTTGAAGCCAAGCATGGTGCCTGGGTAAGCGACTTCTACCTGTAGCTTGATGAAGTTGGTTTTGCCGCCGACTGCAAAGGTCTCGTCATTGACGCCAATATTGCTTTGCTGAAGGTCGGCTACTGAGTTGTAAAGGAAAATTTTTGTCTTGGCATAAGGCGCATAGCCCAGAATGTCGGTAAGCTTGTCGAACTCAACTTCGAGAAACTCCGCTGCAGCTTTGGCGTAGTCTTCACCACCCTGGTAGAAATAAATATCAAAATTTTCGGCGCTGTAAAAAAACCACTCGAAGTTTTTGTACTGAACCCTGTTTTTTCCAAATCCACCCGAAATATTCTGGGCCGACAGATCAGAACAAAAAAGAATAAAGCCAATTAATAAGCCAATTTTCCAATAGCGCTCCAGTTGCCTGTTCATCATCCTACATTTCTCTCAAAATATAAAGAAAAATATCTTTCAATACTGACTTCCTTGCTCAATGGTTTTTGACCGACAAGGTAGTCTGCCATTTCCCTGGCAAAAAAGGGACTTAAAGATACGCCTTTTGTTCCTAACCCATTGAAAATATGAATGTTTTCATGAGCAGGATGTTTTCCTAAAAAAGGACGCCTGTCTTTGGTAGAGGGTCTTATCCCCACCATGTGATTGGTTAATTCAACGCTCCCTTTGTATAAGTGGTTCAACTTTTCCAATATCTCCTTTTTTCCTTGTTCAGTTGGCAAATAATCGGGTTGCCGCCAATTGTAAGTTGACCCCACTCTCCAACGTCCATTGCCTGCCGGTAGCATAAAACACCCCCTGTTAAAAATGGTGTTGCCCTCAAAGGAGGTGTTTACCTCCAAAATTTCGCCTTTTAGCTCATGCAGTGGCAGCCATGAGAACAAATTTCCTTGTTGCGCCCCAACTCCCAGCGCCAAAATCAAATTGCTCGCCTTCAGGCCTTTATAACTTATACTAGTATTTGTAATGGAAAGGTTGTCTTCATGAAACATTTCTTCAGTAAAACACCCTTTAGCTTGCAGGTATTTTTTTGAAGCTTCCAAAAACATTGTCGTATCGATAAATCCAGCCTTCCTGAGATGAACCCCGCCGTATGGATCGTGAAACAGTTGAGAATTGTGAGGTTGGCTGGTCACTTCGGCTACGTAAGCTGCGAACTGTGGATCGGCTGACTTGGCCATCCAGTCATTTTGCTCATCGATGGTGGTAAAAGGCCTGTAGATACCGATTGGGTGAACAAACTTTGCATCGAGCATCGGTTCCAGGCTTTGATAGTAGGGCTCGACGATTTCAAAAAGTGAATCGGCCCTCCATGTTTTTACCAGCCTGTTGCCTGTTATGGGGTTGTAAAGTCCCGCTGCTACTTTGGAAGCACATGGCTGCTTTGAGTCTGCCATCACCATTACTCTCTTACCTTTGCCCAGCAGTTCAAATGCCAGCGTAGTGCCCGCCAGCCCCTGGCCAATAATAAGAAAATCAACTTCCATCAATTTTGTATTTTGAGCCTCAAACCTACAAATTTGCCTCCTAAAGCAAACCTCGCATGCTCAAAATAAAGGCCTTTGCCTTCAACCCGTTTCAGGAAAACACTTATGTGTTACACGACGAGACAAAGGAATGTGTAATCATCGATCCGGGTTGCTTCGATACCTCTGAAAAACTTGAACTGACCGATTTTATTGCTGTCAATGGACTGAAGCCGGTTAAGCTACTTAACACCCATTGCCACATCGACCATGTGTTGGGCAATGCTTATTGTAAAAGGAATTTTGGCATTGAGCTGTATGCCCACAAAAAGGACGAGCCTGCGCTCAGGGCCGTAAAGGCATATGCTTCCAATTATGGGTTTGCTGGCTACGAGGAAAGTGAAATCGACCACTATATTGATGAAGGCGATGTTGTACAATTTGGCTCGACTAACCTGGATGTTCTTTTTGTGCCTGGTCATGCACCTGGCCATGTGGCATTTTACCACGCCGACACAAAGCAACTCATTGGAGGGGATGTACTTTTTCGTCAGAGCGTAGGAAGAACCGATCTTCCCGGAGGCGACCATAATACGCTCATCAAAAGCATTCATGAAAAGTTATTTACCTTGAACGACGATGTGGAGGTTTTCCCCGGCCACGGAGAAACGACCACTATCGGATATGAAAAAGTTTATAACCCTTTTTGCGGCTTAAAAAGATGAAGATAAAAGCCCAGGTACCTAATATTCTCACAGCCGGCAACCTGGTTTGCGGCTGTATAGGCATTGTGATGGTGCTGTCAGGCAAAGTGGAAATGGCACCCGTGGCCGTGGTGCTGGCGGCGGTATTTGATTTTTTCGACGGCTTTGCTGCAAGATTGCTGAAGGTATCTAGCGCTATTGGCAAGGAACTGGACTCTCTGGCCGACATGGTAAGTTTTGGTGTATTGCCCGCCGTCACTGTTTACCAACTGCTCAAAGCAAGCCAGCCCAATGAGTTTCTCCCATACATCGCATTCTTGATTGCCGTTTTTTCGGCCTTTAGGCTGGCTCAATTCAATATAGACACCCGGCAGTCGGATAAGTTTATTGGCGTGCCCACGCCGGCAAATGCGCTTTTTTTCACTTGCCTGGTTTGGACGGCTGGTGCTTTCCCAATCGTTGTTAACACATATGTGCTTGTTGGTCTGACCCTGCTTTTTTCCTGGTTGCTCGTTTCACCCTTCGAGATGATTGCCCTCAAGTTCAAAAGCTTTGGCTGGGCTGGGAATCAACCGAAACACCTCGTTATACTAATGGCCATGCTGGTGATTGTTGTTGGCGGATATACGCTACTTCCTCTCGTAATTTTGCTGTACGTTTTTACTTCTATCCTCAGCCATTTATTTCAAACTAAGTCGCCTGCAAGCTAATTTCTTAGCTGAATGCTCTTATTTTTGGAGAATAATTTCGCTGAGCCAACGTTTCTCTATGGCCTGAATACCCAATGAAAAAACCGATCATTCTTATTGCTTCACTTATTACCCTTCTAGCCTGTGAGGTTAGCTTGGCGCAAAGTGTGTTGAGCGAAGGGCAGTGGCTAAAAATTGGAGTGACGGATAAAGGGGTGTATAAAATCGACCGTGACTTCCTGCAAAAAGCAGGTGTTGATGTGTCTGCGATTGACCCCAGGAAACTAGCCATATACGGCAATGGCGGCGGCATGCTGCCGCAAAAGAATGCTACGCCAAGACCTTTCGATTTGATCGAGAACAGCATTCAGGTGATAGGCGAGGGAGATGGACGTTTCGATGCTTCTGACTACCTGCTGTTTTATGGCAACTCTCCCCATGAATATTCTTTTGAAACTGGATGTACGTGTTTTCGATATGAAAGAAATCTATATTCGGACACCACCTACTACTTTCTCAGGATTGATGGCAGCGAAGGAAGAAGAATGCTTAGCCGGGAGTCGCTTGGAACCCCTGGAATGAAAGTCGATGCGTACGATGACCTGTTTGCACACGAGGTTGACATCAACAAACTTGGAAAATCGGGCAGGCATTGGCAGGGCGAAATTTTTAGCTCATCGGGCAACGCCACTTTAACCTTCGAGGGAGGAAAAGGCGCTTACCTGCCAGGCACTGAGGTAACGATGATCTCCTCAGTTGTCACGCAAAGTTTTGGAGCCAGCTCTTTCGATGTTAGAGTAAACGGAAATGCCATTTTCAATCAGGCTGTTGGTGCCAGGGGCGAAGGCGACTATGACCCGTTGGGGGTTCAGAGAGTTGATACGATCCGGCTGGCTACTGCTTCCATTGGTTCGGCGGAGAACACGTCAGTTGAATATACATACAACCGCTTTTTTGGGAAGACGTCGCTGGGCTACCTCGACTACTTTTTTTTGCAGGGAAAAAAGAAGCTCAATTACCGCCAGGGTGGATTGGTATTCCGAAATAAAGACACTCAGGGTGCTGCTTCTTACAACCTCGCCAGTGCCACGGCGGTGGATAGGATTTGGGATGTGACTGATCCCACACAGCCAATCGATCAGCAGTTTAGCAAAGAGAATGGCGTGGCCAGCTTTACGGTTGATCAAACTAAACTGCTTGAGTTCATAGCAGTTGATCCGGCCTCGCTGAAATCACCGGTCTCTGCCAAAAAACTATTGAATCAGGAGCTGAAAAACGGGCAGGTTCCGGATTTGGTAATTGTCGCACACAAAAACTTTTTGTCGGAGGCGAACAGGCTGGCCAACTTCCGGCGGTCGAATGACGGGTTAGATGTCAGGGTTGTCACCGTTCAGCAGGTATACAACGAGTTTTCTTCCGGTATGCAGGATATTTCAGCCATCCGGGACTATATGAAGTATTTGTATGATGCGGTGCCCGGAAAGCTGAAGTACTTGCTGCTTTTTGGAGACGCCTCGTTCGACTACAAAGCAAGAACCGAAAATCACAACTTTGTGCCTGTGTATGAATCGAGGGAATCGTTAGATCAGATTCTGAGCTTTTCCTCCGACGACTACTTTGCATTTTTGGACGATCATGAGGGTGAGTGGGTTGAGCAGACCAACGGAGACCACATAGCCGATATAGGTGTGGGGAGGCTGCCCGTGTGGACCGTGAAGCAGGCTGCGGAAGTGGTTGATAAAATTATTGGCTATAGCACTGATCCCTCCGGGGTAGGCAGCTGGCGGAATGACCTCTACTTTGTAGCAGACGATGGCGACTTCAATATCCATCTTCGGGATGCCGACAGGCTGGCTAACTATGTGGACACTGCCTATGTTCAGTTCAACATAAAAAAGATTTACCTCGATGCCTTTAAGCAGGTATTGATAGAAAGCAAACCCCGCTCCCCGGAGACTTACGAGGCTATCAGACAGGCCGTGGACAACGGGGCCTTTATCATCAACTACAGTGGCCATGGCAATGCAACGGTGCTGACAGATGAGAGGATAGTTGTCTACGATTCGCTGGTCAAATGGAAGAACGGCTCAAGATTAGCTTTGTTCGTGACCGCCACCTGTGAGTTTGGCAGGTACGACGACCCAACAGTTGCCAGTGGGGCTGAAGAGTTGTTGCTCAATCCTCAGGGCGGTGCGATTGCTTTGCTTACGACCACCCGGCCTGTATACGCCCACACCAACTACGTGCTGAACCAGGCTTTTTACCTTTCAGTGTTCTCAAAAATCAATGGAGTGTATCCACGCCTTGGCGACGTCATCAAAGAGACTAAGAACAATAGTCTCCGGGGGCCAGTCAACCGCAACTTTGCACTTTTAGGCGACCCATCTATGAGGCTCAACTATCCCACCTACAACCTAAAGATCACAGAACTGAATGGTGCACCAATAGATGGTGTGCCCGATACCGTGTCGGCAATGAACAAGGTAGTTGTGAAAGGAATTGTAGTGGATGGGTTTGATCAGAAGGTAGTCGATTATAACGGGAAGCTGACGGTCAATATGTACGACAAGCCGACCACGTTTGCCACCCTGGGCGATGAAAGCCAGCCAACGAACTATGAGCTGTGGAACAATGTGGTTTACCGAGGCAAAGTGTCAATAACGAACGGTGATTTTTCATACGAATTTGTAGTCCCTAAAAATATTTCCTACCAGCAGACAAGAGGAAAAATCACCATGTATGCCCAACCCGAAAGCGGCCTTTTGGATGCGAACGGCGCTACAATTGACTTTTACCTTGGAGGGTCGAAACCGCCCGCCTTCGCCGACACTAAGAGTCCGGCCATACAGGCGTTTATCAACGATGATTCATTTCGGTCGGGCAACAGGGTAAATGCCAATCCACTACTGATGGTAAAATTGGCAGATGAGAGCGGAATTAATATTTCAGGGAAGGGTATAGGGCAGAACATCACCTATCAAATAGATGAACAGGAGCCAGTTATCCTGAACGACTATTATGTTTCAAATCTGGATGATTTCACCAGTGGAACAGTCCTTTACCCTCTTGGGACACTAACCAAAGGCAAGCATCGCTTGAAAGTGAGAGCATTCGATACTTTTTCCAATGCTGCTGAAAATATCATAGATTTTGTAGTTTCGGAGGACACTAAAGTGAGGATAAAGAACGTTCTGAGTTTTCCTAATCCCGCCACAGAATCCATTACCTTTAGGCTGGAACATGACCGGGGCGATCATTTGTTGAGCATAAGCATGGAGTTGGTGGATCAACGTGGTGCGGTAGTCGACAAAATGGAGTGGCAGGCCAACAATTCAGGGGGTTTTGTCGAAAGCCCTGAGTGGAACAGGAACTATAATGGCCGAAGAATCGAAAATGGTATTTATATTTACCGACTGATTGTAGTTGATGAAGAAGATTTAAATCAAAATATTGCTTTTGGCAAACTAATACTCACCAATTGATTTTTATACATTGAAGATACATACAATAGAAAAGCCTTCCCTGAATTCTTCCAGGCACGTGAATGCAGGTGTATTTGTTGCTTTTGGCTTAATGTTTTTGAGTTTTTATAGCTATGCACAGCCTGGTGCAGTTATTTCTGGGCAGGATACCAGTCGGCGTGTAATTTCCACGGCCGTGCCTTTTCTTGGGTTTGCGCCTGATGCCAGAGGAGCCGCCATGGGTGATGTTGGGGTAGCTACTTCCGCCGACGCCAACTCGGTGCACTGGAACAACGGTAAGCTTGCTTTCATTGAGCAGGACATGGGTTTTGCCATTTCCTATACTCCCTGGTTGGCCAAAATTGTGAACGACATGTCGTTGTCGTATCTGTCGGGGTATAAAAAGATCGACCGTGTGCAGACTGTCGCAGTTAGCATGAGGTACTTTGATCTCGGTGAGATACAGTTGACGGACATTACAGGTGCGCCTCTTAATACCTTCAATCCAAGAGAGTTTGCTGTAGATGCAACCTATTCAAGGAAGCTAAGTGAAGAGCTGGGGCTGGGTGTCACCGGTAGGTTTATCCACTCTAATTTGTCGGGAAGCTTTTCTTCATCACCAGATGCCAAAGCAGGTACCAGTGTGGCCGTAGACGTAGGTTCATATTATACAAAGGATCTGGTGCTCAGCGGGCGCAACTCCAACATATCGGCAGGTGCTCACATCTCAAATATCGGACAGAAGCTGACCTACAGCAGTGTCGACAACGAAGATTTCATTCCCATCAATTTCCGGTTGGGTGCGGCTTTTAAGACCGATTTGGATGCCTTTAACACCATCACTATTGCTTTGGATTTCAATAAGCTGATGGTTCCTTCTCCACCGATTTACGAAACTGATGGTGATGGCAACTTCATTCCCGATCCTAACGACCCAAATAAGTTCAAGATCAAAAGTGGTAAAGACCCCTATCGCCCGCTACTGAGCGGCATGTTCGGGTCCTTCGGCGATGCACCTGACGGCTTTCCCGAGGAGCTGAATGAGATCATCTCTTCGATAGGCGTGGAATACTGGTACAAGGACGTGTTTGCTGCAAGAGCTGGCTACCACTATGAAACGCCACAAAAGGGCGACAGGAAGTATTTCACCATGGGTATTGGCTTCCGTTATCAGGTATTCGGAATCGACTTTGCCTATCTGGTACCTCAGGTACAAAATCACCCATTGGCTGAAACTCTTAGGTTTAGCTTGCTGTTTAATTTCGACAAAGCAGAACCTACTTCCACCACTCCTGACTCCTGATCCTCCAAGTTTTTGATGTTAGACAGAACCGCAGCGCCCGAATTTCATATTCCCACCCGCACCGATTTAAAACATGTTACAAGCAGTACGCTTGACAATGGCATTCAATTCCATGAGCTGATACTGGGAGACCAGGAAGTCTGCAGGATAGAGATAGTGCTACGGTCGGGCAACTGGTTTGAAGAAAAGGAGGGTGTCTCCTATTTCACAACCAAAATGCTACTCGAAGGAACAGAGAAGCTTTCAGGCAGGCAAATTGCTGACAAGCTTGACTATTACGGAGCGTATTGGGAAGCGACATCGGGAATGGACTTTGTTACCCTTACAGTTTATTCCCTAACCAAATATCTGGAGGAGGTTGTACCGTTCTTCCTGAGCGTCGTTGTAGATGCCTCGTTTCCTGAAAAGGAACTTGAGACAATTAAAAAGGTACGGATACAACAAATAAGGGTAAATAAACAAAAAAC
The DNA here is from genome assembly GCF_902498805.1 of Imperialibacter sp. EC-SDR9. Classification (GTDB taxonomy): domain Bacteria; phylum Bacteroidota; class Bacteroidia; order Cytophagales; family Cyclobacteriaceae; genus Imperialibacter. Next base: position 67,829 of record NZ_LR701596.1, on the reverse strand, counting down.
ATCTGCGCTTGCGTCGTCAGGGCTAAGGCACCTCCTTTTTGGACAGAGCCATCCGTATGGCAAGGAGCTTTCAGAAGAGGAGGTGGGAAAAGTGACCTCTGCTGATTTGAAGGAATACCATAAGAACAGGCTGTGGGGCCAGGCAGAAGTATTTGTATCTGGCAAGCTTTCCAGCGAGGAGCTTTCGAAGCTAAAAGGCTTTTTTGGTGACTTCCCTTCAAGAGCTGTTTCGTTGCCAAACTATCCGGTGGTTACTGCCCCTGCGGTGAGGGAGATACTGCCTGTGAATGAGTCGGTGCAGGCTTCGCTTCGACTGGGGAAAACGGCCCATGACAAACATCACCCGGATCACTACCATCTGATGCTTCTCAACGAGGTTTTTGGTGGATACTTTGGTTCAAGGTTGATGAAAAACATCAGAGAAGACAAAGGATATACCTACGGTATTTATTCTTCGCTCTCCTACCTACAAAATGCTGCTTTTTGGGTGGTTGGAACCGACGTGAAACGAGAAGTGGCTATTGCTTCCATTGACGAAATTCTAAAGGAAATGAGGCTGCTCAGAACCGAGCCCGTACCTTCTGAAGAACTTGAAACTGTGAAGAACTATATGATAGGCACCTTTTTGTCAAGTATCAGCACCTCCTTCAGCCTGATGGACAAATTCAGGTCCATTCACTTTGCCGGATTAGATTATGAGTATTACAACAGGCTGCTCACCTCCATTCGAACTGCTACTTCAGAAGACCTGCTGAGAGTAGCCAATGATTCTTTTAAGGAAGAAGATTGGCTTCAGGTGGTTGCTGGAGGTATATAGCCTTCAGGTGCCATGCCGCCTCCATTGAAAAACTTAACCATATCTTAATCCCCAGCTTACTTTGAAACGGGTGTTCGGTTGTAAAATTGACGCTTGAATCAATGCAGAAGATGGGATCAATTCAGCTAGTAGTTTTTGACCTGGCGGGCACCACCGTTCAGGACAATCAGGATGTACAAAAGGTGCTCAGAAAAACGTTGCAGCGCCAGGGTGTTTCAATTACCATGAAAGAAGCTGCCATGGTAATGGGTATTCCAAAGCCTGTCGCATTGAGGCAACTTCTCGAGTACCACCTTCCTGAGAGCATCAGGGTGACCGATGAAATGATTGATGAGCTCCACGAAGCTTTCGTCTCAGACATGGTCAGTTTTTATAAAGAAGACCCGTCAGTGGAAGAGATGGCAGGGGCTTCTGACACATTTAAAGCGCTGAAGGAATCAGGTATCAGTGTATACGTTGACACTGGCTTTGACCGGAAAACGACCGATGCGCTTATCGAACGGCTTGGCTGGTTAAAAGGCGAACTGCTCGATGGTAGCATTACCAGCGACGAGGTTGAGCACGGCAGGCCGGAACCAGATATGATCTTTAAGGCGATGAAGTTAAGCAAGGTAACTGAAGCTTCCTTTGTGGCAAAGGTGGGTGATACCGCATCCGACCTTGGGGAAGGCACAGCGGCAGGTTGTGGTTTGGTGATTGGGGTCACAACCGGGGCGTACAGCCGAGAGAATTTGGAGAAAGAACCACACACACACATCGCCAACAGCTTACCTGAGGTGCTACAAATAATACTGGAAAAATGAAGACGGAAGAAGTTGTAAAAGAGGTGTTCGATTTGTACCGCACATATGGTGATGCTGACTATATCGGAGAGCCTGTTTCGCAGGTTGAGCACATGGGGCAGGCGGCGCAGCTAGCAGAGGCCGCCGGCTATGATGATGAAGTGATACTGGCCGCTTTTTTTCATGATATCGGGCACATTTGCGAAATGGACGGACAGGTCGAGAAAATGGGGCTCTACGGTGTTAAAAGCCACGAAGAGATCGGGTCGAAGTTCCTCAGAGAAAAGGGCTTTTCTCACAAAATATGTCAGCTGGTGGAAAATCACGTGGCGGCCAAGCGCTACCTCACTTTCTCTGACGAGTCTTATTATAACAAACTTTCCGAGGCTAGTAAAAAAACACTTGAGTACCAGGGCGGTCGAATGACCGCCGATGAGGCTGCTGCCTTTAAGCGTGATCCACTATTCGAGCCAAGCATTGCGCTCCGCCACTGGGACGAAGAAGCTAAACTCGAAAACCAGCCTATGCCTCCGTTAAGCCATTTCGAGGAAATGGCGGTTAGGCACCTCCTGAAAACTTAACATTGGAAATGACAATGGTATGTTAAATTAATGTTAACTTAGTTAACGCTTATTTAACACCCAATGAAAATACTGGCAACAGTATTTATTGTAGTTTTTTCCTGTTTACACTCTTTTGCAGACCAGAAATGGTCTCAGGGGGTTGTTGTATTGACATCAGGAGAAGTAAAGGTGGGACTGCTCCAGTACCATCCTAAGTGGAATGCTGTGTCATTTAAGAAAGAAGAGAAAGAACTTGCAGTTCAGACTTTCCCGGCCAACAAACTTTCTCAGTTCAGTTTTTTTGATGACCATATTGAGGTGTGGAGAAGGTTCTACACCTATATCTCCAATAAAAGGGGATTTAATCAGCCAGTTTTTTACGAAGTGGTCATCAAGGGTGACTTTAGCTTACTGAGGAAGGAAAAACCCATTGAACCGATGTACCAGGATGGAGCATCGTCCGCCAGTTCAATCAACGAACGAATGATCTGGGAGCAAGTAGCAGGTTTCGACTTCTTCCTTAGTCATAATAGCAACATCGTGCCTCTCGGTAGCTTCAAAAAATATATAAAAGAGGAAGGCTTGTTTGAAGAGCTGGACAATTTTGCTGACATACACCGACTAAGCTGGAGGGAGAGCTACGACATAGTAATGATGATTAACTACCTAAATTGCTCTTCAGGCAGCGGCGGATGTCAGGAAGACCTTGAACTGACCCGATTGGCCTCATCTAACTGAAAGAACGGCAAGACCGTCCCTGCTTTCATATTTTTTTCTGAAATAGACTATACAAAAGCCCATCAGGAGGGTTCCGGAAACGGAGACTACATAAATTGACTGTGTGAAAAACTCTAGCCAGCTAAGATTGGCAAAGCCGAAATTCTTGTAAAAAAGAATGACCACGCTCCCCAAATAGCCAAAGGAATCGGCCAGGTAAATAAGAAAGCCAACATTTCCAGTCACCCTGAAGGCTGCAATGAGCCGATCAAAAAGGATGCTATTGAAGGGTACATAGCCAAGGTAGAGACCAAGCCCTACCAAAATCATCCAAAGAGGCGGTGAGATCATGTGATTTTGAAAAAGCAGGGTGCTGACGCCACTAACCGCAAAACCACCGATGATGATCAGGTAGTTCGCATTTAAAGCCTTATAATTTTGTTTGATCCCCATCATAAGACCGAGAAGCACAAGCACTGCTATGGACACTGGAATTTCTGTCAGTGTAAAAATTTCCGCATTGTCGCCATAGCCAAGCACCTGCCATATTTCAGCAGAGAAGTTGTCACGGAAATCTCGGAAAGCTGTGAGCAGGATGTAAACCAACGTGAGTAGAAACATGCCACCACCAAAGTCCACTAAAAACTGGCGTCGCTGTGCCTTACTCATCGGTTCCCGTTTTGTTCTCATGGCAACATCTTCAGGGCTGGGCTCTGGAATGCGATCGAGCAACCAAACAAAGCCAAGAAGGGGAACCAGGAAGAGGCTACCTGTAACAAAAGGCATCCAGTCTTCACTCACGCCCCAGCTAAGCATCACCACCTTGCCGACAGTTTTTACAAAACCAGAGGAGAAGATAAAGCTTACCGAAAGACCCGCACCGAGCACCTCAGTAGTTTGCCTGCCTTCGAGAAAGCTGAAGACCAGGCCCCACACCATGCCAAGTGGCAGGCCGTTGAGAAAGAGAAAGAGGATGCCCCATGGAGCAGGAGCGAGGGCAAAGCCAAGGAGAGCCAGTGCAGCGGAAACGATCAAAAGAAGAATGAAAATGGATCTTCGGTTGTTTTTCATCTCCGAGATTACCCGTATGCCTATGAACTTCGATAGTGTATACCCAAGCACTTGTGCGGTAATCAATAGTATTTTATAGTCAATCCCCCAGAAGGCTTCATCCTCAAAAGTGGCTACCGCAAACGGCTTCCGGAAAGCATACATGCAGGAGTAAGTGCAGAACGCAGCCAGTATGCAGAAGACAGAAAATGCTACCCTGTTGGTCGACTGCAGCCATTTAGTCACTTTGGCTTCAAGATGCTTGTTGGTGGGGGTGCTCATCGGCTACAGGGTGTTTGTAAGCTCCTCAGCCAGACCAAACGACAATGTCATGCCAGCTCCACTCAGCCCATTAACCACGGTCGTGTGGTCGCTCACCCTGGCAACGAATTCAGTTTTGTCCGCCAGTTTTGGGTAAATCCCGTGCCACCTTTCGATGATAGCCATATTGGGTGCGTCAAAGAATGTGCTCAGGTAAGACATGATAAGCTCGTTGATTTCTTCCCTGTCGAAAGGCGAAAGGAATAAGCCGTATTCGTGGGAGTCGCCCAGTACCAACTCCCCGTTTCCGTTTTGAGACACCAGCACATGGATGCCCCACTTGATCAGATCAGGCATATCCGTTTGAGCTCTGGCCCGTAATGCAGGCAGGCTTTTGCAATCCTTGAAAGCACCGTAATGCAGAAGAGTGAGCCCGGCGCAAAGTGAAGGCCCCACTTTCCAGGCATGAGGCTGAGCCCCCGTGCGCATCATTTGCAGTTTGCATTTGGTAATGCCGCTTTGCTGGAAGGTTTCCGGAAAGAGCGTTTCAAAGTCGGCGCCGCTGCATACAAATATTTGCTCAGCCCGCCAGGTAATTTCAGCCGTCGTTACCCGGTTTTTTTCTATCTGCGTCACGGCTGTGCCGAACACCATTTCAACTCCGTATTTTTTCTCAAGGTAGCCGGGCAATTTGCTGATGGCCTGTCTTGGGTCAACTGTGCATTCAGTTGAGCTGAGCAACCCGCCTTTCAAACCCTCAGTTTTAATCCCAGGGTTTAGCTGCTTTGCTTTGTCAGCAGCAACTATCTCTATCTGGAAGCCTTCGTTGGAGTTTGTACTGTAAAATTCGTTGATGATGTCCCATTCGTCCTGATGATGGGCCAGCTGGAGGGAGCCATTTTGATTGAGCCATATCCCCGCTTCCCGGGCTACTTCCAGCCAGGTGCTTCGGCTTCGCAAAGCCCGGTCGAGCAGTGGTCCGCTGGGCTGACCAATTGGCCAGATCAGACCAAAGTTTCTGACACTGGCTCCCTGGGCCTGTTGCGACCGTTCAATAACGGCAACTTTCTTCCCTTTTTTGGCTGAGTGATAAGCCATCGCCAGGCCTACAATACCAGCGCCCACCACAATTACATCCGCACTTTTCTCCTTCATTCTCTGAGTTCGTTAGAACTTCTAAAATGAAAGTCAGAAGTGAAGACATGATGAAGCTGCCTTTAACGAATCATTATATGACAGTTGAAGATGTTAGCCATCAGTTAAACTACAGAACAAAGTGCTGGAGAGAAGGGGCCATTGTCGCTCAATTGCAAAAAGACTAGTGACAAACGGGTAATAATTTGGTCAACATTCATTAACCCGACAGGGTAAGACAGGTGTGCTTCTCCCTAGACATTTTTGATTCATACAGACGTCTGAGGACCTTTTCTGAGAGAAATTTCCTATTCACAATACGGGGTGTTCCCGGCGTCGATTATTTAACAATGACTTAAATATTAGTTTAATATAGGTAAATATCGCCCCCCTACCTTTGATGCATCGAAAAAGGCAATTCGATTGCCCAATACCGATAAAAAAGTAAGCCGGAAATGCGCCAAACATTCCCGGCCAGTACCTCCTCCTACGTCCGCAAAGACTTTCCCGAAAGGGAAGGGAGTGGAGGCTTTGTGCTAAAACGAAAATCGTCTTAACCATTTAAAACTATGAAAAAACCATTACCAGAAAAAAGACCTTATCAAAAAGCTTTTGGGAGCGCTTTTCTTTCCCTGCTTTTGTTGATGGCTTTTTCTTTCAACGCACTGGCACAGTCACGTACTGTAAGCGGTGTTGTGAAAGATGAAGCTGGAGAGCCGCTTATTGGGCTCACCGTATTAGAAAAGGGTACCTCCAACGGAACCATTACAGGGGTGAACGGCGACTATCGCCTCGACCTGATTACTCAGGAGCCAACCTTAGTTTTTTCATTTGTAGGTTACACCTCACAAGAAGTTGCCATTGGCAGCCGGTCGGTGATCGACGTAGCCATGCAACTCGATGTAAAAAGCTTGTCAGAGGTTGTTGTAACTGCACTTGGCGTCGAAAGAGAGACCAAGGCGCTTGGCTACTCGGTGCAGCAGGTGAATGGCGAGGATATTACCGAAGCACGTGAGACTAACGTCGTTAATTCTCTTTCAGGTAAAGTAGCTGGCGTGCAGGTTTCCAATGCAGCAGCAGGTGTGGGTGGTTCTGCCAGGATTACTATCCGTGGCGAATCTTCTTTGAATATCAACGCCAATCAACCGCTGTTTGTGGTGGATGGAATTCCAATAAGCAACAATGTGAATGGTGCTTCAGGTTCAGGTAACCTCGAAGTGGATTATGGCAACGCAGCTGGTGAAATCAACCCCGATGATATTGCTTCCATGACTGTGTTGAAAGGGCCAGCTGCAGCAGCACTTTATGGCTCAAGAGCGGCCAATGGAGCTATCCTAATCACCACTAAATCAGGAAAAAACCAAAAAGGAATCGGTATAGCTGTTAATAGCAATTTAACGTTTGAAAATCCACTTGTAATGCCCGATTGGCAGGACAAGTATGGTCAGGGTAACAACGGGCAGTTTTCGTTTGTGGATGGCTCCGGGGCAGGTATTGCCGACGGAGTGGACGAAAGCTGGGGCCCCGAATTAAACGGACAATTGATACCTCAGTTCGACTCTCCAAGAAGCGTTGGAGGATTTCGTGGTGGCGATCTTAATGCTCCTGCGGGAAGCACTATTACACCCACTGCCTGGTCACCACATCCTGACAACATCAATGATTTCTTCGAAACTGGTGTAACTCGTACAAACAATATTGAATTCAGTACTTCCAATGATTGGGGCAATGTTCGTTTGTCGTACACCAATCTGGATCAGAAGGGTATGGTTCCTAATACCGACCTGACAAGAAACTCTGTATCGCTAAAAGGCGGACTGAACCTGACAGACAAACTTTCCATCAATTCCACAATTAACTATATCAAAAGCCAGAGCGACAACAGACCAGCGATTAGCTACGGTACAGAAAGCTTGATGTACTTGTGGATTTGGTACGGAAGACAAATCAATACCCAAAACCTGAGCAACTACTGGATGCCGGGTTTGGAAGGCGTGCAACAGTACAACTACAACTACAATTACCACGACAATCCTTATTTCACGACTTACGAGAACACCAACGGTCAGGACAAGGACAGAATTTTCGGCAACCTGTCAGCCACTTACAAGTTCACCAAAGAGCTAAGCCTGATGGTGCGTACTGGTAACGACCTGTACAACGACCTGAGAGACCGTCGCAGGGCATTTTCTACACAAAGGTTCCCACTTGGTATGTATAGAGAAGATGCTGTATACTTTCAGGAAAGAAATACCGACTTCCTTTTGTCTTACAATAAGAATGTGAATGACGACTGGGCTTTCGGTCTTTCAATCGGGGGCAACCAAATGAGCCAAAACAACAGGTTCCAGTCGACAGTAGCACCGCAGCTATTGATCCCGGGCATCTATAATTTCTCAAACTCTGCTGTTCAGCTTCAAGTGTCTCAAAGCAGATCAGAGAAGCGCATCAACAGCTTGTATGGCTATGGTCAGGTGGCTTTCAAAAATATGATCTTCCTGGATATAACCGGCCGTAACGACTGGTCCAGTACATTGCCTGTAGACAACAACAGCTACTTTTACCCTTCAGTAACATTGAGCGGGGTAGTGAGTGACATGTTTACCATGCCTGACTTCCTGTCATTTTCTAAGCTGAGAGTGGCCTATGCCGAGGTGGGTAATGACACCGATCCATATAGCCTTTCGAATGTGTATGGCTCCGGCACCGCCTGGGGATCGATCCAATCTAAATCAGAATCTTCTGTCCTTCGCAACGCTGAACTGAGGCCTGAAAGAACTTCTTCTTATGAAATAGGCGTGGATTTGAGATTCTTCGAAGGGCGCCTTGGAGTGGACTTCACTCATTACGACAACAAAACGAGAGACCAGATCATCCCTATCACGCTCGACATTGCCACCGGGTACTCCAGCAGAATTATCAACGCTGGTGAAATCCAAAATTACGGACAGGAATTGATGTTGATGGGAACGCCTATTAAGAAGGAAAATGGCTTCAAATGGGATGTGAATGTAAACTTTACCAGCAACCGCAGCAAAGTGATAAAGCTGGCAGAAGGTATCGAAGCATATACGCTAACTGAAAGAAATGGTGCCTACATCCAGGCTCGTGAAGGTGAAAGAATGGGCAACATTTACGGCGTTGGTTTTGCGAGGGTAGAAGACAAGAGCAGTCCTTTCTACGGTCAAATCATCCACTCGGCTGAGGGCACTCCTTTGAGAGACCCCGAGTTGAAGCTACAGGGAAACTATAACCCGGACTTTATGGTGGGTATCAACAACAATTTCTCCTACAAAGGCATTTACGCTGGTTTCCTGTTCGATATCCGTCAGGGAGGCATTGTGGTGTCAAGAACCAAAACAATTGGTAGCACTTCAGGTCAGCTGGAAGAAACATTGTACGGACGTGCCAATGGTTATGACCTTTCTCTGGAAGGCAACGGCATTGTTAGCCCGGGTGTGATTGATACTGGAGATGGAAACTACATTCCTAACGAGATCAAAATACCAAGCCGTGACTGGCATAACCGTTACTACGAGCGTAACAACGTTGAGGCTGCCAAGTACGATGCGTCTTTTGTGAAGCTTCGTGAAGTGAGAGTGGGATACAGCTTCCCTAACACTATGATGGGCCGTCTTCCTTTCAGAGATGTTCGCTTCTCTGTGGTAGGTAGAAACCTGATGCTTTGGACTGAAAACCCTCACTTCGACCCGGAAACACTTTCCATGTCAGGTGGTACACTTCAGCCAGGTGTTGAAAACATGGCTTATCCTTCGGCCAGAAGCTTTGGCTTTAACCTGAGCTTTAAACTTTAAGATGGTTCATCTTTTAAAACTTCAAAGGAAAACAGAAATGAAAATCAAAAGCAATTCTATAAAATCAATAGCACTGCTGGCTGGTCTTTTTGTGGCTACATCATGCGACAAGGACTTCCAGGAGGTAAACACCAACCCGAATGACCCCGAGTCCGTACCAACGGCACTGCTTCTGCCTACCATCATCAGAAACCCGGTGAACGAAGTAGCCGGACTGGCGTGGGGATATGGTAACGTGGTGATGCAGTATTCAGCAAAAATTCAGTTCACCAGCGAGGACAGATACCTGTGGGGGCCTCAAGGAGACCCATACGGTACTTTCTACAATGCCATGCGTGATGTGAACAATATCATCATTCTGTCAGAGGAGGCCGGGCAGCCGCAATACATTGGCATCGCCAAAATCATGAGATCATGGATGTATTCATTCATGACAGATGCTTATGGTGATATTCCTTATTCTGAAGCAACAAGTGCAAAAGAAGGTACCAACCTTCCGGTATTTGATACACAGGAGTCTGTTTATCAGGGAGTGCTGGCTGAGCTGGCGGAAGCCAATACCATTCTGGCCAGTGCTACTGGTTCGGTAAGTGGCGACATCCTTTTTGGTGGTGACCTGATGAAGTGGAGAAAATTTGCCAATTCACTGCGCCTGAGAATTTACATGCGCTTGTCTGACAGAAACGACCCATCTTCAGGGATGCAGGCGATCCTTGGTAACCTTGAGGCAAATCCAATTTTTGAAAGCAACGACGACAACGTAGCGTTGGAGTACTTGTCAGATGCGCCTAATCAGCAGCCGCAGTATACCAATCGTTCGGGCTCTTTTGATGAGTACAGACTGAGCGTCAACATGGAGACCATTCTGAAAGACTTGAATGATCCAAGATTATTTGTGTATGCTCAGCCTACCAACGATTCAGGTGCAGGTGTTGTGGGCAGCCATGCTGATTATGCAGGCGTCCCTAATGGCCTGGCTGATGCTCAGGCTTTGGCTTATTCGCCAAGCGGGGATCCTGAAAAAGTCGGCTCCAATTTCATTTCAAGAATCGGACTTATGTTCGCATGTCGTGCTTGTAACCCTGACAGAGCCTCTCCAACGGCCGCTGAAGCGATGCTAATGAGCTATGCTGAGCTTCAGTTCATTTTGGCGGAAGCAAGGGAGCGGGGCTTTATCTCAACAGGTACGGCCGAAGCCTACTACCTCAATGGTATCAATGCCTCTTTTGAGTATTACCTGGAGAGGCTTGCGGTAGGTAACTATTCTGAGATTATTGAAGTGGCTTCACCTGATGCAGCTTACTTCGCTCAGGCTGATGTTGCTTACACTGGCACGACAGCTGAGAAATTGCAGAAGATTGGCACACAGAAGTGGGTCGCTCTTTTCTTCAATGGCATGGAGGCCTGGTTCGACTGGAGAAGAACAGGCATCCCAACAATTACACCTGGCCCTGGAGCTGTGCAGCCAACTGTGCCTGTTCGCTTTATGTACCCAGGCGATGCCCAGGCATTGAACGCTGACAACTATAAGGCTGCCGTTGCCCGCCAGGGTACCGATGCAATTACCACCCGTGTTTGGTGGGATGTAAACTAAATAAGAAGTAATTTTTGCCTCAAACCTATCTGGAAGTAAGGGGGACGTTTGTCCCCCTCAACTTTTGGAGCAACCCGATTGACAATGAAAAACAGCTTACTTCTTATTGCAGGTTTAGCGCTTTCCCTGGGCACTTTTGCGCAAAAGAAAGACCTGAAAACAGAGAATGTCTTCATTATTACCTTTGACGGCCTTCGCTGGCAGGAACTTTATGGAGGAGCCGACGCAGCGCTGATTGGCGATAAAGACTATGTGGAGAATGTAGAAAGTCTTAAGAAGGAATTTTGGGCTGAAGATGTGAAGACAAGGCGAGAAAAGTTATTCCCTTTTTTCTGGTCTGAGATTGCCACAAAGGGGCAGATGTATGGCAACCGCAACGAGGGAAGCAAAGTAAACTGCGCTAATGGCATGTGGTTCTCTTATCCCGGCTATAACGAAATTTTATCCGGATTTGCTGATGACAAAAGGATTACCAGCAACGACAAGATTCCAAACCCCAATAAAACTGTGCTTGAGTTCGTCAACAATCAGCCTCAATACAAAGGCAAGGTTGCTGGCTTTGGCTCGTGGGACGTGTTTCCCTACATCATCAACGCTGAAAGAAGCGGCATTCCGGTGAATGCCGGATTCATGAAGGCAACAGGCAGCAATCTGACAAACAGGGAAGTTTTTTTGAATCAGTTGCAGGACGAAATCCCCGGCCCATGGGGAGGAGTGAGGCTTGATGCCTTTACTCATCATTTTATGATGGAATATGTGAAAAAGAACAGCCCAAGACTTGTGTATATCAGCTATGGTGAGACAGACGACTGGGCGCACGACGGTGAATACGACGAGTATTTACATTCAGCTCGCCGTACCGACCAGTTTATAAAAGAGCTTTGGCAGTATATCCAATCCAACCCCAAGTATAAAGATAAGACTACCCTGCTGATCACCACCGATCACGGAAGAGGCACTGTGCCGAAAGACACGTGGAGAAGCCATGGCAGCCAGGTTGAAGGAGGCGGAGAGATTTGGATGATGGCCATTGGCCCGGATACGCCAGCATTAGGAGAGGTGAAGCAGGATGGGCAACTATATCAGAACCAGGTAGCAGCCACCGCAGCTACCTTGCTGGGCCTGACATATGTTAATACTCCGGAGCCGGGAGCGATTGTCGGCTCAATGTTCAACAAGTGATGGATTTCAAAAGGGTAATTGTGCTCCTGTTGCTGGCGGCCTTTGGTTGTCGGCAGCAGGACTCAATTATTTCCCCTACCTATACCATATTACCGCCGCAGGACTCCGCCAGACTTGCGCTGGCCGAAAAGTGGAAAGCGGTCAAGACACCAGCGCCTGCTATTACTCAGTCCATCGATCAAGGTTGGCGATACGTAGCCGGAATAAATGAAAGTCTGACAGACTTTGAATTCCCTGAATGGGAACAGACCGAAGTGCTCGACTTACCTCACCGTGTTACTCTTCCAAACACCGCCATGTGGTACCAACGGCTGGTGGTTGACCCCATCGACTCTTCAGTTTTGGAGGTCAATGCGGACGATGGCGCCCAGGTATTCCTCAATGGTAAAAAGCTGGAAAGGCTAATGGACGACAGATTTTATGCCACGGCCACGGCTGGAGACACGCTTACGATTAGGGTACTTAACAACGCCATGGCTGGTGGCCTGCGCACAGTGAAACTGATTTCCCTCGCCAACTATCTGGACTACAAGAACCAGCTGGCACTCTATCGAAAAGCAGGTGCCGCTGTCGATCAGGTGTTGCGGTTGAGTGAACCGTCGGCAAAGGCCATGGAAGCTGCAAGCCTTCTTGTGGAGCACCCGACCATAGAGAATATTACGAAGGTTGAAGCACTTTTGAGTGCATATCCCATGCTCAGTGCCCCTGTTTTGCTGAATAACAAAGGCCACTTCGAGCTCAATTGGTTGAGTACCGGTAGTGGCCAGGCAGCAATTTTGGCAGGCAACGACCCGAGTCACCTTACCGCTGAGTTTATAGTGACTGCCCAACAACAGCCATTCAGGTTTCCTTTGGATCAGCTAAGCGAGGCCAGCTTTTACAGGATTCGTCAGCTCGATACCTGGACAGAAGTATATGAAGTGCCAAAAATGGAGCAAACTGCCAGCCCTTTTTCATTTACACTCTGGGCCGACAGCCAGGGCGGTTGGAACACCTTCAGCCAACTGATGGCTCAGACCAAGGATGATGATGACAAATTCAGTCTTGGCGCCGGCGACCTGGTGGCCAACGGCTCCGATTCCCTGCAATGGAAAAGCCTGCTGACCAGTCTTGGCCAGGCCAAAGGCCGTTTTCCTTTCTACCTCGTGCCGGGCAACCACGATTATGATGGGTACTACGACGACCTGGTGCCCATAAATTACAACAATTACATTACCACTCCTTCTGGCAAAAACTACTTCTCGTGGCAGTATGGCAATTGCGCTTTTATAGCCATCGATCCTAATGAAGCTTTCCCAATTGGTTTTGATTCCAGCGACCAAAAGCAATGGTTTTTGAGCGAGATAGAAAGTGCGGAATGGAAGGCAGCCACCTGGCATTTTGTCGTTTTGCATCAGCCGCCGCTGTCTCAGGGCTGGCCAGGCTACCATGGCGATGGAGTTGTCAGGCAGCTACTGGACTCGCTTTACGAGTCAGCGGATATCGACTTTGTAGTTGCTGGTCACACACACGACTACGAAAGGCTAACGAGAAATTATGGTGGGCAGCAAGTTAACTTTCTGATCGTAGGAGGAGCTGGTGGAGGTCTGGAGCCTGAGGGTGAAATGTCGGAAGAGCCAGTAATGGACACTGTGATCAGAAAACATCATTTAGCTCGTATGTTTGTGCAGGGCGACTCTATCCATTTGGAAGTGAAAGACCCCGATCAGGATATCATCGACCAATTTGATTTTATAAAACAATGAAATACTGCCTCCTTCTCCTCATGTTTACCTTGCAGACCGCCGTTGGTCTGGCACAGGATGTTAAAAACGGGCTTCTTGGCGACTGGTGGCTGTGGCCCGAGTATGCTTTGCCGGTAAGGGCATACAACACGCCCGGCAATCAGCCCAAAGCACCGGAGTCGGTGTTTGCCAATGTGGATAGCCGCAGCATCCCGCTTGTGCTGAAAGGAGAGGAACCCACCCAGAGGCTGGCTGGTATTTTGTCTCAAAATCAACTGCCGACTGCTGCTTTTACAGTTGAATGCTGGCTGGTGAACCATGTGAACCAACCGGTGGGAATGCTGGCCGCTGTGAAGCCTAAGTACACCGGAGCGGAGCCGCAATGGTTGCTGGGACTGTACGAAAGAGAGATTATATTTTCTCTGAAGCCAGAAAAGGAGCCCTTTGCAGCTGTTGTCAGCCACGAGATAAAGGCAAGAGGCTGGAAAAACCACTGGGGACACCTGGTGGGGGTGTACGACGGAAGTTCTATGAAACTCTACCTGAACGGAGAGCTGCTGGGTGAGCAAAAGGTAGGGGTCATGGCTGGACTGATGCAGGACAAGGAGCTGGAATTGGCTTCCTACATGCACAACGAGCCGTACATGCAGCTGGGCAACCTGCTGAAGAACTTCAGGCTGTACAACCGCTCACTCAACGTCTCCGAAATCAAGCAACGTTATGCTTACCTTCAAAAGCACGTAGAAGAAGGGAAGCTTTGGCCCGATACGTTTCATTTTAATGCCGGGCCTTACCTGAACTATGCCACCACCTCCAGCATCAATGTGTTGTGGGAAACAGACAGGCCGACAAGGGCCGTTGTGGAATATGGTGAGTCGCTGCCTTTGAAACAAAAGAAAGAATTGCCTGTGGCGAGCTTAAAAAAGGAGGGCCCTGCCGCTGAAGGGAGATACATACAGGAGCTGACATTGGACAATTTGAAGCCAGGCACCACCTACTTTTATAATGTGAAAGTGGCAGCCGAAGACGGCCAGGAAATGGAATCTGGTGTGCTAACTTTTGCTACGGCCGTTGAACCTGATGCTCCATTTGCGTTCGGTATCATTGGGGATACGGAAGCCAGGCCTCACGTGAACGACCGGGTGGCCAAAATGCTGTGGGATGAGCGCCCTAACTTTTTGATGATCGTGGGTGACCTGACAGATGGTGGTCAGGAGCATCATAAGTTTGAATGGAACTACGAATACTTCGCAGCCATGACACAGCTTACCAGCCGGGTGCCGGTGTTTCCGGTAGCAGGCAACGGCGAATCGGATCTGTACTGGTACAATCAGTACCATGTGCTGCCCGAGCCTGAAGGATTCTACTCCTTCACTTATGGCAATGCAGAGTTTTTCATGCTCAACAGTAACCAAAGAGACGAATTTGCGCCCTGCAAAAAGCAGTATGTGTGGCTGGAGGAAAGACTTAAGGCGTCTACTGCCAAATGGAAGTTTGTGGCTCACCACCACGCTCCATACTCTGCCGATGAAGACGACTATGGCAACAGCTGGGAAGGCCCTACCGACCTGGGGGACAAAAAGGTGAGAGAGATAGTGCCACTGTATGAAAAATATGGTGTGGACATGGTCTTCTTTGGCCATTTGCACACCTACCAGCGCACGATGCCTATCGAAGCCAATAAAGTAAGCGAGCAAAATGGCGTGGTGTACATCCAAGCCGGCGGCGCCGGTGGCAACCTCGAGGACTTCGCCCCTACCCGGGCCTGGTTCAGCGCCAAGACGTACCGTGGCCATCACTATTGCATCGTTGGGGTGAATGGCGGAAGCCTATCGTTCAAGATGTATGATACTGAGGGGAGACTGAAGGACTTTTTGGAGTTGAGGAAGTGAGAGGCGTGATAGGTCAGAAATATAAGGGTTGAGGTGACTGGGTTAACAACGCAATTGTCAATCTATTCCGGTCATTTGTCCAATCGTTTATTACACCGCAGCCTCTTTCGCACCCACATGAGCCTGGTGGCAGCTTTTAAAAATGCTGCCCACGCCAGGCAGTTCTCTCTATGCTGGGGTCTGTAAATATACCTGCTAATAAGTATTGCTTTTTCAGTTAGTTATGCTCAATTTTCGATAATTCCAGTCAGACCGTTTCGTCAACTGCTCATTTTTTATTTCGTCCATTTTTTTGAGAGCAGAACGGGACAGGAGGATCATTCGACTTTCTTTTCGATAAAATGTATGGCCAGAGTATTTCGCAGGTTTGTGGGATTCGTCATGCTACAGTGCTCTCTTCTCCACTACCTGAGCGCACAGGAGGTAGTAATTACCAAAATTCAGCTAAAAGATAACGAGGCGATCATCAACTACGACCTCAAGGATGATATCCTTGAGAGGAAGTATGCTCTTTTCCTTTATTCATCTCAGGACAACTTTATTCAACCCCTGGAAAAGGTGTCTGGCGATGTTGGAGTCAACCTTTCGGTGGGAGGAAATAAGAAAATCGTCTGGAAACCAAAGGAGGAATTCGGTGAAGACTTTGTTGGGCAGCTGGCGTTTGAGCTGAAGGGCAGTGTCTACGTTCCTTTTATTTTTCTCGACGGATTTGACGATTACAAGGAACTGAAGAGAGGTAAGCCGTATGATCTGGTGTGGTCGGGCGGACGTGGCGACAACGTTCTCAACTTCGAGCTGTATAAAGGGGAAAACAAGGTGGCGGTGCTGGAGGAGCGTCCCAACGTTGGGAATACCAAGCTGATCTTACCAGTCAAGGTGAAGCCCGGCAAAGACTACCGGCTGAAGATAAGTGATAAGCGAAACCGGGATGAGGTGGTTTTTACTGAAGAATTCACCATAAGACGCAAAGTTCCGCTGGCGCTGAAGCTTGGAGTTTTTTTCACGGTTGGCGTGGCTACCGGCCTGCTGATTGACCAGCTTACTCAGGAAGATCCGATTATTCCCGCCCCAGGGGTTCCAACCCGTTAACGGCCATGAAAAAGACATTTCCAATTCTTATCTCCTTGCTTTTGAGTCAGGTAGTGCTGGCTCAAACCCCGCTGTACAAATGGGCCGGAGGAAACGCCGAACCATCAAAGGCTTCAGTCATTCAAACATCAGGCATAGGCGCCAGAGAAAATAGCGCTTCATGGACCGACGAAGAGGGTAACTTCTGGCTATTTGGCGGTGCCGGTTACGACAAAAACGGAATAGAGGGGTATTTCAACGACATGTGGAGGTATTCTCCCAGGGAAAAAGAATGGACCTGGATGCATGGCGCCAACTACAGCGGAGCCGTCGCTGACTACGAGGCCGACCTGTCGCTGCGGTTCGACGGCATCGACGATGTTGTCGAAATGACCGGGTTCAAGGACTATAGCACAGATTTTACCTGGGAGGTGTGGATAAAAACGGAGTCAGAGGAGGGCACTGTACTGGAGTACGCCGAGTCCACTAAAGATGAGTGCTGCTCTGGAGTCGGTAATATTTCTCTTACCATCAATAACGGTTACGCCAGGGCATTTACGGAAAATTTTGGTGACAATTATGCTCAATCTTTCACCAGAATTGACGACGGGCAATGGCACCACCTGGCGCTAACCTTCAAGGCAAACCAGTCTGGTAACCAGGAACTTGTTACGCTGTTCGTCGACGGTACCGAGGAGGCTTCCTTCTTAAAGAATTTTGATCAGCTGGTGCCTAATGGGCCCACCAGCACCTATGTGACCAAGCTTGGCAACGGCTTTAATGGTGCCCTGGATGCGGTCTTTGATAATTTTCGGGTATGGGAAGTGGTGAGGACGGCGTCTGAAATTCAAAGCAATCTGGTGGAAAGGCTAACGGGAAGTGAAGATGATCTCGTGGTTTATTATGCATTTGATCAGGGAATACCCAACGACGACAATCAGACGGAGGTGGAAGTTTATGATGCCACCTCAAATGGCAACGACGGCACACTGTATGAGTTTATCAAATACCCCAACCTGAGCGGTGAAGTCACCTTCTCCAAAATTTGGAGCGTGGCCAAGTCGGCTGCTGATATAGAGGCCGAGATGACCACGGCAGATCCTGGAGATCCCGGACTCCTGGTATACTACGACTTCAGGCAGGGAAGCGCCGGCGGAGACAATACCTTCCACGGTTCCGTTAATGATCATTCGATCAACGCTAACCATGGCACATTAAATAATTTTACTCTGATGGGTGACGCCTCCAACTATCTGGAAGACGCAATTTCTCCCTTCTTTACAAATAACCTTGTCGGCGTCTACTCCGACGATTTTGAGCTCGGTGGGGGAGACTGGTCTGCCTCCGGTCCTTCCGATGGATTCGAATGGGGAGTGCCGACCAATGGCATCCCGCCTGATTTTGACAACTCCTGGGTGACAGACCTCGATGGAGACGCTACCAACCTCGACGGCACCTTCTATCTGACCTCTCAGCTGTTCGACTTTAGCACCACTCCTTACGCTTATATTTCATTTGATCTCTATACCGAGCTGTATGGCCACGACGACGTGTTGTGGCTGGAGGGGAGTCTGGATGGGGTTAACTGGGAGAGGATAGGCAGCTCATCTACGGGTGTCAACTGGTACGATGGCGTGAGCGGGTTGTTTGATGAAGAGGGCTGGCACTACAGTGACGGGTGGCGTACCGTATACCATGACCTGAACAAGTATAACTATGAGCCCGAGGTTTATTTTCGGTTCATTTTCTTAACCGACGGATGTTGTGCTGAAGAGCTCGCAGGGATAGCCATTGACAATATCTCTATTTTCACCAACAGCGAGTATGTATTATCCTTCGATGGCATCGACGACTATGTGTCAGTTCCGAACGTCAATCAGTACCAATCGGATTTTACATGGGAAACGTGGCTCAAAACAGACGAGGATGCCACCATTTTTTCTTACTCGAACCCTACCTATTCAGAACCAGCTGAAACGGGGGCTATCGCCCTGTACGTGCTGGACGGGCAGCTGATTTTCGAACAACATTTAAATGCAGCCGTGGGAGCCTACTCCCTGCGGCTCGATGATGACCTTTGGCATCATGTGGCTGTGACGGTGGCGCACGATGCAGACGGAACCCTCGATCAAATTACCCTGTATGTTGACGGTGAGCAGGCTGGGGGAGACCTGGTTGAGCTACAGCCGATACCTGCCTCTGGGATGGTCACCCAAATCGGACAAAGTAACTTCGACTTCCCGCTGGTTTCCGGCGGGTTGGGGGCTGGCGACTACTCCAACTGGGTCGATGATGCCGTTCTGCCCAAATCGAGTGTTGGCGGTCGTACACAGGCCGCTGCGCTTACCGACTCTAATGGCGACTTCCTGATGTTTGGCGGTTACGGATACGACGCTTTTGCAACGGCAGGCCAGCTCAATGCGCTTCATAAATATGACAGGGAGAACAACAAATGGGTACTGGTAGCAGGCCTTGAAAGCATAGACGAAGCAGGTGCATATGGGGCGCTGGGTGAGGCAGGCGTGGGTTACTATCCGGGTGGCAGGTCTTACCCCAGCGGCTGGATTGACGCTGACGATAACGTCTGGATTTTTGGCGGGTATGGCTACGATGCATATGGTACCCTTGGTCATCTGAATGACCTATGGAAATACAATTCAACAACAGGCGAGTGGGCCTGGATGGGTGGAGAAGACTACAGCGGAGCCGGTGGCAGCTACGGTACCCGGGGGGAGGGTAGCACCGACAATATGCCTGGCTCCAGAGCCAATGCCGTTACCTGGACTGACGACAACGGAGACTTCTGGCTGTTTGGGGGATATTCTGAAGACTATGACCAGTACTTCAATGACCTGTGGAAGTACAATACTGCCTCGGGCGAGTGGACTTGGGTAGCAGGCAGCGACACGGCGGATGAAGATCCGGTTTACGGGACGCTGGGCGAACCGTCCGATGCAAACCTGCCTGGTGGGCGTAGCGGGGCGGCAGGCTGGCATGGTGCTGATGGAAGACTCTGGCTTTTTGGCGGTCATGGAAAAGACAATTACAATTTCCGTTGGTGGATGAACGACCTTTGGAGCTTTGATCCGGGCACTGGCCAGTGGACCTGGATAGCAGGCCCCACCTATGGAGGCAATTCAGGTATTTACGGCTCTCTCGGAGAGGCAAACATTGACAATAACCCCGGCTCAAGAAGGGACGCCTCTGCCTTTACTTCGACCGATGGAAGCTTCTGGCTCTTCGGGGGCTCTGAGCTTGGGTATTACAACGATCTCTTTCAGCTTTCTCCGTCGTCGCTTGAGTGGACCTGGTGGGGAGGTACTGATAAGCCGATCAAGGAAAATGGCGGGGAATATGGTGTGCCGGGTAATGGCAACGTGCCTACGCCCGGCGGTAGAATGGGCGCCGTGCAATGGGTCGACGACGAAGGCAGTCTTTGGCTGCTTGGTGGTACGAACGATGTGAATGAGCGCCTTGGAGGAACCGACGACCCGTTCAAGAAAATAAATGGGTTCTTCAATGACCTTTGGAAATACGATCAATCTACCCAAACCTGGAAATACCTAGGCGGGAGCCTGCTGCTGGATCAAACCGCCGGAAACTTCGGAGCCAAGGGAATAAGCAGCTCGTCCAATATTCCTCCGCCACGACTCAATGCTGCCTCCTGGTATGGGACTGACGGACAGCTGTGGTTTTTTGGGGGCAAATCACCCTCCTCGGCACGGAATGACCTTTGGAAATATGACCCTGACGAAAACACCTATACTTGGATCAACGGAAGCAATCTGGAGGGGCAGCGTGGCGTTTATGGTACCAAAGGCGTGGAAGGCGCCTCTTCCCCCGGAGCCAGGTACGGCGCCGCATCCTGGGTGGATGCCCAGGGGATGCTATGGTTATTTGGTGGTGCCGAACGTGGCAACTGGTGGGACAAAACGTTCAACGACCTTTGGCGGTACAATCCAGCCACCAACAAGTGGACCTGGTTTTCCGGGTTCAAAAGCTCTGAGCTACCCGGCATCTTTGGAGAAAAAGGTGTGCCTGCCAGCTCCAACGCCATAGGCTCCAAAGCCTATGCAAAGGCCTGGACCGACCCCGAGGGGAATATTTGGGTCTTCGGAGGATTTGGCTGGGACATCGCAGGCAATATCGGCGCCATGAATGATTTATGGAAATACGACATTCAAACCGGTGTTTGGACCTGGATGAGCGGCAGCGAAGGGGTGTATGACTACGGATATTACGGTTCCCAGGGAGTGGCCGACCCGCTTCATGTGCCGCCTGCCAGATATAATTTCGATGCCTGGACCGACGATGCCGGTGACTTCTGGCTTTTTGGGGGTACCGATGGGTCCAATCAGTACAGCGATTTGTGGAAATATGACCTGCAAGCGGGCGGCTGGGCCTGGATGGGCGGTGCCGACTTTAACGAGGCGCCTGACGAATACGGAACCAGGGGGGAGGCGAGTGCAAATAATGTGATTGGGGCCAGGCATGGGCACAACGCATTTAAGGGGGTCGATAAAAATTTATGGGTCTATGGCGGCAAGACATTGAATGGGTTCAAGAATGACCTTTGGGAGATAAGCTTTGTGCCCGGCACGCCCAAAGTAAATGAAGCCACTGCTGTTAATCAAACCACATTTGAGCTCGCTTATGAAGAAGCCTGGGCTCTTCTTTTTACCGTCGAAATATCAGAAAGCCCCGACTTTTTGCAGCTGAAAGCATCGTATAGCGAATCGATCAAAACATTTGATGTTTCCGGGCTGGAAGCGGGTACTCGCTATTACTTCAGGGTGAAAGCTTATAACAACAACGGAGAGTCTGACTATTCCGAGGCAAAACAGGTACTGACCTTGCCGGAAACACCTGCCTTTCCGGTATCAGCAGAAGACAGAGTGAGTGGGATATCACAAACCTCTTTCACCATTCACTGGGAAGCGCCGCCGGGAATTTTTGACGGGTACTACCTTGACGTAGCCACCGAAAACACCTTCACCGACACGGAAGCTTTCGTCGCAGGGTATAACGCCAAAGTGATTGATGCCAGCGAAACGGCGCTCGTGATCGATGGGCTGTCGTCTGGCTCCGAGTATTTTGTTCGCCTGCGATCGTACAGTGCATCAGGGCAATCACCTTCGTCGGAAGCGGTTAGAATAGTGACGACGCCCGATACTCCGGTTTTGCCAGGCAATACAGGTATCACCGAACTATTGCAGACGGCAGTCACTATCGAATGGGAAACGATCCCTGGAATTTTTGACGGATTCATTTTCGAAGCTTCTACCGATGAGACTTTTGCCTCAGTTGACGCCTTTCTGGAAGGGTTCAAAGACAGAATAGTCGCTAAGACCACGCTGTCAGAATCGCTCACCGGGCTACAACCTGGCTCTCGGTATTACGTGAGAATTTTCGCCTACAATGAATCCGGATATTCAGACGCCACCGAAACCGTCACAGTGCTCACACTACCAGCCACTCCAATTTTTACCGGGAGCGGTTTTTTAACCGACATTTCACAAACATCGGCCAAACTCAAGTGGTCGGTCGTGCCGGAAATACTCAGCGGTTATCAGCTTGAAGTTTCCACCGACTTCAACTTTACCAACGCCGCCTTTGCACTTTCGGGCTATGGCTCGGGAGGTAATTTGAAAAATATTCATAAGGATACCGTTTTTCATCAGCTGACGATACTTGAAGCCGGTAAGACTTACTTTGCCAGGGTGAGGGCATACAATTCTTCAGGCCATTCGCCGTATTCGAACGTGATCACCATTCGGTCGATACCCAAAGCGCCAGTGCTCAATGCTGCCAACAACATCACGCAGGTATCCGCTATTTTGAGCTGGTCGGTGCCGGAGGAGGCTTCCTCCTACTTGGTTGACCTCAATACCAGTGCTGATTTTGAAAGCCCGACTGCGGTTTTGGTGGATTTCCCTTCAGCAGTGCCCTTTTACTCACTCGACAAGCTGCTTCCGGGGCAAATCTACCACGTGAGGGTACAATCGGTGAATGCAAGTGGTAAAAGTGGGCAGGGGACAACGCCTGACTACGGCGTCACGTCTTTTATTACCATTCCTCATGCACCTGTCCTAAGGTCGCCGGCCAATATCACCCAGGCAGGTGCCACCATGTCGTGGCCAGCGGTGAAAGGAGCGCTGGGGTATGAAGTTGACGTGTCCGGCAATGGCTTCCAAACGCTGGTGTCGGAATTTAACGCACTCCCGGTGACCGACACGGTCGTGGTCGTTTCCGGGCTGGAAGCGGGCAAGGTATTTCAGGTAAGGGTGCGCTCGACCAATGAATCTGGCAAATCGCCGGTTTCGAATATTCAATCCGTGCTTATGGTGCCGCCCACCCCGATCGCCAGAGACGCTTCAACAGTAACGCCGACTTCTTTCCGGGCCAACTGGGATCCCGTGTCGGGTGCCACCGCCTACCTGCTCGAGGTATCAGGCGACGACTTTGCCACCCTTGTTTTTCAGGACACGGTGCTAACCGCCAGCCCCGTCAATATCACAGATCTCGCTGAGGCGGATGTGTTTGGCTACCGGGTGAGGTCTGCCAATGAATCCGGCGTATCTCCCTATTCCAACGTGGTCACGGTATCGCTCAGCCCTCCGCCGCTGCCACTTGCCATCAATAATCTTTCCTTCAGCGCTACCTACAAAAAAGGCCAGCAACATTCGTTGGTGAAAGTAACGGCCACCGGAGGCAGTGGAGAACTGGCCTCCAGGCTGACCTACCGTGGAATTGCCGGAACCGAATGGTCGCAGCCGCAAAGCATGGTGCGTGATATCAATGACGACTTCATATTTACGGTTACGCC
Organism: Imperialibacter sp. EC-SDR9; assembly: GCF_902498805.1. Taxonomy (GTDB): domain Bacteria; phylum Bacteroidota; class Bacteroidia; order Cytophagales; family Cyclobacteriaceae; genus Imperialibacter. Next base: position 44,404 of record NZ_LR701596.1, on the reverse strand, counting down.
CGATTTGCTCGATGCGCTCGGCCTGGAATTTGAAATAGAAGTATCTGAATCTGATGGTGTCACAAGTATTTTCAGGCGGGAGAACTTTATTTTCTGGGAGTTCGACGACGCCCAAAGCGACACCATTCCTCTGACAGCTTTTGGGGGTAAAAAATCAGACTGGCAAATGTTCTCGATCCCCTATGCGCTAAAAGATAATTTAATTGAGACCATCTTTAATGAGGCCGGCGCCCTGAGATACAAAGTAGACTGGCGAATCCTGCATTTTCAGAGTGATGGGGCAGGCGGTGGCAAGTACGTTGATAAGGGAGAAGGCATTAACAGAATAGAAACCGGCAAAGGCTATTGGTTCAATGCTGTAAAACCCATAAAGATAAATATTGGCCCGGGGCAAGTGAATGGGGAGATTCCCTTTCAGATTAGCCTTGTGAAAGGATGGAACCAGATTGGCAACCCATTCAACGTTCCCATTTCCTGGGAGGAGACTATTGAGTCAAACAATTTATCGGGCCTCGTGGAATCGCTGAAAACATTTGACAATGCAAGCCAGGCCTTTGTCAGCGGCGATATCGTTGAGCCTTTTTCGGGAGGGTTTGTGTGGGCTGAAGAAAACACTTCTGCTCAAATTTACCCATTTAACGGTGCCGTCGGCGGCAGGCTGACCGGGACACAACGAAGTGAAATAGCCGAATCGAATATCGATGGCCCCAGCTGGATGGTGGCCTTGAGTGTGAACGATGGTTCGACGGCACGCTCTGTCGGTGGGTTCGGCATGCATCAGGAGGCGCTGCCTGGCAAAGACGTCTTCGACAAAATGCTACTGCCCAGGTTTGTCTTTTATGACGAACTGTACACCCAGCATGGTGATTACTTTTACCCCTGGTTTGCCACCGACATCGTTGCAACTTCCGAATCGCATGTGTGGGAGTTCAGCTTCAGGTCTAACTCCGGGGCCAACCAGGTGGAGCTTTTGTGGGACAACGAAAGTTTCAAACATCAAACTGCCGCCCTCTACCTGCTCGACAAGACTTCCGGGAACCTGCTCGATATGAAGAAGCATAACAAATTCCGGGCTACTTTGACGGAGGGAGCCGCTGGTTTCGAGGTCTATTATCAGGCTGATGGCAGACTTCCGGCTTTTAACCACCTGATCCTGGGCACGGCATACCCCAATCCCGCTACCCGATATACCACCATTCCAGTACTGCTTCCTGCCGGCCCGCAAAGGGATATTCACCTCGATATTTTCGACCTGAACGGCAGCCGGGTAAAGAGGGTGGCAGAAGGCACTTTCTCGCCCGGTTTTTACGAGTTTGAATGGGAATTTGACCAGCAAGACGTTCCAGGAGGGTTGTACATTTATCAGCTTGTGATAGAGAATAGTGATATGGCACCACTTCAAAAGAAATTATTAATCCGATGAAATTATCTCCACGATATATTTTGCTTCCGCTGCTTACGCTCGTAAGCCCTGCGATTTTTGGTCAGGTGGTAGCCACCCGTACCAACCAGGTTCATATAGACGTCACAAAGCCGGCAAACGCCACCACCCTGCCCAGAATTGTGTGGGAGCTGCCACGACTTGAATATACCAACAGCCAGGAAAACAGGGTGGACGTGAAGGCCACCGTGGTAAGTACGGAGCCGTTGAAGTCAGTGAGGCTGGCTCTGAAAACGTCCAACGATGGAGAGCCCTCTGCAGTTAAAAATGTTGAGCTCGAAAGCCCGCTGCTGACCAGTATTCAGCAAAATCTGTACCTGCCCGACGGTCAAAACTACATCGAGATTGTTGCCGAAACAGAGATGGGAGGAATCGTTTCTGATTTCAGATCGGTGGTGGTCGGGATGAATGCTTTGAAAGACGCCGTGGCCATCGACAGAAAGGACTATGGGCTTTTTTTTGCCACCGACCAGTACGACAATTGGGGCGACCTGGTCAACCCTATTTACGATTCGAAAGCCATCGGCAAAGAGCTAGAAGAGCGCTATGGTTTTGAGGTAAGAATTGTGGAGAATATTGATCAAAATGACGTGTTCACGATCCTGAGGGAGTATGCGCTGCGAAACTATAAGCCGCAGGATCAGCTATTCATTTTTTTTGCAGGGCATGGCCAGTATGATGAGACGTTTGGGGAAGGGTATGTGGTCGCCCGCAACTCCATTGCCAACGATCCAGGAAAAAACACCTACATCTCGCACAATCGGCTGCGCAACAATATTGACAATATTAAATGTGACCACATCTTCCTGGTCATGGACGTCTGCTTCGGAGGCACGTTCGACCCTGTACTGGCCAGTTCAAGAAGTGTTTACTCGGAGGTGGATAACGTGGAGTTTATGGTGAAAAAACTGGCAGTAAAAACCAGAAAATATCTTACCAGCGGCGGTAAGGAATATGTTTCTGATGGCATTGCGGGCAAGCACTCGCCCTTTGCTTCCCGCTTTCTGGAAGCGCTCAAAACAAATGGTGGCGAAGACAGACTCCTGACACTCACCGAGCTAAATTCGTTTATGGAACGCCTGCAAACCACCCCTCGTTTTGGTGCTTTTGGTTCCGACCAGGACGCCAGCGATTTCTTGTTTATTGCAAAATAGATTGATGGGCTGTAGGGCAGGAGTCATCTTGAACTTGCTAAGCAACCCTTCCGGAGTAGTTGCAGCTGACTCTATTTCTCCTCCACCACACACCTAAACCCCAAAGTCGCACTTCTCTCAAACCCAGGTGACACCCGAAGCAGCATCTGCCGCCAGGGTAGTGGCTGAGGGCCTCCTTTCACATACCACCAGCTGGAGGTCGGGTTAAAGTAGCTGCCGCCCTTCAGCATCACAAATTCACTCGTGCCATTGAAGTACACATCGTTGGTCAGTTGCCACACATTGCCTACCAGGTCTTCAAGGCCCAGAGGGTTTTTCCCCTCTGGAAATTGTCCTACTGCATAAGGTTTTCCATCTGCTGGACTGGTTTTCGTGCTGTCCATTTCGGCACCCCATGGCCAGGTATTGGCAGCGTCTCCGGCTTGTGCTGCATACTGCCATTCCAACTCGGTCGGCAGGCGGTAGCCTTTCCATTCTGCATAGGCCCTGGCGTCCTCAATATCAATGTAGACTACCGGAAAGTCTTCTTCTCCCTTTTTGGGCTTGCCGCCGGGCCAGTGTTTAAGAAAATTCGTGTCGTCGTTGGGACGGTAGCAGGTGGCTACCAGAAAGTCGTAGTACTGGGCATTGGTTACCGGGTAGCGGTCCATCCAAAAGGCGGGCATGAGCGTGTCCTTCTCAGCTTGTTTGGGATAGGGGATAAATTCTCCCTCTCTGGAATCCACTCTGTAATGATAGTTGCCGCCGGGCACCCGCACCGAGGCAGGGTCGATGTTGTTGCCCGCTGTGTTGGTGGTACTGGAGATCAGCCATGGATCTGATGCCTTTAGTTCAAATACCACCTCATCTGTCAACTCACCTTTGGTAAGGTATTGAATGACCACGCTACCTTCCTGCCAGCCAAATGTTTTTCTAAGCGAAAGGCTGTGCTTTCCACCTTCCAGTTCGTAGGGCTTTTTGTCATAGCCGGGGCCATTGATCGACAAGGTGATTTTTCCCGGCGGGCTTTCAATGATCAGTTCGTCGCCTTGGCGGCTGACATGCAACACTTTGGGAAATACCGCCACTACGCTTACGGTTCCTTCGTTGTTGGTGCCCAAATCTCCCGGGGCAAAACCGTCGATGGAAACAAGCGCTTTTCCATCGTCCACGCTTACCGGTTGGTGCGTCCACAAGTTGACTGCGTGATGGGTGTCGGGTAGTTCCAGGTCAAACAGAGGCCCCATGTAGCCTTCAGGATTGGCGTTGTAAATGGTGTAAATAGTTTTGGTATCGCTTTTCCACTCGTTCACATACACACTGTCCTGGAAAGTGGGAATGAGCGGTGTGTAAGTACTGTAATTGAAAACATCGCTGTTGCTGCGGAGCACCATCAGTATCCTGCCCAGGTGTTTGTACTGCTCGTCTACCCATTCCGGCCTACCCGGTTGGAACTGGTTGATTTCTACGCCGTGGCCATTGAACAGGCTTAGGTTGTATTCCCGCAAAATGGGCTCGTAGGCCAGCTCGGCCACTCGGAAAATGGCGAAGTCGGGCTTGATGAATTTGTTGAGGTTGAGCAGGGGTGGGTACTCCAGCGCATTGTGCACCCTGCCGGAAATAATGCCCAGCATGTCTTTGGGAATGGCTATTCCCTCACTGTACATGATAACGCCTTCCTTTGCCGCATCGCCTGCGGCTTGTATTTCCGCACTGCTGCTACCCCGGGTGTCGAGCACCACGCCGTCGGTGTCTGTGGATTTGAGCATGTCGGTCATGCCTGCCATTTGTTCGGCAAATGTAGTGGCGGTAGTACTTTCATCCCATGGATTGTAGCAGAGGAACATCTTCGTCCCGGCTTTGTGAGCATCGGTGGTGATGCGCTTCAGCTCTTTCAGACCTCCTGGAAGATTGCGGAACATGTCCCACTGGTTGCGCTGATCTAGTCCAAGGGCAGGCCAGGTAGGCCAGAAGCCAATAACATCCCAGCCACCAATCAGTGGCTTTGCCCTTTCGATGGTTTTGGGCAGGTAATAGATGCCATAGCGGGGATTGTAAAAGTCCTTGTCCCAAGCCATCATCAGGTTGATGGCATATGCCTTCCGAATCCACGCAAGGTCAGGGCGGTCGAAGAGGCTGTTGTCAAATTGCTCCAGGTCAAAGAGCATATGCTTTTGAAACATGAGCCGCAGCCCTTCCTGCCAGTTGCCGGCGAACGGCTCATACCAAAGCTCGTAAGTGACCTCACCACCAGGGTACACGACCGTTTCGAATCGTTTGCGCTGTGCCTTCTCCCAGCTTTGGCGGCGAGCCAGCCCGGCGACTGCGTTTCCATCAGGCAGTGGCAGGATGCCAAACCCCAACTCCCAGGCATTATCGGGCAGGATGACACCGATGGGGCCAAAGCCCGGCCGGTAAATCACGCTGCGGGACAGCCGGTGCTCACCCAGTCCGGTGATGTACACGTGGTCAGGGTTTTCACCAAAAGGCACAATGTTTTCGATAGTGAGGGTGTCTGAAGAGGTGATGTTTTTGAACGTGAATGTAATTTTGTAGGGTAGAGTGCTTTTGGCTGCTGGATGGGAGTAAACAGTCTCAAATCTTTTGTCAGCACCTTCCTGCGAAGGGCTGCTAATGACCTCACCATTGACCCGGAAGGAAATAAATGGGGTCAGTTTTACCTGGTATTTGGTGCTGGACGATAAAGACACCCTTTGAATACCATTAGTATTGTATTCGAACAGCTGGCTTTTGGCAGAAAAAGCAGCCAGCAACAAAAAAAGAATGAGCAGTTTTCGCATGCACTAATATCGTGAAGATTTGGAGAAATTGAGAAGCTGTTTACCGATGTGGATTTCGAAACAAACATTGAGGCTTATTTCAATCGTGGATCAAAGTATTCGTCTGTTTCATCCAATCTGGAGACACACCTCCCGAACTCAGGATGTTCGGGAAATAATAGGATATTTTTCTCTCTGGGTGATTGCACCGATGGAACAATCGCACCAACGTAGAGTTGACTGTTCATTATATCTTTCACTATCTCAGCTAGTTGTTTTGGGGAGGGGTAATCGTGCCAGTTTTGAGGCAGGTCGTTAACGGTTATTTCTGCCAGTGGAGTGTCATCGTCTATTTCAAGAGTCAGTACGAACCTGTTCTGAGGTATTCTCGAACCACTATTAGCCAGTGTTTCTAATTTGGCAAGGGCGATGTTCTCTGAGGTATATACCACCCACATATCTTTGGTGCTCCAGCGGCCGTTAGCAAAACGAGAGCCATGAGGAGGGTAAGTGGGCTGGTATTTCTTCTTTTCAATTCTAAATACCAGCATTATCCATACACTCCATACTCTACCCGGTCAATAGCTTCCAAAACAGCTGTTCTACCGCTTTCGGTCATCAGAAGGTCAATCGGATGCTGATCCCCCAGGTTGGCTATCTTCGATTGAAGCCACTCTTCAAACGGCTCCAGCCCTTCAAAGGCTTCCATTCCTCTCTGGTAAATTTTGAACAAACTTGAAAGTCGATCCACCGTGCCCATGTCAAGTTCCGGCTCATCTTTGGCCCTGTAAAAAGTAGTTTTGCTCATGTCAAGCAGCTCTGCCACTCTGGCCACGGGCAGGTTTGTCAAACCGGGAACCTCGCCAAGAAATGAGCCTTGCAACCGAAGAGTGCCTACACCTCCATAGCCCAGGAGTTGATCAATTCCGGCTTGTACGTCATTGCGGCTGGCCCGCCATTTGTTCGGCTGAACATGCTGATACTTTCGCTGAACGGCACGATACCTGGTAATGTTTTTTAATACCGATTGCTCTTTTTGTTTCATTTGGTACTTTCAACTTCCTATTTGAAACTCAATTTAAGAACAATCATTGATTATTTAAGGTTCGGGTGTACAATTTTGTGGTCAGATAGCTGCTTATTCAGCCCTCTCATTCCTCTTCCTTTGCTCTGTACTTTATCTGCATGCCACTCAAAAAGTACCGCAGATACTGATCATTGCATGGCCGGTACTGGCTTTGCTTTGGGTTGCGGAAGAAGGCACTCAGTTCGTGGGGGCCAATAGTTTTGCCTTTCAGTTTGAAAATGGCCTGGATATCTTCTGAGCTTAGGTTAAAGGCGATCTTGAGCTTTCTGAGGATGATATTGTTATTGAGCAGTTGCTCTGGTGCCGGTTGATCGCCCTCTCTTGTGCCACGTTTTTCGTTAATGAGTCCGTTGAGAAAAATCGCAAGTTTAATGTCGGGCATTTCCTGATAAGTTTCCTCATCTTCTCTTTTCATGTAGTCGCTCACTTCAGCCCGTGTTACATGGTGCCCGGCCTGTGCGAATAGATTAATCATTTGCGAGTCATCGGCATCGAGGAGGTAGCGCAATCGGCGGAAGATGTCGTTGTTGGTCATATCGACTACAAATCTAAAAGAAAACCATTGCCAATAGGACTGTCGCTGGAAAACTCAGGCCCTCTTTGACCTCATGGCCTTCACTTTTTTGATAGCATCGTCTGCCAGGAATTTTTTGTACTCTTCGGTTTCAGCTCCGTAAATGGCAATCTTTCCTTCAGCATTGGCGTGCACTCCCCAGCCATACTGTTTGGTAAGCGGAGAGGCCCGAAAGCAGGGCTGCCCTTTCGAAAAATAGTGCTCACGTTGCTCGTCCAGCTCGCTGGGTTCGAACTCATTTCTCAGGGCAAATACGCCAAACAGCACCTCGTCGGAGGTGTACTTGTAGGGATTGTCATACACCATGTCGAATTGCATATTGGCTACCGACTTTTTTTCTCCTTTCAATGATGGCACGGCAGCTTGCTCGCTGGGGCTGTCCTCGGCAATTTCTATAAACGTATTGTAGTAGTTGGTGGTGTGCTTCATCGTTCTCTGTCGCAATTTGTCCTTTTGAATTTAAATGTAGCGAGCGGGAGTGTCAACCCTATGTCATTGGTTTTAAAAAAATGTTTGAGACTCAATCCGAATGAACCGGTCTTCAATTGGTTTGTGGATAGTTTTTATTGAAAATGTAGAAGCCCTATCATAGCCCATGGATTAAACCCGGGGCTATGATAGGCGCTTGATCTGAGGCAGCCGTTGGGGCGGCTATTCCTTCCTAAAGTGAAATAGGATGGATATATTTAGTCATGACTTACCAATTCAGATCTCTCGTTATTCCATTCCTGGGTGCTTCTTTGGTTTTTTCTTGCACACCAAAAGAAGCACCAACCGGCCCCTCCAACGTCCTTTTCATAGTAGTTGACGACTTGCGGCCGGAGCTTGGGTGCTATGGCCATCCCCTTGTTCAGTCACCCAATATGGATCAGCTGGCAGGAGAGGGAGTACTCTTTAAGAATGCTTTTTGTAACATTCCGGTTTGTGGTGCATCAAGGGCCAGCTTTCTCACCGGGCTGAGGCCAATGCAAAACCGCTTTCTCACCTACCTGACCTATGCCCAGGATGATGCGCCGGGAGCGATCTCGTTGCCTCAGTATTTTAAAGACAACGGCTACACCACCGTATCTAACGGCAAAGTGTTTCACAATGAAGACGACCACGCCGCTGCCTGGGACATCAACTGGCGGCCAAACGACCTGCTGGACTATCAGACCGAAGCGAACAGCGGCACAGATTTGGCCAACAGGGGAAGGCCTTACGAGAGGGGTAATGTGCCGGACAGCGTTTATAATGATGCTAAGATTGCAGCTAAGAGCATTATCGATCTGAAGGCATTGGCGGCGGCCGGTAAGCCCTTCTTTATGGCCGTTGGTTTCCTTAAGCCACACCTGCCGTTCAATGCTCCCGAGAAGTATTGGCAGCTATATGACGGTAAAGTAAGTCTGCCAGACAATAACTATGTGCCGACAGGCGCCCCGGCACGCTCCGTTCACAACTCAGGTGAGCTGAGAAACTATGCTGAGGTGCCAAAGGAAGGCCCCGTGAGCGACTCACTGGCGCTAACGTTGATTCAAGGTTATTATGCCAGCGTGAGTTATGTCGATGCCCAGATAGGAAGGGTGCTCGACGAGTTGAAAGCACTGGGTCTTGATGAAAAAACACACATCGTGCTGATCGGTGACCATGGCTACAACCTGCTGGAGCACACCATGTGGTGTAAACACTGCAACTACCGAAATTCACTTCGCTCCACTATGATCTGGAAATCGCCGAAGGTAAAGGCTGGAAGCATCTCCAATGCCATCGTTGAGTACGTCGACATTTTCCCCACCCTGGCTGATCTCTCAGGGCTGCCAAAACCGACACAGCTACAGGGGGAAAGTCTAGCCAATGAACTGGCCGCACCTTCAACGTCACCGGCCGGTTTTGCCATTTCCCGATGGACAAATGGCTACACCATCACCACGCCAGACTATGCTTATACAGAGTGGGTGAACGACAGCCTGCAATGGCAGGACGAAATGCTGTATGATCACCGAAGCGACCTGGAGGAAAATGAAAACATTGCCGCAGGCCAGTCGGCAATCGCTGATAGTCTTAGCCATATGCTTAGGCAGCATTGGGGGTTGCAATGAAGGAGAAGGAGTGCACTCAGCACCAGGGTGTGATTTAGACTCATAATAAATAATGTCGTTTTAAAAATTATTTTAGTGTTGTATTTTGTATAGACAAAATTTATTCAGATCATTGCAAACCAAAATTAAAAGCAAGTGAAGAAACGCACATTACATATCTCAATGCCGAGTCAAAGCGATTGGTTTTGCCTCTATGAGGATGTTATGCTATGGCCTGAAAAAGACAATTGACTGGATAGTTCCCAGCAGTGTTTTGACCCAGGCCGTAAAGTCTGGGTTTTTTGTTGTGAAAAAATGTAAAAGACGCATATGATAAAGCGCTTGAATATACATATGGGGCCGACAGGACAGGAGCGGGATAGCTATCTCAGCTTCGTGGGAAACCTACGTCATCGGCGAAGGATCGGGAGGATATTTTTGTGACTATTCGTTAAGAGTATTTCATGAGAAACCCGGTCCCGCAAGGCCGGGTTTTTTTGTGCCCAAAAAGAAAAACAGGAAAAGGGGATACGCCAGAGTTGGAGATCTGGGCCGGTCTGTAAAACCGGGGCTGACAGCTTTGAAAGTTCGAATCTTTCTATCCCCACAGGGCTGAAGGAGGGGCAAAATGGGTGCCTCCGAACGGAAGAATGGTTAAAGGCCATAAGCAGGATTCCATTTTTCTGTGATGTGCGAAAAAGCTTTCGTTCTGTCAGCAGTGGTCGCCTGGCGTAGGGGTTTTCAGGCCTGATGTCCCGATGCAGGTGGCCAGTTAGGAAGGGTAGCTCCAATGGTAGAGCAGCGGTTTGAAGCACCGCCAGTGTTGGTTCGATTCCAGCCCCTTCCACATATGTGTCTGTAGCTTAACAGGTAAAGCTCCGCACTCTTAATGCGGACAATGGGAGTTCAAGTCTCTTCGGGCAAACAAAGCCAGCAAAGGCTGGTAAAGATCTTCGGGGCTGGGAGTATCCCACCCTGAGGCAGGGAAGGTAGATGAATAAAGGACCTGACGAGAGTTTCTGTATAGCTCCGTAGTGGTGAGCAGGTAGGCCACGCCATGCTGCCTTGTTCATTGAGGGTTCCCTCAAGCTGTGGGTAGGGGGTTCGATTCCCTCATGCGGTTTACCGCTTTAGCTCATTGGTAGAGCAACAGTAAGGATGCGCAGGTTCGAATCCTGCTCCGTCAGTTGGCGGATAACTCAGATGGTAGAGTACTACGCTGTTAACGTAGAGTATGGAATGAAAATCCATGACCTGGAGATGCCAACTCCCAAAAAGGCACTTGTGAAGGCAGTGAGGGGCTGAGCCCCACATATCACCCCTCGGGGAATATGTGGTAGCGCCAGGGCATGGCTTTGAAAGAGAGAGGATACCGCTGAACACGTTCAGCTACTTTGCTAAAAGCACTTGGTCGAAAAAATGGCTGGCAATGAGCTGCCGGCTTCCAGGCAGGCACTTTTGACGAACTGGCCGGGCATTGTTCCGCTCAACATCTCTTCCGCTGTGAGTTGAAGGCGACGCCCTCACCGCCTTCTTTTTAGATGAAATTATTGGGCCAATAGTGATAAATGATGGTTGAACAAACAAATTTTTAAACCAATGCTAACAGTTAGAATTAATACTGGCAAAGTGGGTTTGGCCTTTCGGAGAGGTGACTTCAAGGACGTCATCAGTGAGGGTAACTACTGGTTGATGCCTTACGAGGCGGTGATGCAGTATGACCTGGCCAAGCCATTTTTTCCTCCTGTCGAGCTCAATATTCTCCTGCGAAACGAAAAACTGGCGAATATGCTGAGTGTGGTGGAGGTGAAAGACAATGAGATTGTGTTGCAGCACGAAAATGGTAACCTGAAAAATGTACTAACTCCCGGAAGGTATGTCTACTGGAAGGGTTTAGTGGTGTACAGCTTCGTTACAGTAGACCTCGGTAAGTACGAGGTCACTGAAGCAATTGACAAAACCACCCTCCAAAGGAGAGACGTGCTGCCCTATGTGCGAGTATTTGTCGTGGAATCATACGAGAAGGGCATCCTCTTCGTCGACGGTGAGTTCACCAAAGTGCTCGGCACAGGGGTGTACTACTTCTGGAAGACACCGACGGCTATTTCGGTAGCTAAGGTCGATACGAGGTTGCTGCAGTTGGAAGTATCAGGCCAGGAAATGCTGACCAAAGACAAGGCGGCGCTTCGGGTCAACTTCTATGCGCACTACAGGGTGGTAGACATCATCAAAGCGTTGATTGAAAGCAAAGACTTCGAGAAGCAACTCTATGTATTGCTACAGTTAGCCCTGAGGGAGTACATCGGTACACTGACCCTGGATGAATTGCTCGAGAAAAAGGAATCCATTGCGAACTACGTGATGGCAACTGTTTCAAGCAAGGCAGCTGAGTTGGGTGTGATCATCAAAGACAGCGGTGTGAAGGACGTCATCCTCCCTGGTGAGGTGAAAGAAATCATGAACCAGGTGCTAGTGGCGCAGAAAAAGGCGCAAGCCAATATCATTACCAGGCGGGAAGAAACTGCTTCCACAAGAAGCTTGCTGAATACTGCCAAATTGATGGAAGACAACGAAATGTTGTTTAAGCTGAAGGAGATGGAATATGTCGAAAAAATCGCTGAGAAGATCAACAGCATCACGCTTTCGGGCGGTAGCCTGGTGGTCGATCAGCTAAGGGATATTTTCTCTCCCACGAAGTAAAATGAGGCTGTCGGGAGTGGCAGCCTCTTAAAAATTACAGACATGAAAATGATTGACATTTACCTGGAGAAGGTAATTACGCAAGCCGAAAATATGATATGGGACGGTGACCACTTCGAAGGCAAAGACATGCTGGAAAATGTGCTTACCTACGAGCCTGGTTATGCCAAAGTGCACAACCTATTGGGCTGGTTACACCTTTATTATATCGAAGACGACGAGTTGGCTGAGAAGCACCTGAAGTTGGCGGTCAAGTTTGAACCCAACTGGAAGGTACCTTACATTCACCTGACGACGCTTTATATGCGCAATGAAAATTTCGACAAGCTTGGTGAAGTGATGATGAAAGCCAGAGAGATTGAAGGGATCAGTAAGGCGCTGGTCTTTGAAAGGCTGGCCATGGTGGACGAAGCGAAAGGAAGATACACAGCGGCCATCAGGCTTTACAAGACTGCGATCTTCCACTCAATGGACAATGATGCCATTGAAGAGATGCGCAGTAATATCAAAAGATGCAGATTTAAAAGATTAAGATTTGTAAGACAAAAATGGCAACGACAAAAATAACAGGAAAAGAACTGAGAGCACTGGGATACCCAGAGGGCCGTGCGATTGGTTCGGCCGTGGAGGTGATGGAAACCCACTACAAGGGAAAATCCAAAATGCAAAAGCTTGAGCTGTTGGCCAGGGTGTTGCAAACTCCCGGGCTGTATGCAAAGCACGAGACGCTGGGGCCGGTGGCCACCAGCCTGATCATCAAAACGGAGCACAATCAAACCATTGAGTTGAATGCCAGGCGACTGGAATACAGCATTTATGGTGCGGAAGCTATCGAACAGGGTGCGATCCACCAGATGGAGATAGCCATGAAGCTGCCTGTAACGGTGGCCGGCGCTTTGATGCCGGATGCGCACCAGGGGTATGGTTTGCCCATCGGCGGTGTGTTGGCTACCAACAATGCGGTGATTCCCTATGGAGTAGGCGTAGATATTGGGTGCCGTATGTGTATGACGCTTTATGATATTCCTGCTTCCTATGCCAGTCAGCATACAGATGAGCTGAGGATCTTGTTGATGGAGCACACCAGGTTTGGAAATGCTGGCTTCAAAAGGCCGGAAGACGACGAGGTGTTCAGCCGGAAGGTGTTTAGTGAGATCAATATTCTTAAGGCATTGAAAGACCGGGCTTATCTGCAAATTGGTACTTCTGGGGGAGGCAACCATTTCGTGGAATTTGGTGTGGCAGAGCTGGTTGACGAAAGCAATGAGCTTGGCTTGCCCATTGGCAGGTATCTTGCAGTGCTGTCACATTCTGGCTCCAGGGGGTTGGGGGCCAATATCGCCCGCCACTATACCAAACTGGCGATGGACAAGTGCAAGCTTCCGGGCGAAGCGAAACACCTTGCCTGGTTGGATTTGGACACAGAGGATGGACAGGAGTACTGGCTGGCAATGAATTTGGCGGGTGACTATGCTTCGGCTTGTCATCACCAGATCCACCGAAGACTGGCCAAAGCACTGGGTGAGCAACCGCTGGCTATGATAGAAAACCATCACAACTTCGCCTGGAAGGAGAGGGATGCGGCTGGAAATGATATCATTGTTCATCGAAAAGGGGCCACACCTGCAGGCAAGGGGGTACTTGGAATTATTCCTGGGTCGATGACCTCGCCAGGCTTTATCGTAAGAGGCAAAGGTGAAGCTAATGCTATCAATTCTGCTGCTCACGGAGCTGGCAGGGTGATGTCCCGGACGAAAGCCAAGGAGACGCTTTCAAAGCAGGAAGTGCGAAAGCACCTGAAGAAAGCCGGTATCGAGCTGATCGGCTCCGGCTTAGATGAAGCACCGATGGTGTACAAAGACATTCACCAGGTGATGGCCTTTCAGCAAGAGCTCGTGGAAGTCGTGGGCTCCTTCACTCCTAAAGTAGTGCGTATGTGCGGCGACGAAAGGTTTGCTGAAGTCGATTAAAGCCTCTCAAGTGGGAGGCTTTATTTTAACTCAGGTAAAGTTAGGAGGTTCGTTAGCCTAATTTATACCCCAAACGGTTCCTCAATACTAATACTCTGCGGAGTAAATAGCTGCCCACCATCTTCCGTGACGTAGAAACAGTCTTCCAGGCGCACGCCAATCTCTCCATAAATGTAGATGCCGGGCTCGTCGCTAAAGCACATGCCTGGCTGTAGTGGAAGGTCGTTGCCTTTCACGAGGTAAGGCCATTCGTGGCCATCCATACCAATGCCATGGCCTAATCTATGGAAGAAGTTTTTGTAACCTGGGCCAAAGCCGGCATCCTCAATTACTTTGCGGCCTACGTCGTCGATGGAGCCACAAGTAGCGCCAGGCTTCACAGCTGCCATAGCGGCTGTTTGTGATTCTTTTACTTTGTTCCAGATGTCAGTTTGACGTTGTGTAGGCTTGCCGTAAATAGTAGTCCTGGTAATATCTGAGGCGTAGTCGTGCAGGTTGCAGCCCCCATCCATGAGCACGATGTCGCCTTCTTTCATGCTTTGAGCCGTTTGGCTGCCATGCGGGTAGGCCGCCCACTCTCCAAACATCACGCTGGCACCACCGGACACTCCCAGCTTTTTGAATGCCGCAGAGATGTTTCCACTGAACTCGTATTGCGACATGCCATCTTTCATCACGGCTATGGCAGCCCGATAGGCTTCAATAGTAATTTCATTGGCTCGTTTCATCAACGCCAACTCAGTCGGAGATTTAATCATGCGGCACCCAGCAGCTACGGGAAAGGCATTTACAAACTGTATTTGTGGAAGCTCTTTTCTTAGTCCATCAAAAAGGAAAAAACGGACATTCTCTTCAACCCCGATTTTGCCAGTGCTAATACCATTGTCTTTAAGAATGCTGCCAACAAGTTTGTAAGGGCTTTCGTGCTCCTGCCATACCCTCAGGTCGTTGCCAAACAGAATTCTCTCTTTCAACCTTTCTTCTTCGAACGCCGGACATACATAGGCCAGCTCACCTTTGGCAGGGATGATGGCTGCCATCATGCGCTCGCTGCGGCCCCAGTTGATACCGGTAAAATACACCATGGAAGAGCCCGACTCCAGATATAGAGCGTCGATCTTATTCTCCACCATCAGCCGCTGCGCTTTTTCTATGCGCTGCTTCCTTTCCTCATTGCTGATCGGCTTCATGTCGTCCACCATCGACTTTAGGTGGTCAAACGGTCCTGCTTCTGCTACTATTTCTTTGGGTTTGTCTTCAGCTGCGCAGGCGGTGAGGCCAACGGCAGCTACGGCACCAGTTGCTTTAATGGATTGGTCGAAGAATTTGCGTCTATTCATGGATGGTTGGGTTAGATGAAGCGTTAAGATACTTCGAAATAGAATCCGGAAGGAAAAAATTTATACGGAGGGCTGAAGAAGTGGTTTGCCGTCTTCTTAGAGGTAGATCGAAGAACGTGAAAGGGTTGTTTTCAGTACAATGCAACAGTAAGCTACTCTGTCGTGCGAAAAAGGAATGTCTTAATAGAGAATGGAAGGGTTCGCACGAGCGCTTTTTACCATTGTCAAGCACAACAGATTGACGTGAAGGTTGACATCTGAGTAGTGGATTTACTATGAGCTTCTTGCAGCCATCGTTTCAACATCTGTCTCTGTGGGGAAAAAGTCAGTAACGTACACTTTCGTCTCATTTTCCTGGATGTAATAGATAATCTTGATGTCTGTTCTTTTTGTTCGATTGAAAAGAAGGAATCGATATTCGTGTTTCAAGCCTGCGAGCCACATTTCTTTTGCTCCACGATGTGGATGATAGTTCAAACTCTGGGGCATTCTCTCTAGTTCATCTACTAATTGCTCGGCTCGTTCCAGTGAGTAGTGTTCGTATAAGTATTCCAGAACTTCGTAAAAATGAGACTTTGATGTGAGCGTAAATTCTACTTGGTACTCAGACGTTTCTCTTTTTTCCACTGCTGAAAGTCCGTATTAAATTGTTCGGCACTAATCGTTTTTCCTTCGGTGATTTCTTTCTCAGATTGCTCTGCCCTTCTGATCATTTCCAGCTTCTGTAAATTCTCCGATTGGCTTCTGTTTTTTTTCTCTGCCTGAACCATGCTGTGCACTAAAGCCAAAAACCTTTCGTCTGCATGATCTACATACTCGTGGATTTCCTTGCGTACTGTCGAAGATTTCATAGTGAAGACATTTTCATCAAACAACAAAGTAACGAATTTTGAGCATTGTTCTGTTCATTAAGGCATGATTTAACTTGCTTGAGTATATTGATTCGTCACTTTTCTGTGCTTTGCAGGCCGCCTGGGAAAAATGAAACCGCTGTGCCCAACACCAGGCCGAGGCAGTATAAGAGGGGAAGAACGTTTATGATTATCTGCTCGAAATTGATACGGCCCGCCCAGGAAGGACAAAAGCTTTGAGCGTTCACTGCTATTGTCGAGTTTGCTTGCTTGGACAAGAGGGGAAGGAAAAAAATCATGCAGGGGGCTGAAGAAATGGTTTGAACGACGAACCACCAAAATGAACGTCACCTCGATCCGACGTAGGAGGGATAGTTCTCCCAAATATAGACTGAGTCCAGTTCGGGAGACCTCTCACTTCGCTTACGCTACGTATCGAGGTGACGTTTTAGCCACTACATCTCCCTGATCCAGATATTCCGGAAGCTTACCGGGTTGCCATGATCCTGCAGCATGATTGGGCCTTTGCCATGCGCTTCGTACGTGGGCGAGCCAATGTAAGCTGTGTTGCCCCAGATGCGGGTATGATTTTGTGTCACCACGCCGTTGTGCAGTACCGTTACAGTTGCTTCATGCACCACTTCTCCTTTGTCGTTGAAAACAGGGGCCGTGTAAATGATGTCATACGTTTGCCATTCCCCAGGGCCTCTTGTTGCGTTTACCAGGGGAGGCGATTGCTTATAAATACTGCTCGCCTGACCGTTGGAGTACGTACGGCTTTCGTAGCTGTCGAGCACCTGCACTTCGTAAATGCCCTGCATGAACACGCCACTGTTGCCACGTCCCTGGCCTTCCCCTTTTACTTCGGAGGGAGCACGCCATTCAATATGAAGCTGGTAGTTGTCAAACTTCTGCTTGGTTTGGATCACTCCCTTGCCAGCAGCCACGGTTACAGCGCCATCTGCTACAGTCCATTCTGCTGGGCCTCCTTTCCCCGACTCCCATTTGTCGAGGCTTTTGCCATCGAAAAGCACAATGGCGTCTGACGGAGGAGCACCGTATTGTGCACCTGGAGTTATTTTTTTAACTGCTGGTTCCCAGACTTCCGTCGTTTTAGGGTCTTCACCTTCTTTAACTTGTGCGCAAGCTGCAAAGACTACCAGAAAGGCTAAAGCGCTGAATAGGATGTTTTTCATGGTTGAAATATTTTTTGTGATAGTTAAAATTTAGCAGGATGATGTCTTTCGAAACTTAGTGGTGCCCCCAGCTATGACTGTGGTCAACTTCCAACTTCCGTCTACGGTCTTCTCTACAACTCCCTTATCCAGATGTTTCTGAAACTGATAGGCTTGCTAGGGTCGCCATGCGCCTGAAGTTTGATAGGCGAAGCTCCATGTTTTTCGTAGGAAGGCTGCCCGATGTAAACAGTGCCGCCTTTTAGCTCAAAATTATTTTGAACTAGCACGCCATTGTGAAAAGCTGTCACTCTTGCAGGACTTTTCAGCGAACCATCGCTATTGAAGCGGGGAGCCGTCCATACGATATCATAAATCTGCCATTCTCCAGGCTTCTTACAAGCATTGGCAAGTGGCACGCCTTGTTTGTAAATACTGGCCGTTTGGCCATTTACGTAAGTGGCATTGTTGTAGCAGTCAAGGATTTGTATTTCGTAGCCATCGTCGCCAGGGCCGGTGCTGGCCAGGAAAAGACCACTATTGCCTCTGGCTTGTCCCGTTTCGGTGATGCCGGTGGGTTCATACCACTCCAGATGCAGCTGGTAATCGGTGAAGTTCCTTTTTGTCTGAATATTGCCCTGGCTTTTGTCGACTGTTATCACACCGCCTAAGCTTGTCCAGCCAGCAGGTTTCGAGGGGTCGTTGGTGCTTACCCACTCACTCAGGTCATTGCCGTTATAAAGAACTACGGCGTCAGACGGAGCATCGGATGGAGCATCACCAGGAGTGACTACCGGAGGCACTGGCTCATAGAATTCGGTAAGCTTTGGGTCGCCTTTTTGTTGGGCGTAAGCCGACATGGCAACGAAGGCAGCAAGGGCGCTGAAAAGTATCTTTTTCATGTGTCTATCTTTTAAAATCGATGTTTAAGTAGTTTTTGGGGAATATAAGGAATTCTGAAATAAACCGTTAGCTGAAAGTGATGAACAAAGTTCGCAAGTCAATCACCTTTCCGAGAGTTTTTGGACTCCTGACTGGTTGGTGAATAAACATCCCAGATCATCCTGTTTACAATGCCCGCCCAAATATAGGTGCGATGATAGCCAGCCCAGGGCTCGTCGGGGCTGTAAAATTCCCATAGATTGTGGTTCTCCTTTAACTGATAGATCATACTGGCCGAAACCCGATCCACTAATTCCTTTGCCTCAGCATCGTATCCGTAGTTCTGTAGACCACGCTGAATCAGGTAGTCCCATTCTACCCACACTGGGCCGTTCCAGTAACCTTTGTCGTTGTAAAAAGGGTCATCTGCCGCAAGGCTCGGCACGCCATAAGGCCGCCAGAACTTCTCTGGATTGGTCAGATGTTCGAGGAGTCGGGCAGCCTGTTCTTTTGACGCAATGTCAGCCCACATTGGTAAAAAGCCGATAATTTCCATGCGCTTCAGATCGTCGGTTTTCTCAAAAGTAAAGTCGTTGTCAGCTTTGTCGGCATTGAAGTAAAAACCCGTTTCCTCGTCCCAGAAAGTGTCATTGATCAGCTGGCTTCTTTTTTCGTAGTCTGATTTCCACTTTTCTGCGTCGGCTGTTTTTCCAAGTGCTGTAGCCATTTGTTCGAGGGACTTCGCTTCCATCACCAGCATCGAATTAAGGTCAACACCCTCAAAGTTCGCTGGCCAGCCAACTTCATCCCACACTGCCACATCGGCGTCCCTCACCGACTCCAATACGGCATGCCCGCCCCATTCGCAAAGTCCGTCGCCGTCTTTGTCACGGTTGGAAACATAGAACTCGTAAAACCTTTTGCTCGACTCATACATTTCCGCTAAAAATGCTTTGTCTTGAGTGATTTTATATACTTCCCAGTTGATCCAGGCATACCACGGCGCCGAGGAGGTGAGCTCTCCCTCGTGCTCGATGATTTCGTCCAGATAGCCGCCTGTCCGGTAGTTGATATAGCCGTTTTCGTACTGTCGCTCTTTGAACACTCTTTGGGAATTCATCGCCAGTTCCGGATCCTGTAGCGCCAGTGCCAGCATGGTCAGGCTTTCGTGAAACACCTGCCCGCCATGGCCCCAACCCCACACGGGTTCACGGCTGAAAACATAGAATGGGTAGCTGCTTTTTCCCTCAGCGGGGTAAAACACCTGCTGCATCATGTTCCAGCCCGACAGGTATAGCAACTGTTGGTCGGCTGTAAGACCGGGCAGCGGCGGCATGCTTTCCAGGTAGGCCAGCCTGCCTCCCATGTCCAGGGTGAAGTCTTTATCCAGGAGCTTTTCCGCCTCTTTCCAGGCCGTTTTTTTCTTCAAAGGGACCACCGACCTTGCTACCCGAATGCTGGTCGATTCGCCGGGAGCTAGTGTGATGCTTTTGCTATACGCCGCCATTTTGAAGTATTTCAGGCTGTCATCTTTCCAGTCATTGGCCACAATTGCCTGTTTGAGCGAATGGCCAGACAGGGTATTCCGTTCCCGGGTGTGTATCCCAATTTCTCCACCCGCACCAGCACCCACTGCGATGAAACAGTAGAGGTCATCTGTGGGCAGCTGCACCATCAGGTTGGTGGTGGATAGCGGCCTGGTAAATTGCGTGTAGTAGCTGTCGTTTTCCTTTTTCCTGTAAATGATAACCTGGCTGCCATCCGATGGTTTGGTCCAGCTGAGCGCCGCTCTGTTTTTTTCCTGCATGATCACTTCAAATCTTTGCGGTGTAGCTGGCAATTTAATGTCAGAAGGTCGCAGGCTACCTGAAAACTGGGTGCGTGCCGACGGAATGGAGTCGGTTCGCTGCGCAACGATGCCCAATGTTTCGTCGACTGCGGTAAGTGTGTATTGCGCAGCCCTGCCAGTGCCCGGTAGTTGACTGAGCTCCATGCGAAAATAGCCGTCTGAATTCAGTGTGCCCTGGAGGCTCCCAAAGACAGGGCTGCTTTCGGTCAAAAGATGTTTTGTGTCGTTGTCAACATAGGCCTGGAGTCTCACCTCAGGAAGTTGTGTCATTACCCGTTGGCCACCCTCGTTGTAAAGCCTGCCGTTTACTTCTGTCACTGGGTTTTTCTCCGGTAATACCTTCCAGGGTAAATAGCTGGCTTCTCCTGAAAAAGAGCTGAAAGCACCAGCCTGATCTGGCTCAACCGACATTTTGAAAAGGTTTTGCAGCGAATCGGTAAATGGCACTTTATGTCCGACCGTCCAGGTGTCTGGGAATTCCTCGTGGTTAAAGTGTAGTGCTCCGTCCCCGAGCCTATAGCCATTGAAAAGTCTGCTATTTCCCTGAACAAAAGGGATGTAGTCAAAAGAAACGGTAGAATCGGTATTGTTGGTAAATGTGCTTTCCAGTAGAGAAGACACAGAGCTGTACACTAGAAACTTACTCTTTACTTCAATGCCAGCAATTGGCGAAAATGAAAAGTTTACTTCATCAGGAAACGACGATTGGATGACTGGTTTTTGTGCGTAGTCACCCGTTTTATAAATCCAACTGTCCTTTGTTGCGAAAGAAAACCCAATTTCTCCACCTGTGTCTGAAGTAAAAACAGGGGATGTTTCGTCATCATTAAAAACGAACTCATAGCCTTCATCGAGGACAAAGGCTGAGCGATCTCTGGCAGCAGCGTAGGTGGTATAGATCGGTGACGAGGCATCTGCATTAATGCCGGGTATGTTTTCGCTGACTTGCTGTGGCGTTTCGCAGCTATGGAGGAAACAGACGGAAAATATAAGAAATGGAACTAAAGAATCTCTTTTTAGCATTTTGGTGATATCTTTTGTGAAAGATACCAAATTGAAAGAAGCCTCAAACCTTCTTCAATGCCAAAGGTGTCTTTCGAACCATCATTTATCAATATGGATTTATTAAAAGCACTACAGGAGAACCCTAGCCTCCAGGGGGTTTCGGATGACCAGCTACAGTGGCTGATCGACAATTCCGAATGCCGGGACTTCAAGGAGGGGGAGTTCTTATTTAAAAAAGGAGATGCTACAGATCATATGATGATTGTCCTTTCAGGAAAGGCAAGGGCATATTCTACACAAAATAACCAGAAGCGTGAGCTTTTTGAGCTTGAACCGCCCGACATAAGTGGGCTTTTGCCTTTTTCCAGATTAAAAACGGCGGTAGGTTCGGCAGAGGTGGTGCAGCCAACCACTGTGTTGCTTACTTCCCGGGAAAAACTGAAAGAGCTTGTGTGCACCCACTATGATTTGACCGAGAAGCTCGTGCAGCAAATGACGTCCAGGGTGCGGGAGTTTACTTCTATGCAGCGGCAAAATGAAAAGATGATGGCCCTGGGCAAGCTCTCTGCGGGCCTTGCCCACGAGCTTAACAACCCTGCCGCAGCAATTGTCAGAAGTTCCGATGAACTGAAAAAGCACCTGGCCTACACCCCTGAAAGGTTCAAGCAGGTGATATCGATGAAGCTTGAAGAGGAGCAAGTAGATGCTGTGAATGCTATTCTTTATGAAAAAGCCAAAGCGGGGCGTCAAAACCTGGGGTTGAGAGAGAGAAATAAACATGAAGAAGAAATTCTGGACTGGTTCGACGACAATGACCTGGAAGGGGGAGACGACCTTGCGGAAAACTTTATCGAATATGGAATAGGGCCCAAGGAACTGGATATGGTTCGGGAATATATTCCAGAAAAAGAGCTTCTGCCAGTGCTGTTCTGGCTCGACAATGTATTGACCACCGAACGCATGGTTGGCGATATCAACGAGGCCTCCACCCGCATTTCCAAGCTGGTACAGTCGGTGAAATCGTACTCTCACATGGATAGGGGGCACGACAAAGCCCCGACCAATATCCACATTGGCATCAAGGATACGCTGACGATGCTTGACCACAAAATCCGGAAGGCCAGTATTTCGTTGGCCATCGACGTGGCTTCGGGTATTCCTCCTATTAATCTGCTGGCTGGGGAAATGAACCAGGTGTGGACAAATATTATCGACAACGCCATTGATGCGCTGGAAGGAGTGCCTTCACCGATGCTAACAGTGAAGTCGGTAAAAGATGGCGAGTTTGTGAAGGTGCATATCATCGATAACGGCCCTGGCATTCCTCCAGACCTGCTAAGCAAGATTTTCGACCCCTTTTTCACGACCAAAGAGGTGGGAAAGGGCTCTGGGCTCGGGCTTGAAATTGCCAAGAATATTGTAGAACAACACAATGGCACGCTAAAGGCCACCTCTCGTCCGGGTGAAACTATTTTTACCGTATGTATCCCATTGAAAGACAACTAACCTATGAAGAAGCCGGTTATTTTTTCGGTTGATGACGACCCCCAGGTACTAAAAGCGATACGCAGAGATTTGCGTAATGAGTTTCGTGACGACTACAGGATTATGAATACCGAGTCGGCCAATGAAGGGCTGGAGGTACTGCTGGATATCAAAAAGGCGGGAGAGGAGGTGGCCCTGTTTATTTCCGACCAACGCATGCCCGAAATGGAGGGGGTGGCTTTTCTGGAAAAGGCCAGGGTAATCTTTCCTGAAGCAAAGCGGGTGTTGTTAACCGCCTATTCCGACACTGACGCAGCCATCAAGGCCATCAATGATGTGCAGCTCGACTACTACCTGATGAAGCCCTGGGATCCGCCTGAGGAAAAGCTTTTTCCGATCCTCAACGACCTTCTGGACGAGTGGCAGGCTGGCTACATACCTGATTTTGACGGATTGAGGATCCTTGGGTACCAATTCAGCCCTAAAACCCACTCACTGAAGGATTTTCTTTCCGGCAACCTGTTTCCTTTCCAATGGCTGGATGTGGAAACCAATGAGAAAGCCAAAGAGCTTATTGCGCTGCATGCTTTGATGGCGCAGGATTTCCCCGCTGTGGTTTTGGACAATGGCACGGTGCTGAAGGGAGTGACAGCCGAAACTTTGGCTGAAAGTATAGGCCTGAATCCCCGGGCTAAGGAAGAGCTGTACGATGTGGTGATCATAGGTGCCGGACCGGCTGGCCTGGCCGCCGGGGTTTATGGTGGCTCGGAGGGCTTGAAAACCCTGCTGGTTGAGCGACGTGCTCCCGGTGGGCAGGCGGGTACCAGCTCAAGAATTGAGAACTATCTCGGCTTCCCAAGCGGGTTGAGCGGAGCTGACCTGTCAAGGAGAGCAATCACGCAGGCCACCAGGTTTGGTGTTGAATTTTTATCTCCACAAGCAGTAAATAAAGTGGAGGTAAAGGATCCTTACAAAATTATCACACTGGCCAATGGAAGTGTTATCCATACGAAGAGTGTGGTGATTACCACCGGTGTGGACTATCGCAAGCTGGACACCAAAGGGTTGGAGCAATTCACCGGAGCGGGGGTGTACTACGGAGCCGCCACCACCGAAGCTGCCGCCTGCAAAGACGGCGATGTGTTTGTGGTAGGGGGCGGCAACTCTGCCGGGCAGGGCGCCATGTATCTTTCAAGATTCGCCAGAAAAGTATTCATTGTTGTTCGCAAGGAAGACCTTACTTCCACCATGTCATCTTACCTCATCGATCAGATCAACGCAACACCAAACATTGAACTCGTTCCTTGCACCGAGGTTACAGAAGCTTTTGGTGAGAATGAGCGGCTTACTCACCTTGAGCTATCCAATATTTCGAACGGCCAGAAAAGAAAAGTAGAAGCAAGGGCGATCTTTATTTTCATTGGTGCCAAGCCCTACACAGAATGGTTGGGAGATCTTATCATTAAAAATGAAAAGGGATTTATTGCCACAGGTCGTGATTTGGTGCAGTTTCCTGATTTTAAAAAGAAGTGGAAACAATCAAGAGAGCCGTTTGCGCTGGAGACTTGCCAACCGGGCGTTTTTGCTGCCGGCGATGTGAGGATGAATGCGATGAACAGGGTGGCGTCAGCTGTGGGAGAGGGCGCTATGGCCATCAGCTTTGTGCACAGGTACCTGGAGGAGATCTAGTGTGCGATGGGGAGTGCTATTCTTTTTCGAGCTCGGCAATATGTGACTCCAGCTCATTCAGGTATTTGCCAAAGGACACCTTGTTCATCCACCGGGCCAGCAGGTGGCTGAGTGGGGTGAGCACGATCCAGCAAGCGATAAGCAGAATAATAGCGGTGCGACTTTCGAAAAACTCATCAAGGGTTGCCTGAGTCGTAAAGCCCAGAAGAAAGCCCGCCGTAAGAGCCACAGGATAGATGAAGAGTGCGATCCTTTCTTCCTGTCGCAACACCTTACTTACAAACGCATGATAGTTTTTCAGGTTGGTCAGCAGGCCCTCGTCCATGGGAATGCCCGCCTTGATTCGTTTGTTCTGGCTTAAGAACAGGAAGAAGGCAGTGAAGTAAACGCCCGCCATAAAAAACTGCAAGCCGCTCACCAGAGGCTCTTTTATTTTGATGCCGATGTAAAGGAAAATAAATGTAAATACGACAATAAAGGCCAGTTTGATCGTAAATCCCGTTTGTATTTTCTGGACAGGGCCGTGCGATTTTTTGTGCATGGCTTCCAGAATATCCTTGTCGTCCAGTATCCCCATGGAGAACTGATCCATTTGCATTTTATCCCATGTTTTTTTCAAGTCCATACCCTTAGCCGTTTAATTTTTTGGTCAATTGCTGCTTGATCCTGTGGAGTTTGACCGCCACATGATTCTTAGTCAAACCGGTGATCTCGGCTATTTCCTCATTTTCGTAACCATCCAAATGGAGAGAAACGATTGCCCTGTCCGTTTCTCCAAGCGATTTGATGGCCATCATGAGCATTTCTGTATCATCATTTTTGTCACCAGGCAATGCGTAGCCTGATGCCTTTTCTAAATCATCAGTAGGTATTCTGCTGTTTTTTCTCCTGAACGTGAGCACAGTATTCAGGCTCACCTTGTACAGCCAGGTAGAAAATTTAGAACGCCCGTCGAACCTTGTAAAGGAATGCCATGCCTGAAGAACGATCTCCTGGTACAGGTCCTTTTGGTCTTCAGTATTATCGATATAAAGCCGTATGACCTTATAGATAATGCCGGCATTCTCTTTTACCAGCGACATATATTGCGCCTGAAGATCCGACTGAAGGTGGGGCATTAGGTTGATTTGGTTTGGGTAATAGGTATTGGCTCTTGAGCTATAATTACAGGCTTTTGCAATTTTTACGCAGAAGGTAAGCTTATTTATTCAGTTGGAGAATAAAGGACAAAATTGTTTTCATAGCCAGGAGATGTGCTGACAATCACTCCTCCATCATCAGTTCGGTCAATGGTATTTTGAAAGTTTTGTTGCTGGCTGTTCTCCCTTCGTCCCAGGTGCCCCCGAAAATATACAAATAATCGCCTATGATAGCGGAGCCTGGGGATACGATTGTCATCCAGGTTTCAAACTCCTTGAACGAGCCGTCTCTGATGTCTATCCGGCCGATAACATTGTTTTCCTGCCCTACATTGGAAAGGAATATGTAAGGATACCTGGCAGCAACGGAGAAATGGCTGGCGGCGTAAGGCAAGTATCCCACGGTTTCCCAAAAATCTCCTTCAAAATCGTAGCGCCATATGTCTGCGTAGGTGTGTTCGTTGTCAAACCCACCAAAAGTATACAGGCTATTGCCAACCACTGCTCCGTAAGTACCACGGGCGGAAGGCATCGGCGCCAGGTCTTCCCATTCACCGGATGCAGGGTTGTAGCTAACCATACGATTGGAGAAGTGTGATGATCCGTCTTCCTCGAAGGCTATCCCCCCAAAAACATAGGCTTTACTATTCCAGTGAACTACCTGGCTTCCCTGAGCCCAGTGAGGATTGCTTCGCAGGTAGTCGATATGGTAGTCTCTAAGGTCAAGGATTTCAAGAGGGAAAGTGTAAAAGTCACCTTTCTGAATGTCGGCGAAGCCAGTGGATACTATTATGTTGAAATTTGGTAGATATACGCTATTGGTGTGCCCCTTTACAAGTGGTTTGTCATTGAAATGGGCCTTTTCCCATCCTCCGGCAAAAGGCGAAAACAAATAGACTTCTCCAACAGATTGCCTTGCTCGGCCTAGAAACGTGGTTCCCCCAATAGAAAAGATAATTTTTCCATCGGTAGCGTAGCCCATCTCAAATATGCCGGTTGGCATGCTCGGGCCTCTAAGGATTTTAACCGAAGATGGTAAGCGAAGGCTTTTGCAACCGCTGCTAAATATGAGAAGAAAGATAAGTAGGCTTTTGGACAATTGACTCAACATAGCAAGACTGGGAAATCAATATGCTTATTTAGCCAATTTAGGTGGATTCCCCATGAGAAATGCGATTAGTTATTGCCTTTGGCCTACAAATCAAGCGCTTTGTGCATAAAAACAGCAGAGGAGGGGCATAAGTCGGAAAATTCGGAAGTATTTTTTATCACATCAGGTGCGGTATTCCTGTCGGCTGTTTGGTACCCTGCTCTTTCAAAAAATATAGCGGCTGTGGTGGTAAGCAGATAAAAATCTGTAATGCCATTGGCCATTGCATCATTTTCAATGGATCGAACGAGATGGCTGCCATATCCTTTTCCTTTTTTCTGAGGGGGCACGCAAACCGAGCGAAGCAGGGCCTTGTCCTGATACGCCTCCAGGCCTCCCAGGGCCAGTAGAGTTTGGCCGTCGAACAGGCCGAACAACGTCACCTTTTCCGAAATATCGGAAACCACCAGTGACGCTTCACCCAATAATGCTGTCGCCACTGCTAATTCACTTGTTGTGATTGAACGGAACTGGGTTGAAGATAACGTAGTATTCATAGTAAAGCCATTTAGTACACAATGTAATGGCATTTGGTGTATGAATCCAGCCTTAGGTGAGGCTTTTAACCGACTGAGAGGTCAGTCATTTTTGGTTTTTCTTCTTTAGCTCTTCTATGAAGTCCAGCCACCTCACGGGGTCGAGGAAATGATTAGGGGGAATTTGGCCTGTCAGCAGATAGATTTGCCGGTTCTTTAGCTGTTCATCGTAGTATTTTTCCGATTCATAGGAGTTTCTCATCGTGGCCTCGAGCTCTTTCTGCATCTTATTGGTTTTGTCCTGCTCGGTTGGTGGGAGGGTAACACCAAGGAAGGCAGAATGAAATTGTGAGGCAGAGGGCCAGGGATAAACCTTGAGCTCTTTGAGCACTACAGTCGACTTTTCCATTAACTCCAGCATGGCATAGCGGCTTTCGGTCATGCCTGCAGGAATAATAAGCTCCGATGTCTTATAACCCACCATCGAAAACTGCACTGTGTCGGTGGGGTGGACGAGCAAGGTAAAGAGCCCCTGAGAGCTGGTGATAGTGCCGTGGAAAGAGCCTTTCACCAGCACGGTGGCAAATGGAAGCGGCTCCAGGCTTTCTTTATCGAGCAGGCTACCGGTAATTTGCACGGTGGCGGGCTGCTGGGCAAAGCCGCCAGACATAGCACTGCTTACTAAAAACAGCAAGAGAAATAGTCTTTTCATAGTTAGTGGCTCCAGTTGTACTGGTCTAACTCTGATAACGCAGAAGAGAGCAAATTAATGCACGATTGTACGTCTTCTTTGTGGGCCATTTCAATTACCTGATGCAAATGGCGGGTAGGGATGGAAATAGCACCTGAAATAGCGCCGTTTTTACCCATTCTCTGCACATAGGCCGTATCGGTGCCGCCTGCGGTAAGAATTTCAGGTTGCCATTTTATTTTATTTTTATCAGCCGTTTTTTTCAAGTAGTCTACCATTCGGTAGTCGCAGATAGCTGATGAATCCATGATTTTGATGGCGGCACCTTTCGAAAGTTCCGTCACCTTTTCATGGGCTTGCGCTCCTGGCACATCGAAGGCAATGGTGGTGTCGAGCGCCAGGCCAAAATCGGGATTGATGGAGTGCGCCGCTATCTGGGCACCTCTGAGGCCAACTTCCTCCTGAACCGTAAACACCCCATAAATGTCGTGAGGAAAATTTTTGATGTTTCGGAGCGTCTCAATCAAAATAAAGACGGAAATTCTATTGTCAATCGACTTGCAGTTAACACAGTTTCCCATTTCAATCAATTCCCTCTCCCGGGTAACGGAGTCGCCAATGCTGATATATTTTACCACTTCGTCCTTATCCATTCCCATGTCGATGAAGAAATCGGTGGTCTCCGGGAGCTTCTTTTTTTCTTCAGCGCTCATTACGTGCACCGGCTTGGTGCCCATTACGCCAATCAGGTCTTTCTTGCCGTGAACGATAACTCTTTGGGCAGTCAGTGTCTTTGGATCGAAGCCGCCGAGCGTATGAAAACGAAGGAAGCCGGCATCGTCAATATGCTTCACAATGAAGCCTATTTCGTCCATGTGTGCGGCAACCATTACCTTTTTATTATCCTTGTTATTTTTAGCCTTTTTTACGCAGACGATGTTGCCGATGTTGTCAACCTCCACCGTGTCCACCAAAGGAGTGACCTCTTTGATAACCAAGTCTCTGATCCTTTTTTCGTATCCTGGAGCACCGGGAGTTTCACATATTTTTTTTAGAAGGGGAATATCTAGGCTCATTTCACTAGGAATAAGTGTGTTATTTATCGCACAAATATGCGTGAAAATAGTGAAAAATAAAAGTTTTGGGAAGATAGAAAAGAAGTGCGCAAAGGGGGATTCGAACCCCCACGGGCTAACGCCCACTACCCCCTCAAAGTAGCGTGTATACCAATTTCACCACTTGCGCATTAAAACTTCAATTGGGAGTGCAAAGATAGACGAGCGTTAATTAATCACAAAGGATTTTCTCCGGTAAACTATCAGGTAGCCACCCACAGGGAATCAGTAAAATATTCATCCGTGTCCTGGAGGTTTTTTACAACACCAAAACCACTGCTGGCAGCCAATTCGTTAATTGTTTCGAAATCAAACTTCCTGGAGATCTCCACATGAATGGGCTCCCATTTTTTGAAGTAGTAAGTGGCCTCTGTTGCCTGTACGGTCACTTCTTGTTCGGCAAGGCTAATTAAATAACTCTTGCACTCACCTGACTGCGGGTCGTACGACTGATAGTGCTTGAATTTTGTCAAATCAAAATTGGCACCGAGCTCTATGTTGAGCCTTTTGAGCAGATTCATATTGAAATCTCTCGTAACTCCGCTGGCATCGTCGTAAGCGTTTCGGATCACGTGCGGATCCTTCTTCATATCAAAGCCGATAAGTACCATGTCGCCTTCGTTCAGACTTGCCCTGAGCGAGGAAAGGAAACTGATGGCTTGCTTCTGCCTGAAGTTGCCAATATTTGACCCCAGAAACAGCACCACCTTTCGCTGCCCGTCGGTCTTTTGCATTTGGTTCAGGACTTCGAAATATTCGCCTTCCATGCCTTGTACCTGCAAAGATGGGAGCTCTGTTTGGAGAGAGCTTTCCAATTCCTGAAGCACATTGCCTGATATGTCGATGGGCCGGTAGTCGAGTTTTGCGTGTTGCTCTGTGAAGTAACGCAGCAGCACCTTGGTTTTCCAACCATCCCCAGCACCAAATTCCATTAAATGAAAGGCAGTTCCCTGGTCGGCAAAATATTGAAGAAGCAGCTCCTTGTGTTCTTCAAATATGGCATACTCAGCCCTGGAGAGATAATACTCATCCAGTTGCATGATTTTTTGAAACAGCCTGTCTCCTTCTGCATCGTAGAAGTACCTGGAAGAAATGGCCTTGGGGCTTGCAGAAAGGCCCGAATCTATTTCGGACGCAAAGGTGTCGGTTGGAAGCAATACTTCCTCATTGAGTTCTTTTTCCATAGATGGTTTAGATGTGTTTGGCGAGCCTGATGCCAGTGAACTGCCAGCGCAAATTGGGCTGAAAGAAATTACGATAAGTGGCCCTGATGTGGTTGGCAGGTGTGGCGCATGACCCACCCCGCAGCACCATTTGGTTGACCATAAATTTCCCGTTGTATTCCCCCACAGCGCCTTCTTCAGTTTTGAAATACGGGTAGGGCAGGTAGGCACTTTGAGTCCACTCCCAGGCATCCCCAAAGAGTTGTAAGTTGCCCGGCTTTTGCGCTACCGGGTGGTAGCGTTCGCTTTCCACAAAATTGGAAGTGGAGGGGGCCGAAGGACTTAGCTGGCGAGATGCGGCCTCCCACTCAAACTCAGTAGGCAGCCTTAGTCCAGCCCAGCGGGCAAAAGCTTCTGCTTCATAATAATTTATGTGTGTGACAGGAAGTGAGGGGTCGATTGGCTGAAGGCCGCCGAGTGTGTATTGGTGCCAAACGCCATCCATTTTGTGCCAGTACATCGGTGCCTCTGCCTTTTCAGTATTCAGCCAGGCCCATCCGTCCGACAGCCAGAGCCGGAAGTCCTGATAGCCGCCTGCTCTGATGAACTCCAGATATTCGCCGCAGGTAACAAGGCTGTTGCGAATCGCAAAGGGATGAAGGAAAACCTTGTGTACGCCTTTTTCATTGTCGAAGTGGAAGCCCTGTCCCTGGAAACCAATGGTGTGCATGCCCTCCTTTATCTCAGAAAAAGACACGTCATTGGCAGCAGTCGAATTTTTAGCTACCGATGGCCTGTACAGTGGTTGCAGAGGGTTGTTACCCAGAATATATTTAATGTCCGTTAAGAGCAGCTCCTGGTGCTGCTGCTCATGATTGAGGCCAAGCGCCAGAAGGGTGGCAGCTCGCTCCGGTATGCTTTCACTATCTCCGAGCCAGGCCAGCAAGTGTGCATCCACATGTTTTCTGTAGGCGAATACGTCGGACACCGTTGGCCTCGATAGATTCCCTCTGTCGGTTCGTACCACCCGCTTCCCTACAGACTCATAGTAGCTATTGAAAACAAAATTATAGCTGTCGTTGAAGAGCTGGTAGTCTTTTACATAGGGTTGCAAGATAAAGGTTTCGAAAAACCAGGTAGTGTGGCCCAGGTGCCACTTTGGTGGACTCACGTCCACAACCGGCTGAACGACAAAGTCTTCTGTTTGAAGTGGCTCACAAAGTTTTTCTGACTGTGATCTTACCTGCTGGAATGAATCTATTAGTTGAAGGGTTGGGCTTTCTATCAGTTCCATAGATGAATTTAGGTAATGCTTTAAAGTAAAACCATTTTAATCAGCTATGGTTCCTGCGAAATAGAAGCGTCACGACATTTTACCGAAAAAGTGACAAAGATTTTTTTCGCAAACAGTTAAACAATTTGGAGCCTGGTTCGTAATAGTAATACTATTGTTGTAGATATTCTTACTTTTGTGCATGTCAGTGATTACTATCCAAATTGGAGAAAACTACTATAGTAAAGATCCGCAGTCTACTGAGCTCGGGAAAAAAATTATTTCAGCGAGCATCGAATTGCTTGACCAGCTAGGATTTGAAGAGTTTACATTCAAAAAACTGGCAGAAAGCATTGGGTCGACCGAAGCATCGATTTACCGGTATTTTGAAAACAAATTGAAGCTATTGGTATACCTCACTTCCTGGTATTGGGCTTGGCTGGAATATATGATCGACTACAAAACCCATCATATTCAGGACAAAGCACTCAAGCTCAAAGAAATCATCAAAATTCTTTGTCATGCCGACCAGAGTAATCTGAGCATGGATTTGCCAGGCGTAAACACAGTTTGTCTGCGGCATGTGGTGGTGAGCGAGGCAGACAAAACCTACCTCACTAAAAAAGTGGATGAGATCAACAACCAGGGGCTCTTCATGGGATTCAAATCGCTCTGCCACAAAATTGCCTTGACTATTTCGGCCATTAGCCCGTCATTCGAGTACCCCCATGCTGTTGCCACCACAATTCTCGAAGCGTCACATCAGCAAGCTTTTTTTGCGATGCATTTGCCTTCTCTCACCGAGATAAGGAGAGACGGCGAAGAAAGTGTGGAAGATCAGGTGTACCGCTTTATTGATGTATTGATTTCTAAATTGCTGAAGTAAAAAATTTCCAAAATGAAAGGTGACGGCCTCAACATAGAAAATAAGAGTGTAGGTGATGAATCAAAATTATCACCCGTCAAGCGTTTGTTCAGAATGCTGTCGCTCGACAAGCGAGAGATCTTTGTTATTTACGCCTATGCGATTTTCTATGGACTAATCAATCTGTCGCTGCCACTGGGCGTGCAGGCGATCATCGGCTTTGTCACCAGTGCCGAATTTTCCTCTTCCTGGGGGCTGCTGATATTTATCGTTGTGCTGGGTGTGGCTACCGCCGGCATCATACAAATCCTTCAACTGTCGCTAACTGAATTGCTTCAGCGCCGCATTTTCACACGGGCGTCTTTCGAGTTTGCTTACCGGATTCCCAGGTTTAAAATGGAAGCCATCTCCGGCTTTTACCCACCGGAACTGATGAACCGTTTTTTTGATACACTGAACGTTCAGAAGGGACTTCCCAAGATCCTGATAGACGCATCCACGTCGGTACTACAGATTTTCTTCGGGTTGATTCTCTTGTCTTTTTACCACCCTTTCTTCGTTTTCTTTGGTATCGTACTCATTGGCCTGATGTCCCTCATTTTTCTTGTCACAGGATCCAGAGGGCTAAAGACCAGCATTATGGAATCGAAATACAAGTACCAGGTGGCCCATTGGCTTGAAGAGCTGGCCAGGGTGATGGGCACTTTCAAGCTGGCCGGAAAGACCAGCCTGCCCATCGATAAAATGAACTACTATGTAAGCAACTACCTCAAGTTCAGAAAGCAGCATTTCAACATCCTCATCTTGCAGTTTTCGAATATTGTGGCCTTCAAAACTATTGTTACTTGTGGTATTTTAATTCTGGGCAGCATTCTGGTCATCAATCAGGAAATCAACCTGGGGCAATTTGTAGCTTCGGAGATCATCATTCTTTTGGTGCTTAACTCTTCAGAGAAACTGATTCTCAGTATGGAAACGGTGTATGACGTACTTACGGGGCTGGAAAAGCTGGGACAGGTAACTGACATAGAATTGGAGAGTGATGAGGGCATCGATTTAAATGAAATCGCAAAAGGAAAAGGAATTTCTCTGGAAGTAACGGGACTTACGTACCAATTTCCCGGTACTGACAAGCCTGCTGTGAATGGAGTAGACCTCAAGGTGGCCGTGGGCGAAAAAGTGTGTATCACTGGCGTCAATCAATCGGGCAAGTCAACGTTACTGGCGTTGCTCTCAGGTTTGTATAATGACTATAGCGGTTCGATCCACTTCAATGGCATACCACTGGGCGACATCAATATTATGAGTTTTCGCTCTTTTATTGGTGACAACCTGGGCATGCAGGATCTTTTCTACGGCACATTGGAGGAGAATATCACAGTTGGAAAGGAGGGCATCAACATTGAAGACATGCTTTGGGCGATAGAGGAGGTCGGCTTAGGTGAATATTTCAGGTCACTTCCCAAGGGGCTCAATACCATGATTCAACCTGAAGGCCAGGGCCTATCCACGAGTACCAGGCAGAAAATCATTTTGGCTCGAACAATCTCAGAGAGGCCTAAGCTGATTGTGATGGATCACACAATGCATGGGCTGGACTTTGAAGACAGAAAACATATCAGCTCCATACTGACGGATTCCAACGCCAAGTGGACATTACTGGCAGTTACCAACGACCCGCTCATGCTCTCAAAATGTGATAAAGTAATTACCATGGAATACGGGAAAATAGTGGACATAGAAACAAGGGCTCACATGAAGCAGCCCAAAAAGAAGTAGACCAATGTTAAACATTTCAAATAATTCGATCAACCGTGATGAGGTGCTTAAGGACCAATCGGCCTATCAGGATGTGATGGAAACATCTGCTTCCCGGAGGTTGGTCTACCTGTTGTCGGCGCTTCTATTTGTTTTTCTGGTGATATTGTTTTTCCCCTGGACGCAAAATATCAGGGCCCGGGGTAAACTCACTACGCTCCGCCCCGAAAATAGGGAACAAAACATTCATTCGATGATTACAGGGCGAATTGAGAATTGGTTTGTTCGTGAGGGCGAGTTGGTTAGAAAAGGCGACACCATCGTATTTATTTCGGAAGTCAAATCAGAATACCTGGATCCCCAGCTCATTGAGCGATCAACTAATCAGACGGATGCTAAAAAAGCGTCGATAGACACATATGTGGACAAAGCCCGGGCCCTGGCTGATCAGATTGTGGCCTTGCAGAAAAATCAAATATTGAAAGCAGAGCAGGCAGAAAACTACTTCAATCAGTCGAGGTTGAAGGTGCTATCGGACAGTATCGATTTTGAAACGGCACTGGTTAATTATGAAATAGCGCAAAAGCAGTTCGACCGCCAGCAGACGTTGTACGACCAGGGCTTGAAGTCGCTGACTGAACTGGAACAGAGAAAGCAGAAGCTTCAGGAGGCTTTGTACAAGAAGATTTCTATTGAAAATAAATGGCTGGCCAGCAAGAATGAGTTCATCAATGCAAAGCTTAATTTAAGTGTCATACAAAACGAGTTTTCGGAGAAAATAGCGAAAGCAAAATCCGACCGCATGTCGGCGATTTCCGATGCCTTGCAAGCGGAGGGCGACTTCAACAAACTTTCGATACAGCAATCAAGTTACACCAAAAGGTCGGGGTTTTATTACATTACCGCTCCGCAGGATGGTTATGTAACGAAAGCAAGGATCACCGGAATTGGGGAGACGGTGAAAGAAGGGGAAGCGGTTTTTAGTTTAATCCCAACCAACTTTGACCTCGCTGTGGAAATGTATGTGCGGCCGATTGACCTTCCGCTGATAGAAGAGGGTCGCAAAGTACAGCTACAGTTCGACGGATGGCCAGCCCTGGTTTTCAACGGGTGGCCGGGCATGTCGTTTGGCACCTACTCCGGCCGGATTGTGGCTTACGACAAAGCGGCCAGTGCGAACGGCCAGTTTAGGGTGCTTGTTGCCCCCGACCCCAACACGGCCGAGTGGCCGCAATTGTTAAGGCTGGGCTCCGGCACGTATGGCATAGCACTGCTCAAAAAAGTACCTGTTTGGTACGAGTTGTGGAGAAATTTGAACGGCTTTCCTCCCGATTTCTACAAAGAGGAAACAGCCTACAATCCCGACAAAAAATCAAAATGAGACAACTGAGGTTATTGATCATTTTAGCTTTTCTGGGAGCCGGTCATCTGGCCTGGCCGCAGCAAGCCGCAACCGGTTGGCTGAGCTTGGGCGAGTTTTATGAGCTGGTGAACGAGCACCATCCCATTGCCAGGCAGGCCACTCTGCTCAATACAAGGGGAGGCCTTGCGGTCAACCTGGCGAGGGGAGCTTTTGATCCAAAGCTCGTGTCCGATTTCAACAGAAAAAACTTTGACGGGAAAAACTACTATGATATTTGGAACACTTATGTGCAGGTGCCCACGTTGCTCAATGTGGACCTGAAGGCGGGGTATGAGCGAAACAAGGGCCTGTACCTCAGCCCGGAAAACACGGTGCCGGTGGATGGGCTTTACTATGCGGGCGTTTCGGTGCCCGTGGGGCAGGGTTTGATCCGAAACGAGCGAACCATTGGGCTTCAAAAAGGCAAATATGAGGCGCTGGCGTTTGAGAACGAAGCGAACAATGTGCTCAACAACCTTTTTCTGGATGCCAACTATGCTTACTGGTGGTGGTATGAAAATCATATGAAGAGGGAGGCCATGCAAACCAACCTAAGGCTTATCAGGCAGAGGTTTGAAGGAGTAAGGCAGGGAGCTATTAGCGGAGAAAATGCTACGATTGACAGTGTGGAGATGCTGATTCAGGTGCAGCAATGGTCCAATGAGCTGAGGGAGGCTGAGCTCAACCTGCAAAATAGTACGCTGCTTATGCAAAACTTTGTTTGGGTTGATAGCCTCGATGTGGTAGCGTTGCGTCCTTATCCTGAGGACAGCACTGTTGCTCCTGACCTCGACAGCTACCTCGACTGGGCGTTGGCCAATCACCCCGACCTGAAGAAGCTGAACATTGAAAGCAATGTGCTTGAGCTGGACAGGAAATTGAGCAGCGATCAGCTAAAGCCTGTGATTGACGTGAATTACAATATGCTGTTCGCCGGTCAGAACGATTTGGAGATAGCCAATTATGACAACAACTATAAGCTCGGCGTAGATTTTGTATTTCCGCTGCTTTTAAGAAAGGAGAGGGCAAAGCTCAAGATCGTCAAGATCAAGCAGCAGGAATATGACTTGAAGATCACTCAGAAGAATAGGGAAGTGATCAATAAAATTCAGCAGAGCTATAACAAAGTATATACCCTGGAAGAAATGATCGACCAGCAGCGAGAAATGCAAGTCAATTATG
This sequence comes from Imperialibacter sp. EC-SDR9, assembly GCF_902498805.1. Taxonomy (GTDB): domain Bacteria; phylum Bacteroidota; class Bacteroidia; order Cytophagales; family Cyclobacteriaceae; genus Imperialibacter. The sequence continues at coordinate 8,172 of NZ_LR701596.1, read as the reverse complement.
AACGCATGCTGCAGGCCGAGCTTACCAAATTCGAAAATGGAGAGAGTTCCATTTTTCTGATCAACAGCCGGGAAAACAAAAAGCTACAGGGGCAGATCAAGCTGATTGAGCTTGAGGCGAAATACAACCGCTCCCTGGGCGAGCTCAAGTGGGCGACGGGTAAGCTTTATGAAGAGATTGGGGGAGTGGAGTAGAAGGTGCTGCACCTTGCATTCACAAAAAAGAAGCACCACGGCAGGTGCTAAACAAAAGTGCTGCCATGGTACTGGCTTCGGTAGTGTTGAACAAATCGTTACAGGTAATCTATCTCATAGTTCAAAAGAAAAACACCGCCCTTATAAGCAATTGAATTCAGCTCACGCAGACGATATGTTTCCTCGGAACCCTCGAAAAGCTTGATGCCGGCCCCAAAAAGTACCGGGTTCAGCTTGATTTTGAGTTCATCAATGAGCTTATGGGCCAGCAAAAAGCTCGCAAACTTTCCCCCTCCACACATATAAATCGGCGATCCTACAGTTTCCTTGAGTGCGTGCAAGGCGTCTATCTGATTATCGCCTATGACTTTTACCTGCTCGTGCGCATTTTCAAAATGCAGCGAACGGGAGAAGATATAGTTCATCATGTGTGGGTAGGCGGGTTGCCCTGGCCGCAGACCGTAGTTGTAACCATATTCATACGTGTGCATGCCCATGATGACCGTGTCGTACTCCTTCAGACTTTCCAGGTAGTCGGAAACATGTTCTCCCTCTTCAAGGAAACCCTTGGTGGTGCCGTCTTTGTGGGCAATGTAGCCGTCGAGCGTTGAGGCTACGTGGTATATTATTTTTCGCATGGTGTATCAGTTTGAATGAAAAAATAGTTGAATGCCAATATTGAAACTGGCGTATCAGGCTGCAATGATTCCGGGGTAATGCTGTGCTCCGCAAAGGATAAGGTCAAACACCAAAGCAAAATGGAATGCATGTTATCATTAACAATGAACAACCCGGATCGGAAACCTGATGTAACGGGAGTGGCGGGATTATACTTGCCTGATCAATTCAGGAAGCCATTTGTGCCACGGGAAGATGTGAAAAAATTATCTGATCATGTTTGAAAGTCCCTCAGTTTGCACCGAAGCCGTGGCAAATATAAGGCTTTGGTTGAAAAACAGAAAAGGAGCCAGGGAAGACCCTTTCCGGTTATGCCCTTTATCGTCTCGTGTATAGCGCTTATTCGTTTTCGGTTATGCCCTTAACCGACCCCTTGTTATGCGCTTAACACCCACCCTGTTATGCCCTTAACTGCCACCTAGTTAAAGGCTTAACAGGTACCCTGTTAAGCGCTTAACTGAAGATGGTCTTTTTATGGGGTGAAAAAGAGAAGTTTGGATGGGTGAAAATTGTTAGATTAGGGGGAACTTCGGTTAGTTGGGGTTATTTAGTTGTTTGGCAGCAAGGCCATGGGACAAAGTATTTACGATAAGACTAGACAGACATATGAAGCCAAAAGGAATTTTAAGGACTCTTATAATCCTGACTATTTTGAGTTCAAATATTGCGTGCGACCAGATTTCAAAAAACATTGCCCGACAAACAATTGACGACAACGAACAAATAGGCTTGATTAATAGCTATTTGACGTTGACAAAGGTTGAAAACACGGGGGCATTTTTAAGTGTTGGGCACAATTTACCTTCACCGATAAAATCTTTATTGCTGACTGTTTTACCTTTAGTAGTACTCGGATTAGCTCTTGTCTAGTTACTGACCAAAAAAGGCCTATCTAACTTGACAGTGTTAGGAATCTGCTTTATGGTTGGTGGTGGGGTTGGGAATATTTACGACAGACTTATTTATGGTTCAGTGACAGATTTTCTGCACATTGACTTTGTCCTATTTCAAACTGGAATTTTCAACATGGCTGACGTTTCAATTATGACAGGAATGTTTGTGATTTTATTTGATTCATATCTCAAACGAGCAAAATTGATTCATACTGGCGTTAGCAGCGACAAATTGTAGAGGGATCCAGCTACATTTATGAAAAGCATTTACGAATTCAAAAAAAAAACTGACGACTTGCCTTCCACAGATTTGCTAAAGCAAGTGGAATATTACAGGAAGAATTCCAGTGAAATTTTCATGATTGATGAGTCAGTTGACCAGGAACATTATCGAGCTAAAATGAAGCTCACAGGCGACTATGGAATGGCTTTATCGGCTAATAGCAATTATTCCGAAGCGTATCCAATTTTAACGAAGGCGATTGCTCTATGGAGAACTGACCCATACCAGGGCGAAACACAACTGGAAGATATTTCTTATTTCCAACACCTCCTTTTCCACCAGGGGATGGCTGCATTTTACAAAAAGAACATCAACGAGGCTAAGGAAACGTTTAAACGGCTCGTGGAAAAAGACCCCACGAACTATAGATATCAAAACTGGCAAGTTACTGTTTCACTTTATCGGCTCAACGCCATTTCTAGAATCTTCGGCTATGTGTTTTTGGCGATAATTGTACTGAGAATTCTCCTCAAGTCTATCCTGCCGGACTGGGTTGATAGTTTCTACAATCCAGTTTTCGCTGCCTTTCTTTTGGGCTACTTGTCAATTGAGATAATTAAATGGCGTAACAAGTCAAAGTTAAAAAAGGGGCGTGCGATAGCGGCAAAGGAAGGCTAATGCTGCTAGCACGAACTATAGCGAATATGGCCCTCGTCGGTAAACTGACGGCTGCTGGCTTGGAATCTCCGCCACATATTATATTTGTTAAAGTGGCTAAGTGCAAGCAGAGCTACATAGAACTCCGACACTTACTTAAGCAAGGTGTTAGTTTTTATCAGTTTCACTCATGAGAATTGCATTTTTAGTATCAATAACTCTCAACATGCTAACAGGGTGTTTTCCTTTTGCAGATGGTGATACTGAATTCATAAATGAGACCAATTACTATGTCTATGGTGAACCTAACCTTGATAAAGGTGTTCACATTGGATATGAAGATAAAGAATGGGGCGGAATTGGATTAATAGAGGCACCAGTAACAGCTATTGGGTATTCTGAGGACTATATCTTTGCCAAAAGAGAATTTGAGAAACCTGAGTATTTTATTTTTAAAGTAATTGATTCTGGCATCCACTCCGATGCGGAGAGTAATATCATCGGACCACTTGACTCATTAAATTTTACTAGTGAACTAGAAGCCCTGGGTGTTGACGATTTTTATTGGAAATCTACGTTTGCGAAATAGCGCAGATGCTGACCCCCCCCATCCCGCAAGTGGCCGCCGGGCCGCGCAGGCTTGTTGGGTCATCTATTTCGGCGTCTCGCCGCTACCAATAAATGCTAACTCGTCTCAACTGCAGGCCCTTCTCTTTTCCGGTAATTGTTTCTTAATAAGGAAACAATTATCTTTGTGTTAAAAGCGCAATGGCTGAGCGGTTTAGGGTTGAGTTCATGGAAGAAGCGGCTGACTTTCTGGCAAGTTTGCCAGTTAAATCCAGGGAAAAGGTTCTCTTTAATATCTGGAAGGCAAGAAATGCTAACGACAAGGAGCTCTTCAAAAAGCTGACGGGTGATGTTTGGGAATTCCGAACGCTCTATCAAAAAACCTACATCCGCTTTTTCGCATTCTGGGATAAACATGATGGTTTAGATACAGTGGTGATCTCGACCCACGGAATAATCAAGAAAACAGGAAAGCTACCCAAATCGGAAATAGAAAGAGCCGAAAAATTGAGACAGAGGTATTTTAATGACAAAACGGGAATGAAGCCATGAAGACATATACACTTGAAGAACTGACGGATAAGCATGTTGGCAAGAAGGGTACTCCAAATCGGGAAGCCTTTGAATATGAATTGAGAATGGACTTATTGGGGCAAGCCATTAAGGATGCTCGCAAAGAACGTCATCTCACTCAGGAGCAGCTTGGTGCATTGGTAGGGGTTAAAAAAGCTCAAATCTCTAAACTGGAGAATAGCCTAACCGATGCTCGATTTGAGACAATCATAAAAGTGTTTAAGGCCCTCAATGCCAAGATAAACTTTAACGTGGAGCTTCTTGATCACAAAATGGATATTGCTTGAAACCGTTGGTGGTTTATGGTGATGGGATGTAAAATTCCACTACTGCATTAAATTTTATCCTGAACTGATAATGCGTGGGCCAGCTCAGTTTCTTCTGACCAGATATTCTCGTTTTTAGTATGAAGTCATATCTTTATTGAAATTTAGTAATATGGGAGCTATCATTATTAAGGCTGACAAAAAAAGTAACAAACTGTTGTCGGATCTTGCTAAAAAGCTAGGCGGAGACGTAATAAACGTTGCAGACGATCAGTTCGAGGACTTTGCTATTGGTTCAGCCATGGACGCTATCAAGACTGGTGAGACAGTTGATCGTGATTCCATAATGACCAAATTGAGGGCAAAGTGATTATTGAATTTGACAAGTCATTTGCGAAATCACTTGACAAAACCAAGAACAGATCGCTCTACCACAAAATAGAAAAATTGATCTCCGAATTGGAGAAGTCAGACTCCGTCTTGGATTTGCCAAACATAAAGAAGCTAACCGGTTTCAAAAACTATTATCGAGCCAGAATAGGGGAGTACCGGATAGGGTTTGAGAAAATCAACGAAACCACTTTCCGCTTTATCATTGTTGCTCACAGAAAAGACATCTACAAGCTCTTTCCATAGCAATTGGGCATGAGAGTGTTGCGATAACAAACTCACTCCCCCTCCCTCACCAGCTGCACGGCATCCATTCTGATGCGGGCGTTTTTGATGAGAGAGGCAAGTTTGGCCCGCTCTTCGAGTGCCAGCTGAATTTCTTCCGGCCTGACGTTCTCGTTTTTATCGTGAAGCGCCTTCAGTCGCCCGATTTCATGGTTCATCGTAACGCTCATTTCTTGCATTCCTTTCAAAACTTCGTCCGCTTTTAGCCCTTCGGCCACCGCCGTTGCCGCTTTGAGCATGCTAGGAAGAATTTCATCTACGAGCGTATCATTCTCCAGCATATCTTCGACCCGTCCGGGTCTCAGGTGTTGATCGAACAGTTCAATAGGATAATCATCCGTTACATCCTCGCCGCCATGATCAACCACCACCCTGAGCGGCGTGGCAGGCAGAAAGCGATCCACATGCGTGCTTTGCCCGCCTGAAGTTTCCAGCACAAAGAGCACTTCCAAAAGGATGGCAGAGTTCCTGGTTCCCCGGAGGACGCCATAGCTGGCCCCTCCCGTGCCCAAGCTCAACACCATGTCCATGGCGCCTGTGGTCATGGGATGATCCCAGCTAACGAAACTCATATCTTCCCTGGCCAGGGCACGTTTCCGGTCGAAAGTAACCGCCATGCCTTCGTCAGGTAGGGAAGGGAATTTGTATGTATTGGCCTGCGTAGGGTGCAGCAAATACGTTCGGGGTGCCAGGTCTTCCATATCAATAGAAAAATGGTGAAAAACCTGAATCATGTACTTCTCCAGCCCCATGTCAAGATCGGCCTCTCCGATCTGCTCCATCAGTTTTTTAGCCACTTCGGGTCGAAAGGAATTCATTTCAAGCAATCGATCACGGCCATTGGCAAGCATCTGCTTTAGGTCTTGCTGAAAGGTAGCGGTGTCAGCAATGAGTGATTTCAATTGGTTGTCTGCCTTGGGTGACCCAACCGACTGTGTGGCTTCCTTCAACCGCTCGCCAAACAATTGCGCCAGTTGATTGCCGCCTTCCAGGTTTTCTTCAAAGGCATTGAGCCCCTCATGAAACCACCTCACCAGCACTTCCTGCGGGCTGCCAATAAGGTAAGGCACATGGATCTGGATATCTTCCGACTGCCCTATCCGATCCAATCGCCCAATCCTTTGCTCCAGCAACTCCGGATGAGCTGGTAAATCGAACAAAATAAGGTGGTGGGCAAATTGAAAATTCCTGCCCTCACTGCCAATTTCGGAGCAGAGAAGCAGTCGGGCACCATCAGGCTCAGCAAACCAGGCCGCATTCCTATCTCGCTGCACAATGGTAAGGTCTTCGTGGAAAACGGCCACTTTGATGCCGCTGAGCTGACCTAAAGCACTTTCCAATGCCAGCACTTTTTCTTTGCTCCGGCAAATGAGCACTGCCTTTGCAGGCTTTAGCTTCTTCATCAGCTTCACCAGCCAGCTCACCCTTGGGTCTTCTTCGAACCAAAACTTCTGTGAAGGGGCATCAGCTAATGATGGCTCTGAGTCGAGGGCATATTCCTGCGACAACCGATCTATCCACAAGTTGTGCTGCTCATCTGCTTTGATAGGAACAAGATGCGCCTTCCGCTTGGGGAACCCACTCATAGCCGATCGGGTGTTTCGGAACACCACCCGGCCCGGCCCGTGCTGGTCGAGCAAATCTTCAATAAGGTTGTTATTTGCTGTTTCACCTTCTTTTGCCAGGGTGGTTAGTCTCTCCTTGCCAAACATCGATTCCAGCAACTGGGTGTCGGCTGCCTGCAAGGGCTTTCCTGACGAGAGCGCTTCTACAATATTGGCGATGGCTTTGTAGTCGTGCGGCTCATTTTTGAATGCTTCGTAGTTGGCGTACCTGTCCGGATCCAACAGCCTAAGCCGGGCGAAATGACTTTCCACACCCAACTGCTCAGGCGTGGCGGTCAACAGCAGCAGCCCTTTGGCGGCTTTACTCAGAAGCTCCACAATACCATACTCTGGGCTGACCTTGTCGACGGACCATTCCAAATGATGGGCTTCGTCTACCACCAGCATGTCCCAACCGGCCGACAGCGCCTGCCGTGCCCGCACTTGTGAGCCCGCTAAAAAAGACGTGCTGCAAATGATCAACTGATCATCCAGAAATGGATTGGCATCGGGTGCGCCACCATCCAGCGAGGCGCATCGTACTTCATCGTAAATATGAAACCACAAATTGAATCGCCTCAGCATTTCCACAAACCACTGGTGAACCAGTGAGTCGGGCACGAGGATCAGCACCCTTGAAATACGCCCTGTCAGCAGCAGGCGGTGGAGGATCAAACAGGCTTCAATGGTTTTGCCAAGCCCGACCTGGTCCGACAGCAGCACCCGGGGTGCATGTCGGCTGCTCACCTCATGGGCGATATATAGCTGGTGGGGTATCAGGTCAATCCGGCCCCCCACAAACCCATTGATGGGCGAAATTCTGCGGTTGTGGTCGTAGTAAAGCGTCTTCCTGCGCAAGGCAAATAGTTCGGGTGTATCGACATCCCCCATAAAAAGGCGGTCGTCTACACCGTGCTTAACAGACACATCACCAAGGTCAGCCTCCGACAGCTGCCTGCCCTGACCGATATAGATAAATAAGTGCCCGTCCGCTTCCACACGCTCCACCATCAATGGACGTTTGTCCTTGTCGGCAATGGAATCGCCTGGTTTGAAAACCACTCTGCGCAGGGGTGCATTCTCCACGGTGTACTGCCTTACTTCGTCAGCTATGGGAAAGTGTAGCTTTACACGGCCTTTACTGGTCTCAGTCACAATGCCCACGCCCAATTCGGGCTCGCCTGCACTTGTCCATCGTTGATCGGGGAAGAAGTTTTCCAAAGGTTGCTAATTGTTCGGTGAATAGAGCGCTGCCCCCGGGTGAGGGCGCCTCATGGTATTAAGACTGCAAAGGTCTTCAATTTTTGGTTATGATGGTATATGTATATTGAGTACCCAGGAATACTGGTCTTTTTGCCATTGTTTTTGTGCGATTAATTAACGCAGGCCGCTTCGGCCGTTCAAATGCCCTTTTTTCCAGCAGCCCAGCGCCAACTCGTTTGCTTCGTAGCAACCACCCCATTTGCTGTGTAGCAGACCTTAGAAACACAGCTATCTTTCCGGTCAAACATAGCGATGTTTTGATATTGTGCCGCTTTCAATGGGAGGTGAGCTTTCAAATACCAGGCGGAGCAGGAAGGGTCAGTGGTATATTAGATTCATAGTATGCGGTTGGAAAACGGACATGCTGGCTTTGCTTGGGTTGTTTAGCTATTTTGATCTTTGAAGCGGAAAAATTGTTATAATTGGTATATGGCGATTGGGCATACAGAGTTGTTGAACGAAACCTCCTTACGGAGGTAGCTTTTCGAAATCCGTATCTTGAAGTGAATCATCAAACTTCAAATGTTATGAAAAAAAAGAAAAGCTAAGCCAGCGGTTCGTTCGTGAGTTGACCTTCCG
>NZ_LR701595.1 GCF_902498805.1 Imperialibacter sp. EC-SDR9 | reverse complement strand
GACAAGCTCCATCAACTCAAAACACTCAGGTATAAAATCTTTGCTATTGGGGGCTATATAACCAAATCCGGCAGTCAGAAAATACTCAACCTTTCTCTGGCAATGAAACGAAGAAAATGGATTGAAGGAATCTGGACAGAGTCCCAAAATTTCAACTGGCCTTTTGCTCCGTCCTAATTCCTAATGACAATTCCGGGATTAACAAAAAAGCCCTCCGTGAAAGGGGGCTTTTGATCAACTCAATAGGATAAATTACTTGGGTAACACCACAGTATCAATGACATGAACAAAGCCATTTGTACCCTTTAGATCAGTTGCTGTTACATATGAAGCATTGCCTGATTCGTCAGTCAATTTCACCTTCATTCCCTCCATCGACGCAACTAGCCTACCACCACTCACAGTTGTTAGTTCAGACTTTCCCTTCCCACTTTTGATAGCGGCCACAACGGCAGCAGCATCGAATCTTCCGGGTACTACATGGTAGGTTAATATTTTTGCCAACTGTGCTTTGTTCTCCGGCTTCAATAAGCTTTCAACAGTACCTGCCGGAAGTTTTGCAAACGCAGCGTTGGTTGGCGCAAATACAGTGAAGGGCCCTTCACCTTTCAGGGTGGCAACTAGGTCAGCCGCTTTTACTGCAGCAACAAGTGTAGTGTGATCCGAAGAGCCGATCGCAATATCGACAACATCTTTTCCCTGACTGAAAGCCACTGATGAAGTAGCTAAAGCCAGCATTAGAACGAATAATTTTTTCATGATTAATTTGTTTGATTGTTCTTCGAACAGAATGTTCGCAGATAGGTTTTCAAAAAAGAGATGTTTTTCGGGTTATCTTGGAAAAGCCCCCACATTCCCACTTGAGCATCCAAACGCAAAACAAAACTCCTGGCTGGCATCGGTAGATGTTAACAAAGAAGGCCCGAACTGTCGTCCGGGCCTCGTTATTTTCTGCCAGATCAACTAATTCCGGGCATTAGACAGCTCCTGCTCTTTTCATTCTTCTCCTATAAGCAATTTTCGAAATAGCGACGTAGAGTACCGGCACCACAAAGATGGCGAGGGAGCTAGCTGCCACCATCCCTCCTGCCACCGTCCAGCCAATGGTTTTTCTGGCTTCGGCACCGGCGCCCGTGGAGATCGCCAACGGCAGCACACCCAAAATGAACGCCAGCGACGTCATGATAATGGGCCGCAGACGCAGCCTTACAGCTTCCAGCGTTGATTCTATAATGTCCTGCCCGGCGTCAACCCGCTCTTTTGCAAATTCCACAATCAGAATGGCGTTCTTGGCTGCCAGCCCTATCAACGTAATCAAGCCAATTTGAGCATAGATATTGTTGGTAAGCCCGGGCAGAAATGTGAGGGTCAAAATTGAGCCAAAGGCACCGATAGGCACGGCAAACAGCACCGAAAATGGAATAGACCAGCTTTCGTAGAGTGCCGCCAGAAACAGGAAGACAAAGACAATGGACACGAGAAATATGATACTCTGCGTGTTGCCAGCCTTTACTTCCTCGTAGCTCATGCCACCAAACTCATAGCTATAGCCATTCGGCAGCACCTCTGCTGCCACTTCCTGCAACGCCTTAATGGCATCACCGCTGCTATAGCCCGGAGCGTAAGTACCGAGAATCTCCGCCGACCGGTAGATGTTGTAATGCGAGATCAGCGCTGGCGTTTCTATCACCTTGGTGGTGATAAGAGCGCTCAATGGTACCATCTCACCCATGCTGTTTTTCACAAAATACTTACCGATGTCATCGATGTCTTTTCTGTACACAGTATCGGCCTGGGTTACCACCCGAAAGTTTCTCCCGTAGATATTAAAATCGTTCACATAGCTACTTGCCAGCAAAGTCGACAATGTACTATAGGCCTGGGCTACATTGACGCCCATCTTTTTTGCCTTTTCCTTGTCCAGGTCGACCTGGTAAGCTGGGGTACGGGCCGAAAAGAACGAGTAGGCCGCTGCTATCTCAGGCCGCTGATTAGCCGCTGCAATAAACTTTTGCATGGTCGCCTCAAAACCGAAGATATCGTCGGGGCTACTGGTTTGTAACAGCTCGAAAGTGAATCCGGACGACCGTCCAAGACCCGGAATAGGCGGAGGTGCAATTGCCAGCACTCTTGCTTCCTTGATATCGGAAGTCATGGCCATGACCTGTCCAATAATTTTTTCCACACTCTCCGTTTCCGGATCACGTTCGTCCCAGTGTTTTAGGTTCACAAACAGTGTTCCTACGTTCGATTTATTAGAAAAGGTGAGGATGTTCAATCCGGCCAAACCTCCCACTACATCCAGCGATGGTAGTGTCATGATTCGCTTTTGAAGCTCCAACTGCATTTCAATACTCCGATTTGTAGACGTGCCTTCTGCCATTTCATACGTCACAAAAAAACGTTTTTCGTCCTCAGTAGGAATAAAGCCGGTCGATTTGTTTTGAAACAGAAAGAAAAGCCCAACGAAGAGGCAAATCATCATCACCAGCACGTAGGGTGTCCCTTTAATCCACCTTCTTACCCCATTGGTATACGAACCCGCCACTTTGTCGAACCAACGGTTGAACCGGCTGAAGAACCACTCCAGCCCTTTCTTGCTTTTAGACTGATCAGACGGCCTCAACAGCAACATACACAACGCCGGTGTCAACGAAAGAGCAACAAAAGCAGAAATCAATACCGAAATAGCAATGGTAATGGCGAATTGCTGGTAAAGTTTGCCAATGATCCCTGGCACAAAGCCAACCGGGACAAACACCGCAGCCAAAATAAGTGCAATGGCGATAACGGGTGCGGATATCTCCTTCATCGACTTAATGGTTGCATCCTTTGCTGAAAGCTTATGTGCATCCATATTGTGCTGAATCGATTCCACCACCACAATGGCATCATCCACTACAATACCAATTGCAAGCACGAACGCAAAAAGTGTAAGCGTATTGATAGTGAAGCCAAAGGGAATAAAGAAGATAAACGTGCCTATCAGCGATACTGGGATCGCCAGTATGGGGATTAATGTAGCTCTGAATGTCTGAAGGAAGAGGAATACTACCAGAATCACCAAAATCATGGCCTCCATCAGCGTAAAGGCCACCTCTTTTAGAGACACCTCTACAACGGATGTTGTTTCCAGTGGAATCAGGTAGTCCACGTCTTTGGGGAAGCTGGCTTTAAGCTGAGCAAGGGTTTCCCGCACGCCATTGTTTGTTTCCAGGGCATTGGCACCCGGCTCCAGGTAGAGCAGCACAAATGAGGCTGGCTTACCCATCACAAACGGATGGTTGCCATAGCTTGCTTTGGCGAGTTCTACCCTGGCAATGTCCTTTAGGTAAACCATATTTCCCGTGATTGGGTTGGTTTTTACTACAATATCTTCAAAGTCTTCAACTGTACTTATCCTACTGTTTGTCAGTATATTGAACTCAAATGTTTGCGTTGAAGCCTGAGGTGTGCTGCCAATTGTTCCTGCCGAAATCTGAAGATTTTGTTCCTGCAGGGCGGCATTCACTTCAGCTGGGGTAATCTTGAGGTTAGCGAGTTTTTGAGGGTCTAACCAAATACGCATACCAAAATCGTCACCGACTGAAAAGATATCCCCTACTCCCTTTACCCGAAGGAGAGCATCTTTCATGTAGATATTGGCGAAGTTGCCAAGGAAAGTAGCGTCATGTGTGCCTCCTGGAGAGTATAGCGCCAGTGCCATAAAGATACTCGGGTTCCTTTTACGAACAGTAAGTCCCAACCTCCTCACAATCTCTGGAAGAGTGGGCTCAGCAACGCTTACCCGGTTTTGGACGTCGAGCGTAGCAATGTCGATATTAGTGCCTATGTCGAATGTGACAGTGACGCCACTCGCACCACTGCTGGTACTATTGCTCGACATGTAGGTCATGCCCGGCGTACCGTTTATTTGCGTTTCTATCGCCGTGGTGGTGGTTTGCTCTACTGTTTCAGCATCAGCTCCTATATACAGGCCACTCACTGCTACCGTGGGAGGCGTAATATCAGGGTATTGAGAGATGGGCAATGTGCTCATCGCTATCAGACCAACCAGCACAATCACAATAGATATGACGATGGCGGTTACGGGTCTTTTTATAAAAACATCTGCGACCATTTTTTCTTGATTGAATAGATTCTGGTTGAATTATTTACTTCGCTGCGGCAGGTGAGGCAACGGTGATGGCAGCTCCCTCTCTAAGATTCTGAACACCCTCCACCACAATGACATCTCCTTGCTTCAAACCATCGGCAACGATGACGTTGCTGCCAATTTGTTTCCCCAGTTTTACCCGCCTTTGCGACACCTTGCTGCCGTCGGACACATAGACAAAGAATTCGCCCAGCTGCTCTGTCACGGCTTTGAAAGGTATGGTGATAGATTTGCCAGACACGTTCGACAACACTTGCAGGCTGCCACTCATGCCCGGGCGCAACATGTGCTCAGGGTTTGGCAACTCCACCCGAATTTTGATAGTGCCCGTTTGTGGATCTACCGCCCTGTCGATAAAGCTTAGCTTTCCAAAATGCGGGTACAAAGACTTGTCAAGCACCAGCCTGAAAGTGGAATCGGCTGCGTTATCACTGCCTTTCGCCAATATCTGGCTAAAGCGACTGATTTTACTTTGGTCTATAACTACATCCACTGCCATGGGGTCATCGGAAGAAATAGTGTTAAGCAACGTTTGGCCGGGCGTTACCGACGCACCAAGCTTCACTGCCGAAATGCCAATGGTTCCGTCAAATGGCGCCACAATCGTCGAGTAGCGCACATTGGTTTGAACGCTGTTCACAGTGGCTTTCGCTGCTTCCACAAGTTGCTTGGCTGAGGTATAGGCCGACTCAGCATAGTCTACCTGTTGTTTGGCAATCGCATCGTCTTTTTCAAGCTCTTTGTATCTTTCAAAATCCTTTTTTGCTTTATCGAGATTAGCCTCCTGCACAGCAAGGTTCGCCAATGCCTGGCTATATGCCGCCTGCGACTGCTGCTGATCGATGGTGTAGAGCTTCTGCCCTTTTTTTACTTTATCACCTTCTTTAAAGAAGATTCCCGTGATATAACCACTCACCTGTGGACGAAGCTCAACTTCCTGCAAAGCCTTCACAGTAGCCGGGTATTCTTCATAAAAAGGTGCGATTGTGTAGTTGACCTCTTTCACGGTGACTGCTACCGGGCCCCGTGCTGGCCCTCCCTGTTGATTGTTACTTCCGCATCCTGCGGCAATTAGCAGTAAGCCAAAGGCAAAAAAGATGTAAATTTTATTCACTGACATGTATGGTTGAGTAATTAAAGAATTAATAATTGATTTGGCCCAGGGCTTTCAGCACATCCATTTTGCTGGCAAGCACCATGTACAGGGCATTGTAATAATTGATACGGGTAGTTCTCAAGTCGCTTTCTGCGATAGTGACTTCGAGGTAGGTTTTTACGCCACTCTGGTATTGAAGCTGAATGATGTCATACACTTCCTCAGCAAGTTCAACATTGTCCTTTTGAGCCTGGTAGAGTCCCAAATTGCTTTTGTAGGAAGCCAGCGCTCTGGTGTACTCAGTATTTATGGCGCTCTTCAGGTTTTTCAGTCCAAGGTCTAACCTCCCGTTCGACAGGTTCGCTTCCTGTATCTTAACAAGCCTTTTTCCTCCCTGTAAAAGCGGAAGACCTAATGTAACACCCACAAAAGAAAAGGGATAGGTGGTGTTGTACAAGTCGCTGAAGTTATTGTTTTGATAATTTAGATTATAGTTCCCAAACAAACTGACAGACGGCAGAAAGGCCCACCTACTGTAGTTCACATTGGCCTCCTGAAGACTTTTCTGTGACTGCATGATCTGAAAGTCAATATGATCAGCATAATTCACTTGCTGTGTGGTGTCGAGCATTATTTCCTCTTCCATCAACAGCGGATCATATTGCACCGGCAAGTTCTGATCAAGCGGATAGCCCATCAGCGTTTTCAGGTACTCTTGCTTGTACTTCAATAGTTCCTGGTTGGTTTTCAAAGAGGCTTTGGCGTTGGTTAGCAAAATAGTGGCTCTTTTGTAGTCCGTTTTATCCGACACACCCGAATTATACCGGCTTTGTGCATCCTTCAGGCTCCGCTCCAGCCTAACGATTGATTCCTCGCTCACCTCTATTTGCTGCATCATGGCCAGGGCATCATAAAATGCTTTGGTCACATTCACTACCACGTCAATTTTACTGCGGCTGGTATTGAGACCTGCCTGACTTCTTACCTGAGAAGCGGTACTGCTGGCCAGTAGTACATCTCTGTTGAAGACAGCCTGGCTGGCACTGAACTGTGCCGAAGAGGTATTATTAACGCCAAACCGGATCACGTTCCCTCCTATCACGCTCGCCTGCAAGTCAATAAACCGTTGGTAGTTATAGGTGAAATTAACCTGAGGATACCAGTCGGCCAGCTTCCCTTTGATGGCCTTGTCGGTGATTTCTTCGTCAATCAGGGCTTGCTGCACATTGGGCTGGTGAGCCAGGGCATATTCCACCACCTTGTCAAGTGTGGCAACCTCCAGTGGGTCGCCACTCTGGCCCAGCGATAAAGTGGTATTCAATAAAACTAACACAAGTGTCAGCATCGACATCCTGAGGGATGCTTTTTGAAACAAATGTGCTTTCCGTAGAAAAAGCTGCATACTCAAATTTGTTCTTAAAAGTTTATCAATAAGTTACTGGTTGAAGAAGAAGTCATTAGCTAACTGATGGCATTTCTTCCTTAAAAATGGTCATGTAGATGACCTGTTTTCGTTCAAGCAAAAATTCGTGGTAAGCCTCTTCCGTCATGCCGTGAATAGTTCTCAAAATAGGCTTAGCCAGCATTGGATAGTTGCATAACGCAATAAGGTTAACCAAAAAATGTTCGGGCGTAATGGGCGCCAGCCTTCCCTGCTGGATTTCTTCGGCTAGCTGATCACGAATCAGGTCACTTGATCGGGACTGGTTCCTGGCGCAGTAGGCTTCGGTTCTATCCTTGTTTCTCACCGTTTCGCTGATGATGAAGTTCTCCAGATAGGGATACGTCATGTTGTAAGTAATGATCGCATCAATGTACCTGGCTATCTTTTCCCTAAATGGCAGGTCGAATGAAAGAATGCTTTTTACCCGTGCCCGCTTTTCTTCCATCGCTTCGTCCAGCAGAATACTCAGCATATGCTCCCTCGACCTGAAGTAGTAATGGATCAAAGCCCTGTTCACCCCAGCGGCGTCAGCAATTTCCTGGGTAGTTGTTTTGATCAGCCCTTTCTTAAAAAACAGCTCTTTGGCCTTCTCTTTAATCACCTGCTCAGTCTGTGCTTCTTCTATTTTCATGAACGAAAGCCCTTTACTTTTTTGTTTAACATTTTTGTTAACGCAAGCTTTAACTTTTGGTTCAGAAAGGTCAAAAGAAAAATTCAAGTGGTTCCTAGCAGTGACTCACGGCAGTAGAGTATAACAGGGCAGCGCAGTTACGGCTCGCCTTCACTATTACCTGACAAGATGAAGGTAACCTTTCAATTTTTTTTCAGGTCGCAACTCGTTGGCGAGCTGATAGAAGTAAACACCGGCGGCAAGTTCTCCTCCCTCCCAGTCATTTGCATATCGCTCCCTGCGAAATACCTGATTGCCCGACCGGGAGTATATTTCAAGTGTCCACAAGCCGTTTTCCACGCCAGGCAGGTAAAGAGAGTTATTGAAACTGTCGTTGTTTGGAGAAAATGCATTGGGGAGATCTGTGACTTCCTCTTGCACAAAAAAAGAATGGACAACAGCAGACCCGCATCCCACTGTGTCTTTTGTAAAGAGCGTCACATCGTTGTCTCCATAGTTTTCGAAAGCCACGGCAACGTCATTTCCCTCCCACTCTATGCCGTCTACTAGCCAGAAGTACGCCAGACTATCTGAACCCTCGGTTACTGACACAACCACTTCCTCATGCGTGAACGGATACATTTCACTTATTATGAAGTCGGACTCGGGC
Organism: Imperialibacter sp. EC-SDR9; assembly: GCF_902498805.1. Taxonomy (GTDB): domain Bacteria; phylum Bacteroidota; class Bacteroidia; order Cytophagales; family Cyclobacteriaceae; genus Imperialibacter. The sequence continues at coordinate 81,149 of NZ_LR701595.1, read as the reverse complement.
CCGGGTGCCACGGTGATGGCAGGTGACACCTGATAGGGCACAGTGCAGCCTTGTGAATTGATGAAGACCACGTTTAAAAAATAGCTGCCAGCTTCATTGTATGCTCTGTTTATGGAACTACTTTGCGTATCCACCACATCTCCATCGCCAAAATCCCATCTGTAAGTCGATGTGTTTGTGCCATGTGCTTCAAACAGTATATCAAAACCTTCGCAAGTGCTCAAACTGTCAAAGTCAAGTGAACCATAGGGGCCACCCACACTGACTATGGTGTCTTTTGTCACTGTGCTGATGCATCCATAGGCATCTTCTACAGAAAGTGACACTGAGTAGTCGCCTGGAATGAGATAAGTCACCACCGGCTGGGCCAGTGCCGATGTTTGCCCATCGCCGAAATCCCACTGGTAAGAGGCAATGCCCTCGCCCGACTTATCCTGAAAGGTGGTAATCAGCGGTGGGCATTCGGTAAAAGTATTGACAGCCTCGAACTTAGCCTGCGGTTGCGCAACAATGACCTCTTTGATCGCTGGTTCTTTGCTCAGGCATCCATCAGCATCCTGCGCAAGAAGCTTGATGGTGTAACTGCCCGGTGTGTTGTAAGAAACAACCGGCACCAGCTCAGTGGATGTGCTGCCATCTCCGAGTTCCCAGCTATAGCTGACGGCGTTCATCGATATGTTTTCTAATACCAACGTATCATTCACACAATACGCATCGGCTTCCGTCATGAACCTGGGAACAGGCTTAACAAACGAAATAACGTTTTCTCTGAATATCGAGCACGTGCCTTCAGTATTTGTCAGCGTCAGCCCGATATTATAGTTCATCTCGTCGTAGTAGGCATGTACAGGGTTTTGCGACGTCGACGAGCCGCCATCCCCAAAATCCCATTCCCAGGCGACTATACCCGGAGATCCTCTGGAAAAGTCTTTGAAGTTAACCACGAGGGAGTCGCATTTATTATTTGTAATAAAACTGAATGCGCCATCGATGTCCAATACCCTGATGACATCCTCTTTTTTTATGGTAGATGTACACTCGTCGGGGTCAGTAACGGTCAACTCTGCTCCAAAGTACCCGGCATCAAAGTAGATTTGCATCGGGTTGGTAACATCCGACTTGCTGCCATCAGGAAACGTCCAGGCCCAGTGTTCGGCATCGGTTGATGCATCGTTGAATTGAACAGGAATACCTTTACATGTGGTGGTGTCGACAGTGGAAAAATCGGCCCGAACGTTGTAAATGCTTACTCCCTGCTCTACCGATACCACGCAAGACGTTTCATCGTTGAATGCGGTAGCTTTCAATGTATAAGTGCCCCGGCCGGGATAGGTGTGCGATGGGGTTATTTCGTTGCTCTTGGTGCCGTCTCCAAACTCCCATGTAATGCCATCATAGTCGCTTGAAAAGTTGCTGATATTAATCGTGTTGGGATCGTCGCAGCTTTTTGAAAAGTCAAAACCAACAAAAGGGTTCAATACCTCTATTAGTTCTGTTTTAATAATCTCGTCTTCACAACCGGCATTTTTTGCTTTAAGCTTCACCGTGTACAACCCCGGCCGTTCATAGCTATGTATCGGGTTCTCTTCAATAGTCCCTGTACTATCACCAAAGTCCCAGCAATAAAAAGTAGCATTCAGGGATTCGCTCCTGAAGTTGATTGGTTCCCAGGCGCAAACAACCTGTTTGCTGACAGTGAAGGCCGCTGTTGGCACTGTGGACGACACCACCACGTCCACTTCTTTCCTGCTCGTGCAACCAGATGCGCTTGTCGCCAATAGCACAACCTCATAGGTACCCGGCTGAGCGAAAACATGTATCGGATTGGCTTCGGTGGTCGACGTATTGTCGCCAAAGGTCCAGAGTAAGGAGTAGCTTTCACTTGCCTCTGTTACAGAAGTAAACGGAAGTGTGAACGGTGCGCAACCCGACAGCGAAATTTCGCTACAGCTTTGCTGGTCTTCGGGAAGAATCTTTGTATCGACAATATGAACCACCTCAACCTCCTGGGTGTAAAGTGCCTCACAGTCCATAATGCTATAGCTGGTCAAAGTTACCTGATACAACCCCGGAGCGGCATAAGCATGAATGGGTGATTCGTCTTCCGAGGTCATTCCATCACCAAAGTTCCAACTCCATCGGTTGCTGTTGGTCGAGCTGTTCGAAAACTGGATTTGAAGTGAGCACTTTTGCTGGGCGGTAAACGACGGTGCTGCATCTGCGCCTACTATAATCTCTTTTACTGTTTTTGCTTCACAAGCCTGCCCCTGTAGCTGGGCCGTGAGCACTACCTGATATTTGCCCGGCTGGCTGAAGGTGGTGACCGGAGAAGCTTCCTCTGAAGTTTTCCCGTTTCCAAAATCCCAGTGTCTGGAGAGTATCGTCTTGTCAGATGCTTCTATAAAATAAACCTGATTGTCAACACAAGCCTGTGAAGCAGACGCTGTGAATGAGATACCAGTACCACTGCCTATTACAACTGAAAGCTGCTGACTATCCTGGCAGCCTTTTTCATCAGTTGCTGTCATTGTTACTTTATAATCGCCTACAGTTGAGTAGGTATGGGGTGGGTTTTGGGCGGTGCTACTGGTACCATCGCCAAAGTCCCATTTGTAACTGATGTTCTGACCAGTACCAGTCACACCTGAGCCGGTTGCAGTAGCATTAAAGTTCACTTGTGCTGGCGTTTCGCACAAAACGGTCTTATCAGCCCCGATAGTTGCTTTGATACCGTAGGCCTTGATGATAGCACTTTTTGAAACAGTGCTTTCGCAGCCAAACTGGTCTTTTGCCACGAGTGTAACAGAGTAGTCGCCCTGGCTTTTGTAAGTGTTCGTAGGTGCTTCCTCGTTGCTTGAGCTACCATCTCCAAAAACCCACTCGAAAGACTGCAGGGTCTTTCCTGCTGTCAGGCTCTCAGCAACAAAAGACACTGGCAACGGGCTGCATCCCTCGGCAGGAGAAAACGAAAAGTCAATGGAAGGTTTGTCATGTACAACAATGTCCATCGTTTTGGTGCCCAACGTGGTGGCTCCTGATTTAACCACCAATGTCACTTGAAATGTACCAGAACCGGTATACACTGCGCCAGGGTTTTGAAGTACGGAGCTATTTCCATTACCGAAAGTCCATTGATAGTCAGTGATCGGGCTCGCAGTGGACTTGTCGGTAAATTTGACTGTCAACGGGGCACAACCTTCCGAAAAATCGACTGAAAAATCGACGCTTTGCGCTAGGCAGGACAAAGGAGCCAAAAAGAGGAAAAACAGCAGATACTTCATGAATGATCGACTCATTCAAATATATAGGAAAAATACACAACTGATTGAAGCCAAAAAAATAACCTTACTTACAAAGGCTGGTAGTCAAAAGTATGGCAGATGGCACGTTTTAGCAAACAAGAATGTACTAAATAATCGCAATGTATAGCTTTAGATGAAAGAGAGACCTCATTTTCTCCCGACCAGAAGTGTTATTTATTCTTTGAATTACCCCATTCTTAACCAAAGAAGTGTTTCACACCTAGTGCTTGATAAATGAGGTTCTCAGTGAACTATCGCTGCTGTTGTATTTCTTGAATATAAGGTGGTATACACCTCTTGGTAAGCCCATGACAGACAGTTTGACCTCAACTTCGCCTGCCCCCACTGTTTGTTTGACGACTTGCATGCCGGTAAGGTCATACACGTACACCTCTCCATTATCAAAGCTGGTGTCTTTGGCAGACCTCATCATTATAAAATCTGTAGCCGGGTTTGGATAAACGACAACATCTGCTGTCAACGCATCCTTAGCTCCAAGCACTTCGTTGCAGGTGCCTTCTACGGTTAATTCTACTGTTTGCGACGATGTGTTCCCATAAACATCGACACCTGTGAATTCTATTGTACTCGTCCCAAGGTCTTCACAGGTAAAAACTGTCCTGCTCAATGTGTATTCGGCCGTTGAGCAGTTGTCATAACTCCCGTCATTTACCTCATCGACGGTTATTTCGGCTTGCCCAATCTCGTCCAATGTAACAGTGAGAGACCTGGTAAAAAGGTTTGGAGGCTGGTTGTCCGCTACAGTCATGGTGATCTCTTTCACGGTGGTGTTACCACTTTTATCAACGCCAACTAAACCTACCAAATGGTCACCTACTTGTTCGCAATCAATGAAATCGGAAGGCCAGTCCAAATACAGAGCGTCGAGCTCGCAGTTGTCAGTCGTCCCAAAGTCGATAGCTATATCAGCCACCGCTGCTACCCCATCTCCATCGAGGTATACAGTTATGTCGTGTCCAGCGACCACTGGTGTGATGGTGTCCAGTACCTGAATCGTCACGGCAGAGGTAACTGTATTGTCAGCTGGGTCTTTCCCCGTCACTGTCACTTCCTTTTCTCCAAGATCCTCACATGTGAAAGTTGTCTGGCTCAAACTAAGTGTAATGCCACAATTGTCAGTGCTCCCATTGTCAATATCAACAACAGACAGGGTGGCGGCTCCCTCATTCCCAAGGTATATGACAGCTTCCCGTACCTTCAAAACGGGAGGTGTGTCATCTACAATGGTGACAGTAAAGTCTATCGAGGAACTGTTGCCAGCCCCATCTGTTGTTGTAAAGGATATTACGTTTTGTCCAATGTTGTCACAGGAAAAGGCTGTTTGGCTTAAGGAAAAGCTAACCTCCCCTCCTGCCGGGTCAGTGCTTCCATTGTCAACCATGGAAGGGTCTATTGTTGTGGTGCCGTCCTCTGCCAGGGCTACCTCAATGTCTTTGGCTACAACAATAGGTGCCAGATCATCTTCCACGGTTATTTCAAATGCCTTTTTAATTTGCCCTCCGTGCCCATCGTCGGCCATTACGCTTACGGTATAGGTATCCGCTGGTAATGCAGTGGCATCCAGTACCTGCAAGTTATTGTCAGCCACAGCAAATAGTTCGTTGTGTTCATCGCCCTCACCACTCGACAGCGAAAAGGTGTGAGTGTCGACATTGTCGGGGTCTATCGCAGAAAAACTACCAACCAGGGCCTGTGAACCGGCAGATTGTTTGAGATGAGCATTGTCAAGCAGTATGTCGGCAGGCGCCTGATTGGAGAGAAGCTGGTTGAGATATAATTCAGAAATGACGTTACTCCCATTGAACCCTGTGATCAGATAGTCCAGGTCGAGGTCGCTATCAATATTGATCCATTGCACCTGGCCAAGGATTGCCCCGGGCAAATCCATTAACAGGTCGGAAAAAGTCTTGTCGTTGTTTTCAAAAACACGGGTAGTAATGTTTTCCGACTCCACCAATGAGCCTGTGGCAATGATGTCGAAATCACCATCATGATCGTAGTCTGCCCAGTCTACATAACTGCTTCCAAAACCCAGAAAGAGCTCAGTTTCTACAAAGCTGTTGCCGTCATATTCGTAGATGTAGGTATGGGTGATCCAATCAGTATCAATGCCGTGAAGCAATAAGTCTAAGTCACCATCATTGTCATAATCACCCCACCGCAGGGAGCTAACACCTACGGGTGTGATACCAGCCTCAATGTCGACGAATTGTCCACCATCATTTCTGTAAACCTTGCCAACAAATTCAAACCAGCCATCACCAGCCAAAGCCAGATCCAGATCGCCATCACCGTCATAGTCGCCCCACTTTACAACTCCATCCGACACCACGGCCAGTGTAGCCTCAATGTCGACATAGGTTCCGTCATCGTTTCGATAGATTTTTGAGTACTTTATACTATTGGCGGTAGACCCTGTCAGCACCACATCCAGATCACCATCCTGGTCATAATCCGCCCAATCAGCATAACTTGATCCAAGATCACCAACGTCTACAAAGTTGTTGGCAGTCTTATTCCACCCTCCATTCTCGTAATGATAAACCTCTGTTTGGGGAACTCCGTCGACTGAGCCTGTCAGCAGCACGTCAGCATATCCATCAGATGTTCTTTTGCCCCACCTGGCAGCTCCGGCCAACACTGTTGGCAAGCTGGCATCGGTATCAAAAAAAGTACCCTGGTCATTTTCGTAGATTCTTACCACCGGCTGACTGGATTCACCTGTTCCAACGATGAGCAAGTCCTGATCGCCATCGCCATCATAATCCGCCCAATCAGCGACGGTGAAAGTCATCGCCTGGAGAACTTCGGAGGCAAGGTCATTGCGCACGAATGTCCACGGAATGTCATCAGTTACGTCAATGACCAGGGCTTGCTCAACGGCGGCCTCATCCTGGTCTACAGCCTTAATGCGAATGCTGTAGGCTCCCGCCGAAAGGCTTCCCGGACTGTTGATAGTCAGTAAATTGCCCTCAATATGGAACTGGCTATTGAAATCGTCACCTTCGCCGCTAGCCAGAGAGTATTCATGCTCATTATCGGCATCAGGGTCGTTGGCGGATAACGTCGCTACGAGCCCTCCATTTCCAGCCGATCTGTTGACAGCAAGATTATCCAGTTGGATGAACGATGGCGCTTCGTTCAGGTCGTTTATTTCTATGGCAAGCAATTGGCTGTGCGTGATTTCACCATCAATAGAAGCCTCAACCGTTATTAAGTAGCTACTTTGTGACTCATAGTCAAATACAATGTCGGATATGAGCTGATTTCCGTTTATACTGAACGACTCGTTGTCTTCTATTCCCTCTGCTAAGCCATAGGTATAGGTACCGGCCGGAACGGTAGACAACGTACCGATGAGGGTGCCTACCGGCATGTTTTCATTGATTGTGGCCAGGTCGATTGAAGTTACAGGCAATAGCTTGTTAGTATAAATCTTTCTGACCGGCAGGTCGTTATGAATGTATTGCTGACCAATGAGAACAAAATCAAGGTCTGTATCACCATCATAATCGCCCCATTGCGCATTTCCAAAAATGGCTGACGGGAGTAACGCTTCCACGTCAGCAAAAGTCCCGTCACCATTGCTTTGGTATATTTTGCTGATGGCCTCCCCTTCCAGGTAGTTTGTCAGTCCTGTCACAATAAGGTCGTCATCACCATCGTCGTCGTAATCACCCCAGTCAGAGGATCCATACATCACGTTGCTAATCCCGGTGCTTAAGGCGGTGAAGGTGCCATCATCACTCCGATAGATGAAAGATTTGGGCACCCCTGCCGGGTGGGTGGCGAGACTATTGGCGGAGCCTGTCAGAATAATATCCAGGTCGTTGTCTCCATCAAAATCGCCTGCACTGGCTGAGCTGTACATAACACCGGAGAGCCCGGCGCCGGAGTCTTCAAACACACCCTCCACTCTCTTGAAAATGCTACTTTGCGTTTTGAATGCCGTTCGGTTGAAACCTGTAACCAACAGCTCCAGGTCTCCTGATTCATCAAAATTCGCCCAGGTTACTGACCCTTCTTCTGCTTCAGGCAGTGTAGCATCAATGTCCGTAAAAACACCACCATTGTTCTCGTAAATAATGGCTTTGATTTTGCTGTCTTTTGTGGCGATCACCGCCAGGTCGACGTCACCATCGTCGTCAAAATCGCCCCAACTTCCAAAATGTGAAAGCGTAGTCGGTAAGCCCACTTCATTAGTTACATCTGTAAAAATGCCCTCCTCATTTTCATACAGCTTCAATAAATAATCGTCGGAAAATGACCTGGAACGAGTAACCAGTAAGTCGAGGTCATCATCTCCATCGTAATCCCCCCATTTTATATTGCCACCGTTGGTGCTAAAGATGCCAGGGTTTGAGAGCGTAAAAGCACCGCCCTCATTGATATATAACTCCACGAAAAGAAAACCAAAGGAACCAATGACCAAATCCAGATCGCCATCATTATCATAGTCGCCCCAATCACTCACCCCGCCGGCTGAGGTCTCGTTGATGACGATGCTATTGACTGCGTCTTCATTAAACTGAGCCCAGGTTGGCCTTACAGCAGAGAGAACCAAAAGGGCGAAGATCATTCTGACTTTCATAGAACTGAATTTGGATGCGTTTTAATTCAGTCTCAAAGCTCAGTATTAGCATTTTCTTCAGCTTAAGGATTTGATGCAAATGCTTAAGGTTTTGAAGCGAAGAAGGATATTTCCAGAATAGGCAGGGTTTTCTCGAAGCAAAATTGCCTTACTGACTAGCATGTCGAAAGTGGTCGGGTTGATTCTCTAACCCGGCTTATTGCGTTGAACCTGTCCCGGCACTATACCAAATTCATCTTTGAACACGGCATTGAAGTAGTTGGGACTGGAAAAGCCGGTCATATAGGCGATTTCGGCTATTGAGCCAGCGTTCTTTTCGAGTAGTTCATAGGCTTGCTGTAACCTGAAACTTCTTATTAGCTTATTAGGTGTTTGGCCTATCAAAGCCTGTAGCTTGCGGTTGAGCTGGCTTTTGCTCATGCCCACCTCCCTGCTGAGTTCTTCTACTGAAAAACCTTCATCAGCCAGGTGGGTGTTAACCGCCGCAATCACCTTTTCCAGGAAAACCTTGTCGATGGAAGAGACCGCAATCTCCTGGGGCTTCAGCATCGTTTGCTGACTGTATTTATGCATGAGCTGCCGCCTGCTCTCCAGCAGGTTCCTAAGCCTCACAATGAGCTCTTTCTGATCAAAGGGCTTGGTCAGGTAGTCGTCGGCCGCCGTCTCCAGCCCCTTTATTTTACTTTCCTTGTCGGCTTTGGCAGTCAGCATCACAATGGGAATGTGACTGGTTTTCTCGTTTTGTTTCAATTGCGCACATACCTCAAACCCATCAACACCAGGCATCGTCAAATCGCAAATGATCCCATCAGGCATTTGCTCAATGGCTGTTGCAATACCTGAGGTTCCATTGGAGGCAGATAACACTTCAAAATCGTGGCTTAAGACTTCTGCAATAAGCTGGCGCACCTCATCATTGTCTTCTATCACCAGTATCCTGGCAGTTTCCCCGTTTTCGGTTCCACCTGTCGCCTCTTCGGAAGCACTAGTAGCACCGCCAATTGTGGAGTTGCTCTCTGTTTCGTCTTTCTTCAGGGGTAAGAGAAGCCTAAAGCAGGTTCGAACCCCCGGCTCACTCTCTACCGTGATCTCACCATTTAGCTGATCTACCAGCGCCTTTACCAAACTAAGCCCTATACCTGAGCTTGCCTGCTTGTCACTCTCTGTATGGTAGAACCTGTCGAAAATGAAAGGCAATTGATCTTGTGGTATGCCGATACCAGTGTCTTCAACATCGATCCTGGCTTTTGTGCCTTCCAAAGAAAGCGTCAGGGTAATAGTTCCTCCGCCTGGCGTAAACTTGAATGCGTTGGACAACAGGTTCAATACGATCTTTTCAAGCGCATCAGGATCAATCCAACCCGAAATCTGATCGCTGGCCCTTAGCAAGAGCTTGATACTGTTTGACTTCGCCTCCAGTTGAAAGCTATTAACCGTTTCGATAATGAATTTGCTGACGTCAACATACTCCTTCACCAGCATTTGGTGCCCGGCATCAAGCTTTGCCAACTCCAGAATTTGGTTGACCAGCTTTAACAAACGGCTGGCGTTGTTTTGGATAGTTTGCAAATACTTTCTGGGGCGGCTGTCATGAACAGCTAGTAAGAGCTCCCGCACAGGCCCAAAAATCATGGTAAGCGGGGTGCGGAACTCATGAGAGATATTAGCGAAAAACCGAGATTTGGCTTCATCCAGTTGCTTCAATTCTTTGGCTTGTATTTCAATCTCCCGTTTTTGCGAAGCAGTTTCAAGCTGTAGCGCCCTGGCCGAACTGAAGGCTTTGCCAATCTTCTCAGCAAAGGCAAAGGACATGACAAAAAAAGTGGCCGTAAACAGCACACTAATGGCGTTGGGCCTGGTAAGAATCAGGTTATAATGATAAGCCGACAGAATCACGATCGCCAACGTGCAGAGAGCCAAGCCTAGAAATATAGACAAGGAGCCTCCCCTTTTCCGTACTCGTGCGACCAAAGTGATGTAAAACCCATAAATGATATACACCAGAGCAACAACACTGAATGGAACCAGGGTTAGCGTATAAATGCTCATGGGTAATACCAATGCGGAAAGGCACAAGGGAACGGCAATAATGAGAGCAATCCTTGAAACAATTTTATGAAAATCCTCCTTGAACAGCTCGCACAGAAAAAGCGTGTAGAACAGCCACGCCAGATACATGGTCAGGTAGGTGATTTTTAGCTTGATCCTGGCAGGAACGGCGGGAAAAACTGTACCAAACACATACTGGCCATAGTTGCTGATATACAAGGCGTACATAATGACAAACAGACCGTAGAAAAGGAATGATTTGTCTTCGCCCAGATAGAAAAACAAGCCGACAAAAAAGCATCCGATAAGAAACACCCCGCCAATATTGAACGTTTCGATGATGAGGTTGAGGTCTCTTTCGTGTGGAAGAATATCGGGGTCGCCAATAATGATGGGTTTAAAAAAGCCGCCATTGGAGTGATCAAAATTGGCCACCTGAACCACTATTTCATTTTCGCCCTCATGCAGCATCACGGTTTTCATGCTGACTGTCCAATTGGGAACGTAAGTGTCTTTAGAGTCGGACACCACGCCATCGCCGCTGATCAGTTCGCCGTTGAGAAAAAGTGCATACGACAAATTGAAGCCGGGTATTTCCATGGCGACCCTGTAGTCCTGAGCCGACTTAACAACCAGCCGGTAGGTAGCATAGCCAAACGCTGGTAGCTGCTCCTTTAGCTCTTGGTGGGTATTCCAATAGGACACTTGTTTTACGTACGTAGGTGGGTTGGCGGTAAATGTCTCATCTCCGGACTCCAGAAGCTGCTTCCAATAAAAGGCCCATTCACCATCCAATGCCAACCTTTCCTCTCCGGCATATGTTAGGACGCCCTTCACTGCCTGCGCATAACTACCGAGTGGAACGTGCAGTGTCAAAAAGATTAAAAAACTGAAAAGTCCTCTTTTCATGAAAAAATAGCAAGCTGATTGATTGGTCAATATAGGCCGTTCAAATTATTTGGCATAACAATACATTCCTTAAACATACGAATGCATGCGTGCTAGCCCAAGTAAAGAACGCATTAAGGTTGACTAACAACTATTAGTAAACAGTACCCTTCCGGGAGCTCAACCTTCGTTCAAATAGTAACCCTCCCACAGCCCCTGAAAGAACCTTCTGGCGTTCACACCAAGCACCTTGTTCTTGTAGCCACCTTCCTGAATAACCAAAGTGGGCAGCTTGAGTGAAGCAATCATTTTTCCATTGATAGTAAAGTCGTCCGGCGACAGTAACCAGGTGCCAGATGGATCACCCTTGGCGATATCAAGACCGAGTGCTATCACAAGGTAATCTGGTTTGTACTTTTTTATGGCCTCAAGTGCTTTCTTCAACGCCTTGTGATAGGCCGACCCCTCTACTCCTTTGGGCAAAGCGATGTTGAGGTTGAAACCTTCCCCCTCTCCTTCTCCAGTCTCATCGGTAAACCCAGTAAAGTTAGGATAGGCGTATTCAGGATCGCCATGAATAGAGACTGTAAAAACATCAGACCTGTGATAGAATATGTCCTGCTGGCCATTGCCATGGTGATAGTCAATATCGAGGATCACTACTTTTTTACCCTTTTTACTAAGGTAATGCGCCGCCACCGCATTGGAGTTCAGGTAACAAAACCCGCCAAAATATTTTCGTTCGGCATGATGCCCCGGAGGTCTCACCAGGGCATAGGCCATAGCTTGCCCGCTCAAAACAACGTCAGCGGCAGTGAGTGCACAGTTCACGGCACCTCTGGCAGCCTTGTAGGCATTGGCATTGAGTGGCGTGGAGGTGTCGATACAATAGTAGCCTATTTGAAGCTCAATGTCCTTTGGAAGCCTGGCTGCGTTTCTGATAGGAAACACGTCACCATACATGGTGGTGGTTTCCCCAATCCACGCACAAATCTTCTTCAAAAATTTGAGGTACTGTTTGTTGTGCACTGCTTCAATATGGCTGTCGGGGTACGCTTTGGCGGGCGTATCCTTAAAAATTGAAGTCTTTTTCAATTCCTTCAGGATGGAATTAACCCGCACCGGCGATTCCAGATAGCCTCGCTCCCGAACATGGTGAATCAAGTGGCCCTCATTCACCACCAGCGCTATTTGCTTGTCGGCTGGAACAGATGCCTTTGTGGATTCTGCTGGTTCAGATTTAATATACCTGAAAGGTCGCAGTGCAATCGATCCCTTTATCGAGCGAAGCACCTGGTCAACGTATTTATCAGAGACTTTCCCTTTTGCCTTATTTTCCAGGATATTTGAGACAACGCTCTTACAAAGCTGAGCTGACAAGTGATCCTTCTTGCCCAGCCCGTCGAAAATGAGATAAAAGTAAGATTCGTCGTCACGGCGCAAGTCATAGCTAAACCCCACAAGTGGTCGTGCCCCATACTTCTCGTAAAATTTCAGTCGGGCCAGATTCTGTTTGTGCTCCGCTGCGTCAACGGCCCACTCCCGTTTGTCTGTCAAACAATCAAAGAAAACTCCGACGGCCGAGATACTGTGCGCTTCGTCTCTCAGTCGTTCATAAAGCGCCCCGCCTATTCCACCACTGATGCGGTGCTTATTGGTAGCGATAAAATCGAGAAATATAAAATTGTCTTTGATGAAGTGAGATGCTATGGCTACCCCCAGTACTTGCTTGTCTCTGCCTTCAGCAATGATCACGATGGGCCGGTAGGGCTTGATTGAATGCTCGCCTGCATCAAGTAGCAATTCATCAGCTTCCTTTTCGCTCATGTAGGGAAACTGGGAGAGCAAAATAGCCCGGCACTGTTCAAGCGCAACGATGTTGTATTCCGTGGTGTGATCGTATATTCGGCGAATGGAGTTAAGACCCATACTTAAAAGCAGTTAGTTAGCCATTTTGTGGCGCAAAGCTACTTTAAGTATAGGTCAGTTGTAGCTATGAATCGGTATTATCTTTAGCTGTCAATCCTCTTCACACCGCTCGGAAATATACCTGCAAAGTCTCGGATCAAGCTGTAATGACGTTTGTGATTTCCATCCTTTTGTTTCGCAAGTCCAGCCCTCCTTCCAGCACCGACTTTAGGTTCGCCAGGTAAAAAATCCACCCCCTTGAGTCGCCTACAAAATGCTTCATCGCTGTGTCGTCGTCCAGAGGCAGCCCGCTTTCGACCAGTTGAACAATCAACTCACCAGCTTCTTCGTACATATTGATAGTAACAGGGCATTTCATGGAAAAAGTAAAGCTAAAAAGGTCTTTACCATTGGCTTTCAGTACTGTCCCTTTCTCTACCACACTGTCGGGATAGCCGTGCCAGTACCACTCATACGTGTCGTCTTGTTCAATAGGTGTGTCCTCCGACTTTGCCTTTCCAGCTTTGTCCCTGAACAAGGCTTTTCTCAAAAACCACTTCTCCAAACCGCCGGGTGTTGCCCAGGAGTTATAAACTTTATCTGCCGGGGCGTTGACGTTTACCCTCAGCTTGAACTGGCTCCATTGATCTCTTTCCATCTTATTGTGTTTTTTTCTTCAAAACTAGTATCACCAACTCCCTCCGGCTTATCGAAAATGGAGAATTTTAGTGCAGCCTCATTTTCCGCCGGTAACGCCCAGGCGCTTCGCCATATGTTCTTTTGAACAGACTAGTGAACGAAGGTATACTATCGAAGCCTACAGCCCGGCAAATGTCAGACACGGCCAAATCCGTCTCTTCCAATAGTTTCTCTGCCCTTTCTAGCCGCATTCTGGTCAAAAAGTTGTGAGGTGTAATTTGATAGGCCCGCTTGAAAAGCCTGAGGAAATGCTGCTTATCAAGCATGGCAACATCTGCCGCTTGCTGCAAATCAATTGGCTGCTGACAATTGTTGATTATCCACTCCCTGGCGGCAGCCAATCGCTTATACAGTGCTGTTTTTGTAACTGTTTTTACAACTTTGAGCTTCTCCGAAATTTGAAGGGCATGATGATTTTCGCTTATCAAGCTATCCAGTATAGATCGCACAACCATGTCAGCTTTTAATGAGTGAAAAGAGGCACAACTGTTTCCAAGCTCCATCAGAAGTTGAAACTGTTCTCTGAGCGAAGCATTCATGAAATGTAGGTGCTCCACGAGCGAAAAGTCCTCTTCACTAACTGCTGACCAACCGGCGGTTTCATCGCCGCTTTTAATCAGTCCGTTGTATAATAGCTTCGAAAGCGTTGTATCAAAGCATAGCAAGGCGACCAGGGTATCGTCCCGCTCCAAAGTAATAGACAGCTTGCTACCTTTGTTAACCACCAGAAAGCTAGTCTCATTTAATACTATCACATCCGTATTAATCCGAAACGTTGCCTCGCCGCTCATTGCCACCACTACTCCCAATCCTGTGATGTGTGCGGGAACCTCCGCCCCTTTCAGTCCCGTAAACCGACTGAGGGTGTGATCAATAGATTCAGGCACCTGACTGCAATAAGTCCGGACTTTAGCTGGCCAGTTCGTACACGCTATCATACCTACCTCTTTTTCTACAAGAAACAAACTCCTCAGGGAATACGAGAATCACTTTCTATGAAGCCTATCAAAGCAATCTAGTTTCTACAAACAGAGACACAGTATTGAACTACCTTATCGAAAAAGGGAACAGTCCAAACATAGCTATTTGGTAATAGGCTTGGCTAAAAGCTCAACTTCGTAAAGATCAGCTACCTTCTTTCCCGAAAATACGCTGATCAACCGACCACATGCCAGCTCCAAAAAAAAAGAAAAGCAACCCAAAAAGAACGAACATAAAAGGGTGCTGGTCGCCATACCAGAACTGGCCATTGCCCATCACAAAGGTGACGTAAGACATGGCACCCAATAAAAGTAGCGAACCTATTCTGGTGAAAAGCCCCAGAAAAAGAGAAACTCCGGCGATCAGCTCGCTTGACTTCCCAGCGTATACCAGCAGCCGTGCGTTAGTATCTTGAAAAACCTCCCAGGTCATGTATTCCCTCATGAGGTTCGGTTGAAAAACTTCCTGCCCGTGATAAATCATCAGACCACCAACGATCATGCGAATGATAGCGAGTGCCTCTTGCTGATAAAACGGCGATGAACTCAATAGTAGCTTTTTCATTATTGCTAACCAAAAGAAAGAAAATGGATCATTTAACCAAGTTACGATGTCCTAATGACTTTCTGAAAAATCAATTTCATAAGGTACCTCCTGTAACGAAATCTGATAAATATCAGGAACGCCTTGTTACTTAAGTCACAAAAATTAGCCCAGACTGAGGTCAAATTTGCGCCAACATTAAGGTATCCAAAAAATGAGAAAGACGAGAATAATTGTCATAGGCGGGTTATCTGCAGGCCCCTCAGCCGCAGCCAAAGCAAGAAGAACAGACGAAACAGCCGAAATATTGATGTTTGAAAAGACATCTCATATCAGTTATGCCACCTGTGGTATTCCATATGCCTTCTCAGGCAAGATTAAGACGAGAGACAAGCTCATTGTCGTCCAACCTGAGCTGTTGGAGAAAAGATTTGGTGTAGAACTCCATCTAAATGAGCCAGTAACAGACATTGACCCGGAAGCACACATAGTATACACAGACAAAGGCGTTTATGAATATGACAAACTTGTATTCGCCACGGGAGGACAGGCGGTTTTGCCTCCTATTAAAAACATTGAGAGCTTCGAAAATTGGGCTCACGCCAAAACACTTGAAGATTTTGACAGGGTGATGAAAAGCGGTGTTATGGACAGTGCCGAGCATTTCACCATCCTGGGTGCCGGACTCATAGGACTGGAAACTGCTGAAAACCTTGTTCACGCTGGCAAAAAAGTGACCGTGATTGAGCTTGGCAACCAGGTATTGGCAAACTGGGATGTGAAATTTGCCCATCTTGCAAAGAACGTGCTTGAAGACCATGGCATTGATGTCCGCCTTGGCGTGTCAGTCGTGGAAGTTGACCACACCACCAATGAGTTGATCCTGAGCAACGGAAAGCGCCTTTATACAGACTACCTTTTGATAGGCATTAGCATTAAGCCAAATACGCAAATGCTGGTTAGAAAAGGCGCCAGGCATCTGCCAAACGGTGCACTGCTGGTAAACAAGCACATGGAGACCTCCATCCCAGACATTTATGCGGCTGGCGACTGTGCAGCCATCACCAACATGATAACGGGTGAGCATAGCTGGTACCCCATGGGCACTCATTCCAACAAAGGAGGCCGGGCCGCTGGTGCCAATGCAGCCGGGGGTAATATAACTTTTGAGGGGGGCTACGGCACTGCAATTATGAAAATATTTGACTACGCCATTGCACGCACAGGTATGGGCCCTAAATCACTCGAAAGGGCTGGTATTCAATTTAAATCGACTCTGATTATCGCAGGCTCCACTCCCGGTTTCTTCCCCGATCAAAAAGACTTGTTGATAGAAATCCACTACGACCCCAGTACAGGCGTTTTGCTCGGCGCCGAATTATTCGGTGAGCATGGGGTTGACAAGCGGGTTGATGTGCTGGCCACGGCCCTGTATGCCCGATTGACCATTGATGACCTCCCCCGCCTCGATCTGGCCTATGCGCCACCCTTCTCGTCCGCCAAAGACCCCGTGGTAGTGGCTGGGTTCGCAGCAGGCAATTCGATGAGGGCCCGGTACCACGAAGTATCAGTCGTTGAAGCAGCAAGGGCTCTCGATCAGTCCGTTTCCCCCGCAAGCTACACACTGCTTGATGTCAGAAACCCTACCGAGATTCATAAGGAAGGATTCATTCAGCATGCCCTCAATATTCCTCTCGACGAGTTGCGGGGGAGAATTAATGAAATTGACCTTGATAGGCCCACCTATGTTTACTGTGCGAAAGGACTAAGGGGCTATATGGCATCCCTTATATTACTTCACCACAACTGCAAAAAAGTTTACAATGTAGCAGGGGGATTTACCGCCTGGAAGACGATCATTGGCCAGGTAAAGCAGGTGGAAGAAGTGTCACATGTGTCTTAAAAATCGAGCACCCCTCCTGCTGAAGAAAATGAGGAAAACCTACAACTCTATAATGTAAAATCCAAATAACAACAAATATTCCGCAAATATGCTTACCTTGCAGCATATGGAGATCGTTAGAAGCTGGAGAGAGCAAAAGGTAATGTTGAAATGGAGATTTCCTGACCTCAATGACAGCGACTTTTTCCTGGCTGATACTGACCGGGAAAGTATGCTGGTTAAGCTTGAAGAAAAGCTGAAAAAGACCAGAGCAGAGTTGGAACACATATTCGCTGAACTTCAGCGTTACTAGATTTGTTCCTATTTAGAATCCACAACATGTAATTATCTGCTCTAAAAAATACGACTATCCATATCAGCTCCGAACTGAGGGTGATACATGAGTCGACTACCGTTATAAACTCGTCGGCAAAAAATATTCATAGAAAAACAATTTGTAAATAATCAATATAGTTCAATGGCCAATTATTCTTCTGAAGTTTCCCACACTTACACTTATTTGTGGAACAAGTACAGACCGGCAATTCTCAAGCACATGATAGACTCGGCAGAAGGTCCACAGACCTACAAGATGTCTAAACATGAATTTACCATCATCAACCCTAAGGAGAAGGGTGGTTATTCTTTCTCCTTGAATGTATTCAAAGGGAAGGCTCAAAATGATATCAGGACTTCTATCGTAGCAAAAGACCTTCTGGTGATTTTGCAGTCTTCAAAAACTGCCAATGACCTGGTAAGCACGGCTACTTATGAGTTCGTTATGGACAAACACTTCGTGCTGCACATCAACCGGGGCGAGGAAATTGTTGAAGAAGAAATAGAGGTGGAAGAGACTGCTGAAAAAGAAGCTTAAAAGCAGGCGACTAGCGTTGTTACTATTTATGGGGGAATATGTCGACAAGACATGTTCCCCTATTTTTTTGAGCTTGCGGCGAGTAAGTCACTACCTAACGCAACTCCCTCCCGCCGAAAGATTGCTTTTTATTAACAGGCGGCGTTGTGTTACATTTGCCGCAACGGTTTACAATAATTGATGGCACACGCAGCTGAAATTCGTACTGTTAGCGTTACCCGCTACGTCACTCCTCTCCGGGAAGGCGGTTCACTGCCTGCCATTGTTGAGGCTGATGATGAATTTCTATATGTACTGAAATTCAAGGGAGCCGGACAAGGCAAGAAAGCACTGATAGCCGAACTTATTGGTGGCGAAATTGCCAGGCTACTAGGTTTCAGAGTACCGGAAATTGTTTTTGCAGACCTGGATGTCGCTTTTGGCCGGATTGAAGGTGACGAAGAAATACAGGATCTGCTGAAGGCCAGCGTCGGTATTAACCTGGGACTGCATTATCTGTCAGGCTCTATCACCTATGACCCGGTGGCGACTAAGCTATCGCCTTTGCTGGCGTCTCAAATCGTGTGGCTCGACAGCCTGCTGATGAACGTCGACCGCACGGCCCGCAACACCAACATGCTCTGGTGGCACAAAGAGCTTTGGCTGATCGATCATGGCGCTTCCCTGTATTTCCATCACAGCTGGGACAACTGGGACAAGCCAAAAAAACCTTTCCAGCTGATTTCAAAGCACGTACTGCTTCCCATTGCCAGTGAACTTGCTGCTGTCGACAAGCAGTTCGCACCTGTATTGACTGAGCAGGCCATCAAAGCTATCGTGGCCCTAATACCCGATGAATGGCTGGCGGAGGACTCTCCGTTTGAAAACCCCGAACAGCACAGGGTCGCCTACACGCATTTCCTGGTTACACGAGTAGCCAACTCTTCTTTTTTTGTTAACGAAGCCCAACATGCAAGAGAGACAGCTATTTGAGTATGCAGTCGTTCGTGTGGTGCCACACGTGGAGCGTGAAGAGTTTCTCAACGTGGGTGTGGTTCTCCTGTGCTCAGGGCAAAAGTTTTTGCGGGCTCGATTTGACTGGAACGAGTCAAGACTGTCGGGATTTTGCCAAAAGACAGATTTTAGTGAATTGAAAGGGTATGTAGATTCCTTTGAGAAGATTTGCAAGGGAGGAAAAGAAGCAGGCCCAATCGGGCAGCTCGGAATAACAGAACGTTTCCGATGGCTGACAGCCGCCAGAAGTACCGTGCTGCAGACCTCCAAAGTACACCCCGGCTTGTGCGTAAATGCTGAGGAGACGCTTGACAGGTTGTTTGAAGAGCTGGTGAAACTACCTGAAGCCTAGCAGCCTAACATCAACAAAAAAGCACCTACCCTTTCGGATAAGTGCTTCTTATATTTTTGCACTGAATTACTCACTGGTCTACTCTAAAAACGATTTCAATATCTTGCTTCTGGTGCCACTGCGAAGCCTGCGAGTAGCAGTTTCCTTGATCTGGCGAACTCTTTCACGAGTAAGATTGAATTTGTCTCCAATCTCTTCCAGTGTCATGCGCTGCTCACCGTTAATGCCATAATAGAACGATACAACCTCAGCTTCCCTTGCTGTAAGCGTAGACAAACAACGCTGAATTTCTTTTTGCAAAGAAGCCACCATCAGGCCGGCGTCAGGTCTTTCTTCATTTTCGTCCACCATTACGTCAAGCAAGCCGTTTTCTTCACCACTCACAAATGGTGCATCAATACTTACCTGACGGCCTGATACTTTCTGTGTTGCAAGTACTTCGCTCAGGCTGACATCAAGCACTTCTGCCAACTCCTCAGCAGTAGGCTCACGCTGAAACTTCTGTTCCAGGTCAGAAAATGCCTTCGATATTTTATTCAAAGAGCCTACCCTGTTCAAAGGCAAACGCACAATTCTAGACTGCTCGGCCAATGCCTGCATAATAGACTGGCGAATCCACCACACAGCGTAAGAGATGAATTTGAAACCACGGGTTTCATCAAAACGTTGTGCCGCTTTGATCAGGCCAACGTTGCCCTCGCTGATAAGGTCTCCAAGGCTAAGGCTACCTGTTTGATATTGTTTAGCTACTGAAACAACAAAGCGCAAATTGGCTTTTGTTAGTTTTTCAAGTGCTATTTGATCTCCTTCTCTGATCTTTTGGGCTAAGATCACTTCCTCATCTGCGGTGATGAGGTCTACTTTTCCAATTTCCTGTAAATACTTGTCGAGAGACTGACTCTCCCTGTTGGTAATCTGTTTACTTATTTTGAGTTGTCTCATCCAAGCTTTTTAAATGTGAAGACAAAGGTAACCTTTAATTTTGAGAACGTTTCTCTTTCTGAGGCAATTAGATGAAATAAAGATGTTCTTTCTGCCTTTCAGAGGGCAACAACTAAAGTTTGCTGCGATAGTAAAATGACATTTGGTGTTAAAAAGTTCTTCATTTGGCACGATAGCGTAAAAAAACATTTTCAGAAGCCAAAATTGCCACAAAATAGCCGCTAGTATGTTGGTTTATACCTGAATTCAGTGGGCACAACGCCATAAATCCTTTTGAAAGCCGTAGAAAAATGGTTCGGGTTTTTGTAGCCGAGCGTTCGAGCCACATGTGAAACTTTCACGTCTTTGTCGTGAAGAAGGTGCACCGCATGTTGCATTCTTAGGTCGCTTATGTATTCAAAGATGCTTTTTCCTTCTACGGTTTTGAACACCAACATCAGCTTATTGCTATTAGTTGCAAACTGCCTGGCAAGACCAGCAATGGAATGATCCTCCAAATAGTTGTTTCGGAGGTATTGCTTGACTGTGTGCACCAGGTCCTGATCCCTTCTAGGGGATTGAGTCTTATCAATCAACCTGTACTCCTCCGCAAAAAGCGAGTGTAGCTGCAATAAAATAATCTGGATTACCGAAGTCTCAACCATCATTACACCCAAACTCCCAACCAACGGACAATCGGTTAGGGTTTGAATGGCCCTGAGCTGAGCAAGGCTGAGCGGCTGATACTCTTTCCCAAAAACCCTTTCTTTTTTGGCTATCTTTTCCCTCACCCAGTCAGCCCATGGCTCGTTTTGCGGCAGGAAGCTATCGAGATATTCCGGTGCATACGACACGTGAACATAATGAAGCTCGCTGTTAGCGGCTATATGATGACGGTATTCGTTGTTGGGGTCAAATTTGAAGTTTTGAGAAGCTTGCTTAGTGGCTATAACCTGGTTCGATCCACTCAGATAAGTCTTTACATCAGCTTTCATCAAAAGGCAGCTTCCAGGAAGATCCGCTCCCTCACTGCGGAGGTTTTTAAGCACCACATCCCTTGAGAATATCCCCTCAACCTCCCGAATGGAGAAATTTGGGAGGTACATGTCTCTCGATTTGAAAGATGCAAGTTCCGAGTCCGGCAGCGTATCCGCCTCAACAGGAGACTTAATAAAAACACCATAGGGAATGGTGTCGTTTTCCCCATGCCTCAATATCGGGACATTGGGGGAGTCAAGCGTAATGTAGTCACTCATATTAAAAAAATACCGACCATCAGGCCGATGATAAAGCTCTTCCACGAAAAAAGCCGTCTATAAGTTTCGCTTCAGCAAAAAAAACATACAAAGAGCTGCAAATAGAAGGAAAGTGTTTTCACGTACTATTCTCTCTTTTTTACGTAGGCTGGCCGGTTAGTTGTTTCGTAAAACCGGTCAAATCATAATAATTCAACCATGAAAATGTTAGACAATCTTCGATCAAACAATGTAAACACGAAAAACAGGTTCATTAAGGCGCTACACTCAAGCATCCTTCAGATGGCATGCTTTGTGGCTTTCGCCGCCGCTGTGTACTCCTGCTCTCCATCAACAGCTGTGAACGAGCAACAAATATCGCCAGAGGTGGCAAAAAAAGAGCAAATTCTCCGTGGCCAATACCTTGTAAATACCAGCGCCTGTCACGATTGCCACACGCCTAAGGTAATGACTCCACAGGGGCCTGCCCTGGACACCACTCGTCTTTTGTCAGGGCATCCGGCAAGCGAAGCGATTGCTAGCATACCAATGCAGCAAGACTGGATACTGTTTTCTCAAGGTCTCACGGCTGCTGTTGGCCCATGGGGTATTTCGTTCTCTGCTAACCTAACACCCGACGATGCCACCGGAACCGGTCGTTGGACCTATGAGCAATTCGAAACCGCCATCAGAAAAGGCAAGTCGAAGGGGTTGGAAAGAGCACGTGACCTGCTACCGCCAATGCCCTGGCAGATGTACCAGCAAATGACAGATCAGGATCTGAAGGCCATTTTTGCTTACCTGCAATCTATAAAGCCCGTGCCAAATGCAGTTCCGGCGCCGATCCCACCACAAGACATTGTAGCTGTTAACGTCAAGAATTAGCGTCTATTTTTCAAACATACAATTAATGAAAGCACTAGCTATTTTTTCAACTTTGTTGCTCGGAATACACTTCGCAACGGCTCATTCGCCTGAGGAAGAGAAGGGTACGGCCGCAGAAAACCTCGGCAGGCAAATTCTGAGTTCGTTTCAGAACAAATCCATCAAAGAGTATTATCATCTGTTCCCATCATTGGAAGAACTCCACGGTCTAATGATGGCCAATTCCGAAGCGTACAGCGTGTTTCTGGACGTGGCCAAAAAAGACTTTGCCAAGGTTTATCAAAAAAGGATAAAGCCCGAGATTGAGTCGGCTTATTTAAGAACTTTCTATGCTGGCTGTGAGCTTGGTATTGAGTGGTCGGAAGTATTATTTGTCGGCGCTTACGAAACAGAAGCTCCCCGGGCAGATGGCACAAACTCGCTGGTAATCGAGTTTTTATCCGGACAGAAAAATTACAAGCTTTTGGTAGAGAAAGTGATGATACTCAGTGGCGAGTGGAAAACGACACAATACATTAACCTGATTTGATTTTTTAGTTTAAATGTTGTGCTAACATGGCAAAAGGGGCTCTTTTTTGAGCGCTTTTTATTGTTATTAACCCATACGTTGGCGACAATTTTTCGCCTGCCCAAGCACAGTTTTCCGGCGGCAACTGCGATGCTGTTTACGGTTTTCGGAAAATGATTTTATGCCGACGGCCGTTTTTTTTTATTTTTACCATAGATGTTTACCCCTATTTACTCTGAACACCAACTGCTATGAGCTTAGTCGCCGGATATAGTCGCCACCTCAGGAAGCTCATTATAGTGAGCTTTTTACTGCTGCTTTCCACTGGGGTGATGAACGCCCAAATAGTGTCCTACAAGGACAGGAATGTAGTAGACTATCAGGACTACATCAATTACTCAAAGACAATTACAGGAGCCAACAAGGGTGAAGAGTACGAGGGCTCTCCGTATATGGACGACGAATTTAAAGACGGCATTGTCTTTATAGAAAAGGACCGAAAAACAAATCCGGTGCCCATGCGATACAACATGTACGCCGACCAAATGGAATTTAAGCGAGGAGACTTCACCTATCTGATGGAGCCTGTTTTAAGTATCGACATGATCTCGGTGGGTGAACACTTGTTCATATTGGGAGAGTTTATTGAGGCAAACAAGTACAACCTCGGCTTCTTTGAGGTAATTGACACGGGAAGGTTGAATGTGATGATGAAACAGGTGGTGCGGCTGAGACCAGGGCAAGCTCCTAAAGCCATGGAAAGTGCGCCAACGCTCCCTACCTACCTCAAGCTCGGGTTCGAGTACTACTACCAGCTCGACAAGGGCGAGGTGTTCAAGATATCAAAGGTGAAAGCGTTGGTTCAAAGCTTACCTGACCATCAGGATGAGATGAGGCAATTTGTGAAAAAAGAGAGAATCTCCCGGAAGAAGGAAGATTTGAGAAAACTGGCAGCCTACTACAACAGTCTAAAGTAGACCTCCTTAAAACAATTACCGATACGTTAGACTTCTGTGTCAGCCATTACCCATTCGATAGAGTCATCTTTCGAAACCTCACCGATCAACTGAAATCCATTTCTCTTGTAAAAGGACGTTAACCTGTAATCATCTATTGTGAGCCAGAACGGCTTGCCGTCAAAAACCTTTCTTGCCTGCTCAATCCATTTAGAGCCAAGGTTGCATCCCCTCATCTCTTCCGAAATCCACAAAAACCCAATATAAAGCAGGCCTTTGTCAAAAAGCGCTTGAGCCATTTTTTCATCGAGTGTATCTGGCGGAATTGTGCTGAATACTATGCCTCCTCCCAGCACTTTTTCATCACTTAGCAGGCAAAACACACGGGCTGTAGCAGCGTATTGGGCCCAGAACGGCACTATACATTCCTGCCAATCGTCAGGAAGTATGTCGAAAAGAACTTGAGGGGTGTTTGTTACTTCCTTAAACTCCTGTAAATCAGGTGTTTTTACTTCAACCAGCAGGCTGGATTCTGTTTCCATATTGTTAATAAAACTGATGCAAAATTAATGGAAAGTAAAGCAGTTTTTTAGCATGAAAGTGATATTATTTTTCAGCCTTACCTTAAACGTACTGCCATGCCCACCAAATCAGTAAGCCCTGTAGCGGAAGCCTCAGCCAAAGTCCCCAAATGGGCACCTTCATCCCGGCTCCCTTTTGCATCAGGTGATATACATTGGCGGGAAACACAGCAATCAAAAGAGCGATAACGCCAATGGCAGCCACCGGCCTGTAAGAGGTCAATAGTAATATGCCTAAAAAGATCTCAGCGGCTCCGCTTATGCTATTGATCAGCTGCTTGTATTTCAAAACAGGCGGAATAATGCGGAAATAAAATGTTGGGTTGATAAAATGATTAATGCCAGCCAAAATATACAGCACGGCCATCACGTACAAATGCCATTGCGCTTCCATTTACTGCTTTTCAAAAGCCACGTTTCTTACCCTGCCGGCGTTCACTTTGAAGCCATTGATAGCGCTACTACTGTTCCTGGTAAAATCGATGTTTCCAGTCCACCAGGCCGACGATGAAAATCCATCTTTTTGCTTAATGGTCAGTTTAATATCATCGTGCCGTTGGTGGTGAGCTACGAGCGTATCATTGACTACCTCAAGGGTGTAGGCTGTTTCAAGCTCAGTACTGTAAAACCGGCCTGTATATTCAGACAGGGTTACCTTAGATGCGTCGAAGGCTTCTTTTGGTTGATCACTGGCCGCAGGGGCTTCCGATGGTTTAGGAGGAGCCTCTGTAAGCTGATCTGCGAGGTATATGTCTGCAATTTGATAGGCAATATTGCCGGGATTGAATGACGCCAGGTTGCTGAAAACAATCACGGAAAAGCGCTGCTCAGGAAACCTGTTAATGAAGGTTCGATAACCAGCATCGGCCCCACCATGGGTTTTGTTAACCAGCCCTTTGTACTCCCCAACACCTTGTCCAAACCCGTATCCCATGGTATCACCTTTGTTGAGAATATAACGCTGATCCATCATTTTCATAATGTTATCATTACCTACACTAACATTTTCAAAGTTGACAGCCCAAAGTGCCAGGTCTTCTACTGTAGTAAACAGACTGGTGGCACCCACGTTGGCATAACTAAGCACCGATTTCTTTAGCTCTCCCTGGTCGTTTTTGTAATATGAGTAGGATCGCCCTTTCACAATCTTCTCATGGTCGTCGTAGAAAAGGGTATTTTTCATTCCAAGCGGGTCGAACATGTTGGCCTTGGTCCACTCAGCAAATGACTGCCCCGTAACCCTCGACACAATCTCCGCCAGCAGTGTGAAGCCTGTATTGCAATACAGCATTTCCTCGCCCGGCTTAAAGTTGAGTTCCGTCTGTTTAAAAATCAGTCTCAGCACCTGCTCTCTGGTGATTACATCGTCCAACCTCCAGCCCGCAAGCGCCAGTAAACTCCACTGATCTCTCAGCCCGCTGGTGTGGTGTACCAAATGGTTGAGCGTAATCTTTTCGCCAAAGTCGTGCATTTCTGGCAGGTACTTTCTGATGTCGTCGTCCATCGACACCTTGCCCTGATCGGCCAGCATAGCGATGGCAAACCCTGTGAACTGTTTGGAAACCGACGCCACATGAAAAATAGTGGTTGGCGAATTTTTTATATCATATTCGAGATTGGCATAGCCATAACCTTTACTAAAAACTACTTTTCCATCCTTGACCACTGCAACGGTCGCTCCGGGAACGGCCTCGCCAGTGCCTATAGCAAACCTCATGAGCTGATCGATTTTACCCTCGTTTGTTGTAGCCACTGCTTCTACCCTGTCCAGCATCATCACATAGTCACCTTCGCTCTCCTGAAAAGGCGCAACAACTATCTGGTAGACGCCTCCTTCACTTGTAAATTGAAATGGTTCGGGGCCCCGAGCCGGATTGTCAAATTCACCTAACAGTTGACCGTCGGGGCCAAATACTTTCACTACCACATCTACTGACAATTGATCCGCAAACCCACTGGCAATCGCACCTTTTTCAAGATGAACCCTGAATGTGTCAGCCGCCCCTTTTACCAATTTTGACTCAAAAGGTGACGAAACGGACAAATCAGACCCCTCCTTTATCAGCAGGGTGGTACCCGATTGCTCACAACCAAAAGCTAAAAACACCACTAGCAGCAGATAGCTAAATTTCTTCATGTTATTGAAAGGTCAGGTTATTTGAATTTTTAATGAATGTATCGATTTTAGGTGAAAAATCAGCTTATTGCTGTTACCAATCAAATTGCTAAACATCAGGGCCGAAGTCGCCATTCATGAAAATGAAATCAACTAAACGTGGAAGTTTAAAGTCAAAGGAGCAATGAAAGCTACAGTTAAGATAATAGCGCTCTTTTTTCTGTTCTTCTGGATCATCAGCTTACTCATAGATGGGCTCAAGCATTCAGAGGTGGCCTATGAGATGAGTTTGTGCGAGGACTACACGGAATTTGATACAATAACCGCAGACAGAACTCACCACCGAAACTGGGATTTGATTGACTACCGAGCCTCCTATTGCACTCATTATCGCAGTTATGAAGACCTTGCCAAACAGAGCAGGGAGAAACGGAATCTTATCAGTCCGTCAAACAATGAATATGGAGCCTATTGGGGGAGTGTTTACAGGCAGCTAGTGGAAGAAAACGATGAGTGGGTAAGCTTTATGGCCGACAGTCTTCTGCAAACTGCGTTGCTTGACAGCCTCGACGCTGCTTCGCTGGCAGAGTTGACAGTATCATTTGTGCAGGATATTCCCTACCATTTTATTAGTTCAGGAGACTGTTCCGAAGCAGACGCAACGAAACATCCTTGTGTGGCATTGGCCAAATTTGGCATCCTGTCACCTTATGAGTTTTTGCATACCCTGTCTGGTGATTGTGACACCAGAGCGGTGTTACTCTTTTCTTTGCTTCGTAAGCTCAATTTTGACCCAATGATTGTGGTGAGCTACGAATACCGGCACGCCATGCTGGCACTCAATATTCCGTCTTCCGGAGACCACATTACTTTAGGTAGAAAAAACTACTATTTTTGGGAGACTACCGCCAAAGGCTGGCCTGTTGGCATGCTACCACCTGACATGCAAAATATTGATTACTGGGAAATCGCATTAGTGGATGAACTATAACATCGCCATACTTGGGCTCATCGAAATAGTGTCGGCTGTCACTATTGGCATCTTCATTCTTTCCATTACCTACAAAATATTGCAATGGGTGGGTAGAAGGTATTATAAGATCTCCGAAAGCAACCTGGCCTACAGTATTTTCACTGCCAGCATCATGTTTTCGGTTGGTTTTATGATCAATGAGGTAATTCAGCCACTTATTTCCTCGTTCAGGCTTCTAAATCAGGACGCTGCCAGCTATGTATTGGCCTTCAGGTATATTGGGCAGGGTGCTGTTTACATTGCCATTGCCTACTGCGCTTCCATTGTGATAGCGCTGCTGAGCACCTCCCTGTATGCCCGCCTCACGCCCATTGATGAGTTTGAGGAGATAAGAAAAAACAATGTAGGCATTGCGATCATCATTGGTAGTATCATCATAACCCTTACCTTGCTTACCAAAAGTGGTGTGGGGCTTTTGATAGAGTCCATCATTCCCTACCCTCAATTACCTCCAAAATAACTGAACACTTAAACTATAAAAATATGCGTACGCAATTATTGACTGTCTGTCTGGCTATGTTTGCTTTGACAGCGTTTGGCCAGAAAGAACTACTGGATGCCGAAAAGTACCGATTCGAGGTCATGGCGAAGAAAGACACCAAGACACTTGAAACCATTCTTGCCGACGACTTGATGTATACTCATTCTCACGGAGGCGTTGACGGCAAAGCCAAAATTATTGAATCGGTGGCCGCTGGCACTTACAAAAATGTAGAGATTCTTGAGCAAAATCCAATTTCGTGGGGAAACACAGGCGTAATCTCAGGAAAGGCCCGGTTTCTGATTGGCGACCCAAACGGTGATCGTACCATTATCCTTAAGTACACCGACGTTTACCGCAAGGAGAAGGGAGTTTGGAAGCTTGCTGCCTGGCAATCTTTGCTGGTTACTGAATAAAGTAAAATGCCGGGGGAGCTATTCTCCCGGCTTATATGTTTTCTCCGCCACTGCCTCAATATCCGCCCGGTAGAATAATACGTCTCTGAACTCCCCTTTCCTGTACATCTCCGCCTGGTCATTGAAATGTGGTGAAGCAGGATCGCTGTTTTGCCCGCCAGTGACTATTGCTTTGGCTTTGACAGTGTCGCCAAACTCCACTACTGCCACAAAGCTGTTGCCACTTGTTCCGTACCAACGTTTAGTGCCCGGATATGGCCTGCTACCGAATGCAGACAAAGCCCCCCACATGCTGCTGGTATAAGCAATTGGGTTGCTGGCCAGGCTGTCATTAAAAGGCTCCCTGATGGCACCTTCTACACGCTGAAAGCGATTGATCTCTCCCCAGGCTGTTTCCCATGTACCAAAGTCGGCTGCCAGCTTATCAACGGCTTTTTTCAATGCCTCAAGCTTTATCTGCGGCTCCACTTCCGTGGTCATATAGTCAATCATAGCCAACTGCCTTAGCCGAACTCCTTTTGTTTCGTACAAGTCTTTCATTAACTCCTGGGCCCAGAAAATAGCCAGCGCCGTAGCTACCGATTCCTCACCGAAGCGTAAATCCCACTCTTTAAGCACTTTTATTGGAGCCGCTAGGTCAGCGTCTTTCTCAGAGGAGCCTTCATACGCTTGTACCACAGAGGGAACAAGGTTTTCAAACCCAACCAAATAGGAATCATAGGCTGCTTCAATCAGCTTATCAAGTGTGAAGGTCGTTTTTCCCTCTAATACCCGCACCGCATGAATGCCCCTCGCATTTTCTGAGTCCGGTGCCATGTATACAGGATAGTGTTCGGGCTTAGGACTAAATCCGGCTGCAGCGGTAAATGGAGTAGAATTGCAGTTTTGTAACCAGCCGCTCTCAGGGTTCAACAAACTAACGAGTTCTTCGATTTTATGGAGCCCCTGCCAGTCGGTGGCTGGGTTGCTGCCGTCGATCACCCCTGAGTAATCAAACCGGGGGTCACGAACGGGCATAAAGTTGCCATGATAGTAGCCAATATTGCCCTGGTCGTCGGCATACACCGTGTTGTTCGACGAGTTGGTCCGAAGCCGCATGTTGTTATTGAAGTCGTTGTAGGTGGCAGCCTTTGTTCGCATGTACGATTGACTGAGGGCATTCAATGGATCCTGCATCAGCCCTACGGCAATCCATTTACCGCCTTCTTCCCTTACGATCGGGCCGTGGTGAGATTTGTAGGTCGTGAATGTTTTGCTGACGACTTTCTCACCGTCTTTGTATTTCAAAGTGACCTCTGAGGCCTCCAGAGCCCTCTCCTCTTCACCATACTTGTAGAAATAATTCCCATCCTTTTCTACAACAGTCTCCGCAAATTCGTCTATCACGTCTGCTGCACTGGAAGTATGCATCCAGCCGCAGTGTTCATTGAAGCCCTGGTAGATAAAATACTGTCCCCAGGTGACGGCGCCATAAGCATTGAGGCCTTCTTCACTTACCACATGCTGCTCGGAGCGAAAAAAGAAAGAAGTATGTGGGTTGATCAGCAGTAGAGAATTGCCTGATGCGCTGTTGGATGGTGCAATAGCGAAACCATTAGACCCTGTAGGCTCAGGTTCTGGTTCGTAGGTATACACTGAAGAAACCGGAGAAACTGGCTTCCTCCCGTAAAACGCCTCTAAGCTTTCAGTTGATATAGATTCTATGTCTCCACCGATGCTTCCTTCGCTAAAAGTAAGCGGCATCCAGGGCTCAAACCTGGTGAGCAGCATCGGTTTCACCTCAGGGTGTTTGTAAAGGTAATAGTTAATGCCATCGGCAAAGCCCTTCATCTGTTCTTTCATCCCCTCCGGGGCCTTATCATAAAGGGCTTTTATTTCCTCTTCATTGATAAAAAGCCTTTGCCGAAGGTCGGTATAAAGTGCTTTCTCGCCTTCCACCTCTGCCATCCGCCCAATCGAGGTCAGGTAGTTGGCCTCAATACGCTTAAAGTCGTCTTCGCATTGTGCATACAACATACCGAAAATGGCATCGGCGTCGGTCTTTCCATAAATATGAGGAATGCCCCAGTTGTCACGAATAATGGTAACACGAGACGCTCTGGCTTCCCATCGTTGTATTTCGTCAGCGGTGAATTCCGAAGCACCCTGCTGAGGCGTTTCGCACCGCTGGAAGAAAAACAAGGAAACTAAAATAAAGGTCAGTTGGATTGGTCTTCTCACGATTGATCACAATTTGGTAGTCGAACAATATACAGGTTGACCATTAAAATAGTAAAACCGCTCAGGTAAATAACCAAAATGGAGCTATTTGGGAACAGATCCAGATCAAAATGATTTTTTCTACAAATAAGTACTTTTATGTCCTGAGTTGTCATATCGTTATATGAGAGCACTTTACCATATTATCTTCCTGGCAGGCATCTTATTCAGTTGCAGCTGTAGTGATTCCAGCCCGTCACCCTCAGATGATGACAACACACCACCTTCGTCGGGAAATTCAAGTTTTACCATTACCACGCTTGAGTTATCTGATGATCTTACTATCGACATCTATGTACCAAGGGCAGAAAATGCTTCCGGGAAATATCCCATCATTTACTTCAATGATGGAGACGTTTTCAAAGGAGCCATTACCAGTCTAACTTCTTACCAATTTGAAGCTACTTCCACCATAGAGCCCTTCATGATGGTGGGGGTATCAGCAGCGGGCCATAGATACGGCAGGTATATACCCTACAACGACCCATGGATCAAAGAAAACTGGTCTGAGTATTCTCCGGGTTCTGTTAACTACACTGAAAGGCTCATCAATGAGGTGATTCCGATGGTGGAGGCAGACTACCCCGTTGACACGAAAAGAAGAGCCATATTCGGTTTCTCTCTTAGCGGACTTTATACAGCCTGGGCCGGAATTAATTACCCGGAGATCTTTTCCTTTTCCGCCTCCATGTCCCCCTCATTCTGGGTAGCAGACTATGCCATTTTCGATGAGCCAAAAGAGCTGTCAAACACCCGGTTCTATTTCGACATTGGTACTAAAGAGTGGAACTATTACGTTCCGATGATTGAAAGCCTGGAAAATCAGGGATTTGAATATGGTAAAGACATTTTCTACTATGAGGTGCCCAATGGCATCCATGCTGAGAGCGATTGGGCCAGCAGGTTGCATATTCCTCTTGGGCTGTTCTTAAACGGCGCTCCAGAGGAAGTAAAGGACTACGAGGTTATAAAAGAGTGCATTCCCAGCCAATCGACCGCCGGGCTGGTTTTCCAAAGGCTTAATCCCATAGTTACTTTTACGAACGGCATCAGGTATTCGCTCTCCACAAGCGCCTCCTTTCAGGTCGTTAGTGGCGATGGCGTAGTGCTGGAAGACGGAAGGTTCGACGCTAAGGGTGGGAGCATGACCGTTGAAGTTAGCCACGGAAATTGGAGCGAGCACATAAGCTTAAATAATTGCAATAATTAGGTTTCTGACGCTTTCGAAGCGGCTACTTTCAGGTTTAATGCGCCTCGTTCAGGAAGTTTAAATCTGAATTCCTATATTGCGTCACCCTAAACAACATGTCCCAAAAAGCTGGTGATTGAATTTTAAACACACCCTACATGAAGCTTTTTGTTCGACCAATTCTATTGAGTGGATTGGCTATTATTGCCTCTTCCACTGTTGCCTTTGCCCAGGAAACGTCTGAGATCGACTCAGGTGCCACTGCCTGGATGCTGACTTCTACCACACTTGTGCTCCTTATGATTCCCGGCCTTGCCATGTTTTATGGTGGCCTTGTCAGGACTAAAAACGTGCTCGGCACTATGATGCACAGTTTTACAGCCATGGGTATCATGACTGTTCTTTGGGTAGTTTGCGGCTATAGCATGGCTTTTGGTGAAAATGTACTTGGTGGCTGGTTTGGCTGGAATTCCGACTATGTGATGCTTTCAGGTATCGATGACAGTATTATTGACGGCATTCCCGAGTATGTCTTCTCAATGTTCCAGGCAAAATTTGCCATCATCACCCCTGCTCTTATTGCCGGTGCCGTGGCCGAACGAATCACGTTTAAAGGTTATTGCTTTTTCATAGCGCTGTGGGGACTTGTCGTTTACAATCCGCTTTGCCACTGGGTTTGGGCGTCTGACGGCTTCCTTTTCAACCTGGGAGCCAACGGTGCCATTGATTTTGCCGGAGGCACGGTTGTACATATCTCCGCCGGTGTTAGCGGATTGGTTGCCGTGCTCTTTATTGGAGCCAGAAAATCGCACCCACATTTGCCCATGCAGCCCAACAACCTTGTGATGACGATGATAGGTGCCGGGCTTCTTTGGGTCGGTTGGTTTGGGTTCAATGCCGGCAGCAGTATCTCAAGTGGGTTGAGCACTGCCCAGGCCCTGACCGTTACACAAATAGCAGCTGCGGCCGGTGCACTTACCTGGCTGATCGTGGAAGGCTTCCATCAGGGGAAAGCAACAGCACTTGGTTTTGCATCGGGCATTCTGGCAGGTTTGGTAGCCATCACGCCTGCGGCTGGCGTTGTTCAGCCAGGAGGAGCTCTTGTACTGGGAGCACTTTCTACTATTGTGTGCTACCTCGCTATTATACTAAAAAACAAACTCGGCTATGATGATACACTAGATGCTTTTGGTATCCACGGTGTTGGCGGTATCATAGGCGCCATTTTCCTTGTTTTCTTTATCAGAGAAAGCTGGATGGCTGATGCAGCAACGGCTGTAGGTGGCACGTGGACAGTAATGCAACAACTTGGAGTGCAACTAACTGCTATTGTGATAGCCATAGTTTACGCCGGTGTAGGCACTTTCGTCATTCTTTTTGTGCTCAATAAATTTGTCAAAATCCGGGCCGCCGAGGAAGATGAAATGAAAGGGCTCGACAATGTGTACCATGGTGAGAAAGGATACGGAATGATCACCCCTAACTAACAGAGAATGAAACTGATTATAGCCATTATAAGAGAAAATCAGCTGGATCAAGTGAGAGAATCGTTGATTCAGGCTGGCATATCAAGAATAACTGTGGGCAACGTTTCCGGTCATGGACGGCGGGTGTCCGAAGAGGTCTACAGAGGCCAGAAGGTGATTCCCAATCTGGTCTCCAATATCAGACTGGAAATAGCTGTGAATGATAGTTTCGTTGACACCACCTGCAATGCCATTATGGACGCAACGCAGGCACACGACGGTGATATGATAGGCAGCGGCAAGATATTTATTATGCAACTGGAAGAGTGCATAAGGATCAGAACTGGTGAACGAGGTTCTGACGCTATATAACAACCCCAAGAATGTATTTTGGAAATATAGGTAATGAAAAGGCTGAGCTACTAACTCAGCCTTTTTCTTTTACCACTCTGTGTGGAAAATCCCTTCCCGATCGGTTCTTTCATAAGTGTGTGAACCGAAATGATCACGTTGTGCCTGAATCAGGTTCAGTGGCAAACGACCTGTGGTGAAGGCGTCGAAATAACTCAAACCTGCAACCATTCCCGACACCGGAATGCCCTGGCCAATGGCATAAGCGGCCACTTTTCTTGCCGACGCTTCGCAAGTTTTAACTTTGGAAGCAATGTCTTTATCCAGCAACAGGCTACTAAGTGCTTTATCCCTGGCATACGCCTTCCTCATGTCCTCTAAAAGGCCTGAGCGGATGATGCAGCCACCTCTCCATATTTTAGCGATGGTTTCCATGTCGCAGCCGTAGTTGTACTCTTTCGAAGCAGCCCAAAGCTGGGTCATTCCCTGAGCGTATGTAACGATATAGGCAAAGAAAAGTGCGTCTTCAACGTCTTTCACCGTAAGGCTGCTATCTCCTTTGATGGTCTTGGCTCCGTAGAGTGATTCCGCTTTTTCCCGATCAGCCTTCATTGACGATATCTCCCGCATACTTACTGCCACATCGATGGTAGGCACCGGAATACCGAGGTCCATGGCATTTTGGGACGTCCATTTGCCTGTTCCTTTTTGCTTTGCTTTATCAAGGATTACGTCGACCAGGTCCTTGTTGGTCAATTCGTCTTTTTTCTCGAAAATTTCTGCTGTTATTTCTACCAGAAACGACTGTAGCTTGGTCTTGTTCCATTCATCGAAAGTGTTGTGGAGCTGCTTATTGCTTAGGCCCAGCCCTCTCTTCATCACATCATAAGCCTCGGAAATGAGCTGCATCAGCCCATACTCAATGCCGTTGTGCACCATTTTTACATAGTTGCCTGCCGAACGGGCTCCCATATAGTCTACGCACGGATCGCCATTGACTTTCGCCGAAACCGCTTCAAAAATCGGCCTTACAATTTCATAGGCATCTTTGTCACCTCCCGGCATAATGCTGGGGCCGAAGCGGGCTCCCTTCGCTCCTCCGGACACTCCTGTGCCAAAGAAGTAGATACCTTTTGACTCCAGGTTTTCAGCTCTTCTGTCTGTGTCAGTAAAAAATGAATTTCCACCATCAATGATAAGGTCACCTTTATCAAGCAACGGAAACAAATCGTTGATAACAGCGTCGACAGGGCCTCCGGCCGGAACCAACAACATGATTTTTCGTGGCTTGGAAAGCTTTGAGACAAACTCCTTTTTGTCGGTAGTGCCATCAACAACCTTTCCTGCTCCTTCTTCCCTCAAAGACTTTACCTTTTCAGGGTCAGTGTCTAAGCCATAAGCGGAGAAATTGTTGTCTGCCACATTCAAAATGAAGTTTCTTCCCATCACTCCGAGGCCTACAAGGCCAAAGTCATACGTTTTTTCCATTCCTGTCCTATTTTTCATTCCACATGACGGCCACCATGCAACCAACTGCCCTCATATGATGTTAATTGCTTGTTTTTTAGCGAATATCAAGAGATTCAGACCAAAAATACTGATCTTCGCCAATTAAATTGAATTTTGCTATCACCCCTGTGTAGTACCTAAATGAAAAAAACTGATAATCAGATACTTACTATTTTTGGAGCCTCTGGCGATCTTACTGAGCGTAAACTAATTCCCGCCGTTTTCAATTTATTCAAAAGAGGTTTCTTGCCGGAGAATTATGCCATTCTTGGTGTTAGCCGAACAGATTTTAGCGACGAGGAATACAGGAAGAAAGTTGTGTTTGACAACCCACACCTGAAAGCTTCTAAAGAAAAGCCAGATGAGTTAGAGAGCTTCGCCAAGTTGGTATTCTATCAGTCAATTGACACGAAAGCGGTAGTAGACTATCAGTTGCTGGCCAATCGGCTTAAAACGTTATGCAATGACTGTCACACGGATCAAAACTATATTTTCTATCTTTCTACTCCCCCTTCACTTTACTCAGTGATTTCTAAAAATTTGGGCGAAGCTCAACTCAACACGGAAGAAAAGGGCTGGAAAAGATTGATTGTTGAAAAACCTTTTGGTTACACCCTGGAAAGTGCAAAAGAACTAAACAACCAGCTGCTCGAGTCGTTCAAAGAAGATCAGATTTATAGAATCGACCACTACCTGGGTAAAGAAACCGTGCAGAATACGCTGGTGGCCAGATTTGGCAACACTATTTTCGAGCCACTTTGGAACCGCATATACATTGAAAAAGTAGAGATTACAGCTGCAGAGAGTGTGGGTGTAGAGAAGCGTGGCGGTTACTACGATGGCTCCGGAGCTTTGAGGGACATGATCCAAAACCACCTGCTACAGCTAGTGTCGCTGGTGACAATGGAGCCCCCGGCAAGAATGGATGCAGAATCGATCCATAACGAGAAACTGAAGCTCTTTAGGTCCCTACGCCCTTTAAGTGCCGATGACATAAGAAACAACGTCATTAGAGGTCAATACCTCAATTCGACATTCGGAGACAAGGAATATCTCGGTTACAGAGATGAGCAAGGCGTGGATACCGAATCAAGAACCGAAACCTTTGCGGCTTTAAAATTCTACATCGACAACTGGAGATGGGCCGATGTGCCTTTCTTCGTCCGCACCGGCAAGCGGCTGCCAACCAGGGTTTCTGAGGTGGTGATTCACTTCAAACCCAACCACCATCACCTGTTCAGCCAGCGGCGAATTGCCAACTCGCAA
Organism: Imperialibacter sp. EC-SDR9; assembly: GCF_902498805.1. Classification (GTDB taxonomy): domain Bacteria; phylum Bacteroidota; class Bacteroidia; order Cytophagales; family Cyclobacteriaceae; genus Imperialibacter. The sequence continues at coordinate 44,894 of NZ_LR701595.1, read as the reverse complement.
AACGTACTTGTCTTCAGAATTCAGCCCAACGAGGGTATTTTATTGAAGTTCGGTCTGAAGGTGCCGGGCAACGGCTTTAAGGTAGAAACGGTGAATATGGACTTTCAGTATGACGGGCTAACGGACGCATACGTGCCAGAAGCCTACGAAAGGCTGCTGCTCGATTGCATGCAGGGCGATGCGACACTCTACGCCAGAGGCGACAGTGTTATTGCTGCCTGGGAGTTTGTTGATCCGATACTAAAAGCATGGAAAGATGATCCCGACCTTCCAGTTTACGGATATCCCTCAGGCACCTGGGGACCGGAACAGGCAAATACACTAATTGAAAATGGCCACGGCTGGCGGAATCCTTGCGCCAATTTGGTTGATGACGGACTTTATTGCGAACTATAATAGCTGATGGAATTACATATTTCAAAAAACCCCAGGGCAGTAGCAGAGGATTTTGCCACCTTTTTGGTCGATCTCAATCAAAACAGTGACAAACTGAACATCGCACTCTCCGGAGGTTCTACCCCACAGCTACTGTTTGACATTCTTGCTGCCGATTACAAAAAGGCGATTGATTGGTCGAAGATGCATTTCTATTGGGGTGATGAACGTTGTGTCCCTCCTACCGATAAGGACAGCAACTATGGCATGACAAAGACACATCTGTTTGATAAGGTTGGTATTCCTGAAGGCAATATTCACCGCATCCTTGGCGAAAACGAACCCAAACAGGAGGCTCAACGACATAGCCACGAGATCAAAAAGAACGTGACATCATCCGACGGGCTCCCCAGGTTCGATCTGGTGATACTTGGTCTGGGCACTGACGGACACACTGCATCGATCTTTCCTGATCAAATGGAGTTGTTGAAAGCTACCGAAACCTGTGTTGTTGCTACACACCCTGAATCAGGGCAAAAGAGAATCAGCCTTTCCGGCCCAGTGATTAACAATGCGAAAAGCATCGCCTTCCTGGTGACTGGCGAAAGCAAGCAAGCTAAAGTGAAGGAAATACTTAAACATAGGGGCAAGTTCAGGACATACCCTGCTTCGCATATAAAGCCCACAAATGGCGTGCTTTATTGGTTTCTGGACGAGGCGGCTAGTGCCTAGTCTTTGACGATACGAGTACTGAAACTATCCCCTGAAGAAGTCGAAACCAGCAAGAGATAAACTCCAGGACGGAGATGGCTTGTAACCAACGCATATTCACTATTAGATTGGACATTCTCCAGATTATCTTCCGTGAGTGTTTGCCCCACCAGGTCAACGATGCTTAGCATGATTTGCCCACTTATTTGGTTTTTAAATCGAATGCTTAGGTAATCATTAACTGGAATAGGGTAAACATCAACAAGCTGAGACATACTGCTTTGAATGCCACTTATTGCATTCACCATGATGATTAGATTATAAGGCAGACTGGTGCTGTTTGGGTCACTCACTACAACTGGTACTTCCAGCTCCCCAATATAGTCCAAAGCAGGAGTTACCGTCTGCCCTGATACACTATAATTGTCACCAGCCCCTATCTTCAAAGAATGGTTGACTGGAAATTCATCATCATCGTCATCAACAAATACATATTGAGGCAGGATTTTTAGTGAAGCATTTTTGTCAATACTCAGTTCCTGTTGACCGGTAATTTGCGGAATGTCGTTGCTCAGGTTTACTGAAAACTTAAACAGGTCGCTGTCGTCAATGCCGTCGGTTACCGTTATATTGATCTTTAGAACTCCCACAAAATTGACTGATGGCATAATCTTACCCTCAACAATCTGATAACCATTCCCCTCAACTAGTTTCAGGGTCAGACTTTCCAGCGGATCATCTGCATCAGTCACAGTTAGCTGCGCCAAATCGATCTCAATCGGTTTGTTTTTGCCAAGCGTTGTCGCTACCTGCCCGGTTATTACTGGCTTGTGGTTAAGAATGTCTACTAAGAACTCAAAAACCGGGCTACTATCCACCCCATCACTCACTGTCAAAGGAATGATAATGGTGCCGACGAACCCTGCAGTAGGCCGAACCATGCCATCCTCGGTAACAGAAAAGTCCTCACCTTGCCCGATAGAAAGCTGGTAAGCAAAATCAGGCCCATCGTTCTCATCAATGATTTGTAAGTCATCAACTGATACAGAAAAATTATTATTCTTAGTCACTTGCATTGACTGCTGCCCAACAATCGATGGCGCAACATTCATCACTTCAATTTCCAGCTCAAATATATTACTATCGTCAGCTCCATCGTTCACAACAACCGAAGCGGTTAAGACACCATTAAAATCGTTTGGTGGTGTAACGAGGTTATCTTCCAACTGCCCACTTGAAACGGCCAACACTTTCACAGTAAACCCGTCAGGATAGTGGTTATCTGAATCTACGATGATAAGATCATTGACGCCGATCTCCCATGATGCTGACTTCCAAATACTTATAGCTTGCTGTCCTGTGATCACCGGAGGCTCATTTGTTACCTGAATCTCAAACCTATATACTGCACTGTTTGAAAATCCATCATTAACAACAATGTTTACCTGAAGTTCACCTCCATAAGTTTCGTTAGGAAAGACTGTCATGCCTTCAACTACATAGTGCTCGCCAGGTAGAACAAGTAACGTATGTTTTGTTGGGTAAATATCATCGGCGTCTGTCGCAGTAATGTCTGTTAGGGACAACGTATAAGCGTTGTTTTTATCTATTTCAACAGCTACTTGCCCTGTAACAACCGGAGGCTGATTAACAACTTTAATGTTCAATAGAAATGGCTCACTACTATCATAACCATCATTAACCGAAACGGGAACCTTAATTGTGCCAACGGAATCGATCGGCGCTATAATCTTTTTTCCATCAACAGAATAACTATCCCCATTTTCCACAATTATGCTCATCTCAGAAGCATTGGAGTCGTCATCCAAAATGATCAAATCATCCAAAGATATTTCGTGAGAGGCGCCTCTGAATATTGTGACTGGTTGCTGGTCAACAACTTCCGGAATTTTGTTCGCTTTTACGAACAGCGCAGAGGTCATTATATATTGCATTGAGTCACCGGAAGATCCCTTGGCCACCAGTTTGATGTCATAATATGTATCGTCAGAAGGTTTGTTAAAAATACTTCCTTCGAACACTTTCCTTCCATCGAGGTTTTCGGTAGTAACAAACTCCACTGGAACGATCTGGTAGTTATCCGAACCACTTTTCTTAATGTAAAGCTGGCTACCAACGAGCGAAGACAGGCCAGGCCTTACTGAAAATCTTACCTTACCATCCAATACCTTTTCAAATTGGTTAGTAAGCTCGCCCGATTTATCTTGAAAATAAAACCCCGGCATGAAAGGGGACGTAACACTGCCGCCTTCATTTTGAACAATGGAATTGGTTGTGTATTTGATGACGCCTTCCTGGCCAGGCATTTGTTCATGTGGAACAGTGAAGTCAAATTGATACTGTCCAGCCTGATAAAACCCCCAGTCTGAGAAAAAATCTCTCCCTGTTCCATTGAAAAGAACCAAGTCGCTCGCTGAAACTTTCACATTCATCTGATCATACAGGAAATAGGTTTCTTCCCCGAAGGATCCCAAAAAAGCGCTTGAACGGATATCGTAATTATTCAGGTAGGTTCCTGGGTGCAGAACACCACTACCAAAATTGAGTGTTTGCCCCATATTCATTCCCGGCGTGTCGCTCAGTGGCCATTTGCCATCGAAACTGGCAATCTTATTATCAAAGACCCTAAGCAGTTTAGTTCGCAACGATTGATATGAATCGTTGACATTTTTAGAAACATGCGCATCAATCCCTAAGCCCCAATTATTAATGACTGACGACTCTGTAATGTATGCGTCTGCATGCCAGATATCCATAGGCAAGTTTACACTACTGCCCCAATTCCGACCAAAACCAACCGTATTTCCGCCCCCACCATAGTCGTCAAACCAGTGCGCATTAACAAAGAAGGTAATATCATGAACGGCAGACGATCCCGGTAAATCAAAATCAAGACCAAAATGGTAAAGATCCTCGGAGTTTCGCTGAATGTCTGCACTTTCAGAGAGACCATCGAAAGCAGCTAACTCTATGTTATACAACTTGTTACCAGACTCATTCCGAACATCAAATGTGTAGTTTGTTGTAGCGAAGTACTCTGAGGAAAAATCCGAGAAATTTAATTCACGAAGCGCAGTGCCGTATGAAACAATATTTCCAAAGCGGCTGCTCTTTGACTGGATCAGTAAGGTTAAGGTTCCCTGATAACTGTCCGCTAAACTTTCACCATTCTCATCTGCGGCAGCAAAAGTTATTTTGTTTTCTACGTCGGCCGAGGTTACCGAAATAGTGGTACTGCCATCAACAACAATATTTTCTTTCAGCGCAATCTTACTCCAGTCTTCAAACAAGAAAAATCCGTTATAAGTAGCGTTCGGAACAAGAAAGGTTGCAGTTAATCCATCTCCCGAAAATGAAGCATCATTGGCTCCATAAGAAAATTCGTCGTTGAATAATTGGATCAGTTTATTATAGTCCCTGTTCAATTGATTATCCTCAAAAACTATTCTGACAATAGTTCCACTAACGAAGGCCCAGGGTATTACAAGCGCATCTTCTTCACTTGCAATTGTCACCCTACCTCCGGCGGATTGTGAGGCTTTGGGCTCCTGTTCAAATACATTATTGTCAACGGCAAGAGAAAAGCTTATGGTAGTGGATTGGCCAGAATTTAGCGTAAAAGCTGTCTCAGTTGGAGTCAATGTTATCCCTGCTTGCGTTCCTGTTACTGTTATGGAATAGGATTGTTCAGAAACACTATTATTCGTAACAGTCACCGTCTTAGAACCACCCCAATTGGGTTGATCGGTTGCATTTAGTCCATAGCTCAATTGGGTTGGATATGCAGTACTGCTGACACCTGCAGCTTTCACGGCATCTAATCTGCCAGAACCCTGCTGCATTTCTTGCAGCCCAAGGTCTTTGGCTGTAGTGGTTAGTGCTGCCTTTACCTGATCTACAGTCCAGTCAGGATGAATATCTCTTAAAAGGGCGGCTACTCCAGCAACGTGAGGAGTAGCCATGGATGTGCCGTTAAAATTCGCAGTACCTCCTCCAGGAACACTCGACGCTATATTTACGCCTGGAGCCAATAAATCGGGCTTGATCGCATAGTTTCCTGCATTTGGCCCCTTACTGCTAAAGTAGGCAAGCATGTCGTAGTCGTCACTGGCACCAACTGTAATGGCTCTTTCTGCTGTGCCTGGGCTGCCGATCGTCTTAAAGCCACCAGAATTACCAGCAGCCACACAAAAAACAACTCCCATTTCCACAGCAGCATTGACTGCAATTGCTGTTGGCGACTGGTAGTCACCTGGCCCGCCAAGGCTCATATTCACAACATCCAACCGGTCGCTGTAATCACCATCACCATTGGGGTCAACCGCCCATTCTATGGCATCAAGAATGTCATCATCGTATCCGTATCCATATTGGTCAAGCACCTTCAGAGCCACCAATTTAGCTTCTGGTGCTACTCCTATAAGCCCACCACCATTGGCTGCCACAATACCAGCTACGTGCGTCCCATGTTCATTGTCATCGAAGGGGTCATTATCATCATTCACAAAGTCATACCCACCAACTACTTTAAAATCAGGACCAAAGCCACCACCTAGAGCGGGATGATTGTAATCAATGCCCGTATCTATTATACCAACAACAATTCCCTCACCCCGTATATCATAGCTATCCCACACCTCCGGGGCACGAATTAAAGGCACGCTGGTGTCCAGAAAAGCCTTTACAACACCATTTGGGTGGACGGATTCGACATAGTCCAGTTTTTGTATTTCGTCAACCAACTCTTCACTAGCTCTTATATGCGCCCCAAAGAAAGCTTTTGAATACTCCTTTTCAAGCGAAGAAACAGCCAATGTACTTTTACTCCCTTTTGTTCGGGCCGAGTGCAGCAAATTCAGGTCTGAACGCAATTTATCGAACAGAACTGGATCCTTGAAAGGCTTGGCATTAAATCCAAATTGCTTGCTTTGCGAAGCAGAAGGTACCCCTTGTTTGAATTTAACGATAAATTCACCTCGCTTTGCCTCTGGTTCTGTCGAGTTGCTCGATGCCCCTTTCGCATAGAGAGTTACTCCCAGGGAATCTTTGTTGGAAAAGGCGTTTGCAACGTGGCTCCCACTACGGTAGGACTTTGAATATCCTAATTTGTCTCTAACAGACAATACCTGTTGCGCTGATGCCTTATGAATGTACACAAGGCATATAAAAGATGCAAAAAGAAGTTGCCGGCTCAAGAGTTTCACTGGTTAAAAGTAAATCTTTTAAAAATATTTACTTCATAAACCGGAAACTAAATACATACCCTTAGCAATAAAAATATTAACTATTATAGTAGACTATCTTACTTCTTTAACTTCCTAACGAAGAAATCGGCCGTCGCTTTTCCTGCTTTTAAGGAGTTTCCATGCTTCATCCAATGGTGGGTATCGTCGACTATGACGATGGTTTCCATCTCCACTCCTTTTTCAAGCAGACGTTGCACCAGGTCAGTGCTTTGACTAAAGCGGACATTTCGGTCGTCATCACCATGGATAATGAGAACCGGCGAGGTCCAGCTGCCAACTGTTGATGCCGGGGAAGACTCCCACGCTACTTTAGCGGCCTTCTCTGCGTCGGGCGCTTTTTCATATTGATCCGGGTACAGGATATCTCCTATCCTACCAGTCGTTCTCTCATGCACACCGTGAATATCGACGCCAGCGGCAAAAATGTCAGAGTTTCTCCCCAAAGCCATGGCCGTCAAATAGCCACCATATGACCCACCGTAGATGCCAATCTTTGATGCATCAACTCCTGGCTGCTTGCCGAGCCAAAGCCCCGCTGCCTTAATGTCTTTGTACTCACTGGCTCCCCAGGTTCCTGCATCTGCCGGGTTATGAAATTCGTAGCCATAACCGATGCCAAGGCGATAGTTAACCACCAGCACAGTAAAGCCAAGGCTGGCCAGGTACTGGTTGGTTGCATAGCCATTGGTATAGTAGTCGGAATAATGCCAACCAAGAAGCATTTGTCTTGGTGGGCCCCCATGAACATAAATGATGGCAGGGCCTTTGGCTGGCTTATTGGTCGGCGTAAACAGCTGACCATGGATAGTGAAGCCATCCTCAGATGTAAACACTGCCTGAGTTGGTGTCACCAGGCTTTTCGTTGGAAACCCGGAAGGAATCCGGTCTTCAGCCAGCAGTTTTATTTTCCCTCCATTGGCCGGTAAAATAGCCGGAAGAGGTGGCCGCTGCGGTGTGGCACTGATCATTGCTATGCTTTTGCCGTCGCCAGTCATTACAGGCGTCCACTCGAGGCCGCTGCCTGGGGTAAGTACCTTCATGTCGGCTTTGTCTACCGACACCTGCACTGCATGCCGCCTGTCGAGATCAAGCGGGTCGGAACCTGTGTTTCCGCTAAACAACAATGTTGTACGATCACTGCTGAGACTCACGTGCTCAGCCATGAAGTTGCCGGGCGTCAGCAACATAGACTCGCCGCCTGCTTCAGGCATGGAATACATATGAGGCCAGCCATCCTTGTACGACATGAATACGATTTTGCCTTTTGCTGCCCAATGTAAGTTGGTGCCGCCGTGAGTGTTGGGTGTTGAGCCAGCCAGCGTTTTGGGTGCTTCCCAGAGCTTTTTGGCCTGAGCAGTTGACACATCGGCTGACCAAATGGCCCACGGGCGATGCTTCCTTGCCAGTATCGAGTCGGGTGCGCCTCCTGCACCTGGTGTACGAACAAAAACAATTCTTGTGCCATCCGGCGACCAATCTGGAGATCTGTCAAAATTGAAAGAAGGGGCCAGCCAGATAATCGGCGTTTCTTTGTTGGTAAAAACCCCCACAAATGAATGGTCGCCCCTATGGGAGACAAAAGCCATTTTCGTTCCATCAGGTGACCATGTAACACTGCCATTCCTTCCTCTTGCAGTAAACAGCGCCTCGCCTTTGGCAGTGCCTTCGATGGGTACAGACAATATCTGCCCACCCTTAACATAAGCTACCGTTTTCGAGTTTGGTGAGACAGAAGGTAAATCCCCATCCGCCAGCATTTTTGGCTCTCCGCCTGCAAATGGGACGCTCCAAATCTGAACTTGTGGGGGCTCCGGAAGGAAAGAGGTATTCACCGGCGCATCATCGTCCCAATTGGAACCATGGTCTCCTCCTCTCACGTAAACTACCCATTGGCCATCAGCAGTCACTGCCAGGCTCGATATTTCCTGTCCACTGTCGTCGTTGTACTGCGTAAGCTTTCTTGCTTTAAAATCAGGGCCTTCAGCCACATAGATATTTCTTTGCCCTTGTTCGTTAAAAGTCCATGCTATCTTACTTCCCGTGGCAGCGGAGGTCATGTCAGCGGGAAATGGATACGATTTGATGGATTCGAAAGAAAAAGGCTGAGCATGGACGTTTGCCATGGGCAAACAGCAAGACAAAAGGAACAGAACGATGTTAACAAATGGTTTCATGGTTTGTTAGAGTTAGTTGAATCAAACTAATCAATCTCTAGTTGTATTGAACAACTCTTTTTTCGAAAGGTCAAAATCTTTTATGGCCTTTTTGGGAAGCCCGGTGATTAAAAGCTAATGCTGGACCAAATTATCATTGTTTTAAAACTTTTAAAGAGTAAAATTTAGACAAACAATAACACCCATGATCAATTCCCCGCTACTAAAAGCCAATCCATCTCTGTATTCTTTTCTTCCAATGTTTTACATGGTATGGGCAGATGATGTACTTACGCCAAGTGAGATAAAAAATATCCAAAGTTTGATTAACAAGCAGTCGTGGCTGAAAACCGAGGAAAGGGAATTGCTGCTGTCTTACCTGAACCCTGCTAAGCCGCCGTCTCCTAACGAGATAAAAAGCTGGCTCACAGAAATAAAACGTATCTCTCAGGAACTGTCGCCCGAAATGAAAACAAGTCTGGTGGACATTGGCAACAAGCTTGCAGAGCTTAATAGTATCGGCAGGGATGAAGTGGCCTTTCAGAATGCTCAGCAGCCACTGCGGGATATTGAAGATGCGTTGGGCATTATTAGCAGGGAGTCCGCATTCCATCTGGCGTCTAATGACAGGGCTGCTACCGAAGCGGAAACACTCGCATCTCAACAAACATTTTCGGTTGATAAACTCAGGGCAATTTTGGACGGTGATCAAGCTGCCCTCATTACCAAAGTAAAGACACTTCTATCCGACCCCGAGTTCAAATACCCGGACACGGGAGACCTTACCGAATACCGTGAAAAAGTACTCCATTGGTGCAAAATTCTTGCGTCGCAAGGTTATGGCAACCGTGCTTACCCTAAAGAGTTTGGTGGCGCTGATGACATGGAAGGCTATTTCACCATCATGGAAACTCTCAGCTACCACGACCTGAGCATGGTCATTAAGTTTGGGGTACAGTTTGGGCTTTTCGGTATGAGTATCTATTTCTTGGGCACCGAAAAACACCATAAAAAACACCTGGCTGATGCGGGTACGCTCAATCTCCCGGGCTGTTTTGCAATGACAGAAACAGGCCATGGTTCAAATGTAAAGGGCATTGAAACCACTGCCACCTATGATCACAAGTCGGGCAAAATTACCATTCACACACCCAACCCCAAAGCCCAGAAGGAGTACATTGGCAATGCAGCGTTGCATGGCCAAATGGCCACGGTATTTGCCAAGCTGATCATTGACGGAACCGACTACGGCGTCAGCGCCTTTGTTGTTCCCCTACGAGACAAAAAGGGCGCCATGCACCAGGGGGTGACAATTAAAGATTGCGGCAGAAAGATGGGCTTGAACGGCGTCGATAACGGAGTGATATGTTTCGACAATGTGGTAATTCCAAAGGAAAGCATGCTGGATCGCTTTGCCAGCATCGATGAAAATGGGCAATTCGCCAGCCCAATCAGCAGCGACAATCGCCGGTTCTTTACCATGCTTGGGACTCTCGTGGGCGGCAGAATCGGCATTCCCCGCTCTGGGCTAAGCGCCACGAAATCCGGGCTTACTATTGCTATTCGATATGCCGATGGCAGAAGACAATTCGGGCCTGAAGGTGGTACAGAGGTTCCCATCCTCAACTACCGCACACACCAGCGTCGCCTCATGCCACTCCTTTCCAATGCTTATGCGTTGCATTTCTCCCTTCAGTATCTTACACAACGGTTCCTTAAAAGAACGGAAGAAGATATGCAGGAGATAGAAGCACTGGCCGCCGGGCTAAAGTCGTGGGCGACATGGAACGCTACCGCTAGCTTGCAGGAGTGCAGAGAAGCACTTGGGGGCAAAGGTTATTTAGCTGAAAACCGCATCGCCGCTTTGAAAAATGACACAGAGATTTACACCACTTTCGAAGGAGACAACACAGTACTGATGCAGCTGGTGGCGAAGAGCAGACTTTCTGAATTCAGACAGGAGTTTGGTCACATGAACCTGTTCGGCATGCTGAACTACGTGACCGATCAGGCCAAGGTGAGTATTCAGGAAATGAACCCCATTACCATCAGAAACACTGACAAAGAACACCTGCTGGATTCAGAGTTTCACCTGGCAGCATTCAGGTACCGGGAAAAAAGCATTCTGGCATCTTCTGCCAAGCGACTGAAGCACTACATCGATCAGGGAATGGACTCTTTCGACGCTTTCAATCAATGCCAGTACCACCTGGTGATGGTCGGGCATGCTTACATCGAAAGAATTATTCTGGAACAGTTTCAGGAGAAGATTAGCGAAGTAACTGATGAAGGCAGCAAGCATATCCTTACCAAGCTTTGTCAGTTATTTGCCTTGTCCCAAATAGAGAAACACAAAGGCTGGTACCTGGAGGCTGACTACATGGCTGGTGCCAAAACCAAGGCCATTCGCCAGCTGGTCAACTCGCTTTGTTTGGAGGTTCGGCAAAACGCTGTGGCGTTAACTGACGCTTTTGGAATCCCTGACACTTTGCTAGCAGCACCTATTGCTGTAAGAAATAGCTAAACTCAGTTTGTAAGAGATTGCCAGATAATGTCGTGCACAGATGTGGCTGGTACTGAAGAATCGCTTACTTTTTTGTCAGTTACAAGTATTGGATGGTATTTCTTGTCAACGAAAGGGCTTCCATGGGAGCCCCTGATCAAATTGGCATCCAGAGGGATCACGTCCATCACATAGCGAAAGCCCATCTTTTTGCGGAGCAGTTTGTATCCTGCCCTGAGCTTCGAGCTCATAAACATCTCCAAGGGATCGTAGCCAGGCTTCTTATGGATGTCTACAGCCCTTGCGTAGTCAGGTGCTTTGACATCGTCGAGCCAAAAATAGTAAGTGAACCAACTATGCTCGTCGGCTATGAGCACGAGATCACCAGATCTTTCGTGGTTAATATGATGTTTCTTTTGCTGGGCTTTGTCCAACACCAAACTCACTCCCTGAGTAGCTTCGGCCAGCCGTTTTACCTCTTCCATTACCAATGGATCGTTGACATAAATGTGTGCAACTTGATGGTCGGATACGGCAAATGCTTTCGAAGCACCAGCATCCAGTAACTCCAGCCCCCTTTCCTCCCGGATACCAAGAAGCCCTTTTTTGCGCAGCAGTCTGTTGAAATGAACAGGTCTGCTCACCGGGCTTATGCCGTATTCTGACAACAAGATAATATTGGCCTTCTTTTTTGTGTAGTAGTCCACCAGCCCTTTTACCACCTGGTCAATTTCGGTGAGCTCCTTTCCTATCAACTCGAAATCGAGACCGAATTTTTGTAAGCAGTAGTCGAGATGGGGCAAATAGATGAGCGTCAACGTGGGGTCGTATCGGCGATCGGTAAAAACAGAAGCATCAGCTATCCATTGGGTGGATTTGATGTTAGCACCAGGCCCCCAAAACTGAAACAAGGGGAATTGACCCAACTCCTTCTGCAACTCATCCCTAAGGCCGGCCGGCTGCGTATAGCAATCAGGCATTTTTCTCCCATCGGCCAGGTATTGAGGCCTGGGTGTTGCAGAAAAGTCGGCCGAGGAGTACATATTGTACCACCAGAACATTTTGGAGCAGGTAAACGAAGGATCAACTTTCTTCGCCCTCTCCCATATTTTCTCTCCGGCTACCAGTTTATTCGACTGCTTCCAGAACTTTATTTCCGAATCCTGATGATCGTACCAGCCATTGCCAACGATGCCCGTTTCAGACGGCCATTTGCCGGTGACATAGGTCGACTGTACAGAAGTGGTAACCGCAGGCAGCATAGGCACAATGGATTGAACGTGCCTTCCCTTTAAATACTCTTGAAGAAATGGTGTTTGGTCTCCTATCAGGTGTGCCGATAGCCCTACAATATCAATAACGACGGTTTTTTTCATTTGCTACTTAGTCGAACTCGGTATTTAGCTGATCAGTAACCCAGTTCATCTCTCTCACGATGGATTCATCAATAGCTAATTTCAAACCTTCCGGGAGCACCTCCCATGTGTAGGTTTCAATTTCAAGATGATTGGTGAATGGTTTTGCCTTTTGAAGGTCAAGCACCTTCACAATGTCTTCTTGTGTCGACTTCAATACGCCGTAGTCTTCGACAAATAAGGGGACATGGAAATGAGAACGCCATTCCTTTATGTCCTGATTGTCAGCATCAGCAAGGGCTTCTGGCAAATCCGGATAGCGTTTAAAACCATCGCTTTGGGTTCGGGCCACTACCTGATGCAGGTAGGTTGACTCGTTGAATCCTTTGAAGGCAGCGATCACTGGATTCCTCGCCTTTCCTGACGCCATAGGTGCTTTTAGCGCAGCGCTAATCTGAATTTTGCCTGTTTTGATGCCCGAGGATTTCAGTTTGTTGACCACTTCCTGATGATTTTCATAACCGACTGCAAAGTGACACACGTCGTAGCAAAGCTGTACATGGCGCTTGATGGTCGCCTCGGCCTCTGCTGCTGAAATACCAAATGCCTTTTGTAGCTCAGATGTGCCAAGCGGAAGCAGGTATGCCTCATACCAGTCGATGAACTCTGGTCCAGACTCCAAAAGGCCGTCTGGCTCAGGCTCAATGTCAAGATGGAGTAGCTGACCTGTCGTGTCACGTAGCCTTTTCAGGTGTTTGGCTACCTCAATGATTTTCAGCGTTGTGGCTTCGAAAATATTCTCGAGGTCTTTAGGCTTGTGCCAGTAGCGATACGTCAAAGGTGAGGTAGAAATCCCTCCTTCCATCCCTTCAGGAAGCAGTTGTGAAAGAATGTCGAACATCCTGATCGTGTAGCTCAGCCTGTCCGTGGTAGTCCAGTCGGGAGCGTGTACCTGCTCTTTCACACGGGTGTTATGAAAACCACCGTAAGGAAACCCATTCATCGTGAAGACATAACAGCCAGAAGTGGACAGCCAGTCTTTAAATTCAAGCAGGGCTCCCTCTTTAGCAAGGTCGATCGATGCCTCGTTAGATAATCGTAGCCCAATCCCAAAAGGCTGGTCTGGGCTGCATTTCTCTTTCACCGAAGGAATGAACTTCCTGAGTGCAGCGAAATGATCTGCCCAGCTTTCGCCGGCATGTATGTTGGAGCAGTAGGTTAAGTAGCCAAAGTCTGTTTTCATAATCAGAGCCTGATCGTTTGTTGGTGAGCATAACTTTCCAGCCATTCACTGGACTCACGGATTAGTTTCTCATTCATTTCATGCACTTCTTCCCCTATCCCAATAGCTATCAACAGCATAATGGTGAGTTTGCCACCCAGGTGCTCTCTGAACTCATTCAGGCCATCGAGTAGCGGGCTATTGCCTTCTTCAAACTGAAGTAGTGGATGCTGCAATGGGAAACCAAGATTTTGAAGCACCACTAGAATTCTCCTGGCATCGGCTTCCGACAGTCTGTTGGTAAGCATTGAGTAGACCGTGTCGAGGGCAATACCAATCGCCACCGCCTCACCGTGTCTGATAGAAAAATCCGCTAGCGCTTCCAGTTTGTGCGCACTCCAGTGACCGAAGTCAAGCGGTCTGGAAGATCCTGTTTCAAAAGGGTCTTTGCCGGCAATATGGTCGAGGTGCAGTGCGGCGCACCGTTTCACTAAATATTTCATGGCACCCATGTCACGGGCTGCCAGCATGGTGGCGTTGTGCTCAATCCAGTCAAAGAAGGAAGCATCTTTGATAAGTGCCACCTTCACTGCTTCCGACATGCCTGATCTCCAGTCGAGGTCAGATAAAGTAGTCAGAAAATGATAGTCATTGAATACAGCAACAGGCGGAGCAAATGTGCCGAGGAAATTCTTTTTCCGATAGAAATTGACGCCATTTTTCACACCCACCCCAGAATCGTTTTGAGAAAGCACGGTAGTAGGGATGCGGATATGCCGTACGCCCCTGTGTGAAATGGCAGCAGCATACCCCACCATGTCGAGTACAGCCCCACCACCAATAGCCACCAGGTACGAATGCCGGTCGATGCCGTGGGCGTTCACCGAATCAATAACCTGATACAGGAGGCTTTCATCGATTTTAGCTTCTTCACCACCCGGCACGACTAGTGTCTCAAGAATGAGGTGGATATTATCGACAGTCTCAAAATAGTCTTGAATACCTTGCTTTAGACCGGGATGCGCTTCGTCCACTCCCTGATCCAAAACAAACAGTACCTTTTGGATGGTACCTTCTTCCATTCTTTCTTTCAGAAAACTTGAAAGTGTATCGTTCGACCTATCGAAAAGGTTTGTGGTGAAATACACTTTGTAGTCAAACTTCACACTGAAGGACTGTTGTAAAAACTCCATAACTATGCTAATTGCCTGATGTCAGGCTGAAAATTTAAAACAAACAAATTCACGTTACAGCAAAGGCTTTCGCCACCAATAACGACAAGGGCAACAAAAGTACAATACCCAGGGCAAAATACGTAACGCCAAAAGCTGATGCCCAGGCAGCATTCATTAGTATCAATGCAATGACTCCTGCTTTGACCGCCTTTCCTATATTCTTCCCAATAGGATTGGATATCGCTTTGAATAGCGGAAAAGCAATCATTCCACCAAATGCAAGAACAAAGGGCAATGTGAGATAAAACGTATTGTTTTCTATCGAGAACCATAAAACAGCGCTAATTACCACGGCGTAAAGCACCAGCGCATTATACAGGGTCAATTTGCTGCCTCCATGCACTTCGCCCCGGCTGATCATGGTAATGGCAGCGATATAAACCACCGGCACGATGCCCAGCCACCAATACATCTCAAGGATACCAGAAACAATGCTCATACCAAGCATCAGGTTCAGGCCTCTGCAGAGTCCCATGTTGACGGGCCCCAAAATAAGCTGATGCTTGCCCCATTTATCGTAAACGACGGAAAAAAAGGCGATGGCTGCGGCGATCAATCCAGATGGCATCCAGCTCACTTTGCCAGCGGCTAAGATACCGATGCCCAAAAGGACCGCCCCAAGCATTGCTGCCATAAACCTGGAAACCACACCACTGGGAATCGGTCGTTCCGGCCGCTCGACGGCGTCAAGCTCCGCATCAAACACGTCGTTGAGCACAACGCCGCCACCATATAAGCCCATGGTGGCCAGGCTCAGCCAGATAATGGGCGTTGCCCCGTGGGTGAAGGCGGTCAGGTAACCAGAAATAGCCACACCAGCCAGAATGTCGGCTACCGCAGTGACAATATTGGCTGGCCTCGTAAGGCGCAAGAGTCCGATGATTTGCTTCAAATTATTTGATGATCAGGGAGTTCTTATCCATGCGTGGTTGCTGGCCGCCACGCAAAACCGTATTGCCTTCGAATTTTTGGCTTTGATCAATGTCTTTCACCGAGGCAAAGTCCGCCTCGTCGATTTGCCCACTCTGACCAAACGCCGTGATGGCATTTTGGTAGGTAACCAAACGAATGACTTCATCGCTGATACCATGCTGTTTCATCAAAGCCGCTGTTTTCGGCACGGCCAGCGGATCGCTGATGCCCCAGTCGGCAGCGGAGTTGATCATTATTCTGTCGGGTCCGTACTGTTTCACCACTTCGACCATCCGCTCGTTACCCATTTTGGTAAAAGGATAAATGGTGAAAGCTGCCCAAAAGCCACGATCCAATACTTCCTTTACAGTCTCTTCATTATTGTGGTCAACAACCACCATCTTCGGGTCAAGGCCCTGCTCCAGGGCGATGTCCATACTGCGTTGGGTGCCTCGTTTTTTGTCCCGGTGAGGTGTATGAATTTGCACAGGCAGCCCTGCTTCTTTGGCGAGGTCAAGCTGCGCCCGGTAGTATTTCTCTTCTGCCGGTGTCTGGTCGTCGAAACCTATTTCACCAACACCCACTACGCCTTCTTTGTAAATAAACAGTGGCAGGATTTCCATCACCTGCTCAGCCAAAGCTTCGTTGTTCGCTTCCCGGCTGTTCAGCCCTATCGTGCAGTAGTGCTTGATACCAAACTGCGACGACCTGAACCGTTCCCAACCGATCAGGCTGGCATAGTAGTCACGGAAAGTCGCAATGCCCGTTCGGGGCTGCCCGAGCCAGAAGGCAGGCTCGATAAGGGCCACCACACCGGCGTCCGCCATGGCCTGGTAGTCGTCCGTCGTGCGGGATGTCATGTGCACATGGGGGTCGAAAAACTGCATGCCCTTTACACTATCGAGATAAACAGGGTTGGCGTCCCTTTTTTGTAAATCCGCCTCAGTAAAATTATCACTACAACACATAATCGTTCTGTTTTTATTCTGAGCTAAACCAGCTCTGTTTTCTTTGCTATACTTTCCCAGGAAATGTCACCCGATTTAACCAATGTATTCAGCTGCTTGTTCCTATCCAGGAGTTCAGTGGCAGCAGGAAATTGGCTCGCACTACAGGCAAGAGCCGCAGCTTCTCTTTCTGTGCTATCGACAGACAGCACCAGGCGCTCCATATCGCCTATGGTTTTTTCATTGATGAAAGGCCCGACACATCTCCACAACATGGGAGGTACTGCCCGGTGCGCCGCCCATCTTTCATGCGCAAAATCGGAGAGCGTGTTGGCCAGCTCCAGATTTGCCCTGTCGTCCAACCCAATAATCGAATGCAACGGTTTTTCTGTAAATATTGCCTTCAGCACCAGTTGATTCCAGGCAGCTTCATCGAGTTGCTCCGAGGGATACGGGTTATTGCACATAATTGCCTCCAGCACATCACCTATATTGCTTCGTATCCCTTCGGCACACTGGGCTTTCCACACTTCGGGATAAGCTAACACAGGCAGTGCAGAATACAACGCCACCAGCTCATTCATTTCCGCCGCCAGAAACAGGTTTTGAATCCTGACTGTGTAATTGGTCTTGCTTGAAGCCGGCACCTGAATCAGCACCCACACCCGACACAAGCGGTCAATTGACCAATTGGTTATTTGAAAACCATGTCTGATTTGTTGGATGTTAGTCACAGCACCTTCGCTAAGGCTCAAATGATTCTTGCCAACCTTTCTGGGAATAGCAGCGAAAGCCACATTTAATGCTGATCCCGTTTCAGAAGAAGAGATATCAGCCGCTTTTTCTTGAAGCCATCGCCAGGCATCGTCAGACACAGAGGACTCAACAATGGCTGACAACACTGCACTAAGCACCCTGGCATCGTATGAAAACATCTAAAATAGGGTTTGTTTAATTAAAATCGCTATAACCAACAAATATGAAAGGTTTTGGCAAGTATAAAAATACCGTCCGACACATTGCGTGACATTGCTCACATCACAACAAATTTTTCGCCCCCCATTGTTCTGTTGTAATAAAAAAGTTTGATCAAATTGTGGGCACAAAACATTCAACTCAAATTGATGACCTTAATGAAAACCATTCTATGCGCTTTCACTTTGCTTGGCCTTGTTCATTTATCCAATGCACAAAAGGCTGACTCGACAGTAAAAGAGATACCTGCGCCGAAATCATTTATCACACAACACCAGGGCACCTTCAATGGAAAGGCCGTGCGGTACAAAGCTGTCGGGAAGGAAACACACCTGAAAAATGATAAAAACGAACCTATCGGAGCGCTGTGGTCGGTCTCCTATTTGCAGGAAGGAGTCACTGATTATAGCAAGCGGCCTGTCACTTTCATTTTCAACGGCGGCCCTGGCTCAGCTTCTGTTTGGTTACACATGGGCTTTCTGGGACCTCGAATTGTAAAAATCGCAAGCAATGCGGACACAGACGACGGCGGCGCCCCCTATCCTATCGTGAACAATCAACAGTGCCTGCTCGACGTTACGGACCTGGTTTTTGTAGACCCCATAGGTACGGGCTTCAGCGTTCCAGTTGGCAAAGGATCTGGAAAGGATTTCTGGGGACTAAACGAAGACGCCAACTCGGTTGCGCAATTTATCAGACTTTGGATCACTGAAAACAAAAGGTGGAATTCTCCGAAATACATTTTTGGCGAAAGCTTCGGGACCACACGGGCTGCGGCGGTGACCAATGTGCTGGAAGGAAGCGGACAAAGTGTTTCAATGAACGGACTTGTCCTGATTTCTCAGGCAGTCGATTATCAGGGCTCCACCTCCATTCACGACAACGTGATCTCCTACCTTACCTACCTGCCAAGTATGGCTGCCACTGCGTGGTACCACAAGAAAGCCGGACAAAACAAAACTTTAGAGGCCTTTGTGCAGGAGTGTCGGGTATTCACGACGGATGAGTATGCGCCGGCATTGCTCAAAGGGAGCATGCTTAGTGCAGATGCACAAAATCAAATCGCTGAAAAAATTTCCTATTTTACCGGGCTATCAAAAGACTACGTCTTAAAATCAGACCTGCGAGTACTTGTTCCACGGTTCCAGAAAAAACTGATGGAGCAGGAAGGACTCGCCATCGGCAGACTCGATGGAAGGTTCAAAGGCGATGAGGCAGACGATGTGGCGGAATATCCAACGCTAGGCGATGCTTCCGACTACCAAATGGATGCAGCTTATACGGCAGCCCTCAATCACTATTTTGCCTCAGAGCTAAATATTGAAATGGACAGGCCCTATATCACCTCCAGCGAAGAAGTTGGAGCTAACTGGAGATGGCGAGATGCGCCGGAAGGTGAATACTGGGAGCCGATTTATGTGAATGTAGCCAGAAAACTGGCTGAGAGCATGCGACGCAACAAGGATCTTAAGGTATTGGTGGCTTGCGGATATTATGACCTGATCACACCCTTTTTTGATGCTGAATACACCTTTGCCCGCAATGGAATTCCTAAAGAAATGGTGCAATTGAAATATTACGAGGGCGGGCACATGATGTACAACCACCAACCTGATTTTGATTTGTTAGTGAAAGACATCAGAGTATTTATGCAAAAATAGCAAGAGTAGCTGCCCTATTTTGTCATTCCGATAGTAAAGGCACTTTCAAAGCAGTTGCGCTTGGTTTTATTTAAAATATTACATTTAATATTCTTTTTATACAATTTATAGCTTTTGTGATCGTTAATTCAGTAGTTGTACCAATAAATTTCAACATGAGAAAACTAGCATTTCTATTGTCATTTTCAATTCTTTTTGTGTCATGTAACAAAGATGAAGAAGTAGACCCGGGCACTGCTCCGGCAATGCCTCCCGGTACGAGCATGGCTCCCAATTTTGATCATTTTATCGGCAGTGACGGCGATGGAGGTGGCAGGCAAATGGTTGTCAGGAATTGGGTATATGCTGCTACAAGTGTTGGAGTGTATTCTGGCATCCTTTCCGGGGCGTTGGTTGTTCCTGTTACTGCGTTTAAACTAGCGGTGAATCAAGAGGCTACATTTGATACAGAAACTAAATTATGGGTTTGGACTTATGATACATCTGTTCCCAACAGTGGCTCTTACTCCGTAAAACTTACTGCTGATGTGGATGGCAGTGATGTTACCTGGACAGGCTATATTTCGAAAGCAGGTGGCTTTTCCGACTTCGTGTGGTTTACGGGGGAGTCCAATTTCATGGCCAATGCCGGCACCTGGACACTCTATGAAGGGCCTGACAAGCCAAATCCATGGCTGTCATCTGAGTGGTCCAAATCGGAAGTTGATGGAATTGCAGATGTTACCTTCACAGTTGAAAAGCCGGGCGACAGTTTCGGAAGTTCGATTAGCTATATGGTTGATGCCGGCGCCGAGCTTGACAGGAACGTCACTATCATAGACACCAATACCGAAAATACAATAGAGGTGCTCTGGAGTGCCGAGAACAGCAATGGAAAAATCAAAAGCCAAGTCTTTTTTGAGGATAACTTGTACCACTGCTGGGATACAACATTGAACGACGTAGCCTGCGAGTAAATCCTAACAAGCAGCGATACCAGGGCCTTTGATTCCTTTGAGTCAAAGGCCTTACTTTTTGCTCCGGGAGTAACTTATGTCACTCATCTCTACTTTCGGCTAACTTACCTTTGTAGAAAAAAAGAAGATATGCAGATATTCTCCATAAAAACGATTCTACTACTCTGCCTTACTTTGGGTCTGGCTCCCTTCTTCCCTGAGCCGCACATTTGGGGCAAAATCAAGTGGATAGCTGGCGGCGCTGTTGGCATGCAGCCCATGGACTGGTTCGATTCAATTTTTCACGGATTCCCCTGGCTATTGCTGATCGGCTTTGGTATTGGTACCCTCATAAAAAAAAAGCAAGAGGTACTCAATAAATAATCTTACTGGTATCTGCCTCAATCAGCGGCATTTCGTAGCCACCAAGGTCTATAGAAGCATTTTCAAATATTCCCCGTAAAGCTGCAGTATCTGTCGGCTGCACCTCGGTTTGAAAGAGGAACAATTGCTGAAGACCGGCGTTACCTTGTAAAGTCTTGATGCCGTCTGCTGTCACTGGATTATTAACAAGGTTCACGTATTCCAATCTCGACAAAGGCTGTAATTTTGACATAAGGCTATCGTTCAATCCACAGTCTTTGAGACTCAGCTTCGTCAAGTTTTGCATCTTCCCAAGGTATTCAAGGTGTTCGGGCTCAAGAGCTTTTCCTGTCAAGTCCAGCCACACACACTGTTTATTTATGGACGTAAGCAACTGAAAAGCCTCCGTCATGTAGTGCTCAGGCACATGCAAGAATTTCACATTCAAATAGTTACTACCGTCGCTCACAGGCACAATACTCACGCCGAGCGTGTCGAGTCTTGTCACC
The DNA here is from genome assembly GCF_902498805.1 of Imperialibacter sp. EC-SDR9. Lineage (GTDB taxonomy): Bacteria > Bacteroidota > Bacteroidia > Cytophagales > Cyclobacteriaceae > Imperialibacter. The sequence goes on along the minus strand of NZ_LR701595.1, from coordinate 23,771 downwards.
AAAGCTGCTTCCACATGCTGAACCTTGTCCTGTGGAATATAGGCATAGGTAGCTGGTTTGTTGGACGTAGCAGCATTGTACGCCATAATGAGACTATCGCTCCACGCCAGTTCTTCCACTGTCTTGTCAAAAGAAGCACCTGTGGCCACCCACTGCACCAATATAGCCACCTCGGCCTTACTCAACTGACTCTTCTCCTTAGGTGGCATATGATCATCATTGTCAATCGGTAAGAGGATGTTTTCTATCAAATGACTTTCCTCTGGCAAAGAAGCCACTATCACTTCTCCGTGCTTCCCTCCCTTCAGCATTTCTTCAGGTGAATCGAGTCTCAACTTTCCCTTCTGGCTGCCGGGGCCGTGACAGCTCTTGCATTTTCTATCCACAATATTAGCAATGGCCTCATATCCCAGCGTCTCTTTTGTCAGAACAATAGGCGGAACAGCCGCTCCCTCTTTTACAAACCATTCCGAGAGTGGCGGAGGCGTCAGAAAGCCGTCTCCATGTGTAATGCTGCCTCCCAGGTGTCCGGTAATTACTAAAAGCAGTCCTGAAACAATCAGCGCCGATTTAAAAACTTTCTCGCTTCTCGAGTGCACAAAAAATGCCACCCAGCTTATAAGAACAAGGCCTATGCCCATCCACTGATGCCAGTCGATCAGTTCATTTGCGTAGCCACCCGATTGTGAAAGTATCCAGCCTGTAAAAGCTGACAGCGTGGCCGAAACCGCTGCAAGAAAAAGCACAATGTGGTTAGCTCCCTTGAGGTAACTGTAGTTTTCCTTTAAGCTCATAAAGCCAAAAAGGATGGCAATTATCAGCATACCGATAGGCAGGTGCACAAGCAGGGGGTGGAATTTGCCAATAAATGAAACGATACCGTAGTCCATAGAAGCCTGAGTAGCTGGGTTATGAAGTGTATCGGTCTCTGATCAACTCAAGCATATAACGATTTATATCCCACTGGTTAGCAACGGGTTGCCTCGTATAAGGAATGGTAGGCATATAATCAGCCGGGCCAAATTCAGTCAGGAAGGTCATGGTGTTGGCACCGGCGTTTTTCCGCAGCTCAATGACTTTGTCCCACCAGGCCAGGTGCTGGTCAAGGGCCTCGTTCCATTCCGGCGCCCTAGGATCGTTCACCTGAGGACTTTCCGGATGCCCCACACGCAGGTGAATGTGCCTGGTACGTTGCAAAGCCATGTCTACCGTTTCCTTTTGATCTTGCAGCAAAGTCTCGTGTACGTTACACCAATGTGAAATGTCCAGCGTCAATGTCAGATCCGGGTTTTTCTCAATGAAGTTTCTGGCAACCGGAGCCGAGTACATGATGCGGGAGCGATGCGTTTCGTGGTGAATGCCCACGCCGGATTCCTTGCTGACTTTGATGGTCAGGTCAATAAATTGTTTGTTTTGCTCGTAGGAAAAGAAGTCTTTGCCGGAGTGACAGTTGATATACAAAGGCTTCATCTTTGTAGCGGCCCGAAGATTCGTTTCGAAGAGTTCAAAATGAGGCTGAAAGTCAGGCTGGTATGCACCCACAAGAAAGCCATACGCTAATCCATTGGCTTTGGTGGCATTCACCAACCTTTCTCTATCTCCGGCATCGGTTGGATACCATACCTCCAGCCCGTCATAGCCATAGCTTTTGATTTTTTTGCAAAAGTCCTCTATGGTATCTCCATCTCCCCAGTTGGTAGCCAGTATTTTAATCTTCATATCAGGTGTGTTGGTTTGTTTTCGCTTGGAGGCCAGTAGTGGTGAGGCCGCCAGCCCCACTCCTATGCCTGCCCCCAAAGTGGTTCCAATAAAATCTCTTCTTTTCATCTAATAAGTCGATCAACTCAAAATCTCCGTCAGCACGTGTCCATGCACATCCGTTAACCTGAACGGGCGCCCCTGGAATTGGTAGGTGAGCTTTTCATGGTCAAAGCCCAGCTGGTGAAGAATGGTAGCCTGAATATCGTATGTAAGCGCTTTGTCTTTCACCGCTGCATAGCCTATCTCATCGGTTTCCCCAAAGCTGAAGCCTTTCTTGATCCCACCTCCGGCCATCCAGATGGTGAAAGCTTCCACATGGTGGTCACGGCCCAGATAAGGATTAGCCTTGCCCTCCCTGTTTTCCAGCATGGGCGTTCTGCCAAATTCTCCCCCCCAAACAACCAGTGTTTCGTCAAGCAGGCCCCGTTGTTTCAAATCAAGGATCAACGCCGTCGTGGCTCTGTCCACCTGGCGGCATTTGCCCTGCAGGCCAGCCCCAACAGATGCATCCGGGCCTGTGCCATGAGTGTCCCAGCCCCAGTCGTACAACTGCACGAACCGAACGCCATTTTCTACCAGCTTGCGAGCCAGGAGCACGTTATTGGCAAAGCTTGCCTTGCCAGGAGTCACTCCGTACATGTCTTTGATATACTGGGGCTCTGAATCGATATTCATCACTTCCGGTGCCGACATTTGCATGCGGAAAGCCAGCTCATACTGAGAAATGCGAGTCAACGTTTCCGGATCGTTGAACTCCTCATGTGTTTCCTGATTCACTTTATTGATGGCATCAATTGATGCTTTGCGCAAATCACGGGTTACATTGTCCGGATTATTGATGAACAATACCGGGTCGCCAACTGAGCGGCACTGAATCCCCTGATAAACGCTTGGCAAAAAGCCACTTCCCCACACGCTTTTCCCTGCATCGGGTGTGCTGCCACCGGAGGTGAGCACCACAAAGCCAGGCAGGTTCTGGTTCTCCGTTCCCAGGCCATAGGTCACCCAGGAGCCCATGCTTGGTCGTCCAAGCCTGGCTCCGCCTGTGTGCATCAGCAGTTGAGCCGGTGCATGGTTGAACTGGTCAGTTTCCAGGGCCTTCACAAAAGTGATATCGTCGGCAATGCTGTGCATGTGTGGCAGAAAATCAGAAATCCAGGCGCCACTTTGGCCTCGTTGCTTGAAATTGGCCTGAGGTCCCAGCATTTTGGGCACCCCCCGAATAAAGGCAAAACGTTTCCCATCGAGGAATGACGCTGGGCAGTCTTGACCATTGAGCTTTTGTAGCTCGGGTTTGTAATCAAAAAGCTCCAGCTGTGACGGAGCGCCAGCCATGTGCAAATAAATCACTGACTTGACCCGTCCGGGAAAGTGAGGAGCTTTTGGCGCCATCGGGTTGCCCGAAGCAAATGAGTTCAAATTGGAACCTGTGTCGCAACCCCACAAAACAGACGATAAAGCCATGGCTCCCATGCCCATCCCGCAGTCTTTGAGGAAGTGCCGCCTGGTTTTGAGCCTGGCCTGCTCTATGTTCGCTTCATGAATCAGTTTCTCGTAGTTGGTCATGGCTAATTCCTCGTTACAAATTCATCCAAATTTAGAATGGCTGCGGCCACCAATTGCATCGCCTGGGTTTCAGCATCTTCCTCCCCTTCATAGCTTCTGAGTGCTTGGTTGTACAGGTTTTCTAATGCCTGCCGCTTACCTGGCGTGATAGGCTTTTTCATCGCCGCCCGGTATCCATAGTCGATATGATCCTCCGGCGACTCTCCCGATTGCTTCATCTTGAGCGCTAAGTGATGGGCAGCTTCCACATACACTGAGTCGTTGAGCAGCACCAGGGCTTGAAGTGGCGTGTTAGTCGGTATTCTGCGGGCCACGCACACCTCCCGGGCAGTAGCGTCAAAAGTAAGCATGGCCGGGTAAGCACTGGTGCGCTTCCAGTACGTATACACACCACGCCGGTGCTGGTCTTCCCCTTCGCTTTGCTTCCATTCGGCATTGGAGTAGGCAGAATTCCAAATTCCTTTAGGTTGATAAGGCATCACACTCGGGCCATACATTTTACTGCTCAATAGGCCGCTAACTGCCAATGCCTGGTCACGCAGCTGTTCTGCCGAGAGCCTGGTACGTGGTGCCCTTGCGTAGTATTGGTTGAATTGGTCTTTTTCAAGCACGTCGTCGGTTGCCACTGAACTTTGCCTGTAGGTGGCCGACATCACCATGGTCTTCAGTATTTGCTTCAGGCTCCAGTCATGCTCATTCACCAGCTGCCACGACAGGTAATCCAGCAGCTCCGGATGTGTTGGCTCTATCCCCTGGCTGCCGAGGTCCTCCAGCGTTTCCGCCAATCCCTGACCGTATAGTTGCTCCCAAAGTCGGTTAATGATCGTTCTTGCCGTAAGGGGGTTGGCAGGATCCGTCAGCCACATGGCCATGCCTAGTCTGTTTGCCGGTGCTCCGTCGGGCAAATCCGGGAAGACTTCAGGAACGCCGGGCTCCACCTTCTCCCCTTTCACCAGCCAGTTGCCTCTTTCGAACACATGGGTTTCTCTTGTCATCCCAGGAGGATTTTCCACCATAATGGGTGTCGTCTCCACTTTGGCGTTCACCAGCTCCCAGTAGGTACTTTGGGCTTCATCGGCCGCTTCACCCCCAGGAAACTGGCCGGAGAAGTGAAACCAGTCGAAGAAAATACCGTTGGCCACTGGATTGGTAAGGCTGGGGCTTTCGTAGGAAAGATAAACATGGTGGCGTCCTTCTACCCCGGCAAAAGAAAGGGTATCGATTACCCATTTACCACCCGTATCTTTCATTTTCAGTTCTTTGAGCACACTACCATTTTTTCTGTCGTCAAGTCTGATTGTCCAGGTGCCGTCCTTTATATTGGTTCGGTAACGATAAGTGAGTAAATTCCTCTCTGTCAGCTCCACGCTGGGCAGCCTGGCCACGCCATAATTGCGGAACACCAGCCACTTGGTATCAGCAAGCTCTGCATCGACAAACTCATCGGCAGTAATTGAATTGATGGCCGGCTGCCAGGTCTTCACAAACTGGACAACTTCTTTCGTTTTAGCAGTCGTCGCATTTTCTTCAAGCCAGTTCTTCAGAGAGGCCAGCTTGGTGCTGTCTTCCGTTTCGAAGTGCCGTAGAAGCGGGTACTCGTCATAAGTGTCTTCGTCCCTCGTATTATTGAAAAATGCGGCAAATCTATAATAGTCCTCATGCCTTATCGGGTCATAAGGATGACTGTGGCACTGCACGCAGGCGAAAGTAGTGCCCATCAGCACCTCCCAGGTGGTATTGACACGGTCAAGCACCGCCGCAACTCTGAACTCCTCATTATCAGTACCTCCCTCATCATTGGTCATTGTGTTGCGATGGAAAGCTGTAGCAATTAGCTGGTCATCAGTCGGGTTCGGTAGCAGGTCTCCTGCCAGCTGCTCGGTGAGAAAATCATCGTAAGGCTTGTCTTCGTTGAATGCTTTGATCAGCCAGTCACGGTAATGCCAGATCTCCCGGCCCGGATCCCGCTCATAGCCCTTGGTATCAGCATAGCGGGCCAAATCAAGCCACATCGCCGTCCAGCGCTCCCCATAGGCAGGGTCAGCCAGTAATGCGTCCACCACTTCTTCGTAGGTCATTGGATTCCCATCCGTAAGAAAAGCTTCTACCAACTCATCAGAAGGTGGCAACCCGGTCAAATCCAGGCTTACCCTTCGCAGTAAAATATCTTTGGGCGCTTCGGGCGAGGGTTGCAGACCCATCTCGGAAAGCTTTTTTCTTATGAACAAGTCGACGGGTTGCTCTGACGCTGGCACTTCACTTTCATTCAAAGAAGCAAACGATTTGGCCGTTGGCAATGCCGGCTTCTCCACCGGCTGATAAGCCCAATGCTCTCCCCATTCTGCTCCTTCATCAATCCACCTTCTTAAAATGTCAATCTCTTCGTCAGACAGCGGCTTTTTTTTGTAGGGCATTTTCACCTCAGGGTCATTGGCCAGGAGCCTTCTCATCAGCTCGCTTTCGTCGGCATGACCCGGGATAATAGCCGGCTTCCCGGATTTGGTGTTACCAAGGGCTTCTTCTCTAAAAAGCACACTAAAGCCACCGTTCTTTTTTACGCCACCATGGCAGGTAATACAATGCTGGTTAAGAATGGGCTTGACTTCTGTGCTGAAGTCAACTTTTTTGCGGGGGTACATTTGCCAGACGGCTAGTCCTATTGCAAGGGCAATGGCAGGCAAAATAAGGAACCGGTAGTTAAGCAGGTGTTTCATAAAATACGACACCCTAATTACAAAAAAATCAGAGGAAAAACGATAGAGAATTGGATTAAAGAGGTTACTGTGCGCTTCAGTACAGCGTAACCTCTTTAATTCGTTCTCAACTCACGTCCACCGCCGACACATACACCGGCCCTTTCAAGTCGGCCACATCAACACCATTCGATTTCACCATCACATCCACCAGTTTGGGCTTGCGAAGCTTGCTCACTAACCCAAGGCCCAGTGATTGCATGACAGGGTAAAGTCTGGAAGTCGGGTCGACACAAATGACAGCTGAGTAGACGCCATTTACTGCAAGCGCATGTGCCAGCAATGGGGCCAGCTTCTTTTCGTGGCCAGACTTATAATATACCCCTTCGACAGTGACAAAACGATAGTTGGGGTGAAAAATCTTGCTCAGCAGTCGCACTTTTGGGAAAACATTCATCATCACTTTACCAGCCTTTCCCGGCATGTCATCCACCCGCCAATTCTCCGGATTTGCCTGAATGCCTGCCACTATTTTTCCCTGCTCTCTGATCACAAAGTAGTTCCCTTTGTAGAAAAGGTTCTCGTCCGTTACAAGTGCATGGTCGCTGTAAAACTTTAGCAGTCTGAGCTTGAAACTGTCCCATTCACCTGGCGATAGCTTTTCAACAGTTTTACTCAACCGTGGATTGAACCTGCTAAACACCAGCGACACAAAGGAACCAACCTTTTCAAAGCAAAAGCTCTTCACAAATGCCTCTGATCTTACGTTTCCACCATCGACATAGGCATAGAAAAAATGGGGAGCCTTTGCTTCAAAACCCGCACCACTAAGCAACGAGCGAATCTCACGACGCAACACCCCGTCTTCCTGAGGTCGTTCTATGTACTTGTCACCAAGTTTTCTCAACGAAGGATGAAAGGTGAAGTACCTCACATAATACGATTCGCCTACCACGCCCCTGTTGCTTGTTTCCCGTTTACAAAAGCAACAGGTGGCTATCACTTTGCTTCTGCGAACCAGGCTGACAAAAAATGGCTGAGGAATGCTCATATACTTATCTTCAGCCTGCAGGTGCTGGTAAACCATGCTCTTTCCCGGCGTGCCAATGATATTATTGTCCAGCAGTTCTTTCACCCCCTGCGTAGGCACCCTGTCTACGTTCAACAACTTCAAGTCCGGCATAAGTTGCCAAAATTAGATGTTCTATTCCTTCTATGAAACCTTTCGTGCGATAGTCCGTATTTTGATTATAAAATACCAATCGGTATATTTGTAAGAATGAGAAACCCGGAGGCCACTAAGCAACTCATAATAGAGAAAGCGATATCCCTGTTCAATACGCAGGGCTACCGGGCTACTTCATTGTCTGACATTACCAAAGCCACCGGCATTACCAAGGGGGCCATTTACGGGAACTTCAAAAACAAGGATGAGGTAGCAGAAGCCTCTTTCGAATATGCCATTGAAGTGGTGATGCAGGAATTGAAAGAAAGGATCAGCGCTGCGGCAACAGCTCCACTAAAGCTGAAAGCTATAGTAAATTATCACGAAGAGTACATAAAGTCGCCACCGTTCTCTGGAGGTTGCCCTATTATCAACACCAGCGTGGAAGCAGATGACAACTACCCGCAGCTGAGGTCGAAGGCTATTCGATCCGTCGGCATCATGAAAACCTCCATTACCAAAATATTGGCCCGTGGTATCAGGGAAGGACAAATTGATGCCAGTGTCAATGCTGAGGCTATTGGTATGATGATTTATACTTCAATCCAGGGAGCAATTGTGCTTTCGAAGGTCGAAGGTGATGGGCAGTCATACAGTGTCGTAAAGAAATACCTTCATTCACTCATTGATTCAATAACAGTCTAATTTTTTTACCTTATTAAATACCAATCGGTATATAGCTATGAAAAAAGTACTTATCCAAACATCAAGCGAAGAAAAGAAAGTAAAGAAGCCTGCCAAAAAGGCCAATGCACAAATGGAATGGCTGATCAAGGGTTTGCATACACTACAGCATGTGTCACCGAAATTAACCTCTTCCATTATCTGGAACCAGTTCACCAAGACTCCGACGGTGAGGTTCAACGACAAACAGCATGCCCTGATTGAAAAGGCCGAAATCAGCGTCATCAAGTACAGGGGAAATGACCTTAAGGCCTACCGCTGGCAGCCCGCAGACGCCAGCAACGGTAAAACCATCTTGCTGTCTCATGGCTGGGGCTCTAAAATTGCTGATTTCCGGCGCATGATTGAAACACTTGTGGCAGAGGGCTATACGGTTGAAGGCGTAGATATGAAGGGGCATGGCTTGTCGGCGGGCACTCATACCGCACTCCCAGAAATACGGGACGTGCTAAAAACCCATTATTCACGAAACGGCCCTTACCATGCCGTGGTGGGTTATTCCATCGGCGGACTGGCCGCCGGGCTGACGGTGAATGAAATGAGCACCGCCTTCCATCCCAATCACTTAATTATTATTGCTACGCCACCCTACACCCGGTATTTCTTCCAGGAAATCATTGACCAGGTTGGCTGTAAAGAGCGGGTGTTCAACGAAATGTGTGAATTGGTAGAAAAACACTACCATGAATCCATCGACTATTTCGATCTCAGAAATAAGGCCGACAACCTGAAGCACCTCGACCTGCACATGATTTATGACGAGCATGACAAAACGGTGCCTTTCACCAAGGGCCTCGAACTCAACGAAATGCTGCCGATGTCGTCGTTCGTGCATGTAACCGGTACCAACCATAACCAGATTATTGCTGATGAGAAAGTGATCGGGTATATTCTGGATGCGGTGGCGGTAAAAGCTGAAGTCTGATGAGAAAGCTAGCTTACTCAGCTCCCTTATTACTTGCTAAAATAGTCACAAGTAGTCTAAAAATAACCGTCAGTAAAGAGTCTAAAGCAAATGCCATTCTACGTTTCTCCAATAAATTAATTCGTTAACTTTACGTTATATCTTGAAAAATCCTGCCATGAAAGGAGTAACCTTCATTAGTGACGAAAATAATAAAAAGCGTTTCGTCCAAATAGATCTTGAACAACTTGAAGAACATCAGGGTGAAATTGAAGAATTGCTGGACGTAGTCATTTCAGAAAGCAGAAAGAATGATGATGAGATTAGCTGGGAAGAGCTGAAAAAACAGCTAAAAGCAGAAGGAAAACTCTAGTGTACCAAATCAATTTCAAACGGAAGGCGGGAAAGGAACTCCTAAAGCTACCAAGTCAAGCAGTACAGGAAATATCTTCTTCAATCGACGCTCTAGCAGAAAACCCCAGACCGGACGGCAGCAAAAAATTAAAGGGGAGTAATGAAAGCCTGTGGCGAATTCGTGTTGGAGACTACAGAGTAATTTATGCTATTGAAGACAAGATCAAAATTATCAGTGTGAGGAGAATTGCGCATCGAAAGGATATCTACAGGTAAGCTTCTTTTTCATTACTGGGTTCTTGCCTTCCTAACCCATCAACCACCCAACAATCGCCGGGCCCCAGTACATCCTGGTGAAATAATACGTGCCCAGCCCCAAAAATCCTGTGGTAAGCAGCAGAATGAAAGCGACGCCATAGTTGTACAGTGCCGTTCTATTACCTTTTTGCGAGCGAACAAAAAGCTCCACCACCAGCAAGTTGGGCAAGTAGAAGAAGAAAGCCATCACCCTGTCGAATAATCCAGTGAAATGCTCGGTGTGCCCAAGGCGATCGGTAAAGGAGAACCAAAAGCCGTAGTCCATCCTGTAGAGCCAGGAGCCAATGGCCAGGGCATAGAGACGCAAAGCCCATACCCGGTGAAGGTCGATGCGGCGGGCGGCGGCGTGGCTGTAGGTTTGAATGCCTGCAATGAACATCAATACACCGTAAAGCCCGAAGCCTATGTCCATCACCGTACCGCCAATGGTGCCCTTTACGAAGATGAAAGTCAGCCCGCCAACAGCAGCAAGCAAACAGGCGACAACATACACACGGCCAACCCAACGATGAAACGCCGGGTAACTATTTCTGACAGCATCAATCAGTTGAATACTTCCAAGAATGAGAATGATTCCCCCTGCGGCAAAGTGCAGGCCAATACCGGACGTGGCTGCTGTGTCACCTTCCCGGTAAAGGTTGGGGAGCAGGTCGTTCCATTTGTCCAGGTTACCTCCCGCCAGCGGAGCAGCGTAGAAGGCCAGGATATAAAGACCAAAAAGGCCGGCGCTGACCCACACCATGGTGACGAGCAGTGCTTTTGTCCATTGGAGTATTTTATCGCTGATGAGCGATTGTGAAGAAGGTTCTATCAGTGAAACTGGCATCGGCTGGCTAAAAATAGATCAAAATGTTGCAAGCAATTTATGACAGTTTACTGGTTTGTGCTGAAAGAAAACTATTTTTATTGGCGTACTCCTAGCGTCCATTTGACAATGATCGTAGCTCAACTGACAGCCAGCCTATCAAAAGCTTTTACCAACACCAATTCCAAATAGCAGAGCAAAATTTTTGTCTCTCGTAGAATCAAAAAGCCTCGGCATAATTGCTCCATTCCAGTACATGCCTCGTTTTCCTGGTGTTGAATGATAACCAATCCTGCTGATCACCGCATAGGCGAGGGATTCTTCAGCTGCCACAATATTTTCGGTTGGGCTAATAACGTTCCAAACGATTTGTGAAAAAGCAGTAATTCCTAGCCCGAGTTCAATATTCCGATGAATGCCTCGTGAAACGAGTTCAATGGGGAGTGACTTAAAAAGCGTATGCGCATTGCCTGCAGACCTGGGGAATAAACAGATTCCTACTTTGGCTGCCAGCCAGTCCTTGTCCGTATGAATCAGCACTTTCTCGTACCCAACAGAGTAGATTAGTCCGTTGCCTATGAATTCTCCGTAGAGGGAATTTGTCCTTTCTTTTTCCTGTGCGTAAGCGAAGTTAGCTACAAAAAAACAAGGAATTAGTAAAAATAGGATAGTCTTCATAGAAGTATTAGTTTAATTCTTCAACCACATTGCTGTATTTAATATATAAACAACAATATAGCTAAATGCCCTATCAAACGTGAAAAGATGGGGTTATTTACAGTTCTGATAAATAGTATGGTGAATATTCGCTCAATAAAAGAACAGACCAGAAAAACTAAAATGACTGTTGTGTCACTGAGATTGCGAGAAAAAAGCATATACTAATCATCAAGTGCATCCATCTCACCCCTGCTCAACCTGCGGGCTTTATAGATGCGATCAATTAGAAACAGTAAAAGCAAAACGAAGGGAACCTGCAACACAACCGGCGGGATGGTCACCTCCCACTCTCCCCAGGGAAATACCACATTAGAAATTGAAAACATGGCGACCATGCCAAGCACAAATCCGATACCAAAGAAAACATACATCTTTCTCAGGTATTGCCTGGCAATTGAGCTTCGTAACTCCTCTTTGAAAATCCGATCCATGACCATTTCTTCAAAGTTGTCGTCAAGCACAGGCAAGTCTTTTTTGGCCAACAACTGTTTGAACTTATCCTTATCTCTTATCATAACAGCTCTCGTGTTTCTGATTTTAACAGCTTATTCAAATGAACATAGAAGGCCTTTTTCCCCCTAAGTAGCAGCATTTTCACTTTGGACTCCGACCATCCCGTCATTGTTCTTATTTCATTGATGCTGTTCTCCTGTAAATAGAACAACTCCAATGCCAGGGCATACTCTGCCGGCAATTTTTCCAGCGCTATGGAAATGCACCTGCTCTGGTCATTCTGCACAACCAACTGCAACGTGCTTTCGACCTGAACCATCTCGGCATCCGACAGGTCATCAATAGTTACCGTGTCCTGACTCTTTGAAGGCTTTGCCTTTCGCAACGACTCGTTGATGACAATGCGGCCCAACCAGGTTTTAAACTGTGCCTCCCTTCGGAAGGTGTTCAATTTCTGAAAGGCTTTGATAAATGATTCTTGTACTGCTTCCTCCGCCAGGTATTGGCTTTTCAGAATGGTATATGCCATCGAAAAAGCGTATGTCTTGTAAGTGGTGACGAAATACCTGAACGCTGCGGTATCACCGTTGAGCACCTTTTGAAGATAGAAATCATCCATCTATTGCCTTTTCTTCCTTTCAATGTTATTACCGACAATTAACCCGATGGCCCCAAAAAGAAACATTAGTGGCAAAGACAGGAACGGAAGAATATCGTTATGAAAATTTGCCTGCATTTGCTTAAGGTAAAGGAAAATAGCAAGGCCCAGTGCAAATCCCAACGAGCATCCCAATATAGTGTAGCCAAGTATGAACCAGGGAAAATGCACTTCTCTCTTTTTATACACTTCGGATATGTCGGTACCCTTTTCTATCAGAAGTATCTTTTCACTGTTTCTGAACTTGAGGTAGTAGTAATAAGCAAAGAATACAGTGGCAAAAAAACCAAGCCAGATGACTGCCTCAAATATTTTTCTAATGAGATCCATTTTTCTAAGTGGTTAAGTGAAGAATCTGTTCAATTGCTTGTTAGATACATGTTGGAAGAAAAAGGTCACAAATCTTGGGAGATTCCCTGAAATAACTGAATGTAAGCAGACGATAGCAAAACCGAAATGTGGCATTGAACCCGCTCGAATATTCCTTAAATTGCTTTGGTGTCATCGCCGAGCCTAAGCGACTCGCTTAAGTTCTATCGAACTTTCTTTTACTGTTTTCACCAAACCATTAGTAGATTGATGGGCAAATGCTGACCAAAAGAATTCCCCGTGTCTAATATCGTTACCATCGTCGGATTTGTGCAAGCGCTTTTTGGCGTGTTGGTATTTTTGACAAAACGGCCCAAGCACCTAAGTTTTAACTTCTTAACTATTTGGATGGCTCTGATAGCCGTTTACCAGGGCGCTGCCTTGCTCCCTTTCCAGGTGGTCGACTATTTTAAGCCGGGCATTTTTCCTATCATGTTTTTAATAGGCCCCCTGCTTTACTTTTATGTGCATTCGCTTACTACCGAAGACTTCAAATTAAAGCGGCAACACCTTTTACATTTGCTGCCGTTTTTGTTGGTGGTGGTTCACCGTTCCACCATTCTGGGGGTTCCCATTTCAAGTACGCCCGACCTGATTGAGAACCCAAATTACCTGTACAACAAAATATACTATTCGCTGCTGATGATTTCTGCCCTGGGCTATTGGCTTTTTGGATTGAAGCTCATCGTTAAGCACCGAAAGAGTATGCCCCTGTATTTTTCAAATTACTCCAACAAGAATACCCTGGGCTGGCTCACTTTTGTGCTATCCCTGTTTTTAGTATTGTTTATTGCGAATTTCTCCAGCTTTTTTGTCAACAATGTGCTGGGGTTAGCCATAAGAAGTTACTCAACACTGTCTCTGAACCTGACCGTTTTCACCTTTATCATGGTGTATTTTGGCATCAATCAATCAGCAATTTATGTGAAAGATCAACCCGGGGCCGAAAGCGTTGGGCAAATGCCCTATCAAAGAATTGGCGAAGGAAAACTCGTCGGGCCGATCATGACCGATGAACAGATAGAAGAGCTTTCGGGAATAGTTGTCGGGTATTTACAGGAAAAGAAACCTTACCGAAACCAGGAGTACAACCTGCAGATGCTCGCCGACGACCTGGGCATTTCCAGGCACAAATTGTCGCATGTAATCAACAGCGGCCAGAAAAAGAACTTCTACAAATTCATTAATGAATTCCGGGTGCACGACGTGAAACAGATGCTTGCCGATGCTGCCTATGACCACTTCTCTATTTTGGGCATTGCCCTGGAGTGTGGCTTCAATTCCAAAACGTCCTTTAACCGTATCTTCAAGGAGGAAACGGGCTTCACTCCTTCCGAATTCAAGCAGCACATTGAAATAGCGGCGAAATAGGGCGGCAGCTCGCCCCTCACTCCTCCTTAATCTGTCGACAGCACCTTCACAAAAAGTGGTGCCAACTTATCAGTTAGCACGCCAGGGTATATAGTATCCCATACATTTAGTTGATTCAAACTTGACCTTCTCAGGTAGTTAATTCACCTGTTTAAACACTCACGCTATTAAAGTTATGACATCACCTGAAACACTTCTATCGAACCTCCATTCATTCAAAAAAAGCGCCGGCACCTATGCAGCCTTGTTGTTAGTGGCATTTTTAGTCGCTGCCTGCACAGAGAAACCCAGCTACACCCAACCTGAATTAGGCACCCGGTCGGCCCCGCTCATAGAGGCCGATGGCTATCAGTTCAAAGACCTCAACAAAAATGGCGCACTCGATAAATACGAGGACTGGCGATTGCCCCCCGAGGAAAGAAGCAGCGACTTACTTTCAAAGATGTCGCTGGAAGAGAAGGCCGGGTTTATGGTAATTAACTCTCTCAGCATGCTTGGAAGCAGAAAGGCTGAAATGTCAGGTGGCCAGTACGCAGCCAGCGACCTGGACGAAGGACAAGTAAAGGATGACCGTCCGGCCAATCCGATGGCCAATTTCATTGGTGGTATGAATGCTGCCACCAGCACGATGGAAAGGGTGAAAGATTTTCACAACCGTCATTTTATCCTTCGGTTGAACGAGCCTGCCAATGTGATCGCTGAGTGGAATAACAAGCTCCAGGAGCTTTGCGAAACCGAGCCGCTTGGCATCCCGGCCATCATCACTTCCAATCCACGTAACCACATCTCAAGCAATGCATCTGTCGGCACTGCCCTCGATGCCACAGTATTTACCGCTTGGCCGGGCGAGCTGGGCTTATCAGCCACCCGTGATCTGCCACTTATCAGGGAATTTGCTGAGGTATCGCACCAGGAATGGCGGGCAGCGGGTATCAGGAAGGGTTATATGTATATGGCCGACGTGGCAACAGAACCCAGGTGGTCCAGGGTGAATGGGACCTTCGGTGAAAACCCTGAGTGGGTAGCACAAATCACCAAAGAAGTGGTGTTGGGCTTTCAGGGCCAGCAACTGGGCGCCGAGTCTATTGCACTTACCATGAAGCACTTCCCCGGCGGCGGATCGGGCAAAGGCGGCCAGGACTCCCATTTTGACTGGGGGAAAGAACAAGTATTTCCCGGAGGGAGGTTCTACGACAATATATTGCCTTTCAAGGCGGCCATCGATGCTGGTGTTTCTTCTATCATGCCCTACTATTCTATGCCTGTAGGCACTAAGTATGAGGAAGTAGGCTACGCATTCAACAAAAGTGTGATCACCGATGTGCTGCGTGGAGAGTTTGGGTTCAAAGGAATAGTAAACACCGATACCGGCCCGCTCACAAGGATGGTGTGGGGAGTAGAAGACCTGACGCTGCAGGAGAGGTATAAGAAAGCACTGGAAGCAGGTTCAAACATCATTTCGGGAGTATCCGATCCTGCCGACCTCATCGAAGTGGTCAATAGCGGCATGGTCGACATTAGCCTTATCGACCGTTCGGTGTCACTTCTTTTGAAGGAAAAATTTGAGCTTGGCATCTTTGAAAACCCCTATGTGGATCCGGCAGCCGCTGAGAAAATTGTCGGCAACAGCGCCTTCAGAGAAAAGGCAAGCCTCGCCTTAAGGAAGTCCATTGTGATGCTTCGCAATGAAAATGGAAGTTTGCCAATTCAGGCAAATACAAAGATCTATTTTGAAACGATTGAGTCTCCGGGCCGTGGCCAGGAAACCGGCAAGACCAATGTTCTTTCGGAAATCAGCGACAGCACCGGCATTGAACTGGTAGCCACTCCTGATGAGGCTGACCTCGCCGTTCAGTGGGTAATCCCTTCAAGTTCACTGTTCAACTCAGATGGAGCACCCATCTCACTATCGCTTTCAAAGACTGGCATAGATGTCAGTCATATTAATAAAATAGCTTCCGGCATTCCTACCATCCTCGTGATCGACTATTCAAACCCCTGGGTGATCAATGAGGTTTTTAATGAAGAAAACAAGGTCAACATAGTGGGTGTGCTGGCAACTTTCGGCACTACGCCCGAAGCGCTGCTCGACGTGATTACGGGCAAGTTCAATCCGGCGGGGAAAATGCCTTTTTCTACCCCCATATCGGACGAGGCTGTCACCAACAACCTGGAAGATGTGCCGGGCTACCTGGAAGCACCTGGATATGCATTGTTTAACTACGATGAAGGTTTGAGCTATAAGAAATAGGGGTGATTTGGAGGCAGGCAGGATGGGTTAAAACCACTTCCACGAGCCGGAAGACGGGTTTTGACAGGCACCTCAACTCTCCATAAAAGACAAGCGCTTACGTGAGTAGGTGTTAAGGGCTTGTCTCACCCCTTGTTAAGCCCTTATCCCGGTTCCTCATAAGCGCTTGTCTACCCCCCGGACAAGCGCTTAACACGAGGCGAATAACAGCAAGACATGAGACGAACAAGCGCAATACATGAGACGGATAAGGGCAATACCCAAAAAGCTGAGGATAGAAATGAAATTCAATACCATTTAAAAACATTTCCGACTGTCAACCAAAAACTATGACACACTGGTTTCCCATCAAACTCTCCTTTGATAACTCCTATTATCTCGCTAAAATTACTTTACGCTAAACGTGGGCTTTTGCCAAAACAATAGCGCCTTCAACCAGTTCTAAGAAGTACTAAAACCAAAACTATGAAAAAGATACTTACCTACGCTTTCTCTTTGATGCTTGTTCCCCTCCTGGCGTTCAGCCAAACCGACAAAATAAAAACCAACAAAGGCGACCTCACCATCACCCCTATTACCCATGGCACCGTAGCCTTTCAGTGGAATAACCTGACAGTGTTTGTCGACCCATATGGTGGCGCTGACCTATTCGAAGGCCTGGCCGCCCCTGATCTTATCCTTATCACCGATATCCACGGCGACCACCTGAACCAGGAAACACTGGATGGTCTGGATCTTTCTAAAGCGAAGATTATTGTCCCTCAAGCTGTAGCCGATCAAATCGCCGAGAAGAACAAAAGCCAACTGGTGATCATTGGCAATGGCCAAAGTACTGACCAAATGGGGCTTAACATCAAAGCTATTCCCATGTACAACCTACCCGAAAGTGCCGATTCCCGCCACACCAAAGGAAGAGGCAATGGCTATATCGTGAATTTTGGTGGCAAGAACGTTTACCTGTCGGGCGACACATCAGACATACCCGAAATGCGTAACCTGAAAGGCATCGACGTGGCGTTTGTCTGCATGAACCTACCCTACACCATGGATGTGGATGCAGCAGCCAGTGCTGTCATCGACTTCAAGCCCGGCATTGTGTATCCTTACCATTACCGTGGCCAGGGCGGTCTCAATGATGTAGATAAGTTCAAAGCGCTGGTGAACAAAGGAGCCAGTAAAGTTGACGTAAGACTGAGACAGTGGTATCCAGCGCAGTAATTGACATTAAGCCTTTCCAGCTTTTATAACATCACCAAGGCCTGTCCCCCGGCAGGCCTTTTTTAATGGCAATTCAACATGAGTTTGGTGCCACCAGCTAATGCTGTGGGCACCACTACCACTTCGCCAAGGTCTGTCCCCCGACAGACCTTTTCTATTATCGCCCATCACAAAGCAGAATAAACTTCATTCATTTTTCATTACTTTGACTTCGTTGAAAAACTTCGAACAAAAAAACACCTAGTTGTGGCATCGAAAAACACCTACCTATTCGCAGCAGCCCTATTACTTCTCAGCGCCTGCCAAACCAAACCCCAAACTGAAGAACAAGAGGCGGCAGCCGAGCCCAACATTGTCATCATCTTCACCGACGACCAGGGCTACAACGATGTGGGCGTCTTTGGCGCCAAAGGCTTTACCACGCCCAACCTTGACAAAATGGCCAAAGAAGGAGCCCAACTCACGAATTTTTATGTCGCCCAGGCTGTGTGCTCTGCCTCCAGAGCCGCATTGCTCACAGGCTGCTACTCCAACAGGGTCAATATTCATAATGCCCTGGGGCCCGAATCGAAAATCGGTCTCAACCCCGACGAAACAACGCTTGCAGAGGTGCTAAAAGCAGAAGGATACGCAACGGCAATCTACGGCAAATGGCACCTGGGTGATGAGCCGGAGTTCATGCCTACCCGCCAGGGTTTCGACGAGTATTTCGGTATTCCCTACTCGGGCGACATGTGGCCCAACCACCCATGGCAGGGAACAGTTTTCGACTTTCCGCCGCTTCCCCTCTATGAAAACGAGACGGTGATTGATACACTGGAAGACCAAAGCATGCTCACCACGCATATCACCGAAAGAAGTGTCGATTTCATCAAACGCAATAAGGACAAGCCTTTCTTTTTGTACGTGCCTCATCCGCAGCCTCACGTGCCTTTGTTTGTATCAGACAAGTTCAAAGGCAAATCGGAACGTGGGCTCTATGGCGATGTGATCATGGAAATCGACTGGTCGGTAGGGCAAATACTTGCTGCTTTGAAAGAGAACGGACTCGATGACAATACGCTGGTTATTTTCACATCCGACAACGGCCCGTGGCTCTCCTATGGCGGGCATGCAGGCTCGGCCTACCCGCTGAGGGAAGGCAAAGGCACCAGCTGGGAAGGTGGCATCCGTGAACCAGCCATCATGAGGTTCCCAGGCAAAATACCTGCCGGCAGCGTGATTAACACGCCGATGATGACGATTGATATGCTGCCTACCATTGCGCAGTTGGCCGGAGCTGACCTTCCAGAAAAGAAGATAGACGGAAAAGACGTTTGGCCGATCATTACCGGAAACGCTCAGCAGTCACCGCACGAAGCCTATTTCATTTACTACAGGGTGAATGAATTGCAGGCTGTAAGGAGCGGGAAATGGAAACTCTACTTGCCACACACCTACCGCACCCTGAACGGCCGTGAAGGAACCAATGATGGCCTGCCTATCGACTACCAGCAAACGGAGGTCACGCAACCCGAACTATATGACCTGGAGGCTGATGTAGCAGAATCCACTGATGTGGCTGCGGCTAATCCTGAGGTGGTCGATCGTATGCTAAAACTGGCTGATGGCATGAGAGCGAAACTGGGTGACAGCATCACAGGCGTTGAGGGAACAGAGAACCGGGAGCCTGGTAGGGTGGCGACTCCCGAGTGATTTACTTGAAATCCACATCAAAATACGTCTTCGCATTGTCACGCAGGTTGTAGCGGCTCATCATTACCTCACCATATGCACCTGCCGAACGGATGGCCAGCAAGTCACCTCGTTGGCTTTGCTTGAGTTTGATGCCTCTGCGAAAAGCGTCAGACGACTCGCAGATTGGCCCGACCACATCGTAGGTCTCCAATACCTCGCTGGTGGAGGTGATGTTTTGTACGAAATGTTCTGCCTGGTACAAAGCGGGACGAATGAGTTCCGTCATGCCTGCATCGATTATCAGGAACTTGATGGTCTCCCCTTCCTTGTTGTACAGCACCTTGCTTATCAAGCTACCGCACTGCCCCACAATGGCACGACCCAACTCGAAATGCAGCTCTTGACCTGAAGCTAGCTTCATATGTTTTTCGAATACTTCGAAGTAGCTTTTGAAGTCGGGAACAGGGGTTCCTTTCGGGTCTACATAGTCGATGCCCAAGCCACCGCCGACGTTCACATGCTGCAGTGCAATGCCTTTGCTTCTAAAGTAAGTATTGAAGTCGTTGGCCCGTTGGGCAAGTTGTGTGTAGCTCTCCAAACTTGTCACCTGAGAACCAATATGAAAATGGATTCCGGTTAATTGTATGTTGGCAAGTTGAGGCAGCATGTCAATCACCTGATCGATCTCTTTGGGCGGAAGACCGAACTTATTTTCCTTCATGCCAGTGGTGATGTAGTGGTGGGTTTTGGCATCCACATTAGGATTGATGCGCAAAGCAATCTTCGCCTTCTTACCCATTTTCCCAGCGAGCTCATTGATGACATCCACTTCCTGCGCCGACTCGCAGTTGAAGCAAAAGATATCGTTCTGCAGCCCTACCGTAATCTCCTCGTCCGATTTCCCGACACCGGCGAACACAATTTCTTCCTTCGGAAAACCAGCCGCCAAAGCAGCCTTCACTTCATTCGCACTTACAGCGTCGGCGCCCAAATGGTACTGCCTGATGACTTCAAGTATACGTGGATTCGCATTGGCCTTCATCGCATAGTGCACCTTATAGCCTTTGCTTAATCCGTGTTTTTTCACTTCGTCCAATGACTTTCGCAGTAGTTCCAGGTCATAAAAATAGAAGGGCGTGGGTATGTTTTGGATGCTGCCAAGCAAAGAAGTGATATCAGCCATTAGAACTATATTTTACTTTAATGAATAGAATTTAACCAATTGATTAAAAGATATTTAACTACTAGTTATAGATTTCATCTATGAGTCTTTTTAGGCCTGAAGTTACCAGGAAGCTGCAAAGATAGCAGCCTATTGGAAGTCCTCATAAAATGTTTTAATCTCCTCCAACAGATTTCCGATATCTGCCGGATCGAGCGCCGCATGCAGGATAACTCTGCTGATCGGACTTGACGTTGGCTTAGGATATGGAAAATGGGAAATGATGATATTCCTACTCAGCAGGTAAGTGTAAAGCGGCTGGCTTTTCGAAAAGAAAACAGGCAATACCGGTTGAAAATTAAAATGCTGCTTCACCAATGAGTGGCTGCCAAACGGCATCTGAAACTTACGGAGCTTTTGCAACTGACGAGCTCTTATCTCCCCTCCTTTTAAGAGTGCATAAAGAAATGCCGGTGCCGACGGAGCAGCTCCCACGAACCACGGTGACTGGCGGACCTTCTTGATCAGGTTATGAGAGCCTGCGATAAAACCTGCTGCCAGCCCGGGTGCTTTACCCAGTGAGGAAGTCACCACCCACTGCACATGCGACGGCAGCTTCCGAAGTTGCGACACCACCCCTTCTCCATTTTTTCCGGTCAGTCCAATGCCGTGCGAATCGTCGACCACCAGCAGCACTTCGTGCAGGGTGGAGATGTCGGTGAGCCAGTCGAAATTAACGGGGTTGCAAAAAAGCGGATCGGTAGAATTGCAGAGCAAAACCATCCGGCGAGGCAGCATTCCTTCCAGCTGCACCCTGATCATGGTTGACCAGCTGATGAAGTCACCATTGGTAGCGTCGTCTGAGTTTCTCCACAAAGCTGGGTGGCAACCAGGGGCATATTCCATGCTCCATTCCATGTCTTGCAGCACCTTGATGAGCAGCTGCCCGGAGGCAAACCCAGATGAAGTGACCACTGCATCGCCCGTTGACAACCAGTCGGCTATGTACCGCTCCGCTTCTTCGAACAGGCTGTATTGCACGTTGCCATTTCTGGAGCCGGAAAAATGCACTCCGTATTTGTCTACCCCCTCTTTGATGAGCTCCTGGTATTCTTTATCAACTGACAGACCGAGGTAAGAAGTGCCGCTGAAATAAAGCATTTCTTTACCATTGACATGCAATGTTCTTCCGGGAAATTCCTCTGACCGCATCATAGCACTTTACTTAAGACTGGCACCGGTGCCATTTTCATTGGGGAAAATCAATCCGCTTGTGGTCACTTGTACACCTTTGGCAGGATCTTCCGCCAACAGCAATGCACCGTCCATGTCCACATAGTCGAGCAAAGGAACTACCTGGGCTATGGCAGAAATACCGACCGAAGATTCTGTCATGCAGCCCATCATTATTTTCATATTCAGCGCACGGGCTCTGGCAATCATTCGGCGGGCTGGTGTTAGTCCTCCGCATTTGGTCAGCTTAATGTTGATACCATGAAAGTGATTGAAGCACTTGTCCACATCCGCTTCTACCTGGCAACTTTCATCCGCTATTACAGGCAGCTCACTTTCGGTGAAAACTCTTTTCATGCCATCAAGATCATCCGCCTTTAAAGGTTGTTCAATGAACTGTACATTCAACTTTTTCAACGCCTTACTATTGGTGATGGTTTCTTCAACACCCCAGGCACAATTGGCATCCACCCTAAAGACCGCATTTGTGTTTTTGCGTAGCTCTTCAATGATCCGAATGTCTTCTTTCGTACCCAGCTTTATTTTATACAGCGGCCAGGGAAATTCCTTCATTTTGGCCACCATGTTTTCTACCGTATCGATGCCAATGGTGTAATTGGAAATCGGCCCCATGCTCCCATCCAAACCCCAGATTTTGTAGAGAGGCTGGCCCTTCAGCTTTCCATAAAGGTCGTTGAATGCGAGATCGAGCGCACAAAGGGTGAAGGCTTTCAATTTCCCCGTACTAAGCAGGGCCTGATGAAACTCCTCAGGTATTTTCCAACTGCCTGACTCGATTAATGAACGTACACTTTCCACCTGTTCGGTCATTTTAGGGACCGTCACACCGTAGTAAGGGTTAGCAGTAGCCTCGCCAAAGCCGCTTATACCATCGTGGCTCAGCTCAACGATAAAAGACTCCTGCACACTGGTGGAGCCATGGGCAATGGTAAAAGTATGCCTCAGGGGCATTTTGACAGGGTGGTATGTAACTTTCATAAAGCTTAGAGAACGGATTCTTCAAGAAGGGTCAACGATTGTTTGTAAGTGTCAAGCTCAGCAGAGATGCCCATTGGAAGCGTCGCAATATTGGACACGTGTCCAAAAGACATTCCATATAAGACAGGTATTCCCAATCCGCCCAGGCGCTCAGCAAGCGTTTCTTTCAGCGACGTTTTGTCGCCAAAATCAGGGTCTGTGTCTTTTTCATCGCAGTCGTTGAACACGCCCAGAACGATGCCTTTAGCAGCCTGTAGCTTACCGGCCAGCAAAAGCTGTGTCAGCATCCTGTCGACACGATAGGGCGACTCTCCTACTTCTTCCAGAAAAACCAGTTTACCGGTGAAATCGAGATCGAATGGTGTGCCGGTAAGTGAGCTAACTAAGCTCAAATTGCCTCCTACCAACTCTCCTTTTGCCACCCCATCTGAAATTGAATAAATCTGAATATAGTCTTCCTGCCTTTCCCGGTCTTCTTTTGCCTGCTCAATCTTTATCTTCCCTTTGCCTTTGATGAGCGTATCTTCAAAGCTGTCAGCGGTGTAGTCGGTGAAGTTGGAGGCGCCCACAGGGCCATGAAAAGTCACCAACCCGGTCTTATTGAATATCGCAAAATGCAGCGCTGTGATGTCGCTGTAGCCAATAAAGGGCTTGGGATTAGAGCCAATCAGGTCATAATCAATCGCTGGCAAAAGCCTTCCAGCTCCATAGCCACCTCTGGCACAGAAAATCCCGTCGACTGAAGTATCTGCAAACATGGCATGAAGGTCGTCAAGCCGCTGCTGGTCGGTGCCTGCCAGAAAGCCCTTGCGAACCCTCATATTGTCGGAGTACTTCACCTTAAAACCAAGTGCCTCCATGTTCTTGAGTGTGCTCTCAAAGGATCCCCTGGAGATGGCGCTCGAGGGGGTAATAAGGCCTATTGTATCTCCTTTGTCGAGCTTTTTTGGTTTGATGACCCGTGTGGGCCACGTGCCTGATGTTGTAGCTTTACCTTCTGCTTTAGCCATTGTTGGCAACAGCATTCCGCTTCCGGCTGCCAGCAAACTTCCAGCAATAAACTTTCTTCTGTCCATGAGCGCTAATTAAGTGGAAAACTAACAAAAGTTTAGGTGATATAGCAATGAGGGCAAGTGAAGATGATTGTACCTTTTCTTTTAACCTGAGTTCGATTTTAAAAAGCGGCTAATTGGCTTGTTTTGACGGGTTGATATTTGATTGCAGGCTTTTTGGGGAAGAAGGAGTAGGCAATCAATCCTGAAATAAGGTTGGTGATGAAGTTTTCGAAAGACCTATGTCTGGAATGTTCGACTTGACAGATGTTCTTGAGTTCATCGTTTACAGTTTCTA
>NZ_LR701594.1 GCF_902498805.1 Imperialibacter sp. EC-SDR9 | reverse complement strand
ACTAAACACACACCATATGAGACTTTGATAAGCCTCCTTGAGGCTTTGACCATTCTGTGCCCCGGGCCCCGAAAAATTCTTTTACCATTAGTCTCGTAATAATCAGTTTGAATGCGATTGCCCTGTTACATCATCTCCAATTGGGGAAACAAAACACTTTTCCTCGTATCTTTATCAATATGCGCTCCCTTCTGCTCATCGGCTTCGTCTTCCTCGGTTTGGCTGCCTCAGCCCAGGATACGCCTGCGCCCGCCCCACCCACCGGCCTGATCCAGAAAAGCATCTTCTTTGGCGGCGGCAGCTATTACGTAGACGAAGAACAAACACATGAGCTGCTACAACTGCTCGACACCATCCCCAATATTGAGCTTTACCAGATCAGCATCTACAGCCACACCGACAATATCGGCGGACAGCTCTACAACAAATGGCTCTCCGAAATGCGCAGTCAGGCAGCACTGCAAAAACTCATCATCATGGACATCCCCCTGGAAAACATCTCCATCAAAGCTTTCGGCCAGGAAAATCCCTACTTCGACAACAGAAAATGGGAAGGCAAACTCCTCAACCGGCGGGTTGATATTATTTTCTGGCCGATAGTGTTTTAGGACGCTAGTTCGAGCCTGCGGCTTTAGCAACTGGGCTAATGCCAGTCTGGCTTTACTGTCAGGACTAGCAGGACCTTAGTATACAGACTAGCGAGGGGCACTATCTTCTTGCTCTTCAGTATCGTCAATTGTGTAGACAATTTCCTCAGGGTCATCATGAACCTCTCTGTAGGGATTATGTATGCCTATCATGTAGGCAACTATCACTGCCCACACTTTTCTCTTTACATACATGGCGACCTGAACGTAGGTTGGTCTTGTCTCCGGGTGCAAATGATATAAAATGATTAAAATGACCAGTGTCTGAACAATCAGAACCAGAGCGTTCCACTCTCCTTTGGCAGCCAAAACAACTTGATTAACTAGCACAAGAGCAGAATAGGTGTACAGGCCCCATTTTTTGCTGCTCCATAGTCCTATCATACATATTAAATTGACTACGGCTACGAAGCAGGCATATGGGCCAAACCAGGAGCCTATTTGTCTCGCAATTTCTGACAAAATCATAGGAACCGATAAGCCCACACCAATGAACCCAAGTACACATATAACAGTGATGGCGGCGGGTCGCTTTACTATTTCGCTATTTGGCTGGCTTAAAACTCCTGTTTGTGCGGTCATTTATCTTCCTTTTATCAAGCGTCGAAATTAAGCATTAACATTTGGTAAAAATAGGAATAGTTTCTGCCGCAATATGCGTAAGTGACAGCCCCTGGAGGGAATCTGCGATGATCAGTCCGGAAAATTACCAGTTGGCAACATCACTCAGTGCCAGTTTCTGGCCTTGTGGCTTGGACTGGCACTTTCTGGCCGATTGTTTTTTAGGTACGAGCAGGGTGGTCTTTTTTGAAAGACAGCCTGGTATTTGTCACGACGCTGAAGTCCGCAAATAGCACTGACCGCCGTAGCTGTGATTCGTCGCTGAGGAACGACCAGGCCAGAAAAGTATCAACATCTTTATTTCAGGGAATATTCCTTGCGCAGCGCCAGCAATATGGCAGCGTTCACATCCATGTAGGTATTGAAAGGAATCATACGAGTAGATTTGAGATTATTGGTGTGGTAATAGCCCAAAGCATTGGTTATGTCGAGCCTGTCGATTTTTTCCGGCTGGGAGAGATGGAACGGAATATATTCGTCGCTGTTTTCATACTCGGCCATCCTGTCAAAAATACCGTTGCTAAGCAGTTGGTATTGAAAATCGTAATCCATGTGGTTGATCATAATAGGTTCGATGTATTCATGATAAACCGACGCTTCCAGGGCCTGCCTTTCCATGAGGTAATCAATGGCCACCGAGAGATCGCCCACCAGCTTTTGTAATTCCCTGCTCTTGAAGTACCTGAGGGAGCCCGAGCTTTTTAACTGCTCCAACACCACCGTTCTGGGTGTAAATATCACAGGTGTCCTCACCGTAGTGGCCCAAAGAAAATTGATTGAAAGATCCTTCGAGGTGGAGGTAAGGGCACTGTCCTTGAAAAACCTTACCATGTATTCAATCGCCTGCTCTTTTTTGATTCTGCCCGCCACTTTCGCTACCACCGTGACTGAGTCATTTTTTAGCTCCTCGTAAAAGCTCTTGGCCAGCTCGTTTGCCTGCTGACGTTCAAAGTATTCCTCCCGCAGATTGTCGGCAAGGAATCCGAAAAAGACAGCCAAAAACAATAAGACAAACTCGAAAACATATTTTTTCCAACGCTGGGGCCCATTGATTGGGTTGAGCGGATTGGCGATTTCAGAGGAGCTCATGAGGGTGTTAGGAAAGTGAGTTTAGAAAGGCTAATAAAGGAGGTTCGGGCACAGCTGGTTTGCTATCAAAGATAATAAGGCACCCAATAATATCTCACTGGCAGGACGTAATTTAAACTTCCCCGCCGTGGCTCGTGTCTTCACCAGCGACCTCCTGCGTTAGTCATCATTACCGCTCCGCCATCGGCGGGTAGACATTATCTTCTGGCCGATTGTGTTTTAAATATATCCTGCCCTCACCAAGCCCACAATTCTCCGCTGACCGAAAACGATAATTTCACAGGACTTTACTTTAACGTGAGTTCGACATAAGAATGTAACAAAACATCACCGAGGGGCGTCATTGCGGAAATTTTCTTCAAATATTTTTCTGATCTGAAGAAAATTATCCGTTCCACGTCGGCGCAATCTCCGCCTCAAGACATATGAGATTCCGGGCTGCCCGCCTGAGATAAATATTGCCCTTTCTGAATTTAGGACAATATTTTCCGAAATGACGACGATTATTAGTCGAGATGATGTTCTCTCTCCGAAACTACCCTATCTACTTCCCTCTTTTTTCTTTCTGACTCATGTTATCAGCTATCTGCTTCTCTTCGTTTGGTTTTCAGTTCGCCTTTAAAGGTATCTCAGTGCCCATTTTCTAGCAGTAGCTCATCTTTCCGACTACCTGGTTTACCTTCATCGTATTTCGGTTTGGCATTTGCCTTCATCATTTCCATTCTCTTGCTAACAAGAGCCAAAATTTTGGGTACTACATACAAAAATTCGGGTATTACATAGGAAATTTCGGATGTCAGTTGCGGATTTTTGGATATCACATAGGAAAATTCGGATGTCGGTTACCCATTTTTGGTTTCCAGATAAAGAAATTCGGATGTTGGTTACCAAATTTTGGTTTCCAGATAGGGAAATTCGGATGTTGGTTACCGATTTTTTTGAGTGAGATAAAAAATTTTTGGTATCATATACGAATTTTTGGATGTTAACTAACATTTTCAAAGCATGTGAAGACACATGCCTTAACCGTGGATGTTAACGAACATCTTTCAAGCATGTGACGACACGGGCCTTAACGCTAGGTGTGTTTAGGGTTGTGTCTTCACAACCCGTCCATGCCTTTGGCAGGCGAGTCCCACACATATCTCCAAAGGATTTACTATTTTCATTTTTTAACCTACTACCTACCTATGAAACTACTGCATCGTTTACCTCTATTTGTCAGCCTGTGCCTTGGCCTGTCGGCCTGCCAGGAAAAGTCTCCTGACGCCAGTCTGCCCCCCTATCAAAACCCCGCCCTGCCCATCAGCGAGCGGGTGGATGACCTGGTGGGCCGAATGACGCTGGCACAAAAGGTATCGCAAATGACCAATGCCTCCCCCGCTATTGATTTCCTGGGCATTCCGGCCTACAACTGGTGGTCGGAGGGCCTCCATGGCATGGCCCGGGCAGGAAAAGCCACGGTGTTTCCACAGGCCATTGGCATGGCGGCTACGTGGGACGATGACCTGATCTTTGATGTGGCCACGGTGATTTCGGATGAGACCAGGGCCAAGCACCACGACTTCGTGCGAAAAGGCAAGCGATTTCTTTACCAGGGCCTCACGCTGTGGTCGCCCAATATCAATATTTTCAGAGACCCCCGCTGGGGCCGTGGGCAGGAAACTTACGGTGAAGATCCCTTTCTCACGGGCTCCCTGGCTGTCCCCTTTATTAAAGGCCTGCAGGGCGACGACCCCGCTTACCTGAAGACGGTGGCCACCATCAAGCATTTTGCCGTGCACAACGGCCCCGAGCCCGAAAGGCATGAGTTTGATGCTATAGTGGGCCTGAAAGACCTCAGGGAAACCTACCTTCCTCAGTTCAGAATGGCCGTGCAGGAAGGCCACGCCTACTCAGCCATGTGTGCCTACAACCGCATCAACGGCGAGCCCTGCTGCGGCAGCAAAAGCCTGCTCACCTGCACACTGAAAGGCGAGCTGGGCTTCGACGGCTTTATCGTGTCGGACTGCTGGGCCATTACCGACATCTGGAAGTTCCATCAGGTGGTGGAAACCGAAGCAGAAGCGGCGGCCATGGCAGTAAAAGCGGGCACAGACTTGAGCTGCGGGGAGGAATACCTGTCGCTGGTGGAAGCTGTGGAGAAAGGGTATATCACCGAAGCGGAAATTGATGTGTCGGTGAAGCGCCTGTTCAAAGCCCGCTTTAAGCTGGGGATGTTCGATCCCATTGAGACGGTGAAATACGCTCAAATTCCCTACAACATTGTAGACCAACCAGCGAACCAGGCCCTGGCATTGAAAACAGCCCGGGAAAGCATGGTGCTGTTGAAAAACGACAACCAAACCCTGCCGCTCAAAAAGGACTTGAAGAAAGTGGCGGTGATTGGCCCCAACTCCGACCAGTGGCTGATGCTGCTGGGCAACTACAACGGCGTGCCCTCCAAAGCAGTCACGCCACTGGAGGGCATCACCAACAAGCTGGGAGCCAATACGGAAGTGGTGTTTGCCCAGGGCTCGGAATACGCTGAAGGCCTGCCCATGTTCTATACCGTGCCTGCCAATGCCATCAGCGGGCCCATCAAAGCCAGCTACTTCAACAACAGCAAGCTGGAAGGAGATGTGCTTTATACGGAAGAAATCGATGCGCTGGATGTGAACTGGAACGATGGGGCGCCCAGAGAAGACCTGGATGACGACAACTTTGGAGTGCGCTGGGAAGGACAAATCACGGCGCAAAAGACGGGCTACCACCAGCTGGGCGTGATCACTACCTGCAACACACAGCTTTACTTTGAAGGCAAAGAGGTAGCCAAAACGGTCTATCACTTTGGCGATGAATATGGCGATCCCCGGCTGCGGAAGTCGGAGCCGATCCATCTGGAAGCGGGAAAAACCTATAGCTTCAAGGTGGATGCGGGCGAAAACTACGCCGATGCCATGGTGCAGCTGGTGTGGGCCGAGCCCAAGCCCGACCTGATGAAGGATGCGTTGGCTGCTGCCAGGGGTGCCGATGCGGTGATCATGTGCATGGGCCTTACACCCCGCATGGAAGGCGAAGAAATGGATATTAAGGTGGATGGATTTAACGGTGGCGACCGTACCAAGCTGGGCCTGCCAGCGGCTCAGCTCGATTTGATCAAGGCCATCCATGCCCTGGGCAAGCCGGTGGTGCTGGTGCTGCTCAATGGCAGTGCGCTGTCTATTCCGTGGGAAAACGACCATATTCCGGCCATTCTGGAGGCCTGGTATCCGGGCCAGGCCGGAGGCACCGCCATAGCCGATGTTCTTTTTGGCGACTACAACCCCTCGGGCAAGCTGCCGGTTACCTTTTACAAGTCGGTGGCTGACCTGCCTGCCTTCATCGACTACCACATGACCACCCAAACCTACCGCTTCTTCAAGGGCGAGGCGCTGTATCCGTTTGGGCACGGCCTGAGCTACTCTACGTTCGGCTTTGCCGATTTGAGCCTTCCGGCCGAAAGCAAGCCTGGCGAAGCAGTGCCGGTGAAAGTTACCGTTACCAACACAGGGTCAGTAGATGGCGACGAGGTGGTGCAGCTGTACGTAGCGAACAAGAACCGACCAGCCGATGCGCCGATCAAGAACCTGGCGGCCTTCGAACGGGTGCACCTAAAGGCAGGCGAAAGCAAAACGGTGGAATTAACGATTAGAAAGGAGGCTTTTCAGACCTTCGATGCTGAGTTTAACCTGGTGAATGTGCCGGGAGAGTTTGCCATTTCGATAGGGAACTCTTCGGCGAAAGATGATTTGAGGATGGGGTTGGTGGTGCGGTGAGTGAGTGAAAAACCCTCCAAGGGGTTGTCCGTTGCAGGTCAGCAAGCTGTCAATGCGTACAGGGAGAAGCTGGCTGAAAAGAACCCTTGGAGGGTTTTATTACAAGCGTTCGCTAAATGCGGAACCCCTGCTTCCTTGGCCTGTCCCCTGACAGGCCAACTTTCAGGTCACTTATAAATAGCGCCTATATTATTCTTTTCGATAAGATGCTGTCGGGGGACAGCCCACGGGAAAAACCTACACTGATATTTTAAGATCGTTGACCGGGCGGCTCACATGGCCTCCCTGCTCATCGCCACACACCACCACAGCCACATTGCCCACCTTGCGCCCCGACGCCACATAGGCATGCGCCTCAGCGATGTCAGCCAACTCAAAGCACCTGTCGACCACCGGCTTGTAATGCCCTTGCTCAGCCAGCTGTTTTAAGAAGGCCAGGTCTTCCTTTTTCCAATAGAAGTTCGACGACGCTATCACTACCTTTTTGCGCCTGAAAAGGGAGGTGTACATGGCCGCCAGCATGTGCCGCAGGCCAAACTCGGTCAGCAGGTATTTGCCCTTTGGGGTCAGCAGGTTCATGCACTCTTTCATGGAAGTTTTGCCGACGGTGTCAAACACTATGTCGTACCGTTTGTTGGTGTCGACGAAGTTTTCTCTGGTGTAGTCAATCACTTCATTTGCGCCAATCGACTTCACCAACTCAAGGTTTTTGGTACTGCACACCCCCGTTACATGGGCGCCAAAGTACTTCGCCAGCTGAACGGCGGCAGTGCCCACCGAGCCCGATGCTCCGTAAATGAGCACCTGGTGGCCTTTTTCTATTTTGCCCTTTTTCTTCAAATACACCAGCGCCGACAATGGGCCATTCACCATGGTAGCCGCTTCTGCAAACGACAAATTTTGTGGTTTCAGGTACATCAAAGCATTTTCCGGAAGGCATTTGTATTCGGCATAGGCACCAAAGCTGAGGCCGGTGTAGCCAAACACCTGGTCGTTTATCTGGTAGTTTTTCACTTTGCTCCCCACGGCCTCCACCACCCCCGAAAATTCGATACCCAGGACTGGTTGCTTTGGTTTTCTGAACCCAAACATCAGGCCCACCGGCAGCTTCAGCAGCGGCGGATGATCGAAGGCTCTCATCTTGGGGTCTTCGGCGGTCACCGAGGTAGTGTATATTTTAACGAGTACCTCGTCGCTCTTTGGCACAGGCTTTTCAACCTCAGCCATTTGTAACACGTCAGGTTTTCCGTACTTTTTGAATACTACTGCTTTCATGCGAATGGTTATTTTGTTTTGAAAGCCACCTGCTCCGGGGCCCTTTTCAAAATAACGGGATTCGACAAGGCAGGAATTTGACTTAGGTCAAATAATCACTCGGACGAAACCTTTGCCCTGATGCGGGACAGCGTTTCCAGCGAGACGTTCAAATAAGAGGCAATAATGGTGACGGGGAGGAATTGAACGATCTGGGGTTCCTTTTCGAGCAGCTTCAGGTAGCGCTGGGAAGCATCCAGGGTTTGAAACTCCCTGAGCCGTTGTTCAAACCAGACGGCATAGTACTCGATAAACATTTTGTCGAGCATCATTACTTCGGGGTAGGTATTTTTCACTTTACCAAAGCGGCCGTAGTCAATAATAGTCACCTCCAGTTCAGTCAGTGCCTCCACATACACATCTCCCGGCTTTTGCATGATGTAGCTGTCAAGCGATACCGCCACGTCGTCATGAAAGTAGATCTCAGTCGTAATCTCCTTATGGTTGTGGAGATAAAACTTCCTCGCTATACCCTCCTTGATCAGCAAGTGAGCGGTGCATACCTGCCCGGGTCGCAGCAGGTGGGCGCCTTTTGAGAATTTTTTATCGACAAATACCTTTTCCAGCTCTGCATGAATCTCAAGATCGAGCTTGTAGGATAAGTCTTTGATCCGTTTGATGTATGGGTTCATTTGTCGCTCTCCGGTTTTATCAAAATAGCGTGGCTAACGAATATACGGAATCATCCTGACCTGGGGTGTCACATCTAAAGGACGGGTGGCAGGGCCAAAAGCCCCTCAGTTACCATTTAAATGTTAAAAAAACGTTGCAGACTCTTTGATGGGGCTTTTAAGCAAAACACACACTGTGGCGGGCTTCCAGTTTCTCCCTCCTCCGGTTGCAAACCAGAAAGAGCACAGCCCTTACTATGCATTGTTTAAATTGCTAAAATTAAATTGCCGAGAATGATACTGACAACGATCGCAAGCATCATATAACCAACCGGAGCCCACTTGGTTGGCTCATTCGATTCATCATAGCCTGGGTTGACTGACTTGATTTTTCTCCGAACAAATTCGACTAGCTCCACGTCCTTCAACCCATAAAAGTTGAAGGTCGCCAGTTGACTACTCCAGCTTGCCAGGGTGTAAAATTTTTTACGTTCACCAGTCTCTTCGTCAATGTATTTAATACCTATCATAGTTGGGCTGATAAGTGCGATCTGATAGATATAGAGAATGCTTTCATAGGGAATTGTTTCTTCATATGTAATTGTTTCAGTCAACAATTGGCTATTTGATGCTTTAACTCCTCTCAGCTTCCCAAATGTTCGAACGTACGCTACGGACAGAAGAAAAAGCAATACTATAGGAAATATCAGTTCGACTGTCGTTTGTTCTGCATTGAAAATTGCCAACAACAATGACGTACCAAAAATGATTGGAAAAAGGTACTTAACGAATAATGTCAGTGATGAACTTGAATGCATGACTCATGGTGTATATGTCAAGGCAAATATCTTTGGCCATTCAATACTATGATCCTGAACAACCCTCCTAGCTGTATTTCCTCTTCAAAAAGTTGGTTATCTTCCTTTCGAAGTCAGGCCAGGCTGTGAAGGGAAAAATCGTGCTGGCAGTGAGCAAACTCATGATAGCTGCGATAAAAACATTAGGGTAACAAGCATCAACAACTATCTCCCCCTTGCGGGACGTTATTTGTGCCCCAATCAAAGCTGACTTCCGAACGATAACACTTTTCTTTGGCTTTGAGCCAAAAGCCGTACATGAGCAATTGGAGAATTCGCTCTTTAGCGCCAGCACCAAGTCGTCGACGCCGGGGAGCACTTGTGTTGCCTGAACTATCATAGTAAGTTGTTTCTATTCTGCATGTTTAAGTTACAAATAAATAATGGAACTGCAGGGCCAGATTAGCAGAAAGGCTATTTGGTTAGGAGTTTCAGTGACCTAATTCAATTTGGCTGACTTTCAAATCCAATCACCCTCTGTTGCCGTGGCTCGTGTCTTCACTAGCGACTTTTTATGTTGGGCGTTACCGAGGAAAATGTAAAGATGAGCGTGTTGTAGGTGCATGGGACACGACCCAAGGCGGAGGTTTTCTAACTTCATCATCTGAAAAAAGCATCTTCAAATAGGAGCACCCCACTCAATCTTATTTGATTTTTATAACTTTGACAGATGATAAAGCCTCTAACTCTTGATGAACTCTACGAGAAGAAACTCCACCGCCAGCCCGGGACTATCCAGGGGGGCGTTGGTCAGTTCAATGTATTTAACTACGAGGACTTTATTGGCCCCGACCCCAAGCCGGTGCCCTATAGCAGGCGGGAGTATTACAAAATCAGCTTCCTGATCGGCAGCATCAGGTACTTCTATGCCGACAAAACGGTAGAGGTGAAAAACGCAGCACTGGCATTTGCCAACCCCATGATTCCCTACAACTGGGAGCGCCTGAGTGAGAATCAGTCGGGGCACTTTTGTGTGTTTACAGAGGAGTTTTTTACCAACTTTGGGGCCATCAGAGACTACCCCATTTTCCAACCCGGCAGCACGCCCATTTACGAAGTAGACCCGGGCAACATTGAAGAGATCAACAGGTTTTACCTTCAGATGATAGAGGAAATCAACTCTGATTATACCTACAAGTACGATCTCATCAAAACACTGGTGATCCAGCTAATCCACAAAGCGATCAAGCTCCAACCAGCTGAGGCCTCCCTCCACTCCCAGTCCAGTGCCAACGACAGGATCTCATCCCTTTTTTCTGAACTGCTTGAACGCCAGTTTCCGATTGAGTCTCCCATCCAGCGAATGAAGCTCCGGTCGCCCAACGATTTTGCCAATAACCTCTCGGTGCACATCAATCACCTGAACCGGGCATTGAAAGCAACGATGGGGCAAACCACTTCGCAGCTGATCTCCAGCCGCATTATGCAGGAAGCGAGGATTTTGCTGAGGCACACCAACTGGCAAATCTCAGAGATTGGTTACTGTCTGGGTTTTGAAGAGCCATCGCATTTCATCTCGTTCTTTAAGAAAACTGAAAACATTACCCCCCGACTCTACCGCACGCAGTAGCAATTGTTTGATTTTTGATACTTTTTGATTGAAGCGGGCTATAGCTAATCCACCTGCGCTGCGCACCTTTGTGAGGCTGCTTCATACTGCATGCGCACAATGTAGTTTTGTTAAGAGGTTCAGTTGCTCAATTCAATTTTTCACCCCAGCCCTAAAGGGAGACGAATCATAATTAGTAGGGCCCTTTAGGGAATAAAAGGGTAGAATGCTCTTAACAAAACTACATTGTGCGCACGGTAGCTGATAACGCAGTCAAACTAACTTTTAACACAAAACCAATTACAATGAAATACAACTATATCGGCGATACGGGACTAAGAGTATCGGAGCTCTGTTTTGGCACCATGACCTTCGGTGGGCAGGATGCGGGCATGTGGAGCAAGATAGGGCAGCTGCAGCAAAAAGAGGTGAACGACATGCTGGGCGCTGTCATTGAGTCTGGCATCAATTTTATCGACACGGCCAATGTCTATTCCTTTGGGCAGTCGGAGCATCTGCTGGGCAAGGGGTTAAAGGACGTGGGCGCCAAAAGAGATGAGGTAGTGCTGGCTACTAAGGTGCTGGGGCCTATGGGCTCACAGGCTAACAATGTGGGGCTGTCCCGCTACCATATATTCAATTCGGTAGAGGCCAGCCTGCAAAGGCTGCAGGTAGATCACGTCGACCTGCTGTATGTGCACGGCGTTGATCCAAGGACATCCATTGAAGAGATAGTAAGGTCGCTCAACGACGTGGTAGACAGTGGCAAGGTGCGCTACATCGCTATTTGTAACTGGCCTGCATGGATGGTCGCCAAAGCACAAGCGGTGGCTCACTATAACGGATGGCACAAGTTCATTGGCTTGCAATACCATTACTCGGCTGCGACCAGGGACATTGAGCACGAGCTGGTGCCGATGGCCGCTGACCACAAGCTGTCGATCTTTCCATGGAGTCCTCTGGCAGGCGGCTTCCTCTCCGGCAAATACACCAGAGAGGGCAGCAGTGATGCGAACGGAAGACGGGCCAATTTTGATTTTCCCCCACTGGACAAAGAAAAAGCTTATGATTTGGTAGAGGTTATGGACCGCATAGCAAAAGCACATGGAGTAACCACGGCGCAAATAGCCCTGGCATGGGTGCGGCATCAACCCGGCGTCACCAGCACCATTATTGGCGCCAAAACCCCTGACCAGCTAAAGGCCAATATCGACTCTACGGAGATAGTGCTCACAGCCGACGACCTGGCCAAAATAGAGGAGGTCAGTCCGCTGGCATCCCAGTATCCGGGCTGGATGGTGGAGCGGCAAGGTGAGTACAGGAAGTAGAAGTGCGGTTAGTGAGAGCGCTTTTGGTTAAAAACAGGAAGGCTGTCAATGTTGGCAGCCTTCATCTTTTCAGTGGGTGGGCGGCTGAGGCTTCGGATGTTACCGGGTTCCTGCTCTTCATGCTCCAAAAACCGCACATCCCCAGTTCTATGATATTTTATGAAGTATGCTGTGGAGACTTTCTTTCCTTCATATCCGACAGATAGGCCTTCATTTGTTCAAAGGTCATATCTTGCATATCGATATTCATTTTGTCTCGTATCTCCCGAAGTTTTTTGACGAGCCCTTTTTCAGTTTTCACTTTTGCTTTAGTCATATCTCAGAAACTAAGTAATGATCCTTTGCCAGCCTGACAATCCTCATTGCCAGTGCAGGTGCGTTAAATTGTTATGGAAAAAGCTTGTATATGTCTTTTCTGTGAGCAACAATTAGAAAGCGGAAAGTGTTTTCGTTGATCTTCTCGAGTCCAATCCGGTACTCACCAATTCTGATCCTGTAGTAGCTTTTAAAGCCTGTCAGCTTCTTTATGCTTGCCAAATCTTGTATCGAGTCTGACTTCTCGAGTTCGAGAATAAGCTTTTCTATTTTGGCATAGAGCGACTTGTTCTTGATTTTGTCAAGCGATTTCGCAAATGACTTATCAAATTCAATAGTCACCGAGCCCTCAATTTGGCTAAAATTGAATTACGGTCAACTGTTTCGCCTGTCTTGACAGCGTCCATAGCTGAGCCAATAGCAAAGTCCTCAAACTGCTCGTCGGCAAGGCTTATTACATTTCCGCCTAGTTTTTTGGCAAGGTCTGACAAGAGCTTGTTGCTTTTTTTGTCTGCCTTAATAATGATCGCTCCCATTTCGATAAGTTTCAATAAAGATATGAATAATTGCTGAAGGTTGGGCTTTTTGCGCTATCAACACCAGACCAAACCATCGATTTGCCATTATTTTGCGGAGACATCAATCTTGCTGTTTCACTCAAAACCTTACACTGGCGCAACCATTTCTGCAAAATCCGTTAAACACCGCATATAGCACATTATGCGTCGACTGGCACCCAATTTATTTGATGTTAACAATCGGTTGTATGCCCACCTGCTGTTTTGGGTGGCGTACTATTTCTACCGGGTATATATGTATATTGAGTACTATGAGTACTCCCCCATTACCCAATTTGTGGAGCTCCCTGTAAAAGTAGCCGTTGTTTACGTGCATATGTACTTCCTCATGCCGAGGTTACTTAGGCACAAAAAGTACTTTTACTACGGCATCAGCCTGATTTCCCTGGTATTTGTGGCCACGGTTTTGCAATCGGAAGTCGTCAGGGGAATGATCGCTTCAGGCATCTATCAGTTTAACCCCGAGTTCCTCTATTCGCCCCGAAAATTCAGTGCCACAGCCAGCCATATCACGATGATCCTCTTCGTGACTTCAGCCATCAAAATCATGAAGGACCAATACCTGCTACAGCAGAAACTGCAAAAAGTGGAAAGCCAGCGGCTGCGAAACGAGCTGACCTTTCTCAAGACCCAAATCAACCCTCACTTCTTTTTTAATACCCTCAACAACCTCTATTCTCTAGTATTGAACAAGTCGGACAAAGCAGCCGATGCAATACTAAAGCTCTCTTCGCTAATGGAATACGTTATTTATGAATCAGACAAGAAGAAGGTAAGCCTCCAATCGGAAGTGAAGCACCTGCAAGACTACGTGGAGCTGGAAAAGCTCAGGTTTGGTACCGAGTTAAAGCTGGAGATGGTGTTGCCGGAAGAGGTTGCGGGATATGATATTCCACCCATGTTGCTCATTCCCCTGGTAGAAAACTGCTTTAAGCATGGAAAGCCTGACAAAAACGGGCTCTTTACGATCAACATCGAGGCAACTATAAAAGGAAAGCACCTGTGTTTTAGCACCTACAACACCAAAGTATCCCACCCTATCGAAAGGGGAAAAGCCACCTCGCACTACGGAGTGGGCCTTCAGAATGTCATGCGTCGCATCGAGCTGATATATGGAAAAAGAGCGGATTTTAACATTAAAGAGCTCCCTGAGAGCTTTTCGCTGACGGTGCAGCTACCACTGGAAGACCAAAGAAAGGAGGTGCCCCTTGAAGCTTAACTGCCTGATAGTGGACGATGAGCCGCTAGCGATTGAGGTCATTCATAACTACCTGGAACGACTCGACAACCTACAACTTGTGGCCAAGTGCAGGCATGTAGCGGAGGCCAATACCTGGCTGAAAAATACGTCAGTCGATGTAGTATTTCTCGACATTAAAATGCCGGAAGTTACCGGGCTCGAGTTTGCCAGAACGCTGGGAAAGACCCCTCTGGTTATTTTCACGACAGCCTCCAGGGACCTGGCCGTGCAGAGCTACGACACCCACGCTGTCGACTACCTGATCAAGCCGATTAGCTTCGAAAAGTTTCTCAAAGCAGTAAACAAAGCGTTTGATAGAAAGAAGGAGCTCGATCTGCTGGCCGGCTCAGTGCAGCACAAGACGCTGCTTGTTAAAGCCGAAAACAAAACCTTCAGAATTGACGCTGACGAGATCCATTTTGTGGAAAGCATCCGTGACCACGTGGTTTTCCATCTGGCAAATGGGGCCTCGGTTATGTCTTATACCTCCATCACTGCCGTTGAAAAGGATTTGCCTGAGCTGGACTTCGTGCGAATCCACCGCTCCTATCTGGTGGCCATCAGGCACATAAAAGCCTTTAGCAATTCTCACATCGAACTACCCAACACTACCCTGCCCATTGGCCGCACCCACAAAGACGACGTGCTTCAGCGGCTAACCCTGCAACACATTCATTTGTAGGGTGAAACTTGTCGTTCTCCAGCGAAAACCCTCTCTTTAAAGGTGCGCTGAAGCAAATACTCGCCTGCCACGTTCATTGAGTATGGTCAACTCAGAACAACATGAACTGGATTTTTTCATCTTTAGCCGCAGCACTTATATGTAGCAGCGCAGCGGGCCGACAGCTAACCATCTACTCAACAGGCTTCGGCAACAATGCAGAGCAAATCATCGAACAAGCCAGGTTTTATGCCGATGAGCTAAACATTGCATCCGGGCAGCCTCTCATCGTTATGGTGATGCTTTCCGACAAGCTGCCGGACAATATCAGCGGCATGATGGTGCACGATGAAAATGAGGTGCTGCACCTGCGAAACGTAATGATCAAGCTGAATGCAGCACTGCCTGCCGACGACCTGAGCCGGGCGCTGGCCCACGAAATGGTGCATGTGGCGCAATACGCACGTGGAGATTTGATGCGGATAAACAACACCATGTTTCGCTGGCAGGGGCAGCTGATATTTGATTCGGCAAGCATCCCCTACCGACAGCGGAAATGGGAAAAGGAGGCTTTTGCCAAAGAAGAAGAATTGAGAAAGGCTTACAAAAAACTAATCTCTCGCCAATAGAAGCCTATTAACCGGAAATGACAATTTTTTTTGGTTGTTAGATGTGATGTGACATAGGTATATTCAGCGTTTAGTTGTTAATATACCATGTCACAATCACTGAAACCTATCCTGGCGCTATTGCTGCTCGCACTTCCTTACATGCTCACCGCTCAAAAGGAGGCTTACCTGAAAACAAAAGACATCCTCTACTACGGCGCTATTCACGGCCTGGAAAAGCCCAATCCCAACAAAGTAACCTTCGAGTTTAACAACGGCAATAAGAAAGATTTTACGCCGGAAGAAGCCCTCGAATTTGGCCTGGCTGATGGCAGAAAGTGGGTATCGAGAGAATTTCAGGGCAAAAAACAGTTTTTCGAGGAGCTTGAAAATGGGAAGGTGTCTTTGCTGCTTCAGGAGCAGGGCAAAAGCAAATCCTATCTGCTTGAAAAAGATGGGGAAATAATTGCCCTGGATGAAGAAAATGGCTCCGATAATTACTATAAAGACGTGCTTTCAACGCAATTGGAAGATTGCTACCTGACAGAGAAGACGATTCGGCTGGCCAAATACAAGTCGGCCAACCTTACATATTTCATTTCACAGTACAATGACTGTGTGCACAAGCCCTTCCCTAAGTTCAGGGTAGGCCCGGCCGTCGGCGTCCGAATGTACCAGAACGTGATTGAAAGCAAATTCTTTCCTAATGTTCCCGAAGAGCACATCGCTCCGTCAATTGGCGCTTATATTGAACTGCCGCTTTCCTATAGGCCTCAAATTTTCTTAGTCACCCAGCTAACTGTAGCCCATTATTCATTTAGTACCCAAAACCAGTTCAGCAATATTGAAACTGGTATCACCTCTCAAAACACGCACTACCTCAAACACACGGACCTCGACATCCCGCTGATGTTGAAGTACCGGTTTCCCTACTATAAAATCTCACCCTATATCCAGGCTGGTCCCGCCTTTCAAATGGGCCTTTCTACCAAAGCTTACTCTCTTACCGACCGTTACCAATTCCTCAATGGACAAAACACCCTTATTGAGGAAAATGGCTATGTCGACTCCGGGGCGCTCAACAACAAATATTTCGGAGCCATGGGTGGCGCAGGTGTTGAAATCCCCATCAACCCCTATATAACCTCCGTTATTGGTGTCAACTACTCTGTCTACACAGCCGATGTAAACACGGGAAGCAACAAAAAAACCTACCCTGAGTTCTTTGTAGCCATTACTTTTTAGGTAATACCTAATTTTCTTAGGCATTCACTTGACAATACATAAGACTTCTATATATATTTGCCTTATGTATTCGAAAGAACTATTAAAAGGAACACTTCAAACCATCGTTTTGAAGCTGCTGGCAGAGAACGGCAGGATGTACGGTTACGAAATCACTCAAAAAGTGAAAGAGCAAACTGAGGGTAAAATACAACTTACCGAAGGTGCTTTATATCCTTCTTTGCACAAACTGGAAGCCGAAGGGCTGCTGGTCACCGAAACCGTCAATATTGGCAAACGTATCAGAAAGTACTACTCTTTAACACCGAAAGGCGACGTACAAACTGCCAGTAAACTTGAGGAGTTTGCCAGCTTTATCAGCACCATGCAATTTTTGTTGAACCCTAAAACCTCTTAAGTCATGAGAGAACTCACAGAAGCACAAATCAAAACCGTAGAGCAGGCAATCGCTGCTCAGTGCGGTAAAACAGTCCTTGGCAACGAGCTGCTTGATCATACTTGCTGCGCCATTGAAGCATACATGGAGGAAGGGCATTCATTTGACTTCGCTATGAGTATTGCCATCAGCACATTTGGCACCAACGAAATGAAAAAAGTAAGCAAGCAGGTGAAGAGAACTCGCCGGTATTACCAGTTGAAGAAACAGCCGCTGGGTTGGATCACGCCTATGATGGCCATAGGGCTGCTTTTTATTGTAGTAAATGTTGGTGCCAAAGACAGGCCCGACAGAAAGCCTACTGATAAGGATTTCAGGGTTAGTTCAGCTTTTGGGCAAAGAAAGGACCCCTTTGATAAAAAGACCAAGATGCACCTTGGTATCGATATCGTAACGCCTACGGGCACTGCTATTGTAGCCACGGCAGAGGGTATGGTTGAAAAAGTGATCAACGACCCGGATGGCTATGGCATTATGGTCACCCTCAAGCACCACGAAGGCTATCAGACAGTATATGCCCAGCTTTCTGAAGCCAAAGTAAAAGTGGGCGACAGTGTGAAAAAAGGGCAGTTGATAGCTTTATCAGGCAGCTCTGGAAGATCCACAGCCCCCCACCTCCACTACGAAGTGATACACAACGGAAAAAGAGTTGACCCATCGCAATACTTCGGAGAAGCAAAATAAGCCGCATATTCTTCACTGATTAATCAAGTTTCCGATGATTGATACCATGCCTGCAAAAGCGGGTAAACAGAAGAAGTCTGCCCTTAGAGATTGGGGAGAGTCTATCCTGTTTGCCGTCGTGGTGGCCACGCTTTTCCGCTGGCTGCTGTTCGAGCAGTTCATTATTCCCACGCCCTCCATGGAAGGAACCATGCTGGTGGGGGACGTG
The DNA here is from genome assembly GCF_902498805.1 of Imperialibacter sp. EC-SDR9. Taxonomy (GTDB): domain Bacteria; phylum Bacteroidota; class Bacteroidia; order Cytophagales; family Cyclobacteriaceae; genus Imperialibacter. The sequence continues at coordinate 82,801 of NZ_LR701594.1, read as the reverse complement.
ATTGTAGTGAGCAAGCTGCATTACGGCACCCGCACCCTGGCCACTCCTATCCAGTTTCCGCTCACTCATCAAAAGTTCTGGGGCACCGAAGTCCCCTCCTACCTCAACTGGATACAACTGCCAATGTACCGGCTGCCCGGTTTGAGAGACGTGAAACGGATGGAGCCTGTGGTGTTCAACTATCCTTACGAAGACCAGCACCCCACCGACCTGAAGTCGCACTGGGTTAAGCGGTGCGCAGGCCTGCCGGGCGACTCGCTGAAAGTAATAGACGGCCTGCTTGTGGTAAACGACGGCGTCATGCCGTTGCCAGCTCACCTGCAGTCAAGCTATTTCATTGCGGGCAAGCAGCCACTGAAAGACCGTTTCTTTGAGGCCAACAACATAAGTGAGCATCAGGAAGTGAGGGGTGGCTACTATGTGCAGACCGAACCCGCCACCGCCGAAGCGATCAAAAAGCTCCCGTTCATTTCTAAAGTAGAGCATGTAGAAATGAACTACAGCTCAGGTGAGTCGGCCAGCTTTCCAAAGGCAGCACCACATGGCTGGACAACAGATAATTTTGGCCCGGTATGGGTGCCGGCAAAGGGAGACACGATTGAAATCAATGAACAAAGTCTGCCGGTGTATGGCGGAGTGATAGTCCGCTTCGAAGGTTGGAAAAATGCAGAAATCATAGACGGAAAGCTCTATATTAACGGCTACGAAACGAGCACTTACACTTTCCAGCAAAATTACTACTTCATGATGGGCGACAACCGGCACAACTCTGAGGATTCCCGCACCTGGGGCTTTGTTCCGGAAGACCACATCGTCGGCAAGCCTGTCATGGTATTGTTTTCTTCGGAGGAAGGTCCCTGGTACACATTGCCGGTGAGGATTCGCTGGAACCGACTATTTAACCTGATCAAAGAATGAAAAACAAACTGCTTGCCCTACTCCTTTTTGCCACCCTTGGTGCAGTAGCACAACCTAAGACAATGGCTATCACCATCGACGACCTTCCTGCACAAATGGGTGGTCATGATTCCGTTGCGTTGGTGGAATTGAACAAAAAACTCCTTGCTCAACTCACCGAAAGAAAGGTACCTGCCATTGGGTTCGTTAACGAGCAGAAGCTATACCGTGGCGGCAACATCATTGACTATCGCTACGAAATGCTGGCCGCCTGGCTCAGCAGCGGGCTCGAGCTGGGCAACCACACCTACAGCCACAAGGACTACAATCAGCTGACACCAGAGCAATTCTTCAAGATCATTGAAAAAGGTGAGCCCGTTACCAAAAAGTTAATGGCTGAGGCTGGAAAAACCTACCAATACTTCAGGCATCCCTACTTGCATCGGGGAAACACCGAAGACAAGGTAAAAGCTTTGGAGGAGTACCTGTCGGCACAAGGGTACATCGAAGCGCCCGTTACCATCGACAATTCAGAATGGATTTTCGCCAGCGCCTTCGACAAGGCATTCAAAGCGTTGGACAAGGCCATGATGGACAAGGTAGGCACTGCCTACATCAGCTATATGGCCGAAAAAGTAAAATACTATGAGCAACAAAGCCTGAAGCTTTTCGGCAGGCCCATTGCCCACACCTTGCTCATTCACGAAAACATGCTGAACGCTCACTACCTGGGAGAACTGCTGGACGCTTATCAGGCTTTAGGCTACAGGTTCGTCAGCCTTAGCGAGGCACTGAAAGACGATGCCTATACTACGTCAGATCATTTTGTAGGAAACGGCGGCATCTCCTGGATGGACAGATGGGCAGTTACACAAGGCAAAAAAGGCGACTTTTTTAAGGGTGAACCCCGCTGCCCCCAGTTTGTACTCGACTATTCCGGACTCTCAGAATAAGAAAAAAATGAAAACCATATTTCTTCTCTTTTTACTCTCCTACTCGGTAGCGGCCTACGCCCAAATCGATGACGAAACGATTATCAGGAAGAATATCGCCGCCTTTTCTGACGCCATAGTTCACAGGGACACAGAGGCCATTGCCAATGCCTACACTCCAGACGCATCGATCTTCCCAAACGGGTTTGACATCATCAAAGGAACCAAAGACATTAAGTCATATTGGACACCAAGGTCAGGCACTACTACAACCTTCCACAAAATATATCCGGTGGAAATTGTCGTCAATGGCAGCACTGCCTATGACCATGGCTACTATGAAGTAAGCGGCATCAATGATGGCAACCCGTTTCAGGGCGTGAGGGGAAAGTATGTGATTGTTTGGAAAAAGATGGATGGGCGATGGAAAATCTACCTGGACATTTGGAACCGGGCTGTTTCAAAATGATTTTTCCAGAGTGGCCCGCTGCTGCCTTCCTTCAGCGGCTGGCTCATATATTTTCATCAGCCTCTCCAACTTTTTTGGACTATTGGTGAATTAGCCTACCTTTCGGCGACATTAACCACATTAGAAAAAAGTCTCTGTTTGATGAAAATTGCCATCCTGTCTCGCAATGCAAAACTCTATTCTACCCAACGACTGGTCGAAGCTGCCCTACAACATGGGCACGAGGTGGACGTGATCGACCATCTGAAATGCATCATTATCACCGAGCAGAAAAAACCAGCCATTTACTACAATGGAAAATACCTGGAAAACTACGATGCCGTCATTCCAAGGATAGGTGCATCGGTGACCTTCTATGGGTCGGCGGTTGTCAGGCAATTCGAAATGAAAAAGGTGTTTTCAACTGTGGAATCTCAGGCGCTTATCCGATCCAGAGATAAACTGCGCAGCCTGCAGATACTCTCCAGAGACGGACTTGGCCTGCCTAAAACAGTCTTCACCAACTACAGCATGGATGTGGATGAGATCATCTCAGAGGTGGGAGGTGCGCCTGTCATTATCAAGCTTTTGGAAGGAACTCAGGGGCTTGGAGTAGTGCTGGCCGAAACAAAAAAGGCTGCTGCGTCGGTTATCCAGGCTTTTCACAACCTGAAAGCCCGGATCATTGTACAGGAGTTTATTAAAGAATCTAAAGGAGCTGATATCAGGGCGTTTGTGGTAGATGGCAAGGTGGTGGGCGCCATGAAAAGGCAGGGCAAAGAAGGTGAGTTTCGTTCCAATTTACACAGGGGCGGCAGCTCCGACATCATCAAACTGAGCAAGGCAGAAACTGCAGCAGCCATCAAAGCAGCCAAAGCACTTGGGCTTCAGGTAGCTGGTGTCGACATGCTGCAGTCATCCAGAGGACCATTGATTATTGAGGTGAATTCGTCACCTGGTCTCAAAGGCATTGAGTCTGCTACCGGGGTTGACGTCGCCGGCAAAATCATCCAGTACATCGAAAAGAATGCGCCTCTAAGCAAAATTCAGAAAGACAAAATCAACGCCTAACGACGACGGTCGGGGTTGTCTGATTTGGCGCTCAACTCATTCAGCATAGAATTGATGATGGAGAGAATAAGACTGAACGCAAGGGCCCACCAAAAGTTATCTATGTAGAAACCATCGATAAAGTAGTCGGCAATCATAATGATCAGTGCGTTGATCACCAAAAGAAACAGCCCCAGCGTTAAGAAAGTAATGGGAATAGTAAACAACACCAGAATTGGCTTTAGTGTGACGTTGAGCAACGAAAGAAACACAGCCACCAGAAATGCAACCCAAAATCCTTCGACAGTAACCCCCGGCAATAAGTAAGAGGTAAGGATTACTGAAATAGCTGAGAGTAGAAGCTTGACAAGGAAATTCATATGGCTATAGTCCGTCCTTTATTTGTTTAATTCTTTCGTTAAAAGTAATCAAATTATGGTCAAATCCTTCAATGGAAGCGGCTTTCAAATAGTTTTCGATCACTTCCGGATGATCCGCCGACCTACCTTTCATTACATCAATATAGCGAAGATGCGTCCATAGCACTGTCTTGAGCTGCGTCTTTTCCTTGTTGAGCATCACATATTCTACCAGCACATTCTGTTTGTCGTGCCATATAATCCTGGAGATCAGCGTTACCCACTCCCCCATCATCGCCGCCCTCACATAGGCGATCTGGTGATTGTACACCACCCACGATTGTTTGTATTTGATGAAGATTTCAGATGGTTCGATATCGTAAAGCTTCGGTACCTGGTCTTCCCTTGCATTGAAGAAATAGTCGAAGTATTTGGCATTATTCAAATGCTGTAGCGGGTCGCAGTCCTGAAAGCGAATCACCGCCTTCATTTCTGTCTCCTTAGGGTATTTCCTATCGGGGTCGTACTTAAACATAGGCTACAGGCCGTAACGCCCTTTCAATATGTTCATGTGGTGCTGCAAATGGCCCGCAGTAATGAATACGATCGCTGCCACACTGGCCGACTTCCCGTTTGAAATCCCCGTCCTTGCAATGGCCTCTCTCGTGAAGGAAGAATAAAGCAGAATGTTGCTCTTCCTCAAATGGCTAAACTGCAACAGCAGGCTTTCAGGGTTGACCTCGGCAAGGTCACTTTCTTCAACATAGCCGTTTTCATCAAATCCCGGAAGCTCGTTTTTATCACCTCTGGCAAACGTGGCCGCTCTGAAAGCAAACACTCTTTCGGCGTCGACAATATGGCCGAGCACCTCCTTTACCGACCACTTACCTTCGGCATAACGGTAATCCCATTGGCTCTTTTCAATTCTTTCCAGCATGAAAGTAAATGCATGCAGTTGATCCTCAAGAATATGAAACAAGTTGCCTGAAGGGAGAGCATCCACATACTTGTGATAGAATGATGGATACTCCTCATAAGCTGGTCTTTGATCCAGCACCTGCGAAACTAAATAATGACTCATAGCAACTCTATTTAAACCATTCTGAATACTTGATATAATTACCAGCCGTGCGTGTGAATATCTGACGAAGTTCTTCGCTTACAGGCTTTACTTTCCTGGCAGGCACGCCGGCATAAATAAAACCACTTTCCACTCTTGTTCCCTCCAGCACTACGGCCCCTGCGGCAATCAAAGCCTCCGACTCTACCACCACGCCATCCATCACTATCGCTCCCATGCCCACCAGTACATTGTCGTGTATTGTGCAACCGTGCACAATGGCGTTGTGCCCAATCGAAACATTGCTACCAATAGTGGTTCCAAACTTCTGGTAAGTACAGTGAATCACTGCACCGTCCTGGATATTCGTATTGTCACCTATTTTAATGACATTCACATCACCCCGAACCACCGCATTGAACCAAACCGTACAATTGTTACCCATTTCTACCTCACCCACAATGGTTGCATTCTCTGCAAACCAACAATTAACTCCGAAGCTGGGGTATTTGCCTTTTACGGCCTTGATTAATGCCATAGGAATGACTTTGATCTACTTTCTTTTACAAGTAATAACATAATAACGCAAACATAATTGCGCCCGGTTAGTTTACCAACCAAGCGGCTTTCTATTATAGGGAACATGCGATAAGAAATTGCTCTGTGGCTTTTTGCATAGCAAGCGAAACAGAGTTTTAGGTAGGTTTAATTATTTGATGTATGAAAATAAGAAGGAGGCTTTTTGTCTCCTTTTTATTTTACTGCCATTCTGTCATTTTCATGCCCAATTGTTAACTTTGCACACTTATTGAATGAGGTGCTGCTTTTGCGCTCCCAGTTTGTGTTTAAAGCATATGGATCAAATAATTAACGACATAGACATCATCTCTCCGGAGGAAGCCGCCTGCGAGACTGTCAAAATATCGAAGGAGTCGAATAACCCCACTGCAAGAAAAATGTACATCGAGTCGTACGGCTGTCAGATGAATTTTTCAGACAGTGAAATAGTGACTTCTATTCTAAAAAAGGACGGCTTTGACACCACTTCTTCTTATGAGGATGCTGACCTCATTTTGCTAAATACATGCTCTATCAGAGAAAAGGCGGAGCAAACTGTCAGACACCGCCTTGGTCAGTTTCAAACCGTAAAAAAACGCAAGCCGGAAGTGCTCATTGGGGTGTTGGGCTGTATGGCCGAGCGACTAAAGTCAAAGTTGCTGGAGGAAGAAAAGATCGTGGACCTGGTAGTGGGCCCGGATGCCTACAGAGACCTTCCTCTACTGGTGGGGCTGGCTGAAGAAGGCGAAAAAGGCGTTAACACATTTCTTTCGAGAGAAGAAACCTATGCCGACATCAGTCCGGTCAGGCTCAATTCCAACGGTGTAACGGCCTTCATCTCCATCATGAGGGGCTGCGACAACATGTGCTCATTCTGTGTGGTGCCGTTCACCCGTGGCCGAGAGCGCAGCCGTGACCCCTACTCTATAGTAGCTGAAGCTGCTCAACTGTTCAACGACGGCTACAGGGAAGTGACGCTGCTGGGCCAAAATGTAGACTCCTATAAGTGGTCACATCTAGAAAACAATAAGGCAAGGCTGGAGAAAGAGGGAATAGCCGACGTTGTCAACTTTGCACATCTGCTCGAAATGGTAGCGGAGGTGCACCCAGATTTGAGGATCAGGTTTTCGACCTCTCACCCAAAAGACATTACCGACGAGGTGTTGCATACAATGAAAAAGTATGACAACATCTGCAAATACATTCACTTGCCAGTTCAAAGCGGGAACTCAGCCGTACTCGACAGGATGAACCGCACCTACGACCGTGAGTGGTACATCAACCGGGTGGGTGCCATTCGCAGGATACTGGGTGAAGATTGTGGCATTTCGTCTGACATGATTGCAGGCTTTTGCCACGAAACCGAGGAAGAACATCAGGATACACTGTCGTTGATGGACTACGTGACCTACGACTTTGCCTACATGTTTTACTATTCAGAACGGCCTGGCACATTGGCAGCAAAAAAGTATGTAGACGACATAGCTCTGGAAGTGAAGAAACGCAGACTACAGGAGATCATCGATAAACAAAGGCTCCATGCACTGGAAAGAAATCGGCGGGAGTTGAACAAAGTACACACTGTACTGATTGAAGGAGCTTCCAAAAAGTCTGATTTACACCTTCAGGGTCGCAATTCAGCCAACAAAGTGATCGTTTTTCCAAAGGAGCATTTCAAAAAAGGACAGTATGTAGATGTGCTCGTAAAAGAATGCACAGGCGGAACACTTCTTGGCGAGGCAATTAAGTAATCACACTTTTATTTTTGTTCACAGACGTTGATGGCAGTGAGAGACGAGGAAATTCAAAGTATAAAACAGAGGTTTGGTATCGTTGGCAGTAGCCCTTCGCTCAATCATGCCATTCAGGTAGCCTCGCAGGTGGCCCCCACCGACATGAGTGTGCTCATCACCGGAGAAAGCGGCAGCGGCAAGGAGTCGTTCTCGAAAATCATTCATTCGCTCAGCCACCGCAAGCACGGCCAGTTCATCGCCATTAACTGCGGCGCCATTCCGGAAGGCACCATCGACTCTGAGCTTTTTGGGCACGAAAAAGGCTCATTTACTGGGGCGCACGAAGCCAGAAAGGGATATTTCGAAGTAACCAACGGCGGAACAATATTCCTCGATGAAATCGGCGAAATGCCCATGAGCACGCAAGCCCGACTCCTCAGGGTGTTGGAATATGGCGAGTTTATTAAGGTGGGGTCTTCGAAGGTGCAAAAAGGCGATGTGCGGGTGATAGCGGCCACCAACGTTAACCTGCTTGAAGCCGTAGAAAACAAAAAATTCAGGGAAGACCTGTACTACAGACTAAACACCGTCCCGATTTACGTGCCAGCGCTTAGAGAGCGAGGCGAAGACGTCGACCTGCTTTTCAGAAAGTTTGCTGCTGATTTCTCCGAAAAGTACAGGGTCACCCCTATTAAGTTAACCCCAGAGGCTAAAATCGTTCTACTCAAATTCAGGTTTCCCGGCAACATCAGGCAGCTCAAAAACCTGGTAGAGCAAATGTCGGTGCTGGAAATGGAGCGGGAAGTAACCGCAGAAAGGCTGGCCACTTACCTGCCACAAAATGAGTCGAGGCTTCCGGCATTACTGAGGTCGCAGGTGAATGGCGAAAGCTCATTTTCCGAAAGAGACATCCTCTACAAAGTGCTTTTCGACATGAAGAAAGACATGTCGGAGCTCAAAAAACTTGTTTTCAGGTTACTTGATGACAGCGAAGGCAGCAAGAATGACATCTTAAGAGATCATCAGAATCTATTCGAAGATATGGACCAGGAGGTTGAGGAAATAACCGACGAGCCCTCTACACCCTATCTTATTCAACCATCTCAATCTTCTTCGGGCCATTCGGGCAAGTATGACCCCAACAGGATCGAAGACATTACCCACGAGGCAGAGGAGACGGAAAATGAGTCACTTTCTTTAGAGAAGAAAGAAAAGGAAATGATCATTCGGGCGTTGTTGAAAAACAACAATAAGAGAAAATATGCAGCACAGGACCTTGGCATTTCGGAAAGAACACTCTACCGCAAGATCAAACAGTATGAGATTGAAGAATAGTCACCTGCTCTGTTTGCTGCTATTGCTTGGTGGTCTGTCAGGCTGTGGTGTCTATTCATTCACCGGTGCCAACATTTCACCTGACGTAAAAACGGCGTCCATCCAAACCTTCTACAACAACTCACCACTTGGGCCATCCAACATGAGCGTGTTGTTTACCGAAAAACTGAAAGATTACTTCACCAAGAACACAAGCCTTACCCTCGTGCAGGACGAAGGAGATTTGCAGTTTGAAGGCACTATCGAAAATTACACATTAACGCCGGTTGCACCGCAAGCCAACAATACGTCCGGGCTGAGCTACTCTGCCTTGACCAGGATCACAATTTCAGTGAAAGTTTCCTACACGAACACCAAAGACGAAACCTTCAACTACCAAAGTAGAAACTTCTCTTTCTACAGGGATTTTGACCAGAATAGCACCAACCTCTCATCCGAAGAGCAGTCATTCGTTGAAGAGATATTTGACCAGATCGTTCTCGATATATTTAATAGTTCTGTGGCTAATTGGTAATTTTTCATAACTTTCAATTGCCATAAACCTATTTACTGTGAACAAAAAAGAGGTACTGCAAATCATTCGCAATCCTAAAGCCATCACGATCGGTCAATTGAAAGACATTGAGGAGATGGCTGCAGACTACCCCTATTTTCAGGGAGCCCACACCCTCGTTGCGATTGGCAACAAGAGCCAATCATCCCCCGACACTCAAAAAAGCGTTGTGAAAGCTGCGCTGTACGCAACCGACAGGCTGTACCTGAAAGAGCTTCTTGCAGGCAACATCAGCCAACCGGAGACCGCCGTTGTAGAGTCTCCCCCGGTCGAGGCTTCGCAGGAGGAGGCACCTGCCGAAGTAGTTAAAGAGCCTGCCGCAGAAGCACAGCAGGCTCCTCCAGAGGCAGCGCCAACAGCAACACAAAAAGAGGAAGTTGAGGAACCGCCTTTCGAGCCAGACCCTGCACCATCCGACACCGACTACAGTTCACATGAGCACCTAAGCGACTCCGAGCACGACGATCTTCTGAAGCAAGTGTTTGCCAACCTCGAGGCATTAAAAAAGACCAAGTCGCACTACCTTGAAGTGGAAAGAAAGCTTGAAGATGCAGAGTTTGAAGAGGCCCAGGCCAAAGCAGTAAAAAAAGCAACCAGCAATCAGGCGAAACCTAAACCCAATCAAAAAAAAACGGTTAAAACTTCCGCCAGGGACGCTTCGGCTGCCAAAAAAAAAATAGCTAAAACTGCCACATCAGGGCAGGCAAAGCAAAAACCAACGGGAGCTGCTAAGACTAAGGCAGCGGGCTCATCAACTTCAAAAACAGCAACGGCCGATGCGGTTGCTAATCCAATAAAAAAAAACGATCAGGCAAGCATCATTGACGCTTTCATAAAGACCAACCCATCGATCAAGCCACAAACACAGGAAAGCCAGAAGGTAGATGCGAAAGACCTCTCGGAGCCTTCACAGAAGCTGAAAGACGAGTTGGTAACGGAAAACCTGGCGCTCATTCTTACCAAGCAAGGGAAAAATGAAAGAGCCGTTGAGGTTTATGAGAAATTAATTTTGAAAATTCCTGAGAAAAAGGCGTACTTTGCGGCTCGTATTGCAGATTTACAAAAATAACCCTTCATGTTAGCAGTAATAATAGGTTTAACAATACTCGCAGCACTATTGCTTGTATTAGTAGTATTGGCACAAAATTCTAAAGGTGGCGGTCTTTCCAGTCAGTTTGGCGGAGCAGGTGCCAGCCAGGTAATGGGTGTGAAGAAGACTGGTGACATTCTTGAAAAAGCAACATGGGGACTGGCTATAGCTATTATGGTTTTGAGCCTATCTACCAACTTTTTCCTTGACACAACGGCCAGAGATTCTGGAGTAAATAGTCCAAACATTAACAGGGCACAGGAGAAAACGATCATACCTGGTATGCCAACGGACGGTGGCGCTGAGGAAGAGGCTCTTCCTTTGAACCTGGACACTGACACTACCCAGCAGTAAAAAACACCAAAAAAAATAGAAGCCCAGTCGACTTGCGTTGGCTGGGCTTTCTTTTTAAGAGACACTGATATTTCGCACAAGTAGTCTTTTGGCTATTGGAAGTAGTGTTTCCGGCAACGGGAAGAATTGTTTGCTGACTATGGCGTAAGTGGCCGGATTGGGCAAGTTGGCAAACTTCTTCACAAGCTTGAGCTTGATGTGTTCGAAGGTATTTGAAAGAGTTCTTTCTTCTCTCTTCAGAAAATGAGTATTGATTCCCCTGAACTTCTCATTCGACTGTTCAAAGAAAGTGAGCTGATACTGGTATATGTTCACGTCGCTGCTCACATCCTGACTCAAAAACAAATAACCTTCGTTGGTGTAAATGGGCGTAACACCCACTGGCAGAAACTCCAGGTTATTCTCCACAAACTCATAAATCTCCTTCCCAACCTCCAGGGCATTCTGAAACTTTGGCATCGCAAACTCCACAATGCTCTCTATTTCAAGCATCAGGTCGTCGTCCTCCACCAGCTTTTTGTAGGTAAGCTTCAGCTTGCTAAAATCAGCTTTGGAGATGGATTTAGGGAAGTTCTCATACAGTAATGACTTGTTGCTCTTTATGGTCATCAGGTTTTGGTAGTGAAAAACCATGTCTGACATAAACGGATAGAGCTTTTTGTCATCGAAATGCGCCTTTACGTTTTTGAGATACGCCAAAAGCACGTACTTTTTGTACTCAAAATCAATCAATCCATCGGTTAACCAATCCACTTTCAATTGTTCCATATTCGTTGATTTTTTTGTCACACATCAAAATATAAAAAGCTTGAAGCAACGAGTCAAGTAGATGCAGAAATGAAGCCAACTTTTCCGCTTCCTGGCTGACACGGTAGACGGGATTATGTCAGGCAATGAAAATTTGTCAGGCATCCTGTCATCTTTTCAAACCAACACTGACAGTTGACGGCCAAAATGGTGCAATTTGGCATGACTTGGCAGTCAAAACGTGAGTGGCACAAGATGTGCAAGCGGTGGTACATAGAATTTAAATAACCACTAAAATTCAAAACCAATATGTCAAAAGTAAATTTCAAACCATTAGCAGACAGAGTGCTGGTGGAGCCAGCACCTGCAGAAGAAAAAACAGCTTCTGGTATCATCATTCCCGACACTGCTAAAGAAAAGCCACAAAAAGGTCAGATCGTGGCTATTGGCACTGGCAAGAAAGATGAGCCTATCAACGTAAAAGTTGGTGATCAGGTACTATATGGCAAATACTCTGGCACTGAGATCGCCATTGATGGCAAAGACTACCTTATCATGAGAGAGTCTGACATTTTTGGCATTATCTAATTAGACAACAAAAAATTATCTGTAAAGAGTAAAAACACAGAAAACTATGGCAAAGGAAATTTTCTTTAATACCGACGCAAGAAACAAACTGAAGAAGGGCGTTGACACACTTGCAAATGCAGTGAAGGTAACGCTTGGACCTAAAGGTCGGAACGTCATTCTTGACAAGAAATTTGGTGCTCCTACCGTAACAAAAGACGGTGTGTCAGTAGCCAAAGAAATCGAATTGAAAGACCCTATCGAAAACATGGGTGCTCAGTTGGTGAAGGAAGTGGCTTCCAAAACTGCTGACGCTGCTGGTGACGGTACTACCACTGCGACTGTTCTTACACAGGCGATATTCACAGTAGGTATCAAAAACGTAGCCGCTGGTGCTAACCCAATGGATCTTAAGCGTGGCATCGACAAAGCAGTATCTGCGGTTGTTACACACCTTAGAGGCCAGTCAAAAACTATCAATAACTCTAGCGAAATTGCTCAGGTAGCTGGTATCTCTGCTAATGGAGATGCTGAGATCGGTAAAATGATTGCCGATGCAATGGACAAAGTAGGTAAAGACGGTGTGATCACTGTTGAAGAAGCCAAAGGAACGGAAACTGAAGTAAGAACTGTAGAAGGTATGCAGTTTGACCGTGGTTACCTTTCTCCATACTTCGTAACCAACACGGAGAAAATGGAAGCTGACCTTGAGAACCCTTACATCCTGATCTACGACAAAAAGATCAGCAGCATGAAAGAGTTGCTTCCAGTACTTGAAGCAACTGCTCAAACAGGCAAGCCTCTTGTGATCATCTCTGAAGATGTAGACGGCGAAGCATTGGCTACACTTGTAGTAAACAAAATCCGTGGTGCACTAAAAGTGGCCGCTGTCAAAGCCCCTGGCTTCGGTGACCGTAGAAAAGCGATGTTGGAAGACATTGCTATCCTTACTGGTGGCACCGTAATCTCTGAAGAAAGAGGCTACAAACTTGAAAACGCTACACTTGACTCACTTGGAAGAGCAGAAAAAATCAACATCGACAAAGACAATACTACTATTGTTAATGGTGCTGGTACTGCTGCCGACATCAAAGGTCGTGTGAACCAGATCAAGGCGCAGATTGAAGCTACTACTTCTGACTACGACAAAGAGAAACTTCAGGAAAGACTTGCTAAGCTTTCTGGTGGTGTAGCTATCCTTTACATTGGTGCTGCCACTGAAGTGGAAATGAAAGAGAAGAAAGACAGAGTAGATGACGCTCTTCACGCTACAAGAGCCGCCGTTCAGGAAGGCGTAGTAGCTGGTGGTGGCGTTGCACTTATCCGTGCCATCGAATCTCTTGACAAACTGAAGACAGACAACGAAGACCAGGCGATTGGTGTGAACATCATCCGTGTAGCTTTGGAGTCTCCTTTGAGAACCATCGTTGAAAACGCTGGTGGCGAAGGTTCAGTGATCGTTCAGAAAATCAGAGAAGGCAAAAATGACTTCGGTTACAATGCTGCCACTGACACGTTCGAAAACATGTTCAAGGCTGGTGTAATTGACCCAACCAAGGTAACTCGCCTTGCCCTTGAAAATGCTGCTTCTATCGCTGCTCTTCTGCTTACTACCGAAGCTGTAGTAGCTGAAAACCCAGAGGACGAGAAGGGAATGCCTCCAATGCCAGGCGGCGGCGGAATGGGCGGAATGATGTAATCATTCATCAACATTCATATATTTGCAAAGGCGCTGAAATTCAGCGCCTTTCTTTTTTTCCCCTGACCAAAACGTCAACGGCATAGGTTTTCACAACTTATCTGGTATAATTTGTGTCATTTTTCAACGTTACCTAACGTCAACCTACTTTTTTACCATGAGATACCTGCTGCTTTTTAGCCTTTTTTGCGTTACAAGTATCGCCTTTGCTCAATCGAACACTATTTCAGGTTACGTAAGAGACCGTGAAACAGGCGAAAGCCTGATTGGTGCCAATGTGTTTGACAAAAGCACTTTGAAGGGTACCACCACCAATCATTTCGGCTACTACACGCTGCCACTCTCCTACTCAGAAGTTCACCTGGTTTTTTCATACGTCGGCTATTTGCCGATAGATACGCTCATCACTCTCAAGGGCAATGTGGAGCTCTCCATCCGGCTGATCCCACAAAGCATGCTTGATGAGATAGTGGTGACTGCCGAAGAAGACCTCGTCGACATGCCTCAAATGAGTAAAATTGGCATCCCGGTAGACCAGATCAAATCGCTTCCCGCCCTGGCTGGCGAGGTCGACATTTTTAAAGCATTGCAGCTCATGCCCGGCATTCAGTCCGGTTCCGAAGGCAGCAGTGGCCTGTATGTGCGGGGTGGCGGACCTGACCAAAACCTCATCCTCCTCGACGGAGTGCCGGTTTACAACGCCTCCCACCTCTTCGGTTTCTTCTCCGTTTTTAATGCGGATGCCATCAATAACGTGGAAGTAATAAAAGGTGGGTTTCCTGCCAGATATGGAGGCAGGCTATCCTCTGTGATTGACATTTCGATGAAAGAGGGTAACAACAGAGAATTAAAAGGAACCGGCTCTATTGGTCTTATTTCGTCAAAGCTTACGCTGGAAGGCCCGCTGAAAAAAGAAAAATCCTCATTCATCGTTTCGGCCCGAAGAACCTATATCGACATTCTGGCAAGGCCCCTTATTAAAGCGAACACTGATGGCGATGAAACGGCTGGCTACTTTTTTTACGACCTCAACGCCAAGGTCAACTACACCTTCTCCGACCGTGACAGGATTTACCTCAGCACCTACACAGGTGACGATAAAGCCTACGCCAGAAGCAAAGACTTTTATGTATCGGACAATACGAGGTACGACTACAAAGATGAGTTTGGCCTCAAGTGGGGCAATATCACTTCGGCCTTCAGATGGAACCATGTTTTCAGTCCCAAGATATTCAGTAATGTGACGGCCACCTACAGCAAGTACCAGTTCGACATCTTCCAGGAATACTATAACAAAACAACCACCCCCACCGAAACTACCGAAGACAGCGGTGCTACCCGGTATTTTTCAGGCATCCAAGACCTGGCCCTTAAAACAGACTTTGAGTTCACCCCTCACGTCGATCATCAGTTGAGAGCGGGAGCCAGCGCTATTCATCACACCTTTAATCCCGGTATTCTGGCCTATACTGCCTCCAACGATGCAGACACAACGCTGGGCTCCACCAAAACCAGAGGACTTGAGCTGGCCACCTATTTTGAAGATGACTGGACTATCTCCAAAGCGATCAGGGTCAATGCGGGAGTTCATTTCTCAGCCTTCAATGTCAATAATATTTGGTACCAAAAAGTGCAACCCCGGATCAATGCCCGTTATTTGTTCGGCAACGGCCTGGCTATTAAAGCTTCTTATGCCACCATGGCACAGTTCATTCACCTGCTCACCAACAGCAGCATAGGGCTGCCCACAGACCTGTGGGTGCCTGCCACCAAAAACATCAAGCCTCAATACTCTTCCCAGGTGGCAATAGGTGTAGCCAAGAACATCACCAAAACCTATGAGGTGAGTATAGAGGCATACTACAAGGACATGACCAACCTGATCGAGTACAGTGAAGGGGCCAGTTACATCGATCCTCAGAAAGACTGGCAAAGCAAGGTCTCGACAGGCAATGGGGTAAGTTACGGGACGGAATTGCTTATCCAGAAAAAGACTGGGAGATTCTCGGGCTGGATCGGTTACACATTGTCTCGAACGGAAAGAACGTTCCCCGACTTGAATTTTGGAAAAACCTACCCCTACAAATACGACCGGCGGCACGATGTAAGCCTTGTTGGTATTTATAAAGTTCGGGACGACTTTGAGTTCAGTGCTACCTGGGTATATGGCACTGGCAATGCAGTGAGTTTACCTGAGGAAAGATATGCCGGGCAGGGGCATTCGTATAGCACCGGGCCAGGTGGCCAAACCTATTATTACTACAATGAGCTTCTGGACTATCCATCCCGCAATAATTATAGGATGCGTGCCTACCATCGGCTGGATATAAGTGTGAGTAAGACAAAGAAAAAGAAGTGGGGCCAGCAGACCTGGTCATTTGGCGCTTACAATGCTTATAGCCGATCCAACCCGTTTTTTATGGACATTGGGTATGATAGAAGTGGCAACAAAAAGTTCAAGCAGTACAGCTTATTCCCAATTATCCCGTCTGTTCGTTACAACTTTGAATTCTAAGCTATGAGATATTTATTCGTCCTACTCGCAGTTTGTGCGATATCGTGTGAAGTTGTGGTTGATGTGGATATTCCTATTAAACCCGCTTCCATCACAGTTCATAGCACTATCAACCCCGACAGCACTTTTCAGGTGCAACTTACTGCTAGCCAAAATATCCTGAGCAACAATCAGTTTTCGACAATACCGGAAGCAACTGTCAATATCTATGACGGTGAGATCCTTGTGGAAACCCTCGTGCAGAATAGCGAAGATGGCTACAAGGGCACATTAAAACCTTTAAAGGGGCACACATATACCATTGAAGCATCGAAAACCAACTACAAAACTGTAACTGCCACTGACGTCGTTCCCAGCCAAAATGTGAAGCTCAACAAAGTAACATTCGCCAAAAACGCTAATGACGAGTATAACCAGCAGCAATACAGCATGACGATTGAATTCGACGATCCAAAAGGCGAAAATTATTATGAAATCGGCTTGTACGGACCGGAGTTGCATTATGAACGGGACGAAGATACCGGAGAGTATGTTGTTGTTGATACTGTGATGATTCAATACCCTATTGATAGCGAAGATGGAATCTTCACGGTTGAGCAATATTACTCGGATCGATTCTGGTCTTTTTCCGATGATGTTGTAGACGGCAAAACAGTTAAAATCAATTTCAACACCTATATCTACCCGTTTTGGAATGAGACAGTTGATGAAGTGGAAGTTTTGGTTGCCGTGCGGGAGATATCCTATTCTATGTTCAAGTACAAGCAAACGGCCAATCTTCAACGATCATTGGACGGAGACCCCTTCGCCGAGCCAGTACCTGTCTACAATAATGTTAAGAATGGCTACGGCATCTTTGGCGCCTATCAACAGACAACAAGCACAGTTACAGTTCGCAAAGAAGAGTAGTCCGACCCGAAACGGCACTTATTCAGTATCCAGTCAGGGGGCAAACCTCCTGCTTGCTGCAATACCTGATTTAGAACTAGTCTTACTTGCTCACCTTCGCTATTCTGGCTACCTTTCTACCTGAATTCTTCTTATGAGAGCCAAGTTAATCACCCTCATTGCAATAGCATTTACCTGCTTTCAGGCAAAGGCTGCCGACGACCCCGAAAAGGATACCACCGAAGTGCTAACTGAAATAGAACTTCAGATGCTAAAGGCAGATTCGTTGAAGCAGATGAATCAGTTTGAGCTGGCGCTGGAGTATTGGGAATTTGTGTTGACCGACTTCACCAGCAGCCATATGAATCGGCTGAGAGCCCTTAACGAGAGTGCAGACTTGTATAGGGAACTTGACTTAAAAACTAAAAGCAAAGACCGGTTAACGGAGGCCAGGGCGCAACTTCCCTCCAATACAGAACATAAAAACCTCAGAAGTGAAAACCTGCTCTTTTGGGGAAGGTATTACAGTGACACTAACCAAAAAGACTCTGCGCTGCAAAGCTTTAGGAATGCTGCATTTTTGGCGGAAGAAATAAACGATAATAGACTCAAATTCCTCAGTTGGGTTGAGCTTGGTAATTTTTACAGAAACACCGTCAACAACGACTTAGCGGCTGTCTATTACTACAACAAAGCCGTCTCCCTATCGGAAGAAGGTAAAGTTAACATGCCAATCATTGAAGCTCGTACGAGCTTTGCAATGGCGGAGACTGCCAATGAATTGAATGAAAAAGAAAAGGCCATTGATTACAGTCAGGAAGCCCTTCATCTCATGGACTCGTTGGAAGCGTCTGTACATTATGATTTTATTGCCAATCTGAATTACCTGATGGCGACCCTCTATATTGGGTTGAACGAGCCGGAAGATGCCATCAAGCGCCTAACCCGGGCTATTGATCTCCGTAAAACCTATAGCCCCGAAGACCAAACTTACAATAAGACCTACTACTACCCCACTCTGTCGATGGCCTATGAGGCTACACACTCGTTCGATTCGGCAATTTTGATAGAAGAACGCTTAAGCTCGCTAACGTCATCAGACGACATCAATACCAGGCTGGAAACGCAATACAGGCTTGCCATTCTTTACCTCAAGCAAGGAGACCTATTACAGGCTAACAAGCTTAGCTCTGCGTACCTCAAATATCATATAGCAAATTCTGCGCCTTCAAGTCCGGAAGTTTTCAAAGCACTTATAGCCAGGGCCGACTACTTTTTCGCCGCCAATTTGCCCGATTCGGCTTTCCACTTTTACACCCGAAGTTTGAAAACAATTGATGGAGGTCTTACCATTGACAATTTGGCTGAAAAAGTAAGCGAAGCACAAATATCAGCACATTTACTACCACGAGTTATGGCTGCTATGGAAAAAATTGCCATTGCCATCGTGAGTGAGGAGTATGTTTCGACAGAAAGACTGACCAATGGCTTGAGCATGCTGGAAGCGACACTGGAATATACGAGATACAACTCACCCTACGGCCTCCCTGATGAGCAGGTAGTTCTAGACAGAATAGCTAGCTTTCATCTCTTGACTGAATATGCACTTGGTGCGTCGTATCAGCTCTACGAGCGAACCAGAGAGAAATTATACTGGACAAAAGCGTTGCAGCTCATAGAAAATGACAAGCTCATACGCATTCGAAAAGAAGCTGCGGAGGCTATGTTCCTCAACAAAGCAGGACTTCCCGATTCACTGGAGTCAACTTTCGCCGATCTCAACAAAGAAATATTGGATCGTATTGACGAACTGGAGCTCGCCATCAACGACGTTGAAAGAGTAACCAGAGAGGATTTATTGATTGAAAGCTTTGGCAAAATGGTGAGTTGGAGGGCAAAAGCGCAAAATTATATGAAGAACAGTAGCACCGAGTATTCACTGTTCGATGATGTTACCTTCATGGACTTCCACAACCATTCTAACATTCACCTAATCGAATATTTTTATGGAGTTCGTCACGTGTATGGACTCAGCGTAAGTGACTCATCCAGCATGTTCATTGAAAATGAAGTAAATCCTGAGTTTGAAGCCAAAATACAACGATTCCTGTCGCATTTTTGGATCACACCATCCGAATTTTCCCAGGATGAAATGGTTGACTTTATTGAAAGCTCGAACATTCTATATAATGAGATCGTAGCGCCATTGCTTCCAAACCTACCAAGCGAAAAAACGATTGTTTTGGCCCCTGACGGACTCATTAAATTGATCCCCTTCGAGACGCTGCTAGTAGAAGTGCCTTCCAATCCAACAGGCTATAACACTTTGCCCTACCTCGTCAAATATACCTCGATCTCGTATATTACTTCGGCTGAAATGCTTCTCGATCACCCTCCGGTATTGCCAAAACACAATTCCCAATTGACCTCTTTTGCATTGAAAAGCAGGTACAACACCAGCGACACAACCTCCAGCTACATCATGCAGGAAATCAAAAACTCCAGGCTCTATTTTGAGGGCTTGACGTTTCGGGGTGAGCAGGCAACAAAAGATGCCTTCATCAGAATAGCTCCCCGATTTGAAATTCTCTATCTGTTGATTCACGGTGATGCGATTGACTATCCCAAGCTAATATTCAACCCGGGAAAAACCACTAATATCGAACGAAACCTTTATAGCCACGAGATTTATAATCTTGACCTGTCAGGCAATGTCATTGTATTAACTTCGACAGAGACAGGCATGGGGCTGATACCGCACGGCGAGGCGGTTATTAGTATGGTGAGAGCTTTCCTGTCTGCCGGCAGTGGCACGGTGGTTTTAGGCCTCTGGGAAGCCCACGACGAGCACAGCAAAAATATTATAGGCAGCTTTTTCAAAAAGCTGTCTCTGGGAAACAACACACTTCAAGCGCTGAGGGATGCCAAACTTGAGTACTTGTCTACCGCTGACAAGCTGTCGGCCCACCCTCACAACTGGGCGGAACTTATTTCGTATGGAGAACCCGTGCAGGTAACCACGGAGAAGGACAACGCATACCTTATCTGGGTGCTTCTTTTTTTCTTTATCCTCCCAATTCTCGTCACTATCTCATCTGTAAGAGAGAAATACATCGACAAAATAGAAGCTGAAGACAATACCCGGCAACAGGTTCACCACTAGTGAACTTCCTTCATCCATTTCTTCAGCCAGGGACTCAGCACCACCACCAGCAGCGCAAAGCCAAATGACACGTAGGCGATCTTTTCGAAGCCGTTGAGGTACACATCAAGCGTGTCCCAACCGCCTACCTGATCGGCCGACTGGCTCGATTCAATGGCAAGATACTCTCCAACAATCCCGCCGATCTGGAAGGCAAAAGCGGATGACATAAACCAAACACCCATCATAAACGACTTGATTTTAAGAGGTGAAAGGCTGGTTATTTTTGAAAGACCAACGGGCGACATGAAGAGTTCGCCTGTAGAAATGAACAGGTACATGACGACAAGAAAAATAAAGGGAACGAATCCATTGTCATCCGCAAAACTCTTACTCAAGCTGATAATCAAAAAACCGACGCCCAGCTGGGCAAGCCCCATGGCAAATTTATAGGGTGTTCTTGGGTTCTTTCCTTTTTTCGAAAGCCACATCCACACAACCGGCATCACCATTGAAAACACAACTATAAAGAATGGATTCAGTGAGTTGGTGCCGGCTGCATCCATCCACACCAGGTTCACATTTCTGGCGGCAAACAATGTAATGATGCTGCCCGATAATTCATGAAAACCCCAAAAGAAAGACATAAACATGGTGAGGAAAACAGCCACGACCAGCTTCTGCCATTCCTCCTTTGGAAGCTTAATACTTACCCAAACCAGGTACCCGATGATCACAATCAACAGAACATAGAAGAAGAGTCTTACTATTGATCCTTCAAAAATGTTCCCAATGGTGTAAATAGTGTAGTCGGAGATCATTAGTGTGATCACAGGAACGGCAGCAAATGACAAAAGAGGCACCCAAACACCGACCTTCAACCCTGCCCACTTTTTTTCTAGTTTTTCTGGTTGCAAGGGATATCCCTTATCACCGAACACTCCGCTTCGGGAGCCATAGACAAATGTAACAAGCCCTAACACCATCCCCACGCCTGCCGCACCAAAACCGTAGTGCCAGCCATAGGCGCTTGCAAGCCACGCACACAGCAGCGGCGCTGTGAAGGCGCCGATATTGATCCCCATGTAGAAGATGGTAAAACCGCCATCCTGTCTGGGGTCATTTTTTTCATAAAGCGTGCCTACAAAAGTTGAGATGTTTGACTTGAAATATCCCGTGCCGATGATGATTAAAGCAAGGCCAGCAAAAAAAGTTGCCTGATTGTCGATAGCCAAAACGAAATGGCCGATTGACATCATGACCCCGCCAAGAATAATCGACTTTCTGTTACCTAAAAGAGCATCTGACACCCTACCGCCAAGCACGGTACTTGCATAGACCAGACTTCCGTAGGAAGCATAAATAATAATCGAACGGGTATCTCTGTCTGCAAACGCTTCAAACAACTTATTGACCATGTAGAGCGTCAGCAACGCCCGCATGCCATAGAAGCTAAAACGCTCCCATAGCTCAGCAAAAAACAGATAAAATAACCCTTTAGGATGGCCAAACATTTGTGGCGTTGCGGTACTCGCAGAATCATTATTTGACATATGCTTCTTCTTTTTCTCGAGGTAAAAAACCTAAATTGCAATCGTTTTCGGTGGATAAAATTAACGCAAGTAATGAAAATATTGCCTACATACAAAACCTGCAAATAATCTGTTGCCGAGCTGACAATCGTCAACATTTTTGACTGAAGAGCTAGTTACATTGAATACAACATATAACCCAAAAATTCCTTATGCAAGATGTAATCTCAAAAGCCCCCGAAGTTTTTACATGGGAGCCACATTCCGGGTCGCCGATGGAAAAACTCCAACGCACGGCTAAAGAACTGAAATGGAACCTCAGCCCGGCCGAGTTGATTGAGGAAGCACTGTCGAATCAGGAAGGTCACCTCACCAGTACTGGAGCGTTTATGTGCGACACAGGCCAGTTTACAGGTAGGTCTCCGAAGGATAGGTTTATTGTGAAAGACGAAAAAACGGAGAAGACCGTCTGGTGGGGAGACATCAACATCCCTATCTCAGAAGCCTATTTCGACAAGCTATATTATAAGATGGTCACCTTTTTGGAAGGAAAGAAGGTTTACATAAGGGACGCTTACGCAGGAGCCGACAAAGACTACCAACTAAATCTGCGAATCGTGAATACCCTTGCTTGGCAAAATCTATTCTGCCACAACATGTTCCTTCGCCCAACAAAGGATGAACTCAAAAACTTTGCTCCCAATTTCACCATCATTTGTATCCCGGAATTCAAAGCCGACCCCAAAACTGATGGTGTCAGGCAGGAAAACTTTGCCATCCTCAACATGAGCAAAAAAGTGATTCTTATAGGAGGTACAGGCTACGCCGGGGAAATGAAAAAAGGTGTTTTCTCAGTTTTGAATTACCTGCTGCCACACGACCACCACGTGCTGTCGATGCACTGTAGCGCCAATATTGGCAAAGAAGGAGACACAGCTATCTTTTTCGGCCTGTCCGGCACAGGCAAAACCACACTCTCAGCTGATCCTGAAAGGATGTTGATTGGCGATGACGAGCATGGCTGGACAGACAAGAAAGTTTTCAATTTTGAAGGCGGATGCTACGCTAAAGTCATTAATTTAACCCGGGACGAAGAGCCCGAGATATGGGATGCCATATCGTTTGGTGCCATTGTGGAGAATACCAGATTTTTTCCAGGAACACACGAAGTTGACTACACAGACAAATCAGTCACGCAAAATACCCGCACAGCCTATCCGATCAGCCACATAAAAAGTGCTGTCTCCCCTTCTATTGGAGGTATTCCTAAGAACATATTTTTCTTAACAGCGGATGCTTTCGGTGTGTTGCCTCCTATTTCGAAGCTAACAAAGGGTCAGGCCATGTATCATTTCATCTCAGGATACACCGCCAAAGTTGCCGGTACTGAGGCAGACGTCACCGAACCACAAATGGTGTTCTCGGCATGTTTTGGTGCCCCTTTCATGCCATTGCACCCAACAACCTACGCAGAAATGCTCGGGGAAAAAATGGATAAGCACCAGGTCAATATTTGGCTGGTAAACACAGGATGGACAGGTGGCCCCTACGGCGTTGGCGAACGCATGAAGCTAAAGTACACGAGGGCAATGATTTCGGCGGCACTTGAAGGCAACCTGGAGCATGTGGCCTACAAGCCACACAGCATCTTTGGCACCCTCATTCCTTTGGAATGCGCTGGCGTGCCCTATCACGTGCTTAGCCCAAGGCAGACCTGGAATGATGATGAGAGGTATTATAAAAAGGCCAATGAGCTGGCAAGAGCCTTTGTCGATAATTTCAAAAAGTATGAGAGCTTTGCCAATAAGGAAATCCTCGAAGGGGCTCCTAAACCCAACGATAGTTAACACTAAAAAATGTAATTTGAAGCCCTTTTGAAATCAAAAGGGCTTTTTATGCAACTCAAAGAAATTCTTTCAAAATATCAATCCAGCTTTCATGAGGTAATGAAAGGTGTACACGACACCTCCAACCTGATAAAGGTAGACATGTCCAGGTACAACAAGGAGTTGATGGCTGTCGATGTCAACAACACAGTGGCGTTCACCGAATGGATGGAAGAACAGCTGGATGGAAAAATCGGTTGGGGTGGATATATGGAGCACCGGGAAATCTACAGGAGAAGTAAACACTTCGACGGGCAGGGTGAGCCCAGGAGCCTTCATCTGGGCATTGACCTTTGGGTACCTGCTGGCACCGCTCTTTATTGCCCGCTGGACGGCTTCGTTGAGAGCTTTGCTGACAATATCGGCTTCGCCAATTACGGACCCACGATCATTTTGAAACACCTGCTGGATGGCCAAGTCTTCTACACACTCTATGGCCATTTGAGCCGGTCGTCATTAATCAGCTTATCTATCGGTGAACAAATCCAGCGAGGATCAAAATTTGCTACACTGGGCGACAACGAAGAAAATGGCAACTGGCCGCCTCACCTGCACTTTCAACTAATCACAGACTTGATGGGAAAGGTTGGAGATTACCCGGGGGTCGCCGCTCTGTCTGACAGAAGTCTCTTTGAAAAGGTTTGCCCCGACCCCAACCTTGTGCTAAACTGCCAATGAAAGCAGGGCGGGCTTGCCATCCAACACCTCTCTTAGCAGAAGATAATTTGTTTCGTACTCTGGCATCACATGGTAGCCATCGCCGCAGATACAGTCATCCAGACGAGTCAAAACCGCTGGCGGTATCTCAAGAAGAAAACTCCTTAGTTCACCAAGGTTTTGGTACGACAGCACATATTTGCAAACCCGGGCGTTGACGTGGAAAAGGCCTTTCTCAATAATTGCAAGAATATCATTCACTGAAGTAATTGCAGTGTTGTTAATATCAAACTCCACCGATGGAAGGAAGTCGCCTTGCAGGAAACCCACATATGCAAAAACTACTTCGTCTACCACCCCGGCTATTGTGTCAGTCAACTTTCTTTCGTGGGCGCCTGTTACCCGCAGGTCGTCTACCAAAATCAACTTTTTATGTCTGAATAGGTGATCATCGATAGTAAGAATATTTCTATCCATGAGTGAAAACCTGTCAGCCGTCGGCATCGACCCATAGTCATTAGCAAACACAGTTTCTCTTCCAACCTTGGCTTTTTGAAGCAAAGGAAAATAGCCCTGAAGCGACTCATAAACCAACTGAGCAATCGCTTCCGCTGCCGTGGGCGCTACTTTGTAAGCCGAGGCACACACAATCACCTGCTCATTTCGCCAATGCCCATAGTCACGCAGAAGCCTCTCAGTGATTTGGTCAGCATAGATCCGGGCACTCACATGGCAGCCGTATTTGAATAGGCTATATTGTCGGGTATCGAACAAAAATCCCTCCTGATCATAGAACGTATCAGATCTGTATGAAAGTTGATAGAGTGAAAAACTGTTCACGGTCATTTCAGCGAACGATGATTGTTAAATTTTCCGTGAAGTACCGGAAAATTTCGATCAGCCAACAGCCCTCAATATGAAATAAGTTTTACGGATTAATAAACCACCAGGGCACCGGCGATAGTGCCGGTCATCATGCAGGCCAGCGTGGCCGCAAGAAGTGCTCTCATTCCTAGTTTGGATAAGTTACCCTGCTGGTTAGGGGCCATTCCACCTATGCCCCCCACCTGGATAGCAATACTTGAAAAGTTAGAAAAACCGCAGAGCGCATAGGTGGAAATGACAATCGCTTTTGGGGAAAGCAAACCGGCGGTTTTCATCTCCGACAAGCCCAGGTAGGCAACGAATTCGTTGATAACTGTTTTTTGTCCAAGTAAGCTTCCCACTGCCAGCGTCTCGTTCCAGTCTACTCCCATTACAAAGGCAAAAATTCTAAAAACCTGGCCAAGGATATATTCCAGCGAAAATCCGGTAAAGCGACCGTCGGTGCTTGAAGAAATTATAGCATTTAGTCCGGTAATATCGCCTACCACATTGGATAGAAAGTAATTGATAGCCGCAATCACAGCGATGAAGGCAAGGAGCATCCCACCGACGTTTAAAGCAAGCTTAAGTCCTTCAGAAGCTCCATTCGACAGCGCATCAATCAGGTTAACCCCCAGAGACTCCTGGTTCACCTTCAGCTTTCTGTCAATCTTCTCAGGTTCCACTTCTGGAATTATGATTTTAGAAATAACAATGGCGGCTGGGGCATTCATGATAGAAGCACTAAGCAAATACGCCGCAAATTTGGTTTGCATCACCGGGTCATTCCCACCAAGAAACGCCACGTAGCCTGCCAGCACTCCTCCTGCGATCGTCGCCATGCCGCCCGTCATCAGGCACATCAGCTCCGATTTTGTCATTTTCGGCACAAATGGACGCACCAGCAACGGAGCTTCGGTTTGCCCAAGAAAGATATTGCCAGCCGCCGAAAGCGCCTCAGAACCAGACAGTCTCATCGTTCGTGACATGATCCAGGCAATCCCAAAAACAATCTTTTGCAAAATGCCCAGGTAATAAAGACCAGCAGAAACAGTGGAAAAGAAGATAATGGTAGGCAGCACCTTAAAGGCAAATATGACACCGAAGGTGTCGCCAGCCAGGTCACCAAAGAGAAAGCGAGCACCGTCGTCGGAAAAGCTTAAGAAGGTGACAAAGGCACCGCTAACACCATTGAACAGGTGCGCCACCCAGGCAACTTTGGTGATTAACAGGCCAAATACTATCTGAAGGGAGATGCCAATCCCCACGAGTTTCCAGTCGATGGCTTTTCGATTGTTTGAAAAAAGGAAAGCAAATGCGGCAATAAGCAGAATTCCGATCAGGCCTCTCAGATAGTCCATTCAGTAGTTGTTATGGCAAACCTGCCAAAAATAAAAAAGTCACCCATTTATTGGGTGACCGCTATTCCAATATTTTGAGTAATAATCAATTTCTCTTATTCATCTCATCCCTGATCTTTGCAGCCTTTTCATAGTCCTCTTTGCCAAGCATTTCTGTCAGCAACTCCTGAAGTTTGTCCATAGAAAAGTCTTTCAGCTTGTCCATGAACCCTTTAGGGTTAGCCTTGGAAGCGGATGCCTTAGCCTTTGGTGCCTCATCAGTTTCCTCTTCATCTTCCTCACCCAGCACTATGCCAGCCTCAGCCAGTATCGCTTCATAAGTGAAAATCTCCACGCCAAAACGCAGACCGATAGCTATCGCATCCGACGGCCTGGCATCGATTTCCACTTCTCTGAAGCCATCAGAGCAAACTATCTTCCCGAAGAAAACACCTTCCTTGAGGTCAGATATGATTATCTCTTTGATGGTAAAATTGAAATTATGCGCAAAAGACTTGAACAAGTCATGCGTCATTGGCCTATTGGGTACGATTTTTTCTATTTCTATGGCAATTGCCTGAGCCTCAAACATGCCAATGATAATCGGCAGCCTTCTGTTTCCACCAACCTCACCTAAAACAAGCGCAAAAGAGCCAGATTGCGACTGGCTTGAAGAAAGACCTAAAATTTCCAGCTTTAATTTATCCACAAAAAATCAGTTGTTTAACGCTTTAATAGCTTCAGTTAGTTTTGGAACTACCTCAAATGCATCGGCAGCTACACCGTAATCAGCTGCTTTGAAAAAGGGAGCCTCGGGATCTTTATTGATCACCACAATATACTTTGACGAATTAACTCCTGCAAGATGTTGAATAGCGCCTGAAATGCCTATAGCAATATACAAAGATGGGCTTACTTTCACACCGGTTTGTCCTACGTGCTCATGATGAGGCCTCCAGTCCATGTCCGACACCGGTTTGCTACATCCCGTAGCTGCTCCAAGTGCATCGGCCAGCTCCTCTACCATACCCCAGTTTTCCGGCCCCTTCAAGCCTCTTCCGCCCGACACTACTATGTCAGCCTCCGGCAGAAGCACCTTGCCTTTGGCCTTTTCCTGCGAAGTAATCTTTGCCTTGAAGTCGGTATCACTAAGAGAAGGGGCGAATTTTTCTACTACAGCGGCACCACCATCAGTTTTTAGCGGAACTGCATTCTTCTTTATGGCAATGATCTTTTTGCTGCCCTTTAGCTCAACATTAGCAAAGGCCTTGCCTGTATATATGCTTCTTTTCACCTTGTTGCCCTGAGGGAGTGCTACCACATTGGAGACCAGGCCAGCTCCCATCTTTACCGACAGCCTGGCGGCTACTGCATCACCCAGCGACGATTTGGCCAGCACAACCGTGTCGGCACCAGCTTTGCCT
Source organism: Imperialibacter sp. EC-SDR9 (assembly GCF_902498805.1). Classification (GTDB taxonomy): domain Bacteria; phylum Bacteroidota; class Bacteroidia; order Cytophagales; family Cyclobacteriaceae; genus Imperialibacter. Next base: position 55,171 of record NZ_LR701594.1, on the reverse strand, counting down.
GTAGCTTCGGCCAGCACACTTGCATAGGCTTGGATCACGCCTTCGTTCAATTTGGCATCGTCGGCATGAAGCACTTTGGTGCCGCCGCTTGTTCCAATCTTGTCGAGCTCGCCCCCTTCCACCTGGCCCAGCACCACAGCGACAACGTCACCACCCATAGCGGCGGCATAGCTCACAGCCTCAAGCGAGGATTTCTTTATCTTTTTATCGGCAGTTTCTGCAAAAACCAATATTGCCATATCTAATTTCTTTTCGGGTTAATAAACAATTAAATCACTTTTGCTTCTTCTTTCAAAAGCCTGACAAGCTCCCCTATGTTGTCCTTGTCGATCATCTTCACCTGGCCTTTTGCAGGGGGCAGCTCGTAGTTCTCAGTCACAGTCAGTCCATCAACGGCTGAGGGCTCAACTACTTTAAGTGGTTTGGTGCGGGCCGACATGATTCCCCTCATATTCGGGATCTTCCATTCGGCAATAGGCTCCTGGCAACCTGCTACTAAAGGCAACTCAGCCTCAAGCAACTCCTTTCCGCCTTCAATTTCACGGGTCATTTTCACTTTGTTCCCCTCCACATCCAGCTTCATTACCGGCGATATTGAGGGGATGCCCAGCAGTTCGCCTACCATCCCATGCACCATACCTCCATTAAAATCAATTGACTCTCTCCCCATCAGGATCAGGTCAAAGCTCTCAGCTTTAGCAACTTCAGCAATTTGGGCCGCAACAAAAAATGAATCGGCCGGAGCCACATTCACCCTAATGGCGTCGTCTGCTCCAATTGCGAGTGCTTTGCGAAGCGTAGGCTCTGTCTCAACTGTGCCTACGTTTAAAACGGTAATAGTTCCACCCGTTTGTTCTTTCAGCTCAACTGCCCTCGCCAACGCATAATCATCGTAGGGGCCAATGATATACTGTACTCCATTGCTGTCAAACTTGGTGTTACCGTCTGTGAAAGCAATCTTTGAAGTGGTGTCGGGTACGTGGGTAATGCAGACTAATATCTTCATATCTGGTTTTATTATTCAGGCTTCGGCCAGTGCCTTGCCAGCGTTTCGAAATTCGCCAGCGATCTGCCATTTTCTGATGCAAAATGACAGGCTTGCCAATTCCTTAAATGAGTTGATGTTGCTTAATTGTATAAACACTAATTTCGTCGTGAAGTTAACCAATTGGGGTAAAAATAAAAACGAGTGAACATGGGTAACGAAAGGATAGAAAAGCTGTTAATTTTCCTTAAAGAAACACCACAAGACCCTTTTTTGTTATATGCGCTTGCCACAGAATATAGAACTGATTCTCCCGTGAAAGCCAAAGAATATTTTGATCAGTTATTGGAGGCACACCCCGACTATTTAGCTACCTATTATCAGGCGGCCCACTTGTTTTGGGAAATGGGGCTTACGGAACAGGCCACAGCAACTTTCGAAAATGGCATCAACCTGGCCAAAACTCAAAAGGCAACCAAAGCACTGGCAGAACTGCAAAATGCCTATATGAACTTTCAAATCGAAGAAGGTTTGTAAATCAGAACGTAACAACGAGCTTTCCGAATTGCTTCCTTTGCTTCATTTTGTCAAAGGCCGCCACCACATCAGAAAATGGTCGGACAGAATCAACCACAGGAAGCATTTGAGTTCTGTTCACATAATCAACCATTTGCTCGAACTCCTGATCATTGCCCATGGTGGAGCCTTGAATAGTTAGCTGATTCCAGAAGATTCTGAACACATCAAGTGTTTTGGGGATTCCTGAACTGGCACCATAAATGACTACCCGGCCTCCATGCTTTAATACTCTGAGGTATTGGTTAACCATTTGTCCACCAGTGCTGTCCACAATCAGATCAAATCCACCGGAAGATTTCAGCGCTGTTTGCGCCCACTTTTCGTTGTTGTAATCAAAGCCCTCCACCGCACCAAGGGCTACTGCCTGCGTAATTTTGCTTTTGCTGCCGGAAGTGACATATACATTGGCACCTGCCAATTTCGCAAACATCAACGCATAAACAGCCACTCCACCACCCGCACCAGACACCAGCACATTTTGCCCTCTTTTTAGCTTCCCACGGGTAAAAAGTGCCCGATAAGCGGTCAGCCCACACAAAGGCAGCGCCGACGCTTGTTCTGGAGTTAAATGCGTTGGCTTTTCAAACAACCGATCAACCGGCACCACCACATATTCCGCCAGTGTGCCATTGTCCGGCATCCCAAGAATCCGATACTGAGCAGATTGCACCTCTGGATTGCTTCCCCAGTTGATATTGGGGTTAATAATCACCGACTTGCCCTTCCAGGTTTCGTCAGTATCAGGGCCGAGCTGCTCAACCACCCCACAACCATCGGAGCCCAGCACCACGTCAAATTTGATATTGGGGTATTTTCCCTCCCTGCACCACTGATCCCGATGATTCAGGGCAGCTGCCTGCATCTTTATCAATACTTCGCCTTTTCCGGGTGTGGGCTCAGGCATATCGACCAATTTAACATGGTCGGCGGTTTCGTTGACTAGTTTAAGTGCCTTCATACAGCCAATATCTAAAATGGGGGTGAATTATCCTCAAATGTATGATCATTTTCGGAATCTCCATCAGGAGAATTCGCTCTGCTTTGCAGGGTAATGGTGCTTGAAGGATCAGGCGGTAATGGGCGGAAATTACCAGAAGGTGGTAAACCAAATCCGCTATTGTCTTCGAGGTCAGCAAACTTGGTAAATTTGCCAATAAACTTGAGCTGCACAGTATCCAGCGATCCATTTCTGTGCTTGGCTATGATTACCTCACCCACATTTTGGGTAGGCATGCCATTTTCATCTTGCGTAATACCATAATATTCGGGGCGATAGAGGAAAATTACCATATCCGCATCTTGCTCGATCGAACCAGATTCACGCAAGTCAGAAAGCATTGGGCGCTTGTCCCCTCCCCTGGTTTCCACGGCCCGGCTAAGCTGCGACAGTGCGATAACCGGCACATTCAATTCCTTAGCAATGCCTTTCAAGGCCCTTGAAATAGACGCAATCTCCTGTTCACGATTGCCGGAACCCCCTTTAGAGGTGTCTCCCTTCATGAGTTGAAGGTAATCGATGATAATCATCTGAATATCATGCTTGGCCTTCAGTCGTCTCGCCTTGGCACGCAACTCCATGATACTCAACGCAGGCGTGTCATCTATAAAAATTGGTGCCTTGCCCAGTCCGTCCGTTTTGTGGATTAGCTGCGCCCATTCAAATTCTTCAAGGGAACCCTTTTTGATCTTTTCGCTGGGAAGCTCTGCTTCAGCAGAAATGAGACGATTTACCAGCTGAATCGACGACATTTCAAGAGAAAATATCGCCACCGGTTTTTGAAAGTCGACAGCTGCATTCCGCATGGCTGAGACTACAAATGCAGTTTTTCCCATACCCGGCCTTGCTGCCAGAATAACGAGGTCGGAAGGTTGCCAGCCTGATGTCATCCTGTCGAGTGCCGTGAAGCCGCTAGGTACACCGGTGAGTCCGTCCTTATGATGTTTCTTGGCTTCCAGCTCCAGAATGGCCCTGTGCATCAGGTTATCCATCCCTTCAAAGTTCTTCCGGATATGCGATTCTGATATCTCAAAAAGGTGCTGCTCTGTTTTATCCAGAAGCTCAAACACGTCCACCGTTTCGTCGTAGGCATCCCGCTGCACCTCAGAGGAAATTTGTATCAGGTCTCGCTTGATACTTTGCTCAGTAATGATCCTGGCGTGAGTCTCAATATTGGCTGCCGAATTGACCTTGGTTGTGAGCTCTGTGACGTAGTAAGCCCCGCCAGCCATTTCAAGTTTCCCATTTTTCCGAAGCTGGGAGGTAACCGTGAGCAGGTCCACCGGCTGGGAGTCGTTAAAGAGCATCAGAATGGCTCTGTATATCTCCTGATTGCCTTCTTTGTAAAAGCTCTCCGGCTTGAGTATGTCTACAACATTGGTGAGTGCGTCCCTTTCAAGCATCAAAGCTCCCAAGACGGCCTCTTCCAAATCTATAGCTTGCGGTGGTAGTTTGCCGAGTTGCGCCGACAATTCATTGACTGAAACTCTTCTTTTTCCGACCGGTTGCGACCGGGAAATTGGTAAACTATCCATTCAACTATTTTGGTTTTTCTCAGGTGAAAATTAAGGTTGACAAACCTATAAATTAACCCGCTTTAATCGAACCTGAACGAGCTCAAGTTATCCCTATCTTAATAACAACTTATTAACACTCACGAGGGTCATATCATTGTCCATACATTCAATTTAATTAAGGAAGTCCTTTTTGGGCAAAGTAATATTTGCTGACAGCCCTAATTGTTCTATTTTTGGTTTTGTTAAAATTGATACATGAGCGCTGAACTTCACAGGATACATTTTATTTCAATTGGTGGTGCCGTCATGCACAACCTCGCTATAGAACTTAAAGAGAGAGGACTCGCAGTAAGCGGTTCGGACGATGAAATTTACAACCCTTCGAGAGCTAATTTAGAAAAACATGGTTTACTGCCAGCGACTTTTGGATGGGATGCCGGCAGGATAACGAAAGAGCTGGATGCCGTGGTAGTGGGCATGCATGCCAAAAAAGACAACCCGGAGCTGGCCAGGGCTCAGGAGCTGGGAATAAAGATATACTCATACCCTGATTTCATACTGGAGCAAAGCCGGGCAAAACAACGAATAGTGGTAGCGGGCAGTCACGGAAAAACCACCGTTACGGCGATGATCATGCACGTGCTTCAGCACGCCAAAAAGCCTTTCGATTACGTGGTGGGTGCTCATGTACCGGGGTTTGAACGCACCATCAGGCTAAGTAACGCTCCCATCATCATTATAGAAGGTGACGAATACCTCGCCAGCCCTCTCGATCCAACACCAAAGTTCCTAAGATACGATCATCACATTGGCATCATTACAGGTTTGGCATGGGATCACATGAACGTGTTCCCCACTTTCGACGACTATGTAAAGCAGTTTGATAAATTTGCCGACGCTACTCCAAAAGCCGGCACACTTATATATAATGAAATGGATGACCTTGCAGTGGTTATTGCAGGCAAGGAACGTACGGATGTAAAACGAGTGGCCTATGGCACGCATCCTCATTCTGTCGTCAATGGCAAAACGGTGGTTAACTACGGAGGCAAGGAGCTGGAACTCAAAATATTTGGTGACCACAACATGAGCAACATGCAGGCTGCTTTGTCTTTAGTCAAACTGCTAAGCATTCCGAAAGACACCTTTTATGAAGCGATGGTCACGTTCACTGGCGCCGAAAAAAGGCTTAATAAAGTTGCTGAGAGCAATTCTACGACGGTTTTTTACGACTTCGCACATGCTCCATCCAAAGTGGATGCTACCGTTAAAGCGGTAAAAAAGATATACCCCAACCGGAAACTGGTGGCTGCCGTTGAGTTGCATACGTTCAGCAGTCTCAACAAAGATTTTATCCCCACCTATAAAAACACCCTTAACGCAGCCGACAAAGCTGTGGTGTTCATCAATCCTCACGTCCTTGAAGCCAGGGGTATTTCCGAAATTGATGAGACTTTTCTGCGCAAATCATTCAACAGAAATGACCTCACATTCATTACAAACGTGAGTAAACTGAAGACGCTCCTCGAAGAGTCGAAAGGTTCTGATACAAATTTTCTTTTTATGAGTTCAGGCAATTTTGAAGGAACCGATGTGAAAGCCTTCGCCAATGAACTTACTCAACCCTAGTAAATGACACTCAAACTTAAGAACCCCCTGGCGTTTTTTGACCTGGAAACAACCGGGATCAATATTTCGAACGACAGGATTGTAGAAATTTCCATTGTGAAACTACTTCCCTCCGGGGAAAGAGTTACGAAAACACAGAGGATCAATCCGCAGATGCCTATCCCGCTTGAAAGCAGCCTTATCCATGGCATTTATGATGATGACGTAAAAGACGCCCCAATATTTAAGGAAGTGGCCAAGTCGTACGCTGCCTTTCTGGAAGGATGCGACCTGGCCGGCTTCAATATTTTGCAGTTCGACGTGCCGTTGCTTGTGGAAGAGTTTCTGAGAGTGGACGTTGACTTCGATCCAAGTAAAAAGAAGCTCGTGGATGCTCAGAAAATTTTTCACCTGATGGAAAAGAGGACACTGGCAGCAGCTTATAAGTTCTACTGCGGAAAGGAACTACTGGACGCACACAGTGCTGAAGCCGACACCATGGCCACTCTGGAAGTACTTTTGGCTCAGGTAGAAAGATACGAAGGGCAGGAAGTAGTCAGCACTCGTGGGGAGCATCTGGGAAAAGTAGCCAACGACGTGGCTGCTTTGCACGAAATCACAGCCAGTAACATGGTCGACCTGGCAGGCAGAATTGTCAGGAACGATGCAGGCACTGAGGTGTTCAATTTTGGAAAGCACAAAGGCCGTGCAGTTGAAGACATTTTCAGTCAGGAACCCTCCTACTACGACTGGATGATGAGGGGAGATTTCCCAATGGACACGAAGAAAAGGCTGACCGAAATAAAACTTCGGGGATTCAACAAAAAGTAGTTTCGGTTAGTTATTCCCTAACGAAGAGAGTAATAATTGCTATTTTTATAATAATAGAGCTAAAAATTGAGTTTTAGAAAGCTTTACTCTTTTGGCGTTGCCTTTCTTTGTATATTAGTGATCTACAAAATAAGCAGCCTCTAAGTATGCCAAAAACCATTATTGTTTCTAACCGTCTTCCGGTCAAAATCAAAGTTGAAAAGAATGAATTTAAGACAAGACCAAGCGAAGGAGGCCTGGCAACAGGCCTGGGCTCTATCTACAAGAAGGGAAACAATATTTGGCTGGGGTGGCCTGGGCAACCGATAAAGAAAGAATCAGACAAGGCGAAAATCACAGCCCAGCTCAAGAAAGACAACATGGCACCCGTATTTCTCACTCAAACGGAGATTGAGGAGTTTTATGAGGGGTTTAGTAATGAAACGCTCTGGCCCAACTTTCACTATTTCAATCAGTTCGCTGTCTATAACACCGGTCTGTGGAAAGCCTACCAAAAGGTCAATAGAAAGTTTGCCAAAGAAATAGCCAAAATTGCTTCACCCGATGACACCATCTGGATTCACGACTATCAGCTACTGCTGGTGCCTCAGATGGTTCGTGAAATGTTTCCACGGATTAGCATTGGTTTCTTCCTCCATATCCCCTTCCCTTCTTTCGAGTCGTTCAGGCTGTTGCCCTGGCGCCGTGAGCTGCTTCTTGGCATGCTGGGCTCCGATTTTCTCGGCTTTCATACCTATGACGATATGCGGCACTTTCTGTCGTCGGTAAACAGGTTGGCAGGTTTTGGCAATTCAAATGGCAAAATGACGGTCAATAACCGAATAGTAATGGCCGATGCATTGCCCATGGGTATTGACTACGACAAATACGCCAGCGAAGCCTCCCACCCCGACACACTTACGAAAGAGGTGAAGTTCAGAGCCTCGCTGGGAGATGTAAAACTTGTGCTTTCCATTGATAGACTTGATTATTCAAAGGGAATCCCTCAACGACTTCGGGCCTTCGAAATGTTTCTGGAACGATATCCCGAATGGCGAGACAAAGTATCTGTTGTCATGATAGTAGTACCTTCCAGAGATCAGGTGGAAATGTATAAGCAACTGAAAGAGGAAATTGACCTGTTGGTTGGCCGAATCAACGGAAAATTCAGCAGACTTGCCTGGACACCTATTCATTACTTCTACAGGTCATTTGAACTTTCATCTTTATCGGCTTTCTACAGAATGGCCCATGTTGCTTTGGTAACGCCTATGAGAGACGGCATGAACCTGGTGTGCAAAGAATTCATCGCCAGCAAACTCGACAAAAAAGGCGTCCTTATCCTTAGCGAAATGGCGGGCGCATCAAAAGAGCTCTCCGATTCTATCCTCATCAATCCTAACGATATGGAGGAACAGGTAGAAGCGATCCATCAGGCGTTAACGATGCCTGAAGGCGAGCAAATTACCCGGATGACCAGCATGCAGGAGTCGCTCAAGCGGTACAATATTCACCATTGGGTCAATCTGTTTTTCGACCGGCTTGGGCTGGTAAAAGCTGAGCAAAAAAGTCTCGAAACGAAACTTGTGGACAAGGAAACTTCGCAAAAGCTGTTCAAAGACTACAAAAAGGCCTCCACCAGGCTTATCTTCCTCGATTACGACGGCACATTGACTGGTTTTTCTGGCAACCCTCAGCATGCGATTCCTGACGCCGAACTTCACAGTATTATCAAGTCGCTAACGGCGAACAAAAAGAACAGGGTGGTCATCATCAGTGGCCGTGACAGGCAAACACTGGAAGGCTGGTTGGGCCGATACCCCGTCGACTTCATTACAGAGCATGGTGCGTGGCTGAGAGAAATCAGCTCTGAATGGGAAACTATTGCTGCCATGGATGCTTCCTGGAAAAGAAACATCATGGAAGTGATGGAAGGGTACGTTAACAGGACGCCGGGCTCATTTGTTGAAGAAAAGGAATTCTCTCTGGTTTGGCACTACAGAAAGGTAGAAACCGGGCTTGGCGAGCTCAGAACACGTGAGCTGACCAGCCACCTGAAATACATCACTGCCAATATGCCGCTGAATGTTTTGGAAGGCAACAAAGTGGTGGAAGTGAAAAATGCTGAAATTAACAAAGGCCGGGCTGCCACACTTTGGCTGGAAAAATTCCCAAGCGATTTTGTACTCGCCGTGGGCGATGACTGGACCGACGAGGACACCTTCAAGAGCATGCCCGACAAGGCATACTCCATAAAAGTAGGCAGCACCTATTCTGCAGCCAAATTCAATATCCCGTCCGTTGAAGACGTACGCAAGCTATTAAAACAACTAGCGGATATTGTTTAAAGGAAACTAGGGCTATCCAGCTTTCTCGCAATTCTGTTAGCGGCATTCAGGAGTCCCACATGGCTATAAGCCTGTGGGAAATTGCCCCACATGCTCCCATCACTTTCTGCCACATCTTCGCTCAGCAGTCCCACATGGTTGGCATAAGCAATTGTGTTTTCAAAAGTCTTGATCGCTTCATCCAGACGGCCTACGCAAGCTAAGGCCTCTACGTACCAGAAGGCGCAAATAAGGAAAGTGGTTTCTGGGCTACCGAAGTCGTCCACGTGCTTATACCTGTAAAACAAGCCACCTTTCCCCTTCAATTCAGCCTCCAGGGCCATCAGGTGGTCGTTGGCCCGCTTGGTGTCTCCTTGAAAATAATTCATCATGATGAGCTGCAAGGTACTGGCATCCATCCTTTCGACACCAATGGCCTGGGCATATCCTTTCTTTGACGGCACATAACACTCTTCTATTTTTTTGGCTGACCTTTCCATCAGCTTCTGAGCCTTCACTCCCATTACCTGATCGCCGTTGTGCTTGGCTATCTTGACTGCAGCAGCGCTCCCTGCCCAGTGAAACAGATAGGTGTAGCAGTGTTTCTGCGCCAGATTACGGAACTCCCACAGGCCTGCATCCGGCTCGTCCATGGTGTTTTCGATCATTTCAAGGGCTTGATAAACGAGCTTCAATGAATCGGAACGCTCCTTTCCTATAAACCGACGATCGGTGTACAATGGCAAGAGGGAAACCAGCACCTGCCCATAAACGTCATTCTGAATATGCGTATAGGCATCGTTACCTATCCTAACCGGCCCATTGCCCATGTAACCTTTGAGTGGCAGTATCTCTTCAATCAAATTAGAGCTCTCACTAATACCATAAAGGGGCTGAAGTCGGCCTTTGTGTGTAGCGCTTGTATTAAGAATATACTGGAAGTATTTTTCCAACTCCTCAAAGTGACCAATACTATTAAAAGCAGTGAGGGTATAGTAGGTATCCCGCATCCAGCAGAATCTGTAGTCCCAGTTTCGGCCAGTACCGGGAGCTTCAGGCAAACTGGTTGTAGTGGCAGCCAAAATGGCGCCCGTATCTTCGTATTGATGTATCTTCAAAGCGAGCATTGACCTGATCACCTGAGACTGGTAAAAATCATAGATCGACGTGCTCTTTACCCAATTTCTCCAATAGTTAATCGTACGGCTCAAAAAAGTTTCTACAGTTGCTACCAAAGGGGCTTCAAGTGGGGGGCCAAAAGTAAATACAAGGTATTTGGTTTCATTCAGCACAAACGCCTCATCCTCCATTACATAGGTAAGTGGGATATTTGTTGTCAATCTCACATTGCCGTCGAGGCCCAAAAACCTGATATGATTGCTTCCCTGGCTTTGTTCTGGCACTATTTTTCCGTAGTCACCTCTGGGCTCACACTCCACCTTTATCCTTGGATTTCCCTGAATCGGTTCAATTTTTCTTACCATCATCAACGGCTTGTAATACCTGTCGTTCTGGTAGAATCTGGGCGCAAAATCAGTTACAAGAAATTTACCGTCAGCGGCTTCCACCTCAGTACAAAGCACATTGGTGTTCTCAATATAGTACTGATTAAAAGTTGCATTTGGTTCACATGGGATTACAGAAAACTCCCCTCCTTTTTCTTCGTCAACCAGACTTCCAAAAATGAAGCTGGAGTCAAATCTTGGCCAGCACATCCAAACTATGTTAGTGTTTTTGTGGATGTGGGCTGTGAAAGCGCAATTTCCAATCACTCCAAAATCATACGTATGTCTGTTCATTTCAGTTAACGGTCTCTTAAATGAATTCTTAAAAAGGGGCTTTTTGACTAAAGATACAAGCCTTGATTGCAAAGAGTAGGTGAATGACCTAATTTCACTTTTACCGAAAGTAAAATAATGGTCGAACTGGTCAATATTACTAAACTCTACCACAAAAAACCTGTAGTCAACAATGTTTCTCTTTTTGTTCCGAAAGGGCAAACGCTGGTGCTACTCGGCAAGAGTGGCTCCGGCAAAACCACTCTCCTGAAAATGATCAACAGGTTGATTGAACCCGATGAAGGAAATATTCTCATCGACGGAGAAAACATTGCCAACCGGTCAGTGGAGGAACTCCGCAGGAACATTGGTTACGTGATCCAGGCTATTGGCTTGTTTCCGCACTGGACTGTCGCCCAAAACATAGCGACCGTGCCGGCTTTAATCGACTGGCCAAAAGACAAAATCTCCTCAAGGGTATCGGAGCTGCTGGAGCACATGGGACTACCGCAACAGTTCGCCTCGAGGTACCCGCATGAGTTGAGCGGTGGGCAGCAGCAACGAATCGGTGTAGCCAGGGCTCTCGCCGCCAACCCATCGTTGCTTCTTATGGACGAGCCTTTCGGAGCGCTAGACCCAATCATAAGAAAGGAGATACAGTCCGACTTTCAACACCTTAGCATCTTCAAAGAAATGACGAAGATCGTGGTCACTCACGACGTCAAAGAGGCTTTCTATCTGGGTGATGAGGTAGCACTCATTGACGAGGGGAAAATCATTGAAAAAGCCACACCCAGAAACTTTCTATTCAATTCAACGAGCAACCTGGTTAAGGGCTTCATTGGGGAAGATGCATGGTCGCTCAAACTTTCGCAAGTGGCACTTTCAGAAGTCATTTCCTTTCTGGCATTTGCGAAGGACTCCGCAGAAGAGGTATTGATTTGTCATATAGATGAAAAGCCGTTCAGCCGGATATTTTCTATGGTAAATTCTGACCAACAACAAGTAAAAATAATCGACGACAGCGGGCTTGTAGGGCATGCATTTGTGGGCGACTTAAAAGCTTCATTTCTCAAATTCGAAAGCCAACTGGTAGCAGACTGATGATCGAGTTTCTAAAAGATAATATTGGCGAAATAGGTGAGCAAACAATGGAGCACTTGTGGCTTTCGGGGATCTCCATTTTTCTATCCTGTGTAGCCGGAATAAGTCTTGGATTGGGTCTCACCAGGAATCAGAAATTGGCAGGCTTTTTCATTGGTGTCACCGGAGTCATGCAAACCATCCCAAGCCTTGCCATGCTTGGCTTTTTCATTCCCTTCCTTGGCATTGGAAAGCTGCCTGCCATTTTAGCGCTGTTCCTCTACGCATTGCTACCTATTGTAAGGAACACCTACACGGGCATTCAGAACATTGATGCAAATATCAGAGAGGCAGCCATATCAATGGGGATGACCCGCTATCAGTTGCTGGCGAAAGTAGAGTTTCCCCTGGCGCTGCCGGTGATTTTTGCCGGAATCCGGACAGCCACGGTAATCAATGTTGGTGTAGCTACCTTGTGCGCACTTATTGGTGCCGGGGGACTTGGAGAGTTTATTTTTAGGGGGATCACTCTCAATTCTACACCCATGATCCTTGCCGGAGCCATTCCGGCGTCTCTATTGGCCATTTCTCTGGACTATGCACTATCGCTTGTGCAGAAAAATGTAAGAAAGAGGTTGTGGCCATTTATTGCGGGAATGGCTATTGTGGTAGGCATCTACCCCGTCTGGGCCAGCCTGAGTCAAACCAACAATAAAGTAGGCCTGGTCGCTGGCTTCAACTCGGAATTTATGAACAGGGCTGATGGCTGGCCTGGGCTAAGCGAAGCTTATGACCTGCAACTACCAGCATTAGAGCTGGAAATAACACTGATGTACGAAGCGCTGAAGAACCAGGAAGCCGACGTTATTGCTGGCTTCACCACTGATGGCAGAATTCAGTCCTACAACCTCCGGGTACTGGAGGACGACCTGCATTATTTTCCGCCCTACTATGCCGCACCCATTGTCAAGCTGGCAACGCTCAAAGAGTATCCACTGCTGGAAGCTTCTCTTGAAAAGCTGGAGGGCAAGATACCAAAGGAGTTGATTGCGTACCTTAACCTGAAGGTCGATCAGCATGAGTTCACCATCGAGCAGGCTGCCGATAGCCTGCTTTCAGCAGTAACAAAGGGAGTTTTTGTTAACAATCGTTCTGCGTCCGGCAAAGAAAAGCTGGTTATTGGCTCCAAAGCTTTCACGGAAAGCTACATCCTGGCAGCTTTTCTTTCGAGGTACATCGAAGCCACTACCTCCTACCGAACCGATCTAAAGCTAGGCTTCGGAGGCACCAAGCTACTTTTCGATGCCTTCCTTAGCGGCGACATCAAGCTTTATCCCGAATACACAGGCACAGCTTTGCTGGTTTTCGTTCAGCCCGACAAAACTGTTATTGACTCCTTGCTTCAATCACCGGAAAAGATTCATACTTTTACCAATAGAGAATTAAAAGAAGACTTTGGTGTTGTAATGCTGCCTTCGTTTGGGTTCAACAATACAACTGCCCTGATGATGAGAGAGGAGTTGGCAAATCAGCTCGGCATTGTCTCTATCAGCGACTTGAAAAATTACATCAATCGTTTTGATCAGTAGAGCAATAAGTCATATTTTAACAACCTGATACCTTAAAAAATGCGGAAGACAGTTCCGAGCTAATCGACCAAAAGTGGCTGCTAGAGATCAACAGAATAAACACCTAAAACATGGCCTTGAAATTGCAGGAGGGCTAGCGATCTATTTTATCCTGATAGCTCTGCTGGTGGAATTCGAAAATGACAGCAATCAGGCCTCGATAACAAACTTTTCAAATGCCATCTGGTTCTCAATAGTCACACTAACTACCGTTGGTTACGGAGACATCTATCCAATAACTATTTATGGAAGAATTATTGGCTATATATTCCTCTTTATAAGCCTGGGTATTTATGGTCTTTTAATTGGTCAATTCACAACACTTATGACAACTATTAAAGAAAATAGCAAATTGGGCTATGGCGGCACTTCCTTCGAAGATCATGCTATTATCATTGGATGGAACGATTTTGGAAAAGCTGTCGCAGATCAGCTCGTTGGGGTAGGGAAAAAAGTAGCTATCATAACTGACAAAGCCACTGACATCGATATTATTAAGGAGAAGTACCGGAGCGCCAGACAAAACATCTACACGCTTTATGCTGACTATCAAAACCTCGATATGTTGTCGAAAGCGAATATTGAAGACTCTTCAATCGTGTTCATTAACTTTGAAAATGACACAGAGAAACTGGTCTATGTACTGAATTTGAAAAAGCTGTACTCCAGCTTACGTTTTGTTGTGACACTTGACAATGCTAACCTGCGCAACACATTCCTAACGGCAGGAGTAACAAACACCATCTCCAAAAACGAAATAGCCTCCAAGCTACTTGCCAGCTACATGTTTGAGCCAGATGTGGCTGAATACAGCGAAGACATCATGTCGATTGCTGAAACTGACGGAGACTACGATATCAAGCAATTGATTGTAACCGAAAAGAATCCATACCTCAACAAACCCTATCAGGCAGTGTTTTTTGACATCAAAAAGCGATTCAATGTAATCCTGATCGGCTTGAGCAAACTGGAGGCTGGTGGCAAGCGGAAGCTCCTTAAAAACCCAACTGATGAGCAGAAAATAGAAATGGGAGATTATATGATTATGATCCTCAACAAGAAGTCATATCAAGCCCTCCGCAATGTCTTCCAGATTGACGAAGGCTATGTTAAAAAACTATGATCCTATGAAGGCATTCAAAATCGCACGACTATCGCTGGCTTTGGCTTCACTTGTCCTCTTAGGATGTGAAAACAGAGATGCTAATCCAGAGACCAGCATCTCCATGGGGGAAATTCGTGAGGAGGGAGAATATCACTTCACTGTGATCATGGTCGACAACTGCGAATATCTGATGCTGATGATGGACAGAAATCACCCGCATGAAGGGTTTGGCTTTATGGCACACAAAGGGAATTGTAGAAACCCGATTCATATCTACAACCCCGATGTTCCCTATGTACCTACCGTTTACGACTCATCTGTCGTCGTCGGCAGACCACTTAAGATCGACAAGTAGTTTTCCTTTTAAAGCGCCGCAATGTGCTCTTTTACCTCCTCCAGAGAACTGGCAACTTCAGGAGGCAATCCACCTGAATGAACCGAGTCTTTAGCAAACTTGATGGCATCGATAAGCTCATCTTTGTCGCTAAACACTTCGTCAAGAATCTCCAGACTCCCCAGCAATGAAGCAAGAATGACGAATGCCGGAGTTGGCTTCACTCCTTTCAATACAATTGACTTTAACGAATCTCTGATTTCCTTCTCGTAGGCATAATTCGCATTGTCCATACGCTCAGAAATAGGTATCCAAAGCAAGCGGGTTGCTTCTCTCTTCAAAATACCTCTGCCAATCAGTAAATCGATACACATCTCATAGAGAGATCTCATTTGAGGTGCAAGGCTCACAACTGTGTCCTTTACTGATTTGCCCCCTTGGCCGACGCTGCTCAGTATGTGGTCGAGTATTTTGTTGCCTGAGGAAGTCGTGTCTTTGATGGTGATTTTACCTCCCTCAAAACCAATTTTACGCAGCAAGTTCAGTTCAAAAATCCCTGCGGCAACCAAAGCGTCTATGATGCCTTTTTCGGCATCTGCCAACAACCTGCCCTCATTGTCATCAAGGGCAATTAACAATAGTCCTTCTGCTAAACTTAATCTCATTTTATAATTAATGTTACTATGCTAAAAACACTACAAAGTAAATGAAAATCACTATGACTTTATAAGTTTTCCAATGGTTAAACCTTGTACAAGTATGGAGAACACAACCACACAATAGGTACAAGAAAGTATAAGATCCTTTTCAGCGATAGAATCGGGAAGAGAAAGAGCCATTGCTACTGACAATCCGCCCCTTAACCCTCCCCATGTGAGGATAGCTACGGTGTTCTTTTCAAAGTGTCGGAAACGTTTCATAATGCCTATCGGCAAGGCCACGCCGATAAACCTGGCAGCCAGTACAATCGAAATTGACATTAGTCCGAGTGCAAAATAATCGACCACAAAACTTTGACTGATAACTATCATTTCGAAGCCGACCAAAATGAACAGAATGGCGTTCAATGATTCATCGAGCAAGTGCCAGAATTTATACACGTATTCTCCCGTGGCACTGGCAAACTCATCTCCCCTGCCCTCGTTGCCCACAAATAGTCCCATGATTACCATTGCCAGTGGGCCGGATACATGGAGCATTTCTGAAAGCCTGGCGCAAACCAGCACCATAGAAAGGGTTACCAACACCTCAAGCTCCACATGATCATTATCGATGAAGTCGAGTAGTTTGAGGCCCATGTAGCCAAAAACAGCTCCAATACCCAATCCGCCAATTACTTCTCTCGCAAATAGTCCCGCCACCTCAAGTGCATCAAACGAATCGGCTCCTCCTCTTTCGTCAATTCCCATAATGGTGAGGAACACAACAACGCCAATACCATCGTTGAACAAGGATTCTCCTGCTATCTTAATTTCCAGGTTTTTGGAAAGATTGGCTTTTTTGACCAGGGCTAGGACTGCAATAGGATCTGTAGGCGATATCAGTGCACCAAAAAGGTAACAGTGCACCAGCGTGATTTCAAATCCTACAAAGGTGAAAGCGTAATACATCAGCGTGCCTACAATAAAGGTAGACACAAGCACACCAATGGTCGCCAAAATCAAAATGGGCCACTTTTCCTGCAAAAGCATTCGCAGGTTAATCGACATGGCGCCAGCAAAGAGCAGAAAGCTCAGCATGACATTCAGGAGCACTTCTTTGAAGTCGAAATCCTCCATGATTTGGATAGCCAGGTCACTTACTGAAGGGAAAATCAAGCCAAGCAGTAATATCACGACAGACATCACAAGCGCAATAGCCATCAAACCGATGGTATGCGGTAGTTTAAGGTAGGTGATATTTACTAGAGTGAAGGCAGCTGACAGGAAAATCAGCAACGAAATAAGGTCTAATATATCCATACTCCTGTTTTAGTCGATAGGTCTAAGCAATTAAAAATTAATACCATCTAGAAAAGATTCTTTTTAAACACGGCCTTTTATTATTTGAACCCATTCGTTTTCCTTTCGAAAGGAGTTCCATGTAACAAAGCGCCACTTTTTGCTGGTGAATAAAAAGCTGCAGGAATATTGGTGGTAATCGCCGGGCAAATATATAGAATTAACCTCTATCTATTAAAATTAATGTAAAAAAATAGGTGCTTTACCCTATCCAGGGCTTTTGTCATGCGCAATCTGTTTGAGGAAAGGTAAGCACCTACGGAACCTACCTGACCAAGAATAAGGCATAAAAGCTAATATGTCAGTTTAGCTACTTCCGAAATTGGCATAGCATTGGCAGCACTAGTGACTTCACTTTCGGTAAAGGCCCCATCAAAGTCCACGGTGAACAGCGACTGATTGAAGGGAATCTGAAGAGTGTAACCTCCTACAGCTTGTGTTGCATCTTTTCTTTGCAAAAGTGCCTTATACCCGCTCACCTTAACCACCTTCTGGCTACCATCCGAACTATTCATAATCATAGGCATAGCCAAAAGACTGTTAATACCGGCCAGCATGGGCGAGTTGTCCATCAAGTCAATGGCGACCGACTTGGTGGTGTCACCATAATCACGGTGAACAAACAATCCCCCAAAAGACGAAGAGTTGCCGGAGACATTATCGTTTGCCTCAACAAACGAAAAACCAGCAATACTTTTGGGCAGTATTTCCAGAATCTCCTTTCCAATCTCCTTATCCACCTCAGCCAGCGACTGCTGTAGGGCAAACCGAGCTTCTTCCAAATTGCCAGCCTTATACTCATTCATTGCAGTAGCTGTTGATGCAGTAAAATCATTTTGCGCACTAGCAGTAAGGCCAAACACGGTTACTATCAATGCAAGTATATATATCTTCTTCATCTTAAATCTTAGTTAATCTTATCGCCCAACTGTTTTTGAATGCCCGCCAAATCAAAGGCGTCCGATACTTTTAGCGCAGCTGATTCGTCAGCAAAATTTACCATTTTCATGATCGCTATGCTTGTCTGCCCGAGAGGCACCGACAGTTTGTAACCATCGTATTCGGAAAACTCCAACACACCCTTAAAACCCTGCACCGTCACTGATTTGATGTTCTCCTGACCTGAAGTATAAGCCGGATTGGCCAGGTACATATTGGCCGACATGAGTAAGGAAGAATTATTGGCAACAGTTATATCTATGGCTTTGTCGTTGTTGTAGTATTCCCTGAAAATGGTTAACCCGACAAAAGCCATTCCGGTACTTGTGACCTTATCGCTCTCCTTGACAAAGGCTATGCCAGCCACTTTTTCAGGAAGAGACTCCATTACCTTGTTGCCCATTTCCATTTCTATCCCCACAATGGCCTGTTGTAGTGCATACCTGGCTTCGCCATATTTCTTAGCAGAAAATGAAGACTCGGCAGTTGCAATGCTCTTTCCTACATCGGGCGGGGTTGTGATAAGGCCTCCGGACGTGTTATTCATAGGTCGCCCAGATCGTTCATCACCTTCAGAAACACTGGGTGTAGACGGTGCGTCATTGTCACCAAAAATGGCGTTGGCAGCTTTGTTCTTGGCTGCTGATTTCACTTTGTTCAATATGGCTTGCGCCTCTGTTTGGTAGTTTAAAAAGCAGAGCAGCGCCAGCGCAACGGCTCCTTTCAATTGAAGTTTCAGCATACTCGTTTGTATTAAAAAAAGAATCGACAGCAAGATAATACGTTGAATCCAATTCAACGTTTCCTTACAGCCGATATAATTTTGGAGCGGAGCGGTTACTTCTGAGCTTTCAGCAAATCTCTGATCTCAGTAAGTAATTTTTCTTCATTGCTTGGTGTCGGCGGGCCTGCTGGCGCTGGTGCCTCCTCTCTTTTCTTCTCCATTCGTTTATAGCCTTTAATAACCATAAAAATGGAGAAGGCAATGATAATGAAATCAATCACAGTCTGGGTAAAAGCACCGTAATTAATTGTTACAGCTGCCTTCTCACCAACTGCCTCCTGAATAACGACGTTTAGATCCCGGAAGTTGACATTACCAAGCAGCATCCCTATTGGCGGCATCAGGATGTCATTTACAAGTGATGAAACAATTTTTCCAAATGCCCCACCAATGATTACTGCGGTGGCCAGGTCAATCACATTGCCTTTCATGGCAAAGTCCTTGAATTCTTTTAAAATTCCCATGTTTACGATTTGTGTTGGTAGTAGATTGAGATATAATGTTCTATAGCTTCTTGTTTTCCAGCAGGCTGAGAGTGACAATAATAGCAAAAAAGATTACCCCAGCAGACAAAAACATGCTCACCTCATCGTTAAATAAGAATTTATAAAGAGCTGCTCCCGTCGCCCCTCCCGCCAGAGGCCCCAGCACAGGCACCCACGAATACCCCCAGTTAGATACGCCCTTACCATGGATAGGCAATACGGCGTGGGCTATTCTCGGTCCCAGGTCTCTGGCTGGATTGATAGCGAAACCTGTGGTTCCTCCGTGCGACAAACCAATTGCAGTGATTAACCCTCCTACTACCAATGGGTTCAATCCCTCCGTGAACTCATTCGCACCGATGAACAAAATCGCAAAGATTAAGATAAAAGTGCCCATAAACTCAGAAAGTACGTTAGCGCTCGTGCTCTTTATAGCCGGACCAGTCGAAAACACTCCCAGTTTGGCAGCGGCATCTTCTGTGGCTTTCCAGTGAGGCAAGAAATGAAAATACGCTAAACAGGCTCCACAAAAAGCACCAGCCATTTGAGCAAGCATATACCCTGCTATCATGTCGGCAGGAAACTCACCTGCTGCATACAAGCCAAGCGTAACAGCGGGATTTAAATGAGCTCCGCTAATGCCGCCTACAGCATAAATACCGAGCGTTACCCCAAGCCCCCAGCCAATACAGATGGTGAGCCAACCTGCATTTTGTGCATAACTTCCTTTAAGTGTGGTGGCGGCGTTCACTCCGTTGCCAAAATAGAGCAAGACCATCGTTCCAATAAATTCTCCTAGGTATGGGTTCATGTGTTGTCTTTTTGCGAAAATATACGAAGATGATTTGGAACCGCCATTCGCTCGGCTAATTTTACGCCCAGCGCTATTTAACCACGCAAATACATGAAGCCAGCCGCCTTATTGTTCGACATGGACGGAGTGATCGTCGACAATCACCAATTTCACCTGAAAGCGTGGATGGAGTTTTCAAAGCGACATGGCTTCCACCTTGACGAAGTCGAGTATAAAAAACACATCAACGGAAGGACCATTTCGGCTACCATGGCCCACTTCTTCCCTGATGAAAAAAACCCAGATGTGATCCAGTCCCTTGGTGCCGAAAAAGAGGAGATTTACAGACAGCTATATGCTCCACATCAAAAACCAACTCCCGGCTTGGTAAATTTCTTGCGCCTGGCCATGGATGCCGGGATTGCCGTGGGCGTTGGTAGTTCAGCGCCTCCTGAGAATATTGCCTTCACATTAGACGGGCTTGATCTTCGGAAGTACTTTGCTGCAATAGTAAATGGCAGTGAAGTGAGCGTGGGCAAGCCTGCTCCAGAAGTGTATTTGAAGTTGGCAGAAAAGCTTGGTGCAAAAGCCGAAGATTCCATCGTGTTAGAAGATGCCCTATCGGGGATTGAAGCTGGAAAGAACGCAGGAGCAAAAGTGATTGGACTGGCTACAACCCATCCAGCACATGAAATCAGCCATTCAGACCTTGTGATAAACGATTTCAACGGACTCACCGTTGATAAGCTAACGTCTCTTTTTTAGTAGTTATGAAGAAAGTTTCCTTTTTGGCACTTGTCATGTTGGGTTTCGGGGCTCTCGCCCAGCAGGACAATACTATGAAAATTGCCAAGCTGAAATATCACGGGGGTGGCGACTGGTACGCCAATAAGACTGCACTGCCCAACCTGGCTAAATTTTGTAACGAAACCCTGGGCACGGCCCTTGCACCTTCCGAAGACGCTGTTGACGTAGGCAGTCCTGAGATTTTCTTGTATCCCTATGTGTACATGACTGGGCATGGCAACGTGCTCTTTTCCGATCCGGAAGCAACCAACCTCAGGGAATACCTTGTTTCAGGTGGCTTTTTGCATATCGATGACAATTATGGTCTCGATCAGTTTGTGCGCCTCGAAATGAAGAAGGTGTTTCCTGAACTGGAGTTTATAGAGCTTCCTTTTTCACATCCCATTTACCACCAGAAATACCAATTTGCTGAAGGTCTACCCAAAATCCATGAACACGACGGCAAAGCCCCCATGGGGTATGGTCTTATTTATGAAGGAAGGCTTGTTTGCTTTTATTCTTACGAGTGCGATCTGGGAAATGGCTGGGAGGATCAATCGATCTACAACGACCCGGAGACTGTACGGCAAAAAGCCCTGCAAATGGGCGCCAACATTATTGCCTACTGTTTCACCAGCTTCTGATCAATACTTTCTGTTGAGAATTTCGCCAAGGATGATGGCCTTCTTGGCACCGTGCTGATCGGAAAGCATATCTACAATTTCGTCCCGAAAAGCTGAATTGTCCTCTTCTTTGATCTCAAATTCCTTGAACCTGCTTTTGGCTCTTTCAAGCTGCGCTGAAAGCTCGTCGTCTTTGCTGTGATCGATATGGATTGATTCCTGATAAATTCTTTTTGTTTCTTCATCAGAAAAAAGCCTGGTGTGGCTACCCTCTTTCACTGTGGCAATTTCCTTGTCTTCCCACTCATCATGTACGTCTTCATAGTTTTTTCCGTCAGACGGAAATTCGAAAGAGCGGCTGGGCTCAGGCGCTGGTTGCTGGGGTGGCTTTTGAGCAGTTTTACCTCCGCTGGTCAGCTCCTTCAGCAGGTCTTCGAAGCTCATGGGTGGCGTGGATGTCGGCTCCGGCTGGCTTTCATAGTCATCATCGCTTTGAGACCTTCTTTCCTGAACCTCAGGCGCTTTTGGCTTCTTCTTCAGGTTTCTGACCACAAAATAAATAATGGCCATAACAATGTAAATGATGACGTCTCTATCCATATACCTCAAATATAAGTCATTGAATGTTATTTTTGCTGTCTGCCCCAAAAAAGAGGACAAGTATCAGCGTAATGTTGATAACTAGCCCCCTTTGAGCCCCATTTTGTTGATAACATTTAAAGGTTAATGAATATTTTTGCCGCATGCAGTTGACGAAACTTGAGATTCGGGGGTTTAAGAGCTTTGGGGATAAAGTGGTGATCAACTTCGATGAAGGCATCACCGGCATCGTTGGTCCAAATGGCTGCGGCAAGTCCAATGTGGTCGATTCCATTCGCTGGGTACTTGGCGAACAAAGGTCACGCATGCTCCGTTCCGACAAAATGGAGAATGTGATCTTTAACGGAACAAAAAAAAGAAAGCCTACCAACCTTGCCGAGGTTTCTCTCACCTTCAACAACACTAAAAACCTCCTTCCTACCGAATATTCTCAGGTCACCATCACCCGTCGCTACTACAGGTCGGGTGAAAGCGAATATGAATTGAATGGTGTTACCTGCCGACTGAAAGACATTTCCAATCTTTTTCTTGATACTGGGATAGCGTCAAACAGCTATGCCATTATCGAGCTTAAGATGGTCGACGATATCCTCAATGACAAAGACAACTCAAGGCGTGGTCTTTTTGAAGAAGCAGCTGGTATTTCGAAATTTAAAGTAAGGAAGAAGGAAACGCTGCGGAAGCTCAGCGACACCGATGCTGATCTTGCCAGGGTGGAAGACCTTCTGTTTGAAATAGAAAAAAACCTGAAAAGCCTTGAAAAACAGGCCCGTCAGGCGCAGCAATACTATAAAATTAAAGAGGAATACAAAGAGGCCAGCATAGCCCTCGCCAGGAAAACAGTTGAAAAACATCAGCAATCATTTCGGGATGGAAAGAGCAAAATAGAGACTGAAAACGACCTGAAGCTAAGTCTGAACCGGCAGCTTGCGGAGAAAGAAGCGGCTATTGAGAAGTCTAAGGCCGATTTGATAGCCAAAGAAAAGCAGCTCAGCTCAAGACAAAAAGCGCTGAATGAACATGTAGGTAAGATAAGGTCGTACGAAAGCGAGAAGAAAATCAAGAACGAAAGGCTCCGCTTCCTGAATGACAAAAATGAAAACCTCAGAGAGCAAATTGAGCAGGACAGGAAAAGCAACGAGCGGGCATCCTTTTCTATTGAAAGTCTTACCAAGGAAAAGCAGGTAGCCGATAAGATCCTATCGGAAGTAGCGGCGAAGCTCGACCGGCTCAAAGGTGAGTATGACCACCAGAAAACAGAAACAGCGGCTCTTCAGGAGGAAGTCAACATCCTCAACCGCAACTTCCGGCAAAGCAGGGAAGAGGTGTATCAGCTTACCAAAGACCTGGAGATCAAACAAATCCAGCTATCCACGCTCAAGCAGGAACTGGACAAAGCAGCTTCCGACACGACGGAGCAATCGGCCAACCTGGAAGAGTTTGAAATTAAGTTGCAGGAAGTAGGTGAACTGAGGGCCGAAAGACAAAAAGAAATCGACAAGCTTAAGTCGGAAGAAGAAGCTGTTCAAAGTAGAATTGAGAGTATAAGCAAAACGCTGGAAGTCATCAAAGAGGAAGGCACCCAGGTGAGCCGTAAGCTTGATGCCCGGCAAAATGAGTATGCGCTCACCAAATCGCTGGTCGAAAACTTGGAAGGCTTCCCTGAAGCTATCAAATTCCTGAAAAAGAACTCTTCCTGGGGAAAAGATGCTCCCCTCCTTTCCGATGTTATCACTTGCCCAGAAGAATACAGGGTGACGATCGAGAATTTTCTCGAGCCTTACATGAACTACTATATAGTAGAGAGTGAGGCTAATGCCTATCAGGCGATCAACTTGCTGAGCGACGCTGCCAAAGGCAAGGCCCATTTCTTCATTCTGGAAAAGTTTGACAAGTTCAAACCTACCAGCACCAAGATCATTCAGAACGCTATTCCGGCCACTGAGGTGGTGGAGTTTGACGGCAAATACAAGAAGCTTGTCAGCTTCATTCTTGACAACGTTTACATCTCTACCAACCACCACACCGACCTGCCAGATGTAGATGATGCTATTTTCATAACAAAAAATGGAAAGGTTACCCGTCGTCACTATTCCATATCAGGCGGAGCAGTGGGCCTTTTTGAAGGAAAAAGGATTGGTCGTGCCAAGAACCTTGAAAAACTCGCTGTTGAAATAAAAGCGCTCAACAAAAAGTTGGATGAAATTCAGCAGAGTATCGAAAGCAATCAAGCCGACCTGAATGCGCTGAAAGCTTCCAGCAAGAAGGAGAGAATTGAAGCGCTGCTTCCCGACCTGAATCAGATCAACGAGGAGTATGTTTCTATAAGAACCAAGCAGGAGCAGTTTTCGAAAATGCTCACCTCCAACACCACTAAGAGGGAAGACATTATCGACAGGATTGAGGTGCTTACCGAAGAATTGCGCACCCTGCAACCAAAAGCAGAGCGTGAACAAGACTTGCAAAAAAGCGACGAAGAGAACCTGGCTTCAAAGAACAGTGAACTACAGGTCTTTCAAGAAATCTTAAGTCAAAAGTCGGCAGCATTCAACCAGGAAAACATTTCTTACCACCAGCAGGAGAACAAGGTAGCGAGCATCGCTCAGGAAATCAGCTTCAAGGAAAACACCTACGAAAGCTCCAAAGAAAGGATTGAGCGCAACCAAAGTGAGCTGAAGCAAACCGAGGAAGAAATTAAAGCTCTCGTGGAAAAAGCGGAGATGAATGACGATGAGTTGGTGGCCATGTACTCCGAAAGGGAAGCGATAGAAGTAGGCGTTAATGAAGCAGAAAAAGAATACTACAGCAGTCGTGGGCTGATAGATGAGCTGGAGAAAGAGAGCAGGGAGATTCAACGTCGCAGGGAAAGTACCGACCTGATGCTGATGGAATTCCAAAACCAGCTAAATGAAACTAAACTACAACTGAGCGCTGTAAAAGAGCGTCTTTCCGTCGAATTCAACATTGACCTCGACGATTTGCTGAAGGAGCAAGCTCCGGTAGAAGGAGAAGAAGTGAAAGAGAATCCGTTTGCCGACATTTCGGATGAAGAGCTTCGTGAGAAAGTTTCCAGGTTCAAGACCAGAATTGACAATATTGGCCCCATCAACCCCATGGCCATGGAGGCCTTCGAGGAAATCAAAGAGCGCTACGACTTTATCATCAAAGAAAAAGATGACCTGATCAAAGCCAAGGAGTCGCTGATCAGTACTATAGGCGAAATCGACGCTGTGGCCAGGGAAACCTTTCTCGATGCTTTCGAGAAGATCAGGGACAACTTTATCAAAGTATTCCGATCTCTCTTCACAGAAGAAGATGACTGCGAGCTGAAGCTACTCAATCCCGACGACCCGTTGGAAAGTCCGATTGAGATCATGGCCAAGCCAAAAGGCAAGCGGCCATTGACCATCAACCAGCTTTCAGGTGGTGAAAAAACGTTGACGGCTATTTCCCTCCTTTTCTCGATATACCTGCTGAAGCCAGCTCCCTTCTGTATTTTTGATGAAGTGGATGCCCCTCTCGATGATGCCAATATTGACAAGTTCAATAACATCATCAGAACGTTCAGTAAGGAATCTCAATTCATCATAGTGACACACAACAAGCGCACGATGTCAAGCACCGACATCATCTACGGTATCACCATGATAGAGCAAGGTGTGTCAAGAGTGGTACCTGTGGATTTGAGAGAATTGGCCTGATCTAGTTGCGGTAGATCAGGAAGCCCGTATAGCCAACAAATGCCACCAGAAACATCACAGCTTCTACTCTGTCAAGTTTGTTGCGGTTAAAGGTGAACATGAAAAGCAGCAGCGCAATGGATCCGAAGAAAATCACAAAGAAATCCATGTTCAACGTTGCGTTATAGGGAATTTCCCGGATGCCTCCGTTGATTCCCAAAATGAGCAGGATGTTAAAAATGTTGGATCCCACCACATTACCAATGGCAATGTCTGTATTTCGCCTGTAGGCGGCGACGGCCGACGTGGCCAGTTCAGGAAGTGAAGTGCCTGCTGCCAAAATGGTCAACCCTATCAGCTTTTCGCTCAGCCCGAAGCTTGCTGCAATGGCTACAGCATGATCCGTCACAAGTTTACCTCCTCCTACCAAAAGCGTAATCCCTACGGTGACAAACAAAACCGATTTTAGCAAGGTCATCGTTTGTATTTCTTCTTCTGGCTGCGTTTCGTTTTTTGCCTGCCTGACAATGTAAGCCATAAAAAGACCGAAAAAGACCAGAAGCACCAATGCATCTATCCGGCCGAGTGAGTTGTGATCAGCACCAAAGAACATGGCGTCGTTGACCAGAAAGAAAAGAAGCAGTGCAGAAAACAAAGAGTAAGGAATTTCGTATTTCACAGTCGTCCGCTGCACACTCAATGGGTAAATAACGCCGGCAACTCCAAGGATGAATAACAAATTGAATATGTTACTCCCTATGATGTTGCCGAACATGGCATCGTTCAGTCCGCTGGACGAGGCAAAGAGGTTAACAGTGAGTTCTGGGGCAGACGTTCCGAAGGCAACTACTGTAAGTCCAATCATCAAATTGGAGACGTTGATTCTTTTAGCGAGGGATGAAGCACCACTAACCATCCAGTCAGCCCCTTTTATGAGGATAGCGAATCCTACCAGTAGCAGGATAAAGTGAAGAGTCATAAGGTCGATTAATTAGGTTAAAAGCTAAGAAATGTAAGAAGAAAAACGACTAAATTATCTTCGAATAGATTAATTTTTTTACTGAATAATTCAATTTTTTAATAATTGGAGATTTTACACTCCCAACAAGGAATAATTTTCGAATATCGCATCGTCAATACACATGAATGACTAGAGTCCTAACGCTTTACAAAAATGCCTTCGGTGGGCTCTCAAGAGCAGCCTGGATTTTGGCGCTTGTGATGCTGATCAACCGCAGCGGATCAATGGTGGTACCCTTTCTTAGTGTGTACCTCACAGCCTCTTTAGGCTTTGATTTAGAGCAGGCTGGCATCCTGTTAAGCCTCTTCGGGGTTGGCTCTATTACCGGTGCATTTGTCGGAGGATGGCTCACCGATAAAATCGGTCATTTTTGGGTGCAATTTTTTAGCCTTGTGGGTGGTGGAAGTCTGTTCTTTTTTGTTGCCAATCTGGCCGATTTTTTGCCTTTGTGCGTTGGTATATTCACTATCAGCGCTGTGTCGGAAATGCTGCGACCAGCCAACTCGTCGTCAGTGGCTCACTACGCAAAGCCAGAAAATGTAACACGGGCTTTCAGTCTCAATAGAATGGCGATCAATTTGGGCTATTCTTTTGGGCCAGCGGTTGGAGGTATTTTGGCCACCTTCTCATATAACCTTCTTTTCATTGTTGACGGAATCACCTGCATATCGGCTGGCATTCTTTTCTTCTTCTATTTCAAAAACAAAAAAGGGCACGAACAGAAAGAGGACGAAACAAAAGCTACTTCTTCCCCTCTCAATGCATTAAAGGATTGGCGATTTGTGCTTTTCGTTCTGTTAGTGCTCTCTTTTGCTACAGTGTTCTTTCAATTGTTCATGACCCTTCCTCTGTATTATAAAGACGTCTACCAGTTGCCTGAGTCACAAATTGGATTGCTGATCGGGCTCAATGGCTTCATCGTATTCCTGCTGGAGATGATTATCGTGTACAGCGTGGGTGAGAGATTCAGCATCAGGAGACTGGTGATGATAGGAAGCCTGCTCAACGGACTAGCCTTCATTATTCTCAACCTGTTACACAGCGAGCCCATCCTTTACCTGGCAGTGTTGATCATTAGTGTCGCCGAGATTATGGCAATGCCGTTTATGGCCACCTACACGGTACAAAGGTCGGGGCCAAAAAACCGGGGAATTTATATGGGCATGTACTCTTTTGCCTATTCAGCGGCATTTGTACTGGCACCTGCGTTAGGCACAAATATTGTCAGAGCATTCGACTTCACCACGCTGTGGTGGGTTTGCGGGGTTCTTTCAATTGGAACATCCGTCGGTTTTTTTCTATTGCTGGCACCGCAAAAAAAGAAAGCCTAGTCTTCGCTTTTGGCAGGCTTGGCATTCCACTCCTTCAAAAAGATGGCATAGGCATTGAGTGAAGGTACCTCTTCCAATATGATTTTCACAATTCCGACGAGCGGAATGAAAAGTATCATTCCAGATACGCCCCATACCAGGGCCCCAACAATAAACGATAAGAAAACAGCAAAAGCGTTTATTTCGGTTGATGAGCCAACCACCCACGGCCTGATTACATTTTCCTGTATCATGTTAGCCAGCCAAAGCAGCCCGACAAGGAGTAACGGCGTGAGTAGTGAGTCTTTGGTTACTAGTGCGTAGCCCACCACAATGATCATTGCAATTAGGTTGCCTACGTAAGGAATAAGGTTAAGAATGGCCACCAAAATGGCGAAGAACAGCGCATACTCAAGCCCGAGCGACAGAAAGATAATGATGTCCATGGCTGCTGTAATAGCTGTAAATAAGCTAATACCTACAATGTAACTGCGAAGCACTTTCTGGATTTTGCCAAAGACCTTCCTGATTGTCTCCTGATTTGATTCGCTATATTTTTTTTCGATGAACCGGGAGGGAAGATCCCGGTACAGGAGAATGAAATAGATGTAGATGGGCATTAGAAAAAGGTCAAAAAAAGACTGCCCAACTGATGAAATATTACCAAACAGCCATTTCACGACTTCCTCGAGTTGACTGCCTATCATGCTCTTTAGCTCCTCGGTATCATCTGCAATGCCCAGGTCTTCAACAATAAACTGCTGAACCCTGGTGATGCTGGAAGAAAACCGTGTGGAAATGGAGGGGAGATCCTTGCTTATGGACACTACTTGCGCTGAAAGCGTTGCCAGAATTCCTATTATGACTGCGGTGAGCAAAAGTACGGCGATGATAATTGCCAGGCCCCTCCTCATTCGCTTACTTTCCATCCATTCTACAAAAGGCATCATGAAAATGGCAAAAAAAGATGCCCAGGCCAGTGGCACCAGTAATCCACGGGTAATCATAAGCACCCAAATGATTACAACTATCAGCGCTATGATATAGAACTGCCGTTGTAGTCCGCTGGTTTCCTTTTTAGCTGAAGACGTCATTTAGTTTACCTTTATTTCATCTGTACAAATACCATTCAAAGGTCTCTAAATTTAACGATCCAGCCACATTTTAAAAGCATTTACTTTTTCCCTGGCAACAACAACATCTGTGTCGTCGCAGTTGTGCAGCACCAGCCTCAATCGGCTGTTGGACCAGGCAATAATGTCTTTGATAGACTTGAACGACACGATATACTTCCTGTTTATCCTAAAAAACACTAACGGATCGATCAGCGCTTCGGCCTGATCAAGGGTAAAGTCAATGATAAACCTTTTACCTTCCCGGTTTTGGGCAAAAGTGGCTTTCTCCTGGCTAACAAAGTGATCTATGTCGGCCACCTCCACAGACTTCAGATGGTCGCCCACCTTAATAATAAACCTTTCTTTATAGGTCTTTGTAAGCCCCGCCAAAAGACTTTCCAGCTTATCAATCGGCAAAGCTGAGGAGCCGCCAGATGGTTTAGTCAAGGTGTTAAACTTGCTGAGAGCCGCTTTCAGTTCATCATCGTCAATGGGCTTTAACAAATAATCAACGCTATTCACTTTGAAGGCTTTGATGGCGTATTCATCGTAGGCGGTAGTAAAAATGATTGGAGCCCTCACCTCTACCCTCTCAAATATTTCAAAGCTAAGTCCATCGGCTAGCTGAATGTCGAGAAACAACAAGTCGGGCGCTGGCTGGTTGGCCAACCACTCCACTGTTCTCTTCACCGAATCGATCTGGGCGAGAATCTCAACGTCAGGCTCGATCTTTCTCACCATCTGGGCCAACCTATCGGCCGACAGTTTTTCGTCTTCAACTATTAAAACCTTCATTAAACTTTATCGAGGGTTAAAAGCGGTAGGGTCACTTCAAACTTACCGTTCTCCTGTGTGACAATTACTTTCTTGCCACTCAGAAACTCATACCTGTCCTTAATATTGTCGAGTCC
Source organism: Imperialibacter sp. EC-SDR9 (assembly GCF_902498805.1). Classification (GTDB taxonomy): domain Bacteria; phylum Bacteroidota; class Bacteroidia; order Cytophagales; family Cyclobacteriaceae; genus Imperialibacter. Next base: position 25,373 of record NZ_LR701594.1, on the reverse strand, counting down.
GGTTCCGGAAGAGGGCTCCCTGGTGTGCTTTATCTGAAGGGTATTGGAAACCCGCAAGGTTTCCTCTTCAACGGAAATAGCAATTGTCAGCGGATGTTCTTGTGAAATTTCGTTGTGCTTGATGGCGTTTTCTACCAGCATTTGAACTGACAATGGGGGCACCACTTTATGCATATATTCATCAGGAACACTTATGTCATATTTGAGGTTGTCACCAAACCGAATCTGCTGCAGGAAGAGGTAGTCTTTTACAAACCTGAGTTCGGTAGAAAGATCTAGCAGCTCCTGCTTTCTTGACTCCAGCACAAACCTATACACCTCCGACAGCTTCTTAATGAACTTCACAGCAGTGTCCGGATCTTGATGAACAAGCGACGTAAGTACATTCAATGAGTTGAACAGAAAGTGCGGATTGACCTGGCTTTTGAGCGCTTCATATTGGGAAGCCAATTGTTCTGACTTTAGTTTTTCAAGATTGATGGCTGTTTGCCTCCAGCTAAGGAAAAACTCCCGGCCAAACAAAAATGTCATGATCAACATGGTGCAGAACACGGGAAAGATCAGGTTATATAGGAACCCTGAAGATAACAATGTGGCCAGTTCCCTCTCCAAATACACTACATAAAACACATAATAGATAATTGATGCCGCAGTCAAGGTGTACACTACCATGACAACCAAACCTACCCACAAACGCTTACCAGGAGCCTCCAGCCAGCTTATGCGTGTTTGAATAAACTCCGAAAGATATTGATTTCCCTTCCAGAAAAACAGCCAAAAAGAAGCATTGAGGCTGAATATGGCAAGCGTGCGTGAGTTGAACTCACTGAAGCACGAATTACAGGAAAGGTATCCGCCAATTAAGCCTCCTGCCAAAATGAGCAGGGTAATTTCCTTTAACTCCCGAAGAACAGTCTTTCTGGTGATCTGCATCTCTGTTTTTTGAACAAAACCAAACGAAGCTTAAAGTGCAACAGGCTCCATTAAATTACAAGTATTTGATAGGCCTTTACTTTAGTTGCCTTCTCCGGAGGCGGCCTTCTGGCAGTTCTTTAGCATTTGCTCCGCCGCCCCTTGTCCCCAGGTGGGCGAAAAATCTCCATTATCCTTTTGCCGACCATAGTTCTCCACTGCTTTGGCAAGGGTTTGACACGAGGCCTCATTACTTTGCCCGAAGAACTTCTCGGTGCCGTCCTGCATTTGGGCCATAAAAAGCCTGGCTCTTGGATTCGTTGGATCCATTTGAATGGCTTTACCAAAAGTCTGAAAAACTCTCGTAGACAAAGTCTGGCCCCTCGTTCCTGGGTCAAAGGCGACACTCAACATATCGGTGTACCCTTGCATAGTAATCAGCTCCACATTGTCGGGCGAAGCCTCAAGGCCAGCTTCCACAAACTTCCTCGCTCTGTTCATTTTTTCATCCTGCAAAACCATTGTTTCTTCTTTTGTGGCCATCCAGGCATACGCCAGTGCCGCATAGTAGTTCGGCTGCCATTTGTCCTTTTCCACGTTGGCAATTCGCTCAAACTTGTTGGCTGCATTCTGCCAGTTCTCTTTGCCTCCTTCAGCAGAGAACAATTGTTCCAGGGCTCCCTTCATTCCTTTTTCATAGGAGTTTTGTGCATTGGTTTGGCCAACTGAAAACAATGCCAAAAGGGAAACTACTGCGGTTATTTTAAGTGTCTTCATGATAATTAGCGGTTAAGTTTGATTTCAATAGAAGTATCGTTTTTAAAGCTGATCTTGGTCTGCTCAAAGCTTGGCGGGCCAAACTTGCCCATTACATTATTGCTGAAGCCATAAGGCTCGGTGGGAATGACCAGGAAAGTGTCGAGTTCGCCATTTTCATTTTCATCATGAATCACGCTTACGGCATATTCTCCGTACGGAAGGTTTTCAAAAACAACCTCCTGGCCTTCGGCTGTTACTTTAGCTGAAACACCTTTTATTGGTTCTTTCAGGAAATTGTCCTCTTTGTCGAACAAGCCAACCATTACCTGACCTTTCAGGTCGCCCAGGTTAGTAACTTTCACTACCAGCCTGCCCTGGTTGTCGCCGGCCTGGCTTTCAATGCCAGCCAGCAGCAAAATCATCATTAGTAAATTTTTCATTGCTATGATATTTAAGTTGAATTATAAGTTTTCGAGTTGATTCTTTGACTTGTCCTTCGAGAGTGTGATGAAAACTCCAAGAAACAAGAAACGTTTAGCTGGCTGCCCAATAGCTCTTGACTCAAAGACACCGTCGCTGTTTGGGTTGTCTGCAAACTGATAACCGAAGATATTGTCACGACCCAGCAAGTTGGTGGCTGAAGCATAGAAGATAACCTGCGGACGAAACAGATAAGCCATATTAAAGCTGAAGTCCTGATAGCTGGGAAGCTGGCTGTTCATGACCCCATCTTTGTTGGGGTCGTTATAGTAGCGGCCGCTGCCATAAGAGTAAGTAAACCCAACCTGCGACTTGATGGCATCGATAAAGTGCTTGTAAACGAAAGAGAAGTTATGTTTCGAAGCAAACCCGGGCACCGCTGACGACTGAAATGTGAGAAAGTCTCTTTCGGTATCGAGAAATGAATAGGACACCCAGTAGTCGATGTTGCGGAACGTTTTGGCGTCTCGGAAGAAAATATCCAGCCCATTGGCATCACCATATCCTTTGTTGTTGAAAAAGGTTGGATTATAAGGTTCGTTCCCATTGTATTTTACCAATTTGTCATACGCCTTCATGTAACCCTCCACCCTGAAAGTCCTGTTATCTTTTTGAATTTGATAGTTAAGAATGTAGTGGGAAGCTACTTCCGACGTCAAGTCTGTGGTGACACGGAAGCGCTCGTTGTCAGGTGTCTGGTAGAATCTTCCATAAGCGAAGGACACCTGACTAAACTCCGTGGTTTTGTACGCCAGTGATGCTCTTGGTGCCAGGTTCCAGGTACCTATTAGTGAGGAATACTCTAACCTTGCTCCGGTTCTGAATACAAACTTATTGGACAGGTAAACATCAGCCTCTGCAAACGTAGCGGGCAACGTCTCCGCCTTTTCATTGATCAGACTTTGCCCCTCTGCTGCTGTAATGTTATCGGTGAAATCTCTGACAATTACCTCCTGACCAAGCTTAAGCGTCATCTTCTCGTTACGGTCGTTGGTGAAGACTGACTTTACATGCCATGCGTGCTCACCTGTGTCAACACGGTCGTTGTCGAAGTCAATATTGTCTTCCGAAATGGTTTGGCTAACACCTCCGCTGTAGTACCAACCACCTCCCAGTTGATTCTTGTAAGTGGCATTCAGGTAGCTGTACCCGTTCTTTATGGCAATTCTATTGCTGCCGCCCGGGCTGTTGATATCAGGCTGACGAAGCGCAAAGGAAGCATTGGCAAACGAGCCGTAAAGCTTGAAAATTCCGCTCTTCCCACTTTTTTGTCTTACCATAAAAGAACCCCCCAGCGATTCAGAAGGCTTTTCCCAGTCATATGCCTGGTTGATCAGCGACTGATATGGTTTCAGGTTAGTATAAGCAAGCTCTCCGAATACTGAACCTCTCTCCCATCTTTCAGTGTGGCTTGCACTTCCGCCTACACTCATCAAAGAAATGTTGGACTCGGTTTGTTCGGGGAGGTCAAAGGTGTTGAGCACCAGGGCCGACGACATCGCCTGACCGTATTCAGCGCTGTAGCCGCCCGTGCTAAAGAACGTGCCTTTGAACAGGAAGGGCGAAAACCTTGAGCGGCCTGGCATATTGGGGCCGCTGGTGTTGTAGAAACTGTTCATTAGCATGCCGTCAACAAAAGTCCTGGTTTCTGTGCTGGCCCCTCCCCGCACGAAAAGCCTTCCGGACTCTCCTACCTTTTGAGTCCCTGGCAGTGTATTCAGTGCACCGGGAATGTCGGCTGTGGCCCCCGCTGTCATGGCAATGTCAAGTGGTTTCAGCACTACCGATTTTTTCTCATCGCTTGCCTCGAAAGTGCCTGCCGTAATCGTAACGCCGTCAAGCTTGTTGATTTCCTCCTGGAGTTGGATGGTCAGTTGAATTGGGTTGCCAGTCAATTTCACCTCCGTTACATGCTTTTTGTAGCCAATAAACGTGGCCACTACCTGGTGGTCTCCTGCTTCCTCCGTTTCAAAGGAAAACGCCCCTTCCATGCCTGTGGTGGCGCCGTCGTAAGTACCGTCGATATAGATATTCACACCGGGAATAGGCTCACCTGACTTCTCGGTGATCACCCCCTTGATGATTGTTTGCGCAATAAGGGGTGTTGAAAAAAGTAGCGCCAGAACATAAAAAACGATTTTGAGTAGCTGTATCATTGAATCACTTGTTTGTCGTTGAATGATTCAAAGGTGCTATGCTCCCGACCGCTTTAATAATAGAAGTGACTGAACTGTGGAAGAAGCCGGATGAAATGACGCAGGGTTTGGATGGATGTTTTTATCTTTAATCGACCTTGATTTGAAAAGCATGAAAAATGCACTCATTTTCTTCGTAATTACGCTGGTAACCAATGCTAGTCAGGCCCAGAACTCATCCGACCCTGTCGACGTAGTGAGCCGCCAGTTGGACGCCTACAATGCCAGAGACATTGACAAGTTTCTTGAAACGTACAGCGACACGGTCAAGATTTACAACTATCCCGACAAACTACTTATGGATGGAATTGAAAACCTTAGAAAAGGATACGAGGGTTTCTTTCAAACTGCCGTTGACCTCCACTGCGACATTGTCAACCGAACTATTCTGGGCAACACGGTTATTGACCACGAAAGTGTGGTCTTTGACAAGAACAAACCCCGGCTTGAGGCAATTGCCATTTACAAAGTAAGCAACGGCAAGATTTTCGAAGTGCGCTTTATCAACGCCAGAACTGAACCTTAGGGAGCACCAGCTTTCGGGTGTTTACGTGGTACCATCAAATGAACTGATGCCAGCAAATGAACTAATACTTCTGTTATTTAGCCTGGGTGCTTTTCAGGGAGTTTTACTTTCCGTATTACTCAAAGTAAAATACCGTCGTTCTCAGTCAGGCTACCTCTCGCTGATTTCTCTGTTCTTTGCGTTGCTGCTTGCCTTTTATGTGGCCTATTGGGCCAAACTGGGTACGCCCACCTATCTCTTGTGGGTTCAATACCTCACTTTTCTCATCGCTCCGCTTTTCTATTTTCTCATTAGAGGCATCTCCATTCAACAGGCAACGAAATGGCCGACAATCCTACATCTTCTCCCCTTCCTTGTGGCGGTCTTCGTTCTATACATGCCGATAAGCCCCATGTTTCTTTTCCTTTTGCAGCCGCTTCACCTGGTTATATGTGTGGTTCTTTCCTTCCCATTCGCAAGAGGCAGGCGAGACAATGTTCGACGCTGGCTATTTATACCATTGCTGGCTTATGCCCTGCTGTTTGTGCTCTACTCCATCATGGTTGCCACAAAAACACTGACGTTGGAATTTGACTACCTGATTGCCGTCGCTTCATGCTTTTTTATTTATGCGCTGTTGATCAAATCCTATCTCCAGCCCCAATTCATCAGCCAACTCTCTACAGAAGAAAAGTTGAGCACCTACATTTCGGAAACAGTACTTTCTCAAATTGAGCGCCATTTCAAAGACTGCAAGCCCTACCTTAATGGTGAATACAGGCTCAACGACCTTTCGAATGATTTATCCTTAAAGCCCTATCAGCTTAGCGAAATCATCAACCAGAAATACGATGGATTTAACAAGCTATTAAATGACTACCGGATAAGAGAATCCATCTACCTTCTGAAGAACACGAATGAAAAGGTTATTGACATAGCCCACCTAAGCGGTTTCAACAACAAGGTATCTTTTTATAAGTCATTCAAAAGAGCAACGGGGAAAACGCCCCTGGAATGGAGAAACTCTCAAAAAAGGCCGGTTAACATTTCTATAGATTAACCACTTCCATTCGTATCTGTGATAGATTGATCGGAAATCAAAAACTATCAATCTATGAAAGGGATATTATTCACCGTCTTACTGTGCTTCGGCTTTTCGGCACATTGCCAGGAGCTTCAACTTAGCAAAATTGACACAACCCAATACTTCGACTTTTGGGTGGGTAAATGGAAAGCAACCTACGACGAGGGAAATGGTGTGCAGCAATATGGCATCAACACTATTGACAAAATTCTCGACGGCACCGTGGTTCGAGAGACTTTTGAGCTCGATGGGGGCCAAAATAAAGGATTTAAAGGCACGAGTATTTCCGTTTACCAGCCACAGCTCAAGAGGTGGAAACAAGCCTGGGCTGATAACCAGGGCGGTTACTTCGATTTCGAAGGAGAATTTATCGGAGACAAACGAATCTTCAAGACCCAGATATTTGAGCGGGGCGAGAAGCGAATCCAGCAGCGCATGGTGTTTTACAACATCAAACACGACTCGTTTACATGGGACTGGGAAGCCTCAGCGGACGGCGGAGAAACGTGGAAGCTAAGCTGGCGCATTTTGTATGAGAGGATGGAGTAATTTGCACTATCATTAGTCTGTTGAAGAATTTGCTCTTGCTCAGTCGAGAATTTTTAATAAATTTCAATTGTTTAATCCACTATGAGCGAGAACATACAAAATCTTATAAAACGATTTGAAAGGCACAGAAATGTGACAGATGCCAAGTTTTCATTCGTTCTTGAGCGGCAAAAGATGATAGAATCTGCCTTAAAAGAGTTACAGGAGGAGAGTTCCGACTTTTATGGGTATGTGGCAGAGTCTTTGAAGGAGCTAGACACTGAAATTTCAGCCATTAAGAATAAAATCAAAGACCTGTAAGACGCCTGTTTCCTTTCAAGCAGGCGCACACTTAATCTCTCAGGCCTGATAGACATTCAGATCCAAATACTCATTCCTGAACTTGCCTTGGGGGTCATATTTTTTGACCAACTCCAAAAACGACTGGTATTTTGGATACCTGTCATGCAAAGTTTTGGGAGCTAAGGTAAACAGCTTGCCCCAATGTGGCCTCACTCCAAATGGAGACAGCTCTGCTTCAATCATGGGCAATAGCTTACCAACCTCCTCAGGATTTTGCTTCCAGGTAAAGTGGATGGCTACGCTTGGCTGCCTGTAGGCTGTGCTCATCCACAGCTCGTCGGCTGCAATGGTGCGAATTTCAGTGATCATCAATTGAGGAAAGATCAGGTCACGTTTTTTCTCCAGCGCCAAGATGGCATCAACGGCATTTTCCATTGGTACGAAAAACTCCGACTGCAGCTCCTCTCCACTGCTGGGCGTAAAGCCCATCTTGAAATGGGGCAGGCGGTCGTACCAGGGGCCTGGCTTACCCATTTGCTCCGTGCAATTCTCTGCTGAAAGACGGGTAATGGGATGCAAGTTCTTTGTTGCAGCTGTAGCGCCGTAGAATTCGACGCAGGCATCTGTTATTTCCTCGTCCATCCGCCTTTTGATCCACACCTGGCTGACCACCTGGTTCTGCCAGTCAGTAAATAAGCTGACGCTGTAGCCGGCAGACATAATAGCTTCAAAATCCTTTTCCAAAGATGCCAGCGGCAAATCCTGAAAAACATCCTGCCTCACCTCGAAGGTCTTCTCTATAGCGAGCGTCACTTTTGTAACAATGCCCAATGCGCCAAGACCGACGACAGCTCCATAAAAATCCGGATCGCCTTCTTTCAATTTTACCAGTTGTCCGTTACCATCTACCAGCTCCAGTCCCTTCACAGCGCTTGCCAGGTTTCCATTCCCCACACCGGACCCGTGGGTGGCTGTGGCAGCAGCACCTGCTACAGAAATATGAGGCAGGGAAGCCAGGTTGTGCAAGGCATAGCCCTTCTGATGAAGCTCGGGAGCAAACTCCCCGTACCTGGCGCCCGACTCTACCGTGACGGTCATCTTTTCCTCGTCAATCCCTAAAACCTTATTGAAGTTTTTGGTGGATATCTGATTTTCGGGGCTGTCGGCTATATTGTTAAAGCAGTGCTTAGAACCCAACGCCTTCTGACTGGAAAGCTTTCTGACAAGCCCCTGAAGCTCCTCGGTGGTTTTGGGTTCCAGAAGGTTCTTCGCTTTGTACTGGTAATTACCCGCCCAGTTCTTTCGCACTTCCGTCGGTTTATCTTCGCAGGAAACCAGCGGCACCACCATTGATCCGGCTACAAATGCGCCCGTTGTTTTCAAAAACTCTTTTCTCTTCATAGGATGTCAGGTATAGGTTGGCAAGAAGTTAGCAATTTTCCTGATGAATGCCCTACCTGCATACCTCAATTTCCTAGAGCATCTCCTCCAGTGCACCCACTAGCATGTTCACATGGTTTTTAGTACAGCTTTCGCCCATAATACCTATTCTCCAGATTTTGCCGGCAAACACGCCTAGGCCCCCACCAACTTCGATATTATAGTCATTTAACAGACGAGTTCTGAGCGCAGCTTCGTCGACACCCTCAGGTAAGTAAACGGCATTCAAATTCGGCAAACGATGCTGCTCATCTACCACAAACTTAAAGCCCAACGCCTCCAGTTTCATCTTCAAATAGTTGTGCACCACTTCGTGCCTGGCCCAGCGCTCCTCCAAGCCCTCTTCCAACACAATATTCAATGCCTCGTGCAGGGCAAATATGGCGGAAACAGGGCCTGTGTGATGATAGGCCCGCTTCGCCCCTGCCCAGTAATTCTTCACCATGGTCAGATCCATAAACCAGCTTTGCACTTTGGTTTTACGATTGTCAAGGACTTTCACAGCCGCTTCGGACAAGCTTACCGGCGAAAGCCCGGGAGGGGCGCTGAGGCACTTTTGCGACCCTGAGTAAATAGCATCAATGCCCCATTCATCGACTTTAAGGGGCGCACCTGTGTAAGAGGTAACCGCATCAACAACGAGTAGCGACCCTGCATTGTGCACCAGGTCACTTATCTCCTGCAAAGGTTGCATGGCTCCCGTGGAAGTTTCAGCGTGCACAATGGCTACTAGCTTTGGCTTTGGGCATACATCCAACACTTTTTTGATCTGGCTCACTTCGGTCACCTTGCCCCAGTCGGTGTCTATCCTGTGCACCTTTGCCCCGCAGCGCTCGGCTATATCGACCATACGGCCACCAAACACGCCATTGACGCAAATGATGCACTCATCACCTGGCTCCAGCAGGTTGACCAGGCAGGTTTCCATGCCAGCCGAACCTGGTGCTGACACAACGAAGGTGAGATTATTCTTGGTCAACAATGTTTGCTGCACCATGCTTTTCACCTCGTCCATCATCCTGACAAACTCAGGATCAAGATGGCCGATCAATGGGGTGGCCATGGCTTTCAGTACTCTTGGGTGGGCGTCGGATGGTCCGGGGCCCATTAATACTCTATGAGGGGGATTGAAGGGGTATGTCATATTTGTTCAGGTTTCTTCTCTTATCAAAGATATATTTTTCAGTTACTTACGTCGTCTAAAAGTTTCATCACCGATTCGTAATTTTTTCCTACGGCTTCAGACAGTGCTATCTCACAAGTCTTAGATGTAGAATAATATCCGTCGTACGCCTCCTGTTTCACTTCAGTCGACTCTTTCTTTGTCGCCGCCTTCGTCAACTCAGGGTAGTAAAACCCACGATCGCCAGCCATGCCACAGCAACCCGCAAATTCCGGCACCTTCACCTCTTTGGCGCAGGCACTACCAATTCGTTTCAACTGATCGAGAGAGCCCATTTTTTGCACCGAGCAAACCGGGTGAAACGCAATTTTGTCTTTTTGTGCAGAAATGGTCAATTGCGGCAATACAACCTCGGCAGCGAAATCAATTACATCATGAATGATCAGTTTGTCAAACCGAACCTTGTTGACAGTGGTAAGATACGGTCTGCTGGATTTTATTGTCTGGGTGCAGCTTGTCACGTCCAACACCACCGGAATTTTTCCTTCCTGCGAGCTTTGCCAAAGTCGTTCAATAGCCTGATTGGCAGTGAACTTGTAAGCCTTTGCAAAGCCTTTGGACGAGAAGACTTGCCCGCAGCATGTCCCTTTCAATTGGTCGGGCAATACGATATTGATGTTGGCTTTTTTGCACACAGACAAAAAAGCCCTCACTCCGTCGCCATCCATCATCCTTGAAATGCAACTTGAGAAATAAACGACTGACTGACCCTCGCTCCGTGTACTGCGACCTGCCTTAAAAAGCTCCTTTATAGCCGATTTTTGAAAATGATTGGACCAGAGCGGCATACCTGGAATGATCCGTTTCATTCCCGAAGTCAGCTTTGGCATAAACTGCTGACCGAGCAGCTTGTTTAGTAGAAACCCTTTCCAAAGTGCCAGCCTGGTAGCGCTTTCAAGCCATTTGAAGTTTCTGGCAACACCAAGAGCTACTTTATTCTCAAATGAAGAATGGTTTTCCCTTCTCAATCGCTTAATGAGGTCACCCGTATTGATATCGACCGGGCAGTTTGTAGCGCACATCCCGTCGACCGCACAGGTTTCTATGCCATCAAATGCATAGTCTTTCAACAGCGCATCCTTTGTAGTATGGTCTCCGGCCATTTCTGCCCGCTTGATGGCCCTTCTAATGCCAATTCGCCTCCGGGGGGTTAATGTATAGTCACGACTGGGACAGCTATTTTCACAGAATCCGCACTCAATGCACTTGTCGACCTCTTCTTCCACTATTGGCATCACTTTGAGGTTGTGCACGTGACATTTCTTGTCTTCGGTTATTACAATACCGGGGTTGAGCAGGTTGTGCGGATCAATCAGCTGCTTTAGCCGCTTCATTACCTGGTAGGCTTCAGGCCCCCACTCTGTTTCCACAAAAGCAGACACAGCCCTCCCTGAACTATGTTCTCCTTTCAACGAGCCGTCGTACTTATTGAGCACCAGGTCAAAAAGGTCATCATTGAACTTCTCATACAAAGCGATGGCTTCAGGAGTAGCATAGCTTTGCGACACCACAAAGTGGAGGTTGCCATCTTTCGCATGACCGAAGATGATCCCATTCTCATACTTATGTTTTACAAACAGCCGCTGCACATCAACTACCGCCTCCCCCAAGCGTTCCACTGGAAAAGTAAAATCTTCCATCAATGCTGATGTGCCTTTCGCTCGCATGCCAGCTACTGAAGGATACATTCCCTTTCTGATTTTCCAGTACAGGGCCTGCTCAGATGAGTTTTGCGTGAAACTTGGTGCAAACAGCAGCGGAAGCTGGGCCAAAGTCGGTTTCGCCATTTCATATTTGGTGTCCAGCAGTTCCTGCGTACTTTCCTGGTATTCACACAAAATAGCGGATGCCTGCTCAGGCAATGTTTTAATAAAATCAGGCACGCCGGGCATATCTTCCACCGACCGGAGCGATGCCCTGTCCATAAACTCCAAAGCCTCGGCCCCTGTGTCCCTTAGTGCCGCAATTGTGTTGCAAGCCTCGGCAGGACTGTCAAAATAGAGCATGCCCGTCATTTTGAAGGGAAAATCAGGGATTGTGTTTAGCACAGCCTCTGCAATAAAGGCCAGCGTCCCCTCTCCCCCGATGATCACATGTGCCAATATATCGAGCGGGTGCTCGTAGTCGAGAAAGGCGTTCACGCAATAGCCCACGGTGTTCTTCTGCTTGTATTTTTTCCGAATCCTGGCAATCAAAACGTCATTTTGCTCTACCTCGTGCTTCAGTGCGAGCAAGCCATTCGCTATTTCTTCGCAGTCCTTCAAAAATCGATCGTAGTCTTCCTTCTTTTCAGTGGAAAAAACCTTTCCATTGGGGAGCACAAAGGTGATGTGTTTCAGCGTGTGATAAGAATTGTTCACTACGCCACAGCACATGCCGCTGGAGTTGTTGGACAGGATGCCACCCATCATAGCGGCGTTGATCGAGGCTGGATCTGGCCCTATCTTTCTACCAAACTTCTTCAGGTGAATATTTACATGGGCGCCGATTGCCCCCGGCTCCACCCTGACAGTTTCCCCATTATTCTCCGGGTTTACTTTCCGCCAATAATTACTCAAGTCTGCCAATATCCCATCGGTAACCGCCTGCCCCGACAAACTGGTACCCCCAGCCCGAAACGTAACGGGAACATTCAACTTCTGAGAAACAACAAAAAGTTTTTGAATTTCTTCAACAGTTATGGGCTGTACCACGGCTTTGGGCACCAGGTAAAAATGGCTGGCATCGCTTGCATAAGCATAACGGTCGATGAGTCGTGTTTTCACACGTGGTTTAGGGAGGATTTTTAAAAGGGCGTCTTCAAGCATATCTCAAAATATTGAGCTCAGGTTCAAAGGCTCATTAATGCCCCATATTAACTGATTTCAAGGAAAAAATCTCAGCTAAACTGATAATCGGTCGACAATGACATGTGCGGTGGATACATTGAAATTTTTCACACTAATTTATTATGCATGCATACTATTTTTCCTTACATTTGAAATAGTATGCATGCATACTATTTATCCGAATTACAAAACTTTAAAATTCTTCATTAGCCATGGAAACTACAGTTGCCAAAGATGCCATCAAGGGAGGTGAATTTCTGATCAGAGAAACTGAAGCCGACGAGATATTTATTCCTGAGGAGTTTTCGGAAGAGCAAAAAATGATGGCGGAGGCCACCAGAGATTTTATTGAGAAGGAAATCAAGCCCAACGTAGACAGGATGGACAGCCTTGAGGAAGGCTTTATGCCAGGAGTGCTCGAAAAAGCAGGTGAGCTGGGTTTATTGGGCATATCCATTCCTGAGCAATATGGCGGCCTTGGCATGAGCTTCAACACAAGTATGCTAATTGCAGATATTGTCAGCTCGGCTGGCTCATTTTCTACCGCATATGGTGCACATACTGGGATTGCAACACTCCCCATCTTGTACTATGGCAATGAAGAGCAAAAAAATAAGTATATCCCAAAGCTCGCCAGCGGGGAATGGAAAGGAGCCTACTGCCTCACAGAGCCAGATGCGGGCTCCGATGCAAATTCTGGTAAAACAAAAGCCGTTCTTTCATCCGATGGCAAGCACTACCTGATCACCGGGCAGAAAATGTGGATTTCTAATGGTGGGTTCGCCGACTTTTTTATTGTATTTGCCAAAATTGATGATGACAAGAACCTTACCGCATTTCTTGTAGAGCGTACGTTCGGTGGCATCACTATGAATGAAGAAGAAAAGAAACTTGGCATCAAAGGATCGTCCACCCGCCAAATCTTCTTCAACGACTGTCCGGTTCCTGTCGAAAACATGCTTTCTGATAGAGAGAATGGATTCAAGATAGCCGTGAACATCCTCAATATTGGGCGAATCAAGCTAGCCGCCGGCGTTATTGGCGGCTGCAAAGACGTGGCCACCATGAGTACACAATACGCCAACGACCGCAAGCAGTTCGGTGTTTCCATTTCTTCCTTTGGCGCTATTCAGCATAAGCTGGCCGAGATGGCAGTTAAAACCTATGCGACAGAATCGGCCTGCTACAGAGCTGGGCAAAACATCGACGACAAAATCACCGATTTGATAGCTAACGGCATGCCCGAGAATGAGGCCAAGCTGAAAGGTGTAGAGCAGTTTGCTATCGAGTGCGCCATTCTTAAAGTGCATGGCTCTGAAGTATTGGATTTTGTGGTTGACGAGGGTGTCCAGGTTTATGGCGGCATGGGTTTCTCTGAAGAAGCACCAATGGCCAGGGCCTACAGAGATGCCCGAATTACCCGGATTTACGAAGGCACCAACGAAATCAACAGAATGCTTCTCGTAGGGATGGTATTGAAACGAGCCATGAAAGGCGAGCTTGATATACTGCAACCGGCTATGGCGGTGGCCAAAGAGCTTACGTCAGTCCCCTCTTTTGCATCACCAGATCTTACCAAGCCTTTTGCAGAAGAAAAGGAAGTATTGAAGAACCTAAAGAAGGCCATATTGATGGTAGCTGGTAAGGCGGCTCAGACTTTTGGGCCTAAGCTGAATGACGAGCAGGAAATACTGATGTGCATCGCCGACATGATGATTGAGGTGTATGTAGCTGAATCGACATTGCTTAGAACTGAAAAGCTGGTGTCAAAAACCGGAGAAAGTGCCAACGCTCTTCAGGCAAAACTTGCCCGTGTATATTTGGCTGAGGCAGTGGAAAAGGTAAATCGTGCGGGAAAAGAGGCAATTGCCGGCTTTGTGAAAGGCGACGAACAGAAAGTGATGCTCATGGGACTGAAGCGATTCACCAAAATGAGTCCTGTTAACACCATTCTGTTGAGACGTGAGATAGCCAATGTAATGATCGAGAAATCAGGATATCCCTTAGCATAGTAAGGTAGGTGGTTCCCAGTTTAAAATCCGCCCCAACAAGGCGGATTTTTTTTGCGTTATAGTCAAAAAGCAACAGGCTTTTGTGAGCTTTTTTGTGAATTAGAAATCAAAACAGTGCTTTGATTGTTTACATTAAAAACACCCCTCAAAGATTCAGTTTTAATAATAATACGACTAATTTTGTTCAAACAGGACTAAGTGTATGGATGCATCCTTTCGAAAGCTCACTACCAAGGAAAAAGCACTAAAAATAAATCTTGACGAGAAAATCTATGGCACCTTTGCTGAAATAGGTGCCGGTCAGGAAACCGCAGCTCATTTTTTCAAAGCAGGGGGAGCTTCGGGCAGTATTGCCAAAACCATGTCTGCCTATGACATGACCTTCAGTGATGCCATCTACGGTCCTTGCGACAGGTACGTATGCCAGCCTCGCCTGCATCAAATGCTTGATAAAGAGTATAACCTGCTTACCAAACGGTTAAGCTACAGGGCCAAGCGAACTACCTTCTTTGCTTTTGCTAATACCGTTGAAACGCTCAATTTTAAGAGAACCAATAAGGGGCATGGCTGGATAGGCATCCGGTTTCAGCTCCACCCCAATACACAGCCCAACGACTGTATCATCCACCTTGTGCTGAACGACACTGATGCGTTGTGGCAGCAGCAAGCATTGGGTATAGTTGGCGTTAACTTGCTTTACGCCTGCTATCACTACATGGATCCAGAAGAATTTATCATTTCTCTGATCGACAACCTGAGTGAGGGTCGAATAGAAATTGACATGTTCCGCCTGGAAGGCCCCGACTTCCACCATGTGGACAATCGCCTGATGAGCCTGAAGCTTGTTAAAAACGGATTGACACAAATGGCCATGTTTGGTGCCAACAGAGATGTGCTGCAACCGTCGGAAGCACTGTACAAAAAGAACGTTCTCGTTCTTCGTGGAAGGTTCAGACCAGTGACGCTGGTCAATGTTGATATGATGATTGCTGGTTTGAGACAGTTCAAAAAAGAAGCCGACGTTGATCCGAAGAAGCTCATTGTGCTTTCGGAACTTACTCTCAACGACTTAACCAAGGATGGTAAAATCGATGAAAATGATTTCCTTGACCGGGTCGATATCCTTTGTTCGCTTGGTCAGAACGTAATCATTTCAAATTACCAGGAGTACTACAAACTGGCTACCTATTTCGCTCAATACACAAGAGGAAAGAAAATCGGGATCATACTTGGCTTCAACAACCTGCTTAGGATTTTTGATGAAAAGTACTACTCAGACCTCAATGGTGGAATTCTACAGGCTTTCGGTGAGCTATTTGGCATTAATATCAAGCTATTCGTTTACCCCTACATCAAAGATTTTGAATCCAAGGAATTGATGACTTGTGCCAATTTTAAACCAGCTGGGCACCTCAGACACCTTTACGATTACCTTCTGGAAAACAAAAAAATAGAAGACTTATCGAAAGTAAATGAGAAAAATTTGAGCATCATTTCGGACAAAGTCCTGACGATGATACAAAATGGAGAAGATGGTTGGGAGCAATTTGTTCCCCACAAGGTGGCTGCTGCTATCAAGAAGAACCTCCTTTTTGACTACCCTTCACCAGTTGCTATGGAAGAAGATGACTAACATTTTTATTGCTTTGTTTGGAGTTCAGGAGCCTCTGGTTGTCAATAATTTCGAGAAAGTTAGCTTTGAGCGAAACTCTCTTTAAGAAAAATGAATAACTTTAATGTTGAGTCATTTTTTTCAAATCTCTTTCACCTTTTGCTAGGTGACATATGCTGATTTAAACGCTTTGTAGAGTCAACCTAACCTATTGTAGACAAAGTAGTATTTTAGACTTCTACCTAAACCAATATGTGATGCAATTCAGATTAAGTAGCGCACTGTTTTTTGTAATATCCCTGTACCTGTCTGTCTCTTCAACCCTCTCAGCGCAAAGCTGGGAATCGCTTCTTGACAGCAGTGACTATTATTATGATACCGACCAGAAAAGGGCCCTCATGTATCTGCAAGATGCCTATAGCGCACTCAATGCCGAAAACGCAGGTAAACCCAATGGTCAGGAGGCGGTATTGCTCAATAACCTGGGAATGCTCTATTGGGATGTAGACGACTTAGGGAATAGCAAGAAGTATCTTCTGAAGTCAGTAGAGACCTGGCGCAATATTGGGCAAACCAGCAACGAAGACTATGTAAACGCCCTTACCAACGCAGCGAATGTTAGTAAGATATTGGGGGACTTCGGGGCAGCAGAACGATTTTATAAAGAGTTGCAAGAAGTAATCGGCAAAACTAAAGGCGATCGCAGTACCGATTATATTAAATCGATGCAGGAGCTGGGAAGTTTCTACGAACATATTGGCGAGTTGGAAATGGCCGCTGTGAATTTTGAGCGTGCACATACGCTTATCGAAGGCCATCATTCGACAGTAATGGTTCTAATGGCAAACTCCTATAGCGACTTGGGAAGAATTTACATTAAGCTTGGGCAACCAGACAAGGCGTTTTCGTTTATTCAGCACAGCGACGAGCTGTATGAAGCTAACTCACTCACACACAAGCTGGAATACCTTGAAAACCTGGAACACATGGGTATAGTGTATGAGTACCTGGGAAAATACGGCGAGTCCGAAAGAGTGCTTCTGAAAACCCTCGACTTAAAAAGGAAAAGAGAAGGGATTGACCAGGGTCTTATTTTGGAAACCCTGAATGATTTGGGAATTCTCTATATCGACCTGGGGAACTATGAAAAAGCGGGCGTGCACCTACAAGAGGCTTTTGTTCTCAGTAAAAAAATATTTGGTCCCCGACATCCCAACTATGCCACGGCTGCCAATAACCTTGCAAGTTATTACAACGACAGAGGCGACTTAGACAAGGCTTTCGAGCTCTTCAAGGAGTCCGCTGATATATATAAAGCCAACTATGGAGAATACTACCCTAAGTACGCTACTTCACTTAACAACATGGCTGGAATTCGCCGCACACAAAAAAAATATGATGAGGCGAAAAAATACTATGAAGACGCCCTAAGGATAGACAAAGTAGTTTTGGGGGAGAGCCATCCCGACTACGCTACCTTGATCAACAACATGGCCGTTCTCTACTCGAACACAGGCGATCACCAAAGAGCTGAGGCACTTTATCTTCAGGCACTAAACCTAAGAAAAGTGAGCTTGGGCGAAAACCACCCTTCCTATGCCAGGTCGCTGGAGAATCTTGGTCTTTATTATATCACACATGATCAACCCAAAAAATCAGGAGAGTTCTTCAAGGAGGCTATCAAAATACAGGTGGGTCAGGTAGGAAAGATATTTCCTGCCCTTAGCGAAATTGAAAGGGAAGTTTTTTACAACACGGTTCGGGAGGACGTAGAGCGTTTCAATACAATAGCCCTCAAGCTCATGAAAGAAACCCCGGCGATACTGGGAGACCTATACGACAACCAACTGGCAACAAAGGCGATTATATTCTATGCCTCGGACAAAGTGAGAAAGAATGTGCTCGCCAGCGGTGACGAACAGCTAATACAGGACTATATTCTCTGGAAGACGCTCAAAGCCCGTCTGGCAAAGTTTTACCAGGTAGGTACAGCCAAACTGAAGGAAATGAATATCAACATCGATGAGCTTGAGGTCAATATTAATAACCTGGAAAAAAAACTTGCCTACGAATCCTCCTATTTTAAATCCGGGGAAGATAAGGTTTATAGCTGGGTCGACATCAGAAGAAACCTTAAAGAAGGCGAGGCGGCCGTGGAAATTGTCAGATTCCGGGAATTCAAAAGCCTCTATGGTGATGACGACAACCTCATCTACGGTTTCTCGGATCATATACAGTATGCGGCCCTTATTATAAAGCCCGACTCATACACGAATCCAGAGTTGGTATTGCTCGATAATGGTAATCAACTCGAAAAACAGTACTACTCGGCCTTTTTTAACTCTTTGAAATTTGGCGTGACAGACAACGAGACGTATGTGCAATTTTGGGCCAAAATACAGGAACACTTGGGTGGCATAAAAAAAATCTATTTCTCTCCTGACGGGGTCTACAATAAGTTTAACCCTGAAACATTATATATTCCTGATCAAAAGAAGTACCTGACCGACTTACTTGACGTAAATTTTGTCACCAGTACAAAAGACGTTGTAGAATTTAGCAGAACCGAAAAAAACAACGAAAGAACGGCCATTCTCGTCGGCAACCCTGACTACGGCCATATACCCAGCGAACTGGCAACGAATGCCAAAACAGCCTTTATCAACATGTTTCAGCCCCTGCCAGGCACGATGGTTGAAATACACACTATTGACGACATGTTGCGGGATGCGGGATGGAATTCAAAAATAAGCACTGATAAATTGGCCAGGGAAGAAAAACTAAAGAGTTTGGTAAGCCCTAAAATTTTGCACATATCTACTCATGGGTATTTCCTTGAAAACCCTCCGTTCATTTCCCAGAATGTTAACACAACCGCCAACAACCCGCTATTCAAGTCGGGGCTTGTGCTGGCAGATGCCAACAATTTCTTTGTAGACTATGTAACAGGAAAGGATGCAGACCTGGAATCGGAAGATGGTATTTTAACCGCATACGAGGCAATGAACCTCACGTTGGACAATACTGACCTTGTCGTATTATCCGCTTGTGAAACTGGCTTGGGAGAAGTGATGAATGGCGAGGGCGTTTATGGTCTTCAGAGGGCTTTTAAGGTAGCCGGGGCCAGGAACCTGATCCTAAGTTTAAACAAGGTAGACGATCAGGTCACAAAAGACCTGATGATTTCCTTTTACAAGTACTACCTGAGTTCTGGAAGCATTCGAGACTCATTCCGAAAGGCACAACTGAACGTTAGGGAGAAATATGAAAGCCCCTATTTCTGGGGATCATTTATCCTGATTGGGAAAGGGTAATTCCAGATTCAAAATTGATGCTCGGGTATTAAAGGCAGCCGACTAGCCTGAAATTAGCCACCTGTATTTTACTGGCTCAAAAGGGCTACCCGAAAACAAATTGAACGGCGTACAAGCAAATCCAAAACCCCGAAAAAGTCTGATGGAGACTTTTTCGGGGTTTTATCTGTTAGCCTCCTAGGCTACCTTTATTGATCAGGAAATTACCGTCGTTCAAAAGGAGCCATTCAGAGCCTCAGCAATATGTCGTCAGACCCCTGCACTCAAGCTAAAGCAAAACATCAAACCGGCTGAAGCCATACCGCTAATAAGAAACGTAAATATCAATTACGTCTCCCGGGTTCAATTGATATCCGTTCAGGTTGTTCAATTCAAGCAACAGCTCTTCAGGAAGGTTGAACTTCTCGGCTATGGAGATGATAGACTCTCCCTTTTTCACTTTGTACTGTTTGTAATTCACAGCATGGTCATTTAACTCAACCAAGAGACTTAGGCTCGGTTTGATGCTGTTTTTGCCTTCTATTCTAATAGGTGTATATGGCTTAACTACCCCCGATTGCAAGCCATTCATAGCTTGTATCCTATCTGCCGGCAGGTTGAATGCCCTGGCGATAGCATCAATAGTAGCCCCGGGACGGGCAACATAAATCTTAGCCAGCTCAGCTTGCAAAGGTTTTGTAGAGTATACCTCAAGTTCCACCCGTCTGTTAAAAGCACGTCCATACGCCGTGAGATTACTGGCAACAGGGTCACCTTCTCCGTTGTAGTAAACGGTCAAGGCCGTCTCATCCACTCCATGACTGACAAGGTATTTATAGACAGCGTCGCCTCGCAAATCCGACAGTCTGTGATTATAGTCATGCTCGCCCTGGCTGTCAGCATGCGCATGAATTTCGATCTCAATTTCAGGATTCTTCCTGTATAGTTCGATCAACTTATTCATCGTCACAATTCCCTCATCCCGAATATTGGTGGCATCAGAGTCGAAATAAATGCCTTCATAATTCAGCACTATGTATCCATCTTTGTACCCACGCACTTGCAAGTCTTTAATGAAAAAGTTGTCCGGCTTTATCGCAGAAACAGTCTGGTTGTTTGAGAGAATCTTATAGGCTTTGTTGCCGTCTAAGTAGTCAAATACAAACTCGCCATTTTGGTTCGTATAACCCACCTTGATTGTTTCTCCGGAACTATTTGCCAATACAACCGGGTAGTTAGCAAGAGCTTTACCGGTTTTAATATCTACCAAACGCCCCTGAATCTTGATATTCTTAAACTCTTCTGTTTGGTATTGATCGACACTCGCCATGACCATACCTGATTCAACATACTTGTTTTCTAGATCAATCTGATCGCCAAAAATGTAGTTCGATCTTGCCCTGACATCGATCAGAGTCCCAACCAAGCTCTTCTCCTCTGCACTCAAGCCATTGTTAACCCCCCTGTCTTTTGTCAACAAGTCCATCTGGTTTCTACCCTGAGAATAGCTAAAAGCCTCAGTTAAAATCAAGTGGTTGAAAGTCTTTCTGATTTCAGGGTTGTAATTTTTGTATTTGATAAAATCATCCTTAATCGCACCCATTTCAGCCGTAGAGAGCTGATCTTCTGTCATAAACTTTGCCATTCTTCTGGCCATCCGCCTTTCCTCTGAGTCAAACTCAGCGAACCTTTGTTTGTCCTCTTCAAACATCTCCGGTTGGCCCGCATAGTCGTTGTTGATCAGTGAAACAGCTACAATCCTGTCAATTGCCTGCCTTTTACTCGGAGGCAGGCTCTCATAAAGCGCTCTTTGATCAGAGCTCATGCTTGTAGCCGCCCGACTTGAAGCCACCTTCGATAGTGTGTTTCCAGACTCGGGCTCACCCGTCCCCTCTCGTCGGTCGATGATGAGTTGACCACCCTGGTTTGAAGCAAGGTTAGTGCCGGTGGTCGTAGCTGGAGAGTTTTGCGTAGCAACATTTGCACTGCTGTTATTGGAGTTGCCCTGAGCCAGTGCCTGGTTTTCACTTGATTTAGAGGAACCAGCCGCACTACCAAACGAAGATGCAACCATTGGCCTATTGGACTGACTTGCGATAAGTTGCGAGGGCTCAGATGCATTTTCATCGAGTGCCAACAGAGGTCTGCTGGCTAGTTTATCGTAGCTGTCGACGCCGGACACCATTCTTGCAAACCTCAACTTCTCCTCCTCGCTAAGGGAACTATAAGCATTTCTATTGGCACCAGTTAATAAATTACCAACCTCTCCTACAATGACATTTCCGTTTGTTTTGGTATTCAAACTGGTAAGCAACAGCGTCTGTTTTGCTGTGGCATGATTAAAAATATACTCATCTGAGAAAGACAAATTCCGAAGTCTTCTCACAAGAATTTTGTCAATAAGCGCTTTTTGTCCGGCCGGTTTCTTATTGTAAAATTCCAGGTCTGCCGGAGTAATGTTCTTATCGAAGTCCGAAGGCTTCGCAGCCAAAAACGCAGTCACCAGCCTGTCAATGGACTGCTGCTCTTCAGTAGGCAAATTCTGGTAAAATACTTTATCATCTTCACTCAAAGAGAAATCGCTCTCAAGTGCCAGATTCTTTAGTTGATTTACTATGGAGGCCTCGGCCCTCTCCATAGACTGCTCGTCCTGCTTTTTTAGAAAAACATTTGTATTGACGCCCAGCGAGAGATTTTCAATTGACTTTTTCTGAAGCAGGTAACTGCGTGCCAACGTTTTTACCTGAGTTTGGTCGGTGGCAGGCAAAGACTGGAAATACTCATCTTGAACCTCCTTGTTTCGGTACTCAGTTACCTTCAGTGTGATGTATTGATCTATTTTCTCTTTCGCATCTTTCGAAAGCTGCTCATAGTACGCCTTTTCTTCACTACTTAGCGATACATTCAGACCTAAGCCATCTTCCTCCAGGTAAGACGACACCATCCTGTTGATTGAATACTTATCTCCGGTAGAGAGCTGCTGGTAATAAAACTCATCTTCAGTTCTAACCGCCCTAAGGTCTCTTTCCGACATTTTCCGTACCCTGGAGTTGACAATCCTCTCAATCTTCTCTTTGTCTGACTCAGATAAGTTATCATAAAATGCCTGTTGCTCGGCGGTAAGCATCGCTTGCGTATTGAACATACGTGCAGCAAGAAAATGAGAGATCACTTCCTCCACCTTCTCTATGTCATTGGTGTCGAAATTGTAGTCATCCGAGAAAACGGAGCTACGGCCTGCCACCACGTCTTCCTCAAGAATTTCAGCTATAATTTCCTGGTCGGTCTCAATATGGAAGGTATAAATATCTTGTCCTCCCACTCCACCGTCTCTGCCCGATGTAAGATAGCCACTTTGCTCTCCCAGTATAAAAAACCAGTCATCCCGATTTGAGTTATATGGAAAACCCATATTATAAATCTCCGAATTCTCGAAGTTGTTACCATTGGTCATGAATATATCAAACCCTCCAAAGCCTCTATGTCCGTTGGACGAGAAGAAAAGAACACCCTCCTTCTGGTCGTAAAAAGGTGAAGCTTCGTCCATTGTGGTGTTGATGGCCGACCCGAGGTTAATAGCTGGCCCCCAATTATCATTGCCAGCATCTACACTATACCAGATATCGGTTTGACCGAATCCACCGGGTCTATCGGAAACAAAAAACAACGTATCATTTCCTGGCGACAGCGACGGGTGCCTCGAAGTGGTGTTTTTTGCATTTATATTGGCATTTAATGGCTTTGGCTCACTCCATTTGCCATCAACAAACTCCGACTTCGATATTTGAGAAGGTGTTGCCGAACCAGCCGGTGGATTATAGGTGAAGTAAACCTTTGTATTATCCTTGTTAAAAATGCCAGCTCCCTCACCATTTTTGGTGTTCATATTGGAAAACTTGTCTTTGTTCCCCGTTTCGATCCAGGCATCTCCTGAATGCTCAAACCGAAAAAGATCAGCCGTTGACTGCCCCATTCTTGCATCAAATACAGATCCTGTCGATGATTTTCTTGAAGAAGACATCATCAGAGAAGAGTCCCCCTTAAATATAAAAGGAGCATAATCGTCGTATTGCGTGTTGACCGGAGAAGGCAGCACCTTGAATTCGGCGTGCCGAACCGGGTTGGCTAACTCATTAAGCGCCAGAAGACAGCCTTCCTTTTCAACAAGCGCCTGTAGCCTGAGTGCCTTAAATGCCGCCATTCTATCAGGGTTGGTATTATACCACTTAAGGTATTCCTGAAAATTCTCCATCGCCTCCTGATACTTGCCGTTGAGCTTTTGCATCAAGGCGAAATAATACCGGCTTGTCGGATAGTTGGCTTCCGAAAGATTAATCATCTTCTCGTATTGAAGCTCAGCCTCCTGATACTTAAAAGTGTTTCTATAACACTCAGCTAACTGAAAGGTCGCCAGCTGGTTGTTCGGTTCTTCCGCAAGTGCCTGGAGGTAATACTGTGCTGCCTCAGCATAATGTCCGTTCCTGAATTGATCATCTGCGTATTCATTTAGTTGAACAGCTCCCTGACCAAAGGCATTAGCTACTAAAACTAAACAGGTTACAAATGCTAAAGATAATTTCCTCATGACTAAAATAATGGATTGGACGAGCTACCACCCTTTTTGTCCTTACCTAAAGTGTAAGTTAATGAAATTTCAAATGAAGGTACAAGTGAATCATTTGGTTCCGTAAAAAGGTATACTTTATTGAGATCGTAACTAAAAGCCATCTGTAGGTTATTATTTTGAAAGCCGGCTGTGAAAATGAAAGAATCCCTCAATCGATACCAAGCTCCAAAGGTAAGGTAGAGATTGTTTGCTTTGAGAGAGCGGTTATCGCTAAAGCTGTAGCTAACATAACTTCCCATATTAAACTGATAGCGATTATCAGTGGAATAGTAAAAAATTCCATTGGGAGACCACCTCAACTTATGGGAAATGCTAAATTCCATGCCTCCATGATAAGCCATGAAAATTGGCTTACGAGCTACCTCACCTCCCATAAAAGAGGTATTTGGGCGATTTAAGTTCTTGAAAGAGAACCCTGAGAAAGCGCTATACTTGTAAAGTCTGTATGTTCGGGCGGGGTTGAAGTAGTAGGTCAAACCTGCATTGAACACCGGGTAATGCACGATATCATTGAACTGTGCAGACGGATCTGCCGCATTCGGGTCAAAACCAGAAATCAGGTATGGTGTATACTGCGATCCCCACTGTAGATTACCGAAATTAATGCTTTCGTTAAAGTACCCCCCCTGGAGCCCGAAGATCACGTAATCCGGACTAAAGTCGCCCAATCTAAGGTTGTAGGCAGTGGAAACCATAAAACCATTGTTCTTGAAAAAATTATCCCCAATGCTCTCACTGAAAGCTGTCACTCCAATGCCCCCAAACTGTCGTGCATTAAACCCACTTGAAACGAAGGGATAGAGTATCGAAAACTGCGAAAGTTCGTTGGAAATTCCAGAAGTCTGAAATTGTCTTTTGTGATTAAGAGACACCTGCAAATCTGGCGGAATTCCTGCAAACGACGGGTTTAGAAACAAAGATGATGTATAGTACTGCGAAAATTGGCTGTTCTGTCCAGAAACGCTAAAAGTGAAGCAAGCCAGCATAAGAAAGCATATATATTTCAGCATACTCGTCATCTTATCAGCATTACCTGCCCGGTTTTTGACACTTTTCTTCCATTAAAAAACTCAAACTTTGCGGAGTAAAAGTAATACCCACCTGACGCTGGTTTCCCGCTCTTAAGCAAGCCATTCCACCCGTTGGTCTGCGCATCCGACAAATCGGTGGTCTCATACAAAACGTCACCAAAGCGATCATAGATTTTGAAGGAAAACCCATCGGGAATCACCTTCTCGCTATAGAATTTTAAGACCTGATCCTCCTCATTGACTGATAAAGGAGAAAAAGCGGTTGGGATATAGGATACGCCATCGGCAGGCACCTTAGGGGAAAGGGCAACGGCCAGGTATCTTTTTGTGAAACTTTTTTCTCCAGTAAGCAGACCTGAGGAAAACAAGTCGGGATCTTCGACAGAGTCATCTGTTGTGAACAAGTTTGTAAATGGCTCGTCAAGTGACTCCGCCTCTGCCAGCGCAGGCGTGGCAGGGCAAACGCATTTAAAGATTGAGGACTTTTTCTCTGAACACTGGATCAAATCCTGCTTTAAACCTTCTCTGTCTCTTAGACTTTTTGTGAGGTGTTCTTTCAATAAGAGCCAGTGCCACTTTAG
>NZ_LR701637.1:531856-762761 GCF_902498805.1 Imperialibacter sp. EC-SDR9 | reverse complement strand
TTGAGATGATCTGCGAGAATAAGTTTAGATTTACCATGGGAGGTGTAGTCTTTTGTTGTGCAACTCAAAGCTAACTTTGAGATACTTAATTCACACCTCCCTACTCTATTCGTTTAGGACGCTATTGCTTTGAAGTTTAATAATCAGTCATTTGAGTCTATCCACATTC
This sequence comes from Imperialibacter sp. EC-SDR9, assembly GCF_902498805.1. Lineage (GTDB taxonomy): Bacteria > Bacteroidota > Bacteroidia > Cytophagales > Cyclobacteriaceae > Imperialibacter. The sequence continues at coordinate 762,592 of NZ_LR701637.1, read as the reverse complement.
ATAGAATTGGTCAACAAGAAGGGGAAAGATAGGGTTCCATTCTTTTTTGTGGTCGACTTTGAGCTGCAGAAACCGAAAGTTTGGGACGTTGACTCACTCATTGACGAAAATATCCTGTTCAACTTCGAAGGGTTTTCCAATCACCGGGAAAAAGAGGCTATCTCTGTCCACGCCGAAAAAATATATCCGGCTTTTGAAACGTATAAAAAGGCTTTTAATCATGTTTACCAGCATTTGCAAGCCGGCAATTCCTTTTTAGTGAATCTTACCGCCAAAACTGAGCTCATTACATCGGCTAGCCTACCCGACATCTATCACGCCTCATCCGCCAAATACAAAATGTTCTACAAAGGCGAGTGGGTAGTTTTTTCCCCAGAGACTTTTGTGAGAATTTCAGGAAATACTATTGAAACCTGCCCTATGAAAGGCACAATTGATGCTGATTTGCCTGGGGCGGCAACCAGGCTGCTCAACGACCCAAAGGAACTTGCCGAACATGTGACAGTGGTGGATCTACTGAGAAACGACTTGAGCAGGGTGAGCCACGACGTGCGGGTGGAAAAATTCAGGTATACAGAAGAAATTCGCACCAACGGCAAGCACCTGCTTCAAACCAGTTCAAAAATTACCGGCAGATTGCCAAGTGGATATGAATCAAATCTGGGAGAAATTATAACGGAACTGTTACCTGCCGGCTCTATTTGCGGTGCTCCGAAGCCAATGACTTGCCAGATCATAAAGGAAGCTGAGGGTGAAAAAAGAGGCTACTATACTGGTGTTGCCGGATACTTTGATGGGGTCAGCCTGAACAGCTGCGTGCTGATCCGCTACATAGAAAAGGCTGGCGATCAACTTTTTTACCGAAGCGGAGGAGGCATCACAGCCCAAAGCCATGCGCAGCAGGAATATCAGGAACTAATCGACAAGGTGTATGTGCCTACTATTGGAGTCTATCAAAATAGCTAACGGGCAGCCCCAAAACCTGCCATGGCACCAGCGACGGCTCGATGCAAGCCGACTGGAAGTTTTTGGAGTTGGGCTGCCACCGATCAACCTTCTGGAGGTACTCGATACTTCCCAACTTGACAGCACCACTATTTATAAGGCGAGGGTAATTTATGGTGAACAGCTTAACAAAGTTGAAATAGAGCCCTACTCTGTCAGACCAATCCAATCGATAAGAGTAGTGGAAGCAAACAACCTCGATTACCGTCACAAGTATGCCGACCGATCAGCGATCAATATGCTTTTCAACGGAAAGGGGGGAGCAGACGAGATACTGATCACCCGAAATAGCCTCCTTACCGACTGTAGCTATGCCAATGTTTGTTTTTGGGATGGATCGAAATGGCACACTCCCGCAGAGCCCCTGCTGGCTGGTACCAAAAGAGCATCACTGCTTGAAAAAGGCCTGATCTCCGAAAGAAAAATAGCCGTCAACGACATTAAATTCTTTGAATCCGTCACACTCATCAACGCTATGCTGGACCCTGGCACAATTGTGCTACCAGTGAGCCAGCTCATTTGTTAACCAGATAAACCTGTTATTTTAGTGGCTGCATGCAAAAACACTTAGCATTCTTCTTTCTTTTACTTTGCCTGGCTTTAACAGAGTCATTTGCACAAAGTGCCAACGTGCCGTTGTGGAGCGACTACTACCATCTGCTTGACCGGTACGAGATCAAAAGCGGCAAGATGCACGATGGCTATTTCAGTTCTTTCAAGCCAACTCTGCGCCAGTCGGTAGCTGCTTTTACCGACTCGGTGTCCAGCCTGGGTGTTTTTGAGAGTTCGTCTGACAAGTTCAACGAAAAATATCTTCGACAGGACAACTGGGAGTTCTTTACCGACAGTCTGGAAGCAGCACCCACCAGCAAAAAACCCATCCTAAAATATTTCTACAGAACATCATCCGATGCCTTTCACGTGGGGGAAGATGGTATTGACCTTCATGTTAGCCCTGTTTTTCAGTTTGATGTTGGGCACGACCCAAATTCGCCCTCAACACCATTTATCAATACACGTGGAATAGTAGTGCGGGGCAGAATCGATGAAAAACTGGGCTTCTACACCTACCTCACCGAGAATCAGGCAGTGTTTCCGGCCTACACGCAGCGTTGGATCGACCGCTGGCACGTGGTGCCCAACGAAGGCTTCTGGAAGCGATTTGGTGAGGCCGGAACCGACTATATTACTGCCAATGGTTATTTAACTTTTAGTCCCACAAAACACATCCAATTGCAGGCTGGCCACGATAAACTCTTTGTGGGCAACGGCATGCGGTCGATGTTTCTTTCCGACTTTTCGAACAACTACTTTTTCCTCCGTTTCAATGCGAAGATCTGGAAGTTCAATTATACCAACGTTATCGCCAGGCTCAAGGCCGATGTTTTCTACTACAACGATGGGCTGCTGGGCACTAAGGAATTTCCCAACAAAAACCTGGTGATGCACCAGCTCAACTGGCAAGTCACCAAAAACTTCAATGTCGGTCTTTTTGAGGCAGTGATGTTTTCGCCGGAAGACTCGTTACGAACCGGCTCGTTCGATCCCAACTATCTTAACCCGTTTATCTTCTACAGGGGGCTCGAACAGCAGCTGGGCAGCCCCGACAATGTGCTTGTTGGCTTTGATGCCAAATGGAATTTTGCCCGCCACTTTTCGGCTTATGGGCAATTCCTGCTGGATGAACTATCGTTTACCAACCTGAAAAACAAGACAGGCTGGTGGTCGAATAAATACGCCTATCAGCTCGGCTTGAAGTGGGTGGACGTGGGCAACATCTCCAATCTCGACCTTCAGCTTGAACACAACTACGCACGGCCTTACACATACGCCCATCAGAGCAGCTACACCAGCTTCACGCATTACCGGCAACCGCTCGCCAACCCGCTGGGGGCAAATTTCAAAGAATGGGTGGCTGTGCTAAGGTATCAACCAATTGGAAAGCTTCAGCTCACTGCCAGGGCAATGCTTGCTTCCCAGGGTGAGGATATATTAGCGTCGAACTGGGGCAGAAATCCACTACTTCCCTATGCTACCTTTGAAAGAGAATTTGGGAATTTTACTGGCCAGGGAGTGGCTACAAAAATCAACCTTGTGGGCTTACAGGCCAGCTATCAGTTGCTCCACAATCTTTTCATCGATGCCAGATTCATTTACCGCAAAGAGCAACAAGAAAGTATTTCGCTGCGTAACAATGATCAGTTCTTTGGTTTTGGCATCCGGCTCAATACCGACACAAAACATCATTATTTCTAATTGACACCATTACACTCTACCTTTGCGCCCTCACTTCAAGTAGTTGAATGAAAACCTATTTCAGACTTCTTTCTTTTGCCCGCCCTTTCGGGAAGTTTATTCCCACTTATATATTGGTCACCATTCTCCAGGTTGTATTCAGCCTGGTGAACTTTGCTGTACTCATCCCACTGCTCGAAATACTCTTTGACCAGATAGAGCCGGAGAAGTTAGAGAACCTTAAACGCCTACCCGAGTTCACGATCAGCGTCGACTATTTCAAATCCCTTTTCTATTATCATTTTTCTGGCTTTATCGACACCGCTGGAAAAACCGGCGCCTTGAAATTTGTCTGCGCAGTCATCGTAATTTCAGTGTTTCTCGCCAACTTATTCAGGTATCTCTCCGCAGTAATGCTGGCAAAAATACGAGCGCTGGTCATCAAGAACCTCCGCACCCTGGTGTATGAACGCATCCTCTCTTTCCCAGTCAGCTTTTTTACCGAGCGCAGAAAGGGGGATATCGTAAGCAGGGTTACCAACGATGTGCAGGAAGTAGAGCATTCAGTGGTTAGCACACTTAAAGTGCTGTTCAAAGAGCCAGCCATGATCATAGGCTACTTCGCTGTGCTGTTCAGCATGTCTGTGGAACTCACCTTATACACCATGCTCCTACTGCCTATCTCAGGTGGGCTCATTGCAGGTATCGCCAGGCGACTCAAAAAGCGGGCTCATCAAAGCCAGCAGGCTTTGGGAAATATCAACAACATCCTCGACGAGAGCATCGGCGGCATTCGGATTATCAAGGCGTTCACTGCTACCAGGTTTGTGTTCCAAAAGTTCATAAAAGAGGTTCAATACTACGCCAGAAAGAATGTGTCTATTGCCAGAAGGTATGAAATGGCCGGGCCGATTTCGGAATTTCTCGGCGTTTCGGTCGTCGCTGGAATCCTTCTCGTTGGTGGAAACCTCATCCTGCAGGACAACTCCACCCTTACTCCCTCAGAGTTTCTTGCATTCCTTATCATATTTTCGCAAATATTACCTCCGGCAAAGGCTATGTCGTCTTCATTTAGCAATATCCAGCGTGGTCTGGCTGCCGGAGAAAGAATTTTCGAGGTTATCGATACGCAGTCGGCCATTACTGACGCCAGGAGCTCCACGGTGCTTCCCTCTTTCAGCACGTCTATAGAATTTAAAAACGTTTCGTTTGCCTACGAAAAAGAACTCGTACTGAAAAATATCAACCTAAGTATCCCAAAGGGGAAAACAGTAGCACTTGTCGGCCCCTCCGGAGGTGGTAAATCCACACTTTCAGACCTTATTCCAAGGTTCTACGACCCCAATGAAGGGGATGTGTGCATCGACGGAAAACCGCTCACCTCCTACACCATGGACTCCATTCGCAAGCAGATGGGCATTGTTACCCAGGAGTCCATTCTCTTTAACGACACGGTGTTGAATAATATCGCCTTTGGCGTGGCCGATGCTGATGAGAAAAAAGTAATAGCTGCGGCCAAAATCGCCAATGCACATGAGTTTATTGCTGAAATGCCGGAAGGGTATTATACAGAAATAGGAGATAGAGGCGTGAAACTCAGCGGTGGTCAGCGGCAAAGACTGAGCATCGCACGGGCTATTTTCAAAAACCCGCCTATACTGATTCTCGACGAGGCCACTTCGGCACTTGATTCGGAGTCGGAGAAGCTGGTGCAGGAGGCCCTTACCAACCTGATGAAAAACCGCACATCGGTAGTGATTGCCCACAGACTGAGCACGATACAAAATGCTGACCTTATTGTGGTATTACAGAATGGACAAATCGCAGAGCAGGGAACCCACAATGAGTTGATTGCCAGAGCAGGCCTTTACTCAAGGCTGATCGAAATGCAGTCGTTTTAGAAAATCTGTCTCACACAGCCTAAAAAAATAAAAACCCTGCTGACAGAGCCAGCAGGGTTATATTGTCATATCAACATATGACAAGCATCGACCTAATCAAAGTTTCATCTACCTGCCGAAGTCCAGCTTGACAAATGAATGCTCCATATTTTGTAGCATCATTTCCCATAGTTGTTCGTAAGGCACAATTTCTATCTCTGCAAATGCATCACCAGGTTCTGGCGTGCCTTTCAGCCTATTGAAATATTTTTCTCCCTTCTTGGCAGCTACGGTTGGATTAAAGCTGCTTTCCACCATAATAGTAATCAGCTTAAGGAACAGCTTCTCCCGCTGGCTTTCCGGGTTTTCGTTGAGGTAGCGATAAATATACTTTTCTGTGTTTGGCAATTTGGTGAGTGCAATATCCAGTTTATCTTTCTTCATTAAATCGATAAACTCGAGGATCATAATGGCGACCATGAGCCCCTGCTTGTCTTGAGTGTAAAAGGGCAGCTTCTGATAAATCTTGGAGAAATCGAGCACATCCTCCACGTCCCTATTTGGCATAAGGAAATATAAGTAGGCTTTGTACAGCTCCCACCTCTCTTTTGCCCTTTGCGAAATCTTTTCCATGTGTGGATTCCTGTACACCTGACCAATCAAATCCTCCGCCAATTCGTAGTTTCCGCTGTGCAGGGCCATTAAGTAGTAGTTCTCCATATGAGAAAACCAATTGCGTGAAGAGCGCCCGATATGCTCCAAACCAGCCTTTGCATAGCTCATACCATTCTTGTAATCCTTCGCCCTGAGGTATGCATATGTCTTTATGTAAACGTTGTATCTTACATCAAACCTAAGCGGATTAATTATCCCCTTTTTTACCATTTCTTCAGCCTCTCCCGTAACTTGAAGAATTCCTTCAAACTCCCCCAGAAGCTCATTAGACCTTATTTTCAACCTGTAATACTTCTCAAATACATTGTATGACTTACTCTTCTCCCAGAGAGCTTGCAATTGTTGCACCGATTTCAACGTCGAATCGAGGTGAGTCTTCCTGGAATGAACTGACTTTTGAAGTTGCATTTTCTTCATGCAGAAGATACTCTCAGCCTCTTCTTCTGCTCTAAGCAATTCTTCATACTTCTTAATTCTACCCAGGGTCTTTCTAAGATGATTAGGCCTGCACAACTCGGAATAAATCAACCTCAACATCCTAAGCCCTGATAAAGTCAACTCTGTAAATTCCGACTCTCTGGAAATGGCAAGTGCCTTATTTACATGCTTCTCTGCCAAATCATATTCACCCTCTTTAAACAATACTTTCGCTCGGAATATGTAACTGTGGCACTCCTGCTCATACGGGAATCCGATATTTACTTTAGAGTCGTTGAAGTCAACAAAATAAAGCAAATTATAGAGCTTGTACCGCAGTCGTGACTTGAGCATCCGGAAGCGCTGGTCGGTAGAATCCGATTCATACATGCCCAAAGAGGCTTCATCATCCGTATTATACAGCCCTTTTTGAATCCCGTTAAACAACTGCTGCTCTTTGCTAGGGTTTTCATCGTGGCTAATAACATCAATCAGCGAAACGTTCTTCTTTACTCTTGTTGTTATAATCCGCACTAATTTTTTTATCTCCTCCATTTCAATACAATTACTTACTTGCTAAATACTCACTAGGTTAATATTTACACTACTAGAACTATATTTTGTTATAGTTACGTCAAGTTACAAAGTGTCAGTTTTTTTTCCAAAGCACAGCCACATCTTCGTGCCATACAATTTTAATCATTTAAATCGCTTGACCTATGGCACAGTATGTTTTCTTTATGATTCTATCATTAGGGCTTTATTTTTCCGCTCCTAAAACAACCACTTCTCAGGTTTCAAAAAAGGCTAAGAAATCACTCCGCATCATCAAAACAGACGGAGGTGATTCAGAGTGGGATACAGGAGGAAAATAATCCGATAAATTACTAATAATCATTTCTCAGGTTTTAAATTAGCTCCTCTTTGAGGGGCTTTTTTTATGAATCAGAAATTAAGGTTATTAGGTTATTCTCTACTCTTTCTAGCTGGGTGCACTTCGCAGGTTGATTATCCTTCGCAATTGAGGATTCAAATCAATAGCTTTCCCGAAAGTTTTTCGCCCATCAAAACAAACGAGTTCGATGGGATTATATTTCAATTTCTAAGCGAAAGAGATTCGACGGATAAGATAGTTTCAAATTTAGCGGAACTTTCTGAAAAAATAACTATAAATGACACAATTAGTTTATTCGGCTTTACGCTAAAGAGCTCGGCCAAATGGGCAAATGGGGCTCCTGTGTCAAAAGAAGACGTGCTTTTTACCTTAAAACTCAATAAATGCAGGCTCAGAAGCGGCATTTCCTCAGGAAGCTTTCATTTAGATGCCATCAAAGCTTTTTACCCAGACTCTTCCAACGCCCGGTTTTTTCAGCTCGAAACGCATGGCAACCCGGAATATAGCAGGTCAGTAGCCGGAGATTTCCTTGTCATGCCCGAAAACATTTTTGACCCTCAAAAAACACTGAGAGATTATAGCCTGGAAGAGATAGGTAGCTTTAACGAGGACAACGCCCCGGATGATGTAAAAAAATACTTCGAGACGTTCAATGGCATTGCCCCTTACGATTCCGTCTACTTCAACGGTTCTGGCCCTTACCAAATCGAGAGCTACTATCCTGACCAAAGCATTAGCCTGGCACTGACTGAAACAAAGAAAGAGAAGCTGCCCTCACAGTTCCAATTGGCTGACAGGATCAACTATGTGATGATTACTGACCCTACGGCCGCCAGATTTGCTTTGCAAAACAATGAAGTAGACGTTATTACCCAGGTGCCCGCCACCGAGTTTGTTCAGCTGGAAGCCTTCAACAAAACCTCAAACACTCTTAATCTCTACAGACAAGCTGGATTCAAGTTTGTGTTTTTTGGCTTTAATACCCGTTGGCCAAAATTTAGCAGCAAGGACGTGAGAATTGCTCTTTCCCATATTATTGACGTTCAGGGCATTATCGACGCAGTGCGCCTGGGTTATGCTGAGCCTACCGTCGGGCCAGTAAACCCGGTGTTGTCGGATCTGTACAACGACGACATTAGCGTCTACAATTACAACCCAGACCAAAGCAAGGTGCTTCTTGAAAAATCAGGATGGAACTTCGACGGGAATAACTGGAAAAATGATGCTCGAGAAACGCTTGATTTCGAACTCACTTACAATGGAACAAATCCGGACTATCAAAAAATAGCGCTCATTATCCAAAGTGAAGCCAAGAAAATAGGCGTGCAGGTAAACCTGGCGCCGGAGGAGTCAGGCACTCTTTTAAAAAGGCTGCGATCGCACCAGTTCGAAGCTGTGCTCTATTCATTTGTTGGCTCGCCACGGGCCTATGATTACTCACCGCTGTTCCACACTGCGTCGGCTGCTCCGGGTAAAATGAATTTTTCTGGCTTCGGAACTGATGAAAGCGACCGGGAAATTGAAAAGGCTATCTTATCTACCTCAAGAGAAGAGATGGCCATTCATTTGAAAAAATTGCAACAAATTCTGCACGAAGAGCGACCTATAGTCTTTCTTTATTTTGAACAAAGCCTCATAGCAACGTCGAAGAGATTTCCTCGTTTAAACATTAGTTACTATCGTCCTGGGTACGATCCGGTTGGATTCTACCAGACACGCTAGTCCTGAAATTGAAGTATATCGTTTTTTTGTTTACTCACTCATTCTAACTACATTTTAGCCTCATTAGTTATCGAAAAATAATGCTTAAACGCTTTAGGTATATATTTTATCTGGTCTACGTCCTTTACGCTCTGATGCTCCTGTACCTTTGCGTTAAACTTCTGAAAGTGCCAGACGCCACAGAAGATGCCTTCTACCTTTATTTAAAAGAAACATTCGGAGGTTATTTTGGTGTGATCTCTTTCCTTGAAACTTACTTCAGATCGTTCCAAATATTTACCATTCTTGCCGTTGCATTTAGCTTCTTCATACTTTTCTCTGACTTCTTTGGGAAGCTTTTCCTTAGAAGAAAGATTGCCCGGCTTGAAGGGGAGGTTAACGATTTGAAGGCAAAACTTTACGACAGGGAGCAAAAAACCACTCCTCCGTCGATTACCACAACGCAACCAAGCTCTTCCGACGAAAAATGAAAGAATTGATCGAGAATGAGCTTAAAGAAGCTCATCAACTTCTTGAAAAGTTTCTCTCAGACCCTGCTACTGCTCAAAGCATCGAAAAGGCCGTTGACCTGATGGTAACCAGCATTTTGGAAGGAAAAAAAATAATTTCTTGCGGGAACGGTGGCTCAATGTCGGATGCCATGCATTTTGCCGAAGAGCTGAGCGGCAGATACCGGGGAAACAGACCTTCAATTCCAGCCGTTTCTATTTCCGACCCTACCCATATTACCTGCGTCGGCAATGATTACGGCTTTGACTACATCTTTTCAAGATATATTGAGGGACTTGGACAGCCGGGCGATGTGCTGCTTGGTATCTCAACTAGCGGCAATTCCAAAAACATCATCGAAGCGGTTGCCAAGGCAAAAGAAAAGGGATTGCGCATTATTTTGCTCACCGGAAAAGATGGTGGTAAACTCGCCAACGCAGGCGATGTGGAAATAAGAGTGCCGCATTTTGGCTTTGCTGACAGAATTCAGGAAATCCACATCAAAGTCATTCATATTTTTATTCTTCTCATTGAAAAGAAATTGGGGTACTGATGCTGGCAAAAACTTTCGGAAGCGCTGTATATGGAGTAGACGCCTCTATCATTACCGTTGAGGTAAATGTGAGCGCCGGCACCAAGTTTCTTATGGTGGGCCTGCCCGACAATGCCGTTAAAGAGAGTGAGCAGCGAGTAGAATCGGCCATTAAATACTTTGGCTATTCTATGCCAAGGATAAAAACAGTAGTGAACCTGGCTCCAGCCGACATAAAAAAGGAAGGCTCCGCCTACGACCTGCCAATCGCCCTGGGCATTTTAAAAGCATCGGGCCAGCTCACTACAGAAGCGCTTGAGCAGTACATCATCATGGGTGAGCTCTCTCTTGACGGCCTGCTGCGACCCATCAAAGGCGTTTTACCGATTGCCATTGAGGCTCGGAAGAAAGGATTTAAAGGTTTCATCCTGCCAAAGGAAAATGCCTCTGAAGCAGCCATCGTTGACAAGCTCGATATTATTGGTGTTGAGACGATCAATGAAGCCATTGAATTCGTGGAAGGCAGGCTGGAGATAGAGCCATTAAAAAAAGATACAAGAAGTATTTTCGAAGATACCTACGATGGGTATGAGGCAGACTTTGCTCAGGTGCAAGGGCAGGAAAATATTAAAAGAGCATTGGAAATTGCCGCTGCTGGCGGCCACAATGTGATCATGATTGGCCCTCCGGGGGCTGGCAAGACCATGCTGGCCAAACGGCTTCCTTCAATCCTGCCACCGCTGAACCTTCACGAGGCCCTCGAAACAACCAAAATTCATTCTGTCGCCGGAAAGCTTGGGGCTCATGCTTCACTGGTAGCAACAAGGCCATTTCGCTCACCGCATCACACTATTTCTGACGTTGCACTGGTCGGAGGCGGCGGCATTCCACAGCCGGGTGAAATTTCGTTGGCGAACAATGGTGTACTGTTTCTGGATGAGCTACCCGAATTCAAACGAACAGTGCTGGAGGTAATGCGGCAGCCACTTGAAGAGCGCCGGGTAACCATATCGAGAGCAAAAGTGTCCATCGACTTCCCTGCCAACTTTATGCTGGTGGCCAGCATGAACCCCTGCCCTTGTGGCTATTATAATCACCCTGAGAAGGAATGTGTGTGTCCGCCCGGCACAGTGCAACGCTACCTTAACAGAGTCAGCGGCCCACTGCTCGACCGGATCGATCTGCATGTGGAAGTCACACCTGTTTCCTTTGACGAAATGACCGCAGACCGGCAAGCGGAAACAAGCACGCAAATCAGGGAAAGGGTGATCAGCGCACGGCTGCTCCAAACCGAAAGGTTCAAAGACCACCCCACCATTTTCAGCAATGCGATGATGCCACCCCCGATGGTGAAAGACATTTGCCAGATCAATGAGGCAGGGAAAAAGCTACTCAAGACTGCCATGGAGCGGCTGGGCCTTTCGGCCAGGGCCTACGACCGCATTCTTAAAGTATCCAGGACCATTGCAGACCTGGCTGGCACCGAGGAAATCAGGATCGAACACCTGGCCGAAGCTATTCAGTACCGCAGTTTGGACAGAGAGGGCTGGGCTGGATAATTTGCGGTCAACTACTGGTTAAATATTGACCAAGATTTTTGATCATTCCCCACTAAATAAAATTCGGTTGTCTATTTTTGCGACGTGAAACAGGAGGACTTCTTTTACACGCAACTAAATGCACTTGTGGAAAATGCCCTGGCGGAAGATATTGGCGAGGGTGATCACTCAACCCTTTCCACTGTGCCTGCGGGAAAGCAAGGCAAAGCAAGGCTTCTGGTGAAGGACGACGGCATTATAGCCGGAATGGACGTGGCAAAATTTATCTTTCACAAATACGATCCTGCTCTTCAGTTTATCCAGCACATTGAAGATGGCTCAGCGGTGAAGGCAGGCGACATAGCCTTTGAGCTTACGGGCAGCGCCCGGTCCATATTAACCACCGAAAGGCTGGTGCTCAATTGTATGCAAAGAATGAGTGGAATTGCTACCTACACAAATAGTTTAAGTAGCATGATTTCGCATACAAAAGCTAAGCTGCTTGACACGAGAAAAACCACGCCGAACTTCCGGTTGCTGGAGAAAAGGGCGGTTGAAATTGGAGGCGGCAAAAACCATCGCTTTGCACTTTACGATATGATAATGCTCAAGGACAATCATATTGATATGGCCGGCGGCATCAGTTCTGCTATTCAGTCAGCTAAGAGTTACTTGAAAGAGCTCGGAAAAGGCCTTAAAATTGAAGTTGAAACCAGAAGTATGGCGGAAGTAAATGAAGTTTTAGCTGAGGGCGGGGTCGATTTCATCATGCTCGACAATATGAGCACCACAGAAATGAAAAAAGCAGTAGCTTTGATCGCCGGAAAAGCCAAAGTGGAAGCTTCCGGAGGAATAACCGAAAAAACAATAAAAGAGATAGCAGAAACCGGTGTTGATTTTATTTCGGTTGGCGCACTCACACACTCTTATAAAAGCCTGGATTTAAGTTTGAAAGTAGTAATAGAATAATTCATGATCGTAAAAACTAAGAAGTATCAACTTCCAAAAAATACCTATATAAAAATTGCTCTTTGGAGCGTGTTGAAGCAGCAATGGTGGGTTTCCCTCATCTATGTCGGCCTCAATCTGCCAGTGTTTTTTCTACCCAGCTGGTGGTGGTTCATTGGCTCTACCATTGCACTTGTACTGTATATACTGTTTTGGCTGATTCAGTTTGCTGGTGCCACTCAAATGGAGCAATTCAAAATTCTTTTTGACAAACTGGGCTATGAAATTGACAGCCGACAGATCCTGATCAAGATAAATACGAAACAGGGGATGCCGATGAAATGGGAAAATATCTCACGTGCGCTAGTCAAAAAAGACGCCTTTACATTGTTCGTGAACAAAGCGCAGATTATTCATCTTCCGTTCAAAGTTTTCAACACCGAGAATGAGGTGAAGTTTGTGGAAACCATTCTGAAAAGAAAAGGCCTTGTCAAATAGCTTTGACTGAAGCAGACAAAAAAAGAATAAAACCGCATTTGTCGAAGATGGCACATTACTGCTCCATGCAGGAACGTGCCGTTTCCGATATCCTCTTGAAATTGCGAAGCGCTGCTTTGTCTGATGATGACAAGAACCACATCGTAGCAACGCTGAAAAAAGAAGGTTTTCTGGATGAGGCCAGGTATGCCAGAGCCTTTGCCAACGACAAGTTCAAATTAAATCAGTGGGGCAGGATTAAGATCGGCTATGCGCTGAGGATGAAGCAGGTGGATAGTGCCATCATTGAAGAAGGACTCGAGCAAATTGACAAAGAGGACTACCAGGAGCTGATTGCTACTCTAGCCACAAGAAAGCTCAAAGATACCCGCTCAACCAGCGCCGCAGACCGCAACAACAAAATTGCCCGATTTCTTCTACAGCGTGGCTTTGAATCTGATCTCGTTTGGAAAACTATTCAAGCGTTGCCTTGATTTGTCTCGTATTTGACTAAAGCCCGTCTTTTTTTCAATCAGAATGATTAAATTCATCCTGATTCCCGTAAACTGTTGAGTTATTCACTCAAATGAAGTCTCATGAAAATCAGGAAGGTCGGAGTAATAATTTTGCGAATAGTGGCCGCAATAATTATGCTCCAAACACTGTATTTTAAATTTACGGGGGCCCCAGAGTCCATTTATATATTCAGCACCATCGGAATGGAACCCTGGGGCAGGTACATGGTAGGCAGCATGGAGCTTGTCGCATCAGTGCTTTTACTCATTCCAAAAATCTACTGGCTTGGCGGGCTGCTGGGCATGTGCCTCATGGCCGGAGCCCTGTTCTTCCACGCTGTATTTTTGGGTATTGAAGTACAAGGCGATGGTGGGCTTTTGTTTGGCTACGCCATTGTTGTATTTATTGCCAGCCTGGTGGCAGTGTTAGATCGTAAGAATGATATCCCTATTTTAAAAAATTTATTTTGAGTTACCTCTTTGTCCGTCATTTGACCGTATAGCGAATGAAGGATATGTATTTTTATAAGTTTGGATACCTAACATATATGAACCTAATTACCACCGCAGGAAACGTCTTGTCGCAGCTTGATGAAGTAATTGCTCAACTAAAGCCTGAAGATTACTCTCGTCCGGTTAAACTTCTCAACAACTCAACTATTGGCCAGCATGTGCGACATACGCTGGAGTTTTTTATCTGCCTCATGGACGGCACTCCCAGTGGTGTGGTCAATTATGACAACCGAAGAAGAGACAAGATGATTGAAGATGACGGAGACTTTGCCCGGCAAGTCCTGAGAGGTATTGGAGACTTTGTAAAATCCCATAAAGAAAATTCTACGCTGAATCTTGAGGCAGATTTTGGATCAACAGACCGACAGGCTGACCAGGAAGCAATGATAAGCATACCCTCCAACTACTTTCGTGAATTGGTCTACAATATTGAACATGCTATTCACCACATGGCGTTGATAAGGGTAGCGATCAACGAGTTTTGCGGGTACGTACAGCTGCCTGAAGACTTTGGGGTGGCCAGTAGCACCATTCGAAGCAGACAAGCGAGTAACTAAGATTCTACCTCATCACCTATTTCTGTAGTATGCGTCAAAGCAGCTGGCAGCTATTCAAAAGAAAGCTGTTTGAAGTGCCCTTCTTTATGAAGCTCTTCCATTGGGAATTCTGGCCATTTAATGTCGTCTACTTTCCCGTGTTCGTTTACTACGCTTTTCTGGCCGTCAGGGCCCGATCAATTTTTTTCTTTTCGGCGGCCAATCCAACTATCGAATTCGGCGGGATGCTTGGCGAATCAAAAGGCGATATTTTTAATCTCATCCCGGAAAAATACATCCCCACGACAAAGTGCTTCCCTCCTTCCTCCTCTGCCACGGACATTACCACCTGGATGGAAGCAACTAGCCAAAATTACCCGATTTTGCTCAAACCCGACATTGGGGAAAGGGGCTGGATGGTGAAAAAAATAGACTCCCTGGCTGACATTGAGCAGTATTTGAGGAGCGTCAAGGTCAATTTTCTGGCCCAGGCTTACGTTCCGTATCCAATTGAGCTGGGACTGTTCTACTACAGGTTTCCCGGGGCCAAAAAAGGCCGCATTTCGTCCATCACCCGAAAGGGCCTGATGGCGGTGACTGGTGACGGTAAAACCACCGTGCGCAGCCTGCTGAAGTCCAATCTTCGAGCCCGTCTTTATGTCAACGACTTCGAAGAAAAGTATCCGGAAAAAATGGACATGGTGCCGGGCAAAGGTGAAACTATTGAAGTGGAGCCAATCGGAAATCACTGCCGGGGCACAACCTTTCTAGACGACACAAAACTGGTGACAGAGGCGCTGGAAGCTACCTTTGATGAAATTGCAGCTTCTATCCCCGGATTCCATTTTGGCAGGTTTGACCTTCGGTGCCAGTCTTACGATAAGCTGGAAAGGGGTATCAACTTCAAAATATTAGAATTGAACGGTGCCGGTGCCGAGCCGGGCCACATCTACCAACCAGGGAGGTCTATTTGGAAAGGCTATAGAGACATTCTCCATCATTTGAATGTTTTGTGTAATATTGCCATCCAAAATCACCGATTGGGGGTGCCGTATACCCCATTTAAAGAAGGGCTTCGTTTCATCAAAAAAGTCAAAGCCTACAATCGGTTAAAAGAGAGTGAATGAATCTACTCTGGCTATTTGTAGTTGGTTTTGTTTGTAGTTACCTCGGATCGATTCCCCCGGGCGTTATTAATGTCAGTGTGCTTCAGTACGGGCTGCACGGACACCGATCCCTCGGGCTGCGGTTCGGCCTGGCAGCTAGCCTTGTCGAGTTTGTTTACGCTGCTGCCACTGTCCGTTTCCATATTTTTCTGACAGAGAATACCTCCTTCACAGAAGACTTCGAACTGGTGTCTGGGATTGTTTTAACTATTTTAGGAGTCGCCAGTTTACTGAGCTCAAACAAGGCTCCCTCAGAAAAAGCTGTTGAGGAATCGCCCAGGGCTTTTAGAAAAGGCCTGGTAATTGGCGTTACCAATATTATGGTCATTCCATTCTGGCTGGCGGTAACGGCCTACCTGCAAAGCAGGAGTATCGTGATCATCAAAGGCTCCGATTTATTCATATACGTGGCAGGTATTTCAGCCGGCACTTTTGCCTTGATGGCCAGCGTTGCCTACTTGTCAAACCGCTTCCAAAAGGTGGTGGAAAACCGGAAAACCGTCAACAAAATCCCCGGTATTGTTCTTCTCACGATGGGGCTCTACTCTTTTTACAACTGGTTCATGATGTCCTAAAGGCACTCTTCCTCCAGAAGATAGCTCTTAAACCCAGCGTCAGCATAATTGGCACCAACGCCAGGTGCAACATTTGCGGCAAAAAGCTCCATGAAACTATGACAAGAGCAAGTAGCACCGCTGCTGAAAGTAGGTAAGTACTTAGCCAATTCGGGGGACTATTTTTGAATGCATAAAAGGCGACAAATGCATGCACCGGAAATGCCCAAAGCAGATTGAAATTGTACTGCGAGATATGATCCGTGGCAAACCACAAAAACAACAACAGAATTCCCACTACCCCTACCACAAAAAACAAAGTGAAGTCAAGCCACTTTCTCCGCTTGCCTGCCTTCCACTCTTGCTGTGTAGAAAAACCAACCAGCATAAATACGAGAACAAACACAATGGTGGGGGTAACCAGAGAGGCCTGCGATTCTCCTTCCTCTATTGGCATAAACACCACCTCAGTATCACTCACAAGGGGCACTGTGCTATTACGTCTCTTAATGGTCGCCCCTGCAAAAGCCTTTTGAATATATTCAGGCAGGTACATGTACTGATAGCCAGTGGCTACCTTATCGATGCCTGTGCCAAGGCAAATATCAATGCCCAAATCACCCCAGGGCTGCTGACCGAGGTTCATATCCATTAGCTGACGGAAGGTCAGATCTTCAGTGACGTAAGAATAGTCAAACGTGATCCGGTCTTTGAAAACCGTTTCCAGCACGTCTCTGATTTTAGTGGCGCAGTTGTCGTAAACGTAATTGTAGTAGTAATCCCTGTTTTCTGGCTTGTTGTTCTCCACCAAAAAAGCATACAGCTGGTGTTTTTCGCTGACTGTCAGGTTGAGGTTTTGCTCCACAATCGACCTATTCTCTTCTATATAGGCCTCCTTGAAGTCTTCATACCGGTTGACTCCCAATTTGTAAAGGAGCTTCCCTCTGGCAAAGTTTAAGTAGAAATTAGGCTGATTGAAGCTGAAGATACCATAATTGAACACCAGGTCGATCCCGGTTTTATGATCAAGCACCCGAAATGCACTGTGGCCAAAAGCAGTGTACAGTTCTACCTGCGAAGGGCCCATGGTCATTACAGATACCGTGGTACTGTCGCTTATAAAGGGTGGTATTTGTGCCCGGCTTTCTGAAAAGCCACTTCCTCCCAATAGGAGGAGGCTGATTAAAACGAACTTTTTCATTAATGTCAATTTAGAACATCTCTGATTTAGGATGTAGCTGATTAGACACTAAATTTACTTGAATTTATTCAACAATGAACCTGGCAACATTCAATGATAACATAAGGCTGCTCAACAAATTGAGCTGGCGCAAGGCTGTCAATGGCGGCAAGCTGCTGGGTAGCTTCCTGGTGAGTAAGCAGCTAGGCAAGGCACATCACAGCGGGCTGCCAATTAGCCTGGCCATAGAACCTACTACAGCCTGCAATCTGCGTTGTCCTGAATGCCCCAGCGGACTGAGGTCATTTAGCCGACCAACGGGAAAAATTGCCCTGCCATTCTTTAAAAAAATCATTGATGAAGCACAGAGTCATTTGCTCTACCTCACCTTCTACTTTCAGGGAGAGCCTTATCTTCATCCTGATTTTCTGGAAATGGTGAGTTATGCACACCAAAAGAAAATATACACTGCAACCTCCACCAATGCACATTTCCTTTCGGACGAAATGGCCAGAAAGACTATTGAGTCAGGCCTCGACAGGCTGATTATCTCCATCGACGGAGCCACGCAGAACACCTACGCTTCCTATCGAAAAGAAGGCAAACTCCAGGAAGTAATAGGCGGAACCAAAAGGCTAGTGAAGTGGAAAAAGGATTTAGGCTCAAAAACCCCACATTTGATCTTTCAATTTTTGGTAGTCAAACCAAACGAGCATGAAATTGACGAGATAAAAGAACTGGGGAAAGAACTTGGTGTTGATGAGGTTCGGTTCAAAACTGCCCAAATTTATGACTATGAAAATGGATCTCCGCTAATTCCCACCATCGAGAAGTATTCCCGATACAGTGAAAATGGAGAGGGGAAGTGGTCTCTGAAAAACGTCCTTCGCAATGAGTGCTGGAAAATGTGGCACTCAGGAGTAATTACCTGGGATGGGCAAATGGTGCCCTGCTGCTTCGACAAAGACGCAACCCATTCGATGGGGAACGTTTCGGAAAATTCAATGGCCGAGATTTGGAGGGGAGCGTCGTACAATCGATTCAGAAACGCTTTGTTGCGGTCAAGAAAAGACATCGACATTTGCAAGAATTGCAGCGAGGGCGGAGCAGTCTGGGCCTGAGTTTTTACTTTTGAGCCGTTTCTTTCAGGGCCTTCTGGATGTCGGCTTCGCTACAGCCACAGCCTTTGGCACACCCCTTGTCAACTTTCAGGCTCAGATAAATCTTTCTCCCCAGGAATACGACGGCACCTGCAAATAATACCCCGATGATAATTGTTTCGATCATTTCAGTAAGTCAACGGTAGTATTGCTGCTGAAGTTCAGTCTAACCAGAATTTCTTAATCGTACCAAGCAGCTCGCTTTGTATGCCACAGCCAGCTATAAGCTCCCGGCCGAATATGTAGTTGTCGCCCCCTTTGAAGTCCGTAACAGTACCGCCTGCCTCCGTTACAAGTAAGACACCCGCTGCAACATCCCAGGAATTCAGGTTGAACTCAAAAAACGCTTCAAAACGGCCGCACGCAACATAGGCTAGGTCCACAGCCGCACTGCCCATCCTTCTGAGCCCATGAGAAGACTTCATCAATTCATTAAGAATATTCAGATAGGGCATCATCTTTCCAAAGTCGTTGTATGGAAAGCCAGTGGCGAGCAAAGATTCATTTATTTGTGTAGCCTTTGATACACTGATTGGTTTCCCATTGCAAAAGGATCCTTTTCCTTTTATGGCGTGAAAGCACTCGTCTCTGTTTACCTCATACACTACCCCCAGAATCGCTTGCTTGTCTCGTACCAACGCCAGGCTCACAGAGTAAATAGGAAGGCCGTGCACAAAGTTTGTGGTGCCGTCAAGCGGGTCTATCACCCATTGTAAGGATTGCTCTGAGCTGGCCACGGTTCCTTCCTCGGTAATAAAGCCAGCTTCCGGCAGCACTTCTCTCAAGCGCTCTACGATCATCTCTTCGCACGCCTTGTCAACATAGGACACCAAATTGTTGTGTCCCTTTAGTTCTATCATGTCAGGAGTAAAGCCTTCTGCTTCTTTTTTCAAAAATTGCCCGGCTTCCTTACTGATGGCTATTACGTGGTGAACAAGTGTTTCTAATGGTATTTCCATCGTGTTATTACTTTCCTGATACGACGATCACAATTTCCCCTTTGGGTGGCTTAGCCTGAAAATGAGCCAAAACCTCCGTTGCGCTTCCGGTAATGGTTTCTTCGTAGAGCTTGGAGAGCTCCCTGCTAACCGAAACCATCCGATCGCCGCCAAGTAAGGTAACAAACATTTCAAGAGTTTTTACCAACCTGTGTGGTGATTCATAGTAAATAACTGCCCTTTCTTCTTCCTTAATGGCTTCTATTTTGGACTGCTTACCCTTTTTGTGAGGAAGAAAACCTTCGAATACAAATCTATCGCAAGGAAACCCACTTTTGACAACTGCAGGAATGAGCGCCGTTGGGCCTGGCAAGCAATCGATCACAATGCCTGCACTTATCGCCTCCCTCACTATCAGGTATCCGGGGTCGGAAATGCCGGGAGTCCCGGCGTCAGAAATCAACGCCATGCTCTCACCTGCTTTCAACCTTGCCACAAGGTCACTTACTACTTTATGCTCATTGAAAATATGAAAGCTCTTAACCGGTTTACTGATTTCAAAGTGCTTAAGTAAAACACCGGATGTGCGGGTATCTTCCGCCAATATCACATCCACCTCCCTCAATACCCTTAAGGCTCTGAGAGTGATGTCCTCCAGGTTGCCAATGGGCGTCGGAACCAGATATAGCTTCGCTGCCGCCATCTATTTCAAGAGCGCATCTATCACGCTCGCAAGCTTCCTGTCCTTCTCAGTCACAGTATTGCCCGCACTGTGGGTGGTCAACTCTATGGTCACCTTATTATAAACGTTGCTCCAATTAGGGTGGTGATCCATTTTCTCTGCTTCAATGGCTACCTTTGTCATAAACCCGAATGCTTCAACAAAATTCTTGAAGGTAATTTCTCGTGCAAGTTTGTTGTTCTCTTCTGTCCACATAACATTTTATCTTTTAGTGGCGGTAATGATGTATTGGTAGGGTAGCGTCTTCGCATCTACCTCTTTTATAGTAAACCCCACTGCCTTCAATTCGTTCACGAGTTTTTGGCTCGAAATCCAAAAATTATCAGGCGGCGTTACCGGAGACCGCTCGGGCTTGAAGTCAACAATCACCAGTTGCCCCCCATCTTTTAGCCCACTCCTTATTTCTGCAAAGTACTTCTTCCTCTCCGGCAAAAAAGAGGCGGTATTGACTATGAGTACTCCGTCAGCTTCGTTCAACGCAATGCCGGGGGTTTCCGGCACTGTCTTTCTCGTCTCTATCCCACCTACGTTTGTTGGCAACTTCGTAGCCTCCTCTTCTATGTGATGCAAAAAGTTGTCGTCAATATCAATAGCTATCACATCGGCCCCTGATGCGGCCAACCTAAGAGTGAAATAGCCTGCTCCAGCACCAATATCGGCAATTTTCTTCCCCCGGGTATCACCAAACTTCTGTATGACCTCGTCAGGCTTTTGCCAGCTGTCCCGATCCGGATCTTCAAACTCATCAGAAAGCAAGTCTCCCCCGCCAACAGCAACACTCTCTGTTCCAACCACGTCCTTTTTTTGGCCTGACTCATCATTGTTAGCTGTCTCTCCGCCACATGACGTCAATACAATGCCTACACTCGTAATAACCAGGAACCGTTGAAAGCCAATCATATTACAAAGATATAACGCCCTCCACCGACTTCACAGTAACATAGACTTCAACCACTTCCTCGCTCGACTCAACAATCTTTTCCAAAGTCAAACTGGTGTACCGGTTATTGCTGGAGCTCCGCAAGCTTAGTTTTCCAACAGGGAGCAAACTTTCCACATCAGCAACTTTTTCGCTTGGAACAATAAATTTGAAGATATAAGCGCCTGGAAATGTGTGCTCCTGTTCCAGCTTCTCCTTGAAAGAAACGATTTGCGGGTCCATTCTTGCGTGTTGTAAAAGAAAAAAGGAGTTACCAAAAAATATCGGCAACTCCTTTCTTTAACTTCTAAATATTATCAGAAAAACTTATAACGCTCATCTTCTATCTCGGCAAACTCCCGAATAGCCTGCGATAAGCTAAATGATATTCTCGACTGACGACGCTGACTCAGTTGATCTCTGAATGTGCTGAAATCTGCCACTTCTGGAGCCTCTGTGATAGAAACAGTTTCAACTATTACTACTCCATTGTCTGCCTTCACCACACCTGACCTTTCGCCCGCTGCCAGCGCAAATGCCTGTCCAACAGCTTCAGGTGCGTTACCCACACCTGTAAGTGCGTTGGCGCTTAGCTTCAAATCGCTCATTGTATACACTGTGGCGTCAGCTCCCATTTGCTCGCTGATTTCATCCAGTGTGCCCGTTTTAGCTTTGAGTTTATCAGCAATTACAGCCGCCTTCTTTTCGTCCTTTACCTTTTTAGTAATGTCGTCCCTCACAGCACTCAGCTCTACGAGTCCTTTTGGCTGCTCCCCGGTCATGGCTGCCACTATATACTCGCTATCCAGCTCATAAACCTCTGATACTTTGCCCACACTGCCGTCGTTGAATAACCAGATGATAATTGTTCTGGCATCAGAAAGGCCGCCGAAACGGCGAGCATTTGGTGCTACTCCCTTCGCTTCTTCTACTTCAAGGCTCTTTTCTGCAGCATTGGCCCGGAACTGCTCCAGATTTTCGCTGCTCAATGCAAACATGTCTGCATCACGGTACGCCATATTGCGGGTATCATCGCTGGCAATAATTTCTTTCTCGATAGTAGCTACTTTGTAGGTAGTGTTTGTTTTTACAGCAGTTACCTCTATGATATGATAACCGAAATCTGTCTCAACTACGTCATTCAGTAGACCCGTTTTTGAAGCATCAAATACAGCCTTCTCGAATGGCTCAACCATGCGGCCTTCACCAAACCAACCCAAATCACCACCTCTGGTAGCGGTGCCGTCAGTTCCGTGAATACGAGCCATTTCGGCAAAACTTGCACCCTTTTTTATTTCACTTAGAATCTGTCTGGCTTCTGCTTTGGCTGCGCTTTTTGCTGCCTCACTCTCATCCTCTCCTTTGAAAAGGATATGATTCGCACGAGCATAGCCGGTTGTGCCTTCCGCTTTCTTGGATAGCTTGTAGATCGTGTACCTGTCATTGGCTAAGATTGGACCGATGATGTCGCCTTCTTGCATCGTTTTAATGGTGTCGTTCAATGACGCTGGTAGCTGATCAGGTGTGTATGTTCTAAAAGGTGTTTGTGCATCAGAGTTGGCTCTGGCGAAAAGCGAGTCGTTCTTCGACTGAGCCAATAAACTTTTAATCTCGTTAATCTCTTCGATCACCGCAGCTGTATCATCAGCGGAAGCGATGATAGGGAAAGAAATGTACTCAAGAGACCGTGAGAGCTCTCTTTGGTATTGGTCAGCGTTGCTCTTCAAGTACGCCTGCAGATCAGCGTCGGTTACGGTAACAGAAGAATCGCTAACGGTGTAATAAGGGACGTAAAGGTATTTTACCTCAGCGATTTTATTGGCTTGAGTATATTCCCTCTTAGCCTCCTCCTGAGTAACATAATTAGTTTGGAGAAACAAATTGTCAAACTTCAGCATTAACCTTGCCGGAGCCAGAGTACCCTCAAAATTGTACCACGCTGCCTGCTGTTGTGCGGGCATAGCGCTAAGATTCTGCAAATACGTGATGATCTGATCTTTGTCAAACTGGCCAGTTTCAGGGTTGGTAAACGCCTGAACGATTTCGGGGCTGATGTTATTACCCTGAACCATATCAACAACTTCTTCGTCAGATACAGTTATTCCCAGCCCGGCGAACTCTTCTTCATAGGCATACTTGTTGACCAGCAAATCCCACGCTTGCTGTCTGATGGAGTACATGTCGTCACCACTAGGGCTTCGTCCCTGACTCATTTGAAAGTTGAACGAAAGTTCATCTACCTTGCTCTGAAATTCATCAAGCTTAATAGTGGTGCCATTAATTTCGCCTATCTCGTTCGTATTGCCGCCCAACAAGGTCGAGTTTGGGCCAAGCAAATCTCCCCCTACTACGAATAGCCCCAACCCAACAGCAATAATACCTACTGCCAACCCAGTTCTCTCTCTTATTTTATTAATGAAACCCATATCGTCGTTTTTAGCGAGCCGCAAAATAATATCATTCGAAGCTAAAATCAAAATGGAGGTTCGAGGTTTTACTAGCCCCTATCTTCCTCATTTTGAACCGTTAGCTTCACTCTGTCAATCCTGTTGTCGGTTTTTGAATAAACGGTGATCACGAAAGGGGCGACCTCTATAATGTCGTTTACTTCAGGAATGTTTTCGTTCACAGAAAGTATCAGACCGCCGAGCGTTTCGTAATCTCCCACCGGCAAGTTCAAATCGTATCTATCGTTGAGGTAATCAATCTCAAGCCTCGCACTTAGTATGTAATTTCTTTGGTCGATTTTTTCTTCTACCAGATCCTCATCGTCATCGTGCTCATCGTTGATCTCTCCAAAAATTTCCTCAATGATGTCTTCCATACTTACGATACCCGATGTCCCTCCGTACTCATCTACCACCAATGCAAGGCTCTTTCTTTCGGTCAGGAACTGAATCATCAGCTCATTAACAAGAGAAGTTTCGGTAACGATAATGATTGGCGTTAAAATCGACTTGATGTCCTTCGGCTTTTTGAATACCTCAAGCGAATGACAGTACCCTATCACTTCGTCAATCGTGTTCTTATAAATAACAATTTTTGAATGTCCACTTTCAATAAAAGCATTTTTTAGTTCCTCTATCCCATCTTCAATGTCAACGGCCACAATCTCCGGGCGTGGAACCATACAGTCTCTCACTTTAACCGTCTTAAACTCAAGGGCATTATTGAAAATTTTCGCATCAACCTCCCTGTTGTCATTCTGGTTCTCGCTTGTCGACAAGTTTTTCAGGTAATTATTGAGGTCAATCAGTCCAAAAATGGGCTTGTCCTCAGAGTACTCGAACCTAAGTATTTTTGTTATGACAAACTTGGATGAAAGAACGATGATGAATACAAAGGGGTAAAGCACATAGTAAATCATCAAAATTGGTACTGCAAACAATGTGAGCAGCCAATCTGGATTGATCATAAAAATACTCTTGGGCGTATATTCGGCCGTGATGATCACTATAAAAGTTGAAAGCAGGGTTTGAATTAGCCCCACCGTCACATCGTTCCTCAAAGAGTCCGGAAGGCTTGTCGCCAGCCAGGGCTCGAGCAGCCCGGCCATGTAGTACCCATACAATACCAACGAAATAGTGTTCCCTACAAGCGTCGTGCTTATAAACTGGGATGGATTTTTTACAAACCGGGTTAAAATTTGTCCTGAAATAGCTCCCTGCTTACGCAGCAGTTCGATGTGAAGTCGATTGGCAGAGACAAACGCAATTTCTACACCCGAAAAGAAGGCTGAAAAAGCCAGGCAAACAAGAATAATTATGACTTGGTTTGGATCCATTAGCTTTGAAAGCCTCTATTGCCTTGCAAAGAAGAAGAACAAATCTTGTTACCCGACTTGCCCTTGAAATGTTTATTTCGGTTTATCATTTCACAAATTTATACAAAAGTAGCAGACAAACACTGATCATTAGGATCCAGTATGAATGCACCAGACCGACGGTCATCGTTTGATGAACGCCGATAATCAAAAAACCAACACTGAGTGTCAGCAATATAATACCCCAACCTTTCTTCATTGCGGGTCATCTATAGTCAACGTTCCTGTTGGCTTGGTGATGGAATAACTTGAAAAATCCTGGCGGGCTGTCATTCCTTCTCCAGTATGGATTTCGCCTTCAGACCTAATAGTAACAAATTTATCAGTGAAAATCTCTTCTTTTATTGGGGTCCAGTACAACTCTTCTGTGTTTAGCTCGTCTCCATCCAAAAGGCTGATAACAACCACATTCCCCTCTGCCTTGTAAAGGTTCTCCTTGGCATTTTTCTCTCCTCTATCGGCTCTCAGGGTGGATGACTTAGTGCCATCTTTCTCAAAAAACTCAATGTAAACACCGTCAGGAAACTCTCTGTCGCCATTCTCGAACTCAAATTGCGTTGGTGCTTCCAGCCTGATTCTTACTTTAGCGGAGTCGCTAAACAAGGTGACCACGTCTTTGATCTCCATGACAGGCCCCTCGTAGAGCGGCATGTCCGACATGTCTTCCTTTTTTTCGCAAGAAAATATAAGAAGAACAAAAGAAATAAGATAACCTAAGCAGACTCTCATATAAATAAAAAACGGTCGCTGCGTTACAACGACCGTCTCAATTAGGTTGTTATCCTTATGCTGGTCTTCTTTGTAAGGTAACAGATTCCTGTACCCAGCAGCCAACACTTAGGACGTCTCCCTCTTTCATGCCTTCCTCAAATATCTCTCCGATAGACGGAAATTGTTCTTTTGCTTTCTCCATGCCCTGGCTATTGCCGGCCTTCTTGTACATTTCATAAGCTGCAATGAATACCGCTCTGTCTTTTACTTTACTTTCTCCACCACGACAGTCGTCATAACTTGCCAGGTAAAGGTTGCCAATCAGCGTGTAAGCATCGGAAAATGAAGGATCCATGCTAAGTGCCTTCCGTGCGTTGGCACGGGCTGACACTTTCTGACCATCAGCAGCGTTAATTTTAGCCATGTCATAATAGATTTCAGCCTTCTTCTGGTTGTCATCTGCCAATTCCACTGCTTGATTGTAGTATTTAAACGCTTCTTCGTTCTTTCCTTCAGCAGCTAGCTTCTGAGCAATTACCTTGGTCAGTGAATATGTTGGCTCTTTTTCGTTAACAATCTTACTAGATGTCATGAAAAGAGGACTGTCGGTACACTTGCCGGTCAACTGAAGCTGTAAAATTTTCTTGGCCAATTTAAGATCTGTAGGGTCTGCCTTCAGCTTAGGCCCAAGGTTGTTTTCTACAAATTCGCAGTCAACGGTTACGGTAGCTGTAAGCAACTTGTCAATGTTTTCCGCAATTTTTTCGATCCTATCCAGGTTCTTGCCCGTAGCCTTTTTCAAATCGATAATGGCCATGATCTCGTCATAGTAGTCAAGCACCTGCACGTCCGTGATAGCACCGCCTGTTAGCTTAAAGCGTCTAACCACGTCCATGAACGCAAGCAAGTTGTTATCGAGTGTGTTCACTCCATTAAGTTCATACACCTTTTCGAACATCTTCATTAAGTCCGGGTATTTGGCCTTGTTGTCTTTGTAATACTTGTAGGCTGTGTAACCTTTTCTGTTTAGCACGTCCCCTTCGTTTCCAAAATACTGGATGCGCTTATCATACATTGACAGCGCTTGCTCCTGATATTGAACTGTTTTAGCTGCATCAGGCTCATTGTCGGCTAATCCCTCGTAAATCTTGGCTCCATTAATATACAACGACTCATTTAAGTCAGGAGCATTCGCCAACAACCAATCGAGGTGAGGCAATGCCGCTTTGAAATTATCTTGCTTTAGGAAGTCTGTGTAGAGAGCGTTTTTCTCTTCTGCCGTTGCTCTGTCTTCAGGCCAATTCCAACCCGGCTGAGCAACCGCTACCAGCTGGACACCAAGGAAAAACAGCAAACTGAAAATCCACGTCTTTTTCATGATTACTTAGTTTTAGTCATATTTACGTCTAACGAACCAACCTCTGTCATTGATGGTTGCTCCAATATATATCTGAATGTAATTCTCTTTTATCAAGTTATCCGTCACACTACCTCTTCTCCCGATTTTGGCCGCCACATCAAAACTTGACACACCCATTGGGAAAGATGACCCAAAGTTTATGCCAAAGTCAGTAACGTCATTCCCATTGGCCAAGTAGGGCAACCTCTCCCAAGCGGCCCCTAACCGGAATGTTGTGCGTGCCAAATAGCTATCCACGCTGCTAATATCGGGTGTATATTCTCCTCCTAAAACCAATTTTAGCCCTTTTTGATAAGTGGTGCTAACTATTTCAGGAGACGGATTCTCATTCCATTCGGAAATCCTTGCATCAAAGCCAACTGTAAATTTATTAAGATTTTCGAACGAAACGCCAAATCCCAGTTTTTTTGGCAAATTAAATGCAACTGATTGATCCAGAATCAGTGTATCGCCGGGTGTGGAGCCGCCTGTACTTCTTCTTTCAAGCCCGGCAAATCGAGTACCTGAAATAGATGAAGGAAGATCGTATACAACACCCAGGTTGACTGCTGTTCTTTCAGTCAACTTTTGTTGGTAGTGAAGACCTCCTCCAAATTCGAAATCTGCGTAATTGATTTTCTCTTTATAGGCGGTGGTGTAGTTGGTGCCACTGGTAAGCCCCAGCAAAAACGTTTCTGCCGACTTGTTAAACTCTCCAAAAACAAAGGAGCCACGAACGCCGAGCGAAAGTCCTTTGTATATTTTGAATCCATTAGAGAAATACGCCTTTGAAAGACCACCGTTTCCCTTGAAAAGATAATCTACCTGAGTAGTGGAATTGTTCACGTTGGCGGTGTAGCCAATGTTGTAGTTCATTCTGCTTAATGGCACCAGCCCAAAGCTGGAAGACCATTTGCCTGATACAATTGGGAAAGCATAGGCAAAATAGGCGAGGTTAGCACCCCCATTTCTATCGCTGCCGTTTGAACTGGACAGCGTCCTAATATCCGCAGCTACACCCATTTGGAAAGTGGACATCAGGTTCTGGGTAAGCATAGCCGGGTTCATCCCATTGATGTGAAATACCGTTGGCGTACCTATGCCCAGGTCGCCCATGGCAAATTGATTCGCAAAACTCCCCTCTTTGATGTCACCTATGCCATATAGCGTGAATGGTGAAAGTGTAACTTGTGCATAGGAAGTGGCACAGCAAAACAATGCTACCCAGCCCGTAATAACCAATCTAATTCCTCTCATTGTGCCTTAAAATACTGTTGAGTCCGATGAGGACCAATTCGGAGCGTACAAAGATGTGGTGTTTTATATTAGATTCAAAAAAATTACTCCCACCACCACACATAATCACCTGCAAGTCTGGCAGCAAACCAGAGAACCTCTCTATCATGCCTTCAATTTCTGCCAGTGTCCCGTGCAATACCCCATTGATCATTGATGTTTTTGTATCCTTTCCCGGCAGATCAACCCATTCGGGATGCTCTATAAACGGTAATCGGGCCGTAAAGGTATGCATTGATTTTAGTTTCATCTCTACTCCGGGAGAAATAGCTCCACCTTTATAGTAGCCATCGCTGGTGATGATGTCATATGTAATGCAGGAACCCACGTCTATTACCAGACAGTTCTTTCCCCTATAAAGATGGAAAGCTCCCGCTACTGCCGCTATTCTGTCGGTCCCAAGGGTATCTGTACTGCTGTAGTCAAGAAAGATTGGGAGCGGTAGCAGATGGGTCAATTTGACAACTTTATATTTTTCAGACAGTTCCTTCCCCAGGTTGCTTACGTCTTTGCCAACGGAGCTTACAATCACCTCCGACACCTCCTCCCCTTTGAGGGCACCCACAATAGCTTCAAAAGCCACGCTTGTTTTCAGCTTAATAAGCGAGTCATTTTCAAAAAAACCTATCTTGCACCTTGTGTTACCTATGTCAATAGCGGCGGTCATAGTACAGTAAACAATTAGTCGGCGATATTACCTATATAGATGCAATTATGGAAAAAGAGTTTCTTGTGATTGGCCTTATGTCGGGGACTTCTCTGGATGGGCTCGACGTGGCAGCGTGCAGATTTCGGCATGAAAAAGACAAGTGGGGTTATTCCATCGAGGCGGCTGAATCAATGGCTTATGAAGACGAAATGCAGCAGAAGCTCAAAGGCTCTGTCACACTGTCGGGGCTTGACCTGTCCTTGCTTGATGTCGAGCTCGGAAAATTCTTCGGCACCAGTGTACATGCATTTTGCAGAAAGCATGATCTTAAGCCACTATTTGTTGGGTCGCATGGTCACACCGTGTTTCATCAGCCTGAGAAACTTCTTACGCTTCAAATAGGCAATCCTGAAGCCATCAGCCATTTTTCTCAGCTACCGGTCATTGCCAACTTCCGACTTCAAGACGTCCTGAGCGGTGGACAAGGTGCCCCTCTGGTTCCCTATGGCGAGCACCACCTTTTCCCTGCCTACAATGCCTTTCTCAATCTTGGTGGCATAGCCAATGTCGCCTTGCACAGTCAAAACACCATGAAAGGCTTTGATACGTGCGCCTGCAATATGGGGCTCAACCACCTGGCGGGGAAGCTTGGGATGAGCTTCGACAAAAATGGTGAAGTGGCAAAAACAGGATCTATGAATGATTCACTTTTTCGATCACTCAACAAACTTGATTATTTTCAGCAAAAAGGCCCAAAATCTCTGGGGTACGAATGGTTCGAGCAAGAAGTAGCACCTTTACTTGACAACAGCAACACACCTGTGAAAGATGCCCTCCACACTTTCACTCATCACATTGCCTTTCAGGTGAATAACGGAATGGATGGCCTTGGATCTTCTACGGAAAAAGTAATGGTAACAGGTGGCGGTGCGCTAAATGGGTTCCTAATGGATGCACTTAATCGTTATGGCAAAGGAAGATTTACCTACGAGGCGCCGGATCGAAAAACTGTTGAGTTCAAGGAAGCATTAGTATTTGCCTTTCTTGCGTTGCAAAGGTTTCTCGGGCAACCCAAC
The DNA here is from genome assembly GCF_902498805.1 of Imperialibacter sp. EC-SDR9. Lineage (GTDB taxonomy): Bacteria > Bacteroidota > Bacteroidia > Cytophagales > Cyclobacteriaceae > Imperialibacter. Next base: position 732,602 of record NZ_LR701637.1, on the reverse strand, counting down.
GTTTCTTCGCAAGTGACTGGCAGCAAAAAAGATGTGTCAGCGGGAAGCTTGCATGGAAATTTTAAGGCGTCGATACAATAGCTAAAACAAGTACACCGCATCTTGTTAGCTCCATCAGTCACTAGTGGTGTTGGAAGTGCCAGTCACCCGGGTAGTCATTTCTATTTAGAATAGTAGATAGTTTTTACCTATCTTATGCTCGACGGAGATAAAAATCTGGTAGCGGAAGCTGTGTTGATACACCGTGTTTCCAAGCTTATCGGGGCGCTCTCTTTCGAAATCATACCAGCTAAATAATCACGGTCAACAAATACCTAAAACTTCTTTTGAAATCGCACTAAAACAACTTATTTAAGCAGGAATTAACCAAGTGTATAAATAAGAGGAGCTAATTGGCAAAGCGGTACCGCCGCTCCTCCAGAACCTAACACTCTACTTTGATCGGCCTTTAATGAAAAAAATTGCAATATTTCTGTGCCTTAGTGTCGCTCTTATAACGGGCGTTTTTGCCAACGACGTAAAGGCAAAAGCATTGCATGAAAACAATGAGGTGGCAGCCAATATTGCCTTGAGCGACATTGCCGAAGAAACCCCTGGCACAGCCGAGGATGGGCATGCTGAGGAAGGAGAGCACCCGAGTGCACCCGGTTGGCTGGTGATTCCTTTCGTGCTGCTACTTTTGATGATTGCCACCGGGCCGTTGTTCTACGAGCACTTTTGGCACAAAAACTATCCAATTGTAGCTGTTTCGCTGGCTATACTAGTGGTGCTCTACTATCTGTTTGTGTTGCACAACGTGCACAATCCAGTGCACGCTCTGGCGGAATATATTCAATTCATAGCCTTGCTGACTGGCCTTTTTGTGGCAAGTGGGGGTATCATGATCAATGTCGACAAAGAGGCAAAACCACTGACTAATATAATTATTCTGCTTGTCGGGGCCGTCATCGCCAATATCATTGGCACCACCGGGGCTTCCATGCTGTTGATCAGGCCGTTTATCCGGCTGAACAAGAATAGGATCAAGGCCTACCACATCATCTTCTTTATTTTCATGGTAAGCAATATTGGTGGCTCTCTCACTCCTATTGGAGATCCGCCGCTGTTTTTGGGATTTTTGAAAGGGGTCCCCTTCTTTTGGACACTATTGAACAACAGCGTTTCATGGGTCTTTGCGCTTGCTTTCCTGGCCGGGATTTTTTACTTAATCGACAGAAACAACAAAGCGGACTATAGCTTCGGCGAGGATCCTCAGGATTTCACCAATAAGGTAACCGTAGTCGGTGCCAGAAACTTCGGCTGGCTTTTGGTTATTATTCTTTCTGTTTTCCTTGATCCGAATGTGTTAGAATGGGTTCCGGCCATCCATTACGAGGGACAGAAATTTTCTTTCATTAGGGAAGTCATTATGCTTTCCGCTGCCTTCCTTTCATTCAAGTTTGCAGAGAAAAAAGCACTGGAGGGCAACGACTTCAACTTTGAGCCTATTAGAGAGGTCGCCTTTATCTTTATAGGAATCTTCGGCACCATGATGCCCGCTCTTGAGCTGGTGAGCAATTTCGCTCAGTCCGAGGCGGGTGCTCCACTCATTACCCATAATTCACTTTACTGGGGTACCGGTGCGCTCTCGGGCTTCCTGGACAACGCTCCTACGTATCTTAACTTTCTAACTGCAGCCATGGCTGCCAAAGGAGGAGATATTGGGCAGGTCAAAGATGTGGTGGCGTTTGCCGCTGGTGGCACTTACGCTGACTCTGTCCTTGCGCTCAAAGCAATTTCAATTGCCGCAGTGTTCTTCGGTGCCATGACCTACATAGGCAACGGCCCTAACTTTATGGTGAAGTCGATAGCCGAGCAAATAGGCATCAAAATGCCATCTTTCTTTGGCTACATACTGCGGTTCTCGATTCCGATCCTCCTGCCTCTATTCTTAATCGTATGGCTGATATTCTTCTATATCCACCCTGTTTGAAAAAAGAATCAGGGATTATAAATTGAATAATCCCTTGTTCAAAACTTTCAGCGCTTCTGTTTTGTAGATGGTGTCGATAAGCAGGGAAATATTGTTTTTGCTTCCACCGTACGAAATCATTCTGACTGGTATGTCTTCAAGCGAAGCGAAGATATCTTTGCCTACGCCCTTCTTGTCGGCAACAAAGTCACCTACAATACACACAATCGACTGGTTCTTGTCTACCTCAATGGTGCCGTAGGGCTTCAGCTCTTCGATGATCTCGTTCAGATAAGTAGGCTCGTCTATGGTGAGAGACACAGCCACCTCCGACGTCGTGATCATGTCGATAGAAGTTTGGTACTTTTCGAAAACCTCGAAAATTTTCCTAAGGAAGCCGTAGGCCAGAATCATTCTGGTAGACTTGATTTTGATGGCTGTGATGCCATCTTTGACAGCAATGGCCTTGATGGCGTCTGGATTTTTGTTAGATGTAATCAAGGTTCCCCGTGCAGCTGGATTTAAAGTGTTTTTCAAACGAACCGGTACATTCTTTTGCTGCGCCGGAAGAATGCAGGTAGGGTGCAGGATTTTTGCTCCAAAGTATGCCAGCTCACCGGCCTCTTCGAACGATAACTCTGCAATAGGCATTGTATTTTCAACAATCCTCGGGTCGTTATTATGCATCCCGTCGATATCCGTCCAGATTTGAACCTCCTCCGCTTTGATGGCCGCCCCGATGAGGGTAGCGGTATAGTCGCTTCCACCTCTTTTCAAGTTGTCGACACCGCCAGAAGAGTTCCGGCAGATGTATCCTTGCGTAACAATTACACTTTTATCATCAATGCCTGCCAAAATTTTCCTCAGCTTTTCGGAAATCAAATCAAGATCGGGCTCTCCATTGTCTTTAAGGTACATGAAGTCGAGTGCTGAAAGAAACACAGCCGGCACCTTAATCTCATTGAGGTACTCATAAAAAAGACTGGTCGAAATAATCTCCCCCTGAGCCACGAGAAGCTTGTTGGCTTTGCCATAAAAGGGCTGCTTTACAAGCGTTTCTATCTGCTGGAAGTACCTGTCAATTACCTCTGTTCCCTTTTGCTTGCCTTCCTCAGTTGCGTAAAGCTGTTGCACAAAGTCAACATACTGAGCATAAAGCTTTCTTGTTCTGTCAAGTGCCCCCTCAATATGGCCATTGGAGAACTCATCAGAAATCGCAATGAGTTCATTGGTGGTGCCTGATACCGCACTAAGAACGACCAGCTTCTGGCCCGGCACACTCATCACAATGTCCTTCACAGAATGCATCCGCTCAGGCTTCCCAACTGATGTACCTCCGAATTTTACTACAATCATTGTTACTAGATAGGTTTAAAATCCAAGCATTTTAATAGCCGTAATGGCTGCCTCGTCACCTTTGTTTCCGTGCTTTCCGCCAGCTCTTTCCAATGCTTGTTTCTTATTATTGGTGGTTAAAACTCCAAAAATTACGGGCTTATTGTACTTCAAGCCGACCTCCGTAATGCCATTGGCTACAGCCTGGCATATAAAGTCGAAATGCTTTGTTTCGCCCTGTATCACGCAACCCAGGCTGATAACAGCATCAATGTCTGCCTGCTGAGCCAGCCACTGAGAAGCCAGGCTTAGCTCAAAACTGCCGGGTACGTTCTTCCTGATTATATTGTCTCTGTTTACCCCGTGCTTTACCAACACCCCGTAAGCACCCTGAAAAAGCGCCTCTGTCACTTCTTCATTCCACTCAGAGACCACTATCCCAAATTTCTTTTTGCTTACGTCCCCAACGTTGCTGCCGGAGAAACTGCTCAAGTTCTTTTCTGAAGACGCCATTTTTTGGTTTTTAGAAACAAAAAAGGGATAAAGCTATCTTTATCCCTCCTTCTGCCGATGTTTTCATCAACTATTTTGAAGCGAGGGCTTCCAGTCTGGCCTTGTGTTTCTTGGCGTCCTGGTACTCAGCTGCTCCGTAAAACTTATCTACTATCGTTGTGTAACACTTCAGTGCTGCACTTAAATCTCCTTGTCTTTCATAAGCAATCGCCGCTTTGGTCAAATACACAGGCGTAAACTGCTTGTTCGGCTTATAGTCTGATGCTTGCTGATAGTAGTCTGCTGCGTTCTTGTAGTCCAACTGCTCCATGTAAGCATCTCCAATGAGTGAGTAAGCTCTGGCCTGCACCAAATCGTCAGATGCGCCAAAGGCCTTCAGGTAACGAATAGCTGATTCGAAATCACCCATTTTCAGGTAGGTGGCTCCAGTATAAAAGTTCGCCAGGTTGCCGGCCTTCGTGCTACCGTACAGGTCAATGATGTCAAGAAAACCATAGTTGTTTCCGTCACCATTCAGGGCCTGTCCAAGACTGTCAGCCTCGAAGTAGTACACCGCCTGAAAAAGCTCCTTCTGGGCTGTAGTGTTTTGGTTCGACTGATAGTAGTTGTAAAATATGAACCCAGTGACTCCCAAAATAATAACAGCGCCTATGGCAAATACCAGCTGCCTGTTCTTTTCAAGAAATTCTTCTGTACGGGTGAGTTGCTCAGCTAAAGCTTCAGGGCTTTCCAACAAATCATTTCCGTGCTCTTTACCCTTTCTAGCTGACGCCTTTTTAGTCTTCGCCATTTATCCTAATCTTTTGAGGTCGCAAAGATATATTTTTTTCGATAAAATAAAGACTATCAGCCATTAAACAACCACATTATTTTAACCCCCCTATTTATCGCAGCTATTACCACTCATCACCTTTCCAGTGAATTGTGTGCGCAAACACCATAATATTTTTAAATTGTATGGTGACACATTATCTGCTAAAGAACACCACTATGAAAAAAATCGCTTTTCTTTTTATACTCAGCCTGGGGAGCATTGCCAAGGCTCAGCCGCTGGATTCCATCATGCCGGTGCGGGGGCTGGCGATAGTTGCGCCCAGCTCCAAAGGCCTTGATCGCTTCATCAAATTCATGGAAAATGAACTAACGGCCAACCATGTAAACACTTTGGTGTTGAGGGTTGACTGGAAGTATCAGTACAAGTCTTACCCAAAGCTTGCCGACAACGATGGCTTGACCAGGGAGGAAGTTAAAAAGCTGGTGGCGGCTGCGAAACGGAGCAATATTGAATTGATCCCACAGATCAACCTGCTAGGGCATCAATCGTGGGCAAGCACCACCTATGCCCTGCTGACAGAGTATCCTCAGTTTGATGAAACTCCTCATGTAACGATGCCGGAAAAGTATGAATGGCCAAACCCTGACGGCCTCTACTGCAAGAGCTATTGTCCATTGCATCCCGATGTGCATAAGGTAGTTTTTGATCTGGTAGACGAAATAATGGAAGTGTTCGAGGCAAAAACTTTCCACGCTGGCATGGACGAAGTATTTTATATAGGCGACGACAAATGCCCTCGCTGCAAAGGCAAAGACAAGGCAGAGCTATTTGCAGGAGAAGTGACTACTATTAGAAATCACCTGGCGCAAAAAGGGAGAAAGCTGTGGATTTGGGGAGACCGACTACTGGACGGAAGCGATACCGGCTTGGGGATGTGGGAAGCAAGCATGAACAACACGCACAGGGCGGTCGACCTGATTCCCAAAGATGTGGTCATTTGCGACTGGCATTATGAAAGGGCCGACCCAACAGCGGCCTATCTGGCTATGAAAGGTCTCTCGGTAATCACTTGCCCATGGAACAGGCCGGAGCCTGCCAAAAAGCAAGTAGCACAGACACTAGCGCTAAGAGAAAACAGCAGTAAAGTACTGAAGGAAAGATACCTGGGTATGATGCACACTGTATGGAGTGGTGCCGACGGCTTTATCGACAAATACTATGAGCTAAAGGAAAAAGGCACCTCGGAAGATGGTCAGGCCAATTGTTTTAATGCTATGTTTTCGGCGATTAATAGTCAGGTACAATGACGCTAACGGCTATGAACAATCGCATCGCCTCTATAGATATTTTCAGAGCGCTTACCATGCTGCTCATGATTTTTGTGAATGACCTATGGTCGCTCAGTGAAGTGCCGGAATGGATGGGCCACAAAGCAGGTAACGAAGACGGCCTTGGGCTGGCCGACGTGGTGTTTCCAGCATTTCTTTTCATAGTAGGTCTTTCGGTACCCATGGCCATTAAGGCACGCAGGGCCAAGGATGAAAACAATACTGAGGTGATTATCCACATCGCTAAAAGAAGCCTGGCCCTGATTGTGATGGGGGTAATGATGGTGAATCTGGAGAGCATCAACAAAGAATTAATTCCCATCTCAAAGCAAGCCTGGCAAATCCTGATGGCTATTGGGTTTATTCTCATTTGGAACAACTATAAAGACAAAAAGGCCTTCGGTAAAGTGCCTGAGTGGGTGATGCAGGTAGCAGGCATCGGCATTCTTATAGCCCTGTGTGCCATATATAAAGGAGGGCCGACAGACAATCCTGTCTGGATGAAGACTCATTGGTGGGGTATTCTTGGACTCATTGGTTGGTCATACCTTTTCTGCTCAGTTATTTATGTATTTGTAGGTGATAGAATACTTGTCATATCAGCAGTTCTAGTAGCCTTCTATCTATTCAATATCCACCAGATGAATGGAATACTAGGAATTCTTCCAAAAGGATTGCTGGTAGTAAGTGCCTCCAACCACGCCAGTGTGCTCAGCGGCGTGTGGGTAAGCCTTATGCTCACTTATTTTGCTCAAAAGAACAAACTGAGCCTCTTTCTAACCGCCTGTTTGGCCTTTGCTGTTATTTCTCTGGCTTTTGGCTTCATTACCCGCCCTGAATGGGGAATTTCTAAAATCAGGGCTACACCTTCCTGGACGGCCATCTGCGCTGGGATAAGCACCATTTCGTTTACGCTGGTTTATCTGATTGCCGACGTGTGGAAGAAGACGAATTGGGCTGGCTTTCTGGCACCAGCGGGAAGAAGCACACTCACCTGCTACCTGGTGCCCTATTGGTTCTACCCGATCTTTATGGTCACGATTGCAGCCTGGCTTCCCGAATTCGCCACAGTTGGGGCCGTGGGTCTTATCAAAACATTGCTGTTTTCTCTACTGGTTATCTACATAACCAGTTTACTGGAAAAAGTCAATATCCGTTTAAAAGTGTAAGTTTCATTCATTATGTAAAAGAAAGAGCTGCCTGATGGGTAGCTCTTTTTGCTTCTATGACCAATGATCAGTACTATGCTACTCCATCAAATAAGGGTAGTCTTGCTGAGCATACACATCTTTTAACGATTCTGACGGATCAGGCCAGCCTGAGTCCTCGGAGAACTGGACGGCTTCAGCTACCTGGTCCTTTATTTTGTCATCGATCTTGTCAAGATCAGCCTCCTTAGCGATTTTCTTATCGAGTATCAATTGGCGAACCTGCTCAATGGGGTCTTTTGCTTTATACTCTTCCAGTTCCTCTTTGGTGCGGTACTTGGCAGGGTCAGACATTGAGTGTCCTTTGTAACGGTAAGTCCGAAGTTCCAACAGGGTGGGGCCATCGCCCTTTCTGGCACGCTCGGCTGCTTCAGCAAATGCATGGTGCACATCGACTACCGACATGGCATCCACAGGGAAGGAAGGCATGTCGTATGCAGAACCCAGTTTATATAGCTCCGTTACGTTAGAAGTACGCTGAACAGATGTACCCATTGCATAGCCGTTGTTTTCAATAGCGAAGATCACTGGTATCTTATAAGTCATCGCCAGGTTGAGCGCTTCGTGGAAGGCGCCTTGCCTTACAGCACCGTCGCCCATGTACGTTACACACAGCTTGCCAGTTTTTTGGTATTTTTCAGCAAAGCCAATCCCCAAGCCTAGTGGAACCTGTGCACCAACGATCCCGTGTCCCCCGAAGAAGCCTTTCTCTTTGTCAAACATGTGCATGGAGCCTCCTTTGCCTTTCGAAATACCGGTTTCTTTACCGTAAAGCTCGGCCATGATGGTTTTAGGGTCGGATCCAAGGCCAATTGGGTGGGCGTGATCACGGTACGCTGTGATATACTTGTCGCCTGTTTCCAGGGCAGAAATAGCGCCCGCCACACAAGCCTCCTGGCCAATATAAAGGTGACAGAAGCCACGTATTTTTTGTTGACCGTATAACTGTCCCGCCTTCTCTTCAAATTTCCTCATCAGTTGCATGGTTTCATACCAGAACATGTAGGTCTCATTCGAAAAGTTGTCCTTCGCCGTTGCTTTTGCCTTCGCCTTATCTTTTACACTAGCCATTATTGGAAATATTTCTGTGTCTACGAATTGTAATATTACTTTTGGGATGTTGTGTTACCCTGCCCTGGAAATCAGCTGGCAGTTTTAACCCCCGCAAAATAAGTAAATTGCCTTCATTCAACAAAAGTAAATGTATCTGAGTAACCTGCACCTTGAGTCGTTCCGAAATTACCAGTCACTTGCTATTAACTGCTCAAGGGGTATAAATTGTTTTGTGGGGAAAAATGGCTCAGGAAAGACGAATTTGCTGGATGCAATCCACTATTTGTCGATGACAAAAGGGTCGTTGAATAGTGTTGACAGTCAGAATATTAGGAAAGGCGATCCGCTTTTTTTTATAAAAGGCGAATGGAAGGCTGCAAAAAAGGGTGCTGGAAAGGGCGAACAGGTGCAGGTAGCTTTTCAACCGGGGCAGAAAAAACTCATCAAAGTGAATCAAAAAGAGTACGAGAAACTGGCTGACCACATAGGTCGCTTTCCCGTGGTGTTGATCGCCCCCAACGACACAGACTTGATAAGGGAAGGCAGCGAAGGCAGGCGGAAATTCTTCGACAGCATCATTTCTCAACTGGATGCCAGCTACCTCGAAAACCTGATGGTGTATCACCACTACCTTAAGCAGCGGAACAGCCTGATGAAACAGTACGGTGAAACCAGAAGGCTGGACAAAACGCTGCTAGCAGTGTATGATGAGCATTTGATGAAGTCGGGGCAATTGATATTCGATAGCCGACGAGGCTTCACCGAAAAGTTTGAGGCTTTGTTCAGTCCCCGCTACCAATGGCTCTCTGGTGGGGCCGAGCAAACCAAGGTGGTGTACGTTTCTGAGCTTTCCGATGCCTCGTGGAAGGAAAACTTCAAAAAGGCGATTGATAAGGACATGGCCTTGCAAAGAACCACTTTTGGCATCCACCGGGACGACTTTGAGTTTTTGCTGGAGGAAGAACCTGTGAAAAAGTTTGGCTCTCAGGGCCAGCAAAAGTCTTTTGTGATCGCTCTGAAGCTTGCCCAGTTCGATATCACAAGCCAGGTAAAAGGATTTGCGCCCATCCTACTACTCGACGATATATTTGACAAGCTTGATGACGATCGCATCAAAAAATTGATGGAACTTGTGGGAGAGGACGATTTCGGGCAGCTGTTTGTAACGGATGCGAGACCAGAACGAACCATGACGCTTTTTAAAGGGCTGAAAAAAGACAAGAAGCTCTTCAAAGTGGAAGAAGGAAAGGTAGAGGAGATTGAGTTTTAAGATTGGAAGTTATGTACAAAAAGAAGGACGATAGAAAAAACGAGTCGCTGGAGCTGAAGGATGTAATCAGGGAAATGCTCCAGAATTACCATATTGAGGAGAAATTTGATCACACCAGGCTGCTTGCTTCCTGGGAACGACTCATGGGTAAGCCTATTGCCAGCCGCACCTCCAAGCTTTTTGTAAAAGACAACGTGTTGTTCGTGCGTCTTACGTCCGCCCCACTCAAAAGCGAGATGAATTTAAACAAAGCCAAGGTACTCGACATCTTCAAGAAGGAGTTTGGGGAGAAGGTGTTGAAGGATATTGTGTTTCAGTAAAAGGAAGAGCGGTGGATATAGTTTTAAATACTCTTCTACCCATCATTATCTTGCAAGTATTGCTGCTTGCCTTTTTTCTCTTCGCCCTTAAAAAAGGTAAAAAGCTAAGCAATCGACTGCTCGCCTTATTCTTTCTGTTTTTGGGAATCAATTTTTCCGACGGCCTTATCGGCCTTACCGGCTTTTACCAACAATACCCGGCCATTGCCCACCTCGAAGACGGGTTTGCCTTATTGCTCGGTCCTTTGCTATTGTTCTACACCCGGTCAGTAGTTTATGAAGGGTTTCAACTGAAAACTTCCCACCTGCTTCATCTCCTTCCTTTTATAATTATCACAATTACTTTTCAGGTCTTTTATCACTCTTACAGCCAGGAAGAACAACTTTTCATACAAAAATCTATCGCCGACCGACAGCTGCCTCCGGGCTTCTATTTCTCAGTAGCTTTAGTTTATGGCCATGTTTTGACCTACTTCTTTCTGGCACTGAAGGGAATCAGTTTCTATCAGCAGCGAATCAAAGACCTTTTTTCATCCACTGAAAAAATCAGCCTTGCCTGGCTACGCTTCCTCATACTGACCATGACAGGCATTCTATTATTTTCCCTCGTGAATGTGATGGCTCCATATGCAGGGCTTGACGCCTGGTTTCAGCCCACCTTTGCCATAGTGGTGGGGCTCTTTTTTCTTTTCGTGAATGCTGTCGTTTTCAAAGGCTTACAACAACCTGAAATATTCGCAGGGCTTGAAAAAAAGGACACTGCCAAATACACAAGCTCATCTCTTGGGAGCGAAGAAAAACAAGCACTGAAGGACAAACTGATTCAGCTGATGGAAAATGAAAAACCATACCTGGATCCAGAAATAAGTCTTGAGCAGCTGTGCGCAAAACTGGACGTGGCCCCCAGGAAACTTTCTCAAGTGCTGAATGAGCTGTTCGGTCAGAACTACTATGACTTTATCAATTCTTACCGGATCAATGAGGCGATGACCATCCTGTCCAATTCACCCGACTCAAAGCTTACAGTACTGGAAGTTCTCTACGAGGTCGGTTTCAATTCCAAGTCGTCGTTCAACACCATCTTCAAAGAAAAGACGGGAACCACTCCTTCTTCATTTAGGAAAGAAGCTCTTCAGAAACTGGCCGCTTCAACCTGAATAAAAAAGCTTCGGATTTCTGTCCCGGCAAAAAAACATTTAGTAGCCTGGAAGTGGGAGTAACCTTTTGCAATTTTTTTGAAAAAGCGTTCGACTTCCGGCAGTCGGTCGTGGGAGTGAGTACAATATGTCTCCTTTGTTCAAAAAACAAAGACATTATGAAAACTTTCACAAACACAAAAACTATTGCACTTTGGCTGTTGGCCACGATCAGCTTCTCACTGTTATCAGTTAAATGGATGTTTGCTCCGGCTGCCTGGGTAGCTCCGGCCTTCCTTATTTTGTTGATGAAAGAATACAAGCCCTGGAAAAGCCTGTTAATGGGGTTGTCGGTTCTTTACGTTTCGTCGTTGATTGGCAGTTACAAAGTCATGCCTTTCCCTACCATCGTATTTGTGGTGATCGCACTGATTGGTGCTTTGAAGCACTTGATTCCCTTCTTTCTTTTCCGCTTGCTTTCAAAAAGAGTTGAGGGCTGGTATGCTACTCTGCTGTTTCCGTGCCTCTATGTGGCTTACGACTACCTCAATGGTTTCGATGGGGGTGGCACCTGGGGATCGATTGGTTATACCCAGGTGAATAATGATGTTTTGATGCAGCTAGTTGCTGTTACTGGCTTATGGGGTGTTACCTTTCTCATTACCTGGGTTTCAGCACTTTTGGTGGCATGGTATTCCAACGGCCTTAGGTTTTCCTCAATAAAAAAACCAGCTACTGTCTTCTTATCAATCTTTACAGTGATCCTAATTGGCGGAAGCCTAAGAATCAACACACTATGGCAGGACGAAACAACTACTGTAAGGGTGGCTGGCATCACAGGGCAAAACCTTGAGTTGCTTCAGTCAACCTATGAAGCTGTGTTTGGAAGCCGACTGGATGTTGATCTGGCCAAGCTTACGCAAACCTCCCCAGAACTCCAGGAGCTAAACAAAGGTTTGGTGAAGTTTATTGAAAACCCAGGTGACCCAATTTTCGGTGCTTCTCATCGACAAATGGAAGCCTTTCAGGACAGCATGCTCTCTGTCGCTAAAAAGGAAGCAATTGCCGGGGCCAGGGTTGTCTCTTTTTCCGAAGGGCTCCTTTTTACCACCAAAGCCACGGAAGCCAAGCTTATTGCCAAAGCCAGGCGTTTGGCAAATGAAAACCAATTCTATCTGCTGTTAACAATGGCCTCTATTATCCCCGGCGAAGTCACCATGGGCTCGAAGTACCTGGAGAACAAGGCTTTGTTTATTGGCCCTGATGGGCAAGTGCTCAACACCTTTTTCAAAAATAAGCCTGTGCCGCTGGTAGAGCCCAGCATACACGGCGATGGAAAGGTTCCTGTAATCGACACCGAATTTGGGCGTATTGCGATCTCCATTTGCTACGACGCCGACTTCCCCTACCTGATGAGGCAGGCAGGGCAGCAAAACGCTGACATAATGCTGCTCCCTTCCGGCGACTGGAAAGAGATTGCTCCGTATCACGCCTGGATGGCCAAAGTCAGAGCTATAGAAAATGGTTTTTCGCTGCTGCGCCCCGTTAGCAATGCCACATCCATTGCTTCAGACTACTATGGAAAAGTACTAGGCTCCAATGACTTTAGCTCAGTGGGTGAGCATGTGATGGTCAGTCATCTGGCAACGAAAGGAATAGCAACTGTCTACTCGAAGATGGGGGATTGGTTGGCTTGGGGGTGTTTGGTGGGGTTGGTTGCTTTTCTTGGGCGCCATGGCGTGGCCTCTCAAAAAGTCATGGTTAAAACAGATTCGCAATAAATTACCCCAGGAACCACTCTATATGCGTACATTCTGAGCAGACAAAGCAAGTGGCGGTTCGGTCAGTCCAGTCGAGGTTGAAGAAGCTTGACACAGCGGAATTCATTTGAGCCCTCCTTGACCAGAACAGTTTGTTGTAGCAAATCGGGCAAGACAGCTCATGTCCGGCTACTTCTATTGGTTGTGGCTCTTCTTTCTTGAATAGTTTCATCTGCATAAAATTTACTTTTTAGAGGCCAGATGGAATAGCCTGTACCATTACGGAATAGATCGTAGTCTGTTGACTGGTTATTCATTCCGTTGGGTAGGGTATTCCTTATGGCTATTTCATGGTAGTAAAGTCAGCCCTTCGGTAAATAATGGAGAATATAGTATTTTATTACCTTATCTAAGTAAAATCGAGCTGAGGGAGTACAATTCCCAATTAATAATGGTTTTTGATTTGCTTCTGGAATAAATATCTTGAAGAAGAAACCTCATCCCTGCCCTTCTCCCCGGGGAGAAGGATTAAGTAACTCGGCAGCCTGCTGAGCGAGCCCCCTCTCCCAAAGGAGAGGGCCGGGGTGAGGAAAACACCTTGAAATACAGATGCCGAAACGAGACTTCCACAAAAACGCACAAGGCAACCTCTTCGAGTACGCAATAAATATGCGCAAGAACCACACAGCAGCAGAAGACCTGCTATGGCAAAACCTCAGAGGACGAAAGCTAGGCGGACATAAGTTTAGAAGGCAGCATCCCGTGGCTGGTTTCATTGCAGATTTTTACTGTCATTTTTTACTGTCATGAAGCGAAACTAGTGATAGATCCGGGTGGCAAAATTCATGACCTTAAAGAGCAAAATGAATATGATGGAGGGAGAACCCACGACCTAACGGAGCATGACCTGAGAGTGATTAGATTCACCAATGAAGAAGTTGAGAGGAATATTCTTATGGTGCTCGAGGAAATTAGAAACGCTTTAACGGAAAATTAAATTATGGCTCTAATAAAGCCTCTTCGAAAAAGAGCCTCTACTTCATTTTAAGAAATTCTTCTGGTGCAATATCGCATTGCTTGAGAATTGCTCTCAAAGTTCCCTCTGGCATATCTCCAGGATGATTGGGTATTGTGGTGAATCTACCAGTGCTTTCGTTCCACCAAATTTCATGGCTACCGGCCGCTTGCCTATGAAATGAAAAACCTAGCTTTTTTAGCATTTTTACAATCTCACGGTATTTAAAGCCCGACAACCTACCCATTACATCCCAATCACCAGCGGAAGATCAAACTCATTATCGAACTCAGGAAGCACAATGGGATTAGTTCCTTCCTGCGCTTCGAGCAGTTTCTTGGCCACATCTCTGGCGATCTCAAGCGTTTCCGAAATTGTCCTTCCCTGGGCAACCAGCCCCTGAATAGCATCAGAAGTTGCCAGGTAGACCCCTTCTGGTAATTTTTCTATATGTAAATCTATTTTTCTTTCCATATCATAAATATAGTTAACCCAGCTCTCATTTACGCCAATAGAACGCCTAGGTTGGTAGCCAAAAGTAGAGCAAATCAACGTATTGACCCTCTGTTTGCTCTAATCTTCACCTCAATCAAACATCCGCAGTTGTTGATGAACATTTTGATGAAATCGTGAATGAACTAGTAGGGTATTATCTCCAGCGCTCACCCAGGTGAAGAAGCACTGCATTTGTTCGAACGTTACTTGTGGTTTGGGCCAATCAGAAAAACAACAGGGTTTGGTAATATTAGCCTTGTAGAAACATGATCGTTTTTAAAAAGGTGCCAAAAAAAGGGGCATACCTATTAGGCATGCCCTGATTATATCTTTCTATTTCCCCTATTCTTCCGGCATCAACACCAACTTGATGAACTTCTCAGGATCGATATATTTCTTAGCCGCCTCCTGCATGTCTTTTGAAGTCAGGGTTTCAATCCTTTCTTTCGCTTTCAGGATACCTTCAGGATCCCATCCTTGATAATAATAGCTGCGCAGGGTATTGGCCCAGAAGCTATTGTCTTTCAAACTAACCTCCAGTTGCCGACGTTGACCTTCCTTAATTTTTTTCAAGTCTTCAGCACTCACGCCTTCCTTCTGGAGCTTCTTCAGCTCATCCAGGGTAGCCGTCACCAGCTCCTCAACATTTTCTGGTCCGCAAGGGAAGCTTACCTGGAAGGTATAGTGGTCGTACGGCATGTTCTCTGCATTGGCATTGGCCCCTACGCCGTACACACCACCTTTTTCCTCACGAAGTAACTCAACCAGCTTAATGGTCATTACCTCCCCAAAGCTTGACAGATAATATGACTGTTTCCTATCAAACTCCTGCTCTGTATCCCAATACATGATTACCTGGCTCTTTTGATCGACTCCTTTCTTCACTATTTTCTCCAACGGCGCCTTTGGTGGCCGTGGACTAACGTCCTTCCACTGGTCTTTTCTTCCTGAGGCTGGCAAGCTGGCAATGTACTGCTCCAGCATAGGCTTGATCTCGTCTACTTTAAATGCTCCGACAAAGAAAAAAGTGAAGTCGCTCACATCACTGAACCTGTCCTGGTAAAAGGCGAACGCTTTGTCCAGATCGATTTTATCCAAATCGGCCTCTGTCGGGAAGCCGCCTCCTCTGATGCTGTTGTTGGAAAGCGTACGTTGCACCTGATCCACAAAGTAGTACTGTGGGTTGGCCATCACATTCGACAAGATGGACTTGTTCTTTGTGATAAATGACTGGAACGCTTTTTCGTCCTTTCTTGGGGCTGTGAAATACATATTCGTCAGCTGGAAGAACGTTTCCATGTCAGCTGGCGTCGTGCTGCCCTGCACGCCCTCACTCAACTCTCTGATAAATGGCGTAACGCCAAGGCTCTTTCCTGCAAGCACTTTTTGCAAAGTGGTAATATCGTAGTCGGCAATACCGCCCTGATCCACCAAAGAGGCCGCATTAGAGGCAGACTGGTAGTCGGCATCGGAAGCAAGGCTGTGCCCCCCGGGACTCCAGGTAGTCATCACTATTTCGTCGTTCTTGAAGTCGGTCGGCTTCAAAAACACCTTCACTCCATTCGAAAGGTCGAGCTCGGTAATACCCAACGCCTCGTTCTTTTTCTCTGACACAATGCTGCCTGGCTTGGGCAAGGTGGTCATCAGGCTCTCACCAAAATCTTCGTCCTCGTAAGGATCAACTTTTAATATCCTGATCCTGTTGAGCACGCCTTTCACTTCATCCTCAGTTGGCAGCACCACACCCTCCTTGTCAGGTGCGGTGATCACCACTACCCTATTTTCTTTTGTGATCCATTTTTCGATAAGCGCATTTACCTCATCAAGACCAATGCCTTCAACATACTCCTTTGCAAAGTTGTATTCCCACTCAATGCCCGGAATCGGCTCCTTTTCGAGGAAATTATTGACATATTCGTCCACATAATTCTCCGACTCCGACTTGTCTCTTTCGTTGTAGGCGACTTCGTATGATTTCAGCAAGTCGAGCTTGTAGCGCTTTAACTCGCCTGAAGTAAACCCATGCCTACGAACCCGCTCCAGCTCGGTAATCATGGCCTGAAGTCCGCCTTTTATGTCTTTTTCATTTGCTACCGCAAAGGCCTGAAATGCATCTTTCGTTCTTGCCCAGGTGCCGCCATGGCTGGTGCTTGCGTATACAAATGGTGGCTCAGCTTCTCTCGTTAGCTCCTGTAGCCGCTTATTCAACATCCCGGTAAAAGCTCTCTCTACAAGAAAGTCTCTGTAGTCACTGGCTTTTGTCTCCTCTTCCGGGTCGGTTTTGAAATATAGGCGAACCTGGGCGAAGGTAGCTTCTTTGTCAGCCAACACAGAAACATAGGTATCGGCATGATCAGGCACCTTAAACTCTTCCCTTTTCTTTGGGCTTTTAGCCACAGGTATCCTTCCAAAGTACTTTTGAATCTTGGCCTCCATCACTGCTACATCAATATCGCCCACGGCTACCACAGCCATCAGGTCAGGACGGTACCAGTCTTTGTAAAACCGCTTGATCGCTTCATGCGGGAAGGTCTCCAGGTTTTCTTTGGTGCCTATTGGAAGGCGCTCCGCATACCTCGAATCCTTATAAATCACTGGCAGGTATTTGTCGAGCATGCGGCGCTCACCACTTTGACCAAGCCTCCACTCTTCAATCACCACACCCCTCTCTTTGTCTATTTCCTCTCCTTCAAAAGTGAGATTGTGTGCCCAGTCTTCCAGAATCTGAAGTCCCTGGTTGACAATTTTTTCATCGTCTGTGGGAATCGGCAGAATGTAGACCGTTTCATCAAAGCTGGTGTAGGCATTTAAGTCCGCTCCAAACTGCACACCTATAGATTGCAGGTAATTGACGATTTCATTTTTCTTGAAATTCTTTGTGCCATTGAAGGCCATGTGCTCCGTGAAGTGAGCAAGGCCGAGTTGGCTTGGATCCTCCAGAATCGACCCGGTATTTACTACCAACCGCAACTCCACCCGGTCTTCGGGACGGTCGTTGTGTCGGATATAGTATTTCATTCCATTTTTCAGCGTGCCGATCCTGACATTTTTATCGACTGGAATCTGTGAATCTAAGTCAACAGTTTGGCTTTGGGCCAAAAGTGAGGGCAGAAGCCCTAAAAGCAAGAAAAAGATAGCTTTTATAGCTCTGTTTTTGAAAGATGTTTCCATGGATTAAGTTCCAGGTTTGTTGAATAGGTGAAATTAACTAAAAATAGGCCTTCAAAATACGTCGAAGCAAAGTGCCGTCCAAAGCATCTTCGTTATTTCTATTGATCCATTTCCCTGGCTTCGGATTTTCTTTTTCCAAAAGGATTGACTTTCCTGGCAGCAGAAGAAACCCCTTCTGTGATTTTGGTGCCCGCTTTCACTATGGCCTGGCCCCCAGATTTAATGCTTTGAAATCCTGCATTTTTTGCAGCTTTCAGAATGCCGCCGACAACCTTTGTTGACCCCTGGGTCACAATCTGACTTAACATTTTTCCAGCCTCAAGGGTAGCGTTTTTCCTTGCCTTTTTGCTATCCCAGGTGGTTACGCAGCTACAATATTGCCGGGCAATGATGCCGACCCGCAGGGTAAGAAAGGCATTTGTGGAGCCTTCGAAAAGCGAATCCATCACCAGTGTGGCCGTGGGGCCCACCACCGGAATAGAAGAAAATGAGGTGCTTTTAGTTACACCCGATAGCAGCGACTCAAGCTGTAGACTGATGTCGAGGTCTTCAATTTCGGATACGAGAAAAGTGGTGGCGCCGATGTTCGCATAAAGGTGGGCGAGATCTCTCAGACCTGGTCGCTGGTGGTACAAATGGCAAATTTTCCACACCATGCGTGAGTGGGTAAAAAGGATGGTGAAGGCATCCAGCCGTCCGTTTTGAGAGATGGACGTAGTAAGGAATACTGACAGCGCCGTTTGTTTGATAATCTTGTCTGCCTCCTCATTGAGTCGGGTTAGCGAAACCTCCAATTGATCCTCAGAGGCGGGAACAAGACCCTCGGCGATCAACAGTTTATTTTTTCTAATCCGTTGAAATACTCTCCTTTTATGTTTGGGGACTTGGTCTTCCTCTTTAGGAGGTGTGAGGGTTTGCGGCAACCGCAAAAAGAGAAAAACAGGCACCAGCAGAATGCCTGCGGAAATGGCTATCAGGGCAACAAGTACCACCCTTCCGAAAGTTTCGTTTACACCAAGCGCCAGGTGATAAATCTGATAGACCTGATTGACCAGAAAAAGGGCTGTGAGGAAAACGATAATGGCAGAAAGCCAGACCGCAATAAGTTTGATCTCTTTTGAAAAGCTCGACATACCTGTATTAACGTTACGTTGGTTTGACAGGTTGGGGAAGACTGAAGTTACACGTTTTGTCGACTATTTGCGAACTACTTGCAGAGGCCCGAGTTAAAGTCGTGGACTGGCAGCTTAAATTGAAACATCACTCCAAAGAAAGGATTTCAAAGTCTTCTTTACGTCTTGGAAGCCTTTGCGTGAGACTATCCCCTGCAGCTTACCCTACCGACTGGGCATTTCGTGCTTCGTCGTCATCAGAAGGAACCTGCCCCACCATGGAAGTTTGAGAGTCGCCAGTAGCATCTCCTTCTTCGTGGTCAGCTTCTTTGAAAAATGACTTCTGGAATATGATAATAATTGCCACGCCAACGAAAATTGAGGCGTCTGCGACATTGAAAACGGGCCAAAGAGCTGTGTAGTCTCCACCGAACAAAGGCACCCACTCGGGGATTCTGCCCTCCCAGATGTCGATGTAAAACATGTCAACTACCTGGCCGTGAAACCATGGATTCGGTGCGTCGTAAGGAGCGTTGTTAAGAAAGACTCCGTAGAAAACACTGTCGATCAGGTTACCAATGGCTCCCCCAAGTATAAGCGCACCGCACCATAAAAGGCCGCTGTGTACTTCTTTTTTAGCCAACCTATAGAGGTAAACAGCAATCACGACCATGGCTATGAGCCTGACAACGGTAAGAATAAGTTTGCCGTTTTCACTGCCGAGCTGCATGCCGAAGGCCATGCCCGGATTGGTGAGATAGTGAAGCTTAAATACGTCGCCAAGGAGGTAAATCTGCCCGGCCACGCCCATTTCCATATTGAAGTGTACTGCCAACTTAACTACCTGATCCAAAATGATCATTGCAATGGCCAGTAGGTAATATTTAAAATACTTCACTTTGTCCTTAGTTTACAATGTTTGGTGTTGGCTTCGACGATTGATCTCTTTAAACGGCTACTTTGACTTCGAGGTTAAACTCATCCATATCCAAAACAACAGCGTCAGTCAGATCTCCCACCATTTCAAGCGAAAGGGCCTGGGTTTCACTACAAATATAGTCTTTGAAACTAATCAAAGCCTCATTTACCATTTTTTCACTTTCTTTAACAGACAGCCTGATTTTGTCCTGTACCTCAAGCCCCATGTCTTTCCTCAGGTTTTGTATCCTGTTCACAAGGTCACGGGCGATCCCTTCCCTCTTCAGGTCATCGGTAATGGTGATGTCGAGGGCGACAGTCAGGCCATTTTCACTGGCAACCAACCAGCCAGGGATGTCCTCAGAAGAAATCTCAAAATCTTCCGGCGTAAGCTCAATGTCGCCTTTGGCTGTTTTCAGTAAGAATTTGCCAGTACCCTCCAGGCTGGCGATATCGTCCTGTGTCATTTCCTTCACTGCAACGGTAATGTCCTTCATGATCGGGCCATGGTGCTGACCCAGCCTTCTGAAATTAGGCTTGATGCTTTTTACAAGGATGCCGGATGTATCGTCGATATACTCTATCGCCTTCACATTGACTTCTGACAAAATAAGGTCTTCCACGGCTTCGATATAATGCCTGGTAGAAGCATTCAGTACAGGAATAAGAATTCTTGACAATGGCTGACGCACCTTGATCATCTGCTTTTTGCGAAGCGAGTGAATCAAAGACGATACCTCCTGAGCCAACGCCATCTTCGTTTCCAGCTCCTTGTCAATAGCCGACTCGTCTGCCTTAGGGAAAGCTGCCAGGTGCACCGACTCTTCGGTTTCCCTTCCTGACACCTTATTGAGGTCAGAGAAAACACGCTCCATATAAAAAGGAGCAATCGGTGCTGCCAGGCGAGCTACTGTCTCCAGGCAGTCGTACAACGTTTGGTAAGCCGCTTTCTTGTCTTCGTTGTACTCACCCTTCCAAAAACGCTTCCTGTTCAGGCGCACATACCAGTTGGACATATCGTCCACAACAAAATTCTGAATCAACCGACCAGCCTTGGTTGGCTCGTAATCGTCATAGGCTTCTGCCACCTGCTTTTTCACCGTATTCAGGCGAGAGGTAATCCACCGGTCGCTCTCTGTCCTCTTATTCAAAGGAACGGCAGCCTCACTATAGTTAAAACCATCCAGATTGGCGTAGAGTGCAAAGAAATTGTAGGTATTGTACAGGGTTCCAAAGAAACGGCGCTGAACTTCTACTATTCCATCGATATCAAACTTGAGGTTGTCCCACGGATTTGCGTTGGTGATCATGTACCAACGGGTGGGGTCGGCACCGTACTTTTCCAGTGTAAGGAAAGGGTCGGCGGCATTGCCCAGGCGCTTCGACATTTTATTGCCGTTCTTATCCAGCACCAGGCCATTGGCAATCACATTTTTGAAGGCTACACTGTCGAACAGCATACCTGCTATTGCATGGAGTGTAAAGAACCAGCCACGGGTCTGGTCTACTCCCTCGGCGATGTAGTCCGCAGGATAGTTGGCTTCAAATACTTCCTTGTTTTCAAATGGGTAATGCCACTGTGCGTAGGGCATGGCACCCGAATCGAACCAAACGTCGATGAGGTCCGTCTCACGTTTCATTGGTCGACCGCTATCGCTTACCAAAACCACATCGTCTACAAAAGGACGGTGAAGGTCCATGTCGTCAGCCACAGGTGCTTTCATCAGGCCTGCCTTCACAGCCTTTTCTGATTCTGCCTTCAGCTCGGCAAATGAGCCAATGCATTTCATTTCCGACCTGTCGTCTGTTGCCCAAATAGGCAAGGGCGTGCCCCAGAAACGGCTGCGACTTAAGTTCCAGTCTACCAGGTTCTCCAGCCAGTTGCCAAAGCGGCCGGTTCCGGTCGACTGCGGCTTCCAGTTGATGGTGTTGTTCAGTGCAACCAGCTTGTCTTTGTAGGCTGTGGTTTTGATGAACCAGGAGTCCATCGGATAGTAAAGCACCGGCTTGTCTGTTCTCCAGCAATGCGGATAGGTGTGCTCGTATTTCTCTACCTTAAAGGCTTTGTTTTCCTGCTTGAGAATGATGGAAATAATGACGTCCGTCGACTTGAAATTCGGATCGCTTTCATCCTCCTCTTTATAGTTCTTTACATAAAATCCGTCTTCGTCATACTCCTTGTGGGCGGTGATGTCCCACTCTTTCATCTTGGCTTTCAGGTAGGCGCCCACTTCATTGACAAACTTTCCTTTCCTGTCAACGATAGGCACTTCAAAGCCACCCTCATCTTTTACAAAAACACCGGGCAGGTTGTTCTGCACGGAGGTTCGAAAGTCATCCGCACCAAAGGTCTTGGAGATATGCACGATGCCTGTGCCGTCTTCGGTCGTCACAAAGTCGCCAATCACCACAGTGAAAGCAGGTTTTTCCAGCTTCACCACAGGAACGAGCTGCTCGTAGGCCATGCCGGCCAGTTCTTTGCCTTTGTACTCCTGAACCACTTTAAAAGGAATCAACTTGTCACCCGGCTTATAGTCCTCAAGCTTTAGGTCAGCGGCCTTCTGATTGAAGTAAGCGCTGACTCTGTCTTTTGCCAGGATCACATTTACCGGCGCAAAAGTATACTGATTGAAAGTGGCCACCTTCACGTAGGCGATCTCCTTACCCACAGCCAAACCGTTGTTGGCCGGCAAAGTCCACGGGGTGGTGGTCCAGGCCAGGAAGTAGTCGTTTTCTGTTCCTTCGATTTTAAACTGCGCCGCAATGGTGGTGTCCTTCACCATTTTATACGTGCCCGGCTGGTTCAGTTCGTGAGAGCTTAGACCGGTGCCTGCTGCCGGTGAATACGGCTGTATGGTGTAGCCTTTGTAAAGAAGACCCTTGTCGTAAAACTTCTGCAATAAATTCCAGACAGACTCAATATAATCTTTCTCGAAGGTGATGTAAGGATTATCCAAATCGACCCAGTAGCCCATTTTCTCAGTGAGGTCGTCCCACTGCCCTTTGAACTTCATCACCGCCTCACGGCACTTCTGGTTGTACTCTTCAACTGATATTTTCTTGCCGATATCATCTTTGGTGATGCCCAGCTCTTTTTCTACCTGAAGTTCAACAGGCAGACCATGGGTATCCCAACCGCCTTTTCTTTTTACCTGAAAGCCTTGCTGCGTTTTGTAACGACAAAAAATATCCTTCACCGTCCTCGCCATCACGTGGTGAATACCCGGTGTGCCATTAGCTGATGGGGGTCCCTCGTAGAAAGTAAAAGTCGGGCGGCCCTCTCTTGAGTTTACAGATTTTTCAAAAATTTTCTTCTGCTTCCAGTCTGCCAGCACTTCGGAAGCTACTTTGGCCAAGTCTATAGATTTATACTCTCTGTATTTCACAGCTTTCGTCATGATCTTCTCCTGAAAATTCAATCTTTAAGTACTACGATTGTGTTTCTCTGCTATTGAGCTCCTCCAGCTTAATTCGGTCAATGTCAATTTCTTCGTCGTCATTTTCCGTGTAAAAATCGCTATAGCTATCAATAAGCAAATGCTCGTTTTTGTTCCTCTTGCCGCTATCGAATCGCAGCAGTAAAGACGGCAGCAAGATGGTGTTCGTAAACATGGCAAAGAACAAAGTGGTAGAGGTAAGTGTTCCGAGCGCCACTGTTCCGCCGAATTCTGAAAAGGCAAATATTACGAAGCCAAAGAAAAGGATGATCGAAGTATAGATCATGCTCGACCCAACTTCTTTAATGCTTTTGCTCACAGCCACGGGCACAAAGAAATTGTTCGCAAACAATTCCAGCCTATACTTGGCCAGGAAGTGAATGGAGTTATCAACCGATATTCCGAAAGCAATACTAAAAATAAGGGCGGTGCTTGGCTTAAGCGGTATTCCAAAATAACCCATGATTCCCGCCGTAATGATCAACGGAATAAAGTTGGGTATCAGGGAAACGATGATCATCCGCAGGTTTCTGAAAAGCAGCCCCATCACAATGGCGATAACAAAAAAGGCCAGCACCATGCTACTGATAAGGTTTTGTATCAGGAATTTATTACCCTTTATAAAAAGTAATGTAGTACCTGTGATGGTGGCCGACATTTTTGTTCCTTCAAAAAGGTCGGTAATCTTTGGCTCTATTACCTGAGTGACCAGGCTGTCCATTTTATCTGATCCCACATCGGCGATGCGTACTGACACACGAACGATCTGACCTGTTGAGTCGATAAAGTTACTGGCCAGCCCTGAGCTCATTCCAGCCTCACCCTGAAGATAGCGAAGGACAAATGCCTGATCTCGGCTGGTTGGCAGCGAATAAAACGCAGGGTTTTCGTTATAAAACGCCTGCCGGGCAGCTTTCACAAAACTCACAATGGAAACCGGCTGCGAGATATAAGGAATGCTGTCGAGAAAACTCACCAACTGATCAATTTTTTTGAGGTTGTTCAGGTTGAGTACTCCTTTTTTATTGCCAGTATCAATCAACAGTTCCAGTGGCATCACACCACTAAAGTTCTCCTCAAAGAAAGCGAGGTCGTACCTAACGGGACTGTCGTCTGGCAGGTCATCGATCATATGCGAAACTGCTCTGATACGAGTCATTCCAAATATCGACACCCCTACCAATACTATTGAGAACAAAAACACTTTGTATTTGTGCCTGTGCACCAGAAGGTCTATTCCATATAGCAGCTTAGCCAGCGGCTTCATGTCCAGGTGCTTCAGGTGGCGCTTTTTCGGTGGCGGCAAATAAGAGAATACCGTCGGGATGAATACGATGCTCACGATGAAAGTGGACATGATATTAATGCCGGCAATGGTTCCAAATTCACGAAGCACCACAATGTCGACAATAAGGAGTACAAGAAATCCAATAGCCGTGGTGAAGTTGGTCATCAACGTCACAATGCCGATCCGTCTGATCATGTTCGACAAGGCCATCATTTTGTCGCCATGCAGGGCATATTCCTGGTGGTATTTGTTGAGCAAATACACGCAGTTGGGTATGCCTATGACGACAATAATCGGCGGAATGAGCCCAGTAAGGAGTGTGATTTTATAGCCAAAGAGAGACAGTGTCCCCATCACCCATACGATCATGGTGCCAATAAGAATGAGCGGGAAAAGCACAGCCTGGAATGACCGGAAGAAAAAGAAAAGGATGATGCCCGTAACAATGATAGAAAGCACCAGAAATAGCTGGAGCTCGGCCTTTACCTTACTTGTGTTGATAAATCTGATGTAGGGCAAGCCAGCATAGTGTAGCTTGATGCCCGTTTCCTCTTCAAATAGCTGAGCCACCATCAGCACATCGCCCACCACACCATCACGGTTTTTTGTACTCAGAATCTCCTTGTTGATGGACACCATGATAAGCGTGGCTCCATTGTCAGGGTTGATTAGCTGGCCACTATAAACTTTGATTTGATTGGCCTCCCTCAACATAGAGTCGAGCGCCGGTTGCGTGTCAGGAATGCTCGTGAAAAACGGCTTCATTTCAAGCCGCTTTTTTTCATCGTTCTTCACCAGGTGCTGGAGGCTGGGAAGGGAAAGTACGTTTGTGATATTGTTGATGCGAGCCAGCTCGTCGGCCAGGTACCTGAACTTTTGAAAGTTCTCCACCTTGTAGATGGCGCTGTCTTTTACGCCAATAGCCAGCATGTTTCCATCTTCACCAAACAGCTTTTTGAATTCCTGAAAATAGACCATGTCGGGGTCTGTATCCGGAACTGTTTTGGCAAGATCGAACGACCACTCAACTTTCCGGGCCTGATAGCCAAAAAAGGCTGTAAGGATAACCAGAATGATAAGAAGGGGAAGCCTGAATTTCAGGATGATATGTGCTAACTGGGTCCACATTTCCAAACGGAGCACAAATGTAATGAAATAATCTTTCTAAGGTAGTTGAGGGTCATTATTCCTTTCCTATTTCTACGATCTTATTCCTGGCAGCGATATGCCGGTCAGGTTTCGGTACAGGGAAAGTGCATGCCCATCGGTGAGACCGGAAATAAAATCAAGTACCGTTCGTAAGAGTTGATAGGTCGTTTTTGACTTTTGAATGCCCAAAAGAATGTCTGACGGCATGAGTTTGTATACGAGCTGGTCTCTATAGCCTGGTTTGTCATCAAAACGAACTTTATAGGCAGCGCTACAGAAAGCCTCCATCAAACCTGAGATTACCTGAAACCCTGCCGCTTCTTTTTCAATCACCTGCCTCGACTGGTAAATCTGTGCCACCGACAGTTTGCTGATTTTTTCCAAAGTAGTACTGCAAGGCACCAGCGAAAACAGGTCAGTGTTCAATGTGCCGTCAAGGATTTCCTTTTCGTTATCCAGAAAGGCTTTTGTTAACTGCCCTACCAGCACGTTGATGGCCAGCGCCCTGAGCGTCGCCATCTTTTCCTCCACCGTTTCCAGGTCATCCAGCTTCTCCGGTTTGTAGGCGTCGCCTATTATTTCAGCCAGTAAGTCTCTTGCCACCTCGTACCGCACCCAACCAAGCCGGCACCCATCCTCCAGATCGATGATATGATAGCAGGTGTCGTCAGCCGCTTCCACCAGGTACACCAGCGGGTGCCTGGCCCAGGCTATGTTTTTTATTTCTTCTTTCAGGCTGGTGGCTGCTGCTACATCCTGAAAGATGCTTGCCTCTGTCTGATAAAAACCAAACTTCTTCTGGCTCTTTTTCTCTTTACTCTTCCCTTCAAATGACGACTGGCAGGGGTACTTAGTAAATGCCGCCAGCGTAGCATGTGTGAGCCGCAGCCCTTTGTTCTGAGCATGGCAAAGCAGCCGGAGCCCCTGGGCATTGCCCTCAAATGAAACAAGATCCGCCCATTCCGCCTTAGTTACTTTCGACTCGAATATCCTTCCTTCGGCATGGTTAAGAAAAAACTCAGAAATGGCCTTTTCGCCCGAATGTCCAAAAGGCGGGTTGCCAATGTCGTGCGCCAGGCAGGCGGCAGCCACTATGGAGCCAAAGTCAGCCGCTGTGAGCGCAAGGTCTTTTTCTCTTTCCAGTATTTTCTCACCGACCATTTTCCCCAGCGATCTGCCCACGCTTGACACCTCAAGGCTGTGGGTAAGCCGGTTGTGCACAAAGTCGTGGTCGGGCAGAGGAAATACCTGCGTTTTGTCCTGCAGCCTGCGAAAAGGATACGAGAAAATAATACGATCGTAGTCCATTTCGAAAGGACTGCGGGCAGGGTCGAAGTTGATGCTTTTGGTGGCGCCGTAGCGTTGGCTGTTGAGGAGTTCTTTCCAGATCATTTACTAGATGCTCGTATTTATAATTAAATGGAGAATTACTATCTAAGAATCGCTAATGTTTCAATATATTTCAGTCTCTTTTATATTATTAATCAATGGATCAATTCTTAAAAAGCTTCTTTTCTCTCAGTCTTTTGGCTGGCCTTACAATTTCGTTCAGCCCAATTCTGGCACAACCAGATTTTCGCCCAGGATATGTCGTCAGGTTACAAGGCGACACCCTGCATGGCTTCATAAATTACAGCCATTTGGAGATCTGCGAGTTCAGAGAAAACAAGCGCTCCGCAGTAAAATTATACAAACCTGTAGAAATAAAGGGCTATGGATTCATAAATAGCCGGTTTTATGAATCATTTAGTTCGTCAGCGACCAAATTGCCCGAATCCGTTTTTCTGGAACTGGTGCAAAGTGGAAAGCTTAGCCTTTACGCATATGAACATTATTTTTTTGTAAAAAAGGATACTCTTATTCGGCTCGATAAGGGAGAACAGAAGCGAGTTGAAATTGGCAACAGAGCATTCGTTCAGGAAGGAAAAAGCTACATCGGCATACTCAACTTACTTACAAGTGATTGCATGTTGGAGAACCTGTCAAAAGTGCGATACACCCAGAGAGAAATAAGCGATGTGATAGAGAAGTATAATGCTTGCTCAGGGAGTGAAGTGTTTATTCCAAAGAACAGCTTACCATGGATAAGTCCAAGATTATCATTGGCCTCAGGATTCAATAATTCACTCCTAAGCCTGCCTGGATATCCGGCCGGTATGTTTAACCCTGCCAAATATGCTATTTACGGGCTTGGCTTGTCCGTAAATTCCCCTCGCCTAAATGAGAAGATCGCTATTGTGGCAAGTGGGTTATTTACAAGTTCGATTTACCAGGGTCTATACACCTCAAAAGAAGGGTCTATTGCGTCTAATAAGGATATTATTATCAATTCCAGCTTTCTAAAAATCCCTTTTGGTGTGAAATATTCTCTTTTGTCCGAACTAGCAACTCCCTATATAAAAGGAGGCATTTCTGTTTCTGCATTCAGCAGAACATTCAGTAAAACAATTGAAGAGAAAATGTTGACCAACGGTGATGTTCAAACATATTTAGAGAAAAGCGAGGTAGAAAGCTTTTATCTCACTGGATATTGGGTAAGTGTTGGTTACGAAAGGAGGATATTGAGAAAACTGAGTGTGTTCGTAGAAGGATATTTTGAAAAGGCAACGGTGTTTAAAATTGTGAACTTTGCCGAGGACTCTAACGTCACGAATTTTGGGCTGCTTGTTGGGATAACCTATTAACCATTTGATTATGATGAAGATTGTCAGAACTATCTCCTTTATAACCATTTCCACAGTTTTCTTAACCTGTACAGAGGAGAAAGTAACTCCACGGGCCTACCCTCGGGTTCTTACACACCCCGTTACCAATATTACGCCAGGTGGGGCTACCTTCAACGGAGAACTATTCTTTACCTCGGTAGAAGTTATCGACTATGGGTTTGTCTGGAGTGATGCTCCAAGCCAGCAGTTGGGAAATACCGACTATGTTTCGCTGGGTAGTAGATCAAATACTGGAACATTTTCAGCAAAAATTGAAAGGTCTCTTGAAGAAGGCAAAACACATTATGTAAGAGCCTATGCCCAGAGTGCAGAAAACACAGTATATGGCCCGGTTCAGGAATTTGTAAGCCTGGGGAGCAAAGCTCCTTCAATTGAAGACTTTGAACCAAAAACTGGCACCTGGGGTGACACCATCCAAATCAAAGGAAAGAATTTTAGCCAGGTCTCTGGTAAAAATCGGGTTCTCCTGGAAGATGTCGAAACGCAGATTGTTTTTAATTCAGATACTCTGCTAAAAATTGTCGTGCCACAAAGCTTTATTAATTCTATCGGCAAAATCAAAGTAGTCGTAGCTGGAAACTCTGGCGAATCAAGCGACTTCTTCGAGTTAGAATCAGCTTTGATAAACGGGTTTAAGCCAGACTCAGCAAATTATGGGGTACCCTTCTCAATTACAGGAAGCCTTTTCAGTAAAAACTTTACCAAAGTTTACTTTAATGATGTCGAAATAAATGCCGTAACCGTCAACGACTCATTGAACATAATAACCTTCGAAGTCCCAAAGGGTCTCACAGTCGGGTTTCAGGATGTAAAAGTGGTAATTGGTGATCGAACTATTACAGCCGCCAAACAATTTTTCAGGGCGACCCCTATAATTAAAATGGTAGATCCTGAGTCTGCGACATATGGCGAAACCGTCACAATTACAGGAAAGTATTTTGCACCTGACATTAACGAAAATTCAGTAAGGCTATATTTTGAAGGCGATCCAATAAGATACCATGAAGTCCAGAAAGTTGAATCAAGCACAACAAGAATACTTGCGAAAATTCCTAACCAATACGTGGGGTATGCCCCAAAAATTGGTGTGACGGTGAACAACGATAATTCAAATAATGTATTGCTTAATATTCCCAAGCCCTTTATTGAATCAATTATTCCCTCCTCAGGCCTCCTACCTGGCAGCAAGGTTTTGATCACTGGTAGAAACTTCCCAATGGGCGGATCAGCTTTTGAGCTTTATGTAAACGGCGTAAGAATTAATAATGGCACAGTAGCAGTAAATTCCCATGAAGAACTGAGTTTCAATTTTCCGTCAGACGCTGAGTCACATAGTATTCAACTTAGTGTAAATATGGCTGGAAAAATTGGCGATTTTGACATAACAACCTCCTATGTGCCCCTCACAAAGACTAAGACAAGCTACGGAAGCCGTAGTTTTCTCAACTTTGGAGACATCTATCAGTATAATCCATCAGATGGGGGACCTTTCTGGAAATACAACCTTGCGTCCAACTCTTGGAGCGAACTACCAGCAGTGAGCGAAAGTGGCAATGGGAAGAATTTTTTTGTACTTCACTTTGATGGAGCCATGTATATGGGTGAACAAAGTGTCGTCAACCCTCCAATCAAGAATTTTCGCAAATATACATTTGCCGCCAATACCTGGGAGCAGAAAACATCTATACCAAATGCCGGTATCACCATGGCAAGCTACTCTGTTGGAGACTATGGGTATGTTATGTGGGCTGGCCACGATGGAGTCTCCCTTACTGGTAAGTTTGAATTGTGGAAGTTCGATTCCGCCACTGAAAGCTGGTCCTTTCTGGCCCCTTTTACACATGAGACAAATTACCGATCCCAAAGTTTTGCGATTTCCTTCGTCAGTTATGGAGAGTTGTTCTATACGGTAGCCAATTATGACGGTAAGCCAGCACCAGAACCCCTATGGCATTTTAATTTGGAAACCTTAGAATGGTCCAAAAAAGACATGGATTTCCTCTCAGATATCCAACATGTGCCCTACAATGGAAAATCATACATCCTTGCTAACGAATACGGGACTAACAATTCTCGAATCTACGAAATTGACAAAACCAGTTTGGAAATGACGCCTTCCGAATTTCCAGATATTCCTATAAGCCTGTTGAAGGGAAAGGCGATAATTGAAAATGGAAATAAGCTTCTCTTGATCAACCAGAACACCATTTGGGAATATGATCCGCAATACTAAAGCCGTTGTTTCTAGTGCGGTTGTCTGGATCCTACTTGGCCTTCTAACAGGGGCATGCGAAGAGAAGATTGATAATATCTCGATTATTAGAACCGGTGCTGTAACCGACATTTCCGCTGAAGGTGCCACGTTTCGGGGAAATATAACACAGCTCGGCCCAGAAGAGATAATTGATTATGGATTTGTCTGGTCGGAAGAAGCCTTTCCAACCGTGGAAGGAAATGCAAAGTTTTTCGGCAAACCACCAACCATAGGGGAGTTCGAATACCAAAACACTGCTGGACTGAAAAAAGATACCACCTACTATCTAAGAGCGTTCATGCAAACTTCCGGGTCGGTAATCTATGGAGATGTGGTCACCTTCAAGAGCCTCGGCGGGCAGCCTCCTGTAATTTCAGATTTTGAACCTAAAGAGGGCACATATGGGTCTGAGTTGACTGTAAAAGGGGATTTCTTCAGCGATGCTCCGGCGGAAAACTTCGTTAAAATCGGCGCACTAAATTGCGAGATAATTAAGGCCAGTAGAACTGAACTGACTGTTAAGGTGATAAATGGCACCATGATTTCAGGCAGCTACCCTCTTTTTGTACAAGTGGGAAATCATAAGACGCAGTCGATAGATTCCTTTATGATGGAAGGATTCCAAATCGATAGCATTTCGCCACACAAGGGAATAGCAAATGTTGATGTTCAATTATGGTGTAAGAATGCACCGCAATATTATATGCAGCTTTCACTCATAGCTAATGGTTCTTCAAACGACATTTCTGGCTATCACTACGCCTACTCGCCGACCGAAATCCGTTTCAAAATTCCATATGACTTTTCCTTTGTCGGCCCCGCACAAATCAGTGTTGAGTTTTTCGATAGCGAATATAACTCCGCAGGTTTGCTGCTCAAGGATTATGAAATTGCCGGGCCTCAAGTGCTTTCGTTTACCCCAAAACAAGCGTTTCCTGGCGAGAAAATATTTGTAACCGGCCAATACCTTGACAAAATAACCCAGGTATTGATCGGCAATTCATCATCAGTTCTAACACCAACGTCTTCAACCTCAGGAAGTGTAGCAATAGATTATGCCACGCCACCTGGCAAGTTCACGATAGATGCTCCCTGGGTAAATCACACCAAAATCCCATCCTCTGACTCAATAGAAATTATTAGCCCATGGACATCAGATCGAACATTTCCGGGAGGTGAAATTGCGAATGGTGTTGGCTTTGCTATCAACAATAAGATGTATGCTGGGATTGGTAGCATCATGCAACAAGACTTCAAAGCAAACAATGATTTTTGGGAGTTTGACGAAAATGGCAGCTACTCAAAAAAAGCGACTTTCCCAGGCGTAGCACGAACCTCTGCCTCTTCAGCGGCAATAGGAGATAAAGGCTTTGTGATAGGTGGTAAAACTGAAAAAAAAGCCAGCCTAGGGGATTTTTGGAGCTATTCTCCCGCCACGGACAGCTGGCTCCAGCTAGCAAACGTACCCTGTGGCACCCGATATGATGCCATTGCCGCTGTAGTCGACGAAGATATCTATTTTGGCACTGGTCTTTCCGGCTCATCTGCATACAGTTACACGTTTCATGCAGATATTTGGAGATACAGTACGATAACACAAAAATGGGATTCGATCACCAGTTACCCGGGTAGGGCACGCCAAAGCCTGGTTTCCTTCGTAATTGGGAACGATATATTTGTAGGAGGTGGGTTTCTTGGAAGTATTAATCCGAAAGATTTTTGGGTGTATCATACAAAAACTGATTCATGGCAGAATCTTGGCGCTTTGCCGCTTCTATATGCCGCCGCCAATGTAAGTGCATTGGTAATAGACAATGTCGCTTATGTAACAGGAGGGACGGGGTTACCTGAACAGATTTGGAAATTTGATCCTACAAATCACTTATGGACGCAGTTGCCTAGTATGACGCTGGTCGACAGAACAAACAGGGTGTATAATACCATTGGAATTACCGTCAACAAAAAAGGATATATCATTGGGGGATACAAAAGTTATGGACCAACCTACCTTTCAGAAGAAATTTGGGAATTTGACCCGTCTGTATTTTAAGCTCGCTTTTTTCTTGGTAGGTGTTCTTTATAGCTCGTGTACCTACTCACAAAAGCTGGTTTTGGACAACCACCTGGCCGTTGGGCTGAGTGGTGGATGGGGTAGCAGCAGCGGGGCAGCAAACACCGCCTCAAGTGGCTACTTTACTCCTGCTTTGTTTGCAAATTATGACAAATTGTTGAGCGCCTCTCTATTCGTGAATTATAGGCTTTCACCTTTTTTGACCGTCGGACTAACAGGAGACAATGTACATTTTTCAGATTGGAGCTACCCTGGTGATGCACAAACATACGAGGGGGCAAATTCTACTATCAAATCGCTACGTCCTTCGTTGAGGGTATTCCTACCTTACAGAAGGATTGGATTGAGAAATAGATTCAAACCGTTCCTTGAAGTCTTTCAGGTAAATAGTTCGATATCAACCTCACTAGCCTACCTCCCATTCGGCGAAAAAGAGTCGTTTGAAGAAACAACGTCAAAAGCTTTCAATTTCGGCTATGGAGCCAGACTCGGTCTTGAGCTTGCTTTGACCAATAGGCTTGGCTTTCAATTAACCTATGGTGTCACGAAACATCGTTTAAAATCCAAACTCTATGATGACACGTCTGTAATCTTTACCAAGACAGCGATGGGAATGTTT
The DNA here is from genome assembly GCF_902498805.1 of Imperialibacter sp. EC-SDR9. Classification (GTDB taxonomy): domain Bacteria; phylum Bacteroidota; class Bacteroidia; order Cytophagales; family Cyclobacteriaceae; genus Imperialibacter. The sequence continues at coordinate 699,698 of NZ_LR701637.1, read as the reverse complement.
TACAGAGGACTATTAACTAAAAAACTTTTCTAATGTGGGCAAAAAATAGAACTTCCATATTACTGTTTGTTTATCTCGTTACATCCAGTTCTCTTTTTGGGCAATCAAAAAAATACAAGACCATAGGCAACTCCAATGAAAGTATCCAGCAAATCGTAGTCGGCGACAAAGGGGAATATATTGTGGCTCTCACAGAGAAATACATCTTACAGACTTGGCAAGTCTCCAACAACAGCCTTTTGGCTTCACAAAAAATAGATGGAGCGAGCGCCAGTATCTCGTTATCCCCGGATAACTCAACGCTGGCTTGTGGCACTTCTTCGGGGCAAGTCCAGCTACGAAGTTTCCCTTTGCTTGAGCTCAAGGAAACCCTGAACACAAAGGATAAACTTCCAGTTTTAAAAACCGCTTGGGCCAGTCAAGACTCCCTAACCGTATTGCTAAACGACAATTCTGTCAGCTTATTTAGTGTGAAAAGCTCCAGGCTGATTTACAACCTGCCCGCAAGCGAATTTTCAGCCACCTCCCTGGATGTTAGTGACTCACTCAACCTCATGGTTGTTTCGGACATTGAGGGGGGACTGTCCTTCAGAAAACTGTCTGATGGTCAGCTGTTACGAACTACAAAAAGCCACTCTAAACAAGTTCGTGAGGTCAAGATAGACAAAGAAAGAAACGCAATAGTAACAGTTGGTGATGACGGGAAATGCCAAATGACGAGCATAAAAACCGACTATCTCTTGTTCAAAAGGAAAAGATACTTCACCTGGCTTACCGCAATAGATTTAAATCAAAAAAGTATTCTACTAACATCTAGTGAAGGTTTCATTGAAATTATCACCCCGTTTAACAGCTACGACCTAAAAATTAACGCCGTCATCTCCAGCGCCAAATTCATTCCTTCTGGTGAATCGAACCAGCTAGTTCTGTGTCTTGGCACTTTAGGTAAGGGTATAATTATTGTGAAGGCTTCTAACATGAAAGCCAGAGAAAAGCTTAGGTCACCACAGATCCACGCCAATCGAATTTCGTTTTAACAGCAAGAGTGGCTTAGAGGCTTTGTTTAAAAATAATTTAAGCCTGCGTTTTGTCCTACAGCCAGCGAAAAGGATACGAGAAAATAATACGGTCATAGTCCATTTCGAAAGGACTGCGGGCAGGGTCGAAGTTGATGCTTTTGGTGGCGCCGTATCGCTGGCTGTTGAGGAGTTCTTTCCAGATCATTGCACCAAAGATAATAACCGGATGGGGTCCTGCCTTAACAAAAGCACTGTAAACTTGTAAAGCCTGGGGTGCTCCTGGTGAAAGCCTACTGGCCTCTCGAAGAAATTCTCTATGGCCACGGCAAAAAATTCGTCTATGGAAACCCCTCCATAGCTTCTAAAAAAAGTCTCCGTTCCTTCCCGTATTTCGCCGATGGTGTTGCGGGCAATAGTGGTCCACTCCTGGAGCACACCCTCGTCAAAGAAGTTATACTCTTCATTAAATATTCCATTCTCCAGCTTCAGGGCATGGGCCATTTCATGCAGGCCCAGATTGAGCCCGTCGGTGCCGTCAGCATAGCCGCTCACAAAACCTTTCCAGGAAAGCACGATGATGCCTCCTCCCAGATTTACTTCGCCCCGGTGGTAGCGTTTGAAAATGGTGCTGTAATAGTCATCCGGATAGACGAGTATTCTGCTGAAGTTCTCCAAATAGATGTCAGGCAGGCCAAAAGTGAGTTGCGTGGCAGCCGCCGAAATAAGCACCTTCATCTCCTCAGTCACCGACTGCATTTGGCGGGGCGTGAAATCTTTGCGGTCGATAAATTCTATCAGCTTATTTTCGAATTCAATTTTATACACAGGGGGAAGGCGCCGGTAGTAGTCAAAGTGCTTTTCGATGTGGGGGCGAACCCGGTCGGCAGTCAACGACGAGCTTTCCCACCGCATCCATCGCCAGTAGCTTTCTGAGCGGGCGCTTCTTCGTACGACAACCCACAAAAATGCAAATACTACACCAGCAGATAGAAAATAAGCCATTCAGGTTGGAATGAGGTAACTAACATTTCGGCCATACCAAGTAATAATAATAACAAAAGGCTCAATCATTCCAGAAAGAGCCTTTTGACAATTTACTAATTTAATCGCTTTACCCCAGCTTCTCAAATATCCTCTTAATCGAAACCGCCTCACCAATTTTTTCCTTCAGTTCCGAGATATGCACTCTTTCCTGCGCCATGGTGTCTCGGTGACGGATGGTGACAGTGTCATTTTCCATGGTCTCGTAATCCACTGCTATACAGAACGGTGTACCAATCAAATCCTGCCGGGTGTAGCGCTTACCGATTGACTGCTGCTCTTCATAAATCAGGTTGAAATCGTACTTCAGCATGTCAAAAATCTGGCGCCCTTTTTCTGGCAGGCCATCTTTCTTCACCAATGGAAAAATGGCCGCTTTGATAGGCGCCAAAGCCGGGTGCAGCTTCAGGTATGTTCTTTCTTTCTTGTCGTCTCCTTCTCCCACAGTTTCTTCTGTGTAAGCATTGCTCAACACCATTAAAAATGCCCTATCGGCACCAATGGAGGTTTCCACCACGTACGGAATGTAGTTCTGATTTATTTCCGTATCGAAGTACTGCTGCTTCTTTTTGGAGAACTCCTGGTGGTTCTTCAAGTCAAAGTCAGTACGGCTGTGGATGCCTTCCACTTCTTTGAAACCGAATGGATATTGGTACTCGATGTCAACGGCAGCGTTGGCATAGTGCGCCAGCTTGTCGTGGTTGTGGAACTTGAGCTTTTCAGCCGGAGTACCGAGCGCAAGGTGCCATTTCATTCTAGCCTCTTTCCAGTACTCATACCATTTCATCTCCTCGCCTGGGCGCACAAAAAACTGCATCTCCATTTGCTCAAACTCCCTCATGCGGAAAATGAACTGGCGAGCGACAATCTCATTTCTAAAAGCCTTACCAATCTGCGCAATTCCAAAAGGCACTTTCATCCTGGCTGTTTTCTGCACATTCAAAAAGTTGACGAAGATACCCTGCGCCGTTTCCGGCCTCAGATAAACCACATCAGCCTCCTCGGATACAGACCCTATTTTGGTGGAAAACATCAGATTGAACTGGCGTACCTCTGTCCAGTTGGCCGTTCCTGAGATAGGGCATACTATTTTGTGTGCCTCAATGAGTTCTCTCACCCCTTTGAGGTCTTCTGCAGTAAGCAGTCGGTTCATGTCGGCCAGCAACTGCTCTGCTTTTTCCGTGTCCCCGTTGTTCTCGTATTCGGTTGCCTTATCTTCAATTAGATTATCGGCCCGATAGCGCTTTTTCGAGTCCTTGTTGTCGATCATCGGGTCATTGAACCCATCCACGTGACCTGACGCCTTCCAGGTGGTAGGATGCATGAAAATGGCTGCATCGATGCCTACAATGTTCTCATTCAGACGGGTCATGCTTTCCCACCACACCTTTTTGATATTGTTTTTCAACTCAACACCATAAGCACCATAGTCATACACAGCCTGAAGGCCATCGTATATTTCGCTCGATGGATAGATAAAGCCATATTCTTTTGCATGGGCAATGAGGGTACGAAGCAGACTGGTTTCTTCTTTAGGTGCGTCCTTAGGGTTCATCGGTTCTTCTATTCAGTTCAAAATCAAAGACTCAGCGTCAGTTGACCTAAGTCTTTTCAGGCCGCAAAGATATAGGATTAATGCTTGCAGAATAAAGAATTGACAGGCAAAAATGGCTTATTCTGCGAAGAAACGTTAGTTGCCGAATTTCAGCTCTATCTCGTCGAGGCTGCTGTTAGACCCAACCATGGTCACGATGTCACCCACTCGCAGCCGGGTGTAGCCATGTGAAATGATCATTTGCCCGGCACGGCGCATAGAAAGAATGATAACCTCTGGGGGCAGGCGAAGGCTTCGAAGCGGGAGTCCGTGAAGATCCGGATTGCGGATGACAATGTCTCTGGTGTCCTGGCCCTGCTCCATTCCAAGCAGCAAGCTGGTAGCCTGGGGTGAGCGCACAAAATGGTCAAGCAAGCTTACCATGGCAGTGGACGGGTCGATCACTTTCACGCCCAAGTGAACAAATTTGTCGAGGTTGACCCTTTCGTTCAGGCGCACAACCACCTGTTTTGTCCCTATTTCTTCGTAGACTATCTCACATATTCTATAGTTCTCCTCGTCAGACAGCAAGGTTACAATGGCATCGAATTTTTTAGCATCGATCCCCTCAAATAGTTTTTTGTCGATCTGAGTAACAAAATGAAGTTTAATTCCGTCAGGGACTTCCACATCCTTTTGATCACTCAGCGTAATCATCTCTACTTTCCAGCCTTTTTCCATTAGCTGCCGTGAAAGGGCCAACGACTGGCTTTCGTAGCCAAAAATAAGGGCGTCCATAACGCCATCAAACCGGGGAACATCCGCTCTGCTTTTGTTTTCACCTACCAGGTCGATGGCCCAGCGGACAAATGGCGGGCCCACAAGTTGGTTGATAACTATGATGGCAATAATGAGTACTGCAAAATCTTCCCCCCATCCGGGAAACTGGTTGGCGATAACCGTAGCCAGGCCAAGGGCTACTCCAGCCTGGGCAATATATGGCATCCAAACCACCTTCAGAAACCTGTGCGGGTCTCCGGCCAGCATATTCCCCGCAAGGGCTCCCACCGTGGTTGCGAGCAGTCGGATAACAAAAAAAAGCAGCGCAATTCCCCAAACCTCTGCCAGTACAGGCAAGTCCATGGAAGCTCCCGTGAGTGTGAAAAATGCCACATATACAGGTGTTCCTACTTCATGGAGGATTTTAAGAAACTCTGGTCTGTAGTTGGAGTAATTGGCGACGTAAAAACTCCCAACGAGGCAAATAAGCAGCGGCTCCAGATAAAGCCCGTGCCCCGAAAGCTCTTCGCTCCACGCCAGAATGTGATGAGACAATAAGTAAACCAGGTACCCCAGGGCCAAAATGAGGACGGTTTTGACCAAGTGCTTGATTTTCAGTTTTAAAGCTGCCTCAAGCCCCTTCCCCACAAGAAAGCCCCCCCCAAACGAAACAATCAGCTCAATAACTATTATTAGCAGGCTTGTGAGCTCAAAACTATCGCCATGAGCCAGCGTTTTTGCCACGGCCAAAATAATGGCAAACATGACAACCACTACAAAATCCTTCACAATAGTGACACCGAGAACGACTTGAGTAAAAGGCCCCTTCGCTCTCAATTCATTGACGATAGCTATTACCGAAGCGGGAGAAGGTGTAACAAATATGACTCCCGTAAGCAGTGAAACCGATAATTTGTCGCCCAGCGAAAGCTCTTTCATAAAGGGGATCATATCGGCTAGGAAAAACACGAGGAACCCGCTTGCCAGAAAAGTGATGGCCGTTTGGGCAAAAGATTGAATCTTAATGCTCCGCAGCTTGCTCCGCATTTCGTTGAGATAAAGCTCTGAACCTGCGGCAAATGCGATATAAGCCAGGGCCGTCTCACTGATGAAGCTTAGTTGTACTTTGGCTATCTCTGGGATCAGGTTGAGCACGTAGGGCCCGGCCAAAACGCCAGTGATCATGAGCCCGGAAATCAAGGGCAAATGAATTTTTTGGAATTGGCGGGCTATTTGATTGGAGGACACGGCAACCAGGGCAAAACCCGCAATCAAAATGAGCATTTGTATCATTGTCGATTCCTCAATCAAACCTAGTCTTTAATATCAATCGAATACTTAAATAGAAGGTGTTGGAACCAAAAATTAGTCAAAAAAAGAGCATAAACCGTAATGAGATTTTTATTTTACACCAACTTTTGGTTAACCAATTTACCGTGAACAGGTTATCCTTCAGGAAAAATCATAGTGTCTTTTTCAAGACACATCTCATTTTGCCGCCAACAAGCGTTGGTTTCACTCGTTTGATCTTTAAAACACCTCTGGACATGAAGCCTATCCTGTACATTTTTCTATTGCTGACCATCGTGAGCTGTGGTGCCGCCTCACCAGAGCAGGAAAACAGCAAGCCCATCAGTCATGCAAGTTTTGATGTGTTGCTAAAGAAGCACGTAAATAAAGACGGCTGGGTGAATTACGAAGGCTTCAAAGAAGACAGAGCGGATCTAAAGAAATACCTGGAACTGATTCAGAACAACGCTCCCAATGATAAGACCTGGAGCAAGAACGACAAGCTGGCATACTGGATCAATGCCTACAATGCTTTTACCATCGAGTTAATCCTGCAATACTATCCCCTGGAAAGCATCAAAGACATCGGCAGCAAAATTCAAATACCTTTTGTGAATACTCCCTGGGATATCAAGTTCATCAAAATTGGAGGAAAGGAGATGGATTTGAATAATATTGAACACGGCATTCTCAGAAAGGAATTCAATGAGCCCAGGATACATTTTGCCGTCAATTGTGCTTCCTACTCATGCCCCGTGCTAAGGGCCGAGGCCTACACCGGCGCAAAGATTGACCAGCAGCTAAAAGAGCAGGCCATTAGCTTTGTCAACGACGAGAGACGTAACAAAATCACCAGTACAAGCGCTCAGTTGTCAAAACTCTTCGATTGGTACAGCGGTGATTTCACTAAAGACAAGAACCTGAAAGATTTTATCAACCAGTTTGCCAAAGTAAAGATCGCAGATAAAACCAAAGTCAGCTACATTGATTACGACTGGCGACTGAATGATTCAAAGGACTTTTAGAAATGAGGCCGGCTCACCGCCAGCCTCATTTTTACCGTTTCAGAATCCGGGTTGAATACTGGCCCCCTTCCTTCTGGATAGTAAGGAGATAAACACCACTTGGCAGGTCTGCCAAATCAATCCTTGTGGCTCCCTCTACCCTGGTTTGTACCTTTAAAAGCTTGCCCGACAAGTCTGTTAACCGAATATTGAATGGCCCAATTTTGCCTGCCTCCGACGTCACATTAACCACCGCCGTAGTTGGGTTGGGGTAAACTTTAACATTTTGTTTCAAATCATCGGCTACAGAAAGCACTTCTGTGAGAATAATGGCGGTGCTTTGCTTGTTGTTGGTTTCATCTTTCTCTTCGATCAAGCTCTCCTCATCAACCACGGCAATGATGAAATACTCCCCGGCTGGCATAATCACCATGTCAAATGTGCCCGAGGCAGTTTGCTCTGCTCCATCCTCCATCTCTTCAAAAGCTACCGCACCTAAAAACTCATCCACCAAGGAAAGATTTTCGTCCTTTGAAAGGTAAAAACTTACCTCAAAAGCGCCTTCCGTGGGATCGTCGGAATCGTTGGAAACGGTGGCCCCAACCGTAATTTCTTTAGCGCTCTGAGAAGCAGGGACATTCAGGTCAGTAATGGTAAGGTCTGCAAAGCCCTTTTCTGGCGTTGATACTGCAAGCGAGGTTGTTTTTGAGGAAACTTCAAGCACATCGTTCACTGCATACAAGCGGTATTTATAGTCTGTCAATTCAAGCACGGCATCATCTGTAAATTCCGTGACATCGGCATCCAATTCCGTTAGTGTAGTAAACGCTCCGGCCCCTACCGCCCTTTCCACAATAAAGCCAGTTTCCCTCGAAGAGTTATCTGTCCATGACAGGATAACTTTGCGCCCTGTAGCCTTGTCGAGTGTCAGAGACGTAGGTGCCTCAAGAGGATCAAGCGTTTTGATTTCCACAACCTCGGTGTAATCGGACTCGCCTGTGGCATTAACACCTTTTACTTTGTAGAAATAAGTTGACGACGGCACCAAACTCAAGTCATCAAACGAAATGGTGTCAGCTCCAATTGTGCCAAGTGTAATAAACTGATCATTGTCCTCTGACCTTTGAATTTCAAAACTCTCTTCATCATCCGAATTGTCGATCCAATCAAGTGCTATTGACACTGAAGAGTTAGCTACCACGTTAAGTCCGGTAGGCGCTTCAACCGTAAACTCTGTCGTTGTTATTTCCACCACATTGCTATAATCGGACTCGCCATTTTTGTTAGTGGCTGCCACCCGGAAGAAATATTTGGTTGCTTCGGTGAGTCCTCCGCTGGTGTAAGTAGAGGCATTGACCGGCAAGTCTTTGATCTTAGTGAAAGTGGTGCCATTAGTTGACCTTTCGACAAAAAATCCAGACTCATCGATCGCATTGTCTTCCCAGCTCAGTTTTACTTCTGAGGGTCTGGCCTCGGCGGTAAGAAGTGTGGGGGCTACTGGCGGATCGTTGCCAATAATGGCGCCGGCGATTCCACTGACGCTCAATAAATCAAAGCCAGGAGAGGCACCTCCTAAATCCAGTCCAACCACTTTTATGGCTATAACAGGCTCCTGAAAATTTATCGTTTCCAGGTCGAAAGTAGTTGTGACATTGCTGCTGTTAGTACCTATCGCTGTGCCAATAAAAGAGAAATCAACCCCATTGGCGCTGACATACACATTGGCATATTCATTGACTCCCTCACATTCCCTGATAAATATATCGTCCTGACCAGGGGCATTGATAATCACATTGTCAGTAAATTCTACCGTCACATACGATCCCAATGGTAAGCTTACAAATGTGTCAGTATTTCCATTGACATTCGTAGGATCTAAAAGCCTCCTGTTGGCGAAAAAAGCATTGCACTCTCCGCCATACAAGCCCGTGAAATCAGGGTTGGCATTGCTGTAATAGGAGTCTATCACGCCGTCAGAGAACTCAATGCCTGTGCTTACATAAACCCTTACATGGTCTTCAATCGTTAGGGTGTTTGTTTCAGCTCCTTTTGTAACCTTGAGGGTCACGTTGAACTTACCGGAAGTATTATAAACGACAACTGGATTCTGACTGCTCGAAGTAGCCGGTGTTCCTCCTTCGAAAGTCCACGCCCAGGAGGTAGCACCTCCTGTTGATATGTCTGTGAACTTGATTTGATTGCCTACAAAAACAGTGGGCGTGTTGACCTTGAACTTCGCCTTCAAAGTTGAGTTGTCAGCGGTAACCGTCACATAGTTGGCTTTTAATATTTTATTCTGCTCCCCTTCTTTAAACACCACCAACTCTACATCAAATGAGCCAGTCGTTTCATATTTTACTGTCGGATTCAGTTCCGTTGAAGCGGAAGGCGTGCCCCCTTCGAAAAACCAGATAACTGACTCCGGCATCCCTTTGGAGGTGTTTGTAAACTTCACGGTGTTGCCTTGCACCACTGTTTGGATATCGGAGGTAAACAGCGCTTCAATTGGCCCATCATCTACCGGCCCCACCTGCACGTAGCCCTCGATGGTTTTGGTTGATGTTGCTCCGCTGGCATTTTTTGAAACAAGGGTCACTGTGTAGGCACCGTCGGTAGCATAGGTTACTGATGGGTTTTGAGAAGTTGAGGTCGCCGGTGTTCCCCCATCAAAAGTCCAGGCCCAGGAGGTTGCTCCCTTCGACCTGTCAAAAAACTCCACAGCAGTGTTTTTCTCAGTAGCCCTGTTTTTCGCTACAAAGTTTGCTGTAAGCGCCGACTGACCGGCAAAAATTGAGCTTGAGTAGAGGCCTCTGCCATGAGTGGCTGCGATGACTTCAAAGTCTGAGTCCCTCATCTGAAGCATGTCCACCCTCACATTGGCGAGGCCATTACTGAACTGCGCCCACGTTGGTGTGGTAGCGGTCACAGACTTTGTTCCCCAAATTCCCATTTCGGTAGCTAAAATTACCTCATCAAAGTTAGTTGGATTGAACATGGCCCAACGCACCGGAATATTGGGAAGATCACCTTCCTTCGATGACCATGTTGTGCCTCCGTCGGCAGTATACCAGACTGAATTGACGCCATAGTTCGAAAATGTTACCAGCAGGTGGCTTTCGTCCTGCCCAACTTCAATGCTGGAGATCCACCCGTTCGGAAACCCGCTGCCAGTGATCTCTGTCGAGTTTGAGTTTGAGGAGTTTGCCTTACTAATTTTGAAAACCCTTCCTGCTGCCGTGCCAACAAAGAGGGTAGTTGACTGGCGAGTGTGCTGAGACACCCTAAGGTGAGATGCTTTTGCACCAAGACTGATGTTGAGATCATTTCTTGTGAAGCCGGTAGCACCTTTGACAAACCTTCCAATAGTTGACTCAGTCGCTGCGGTATAAAGCACATTCATTTCGTCATCATAGTCTGCCGGGTTGATAAAATGGCCCGTAGCATCGTCGCTGGCGATACTGCTGCTCGTCGCCCAATTATTAGTTGAAAAGCGGTAATCGTTGTAAACATAAGAGGCTATTTGAGTTACGGCATCAGTCTGGTCAATGAAACAATAAGCCCCATCACCCCCTCTCACGTCCACCGTGGCGTTGATTCCCGCCGATTGAAATTGTTGCGTGCCATTGTCTTGTGCCCCAGCCAGAAAATAGTTCTTGGCTTTGTCTGGATGAATGGCATTTGCATAAAATTGCGTGACGTTGTACCCGTTATTTCTTGCAACAATCAAGTCCGTAGCCGATGGGTTCGAAAAATCGTTTGTCCAAAACACGCCGCCGTCATTTCCGAAAATAATTTCCGATGAGCTTCCGGGTTTGTACCGAATGGCATGCTGATCGGCATGCACATAGGAATAGGGCATGGAACCCATATTAGCATTGTTCGACCACTTCGATATCTGTTTCCAGGTGCCCCCTCCGTCGGTGCTCATATGAAGATTGATCCCGCCCACAATCACCGTACTGTCTCTGTTGGGATCAACTTCGGCGATCAGGTCATACCATGCCTGTCCCCTGGTAAAGTCATCAGCATCAATGCCGTTGTCATCATCATCCGGTAGCGCCAGAACGCTCCAGGTTGCTCCTCCATCAGAAGTTCTGACGATCTGTTTTATCTTTTCGTCGTTTTCAATCAAGCCATAAACAGCCAAAGCATTTGAGCTGGACACGGCCAATTCAACCCTGCCACTTCTTTCCGAAACAGTGGTTTCGTAAGCGGTGGTGAAAGAAGTTCCATTGTCGGAGAACAGGATGGTGCCACCGCCCAATCCATTGTAATCAGAGTAGTTGTTTCGGTATGTTCCAATCCAGAGCCTGTTGTCGGGGCCAATTTCGATGTCGCCCACACCATATTTTGCACTAGGTTGGGTGAAATTGGGTAGATTCTTCATCACCTGAGTAAATGTCGTGCCGCCGTCCGTTGACCTTTGCAGGCCTTGAAACTCACTACCAAAAAAACCACCCTGCGTACTACTCGCTATTACGCCTGCGTAAACAACACTTGTCGCCGCTTCATTCCTCACAACGATATCGGCTACATATCCAAAATTTGCAGAAGCGGATAGCTGGATCCACGTTGTTCCGCCATTGGTCGACTTCCATATTCCCTGTCCGCTAATGCCGCCGAAACTTTCACCGGTTCCGACGTAAAAGGTTTGGGTATTATTTGGGTCATAGGCAATGCAATTGACAGCCAGGTTGCTCCAGAAATCATCGACTTTTGTCCAGGTAGAGCTGGCGCTGGAGATGTCATTGTTGAACCATAAGCCTCCCGATACCCCACCTGCCCAAACTTTTTTGCCTGTGGCGTCATTCGGATCCCACATGAGTGCTCTTGTCCTGCCTCCCACATTCTTGGGGCCTCGTTCCACCCATGGCGCTGTTGACTCACCTGGCAGGGTTCCATAAGTCCTGGCATTGCGTGTAGCCGCCAAAATTTCGGGGAGCTTTTCGGGCGTAGGTCTCAGCAAAGCTGGATCCATTGTCATAAAAAACTCTTGTTGCATTCTCTTGTCAGGGCCCTCTCTTTCCCTTTCCTCCTCTTCTCCCTCACCCACACCTGGCTGTCTGGATTTGGTGATCTTTGAGTATGGATGCTCCCTTATAAAGGTCTCGTAAGCGATTCGTGAATCAATTGGCCGATTTTCCTCTTGAACAAAAAGGACGGTTGAGCCTACAAAAAATAAAAATAACAGGCCATTGAGATAGTGCTTCCTCTTTATCATAAGGGGTCAGGTTAGTAAAATTCCAGGTTACAGTAAAAATCAATGCAACAAATTACTAGGTTTAACCTCAATAAGAAATACTCAGAAAAAAGTATTTATCAAATCTCAAATTGTACATAATGAAGTCAGTCTGTGTGTTTTGTGGTTCGGCTGAGGGAAAAAACCCTCAGTTTGTGGCTCAGGCAGAAATTCTCGGAAAACTGATGGCCAACCAAAATATTGAGTTGATTTATGGTGGGTCTCAAATAGGCATCATGGGTGCAGTAGCCAATAGCTGTATGAATGCAAGTGGAAAGGTCACTGGAGTCATCCCAAATTTTCTGGCGAGCAAGGAGATCGCCCACACGGGGGTTACCAAACTTGTCAGGGTGGAGTCGATGCATGAGAGGAAGACCATCATGTCGCAACTTTCAGAAGGATTTGTCGCATTGCCTGGCGGGTTCGGCACGCTTGAGGAACTCTGCGAAATACTCACCTGGCGTCAACTGGGGCTCATTCATGCCCCTATTGGCATCCTCAATACTAACGGATACTACGACTATTTGCACCAGCTGTTCGCTCACATGACAGTGAATGGCCTGCTGAAAAAAGTGAATTTCGACTTTGTGATCTGGGAAACTGACCCTGCCCGTCTGCTTGATAAAATGGGAACGGCAGCCGGTGAAATCTCTGCCCGGAAACCGTCAGGCCTCAGTAAGTCATGAATAGGTTAATTCATCAAGAAGCCTTTCAAAGCATCGAGGCTGGCTTCCATTTTCACTGACTTTTTAGGCTTTGCCATAGTGTCTTTCAACACTTCAGGGATTTCCACTTTCCCACCAAGCACTTTGTCAACCACGTCGTAGAACTTAGCGGGGTGGGCTGTCGCTAGAAATACTCCCGTCTTGCCTGAGTGGTTTTTCAGATAGTCTTTGGCTCCCAAATAGCCAATGGCACTGTGAGGGCAGAGCAAGTATTCTTCTTTTTCAAAGACCTCCTTCATGGCCTGCGACGTTTGATCGTCAGTATACCATGCACCTGAAATATCCCGGTTGATCTTATCGTAGCTTCCGCTATACAAGGCCTGCACCCTTGGAAAGTTACTCGGGTTGCCCACATCCATGGCATTGCTGATGGTTTTCACAGAAGGCTTTGGCTGAAACTTTTCCGTCAGCAAATAATCGGGTACAATGTGATTGGCATTCGTTGCAGCCACAAAGTGGTCGATAGGCAATCCCATTTTCTTTGCAATAAGGCCTCCACACAAATTCCCAAAGTTGCCTGATGGCGTGCAGAAAAACACGGGCTTGTCATCGCTGTGCAACATCGACCAGGCATAGTGATAATAGAACGATTGAGGGATCAGCCTCGCTATGTTGATGGAATTGGCTGAGGTGAAGTGGCGCACGTTGTTCAGCTCTTTGTCGAGGAAAGCCTGCTTCACCATTCGCTGGCAGTCGTCGAAGGTGCCATCAACCTCCAGCGCCTTCACATTTTGGCCTATGGTTGTCAGCTGTTTTTCCTGGATTTCGCTCACCTTTCCGCTTGGGTACAAGATCACCACATTGATGCCCGGAACACCCAGGAAGCCGTGGGCAACTGCACTACCGGTATCGCCTGAAGTGGCCACCAAAATGGTAATCTCTTTTTGTTTTTTCTCCAAAAAATGGCCCATTACCCGGCTCATGAACCTGGCACCAAAGTCTTTGAAAGCCAGCGTAGGCCCATGAAAAAGCTCCAACCCAAAAATATTGTCTTCTACCTGATGAAGCTCTATCGGAAAATTCATGGCGTCATAAATGATCTTCTCCAGGTCTTTTCTTCCTATTTCATCACCAATCAAGGTATCCGTTACATCCAAGGCCATCTCCTGAAAAGACATATCCTCCAGCCCTTCGAAAAACTTGGCAGAAAGTGCCGGAATGGCTTTTGGCATATAAAGCCCATTGTCGTCGGGCAGGCCCTTAAAAACCGCCTCTTCAAAACTTACTTCCGCAGATTGCTTGTTAGTGCTGTATAACTTCATTTTCAATCTAAAATTTTAGGGCCTACCGTATTCACTTCGGAAATGTAAAGATTGGCAGATATGCCTCGCTTTTTAAGGATATTCTCCATCACTGCACCAGCTTTTGTTATTGCGTCCAGTCCATCCGCTAGCGCAAACATGGCTGGCCCAGAGCCTGAAATGCCAAAACCAATAACGCCTTCTGAAGACAATGCAGCTTCTTTGATTTCATAAAAATGCGGGATCAATGAAGCTCTTTTTGGCTCCACAATCTCATCTATCAGGGTTCTGCGCATTAAACCAAGGTCGTTGGTGTATAGCGCTGAAACAAAACCGGCTAAATTACCGGCGTACTTTACCGAAGCTTTCATGGCCACTTCCTTTGGCAGCATCGCTCTGGCATCGCCTGTCGACACTTCCACTGCAGGGTGCAAAACTGCCACATACATATTCGGCGGCACCGGCAAAGAAAGCACTTCCAATGGTTCGTAGCTTTTAACCAGCGTGATGCCTCCGAGCAGCGATGGCGCCACGTTGTCGGCATGGCCACTGCCGCACGCAATCCGCTCACCTTCCACCGCAAAGGGCAGCAAGTCCCTTTGGCTCATGGGCCTTCCCAGCAATTCGTTGACAGCAAAAACACCTGCCACCGCACTGGCAGCGCTGGAACCCATTCCACTTCCAAAAGGCATCCTCTTGTGAAGAGACATTTCGATACCCCCTTTATAGTCAATTGCCTGCAAAAACTGGTTGGCTGAAATGCCTGCGGTGTTCTTCGCTGCATCTTTCGACAGCCGTCCCTCGTCCCCTTCGATGGAGGTGATAGTTACTCCTCTTCCGTTTGTTTTTTTAGCCACTAATTCATCGCCAGGGCCGTTGATGGCCAGTCCGAGAATGTCAAAGCCACAGGTTAAATTAGCTACAGTTGCAGGAGCAAACACTTTGATACTATCCGCCATAGCCGCCTGCAAATTTGTAGTTGTCCTGAATAAAGTGATTGCTGATGCTGATGATCTCTGCAAATACACCAGCAGAAGTCACTTCTGCTCCGGCTCCCGGCCCTTTTACCACCAAAGGCCTTTCAAAATACCTTTGGGTGGTGAAGGAAATAATGTTGTCGCTGCCGGAAAGACTGTAAAACGGATGTTCGGCATCCACAGCCTGAAGTGAAATGGAGGCTTTTCCCTCCTCTACTTTGGCAATAAAGCGAAGCTTCTTCCCTTCGTCCATCGCTTTCTTTCTCATGGCTTCCAGTCTGCCGTCTTCTTTTTTGAGTTCTTCAAAAAAAACATCAATGTTTGGTGCTTTGAAACAGGCGTCAGACAAAATCGGCTCCAGCTTCACATCCTTTATGTCGAGTTTCTGGCCCGCCTCTCTACCCAAAATTAATATCTTTCTTGCCACGTCCATCCCGTTCAGGTCGTCTCTTGGGTCGGGCTCGGTCAGCCCTTTGCTGCGTGCCTCAGTCACCACCTGGCTGAATGGCACACCTTCTTTGAAGCTGTTGAATATATAGGAAAGTGTGCCAGACAAAATCCCTTCTATTTTGATGATCTTATCGCCACTGTACTTCAAATCATTGAGCGTGTTGATGACGGGAAGCCCGGCACCCACGTTCGTTTCGTACATGAATTTCACACCGTGTTTGGCCGCCTGCTTTTTCAGCTTTTCGTAGAAAGCCAGTGGGCCCGAGTTGGCCAGTTTGTTTGGCGTAACGATAGAAATGCTGGACTCCAAAATATCTTCGTAAAACTCGATCACTTTAGCGCTCGAAGTGCAGTCGATAAATACTGAATTGGCCAGGTTCATAGATTCCATTTTTTCTATGAATGCTGAAAGTTCTATGCCCTTTCCTGGCTTGTCCACAAGCTTGCGCCAAGTGTTAAGGTCAATGCCGCCTTCATCAAAAACCATGTGACGAGAGTTGGCAATACCCACAAGATTGATTTTCAGTGAACGCTCCTCCATGAGGTAGGCAGCTTGTGCTTTTATTTGCTCGATAAGGGTGCTGCCAATCAGCCCAGTACCCACAAGAAACACATTGAGCGATTTTCTGTCTGAAAGAAAGAAGGTTTCGTGCAACGAATTAAGTGCCTTGGAAATATTGGCTCTGTTGATCACCACCGACACATTGAGCTCGGAAGAGCCCTGGGCAATGGCCACCACGTTGATACCGTTTCTGCCGAACGCCTGAAAAAGCTTGCCAGCAATGCCCGGCGTATTCTTCATGTTTTCGCCAATAACGGCGACTATAGACAAGTCTTCTTCAGCCTGAATTCTATCTATCTCTCGGTTTTTGATCTCTTGCGCAAATTCCTCTTTCAAAACGTCTCTGGCAATGGTGCCGTCCTTTGGGCTCACCGCAAAAGTGATGGAGTGCTCGGATGAGGCCTGCGTGATGAGGACGATGTTCACATTCTTCCTGGCAAGTGCTCCAAAAAGCCTCGATGCCACACCCGGCACACCCGCAATACCGCCACCTATCAGGCTAACAAGCGACATGTTTTCAATGGAAGAAATGCCTTTAACAGGGTACTTTTTTCCAGTGCTTTGCTGCGTAATCAAGGTGCCCTCAAAAGCGGGATTAAACGTGTTCCTTATTCGTAGTGGGATTTTCTTCGAAATGGCTGGCTGCAGCGTAGGCGGGTATATAACCTTGGCACCAAAATGCGACATTTCCATTGCCTCCACGTAGCTCAGGCTCGTCATTGAGTAGGCCTCTCTCACCTTGCGTGGGTCGGCAGTCATTACGCCGTCAACATCGGTCCATATTTCCACCTCGTCGGCATCCAGTGCCGCAGCCAAAATGGAAGCGGTGTAATCAGAGCCTCCACGCCCAAGTGTGGTAGTTTCATTTTGTGCTGTGCTGGCAATAAACCCGGTAGCCACCACCATCGACTTGTTCCCTTCAAAGAACCCCTTTACCAAAGCATTGGTCTCCTTGAAATTAACCTTAGAGCTCCCAAAGTGATTGTCAGTCCTGATCACCCGGCGGGTATCAAGAAATGCAGCGTTTATGCCTGTTTTTTGCAGATACAGCGTAATTATATTGGCTGAAAGCCGCTCGCCAAAGCTCTGTATCAGATCAAGCGATCGGACAGAAAGCTCTTTGATAAGAAACACCCCGTGAAGCATGTCCTTCAACTCGGCAAACAGCTTATCAATGGTATCCCGCCCTTCGGGGTGGAGTTTGTTATCATTGAGGCGCTTCATGGTGTCGAGGTGCAGCAGCCGCAGTCGCTCCAAATCCACCAGGTACGACTCATCACCGGAAACCGCCACATCCCCCAGCGCAATAAGCCGGTTGGTAACACCGCTCATGGCGGAGACCACCACTGCAACTTCAGTTCCCTGCTTTTGGTAATCCTGAAGAATTGCCGCCACCTTTCGTATATTTTCCGAGGACCCCACTGAAGTGCCTCCGAACTTTAAGACTTTCATAAATTCTCAAAAAATTTAGTCCACAGACAGCCCACACTGACTAATCATCTTTTGTTTCGAGGAAGATTTATCACCGATTTCGACCGTCAAAAATAGGAATCGGCAAATTTGATAAAAGAATTACCAAAAAGAGAATGAAGTTGGGAAAAAACAGGCACAACGGTTTGATATTGCAAAATAATGAACCGAATGACGGGCACTACGGGCGCTTTAACAGATAGATGTTATCCTGTACCGCTGGCAATGCCAACGAACGGGGTTAATAATACGTCTATTAGCCGATAGAAATAATGGAAAATGCACCGGAAGTATGATCGACCTGCTTAAACGAATGATAACCAGACGACCCGTTACCCTTTTACTTACGTTAATTTTGGCCGGATGCATAGAGCCAATCGAGCCAGAGCTGGGGGTTTTCGATTATCTCATGGTGGTTGAAGGCCATGTGTCCAACCTCGATGAGGTCAATACCGTCAGGCTTTCACGCACCAAACCTCTTGGTGTGGAATACGGCGGGGTTGAAGTTGGTGCACTGGTATATGTGGAAGACCAGGAGGGCGCTAAATTTTACTTTGAGGAATCCAGCCCCGGTGTCTACCAGAGTGATCCCGCATGTTTCGTTGGAGAAACGGGCAACTCGTATGCTTTGCATATTGAGACTCTTTACGGAGAAATCTACCAATCCAAGCCCATTTTGCTCAATACTGCGCCAGCCATCGACAGCCTATATTTCGAAAGAGAGCGTCGGCTAACTAATGAAGGGATCACCAAAGACGGTATCAAAATACTTCTCGACTCTCATGACCCTGAAGGACTCACGCAATACTTCCGCTATGAATGGGAAGAGACCTATCAAATCAAAGTTCCCTACCCGCAGGATATCAGTGTGTGGGTTTGCTACAACACCGAGACAAACTCCGATATTCTTACGGCAAACACCAGTCAGCTCAAAGAGTCAAGAGTCAGCCAACTTGAAATAAAGTATGTAAGCACAGAGGGCTACCAGCTTCGCTCATTATACCGGTTGTTAGTTCGCCAATATGCACTCAGCAGCAGCGGTATAAAGTACTGGACTGAACTCAAAAAAATTTCTGAGAGTCAGGGTACACTCTTCGATCCTCTACCATACGATTTGCCGAGCAATCTCTTTAACCCTAATAATCCTGACGAGCAGGTAATCGGCTTTTTTGATGTGGGTGCTGTAACCGAAAAAGAAATTTACATCGACAGAAGCCAGCTTTTGGAATTAGATTTTGCTTCCGATGGGTGTTCTTCGAAGCTTGTGGAGGTGTCTGGCGGTGGAAGTCCGCCGGCTGGCTATTGCCTCGCAAGTCAGGGGCCATATGGGTCGGGCATTAATTATTACGCCCCAGAGTACTGTTGCGACTGTCGGCTATATGGTGAGCTGGACGAGCCGGAGTTTTGGCCAAATTGATCTTAAGAAAGTTTAGAACATGCTAGTTAACTTAGCTTTGTGCAATGCTATATGAACTTCGTATTGAAAGCACGCCACGTTTTTAAAGGGTCTGGCGGCCTGCTATTTTTCGTTTGCTTTTGCACATCATGTATAGAGCCTTTCACCCCCGAACCAAATGAAACCCAGAGGCTGCTTGTAGTGGAGGGCCACATCTCGGACAGCCCTAAGCCTTATACAATTCGGTTATCACGGGCCCAGCCACTAAATAGTGAGGGCTCAAACCCCGAATCTGGCGCCACAGTATTTGTCAGGAATAACGAGGGGACTGCATATGATTTTACAGAGGTGAGCCCGGGCACATACCAAAGCGATCCTGCTTGCTTCAAAGGCGTACGAGGCGCAACTTATCAGCTCCATATCGAAACCACCGACGGGGGCCAATACGAGTCGGTCGAAGTGCTGCTCAAAGCCACTCCACCCATCGACAGCGTGTACTTTGAAAGAGAAAAACGTTTTACCGATGTTACTGGAGAAGAACTTGATGGCATCAAAGCTCTTGTTGACACGCATGACCCTGAAAGAAAAACACGGTACTACAGATATAAATGGATTTCAACCTATCAAATAAAGGTGCCTTTTCCCTCCCAATGGGAGCTGGCGCCGGATGGAAGCTTCGCCCAAGTTGAGTTTTACCACATCTGCTATAACTCCGACACAAGCCGAACAATTCTTACCACAAACACTCTCCAACTCAATGAAGATCGGGTCACAGCCTTCGAACTAGATTACGTCAATACCATTAGCTACCGCTTAAGAACGATGTACAGCGTGTTGGTACGTCAGTATGCTCTTGACGAAAGGGGGCATTCTTACTGGAGCCAATTGAATAAAAATTCCGAAAACCTTGGCACTCTATTCGACCCAACTCCCTATCCCATTGTTGGCAACCTAACAAGCAGTACTAGTCCGGATGAGGTAGTACTTGGCTATTTTGATGCCAGCTCAGTCGAAGAAAAGAGGCTGTATGTAACAAGGGACGAGCTTGATGACCTTGGGCTATCCTTCCCGACCAATCCTTGTGTGCTGCAGGCCGATACTGTGAAGGGTGGCTATGACGAAATGCTCCTTCGGCTTAGCTGGGGGCAACGGATAATCACAATTCCGGGATTTGGAAGCGGTGCTTTGATAATGGGCCCAGCAGAATGCAGCGACTGTCGTTTGCTCGGCGATGCTGATGCTCCTGATTTCTGGGAAAACTAATTTCTAAAATCAGTATCTTTCTCGTCACGCATGAAACACTCAAAAATCCTTCTCCTGCTTCCTACTGCATTTTTTTGCTGTAGCGATCCTTCACTCACTCCAGCGTCGTTGCTTGAAAAATCCATAGAAGTCCACGACCCAAACAACTACTGGCCCCAGCTTAACAACCGCTTCCACATGTCCATCAAGCGAGATGGGAAAGCAGAAAGGCACTTCTCTATTCTTATTAATAATCCTGAAGGCATTTTTGAATATGCCCTGCAGCAGGGCGACAGCACCGTCACGCAGGGAGTACGACATGGCGAGTATTACGTCTCGATAAATGGCAGTTCAAACTTCAATGATGAAATAAAAACTAAATTTCAGCTAAGTGAAGAGCGAACCCAGTACCTCAAAGAGGTATACGAATACCTATACGGCGTGCCGATGAAGCTCAAAGACATTGGAACCATTGTAGCCCCTGTTTTGAATGAAGAGACATTTAACGGAAAGGCCTGTTGGGTAGTGAAAGTGACTTATGACCCCTCCACTGACGGTGAAACCTGGTATTTCTACATTGACAAAGAGAGCTTTCTCCTGGCCGGCTATCGTTTCTATTTTGACGAGAGCAAAGGGGACGGGGAGTTCATTTTTGTTGACAACTATCAATCGCTGAATGGCTTACAGCTTCCTAAACTCAAAAAATGGCATTGGAACAAAGACAGTTCTCACTTCAGAACCGACGAATTGCTCAAAATAGAGTAGCTATTGTCCTGAAGCCCTACTCCTTCAACACCATATCAATACACATCACTGCACCCAAAATCAGAACCCTCAAAGGGTGGGCTGCAGGCACTTTATCATTAATTTGTAGCATATAATTATCAGCAGAGGTAAACATCTCCCTTCCTAAACCAGCCCATTGTTTGTTAACATGGGCAAATTCAACATTGTCTTTGACGAACTTGAAATCCCAACTTGTCCACCGGCCCTGAAGTGTACACATAAATGTTTCGCTGGCATCCAGCACGTCAAACTTCCCTCCGATGGAAAAGAACTTCTGTTTGAATTTACCCACCAGTTGGTCGTTCGCATCTAGTACTTCCACATTCGACAGAATGATAGATACTCCCCGCTTCACTGTCAAAAGCTTTTCTCCCATTGGCGTCCTGATCTCAATGTGAAACGGTGTCATCCTCTTATAGTCGGTGAACCTGAGCATTTTCGAAAAGAACCCCAGGTTCTCCTCCCGACAGTGAAGGATCACTTCCTGTGAGTTTGGGTCATGGATGTCATAATTGTTGGCTGCTTTGAAAATACCTGTGTGTTCTTTGACAAAGAATAAGTTGCGGTTGAGTGCTGCGTTCATAAATTACTTTTTGGCGGATAACTATCAATAATATGTTCGGAGAAAAGTAATTAAAAATGAGCTTCCAGTACAGTCCCATTATTCATAATGAGTCCACATTCTCAGCACTTTTACTATTTTCTTCTCTTCCAGTACCTGGTAAACAAGTCGATGCTGAATATTAATCCTTCGGGAATATGCTCCAGATAAATCACCAAGAAGTTTTTCGTAAGGAGGATAGTCTTGAAATGGGTTGGCTTCCAGTATTTTTAGAAGCTCCTTCACTTTAGGCTTAAGCCCGCCAGATGTCACTTTTTTTGCATCCTTTTGAGCCTGCTTTGTATAAACCAACTTGTAATTGCTCACCAATCCAGCTTATCTGTGGTTTCTTCGAGGGGTGTTTTCATTCCTGTTATGATAGATTCTCTCATACCCGGAATTGAAATCAAATAAAGTGTCTCCTGAATAGCACGCCAGTCTTCCTCACTTACCAACACAGCGTTATTTCTCTTGCCAGTAATCTGAACGGGTTGGTGAGTCTCGGTAGCCTCGTCTATCAGCTTGTAGATATTCTTCCTGGCCTCTGTAATCGATAAGCTTTTCATAGAATGAACGTACGCTTTCCCGTACTTTTTAGCAAAGATTCATTAAAAAATATTACCCCAAAAACGAAATAAGCACCCCACCAACCATGGCTGATCCTATCACTCCAGAGATATTGCTGGCCATGACATATTGTAGCCGGAGCTTTAATATGATTAAAGAACAGACCAAGAGTAGTTGAGAAAATATCCGTGAGTTTGGCTTTCAACTACTCTATAATAATCCTCCTAATTATGCTTTGACCACCAGCAAGCTTCACATCTAGCAGATAAAGTCCGGGATTCACAGCATAGGAGTGAAGGTCTATAGTTAGTAAGCTTTTTCCTTCTATTCCAACATTCTTGTAAACCACCTTCCCTGACAAATCATAAAGATGAATGGCTCCAATATTGATCAGGTTATTGGTTGTTTCAATAGACAAAAGATTCGTAGCAGGGTTTGGGTATATCCTAACGTCGTTGGTGTTTTCTGATAAACCGTCCACAAGAAAGCTTCTATAAGAGCCAGCGGTAGCCGCCGCAATGATGGAGCCGCTCAGCTCTCCTATCTTTCGGCTGCTTGCATCATGTTTGTTAATAGCAAACAACGTCGACAATGCCAAGGGGTCCTCATCTCCGGAACAGCAATACTCAGCTCCTCTCAATCCCAACAATTCACCATCCTTTGTGAAAAATATAGAAAATGAATGCCACTCTTCCCCATCTACAAGTCCAACGCTATCAAGTGCTTCACTATTCCACCTATACAGTTCCTTTTCATTATACAATAAATAATACTGATCAGAAGATCTGTCGATAGCTAAATCAAACCCGCCTACCTTGCTTTCATCAATCGTTGGGATGAATTCCTCAACAGAGAGCTCGCTGGTTACAAAAGAATATTTGCTGATAGTTGTGCTTGCAGTTTCTTTTGAGCCAGGGTGGTATTGAGTGGCAACAATTAAATTATCGGAGCTATCAAAATCCATCGCTATAACTTCTCTTCGTCTTACTCCTGGTAGATTAACGAACTCAAACAACTCAGTCACTTCCTCTAAAGCACCGCTTTTTGGATCCATTTGATACAAGGTGGAGGCAATGGCCATAAATAATTCTCCCTTTGAGTTAATCGCCATTGGGGATTTTGTTTGGCCAAAATATGCGTTCCCTAAAGTGGTCGCCGTTCCCAGAGCCATGTCAAAGCTTTTTAGTTTGCTCCCTTCATAAAATGAGTAGTCAATCATCAAAATACCATCCTCTGCTGAAACAGTATTCATTTGATATCCTAAACCGTTTAACCTCACACTGTCAGACAACCTAAGCTGATCGTTAGTGACGAACGTCAAAAAGCTCTCGAATTCAGCAGACTGATTTGGCTCAAAACTTACCTGGAAGGTGAAATATCCAGAGGGTTCTATCTCTACAACTTCTGGCAGGTTGGTTGAAAAAGGAGCATTTACATTTACATTCGATATTCTTAATGTCGCATCTCCGTGATTATAAAAAGTAAAGTTTGTTGTTGCCGTAGAGTCTTGCGTGGTCTTTTCAAAGAGAACATTCTTACTGGTTAAACCCAACATTGGCCCTGTTTGCGACCGCTCTCTGAAGTATGGTATAATATCAAAAAGGTCATCTTTAGAAACTGCTACCGACTCAGTTGCGGGATCAAAACAATACCTGCCATTTAAATACAAAGAACCATATGAGTCTGTCTGAGGAGCAGACGCATAACCATATGAATACTCTTTCGTTTCTCCAGTTTCGAGGGAATAAGCATAGAGCTTCAAACATTCGGAACGGACACCGCAGACGGATCTGTCTTGTTCCACCACCCACAATATTCTTCGGTAAGAATCATAAGAAAAATCATAAAATGAGTTTTCGTACTGATATACCTGCTTTTCCTCACCGGTTTTTAAATCAAAATGAAAAATTTTAGAATCAACCTGACTATTGTAAAAAATGGAGCTATCAGTCTCGAACCTAAAGATGCTGCTTGTGTTGAAGAAATCCTTTTTGATAAGTAAATACTCCTTTCCTCCACTTGTCAAATCCAGCAAGTAGATACCATGATCGTCCGAGCTGGCTAATCTACCACTGGGCGAAAAAACCAGAGGAGAAAGATTCTCTTTCTCAACGGGCGACAGATCAATACTCACAGACGAAGCATTCTGAAAAAATGCGTCATACTTTACTAACGAATCTCCACCTTGGGATCTGTAATACCACCCTTCACTGAGGGTGTCCTGGGCATGGACAGGAAAAAAGAATGTTAAGCTTAGAACGGCTGCCGCCATTAGTTTAGAAACAGTTCTCCTTGAAGGCATAATAAATATTAAAATAGCTGATCAAAACAGCTCTAATTTACCTTAAAAATACTTTGCCAAAAAACTTGCAAAAAATATATAGTTGTACTTTCAGCTCAAAAAAGAAATCAGCACCCCAGCGGCGACAGCGGAGCCAATCACCCCTGAGATATTGCTAGCCATGACGTACTGCAGCAAATGGTTGCTGGGATCGTGCTTGATGGCTATTTCTTTGGCTACCCTAGCGGCCTTGAACGGCGAGCCGGTCACAACATTGGTGACAATTGTGGTCAACGTGATCTTTATGGCAAGTTGCTGGCGACCACTCGTTTACCTAACGGCGACAAATTGTTAATTCTTCCAATTCAACCAGTGATTACAAAACGACGGCCAATTAGCCCTTCATTTTCTCTGGGTCTTGCCTGGAGTCAAAAAAGTCTATGATGTAGATGTGTTCCCTCTCAATCCTATAAATGATTTTGACATGCCCCTCTATTACTCTCCTATGGCCCTTTCCTAAATGCTCCAAATATTCCTCCTGCTGATAGTTGTTATAGGTGGTTTCCAGGGCATCCGCTTTATCCAACAACCCGCTTCTGAACGACAACAATTTCTCTAATGTCCAGCCTTGTTCTTCCAGCAAAAAATCTGTTAACTCCTCCAAACTATCATACGATTGTTCGGTATAAACTACTTTCATTTGCTCAACTTGCTACTCAATCTTTTCTCCAGCTCATGCCTGTCCATGACCCGGCCGGCGCTAATGTCGTCTTCTGCCTTCAAAGCTCTGGAAGTTAGTTTCTGCTTTAATGCGGGGTCTAAGCTTGATTTTCGGAGCAAAGTCCTGATAGCTTCTAATATACTATTATCAGTCTCTTTTTCAATGAGCGCTTGTAACTCAGCCTTTATATCTACAGTCTCCATATCATAAAAATAGCTATTATTTGACTCAACGTAAATTTTTCGATTTGTATTTACTTGTCAGTCGGACAGACTGGCCCGGCTAATTTCGCTTTCAATCGCATGATGCTAATAAACACAATCGCCCTCGTTTCTGGTGATTGTCGAGCTAAGAAAACGAAGGAGAGGGGCAAATCATCAAAGATCAAAAACGGGCCATGGGGTACGCTGATGAATCAAAGCGGGAAGATGATCCTGCGCCGTACAGTCTCAACCCCACCTACCCCAAAAACGAAATCAGCACCCCCGCAGCCACGGCAGAGCCAATCACCCCTGAGATATTGCTGGCCATGGCGTACTGAAGCAAATGGTTGCTGGGATCGTGCTTGATGGCTATTTCATTGGCTACCCTGGCAGCCATCGGTACGGCACTCAGGCCAGTAGCGCCAATCAGCGGATTGATCTTCTTTTTGGCAAACAGGTTGTACACTTTCACAGCCATGATGCCGCCCAAAATGGAGATGGCAAAGGCGATAAAGCCACCCACCACGATCATCAGCGTTTGCGTGTTCAGGAAGGCTTTGGTGGTCATGGTGGCGCCGACGGATAAGCCGAGAAATACAGTGGCTGAATTCAGAATGGTCTCGGATGTGGCCTGGTACAGGCGTCCTGTAGCCACGCCAATTTCCTTTACCAGGTTGCCAAACATCAGAAAGCCGACCAACGGCACAGAAGAAGGAACCAAAATAGCCACAATAGAGCCCAGGGCGATGGGAAACATGATTTTCAACGCCTGCAAATTCTTGATAGGCTTCGTGGAAGGAAACAGTTTGTCCTGCTCCTTCATATTGATGAGCAGCTCCTTTTTTGTCATGGAAAACCGAACGACAAACGGAATAATAACCGGCACCAACGCCATATAAGAGTAAGCCGCAATAGCAATTGGTCCCAATAGATGCGGCGCCAGCTTGATGGTGGTATAAATAGCCGTCGGCCCGTCGGCGCCGCCAATGATCCCCAGTGCTGCAGCCTCTTTCAAAGTAAAACCCATGGCCACTGCCGCCATCAACACACAGAAAATGCCTATTTGTGCAGCGGCACCGAAAAAGGCCAGTCTGAGGTTGCGCAGCATAGGACCAAAGTCCGTCAGCGCACCCACACCCATGAAAATAATTGGTGGCAGAAAGCCCGTTTTGATCAAGGCGTAGTAAACGAAGTTCATGATGCCGAACTGCTCGGCAATCTGCGGCAGGGTAAGCCCCTCAGGAATCTTTTCCACTCCCATCCCTCCTCCGGGAAAGTTGGCCAACAACACCCCAAAAGCAATCGGCACCAGCAGCAATGGCTCATATTTTTTGGCGATGCCCAGGTAGAGCAAACCAAATCCAATGAGGATCATCAGGATATAAGACGGATGGGCAAACAAGTCGCCCAGGGCGGTCATTCTGTATACTTTTTCAAGTAGTTCCATGGTAGGGAGGTAAAGGGTTAGTGGTAAGACTGTAAACAGTAGTTTGGGCGTGCCTTAACTTTTCACTCTTACCAGCACGTCGTCGTCGTATACTTCTTGTCCGTCTTTGAAGCAAACCTCCACTACCGTTCCTTCTTTATCTGCGGAAATAGCGTTAATTACCTTCATGGCTTCTATGTAGCCAACAGTATCACCTTTTTTGATGATGTCACCCGGCTTGATGGCCTTTTCGCCGGCGTCCTTCGTTGCAAAAAATTTGCCTTCAAGCGGCGCTAGTATTTCCAGTGTATGTCCGTTGCTGGAAGGCTGTGGCGTGGCCTGGGTTTCAGAAACTGACTTCGGCTGACTATCTCCATCGTAGGATACCGTCACCCGAAAAGCCTCACCGTTCACATCCACCAATAATGTTTGAGGCAGTGCCGCCATGGCAGGCGTTTGGCTTGTAGCCTGAGCAGCAGGCGCCGACGCAACCGTTTTTCTTTGTGTCAAATCCTCATCAAAAGCTTTCTTGGCTTTACCCGACTTGTAATCGATATATTGCTTGGGGTGCATGGCGTATTCCAGCAGCTCCTCTTCATCCTCTCCCACGTCCCAACCTTTTTCTTTCATCTCGCCCCTGATTTTCTCGAGTTCATTTGGGTACAGACTGTGTGGGTCGCCTTCAAAAAACTCCCTGTTTTGTGCTTTGGCCAGGGCTTTCAATTCATCGGCTACGGGGCCTGGCAGCTGACCAGAATTACCCAGCATCATGTCCCAGGTGTTGTCGTCAAGCATGCTCCAACGCTCCTTGCCCTTGTTCATCTGCATCACATTCATGAGTGCAGCATTTTTCACATACTGGCTATAGGGAGTCACCAGCGGGGGGTAGCCCATCTTTGGCCAGATATGCTCCACTTCTTCAAAAAGCTTAATCAGCAGGTCGTCCTGCGACATGGCGGCTTCCCCATTCTTTTCTCTCGCCTTATTCACCGAAACCAGGTTTTTTTCAAGGTCAGCCATCAGGCTGCCCATCATGCCTCCTGGCAAGCCCGGGCCAATCAACAGCGAGTTCATCAATCGGTTTTTAGGGTCGATATAGTAGCCCAGAAAATCATCAATAAATTCCTGCGTCAGCGACCTCACCTGCATGTACGCCTTCATGTTGATGTCGGGCAGCGAAAAACCAGCATCCCGCAGCATAGCATGAACAGTGAGCAAATCTGCATGCCCCGTACCCCACGACAGTGGCTCCATGCCCACGTCGATGATATCTGCACCGGCCCTGGCGGCTTCCAGCGAAGAAACGACCGAAAAGCCTGGCCCAGAATGGCCATGGTATTGCACCAGAATGTCTTTTTTGATGGCTTTGATCCCAGCCACTATTTTGCCAATTGACGCCGGACGGCCAATGCCTGCCATGTCTTTCACCGCTATTTCATCCGCACCCGCCTCTATCAATGTGCCCGCCATGTTCACAAAATAGTCGACGGTGTGGATGGGGCTGTGGGTAATGCTCAATGCCGCCTGGGCAATCATGCCTCCCTTTTTTGCCAGCTTTATTGAATTGGTGATGCTCCTTGTGTCGTTGAGGCCATCGAAGGAACGGGATATATCGGTGCCCTGCTTTTTCTTCACCTTGAACATTAGCTCCCTCACATCCATAGGTACCGGGTACATGCGAAGTCCGTTCAGGCCTCTTTCCAGCATTTGCGTTTGAATGCCTGCGTCGTTGAACGGTTGTGTCCATTCCCGAACCGAGCGGTTGGGATTTTCACCATAAAGCAAATTGATCTGTTCAAAACCGCCGCCGTTGGTTTCCACTCTCCTCCAGCAACCCATGTCTACAATGGGGCCTGCCACCTTCACCAATTGGTCTTTCCTGGGCATGTACTTGCCCGACGACTGCCACATATCTCTGTACACAAGACAAAGTCCTATTTCCTTACTCATATCCGGGTTGTTTAAACACTACAATTTCTCAATCTTTTGGATGTTGGCCTTACCTCCTGAGAGCTGATGAACCGCCGAGGTAATGGCTGCTACTTTTTTGGAAGCTACCTGGGATGTTGGTGTGGAAAGGGATTTGGGGGAAGCCTGCAAGGTTTCCGGAACAAAGGCGTTGACAAACTTGATGAGTGCATTTCCTGTAAGCACCACAAGGGCCAATACCAGAAACACTGTGATCATACCTACTCCCATCAGGGAAACTGCTCTTTCTATGTCTTCCATCACACTTGGGTTAGCGACAAATTAGAAATTTTAGATCGATTAAAAAATGACATTTAGACGAAGTAATACAGACAAAATGAAGGCTACCCTGAATCAGCACATAAAAAAACCGTCAGTGAAAGAATTTTATTAAACTTGCCGGGAGCTCAACAAAATCCCGGCTTTAAATACTCTCAGCGTTATGCACGATCAGCTTCTTCTTAAGCTCGACAACCTAACCGCTCGCTACGGTGAAAAATTCGTTTTCAAGGACTTATCCTTTGAGGTGAGAAGCGGTGAATGCTGGGCTCTCCTGGGGCATAGTGGCTCCGGTAAAAGTGCCTTACTGGAGGCCATTGCAGGTAATTTCAATGTGGTAAAGGGGCAAGTCATCAGGCCTTTTTACGATGAATATATCAGGGCCCATCCACCAAAAGATCCCTATTTTAACTACCGACAGCTCATCAGCTACCTCCCGGTAAAGTACCAGTTCAAGAATCTTTCCAACACTTCGGAGTTCTTTTACCAGCAACGCTTTAATGCCGCATTTTCAGAGGATGCCCCAACCGTCGAAGATTTTCTTAATGACGAGGTACAGAAAAGCTTGGCGGAAGGGCCCTGGGATGTCAGCAAAGTTATCTCGCTTTTCCAGCTTGAGCGACTGCGTCAAAAGCAGCTTATCAAGCTAAGCAATGGAGAAACCAAAAGACTCAGGCTGGCAGCTTCACTGCTAAAAAACCCCAGGCTCCTACTTCTGGATAGTCCACTCGTTGGCTTAGATGTGAAAACCAGAACAGCGTTCAATGCCATCCTTGCGCAAATCATTGCTTCTGGCACCACCGTTGTGCTCACCTGCACCGTTGGTGAAATACCACCGGTAGTCACTCATGCAGCCGTTCTGCACAACTACCAGATTCAACAAGTCGTCGCCCGGGAAAGATTTAGCTTAATTAAGCTGCCCAAGCCTCCTTCTTACTCCCTTGATGCACGCAAGGTGAGCACACTTACTGAGGGTCGAGGGCCATCTCAATACAAATTGATCGTGGGCATGAAAGAGGTGACTGTCAAATATGGCGACAGCACTATCCTCAATGGAGTTAACTGGGTAATCAAACCCGGCGAGCGTTGGGCACTGAGGGGGCCAAACGGTGCGGGAAAGTCAACATTGTTAAGCCTGATCAACGGCGACAATCCCCAGGCCTATGCCAATGATATCACTCTTTTTGACCACAAGCGAGGAAGCGGAGAAAGCATTTGGGACATCAAGAAAAAAATAGGTTTTGTGTCGCCGGAGTTGCTGCAGTACTTTCATTCGAGGGCTACCTGCTGGGAAATTGTGGCCTCAGGCTTCCATGACACACTGGGCTATTTAAAGCCGGTGGACAAGGAGCAAGCGTTTTTGGTCGATCAATGGCTTAAGCTGCTTGGACTGGAAGGTTCAGCCGGTCAGGTTTTTGAGACCGCCTCACCCACTATCCAGCGAATCATCCTCCTTGCCAGAGCCATGATAAAAAACCCTCCGCTCCTTATCCTCGACGAGCCGTGTCAGGGCCTTGATCAGGTGCAACAAACAAGAGTGCGAACAGTCGTGGATGCCGTTTGCAGCGCATCCGCCACGGCACTCATCTATGTCACACATTATGAGGAAGAATTGCCTGCATGTGTTGACCACGTGCTCCAGCTGGAAAAGGGAAGAAGAGTCATTTGAGGATTATTTAGACCAAATCCTTATCTTTGCCAAAATAACTTTTAGTCTCTGATACTTTTAAAAATTTCTATTCCAGGGCTTGATATAGCCTAAAGCGCTCCTTCGGGCAGCGCTACTTTCAGATCCACCTTCCCACGGTGGAGTAGATTTTTATTGACTAAATCCTATACTGAAATGGAATACAATCACTTAAGCCCACTAGGCTGGAATACCTATTTTGAAAATCAAATTGCCGAAGACGAAAAAGAGTTAATCGTCGGAAGAGTATCTATAGAAAACAAAACCAACTATCAGGTACTCACCGCCAGGGACACATATATTGCCGAAGCGACTGGACGCCTTTTTTACATGGCGGAAACAGACGCTGAGTTGCCAAAAGTGGGCGACTGGGTGCTGACGATGGAAATTGACAAGGGCAAAGCCATCATTCAAAAGGTGCTGGAACGGCAGTCTGTCATCTCACGAAAAGTGCCAGGCAAGAAGCTGGAAGAGCAAATCATTGCTACCAACATCGACAAGCTTTTCATTGTGCAGGGGTTGGATGGCAACTTCAATCTCGCCCGACTTGAGCGCTACCTGACACTTGCACAAAACGTGGAGCCAATCATTGTTTTGAACAAAGCCGATCTCTGCCCCGACCCGGATGACATTGTTCAGCAGGTGAAAGAGCGAATAAAGAATGCGGAGATTGTGGTGGTAGCTGCCCTGCAAAATCAGGTAAGCGCCCTTCATCCTCACATAAAGCCTGGATCAACCATAGCGATTGTAGGCTCCTCTGGCGTTGGCAAATCGACAATCATCAACAGTCTGATTGGGCAGCCGCTTGTGGCAACCGGCGAGGTGAGGGAGTTGGACTCAAAGGGCAGGCATACCACTACAAGCCGACATCTGATGCTGCTGGAAAGTGGAGGCGTTTTGATAGACACTCCGGGCATGCGTGAACTACAGCTCTGGCGTGACCAGTCCAGCTTGGGCACTTCTTTCGAAGACATTGAAGCCTTGAGCGAGCATTGCAAGTTCAAGAACTGCACACACACCGATGAAAAAGGCTGTGCCATCACCCAGGCGCTGGACGAAGGTTCGCTGGACGAAGCACACTGGATCAACTATGCCAAAATGAAAAAGGAGCTGGCGTACCTGGAAACCAGGCAGGATGTAAATGCGATGCTGGAAAAGAAGAAAAAATGGAAGAAGATTCAAAAGGACTACAAGGCTATCCAGAAAAACAGAAACATGTAATGCTTCCACCTTGTTAATCTTACCGTGGTTTACTCAAATCACTTTTCTGGCAATTAATTACCTTTTGGTAATCCTGCCAATTTTACAATAATCATATATGCTGTTAACTTTGAAAACAATAAACCTAGATCAACAATGAAAAAACTTAGCTATTTATTAGCCGCTGCCGTTTTGGTGGCCTGCCAAAGTGGAAAGAAGACAGAGGAAGCTGTGGTGGAGGAAACTCCGGCAACTACCGTTTCACTTGTTAAAAAATGGGAGACCGACACAACGCTGACCACGCCTGAGTCTGTTTACTACGATGTAACCAATGGCGTGCTGTACGTTGCCTGCATCGGAGCGGTGCCAC
The DNA here is from genome assembly GCF_902498805.1 of Imperialibacter sp. EC-SDR9. Taxonomy (GTDB): domain Bacteria; phylum Bacteroidota; class Bacteroidia; order Cytophagales; family Cyclobacteriaceae; genus Imperialibacter. Next base: position 667,639 of record NZ_LR701637.1, on the reverse strand, counting down.
CGGATGCCAAAGATGGTGACGGATTTATAGCCAAAGTAGGACTTGATGGAGCCATCATCGATACCCAATGGGTGGTCGGTTTAGACGGCCCTAAGGGCATGGGCATGGTAGGCAACCTGCTTTACGTAAGCAACATCGACGAAGTGGTGGAGATAGATGTCAACACCGGTGAGATCACCAATAGGTTTCCGGTAGACGGGGCCTCCTTCCTCAACGATATTACTGTTGACGCTTCAGGAACCGTTTATATCAGCGATTCGGGCGTGAGCAAAATCTTTGCACTGTCCAACGGCGCTGTGGCACTATGGACAGAAGGCGAAGTCCTTGGCGGCCCCAATGGCCTTTTGGCTGAAGACGGCAGGCTAATGGTGGCTTCCTTCGGCGCAGGCAAATTCAGCACTATCAGCATTGCCGATAAGGACGTGAAAATGGTGGTGGACTCAATACCCGGTGGTGATGGCGTGGTGGCGCTGGATGGCGACTACTTTGTGTCTAACTGGAACGGCGAGGTGTACTACGTGACCGAAGACTGGAAGAAAACAAAACTGCTTGACACCAAAGCAGCCGGTGCCAATGCGGCGGATATTGAAATTGCGGCGGATCAAAGCTTACTGTTTGTTCCTACGTTTTTCGGCAACACAGTGGTAGCCTATGACATCGTGAAAGAGTAGTCTTCCGTTCTAGAAAATCCGTGGCCACTCGAAAAGACAGAATTTTATGGTTCTCCGTCGTTTCAATAATTTACTTTATTGGCGGAGTGGTGGCCATCGGATGGAATAGAGAATACCTGGTGCCCAAAGATTGGTGGTTTTCAGCGACAGTTGCCGTATTGGCCGGTGCAGGCTCGGCTTATTTTGGCCCCAGGGCTGTTGACGTCGTTAAAGCCATAAAGTCCGACAAGAATTCCTAAATCAAAAAAAACAGGCTGGTTTCCCCAGTCTGTTTTTTTAGTATAAACCATTCATAAACCTCAGGCTATTGGCTTAAAACCTGCCAAGCCTGATTGAAAACGTTCCTCCCCAGCTGGTCAAATCATCATCCGAAATGTTTCTCAGATCCGACCCCTTTATGAGGCGATAGGTGGCGCCCACTCCCACCCGCAAGAATTGCGTGATATTGACTTCCAGCTGCGCACTGGGCTTCACTACAAAAAACGCCGTTGACTCAAGTACATACTCCTTATCGAAGGAAGTAGGGAAATACTGCTTGTCGACTATGTGAAAAGCACCAGCCCCAAATAATACCGGGATCGTTAAGTGCACCACTTCGTTTGGAAACAGAATACCCCCAAGGTACAGCCCACCGTAACCACCTTCGATATTGAACATTGTGCCGGCCTCCCCTCTAAATTGGTTCTCGGTAGAGATTCCGTAGCCTGCCAGCCCGAACATCACATGCTTGTTGATGATAGCACCCCCATAGGCACCCAGCAAAAGGCTTCTTTCCTGATATACGTCTGTAATATTGATGTCTACACCACCGAAGCCCTTGATCTCATTTTCTTTGCTAAAAAGAGACTTAATCTCCTCGGGATTCTCAATACCCTGTGCAGCACTACTGAGCCACCCGCATGTGATAGAAAGTATAAAAACAATTTTGACAGCTTTCATCGATCTTTTTTAAAAAATGTACTTAAATGAAATGGCTGAGTCCCAGAACCTCGAATCCGTTTTGCGGAAACCGATGTAGTCGAAATACGGCTTTACATCAAAAGAAACGGTTATCGGAGCCGCCAGCCACCGGTATTCCACACCAATAAGAAAGTCAGCCCCCATGGTAAAAAAGGTCGCCCCATTTTCATAGGTGAACGCACTCCCGTCTGTCCCTACCAATATCTTGGTCAGGTTGTTTCGCTCCTCAAATCCGAAATGGCCGCCGGCACCGTAGTAGGCATAGAAGTTTGGAGAAAAAGCCAAATCCATCGGCACATGGAACACATACATAGTAGTGAGCTGCAGCCCTTCATGCCTGCCACTTACCATGATTTCCAGTGCCTCTTCTGTTACCAGAAACTTCTTGTAAGTCAGCGCTGACGTGGCTCCAAATCGTACGCCGGCTGACTGCGAGTATTCCTGCGTCGTTTGCGCATTGGCCAATTGACATGTAGCAAGACTAAGGACAGCTATCAACAACTGCACTCCAAAAAATAATCTCTTCATTGTTAGTATTAGTTCTTCGTAAACGGCAACGCTTCCATATAGCGAAGGGTTACCGAGGCACCTTGCAGATCCAGTTGCATGATGCCTTGTTTGTCATTCGTTCTACCCACCTGGCCACTCAACTGGATGTAACCTTCCTTGCCAGCTACCGGGCTATTGGTCAGCATGGGAATCCAGTTTCCCGGAATATAAATCTTATCCTGCTCCGCCTTGATATCAAGATTGACCCAACTGGCAGGATCCATCGTGACATCCAGGTCAGTGTACTTACTTGCCAGCCTCACCTTTGCAAAATCTTTATTAAGGTTATGAAGTATCACCTGCCCGTAGTTCACCTCCAAATCAAGGTTCTCCTGTATTTCACCCAACGTCCAGTCTGTAAACATTCCTTTGCCACTGATCCAGCCAACTTTCTGAAAATTAAGTTTATCGTTTCTGGAATCTACTCTCGCTGAAAGTGCACTTTCTACCCTCAGTTCGGAAGTCATCGATTGTAGAATGATACCCTTTGCCTGCTGAATGTCAACCTGAGCCGCCTTAAGGGTCAGCTCCACATCATGCACCCGTCTTATATTCGCCTTCCCAAAACTCAAGTCAACGATCGACTTACCCTTCAACTCATTGGCCTTCAAATCACCATGCGCAAGGGTAAGCTTGATGGGGCCCCCGTGATCGGCAATAAAAACATTCCCAAAGCGGTTGTCCAAAAATAGGCTCGCACCCTCTGGCAAGGTTATCTCGTAATCTATGGTCAGCTTGTTGCTGCTCAAAACCGTCTTCGACACATCGCCAACCGTGTTCAGCAATTCCTTAAACGTTCCGCTGCCCCTGTCCAGCACAGTTTCAACAGTTAAAAAAGACCCAAGATTGCTAAAGTCAATTTCAACTCGCTCCATCAGCTTTTGAGTGGACCTCGAGTCCTTGGCATACGCTGTGATCTCCACCGAGATAAGCACAGAATCTTTTGCCCACGACTTTACCGCTACCCGTCCATATTTATTGCTCACGTCAACTGTGATGTCCTTCGGAACCTTGTACGCTTTGTTGATGCTCTTCGTCAGTCTCGTATCGCTCTGCGCTTGTGCTTGGCTTCCAGCCAACACAAGCAACAGCATGATCAACCACTTAAAGAGACGATTCTTTCCTACCTGCTCCATTTTTTGCCTCCTTTATTTGCGCCAGTATCCTGTCGAGGATGTCCAGCTTAATTTTATAATTCACGATCATTGCATGAATGACCTCTTCATTGTCTACGTTGTCTGCCAGGTCAGTCTGGAGCTCATTATAGGCTTGATCGAGGGCCAGCATGTCCTCCACCACTTCCTTGTCTACCCACTGCCCATTGGCTTCTATTTCATTCATTTTTTCAGAAATCATCATGGCATAATACTGCTCCGTTTCTGCCATCTCCGGCGACACCATAGAAAGGGTCGGTTGCGACTTTGATGATCCCGCACTGTTCCACATGAAAGCGATGGATGCCACCAACAATAATGTAACAGCAGCAGCCACCCGGACTACTTTACCGCTCCAGCCCCACATGGGCAGTACCTTTCCCGATTTCTTACCGCCATGGAGTCGCTTGTCAATGTTTTCCCAGGCCAAATCAAGGTCGGTATCGAAAACATCGAAGCTGTCCCGCCGCTCATCAATGTTCTTTTTTAGAAAATCTGTCATTGGTTGGCTACTTTCAATTTTTCCATTCCTAACAAGTCTCTCACTTTTGCTTTGCCTTTACAGTACTGGGCCTTCGAAGCCGACTCCGTTATACCCAATATTTGCCCGATCTCTCCATGGTCATACCCTTCAAAGAGGTACAGGTTCATCACTGTTTTACAGCCCACCGAAATCTGATCCATCGCCTGTAGTATTTTACCAGCCTCCATTCGGGCATAGTAGTTATCGTCGTCGTCTTCATAGGCCAGGTCAAACTTTTCTTCTATGCTAATGGTGAAAAGTCGCTTCTTTCTAAGCGTATTGATGCAATGATTCACCACCACCCGCTTGATCCACGCAGGAAACGTCTTGGGTTGCTGAAGCTTTTTCAGGCTGGCAAAGGCATCGACAAAGGCATCCTGAAGTACATCTCTGGCTTCTTCCTCGTCGCCTATCATCCGGCGGCAGATATTGTACATCGCCTTTGAGTACAGCTTGTACAACTCATTGATCGCCCGACGATCGCCCTCCTGGCTCCTCACCACAAGGTATTCCTGTAAACTCGCACTTTCTGAATCCAATTTCTAATTAGGTTGCAGGGTAAAAGACATCCAAAAAATGAATAGGTTTCGATTGAATCGGTTGGAGCAAAAAATATTTAGCTTCTCGCTAAAAGGTGAGTACCTATCATTCCTCTACAATACGTGGCACTCTGCTTAATGTTCCATCCAGCTCGGGCAAATGCCTCCTGCCAATTGGGAAGCCTATGTGCCTCAATATCACAAGTTAAGCGAAAAAATAAGTACATACCCCTTATGAGAAGTGATTTCCACCCTCGCTTTTCCTGTTCCACAAAATCAGTCACGATCAACAGTGTGTTCGGTTTACTCACCTGCGATACCGACTTCACAATACGTTCCACCGACTCGTGGGAGAACATGTCCAGAAAAAACGGCAGTAACACAAGGTCATAAGAATCGGTTTCGCCGTAAGTCAGGAAGTCCGCCCGCACAAAACTAATATTCATGCACGGCGTCGTTCTCGACTGTGCCTTTGCAATCATGCCCGGCGACTTCTCAATAAAAACCAGTTGGCTATCGGGATGCTGCCTGAAGTATTCTTCAAAAAACCGGCCGGTGCCGCCGCCTGCTACCAGTGTAGACTTGACATTCTCTGGCCTTCCGAAAAAGTGGCATTGACTCCTGTCAATGCAGTTTCCAAAGACAAGCCGGGCCAGCGGGTCGTACACTGGGGCCAAAAGGTTAAATCCATTGGCCATCTTAAATCAGAAGAACTATCGGCATCAGAAAAATGCCATCGCCAATGAGCCGATAGGTGAGAGAGTTTTCAAAATCAGCCATTCGCTGATAAAGTATCCAAAGAACTCCCAGCATCAGCATCAGCAACCCTTGCAAAGGAAGTAGGCTGCCACTAAACCAGGAGAGCCCAGCTATCCCAATAACGGCTACAGTAAAAGCAGCCCGTAACAGCAAACGTATTTTTTCAGGTTTCCACCGGGTTATGAATGATTCCTGACTATCGGCCATGTCGTACTGCCGCTCTTGGCGGGAGAATAGAACCAGGTTGATAAAAGCAATGAGGAATATCACTATAAGAATCAGCAGATCTACAGGCCGCACACCGCTGTTCGCTAAGGCCCTGGGTGCCAGCGAAATTCCAGCGGTATAAAGCGCCGCCACAACTACCTCTTTAGGCAGGCTCCGGGTCGACAAAAAAACCCACAGCAAATAAAGCAGGCAGCTTCCCATCACCAGCACGCCATAAAGCAACACCGGCGCTGGCAAATAAATCAACGAACCGAGGCCTGCGCTACCAACCATCACAAGAACTGTAAGCAACTGTGAGAAGTGCTCCTGGTAGAAATGATGCCGGGGGTTACTGGCCAATGCGGGTATTTTTCTGGCATCAAAAAGCCGGTCGAGAATATAGATAAACCAAACAGCCAAAAACAGGGAGACATAAACGGAGGCTGGCACATGGGCACCGCAGGTAGAGGCAACAACCATCGACATGACGACAGCACCCAGAGCTACCTCCAGGCTGCCGTGTTTAAGCAGTCCTATCATGAAAGACCTGCCCATCAACAAAAAAGCCCATGAATTTTCACGGGATCAATTTATCTTCTAAATTTTACTTTAGCTACTGTTCTGGGCTTCCGTGCTGCCAACAACTCAAAGCATCCGCCAGGGATTTGGTGAGCCCATGCCCTGCATTTGAAATGCAGGGCCCTATTCTTGTTGACAACTAATGACATTCGGGTCAAGGCACCATCGTCGACTGATATGACGGACCTTGACGGCTCATAAAGGGGAATTCCACCGAAAAGCAAAGAAAGTTATTGAAGGCATCAGAAATGGTAATATATTTAGAAATGTTATATTCTGTAACCAGAGGAACAACCATAATTTCTGTCGTCTATTTTTTCCTTTTTACGCAAGAAGTGCGCTCACAATCGGTGTCACTAAGCTTTGAATCTACTTATGGCACCTACGATATGGAAGATTTTAAGACGGCGCAAAATAACATTCCTTTCATTTTCCTTGGTTACGGAAGAATCAACCTGCCTTACAAGATATATAGCAACTTCGAACCATACTATGGCTACAATGGAATGCTGACTCTTCATCTTGAGAAGCTAGAAGTGTCGATTGAAAATGGGGCCAATTCAACTGGTTCCAGACTGAGCTATAAAGATTATTCGGGGACGTTTGAAAGTGATCAACTAGTGTCCAACAAGTACTGGGGCGCAGGAATATCACCATTTAAGATGTCGCTCACCGACGCCTTTTTTATTAGACCTCGCCTGGTAAGTGGGGTTTCCCTTTCTAGTTACAGCATGGAGAACTTCGCTGAATTGACTAACACCAATTCTTATATCAACCAGTTAATCGTTGTGAAATCAAAACAACTTTTTTTTGAACCGCAAGCTTCGATAGGCTTTACGAAGTATCGTTTCATAGTAAGTGCTAGTGTCGGCTACCATCTACAGGTTGTGTCCCTAAAAGAAAAGGTTATTGAGGGTAGCGAGGCGGAATGGCAGGCTTATTTCCCTTCAGGCGAGCCGAAGCCCCAATGGAATGGTGTTAGACTTAAAGCTGGTCTTGGCTTCATTCTCTTAAAAAAGAAGAGCAAAGCTATTATAACAAAAGCCTGATGAAAAATAACATCATTTTCGCTGTTCTACTGACTCTGCTCTCGTCAGTCTTTGCATGTGAGTTTCAATTAGATGGAGAAAATTATGTAGAAATAGAACAAGAGGTTAATTCAAGCTTATCAGAGTACGAGCTGACTGCAATAGCCGATGATGAGTTTATCGTCCGTCCAAAGCAAATCACCTACAGTTTTAAGGTTACGGATGGGCTCTTTTATTTAGTCGTAGCGACCCTGGATGAAAAGGAGATTTATGTTTCTGACCTACCATCAGGTAGTTTCATACTTAGACCTGGTATGGCTGTAGCCGATTATGGTTTTGCTGAACTTGTTGTGAATGTTTACACAAGCACAAATACTAACAGCCTGGCCGATCAGGTGCAGGCCGAGGCCGCCATTTATCAATTTAAAAAGCGAATCCGAATTGATAAACGACCGGCTGAAGCCATCCCCTTTACCATTACAAGCACCACAAATGCACTCACATTCAATTTTCAGCAATATCCTAACAACAACTTGTGGAGAGTAAACATATACGGAGGCCCCGATCCTGACCAACTATTCAACAATGAAAATCAGCTGTCGTCGGTTTTCGAAGTTCCCTCTCAATATATCGATCTTGGCTACGTAGGCGGAACGATGTATTACGGGGTAGAAACGCAGGTATTTCGGGGTGATATAATGGAAAGTGAAAGATCAAATATTACGACTATCAACTTATCGGATGGACCTAAAATTGTCAAGTATGAATCAACGGCAGATGGACACCTCAAAGTATATTGGTCGAGGGCCCCATTTGAAAGCAGTTTTTCAACTTATACCCTGAAATGGTTATTCAACGGAGTAAAGACCCTTACCAGTACTAATTTCAATGATACAACAGCGTCGATCAGTGGGTTGCCGATGGGTGACACTATCAGCTTTGAACTGGTGACTACCAGTGCCAATCAAGTGAATAAAGTAATCAACTCAAGCCTTGGTGCGTTAGGTGACCGAGCTTTCCAGTTTGATGAATTGTATGTCGACCGAAATACACCATCCAGAAAACTAAGTTACGACGCTAGTTCACAACTACTCCGAAATACCGAAAATGAGCAAATTTCTATTTCACTACCAATTTCTGGATTATCTTTTTCAAATAACGGAAGCACAATTGCTGCTTACAGTCGGGACATCATTAGTCTCTTAAATTCTTCGACGCTAACCTTAATCAGGCAAATTGAATTGAACGGTTTGGCAAATAATTCATTCCCAAGACCAGTAGCTCGCTTGCAAGTCATCGATGATAGGTACGTCGCATACACTGACAGAGTTTTTAAGTTGTTGGATTATGTAGAGGACGCAATAGTATATCAAGGCAATTTTAATAACAATGTGATTTACTATGAGGAATCGAAAAACCTGGTACTTATCGGAAGGGATTTCTCCGGAAACTCAAGGGCATATAAAGCAGAGCATTTCGTGGTTGAAAATGGTACGTTGACCGAGCTTCCCAACGAGTTCAAATTCATGAATTATACCAATTCTATCGGCTTCGGAAACTACGTAGCGATAGTAACTACCACAGAAAACAAAATTAATGTTATAAAAATACCAGAAATGGAGAGTGTTGCCGAGTACACTCTTGGCACTCGATATTTTTTAAAGAGTGCGGATGCTGCCACTAACTGGGGGCTATTCTTTATTGAAAGCTCCGTGCAAGTAAGGGACATGTTAACTGGAACTATTATCTACTCCGGCCCTAACAAAATTGAGCAAAATTATGCTCTTGTCGATGGTATCTTGTATAGCGGCAATGGCTTTTCTCTTAATTTGAACAGATGAGAATTCCTCTGAACTGAACCATTAGCCTCCCCTGCCAATGCCCGGATAAACCACAAAAAAGCCCGTGATTTCTCACGGGCTCAATTTATCTTCAATTATTGATTAACTACTCTTTAGCGCTTCAGCACCACCAACTATCTCCAGAATCTCTTTGGTGATCGCCGCCTGACGAGTTCTGTTATACATCAGCTTCAGCTCCTTCAACAGTTCACCTGCATTGTCGGTCGCTTTGTCCATGGCTGTCATCCTGGCACCTTGCTCGGAAGCGTTGGATTCCAAAGTAGCCTTGTACACCTGTATCTTCAGAGACTTGGGGATTAGCTCCTTTACAATAAACTCCTTAGATGGCTCATAAATGTAGTCGATGGCGTTTGAGTTTGATGTACTCCCCTCCGCTATCTCAGACGGCTCTATTGGAAGAAACTTTTCTACCTTCAATACCTGAGTGGCAACATTTTTAAACTCGTTGTATACAAGCTCTACAGCGTCAAAATCTCCATTCTTATAGGCTTCCATCAGGTGCTCGGCTACCGGGCGAACTTCATCAAACGAGAGGTTGGAGAAAATGTCCCAGTATTTCGTATCGACCTTGTAGTTTCTCTTTTTGAAAAACTCCATGGCCTTCTTTCCCAGAGGAATGATGGTAACTCCACCGAACTCATTCTGCTCCTTGTATTTTGTCTTCAGAAGGCTGACAGCCGCTTTAAAAACTGAGCTATTGAAAGCTCCACACAAGCCTTTGTCGGAAGAAACAACAACCAAAGCGACCCGATTCACCTCCCTTACAACGGCATATTCATTCTCCAAATTGTCGCTAACAGATGAAGTAACATTTCTAAGTATACCTGTCAGCTTCTCAGAGTAGGGGCGCATTTGGGTAATACGGTCTTGTGCCCTTCTCAGCTTCGCAGCCGCCACCATTTTCATGGCTTTGGTGATCTGCTGAGTAGAAGTAACCGACTGAATTCTGCCCTTAACCTCTTTTAGGTTCGCCATATACTTTCTATTTGAAAAGTCCGCCAGTGGGCGGACTCACCATTCTATTTAGGATACGTAACTTTTTTGAAGACTCTTAGCCGTCTCTGCAAGTGTATTTATCACACTGTCTTCCAGCTTACCCGCACGAAGCAAATCCAGGGCATCCTGATGCTGCGCTGATAATAGTGTCAAAAACTCCTTCTCAAAGGCTTTCACCTTGTCCAAAGGCACCTTATCAAGGAAGCCTTTTGTTGACACGTAAATGATAGCAATCTGATGCTCAACCGACATAGGGCTGAACTGAGGCTGCTTCAATATTTCCTGGTTTCTTCTACCCCTGTCAATAGTCAGCTTGGTAGACGCATCGAGGTCAGAACCGAACTTGGCAAAAGCCTCAAGTTCACGAAACTGAGCCTGATCCAGCTTCAGTGTACCTGCCACTTTCTTCATCGACTTGATCTGGGCATTACCACCCACCCTTGATACAGAAATACCAACGTTGATCGCAGGGCGCACACCTGAGTTAAACAGGTTGGTTTCAAGGAAGATCTGTCCGTCAGTAATTGAGATTACGTTAGTCGGAATGTAAGCAGACACGTCGCCAGCTTGTGTCTCAATAATCGGAAGGGCTGTCAACGACCCTCCTCCTTTTACTTTGCCTTTCAATGACTCTGGAAGGTCATTCATTTGGCTGGCAATTTCATCGTTGTCGTTGATTTTGGCAGCACGCTCAAGCAAACGAGAGTGGAGATAGAATACGTCACCCGGGTAGGCCTCACGTCCCGGCGGGCGGCGCAGAAGCAATGACACCTCACGGTAAGAAACCGCCTGCTTGGAAAGGTCATCATAGATAACCAAAGCAGGGCGTCCGGTATCACGGAAGTACTCCCCTATAGATGCCCCTGTAAATGGTGAGAAGAACTGCATTGGCGCAGGGTCAGATGCAGCAGCCGACACGATAACAGTATAAGGCATCGCTCCTGCTTTTTCAAGAGAAGCAACAATACCTGCTACGGTAGAAGCCTTCTGTCCTACCGCCACATATATACAGTAAACAGGCTCGCCCTTTTCGTAAAACTCTTTCTGGTTGATGATGGTATCGATGGCCACAGCGGTCTTACCAGTCTGACGGTCACCAATGATCAACTCCCTTTGACCACGACCAATTGGAATCATCGCATCAATTGCCTTTACACCAGTTTGCAGCGGCTCATTTACTGGCTGACGATAGATAACACCAGGCGCCTTTCTTTCAAGCGGCATTTCGTACAAGTCGCCAGTCAAAGGACCTTTACCGTCGATAGGATTACCAAGTGTATCTACTACCCTGCCGCACATGCTATCGCCTACTTTAATGGAGGCAATTGTTTTTGTGCGCTTTACAGTAGCACCTTCTTTAATTCCTTTTGGGTCCCCCAGCAATACCGCACCTACGTTGTCTTCTTCCAGGTTAAGTACCAATGCCTTCAAGCCGTTTTCGAACTCTAAAAGTTCACCAGCTTGTGCCTGAGTAAGTCCGTAAATACGGGCCACCCCATCACCTACCTGAAGAACTGTTCCTACTTCTTCGAGCTCAGCTTCAGTTCTGAAGTTTGAGAGTTGCTCTCTCAAAATCGCTGATACCTCGTCAGGTCTTACGTCTGCCATTAGTGTATTATTATGGTGTTTTTAAAACTTCTTAATGTATGAACTTGAAATCAATTTCGTCTTCAAATCTTTGAGACGAGAATCGACGCTGTCGTCTAATTGAAGGTCGCCCACTTTAATTATGTAGCCTCCCAACATCTCCTTATCTACCTTCTCTGTCAGCTCGATTTCCTTCTTGGTAATCTCTTTCAAAAGCCTGGTAAATTCTTTCCGCAAGTCAGGCGTCAGTGCAAAATTAGTTATTACTGTTGCCTCTGAAATTCCCTTCCGTACATTGTATTGGTGGGTAAACTCGCTTGCGAGCATTGGCAAAATGAACTCCCTGTTCTTTCTTGTGATGATATCAAAAATGGACAGGGTCAGGTCATGCACCTTGCCGGCGAAAATCTTTTTAAGAATGGCCAGCTTGCGGTGGTGCTGAATAATTGGATTTTTCAGCATCAAAGTAAAATCCCTGTTAGCCTCGCACAAGTGATCAAATGAGATCATGTCTTCGTTGACCTTATCAAGCACTCCTTTCTCCTCTGCCAATTCCAGCAACGACTTGGCGTATCTTGTGGCTATCCTGAATTCTGACATCTTAGTTGACTTTTAGGTCTTTGATGTATTCGTCTACAAGTGCCTTTTGTGCTTTGTCGCCACTAAGGTTCTTTCTCAAAACCTTCTCAGCAATGTCTAAAGAAATTTCAGCCACGAGGTTTTGTACCTCAGCCAGAGCAGCCTTCTTCTCATTTTCGATAGAAGACTTGGCATCGGCTATCATTTTTTCGGCGATTTTTGAAGTGTCGGCTTTTGCTTCTTCCTTGATTCTATTGGCGGCAGCAAGAGCCTCTTTCAATATGTGGTCTCTTTCTTTTCTGGCATCCTCCAAAAGAAGCTCATTGTCTTCTTTCAATTGTGCCATTTCCTCTTTGGCCAGCTCAGCTGATTTCAGGGCATCGTTGATGAAGCCTTCTCTCGCTTTAAGAGCGTCAGCAATCGGCCTCCAGGCAAATGTAAGCAGAACAATAAAAACGATTATGAAAATAACCGTTTGCCAAAATATAAGGCCTATCCCGGGTGTTAAGAGTTCCATTATTTTATCACGTTTACAGTCAAAAACAAACGGAGGCTACTAAGTGCAGCCTCCGTGAAGCCATTTTTAGGCTTTGAATGAGATAAGCAAACATACTACCACACCAAAGAGGGCAATTACCTCAATAAGTGCAGCAATAATAAGCATACCGGTTTGGATTCTGCCGGCAGCTTCTGGCTGACGAGCCATTGCTTCCATTGCAGAGCCACCGATGCGACCGATACCAATACCTGCGCCTATCGCAACAAGTCCGGCACCGATACCAGCGCCCATAATTGCCAAACTCATGTCAAGCAAAATAGATAACCACATAGTTTTATTATTTAATAGTGAAAATGGTTTCGTAATTAATGATGCTCTTCGTGATGCTCCTCAATGGCAAGGCCAATATAGAGCGACGAGAACATTGTAAAAACATAAGCCTGGATTGTGGCAACGAGCAACTCGATAAAGGTAATGAAAACCACTATCAATGTTGACGCAAAGCCCACCATATAGCTCTCGAATATGAATATCAAACTAATCAAGCTCAGAATTACAATGTGGCCTGCGGTGATCGCCACAAACAAACGTATCATGAGAGAAATCGGCTTAGTGAAAACGCCGATGATCTCAACAGGCACAATGATAAACTTCAATGCAAACGGAACTCCAGGGGTGTTAAAAACGTGTCCCCAATAAGTCTTGTTGCCACTAAAATTTGTGAAAAGGAAAGTAATAATGGCCATTACGCCAGTCACGGCAATATTGCCAGTGAGGTTAGCAGCGCCCGGCATCAACCCCAGCAGGTTGCCAAACCAGATGAAGAAAAACAGCGTCAACAGATATGGTAGATACCGCTCGTATTTGGGGCCAATATTAGGCTTAACGATGTCGTCTCTTACAAAAACGATAATTGGCTCGAACAAAGACTGAATACCTTTCGGCGCTTCTCTCGGTCGCTTTTTGTATCCCCTTGCCACCGCAAGAAAGATTACTATCATCAAGGTGGCATTCAGGAAAAGAAAGGCCACATTTTTCGTGATCGAGAAGTCGATCACTGTACGGCCTTCTGCTAAAGGAAGAATGTGTCCGTGCTCGTATTTGTAACCATTAAATTCAACGATATTATGATGCTCGTCGTAGAAATTGCTGCTGGAAAACACCTCCAGCCCTTTGTCTGACGAATACAAAATAACAGGAAGGAAAAGTGTGCCATAGTGGCCGTCGAAGAAATGCCACTCATGGGCATCCAAAATGTGATGATTGATCAATTCTGAAGGATTAAAGGCTCCCCCTGTTTCCTCTGCAGCTACCGCCAACGGGCTATTAAATAAAATAATCACCAGTGATAACACGGTGATTTTTAATAGGTTGGCCCTCTTATGATTTACACCTTCATCCATCAATTTGAACGCTTTTCGAATTTGAGCGCAAGTTAGTCATATGCGTAAATAATTCAAACCCAAGAAATAATAAATACAGAGCAAAGAAAGTCATGATGAAACTGGTGTTTTCTTCGCCAATTGCTACAAGGTAGGTGATTGCCGCCAATAAACTTGTCAGAAGACGAAAGGAAATACTGCCAATAACAAAAAGCACGAAATTTTGACCATCGTTGTTTACAAAATTACCCTCGGCCCAAAGTAGCAGCAGGGACTGGAGCGAGTAGAAAATAATAGCTGCTATCGCCGTGGAATGGATGTATTGACCAAAGTCGGAAGCCATTAATGCGAAATATGCCCCAACGACAACTGCTGAAAAAATAAACAGCTTGAGATAGTTATTCATTATTCTTTAGGAAGGCGCTTATAAAGCAGATAAAGAGAGCCAAAAAGCGAAATGAACGAGAGCGACAACAAAAATACTGGGAACTGCAGCTGGAAGTATTTGTCAGCATAGTATCCGGCAGTCACTCCCACGCCAATGGTGGCCAACATCTCAAAACCGACACCAGTAAACTTCAGAAAGGTTGAACCGGTGCCAGCGTCTTTGAGTTTTCCTGCCTCAGGTTGGTCAGGACTGGGCTTTGAGGAGCGGCCGTTCTTCCGAATTTTTTTCTCCAATTTTTATTTCCTTAACAGTTACACCCATCTGGCATTTTCCGTTGAAAGAAGCACCTGATTCAATAACCAGTTTGTTGGTGACGATATCCCCGTTAATAACCGCCGAAGGTTTTAAAACAAGCATTTCCGTTACTTCCACTTTGCCGTCCACCGTGCCGGCGATTTCAGCATTTTGTGCCAACACATTTCCCTCAATGTAAGAGGAATGACCAAACGCTGCTTTTGATTTAGTGATAATATCGCCAATAACTTTCCCTTCTACCCGAATGTTACCGAAGGTTTCAATACCTCCTCGAAGGATAGTTCCCTTTCCAATAATGTTGCTGGAGTTGCTGAGCTCTTCGGCTTCCTTAATTTCCTTGTTATTAAACATGGTCATAATAAATAAATTAAAAAGCTACGAATTCTTCGGGATCCACAGGCATTCCATTGTGCCAAAGCTCGAAATGCAGGTGAGGCCCGGTTGTCAATTCGCCTGTGTTGCCTATAATAGATATAATCTCGCCGGCGCTGACAAAGCTACCAACGTTTTTCAATAATTCCGAATTGTGCTTGTATACTGAAATCAAATTACTTCTGTGCTGAATACCAATTACATAGCCGTCATTTTGTGTCCAGTCGGCGAGTATAACCGTTCCGTCTGCCACACACTTGACCGGCTCGTCCTTTTTTGCCACCACGTCAGTCCCATAGTGGTTGTTCTTAGGGTTGAATTTGTCGGAAATAATGCCCGAAATGGGTTGAAAAAGGTAGATGTCCTGAAGGTCAGAGCCAATAGAAGAGCTTACAGGCAATATCTCAGAGTCAGCGCTTTCGAACCTTTGTCTGAAAATAGAGTCGATAGGTGCCAGTCTTTCGCTATTGATCTCAGAAGCCGACAACACTCTTTCCTGTTGCTCAGAGGCCCTTAGGTCTGACTCCGTTTCCAACATGCTTGTGTCGCCCGAAAGCACCAGTTTCAGGTTATCGATGTACAAGTCTTTGTTATCCATCTCAACAAGCATAGAATCCACTTTGAGTGAAAGACTCACTAATTTCCGATTGGTTTCCATTTGCTGATGGCGTGGATCGTACCATTTAGCTAAAATGGTGGTAGCCAGGTAAAAGCAAATCGCAAAAAAAACTGATACTACTACAAAGGCTAAAAGCAGAAGCCTTGCGTAGTTGAACCTGATGGTGCTTTTTTCCGCAAAATTCTCCTCACTCCGTATGATCAGCAGATAGCCAGTGGTAAGCCAGCTGGATAATGTTTTCTTATTTTTCAAATCCTTTTAGGTTCTGGGAGCCACAAAATTATAGAATAAAATAAGACCTTCTTATTTTTATGTATTATTGAGACATTTTTGAGCGTTAGCAATTCAAATCGATTCAGTTGGCCCAACGTATTTTACCATACCATTTCCTCAGTTTTCTTCTTTTCTCCTATTTCCTCATTGGCTGCAAAGGAAGCAAAATAACTCCGGTGGGCGACGTGTATCATAATACGACTGCTCACTACAATGCCTATTTCTACGCCAGAGAACGAATCCTCGAAGTTGAACAAAATCTACTTAATTACGGCGAAAGAAATTACAACAGGATTTTACCTATCTATCCTCTCATGGATTCGTCTTTCTCCAAGGCTAACGAGGAGCTGATAGAGGATGTTGTCAAGAAGGCTTCCATCGCTATTCAACGGCATGAAAACAGTAAGTGGGTTGATGACAGCTACATCACAGTCGGTAAGGCACGGCTTTTTAGCCTCGATTTCCCAAATGCTGTGGAGACGTTCAAGTATGTGAATGTGAAGAGCAAAGACAAGGACACCCGCCACCTGGCGCTGGTTTGGCTTTTTCGCACATTTGTTGACGCCGGGGAGTACAACAACGCCACCGCTGTGATCGACTACCTGCAAAGAGAAAAACTTAGCAAGGACAACAAAAGACTGTTCGCTCTTTTTAAGTCCCGTTATTATCAGTTGACCGACGATCTCGATAACATGGTGAAAAACCTGGTCGAAGCGGTTCCTCTCGAAACCAATCACGACGAGAGGGCAAAAATCTATTTCATTATTGGTCAGGTGTATCAGCAATTGACATTTGATGCACTGGCTTATGAAAACTATCAGTCCTGCCTACAGAACAACCCTCCCTATGAGCTGTCCTTTTATGCCAAGCTCAACATGGCATCGGTCACCCAGCTCACCAATTCGGATGACCTCAAAACTGTGAGAAGGTATTTTCGGAAGCTCTTGAAGGACGAGAAAAACATTGACTTCAAAGACAAGATTTACTACGAGCTGGCCAACTTTGAGCTAAAGCAGGGGAATTATGATGAGGCTATTGAAAACTACAACAACTCCATCAAGTCAAGTACGTCTAACCCTCGCCAGAAGGGCTACTCGTACCTTCAGCTAGCCGAAGTGTACTACAAGCATTTCAAAAAATACAAGACCGCTCAAAACTACTACGACAGCACCCTAAGTGTGCTTCCAAAAGACGAACCTAATTATGAAGCGCTGAGTCAACGACTTGAAATCCTTACTGCTTTTGTTGAACAGGTAACCATCATCGAAACTCAGGACAGCCTGCTAACGCTTGCAAAAATGCCAGAAGATGAGCTGGACAAGTACCTCGATGATTACATCGCTGCCAAGGCCAAGGAAGCAGAAGACAAAGAGAAAGCCATTGCTGAGAGTAAGAAAGGACGACGTGGAAGCCAGGCAGTAAACTTCCAAACACAGGGTAGGGAAATTAATGTGCAACAGCAGGGCACCTGGTACTTTTACAGCGCTTCGGCCGTCAGTCAGGGCAGGCAGGAATTCGCCAGAGTTTGGGGCAACAGGCCTCTGGCTGACAACTGGAGGCGGTCAGTGAAGCAGGGAGAGATTGCAGCAACGGTAAGGGATGCCGAGGCACCAAAACAAACGGTGCAGGCTAATCCTGACGAAGCAATTGCTTCTATTTCGAAGGAAGATTTGATAAAAACACTTCCATTGACTGAAGAGGCACAAAATGAGGCGCTTGCGAAAGTGGAGGAAGCCCATTTCCAGCTTGGCAACATCTACAATTTCCAGTTACTGGAAAAGGATAACGCCGGCATCACGTTCAACACCCTCATTGTAAGATTCCCGGATTCTGAGCATGCCCCTGAGGCACTATATGAACTGTATCTCATCTACAAAGAGCTTGACAGTGCTATTTACTCTGATTATGAAAGACAGCTAATCAGCCGTTTTCCAGAATCCATTTTTGCCAAGCTTATTGTAAATCCACGGTACCGGGAAGAGAGCTCCTTAGCGTCAGCCAAGCTCCAGAAGATGTACGCAGAGGCATATAACTATTATCAGCGGGGAGAGTACGAAAAAGCCAGAGAAATTACTTCTGAGGGGCTTTTGACTTACGACGATAACGATTTTACGGACAACATGAAGCTACTGGACGTGATGCTGATTGCAAAGCTGGACGACGTGTACAGATACCAGTTTGAGCTGAACAACTTTATCACCACCTACTCCGAGAGTGAGCTAATTCCTTATGCGAAAACACTCGTGAAAGCATACGATGACTTCCAGCTAAACCTGGTCAATAGCGCAAAGGCAAAATTCAAACAAGAGTTCGATCAACTCCACTTCTTCGTTATTATTTATCCGCCTGACGGAAAATTGCCTGACGAACTCCCTGGGAAAGTTGACACTTATATCAAAACCAATCTGCAAATTCAGGGACTAACGCTCGGTAATTTGATTCTTGACGCCAGAAGATCGATGATTTTAGTTAACTCGTTTCCCGGTAAAAAAGAGGCGGCTGAGTTTTATCAAAATTTCAATAGCAACAATAGCCTGCTTAACGAATATGGCACCATAAAATTTTATAATTTCGTAATCACTAGAGAAAACTTCAACGTTTTTTATCAAACCAAAGACCTGGAAGCTTACTTAACCTTCTTTAACAATAACTATTAATGAAGAGCAATAAAATCAAATGGCTATTGATCACTCTCTGGGTGGTTTTCATTTGCACAATGGTTGGTGTTCCTGTGTTCTTTAACATGATTGGAAACAATTCCTTTGGTCTTTTCGGTGAACTCCCCGGCCTTCAAAGCCTTGAAAATCCCGAAGAAGAAACTGCCTCACAGCTATTTTCAGCCGACAATGTGCTGCTTGGCAAATACTTTAGAGAAAACAGAACTCCGGTAACTTACGATGAGCTTTCCAGAGAACTTACAGAAACGCTTCTTGTAACTGAAGATCTCAGATTCAGTAAGCATTCCGGCATCGACTTACGAGCACTCGTAAGAGCGGTCGTTGGAAAACTCACTTTCAGCTTTGCCGGCGGCGGCAGCACCATAACGATGCAGTTAGCAGAGAATCTTTATAAAACTGAGCAGGAGAACAAAGGCAAACTGCATAGTGTACCCGGCCTTGGGCAAATCATTACGAAGTTCAAAGAATGGATCATTGCGGTGCAGCTGGAAAAGAACTACACAAAGGAAGAAATTCTGGCAATGTACCTTAACACAGTGCCGTTTGGGAGCAACGCCTTCGGAATTAAAGCAGCCGCCAAAACCTTTTTCAATAAAGAGCCCAAACAAATTAACTACCATGAGGCTGCACTCCTCGTAGGCCTGGTCAATGCGCCAACCAGGTACAGCCCGATCCTCAACCCAGAAATCTCCATGCGCAAAAGGAATGAGGTGCTATACAACCTTCGCAAATACGACCGAATCGATCAGGTAGCCTACGATTCTCTCAGAGCCAAAGATTTCGATCTACAGTACAAGGTTGATGGACACAATGAAGGTCTCGCTACCTACTTCAGAACCGTCATAAGAAATTTCCTGATGGACTGGACCACGCAGCACGGCTATGACCTTTTCGAAGATGGTCTCAAGATTTATACGACCATTGACAGCCGTATGCAAGCCTACGCAGAGGAGTCGATGAGAGAGCATATGGACACCCTCCAGTCGGTCTTTATAAAGCACCTTGAAGGAAGAAGCCCCTGGATCAATGAAGATGGAACAGAAATGGAAAACTTCATTGAAACTACCATGCAAAGAACCAGCTATTACAAAAGCCTGGTAAAAGAATACGGCAAGGACGCTGATTCAGTCGATATATTACTTAACCTGAAAAGGCCCATGAAAGTATTTAGCTGGGATGGCGAAATTGACACTCTTATGTCGGCTTACGACTCGCTAAAGTACTATAAGCACTTTCTTCAGGCTGGTTTCATGGCAATGGATCCACATTCCGGCCACATAAAAGCCTGGGTCGGGGGAATAGATCACAAATATTTTCAATTTGACCACGTAATGCAGGGAAAACGGCAGCCTGGTTCGACGATCAAGCCCTTCGTTTATTCTGCTGTCATAGATAATGGCTATTCCCCTTGCTATGAAGTTGCCGATGCTCCCATCACCTTTTCCTTCCCGGGGCAGGATCCACCCACCTGGACACCCAGCAACGCTGTGGGAAACCCGACAGGAAATATGATGACCATCAGAAGTGCCCTCGCACAAAGTGTCAATACGATTACCGCCTACTGGATGAAAAAACTTGGGCCGCAGACCGTCGTCGACTATGCGCATCGCATCGGCATTCAAAGCGAATTGGCAGCTGTTCCTGCATTGTGTTTGGGGGCTGGCGGCGAAGTTTCCGTTTATGAAATGGTGGGTGCTTACTCCACTTTCGTGAACCAGGGGGTATGGACAGAACCCATCTTTATTACCCGTATTGAAGATGAGAACGGTAGAGTGCTACAAGACTTTGTTCCGCAAACACGGGAGGCCCTTAGTGAGGAAACTGCCTACACCATGCTCTACATGTTGCGAGGAGCCACCGAAGAACCTCATGGAAGCGGTGGCGGCCTTTCAAGAGAAATAAAAGCAGATAACCAAGTTGGAGCAAAAACAGGTACTACACAAAACGCCTCCGATGGCTGGTTCATGGGAGTAACCAAGGATCTCGTTGCAGGTGGCTGGGTTGGTGGAGATGACAGGAGTATTCACTTTCGCAACTGGGCTATGGGGCAAGGTGCCAGAACAGCCATGCCAATCTGGAATAAATTTATGCTAAAGGTGTACGCCGACCCCGATCTTGGAATCGAAAAGGGGGCCTTTCCAAAACCTGTTAACGGCCTTTCAGTGGAGCTTGACTGTTCAAAACATGATCGCACGCAAGAGGCCGATTCCCTGGGGCTTGATATTGAAAAGGTATCAGAAGACGACATCTTTTAAGGCATGCCATCCGGTGAAATTTCGCTGACTTCTTACAAGACGGAAGATGTTCTATTGCTTCCGCATGACCCCGGTGTCTACAGGTTCAAGAACAAACACGGCAAGCTCATTTATGTAGGTAAAGCAAAAGACCTGAAAAAACGGGTGGCGAGCTATTTCAACCGATCCAATCAGCTTAGTCGCAAAACCATCAAGATGGTCAGTGAGGTTGCCGAAATAGAATTCACTATCGTCAATTCTGAGTTCGATGCGCTACTTCTTGAAAATAACCTGATTAAGGAAAATCAGCCGAAATACAATATCCTGCTCAAGGACGACAAAACCTTCCCTTACATCGTCATCCTAAAAGAGCAATTTCCGAGGATTATCTCTACCAGAAAAGTAGACAGGTCCAAGGGCGAGTATTTCGGCCCTTACACCAGTGTGAAGGCCATGAAGAATGTGCTACAGCTCCTTCGCCAGCTTTACAAAATAAGAACTTGTAATTTCGACCTCTCTCCTCAAAACATAAGAAAAAAGAAATTCAAAGTCTGCCTTGAATACCATTTAGGGAACTGCCTGGGGCCCTGCGAGGGGCTACAGGATCACAATGACTACCTGGAAGAAATCAATCAGTCAAAAGAAGCGCTAAAAGGCAATCTATCTGTTGTGAGAAACTACTTCAAAGAGAGAATGCAAACTGCAGCCGAGCAGCTGGCATTTGAAGAAGCGCAAAAGTTTAAGAACAAGCTAGACCTACTTGAAAAGTTCCAGTCAAAGTCATTGATTGTCAGCAACAAGATTACCAATACAGATGTATTTACGCTGGTGTCAGATGAGTCCTCAGCGTTTGTCAACTACATGAGGGTGGACGGTGGCATTATCAATATTTCCGACACGCTGGAGATAAAAAGAAAGCTGGACGAAACTGATGAGGAAATACTACAATTGCTAATGGTAAGCCTCCGCAGCAAGTACGAGAGCAGCAACAAGGAAATCCTCACCAACAAACAGGTCAGTCTTTACGACGAATCATTAAGCATAACGCAACCTGCAATAGGGGACAAAAAGAAACTGGTTGACCTGTCTGTAAAAAATGCCCTTTTCTTCAAAAAGGAACGCTTCAATCAAAAGCTCCAAAGCCAAACCAAGGAGAACCGGGTTCTCCTTCAAATGAAGGAGGATCTAAAGCTGACGCAAACACCTATGAGAATAGAGTGTTTCGACAACTCCAATATTCAGGGTACGCACCCGGTGGCCTCTATGGTCTGCTTTATCAATGGCAAGGCGGCCAAAAAGGAATACCGTCATTTCAACATTAAAACCGTGGTAGGTCCTGACGACTTTGGATCCATGCGTGAAATTGTCTACCGAAGGTACAAGAGAGTTATTGACGAAGATCTTCCTCTCGCCAACCTGATCATCATCGACGGAGGTAAAGGCCAACTAAGTGCAGCGGTCAGCTCTCTTAAAGAGCTGGGTATTTATGGGAAAGTACCGATTATCGGTATAGCCAAAAAACTGGAAGAGCTCTATTATCCAGAAGACTCTATTCCAATTCACTTAGCCAAGAAATCAGAATCGCTCAAAATCATCCAGCAACTGCGTGATGAGGCTCATAGGTTTGCCATCACATTCCACAGAGCCAAAAGGTCTAAAACTCAAACTAAATCTGCTCTCGATGATATCGATGGCATTGGTGAAAAGACAAGAAGCCTCCTGCTAAGTGAGTTGAAATCAGTAGAAAAAATTAAGCGGGCTTCTATTACTGAACTTTCGAAACTAATTGGCCAAAAGAAGGCATTACTCGTTAAGGATCACTTTACGTCAACAGACACAAACAAAAAAGGGGCCTGAAGCCCCTTTTTTTATATACTGAAAGTAATTAATACTCCCACAATTCATTTTCGAAATCTACTAATTCATACTCCAGTCTCTGGGAAGCAAGAACTCCCTCTTTTTGCGACTTTGAATACACATCGATAATCCGCTGATCCTGAGGATTAGAATATTTCACCAGCGTAGCACTAAAGAGCCTTAGCAAAAAAGCATCTGACATCTTTCTATGCTCTGCCATGTTCTGAGCGTTGTACCAGACAGCTTCGTCAGGCATGGTTGCAAACAAATCCACTATATCCTTGTATCTAAACGAAGCAATTGGCTTCTCATACAAAGCAGGGTTCTTATCAGCAGGCAAAAACATGCTTATAGACTGAATATCATGGTACATTCTTGAGCGGTTCCTGTCGAAATACCAATCCTCACGCAATTCAAAAATTGAAAAATCACGTGGACTGAATTCCAAGGCAGCTGGAGCCGCAGCAGCTGCGCCACCACCAGCGGGAGCTGCACCACCTCCACCCCAGTCACTGGCACCCCAGTCACTAGCGCCGGAATCGGCACCGAAGCCCATCGCTTTTTCCTCCTCAGTCAACCCACCACCCTCTTCAGGCATCTTCAGATTTTCCAGGAACATTTCCTTTCCCATCCTATTCGTAAGGGAATCATTCATATAGGGAAATAGCAACCCTGCCTTTACGGCCTTTATCAAAAGAGTTGGCAATTCGCCGTTAATAGCGTAGAAAGGCTGGTTTTGCTTTTCACGCAAATCCATTCTCCACCACAACTCCTTCTTGAACATGATCTGAGATTCATGTACCGGAAATTCCGAGTTTGGGTTATACCCCGGTTTTGCCTCCTGTGCCTGCAATTCTCCCATTGAGAGGGCTGCGATAAACAGAACAAAACCAATTACATAAACAAACTTTTTCATACCTGTATAATTTATTGTATTCGAACTGTAAGAATTCTGGGGCCATAGTTGTTAAAGTCCTCTGTGGCGCCTTTGAAATTCATACGTTGTACTTGCTTAATGTCAATCACTATTGCATCGCCGCTCCTTGCCTGCCCAGCTATATCAGCCAGGTTGATGTCTGGCCCCTGGAATCGGCGAACTACAACAGCTCTCGCACCTCTTACCAATGCAATTTCCGAGTCGGTCACTCTGAATCTTGCGTCGTTCGGAAGCAAAGACTGAAAAGACTCATCAGGCTCAGCTCTCAATTGAAGCGCTCTTGGTGGCTGAGCCACACCCATTTTCATATCAACCGCTCTACCACGGTCATACACAACTATTTCAGGCTTGGGTATTCTCTTTACAGTGAAAGTTTCAGTTCCAATCAAGTTCCCGCCACTCGATACTGCTATGTCCACTTTTGCTGCCTGAGGCACAACTGTAACAAAGCCCTTCTTTGAAGGATCTTTTGTGGCAGTACCACCAGATACATTAAATGAAGGATCATATGCTTCGCCCATTGCGGGCACCTGAATATTCAGTTCGTTACCACAATTCAAATACAAGGCTGACAATGATGCTGACTGCACCTGTATTACTGGCTTTGAAACGAAGTACTTAACAGTATTTACGAAAGTCGTATCCTTTCCTCTTGAGTTTACTGTGATAGCAGCTTCAAACGACTTCTCAGCACGTCCGTTCACGTAGTTTCCAGGCGTAGCAGTAAATTCTACCTGACCCATTCCACCCACTACCGGGATCTCTCTCCCATCAATTGTCATTGTTGGGTTAGCAGACGAGGATGATGCCGCAATAAATAATTCAGCACGGAACTTAGTCCCGGCAGCTACAATATTTGACTCTGGCCGAACCATGGCAACAATCTGATCAAATTTAAGATCCGCTGCACCGACTTGTCTTGCAAGTGTCTCAAGTGCCCTTGCCTCAGAGTCAATCAATTCCATTTGAAGTTGACTAAGTGTGGCAAGTGCGCCTACCATTGGGGTGTTAGATCCAAAGTTCAACTCAGCAAAACCCTTGGTATTCTGATTGGGATCGTTGGCGAATACCGGCACGTCTTTGGCATCCAAAGCAATGTCCTTGAATGAATCATCACCAGTAGTTTGACGAAGGTATTCAGAGAATTTATTCAACTTCTCTTTCAACACATCTCCTTCACCCGCATTAATGAATAGGGCTGGGGCAGCATCAATATCCTTTTGGCCAACAAGTTGACCATGCTCGTCTTTGTTTCCGGTAATTTCGATGAGTCGATTCTTATACGCCTCAACTTCCTGAACCGTTTTCTCGGTCTCTTCCCGAAGTGCCTTGGCTTTTTCGAGCACCGCCACGTCGTCAGCTCTTTCGCCTGATTCTGTGACAGCAGCTTCTATCCTGCCGATTGTGCTTACATTCCCCGCAACCTTCTCTACGACAGTCGCCTCAAGGCTCATATTAATAAGAACAAATTTCTCTAGTACGCTATTACTTACCTGCAGTGCCAGAAGCGCAGTCAGTACCAGGTACATCATACCGATCATCTTATCTCTCGGCGATTGTTTCCCTCCAGCCATAGTTTTACTTTTTGGTGGTTAGTAGAAATAAATTAACCCTTCATGGCAGTAAGCATGTTGCCATAAACTTTGTTCAGTTGCGTAATATTCGTTGTAAGTTTAGACAATTCGCCTTTGAATTGCTCTGTGTCCTTACCGGCCTGCGCAATGCTTTCCATGGCAGTACCTATGTTTGAATAAAACTTCTGCATCGCCTTCAGGTGAGTATTAGCATCCTGAAGTTCCATCTCATACACTGCATTCAGTGCACTAAGGTTCTTAGTCACGCTTTGAACCTGAGAATGATATTCCTTAGCATCTTTTGAAGCGTTGGCCATCTCTGTCATAGCTGTAGCTGTAGTAGCATAGGCTTTGTTCATATCTGTCAACGACTTAGAAGCGGCTTTCACATTGTTTGCGTACTCGTTGGTCGCAACTGATGCTTCTCCTAATGCAGCCATCTTATTAGACGTGTCTGCAAGACCTCTCATGCCTTTACCCAAACTATCCAATAACTCGGGGCCAATCTTAGCTTCTGCCAAAATTTTGTCCATTTTCTGGCTTGTTCCGTCACCCACAGCAACAGCAGCTGGTCTGGGTCTTGCCGGGCCACCGTCGAAGTCGTCAGCCAACTCTGGATAAACTTTTGACCAGTCTACCTCCTTGTGCTTCGGTTCGAATGCACTGAGAAAGAAAATAATTGCTTCTGTGGTAAGTCCAATACCCAACATCTCACTTGCACCGGGAAGGTGAAGGATTTTGAACATGGCACCGACAATTACGACAGCAGCGCCAATACCATAAACTTTGGGCATTATTGTTGAAAAGAGAAGCTCCTGAAATCCGCCTTTTTTGCTCATCTGTTTAAAAATTTAAGTTCTTAGAATGGGTTTAGGTTAGTGTTTAGAATTCACTGCCAGCTGACCTTCCGAGGTAAGTCATCGCACAACGGAAGCCTATACTTGCTCTGGAAGTGTCCTTATATTCAAATGTTCTTGTACCTGTCTCAAGATAGTAGGCGATGTCTTTCCACGATCCTCCTCTTATTACTTTTCTAGGTTCATTGTCATCGTTATAAGTTGGGTTCAGATCCCACACTAACGGAACTGAAGCCTCATCAAATGCATCTTCGCACCACTCGGCTACGTTGCCTGACATGTCGTAAAGACCGAAATCATTGGCAAAAAACGTTGCTACGGGCGCTGTGTAAGCAAATCCATCATCGAAATAGTTACCTCTGCCTGGCTTAAAGTTGGCTAACAAACATCCTTTCGTATTTCTTATGTATGGGTTACCCCAAGGATACTTAGCCATATCTCTGCCACCTCTTGAGGCATATTCCCACTCAGCTTCAGATGGGAGCCTGAAGTTAGGCATCCTGAATAAGCCCTGGTCTGCCCGATAGGAATTTAGATGCTCTGTTCTCCAGTCGCAAAATGCTTGCGCAGATTCCCAATCGACTCCTACCACAGGATAGTTATCAAAGGCTGGGTGAGACCAATAGTACACCATCATAGGGTCGCCCATATGGTGTGTGTAATCTCTTACCCAAACAGCAGTATCGGGATAGATATCTTCCAGCGTAATACCTTCTGGCATGTCTACTTCTGATCCCTCAGACATTGCTACAACAAACTGACGATACTCATTATTGGTAATCTCAGTATCGTCCATGTAAAAACCACCGATTGTGATTTGCTTGTTGAAGTTGATCTGCGTAGCAGCCACATCTTCATCCGCCTGGCCCATGTGAAAAGTACCCGGAGGTACTGACACCATTCCAAATGGTATCGTCATCTCCCAACCTTCCCGGTCAGGAACACCCACAAGCTCTCCTCTGTCGTCATACCCACCACCGCCAAGGCCAAGTAGCCCACACGATTGTGAAACGACAGCAAAAATAATCAGAAGAGCTAAGTTTTTTACAACACTCTTTTTATTCATAACACCTAGTTTATAAAAAATCCTGCAACTATAAAACAACACAAAGTTTACAAATATTATCATTAAGGTCTTTTATACCAATTTTTTTAGAGTCGGTTAACGCAATTTTAACAAAAAAAAGAATAATTCCGTTAATTACCCCTGTTTTGTTTCACAAATAATCCACTTCGGGCAGTAAAAAGCTTCCGCTATCAGAACCTAAACCTCGGTGTGCGGATGATTTTCTTTCCGCCGCCGCCTGTGAGCCCACCTAATTTGTATCTGACAAAAACTTCGTGAGAGGTCGACTGTTTTGCCTCTCTGCTTTCAATTACATAGTCAAAAGAATAACCGACTTTCAAGATGCCGTCTTTGAGGAAGTTATACCCCAGAAGTACAATCATAGCTTCAGACTCCCTGAAGCCCAAGCCTCCCCAAAGTTTATCTTGGTAGGTAGCAATGGCGCTTACATCAAAAGTAAATGTTTTGAAGGTAGACCTGACAAGAACGCTTGGACTCACTTCCAGATTGTAAGTGGGCTTAAAGGAGTACCCGGCCATCAGGTTAACTGATCTTTCAAGCCTGTTTTCTATTTGTGCGATTCCAAAATCAAAAGAAGGCGACAAAATATGGTTGATGCCTACTCCAAGATAAAAATCGGTGTTGGAATACATGGCTCCGAAGCTAAGGTCTGGCCTAAGCTGAGACTCCCGGCCTCCCTTGTTAAGTGGGTCATTCGGATCAACAAATCTCCACTGATCAAAGTCTATGGTTTGCATGACCAATGAAGGTCGAAGACCTATGCTGACCCTTCCCCGATTAAAGTTTTTGTAGTACGCTCCCAGAAACTGCAGGTGCACGTTGGTCAACGGCCCCAGCTGATCGTGAATGGCTGTTACGCCAACTGCACCGGGCACGGTTGCCAGCGGCATACCGAAGTTGAACTGCTGTGTGGTAGGAGCACCGCCGGATCCGTCGAAAGAAGTTGCGTAACCGGCCCACTGCGTTCGGTGCAGGGCAGACACATAGCCACTTTTCTCCTGCGTCAGCCAGGCTGGGTTATAAAGAGCCTGGTTGAACATGTAGTGGCTAAAATGAGCATCTTGTTGTGCGGAAGCCGTGTAACCAGCAACCGCCAGAAGAATAATAAAAAACAATTTGTTTCTCATGCAGCTTATTCGTTGCCGTTAAGGTAGTTAAACTAGCGTAAAAGCTAAAGTACTTTCTACAACAACCTGAAAGCCTGCCAACCTTAGCTGAAGCTACGCTAATCCGTTTGCCATTTTAATATAGAGCTCAATGGCGCCGGTCATAGAAGGGGCATTGGGAAGAGGCGCTTCAATGTCGAGCACCAGGTTCGCATCTCTGGCAGCCTTTGCTGTCGTAGGACCAAACACTGCAATTCGTGTATCGTTTTGCTTAAAATCCTTAAAGTTGACAAACAGTGAGTTGATCCCCGATGGGCTAAAGAAGGCCAATATGTCGTAGTAAACATCCTCAAGATCGGAGAGGTCGCTTGCTACAGTTTTGTATATGATAGCCTCAGAAAACTTGTAACCATTTTCCTCAAGAAAAACAGGGATGTCTTCCTTCCTTATGTCGGAACATGGGAAAAGGTATTTTTCGTTTTTGTGCTTTTTAATAATCTCTATCAGGTCAGTTGCTGTTCGAAGACCTGTAAAGATTTTTCTCTTCCTGATGACGATGTACTTCTGAAGATAGTTTGCTGTTTGTTCTGAAATACAAAAATATTTCATGTCAGCTGGTATCTCAATCTTGCTTTCAGCAGCGAGCCTGAAAAAGTGGTCAACCGCATTTCGGCTGGTAAATATCACGGCTGTGTGTGCCAAAATATCCACCTTCTGCTGCCTGAACTCTTTAATATTGGTTGGCTCAATTTTTATAAATGGCCTGAAGTCAACCTTAATATTATATTGCTCTGCAAGTTTGAAGTATGGGGAATTTGGGTCAGAAGGTTTTGGCTGAGAAACTAAGATACTTGATACCTTTTTAAGCCTACTCTTATCTTCCAAGATCATATCTGCGCTATTTCCTGTTTTGAGTGACTGCTACACTTTCGATCAAAAAAACATCCATTTGATCAAAAGAATCGCTGGTAATATTTCGGTGGCGCAAAGATATGAAAATAAATGAAGTTTTTGATAGCGGGTTTCAAAAGCTAATTTATAAAACATTAAAAGCATAACGGAAATTAGGAAGGCAATTGCAAAACCGGCCATATTACTAATAAGCCACTGTGACGCTGTTCCGAAAAGATAGAAAAAGAGCACGTAGACGAAAAGTGCGATACTAAGCAGTATAAAAATGGTGCGGAGGTATTCAAAAACTTGTAGGTAGATGGCTCCTCTCATTTGGAAGATCTCTCCAAAAATTTGGATGAGGAACCTCTTCGACAACAGGAATGCCAGTATAAGCAATGCATAAACAGCCCATTCGCTAATATAGTTTGATAGCGTTGGGGCGCCGACAGCCTCCGGAGACAGGTAAGATTGGCCGATAGTCAAAAAGAATGCGGCCAACATACTAACCAGCATGTGTATGGTGATGGAAGGAGTGGAAAGAAGCCGGAAACCGCTCACCATTTCATCCCTTACTCTGAAGCTTAGCACCCTGTTGAGGTCGATAAAAGATCGGAAAATACGAGAGAACTGCAGCCGGAAGAAACCCGTAGTGACTAAGAAGGCTATTGTAAACAAAAGTATAAAATGATCTCTCTTGTCGATAGAACGCTTGACAGGAAGAATTACTTTGTCATTCGTCCCGCCGCTTTCCTCATGAGCGATTGCAGTTATGTCAGCCGATGACAGCAAACCCGTGTCTTTGTGCAGCACAACAAAAACAGAATCCCTGGCAAACTGGCTTCGCCATTCGCCCAAATCAAGCTGAAAGCAATCTTCCTGTGTTTCGCCAAGTATAAGCTGGCTATCCACCCAAACGGCAGTGCCAATCGGAGCACATATTCTCAAAAAATGGAGGTAATCTCCGTTTAGCTGGATATAAAATCCGACAAGTGCCGGATCGGGTGAGGTCACCTTGAAAGAAGGCTCAAAACTATTGGATTCAGTGCTGTAAAACCACCTTTCCTCCTGAATTCGTCGGGTAGCACCGCCGTCCTGTGCAGTGGCTTCGCACAAAACAAAAAAAGAGAAAAGAAGTAGCAGATAGCGGTAGTTACTCATGGGCGAACATATCGGCACAAAAATGATAGCTTAAATTGTATAAGCAAAACACTTGGGTTTTTTAACTGAAACTTGCTGCGCCGCACTTGCTAAAACCGGTTGACAAAGCCGAAATGAACTTTGGGCTGAGCTACGTCCATCGGCTGCCCTTTGGTGCCTCCTACCGCCAGCATCAGTCTGAAAATCCCGTTGTTGACTTTCAATACCATGCCCCCTCCTACCCCAGCAGCATACACCCAGCTGCCCGCTTCTCTGCTAATAATTCCCTGGTCAGCAAATGTGACGAAATAGCTTTCCTCCTGAAACAAAAACCTGAGCTCAGCCACTCCCACGCCATAGTGCTGGCTATAAAATTGATTTTCGTTGAACCCACGAAGCCTTCTCAAACCACCGAACCTGAAGAGGTCATTCCTGAAAACCTGGTCGTTGAGAATGGAGCCCACATACACCTGCTGGGCGAAAACAACAGCCTTCGCCGGCTTCAAATAGTTTTCGAGATATCCTTCAATGGTCGCCTGGATTGATTTGAGCTGGACATCATTGTATAGCTCGGGATCGACTATGCTATTTCTGACTATCTCTTTTTGACCAACGCCAATTGTCAGTCCCGATGACATGCCTTTTGACGGCAGCAGCATGTCATCAAGCTGAGTATAAGTTATAGCCACCTGGTACTGGTTCAAGCGGCTATCGGCATTGACCAATTTCTCGGTACTACTGATTCGATTAGCCGATAACAGGCTGTTTTGTCTGAAGTCTAGCCCAAACCCAAACTTCAGAAAATAGCCAATGGGAAGCTTAAAGCCAGCCTGGGCCGATCTGGTGACAAAAGAGGAGTCTTGTTTGAGCTGCTGAAAACCACCATGAAAATCGAGCGGCGAGCCAAGCAGCACGGGATGATCGTAGGCCACGTCCAGCTTTTGAGAAGCCACATTGAAGTTCTGCCAGTTTAAATACACATGTTTACCAGTTCCAAAGAGGTTATGCAAGTCGGTTTCGACCTGACCGGTTAGCAGCAGCTTGCCCGTTTCGGAGTTTTGATCCGGCAAAAACCCAATGACTCCATCAATTTGGTTGACATGCAATTCGTCGAGAGCAAGACTAACTCTCGCCTTACCAGCATAAAACTCCACCTGGGGGCTTGACGTGGTTCTTAAATATCCGCTGTTGTTAATTCTTGAAGCGATGCCCTGAAAGGCCCTCTCCGAGTAAGGGGTGCCCTCAGCTATGAAAAGGTACTTTTGAAGGAAGTTGGTCTTTGTTCTGCCCTTCTGAATCACGACAAGTGAATCAAAAACAATCTGCGGCCCCTTTTCAACATCAAGCGTGGCTCTAAGGGTGTCATACGAAAATGTAGCCTCTTTAAAGTAAAGCCTGGCAAATGGATAGCCATTGTTGAGGTAAGACTCAAGGTCTTTGTTGAATGTTGCGTTGCTTTGAAGGTTGTTCCAGGAGGAATATTGTTTGCCGTCGTTGGCATTTCGGAGAGACAAGTATTGCCTTTTGCCTGCCGACAGAAATCCGTTGACCGTATCACCTTTCCAACGTAGGTCATGAAAATCAGCGAAGATGTATCCGTCGAGCCGGAGCTTCGAGGTGATTTGGTTAAGGGTTGAAACTACCTGAAGAGAATCTGTAAATTTTCTATTGTCCAGGGCTCTTAGGGCATAACGAGCCAGTGAGTCGGCAGGTTGAATGTTTATTGTGTATGCCTGCGACATCGCTTCGGTGGTACCGAAAAGAGTTAACGTCCCCCATGCCAACAGGTAGCTTGCGAGTCTCCCCAATGTTTTGCTTAGTTTTGCTGGATAAAGTAAACGCTCTTGGCCGGAATTTACATTCATATTCCTTTTTGTTCGCAGGCATGTCACTATTGCGACTTTCATTTCAGCACCTCGCTGAAGCTAAAAAGTGACCTTATTGCATCAATCTGCCATGAAATTACGCTTCAAAAAGGGTATTTAAACAATGAAGCCATAGAAACCGTCTATTTAGGCGGTGGAACACCGTCGCTGCTTGACGAGGGCGACTTGCAGCATGTTTTTGACGCATTGAAAGAAAGCTTTGGGTGGGCGAAGGTGGCGGAAGTGACGCTGGAAGCTAATCCGGAGGATTTGACAACAGCTAAGCTTGACACTTTCAAGAAACTTGGAGTCAACAGGCTGAGCATCGGGATTCAATCGTTTTGGGATGAACATCTGAGATTTATGAACCGGTCGCATAGTAGCAGCCAGGCGCTGAAATGCGTAGAGCTTGCACAAAAGGCCGGTTTTGAGAACATCAGCATTGACCTGATTTATGGCATACCCTTCAGAGATCACTCAGTGTGGCAAAATGATCTGCAAAAAGCGATTGAATTAAATGTTCCGCACATTTCGGCGTATTGCCTGACAATTGAAGAAAAAACGGCCTTTGGCCAATGGCAAAAAACGGGCAAGCTGGCCCCGATAGACGATCATTTTGCCGCCGAGCAGTTTGAAACGCTGGTTTCAGTGTTGGAAGGGGCTGGCTATGAACAATACGAGATCTCTAATTTCGCCAAACCCGGGAGGTACTCGAAACATAACACCGCCTATTGGCAACAAAAACCCTATCTGGGCATTGGTCCAAGTGCCCACTCCTACAATAGCTCAACCAGACAATACAATATTGCCAACAATGCTTTGTATATCAAGGCCGTTAGCGGTAGTAAAATTCCATGTACAGTGGAGGTGCTTGAAGCCAGTCAGGCCTTCAACGAGTACCTGCTGACCACGCTTCGCACCATGTGGGGCACCAGCCTTGAAATGGCCGGCACAAAGTTCGGTGTTGACCTTTTGAAGGAAAAAGAGAAGGAGCTTTCCCTTCTTCATAGGGAAGCATTATTATTTACAACCGATAGTACACTATATTTAACAAAAAAAGGCAAACTTTTTGCTGATGAAATCACTTCTCAACTTATGCTGTAGTAAGCAAAAAGGAGATTGATTGCCGCACACCTTAGGATTAGAATGGAAAAAGAAGAGAAAAAGGCCTTTATGCTTCTTAAATCGCTTATCTTCCACTACCATGGATTAGATGAAGATGAGCAAAACATGCTGAACGACTCAGCGGAATCGCTCGATGCGTTTGACGAGTTGCAATGGGCCAATACTTTTATTGCTGAGGACTATCTTTCTGCCTTTGACCGCTCCAGGGAATACCTGAACAAGGTAATAAGCAAGCTTGAGAAAGAGAAAAGAATAAAATACCTCCTTTCCGTGTGGCAGGACAATGACAAAAAAGGCTACCTCACTGAAATGGAGGCAACCGCCATGCTAAACCTTGCCAAGGACTGGCACATCGAAAAGGAGATTATCAATATTGTGAAGCAGTAGCCTTACAGAGACATCATGTCTTTGAATTTGGCTGCCTGTCTTCTGCTCACTTCCACCTTCTCACCACCTTTTAGCTGAACCATTAGGCCACCATTGAACCAGGGCTCTATGGATTCCACCCAGTCGAGATTAACGATATGCTTGCGGCTTGCCCTGAAGAAAGTTCTGTCATCCAATCGTTCATCAAGAGCGTTGAGCGACTTATGAATCATGGGTTTGAAGTTGTCGAAATAGACCTTTATATAGTTGCCATCCGATTCAAACAACCTGATGTTTGAAAGTCTGACAAACCAACATTTGTCGCCATCCTTTACAAATACCTGATCGCTAGCGCCCAGCTTTTTCTGAGGCATACCTGACAAATCTTCCTCGCCCTGTGCTACTCCTTCGTTGAATAGTTTCTTGACGGTTTCGTTTAATCTTTCCGGCTGTATGGGCTTTAGCAGGTAATCGAGCGCATTATACTGAAACGCCTTGATGGCAAATTCATCGTACGCCGTTGTGAATATAACTTTTGGCACTCTTTCAAGGCTCTCAAGAAGTTCAAACCCAGTTTTGCCCGGCATTTGTATATCCAGGAAAATCAGGTCTGGCTGCATGGTGTTGATTTTTTCAAACGCATCATCAGCATTGACGGCTTCTCCTATCAGTTCAATGTCTTTGTGTACGCTCAGTAGAGTTGTTAGCTCCTTACGTGCCAACCTCTCGTCGTCGATTATCAGTGCTCTCATGTCTAAATCTATTATCAGTAATTAAATTGTTTCAGGAAATTTTAGTTCAGTCAACACCATGTTTGTGCCCTCGTTGGCAATTTCAAAGGAGGCCCCGCTACCATATATCAGCTTCAACCGGCGTTTGGTGTTTTGAAGACCATAGCCCCCGTTGGGGCTCACCACTCCATTTTTATAAGAGCCGCTGTTTCGGATCTGCACCATTAGTGTATTGTTTTTCACTTCCGTGGTCACCTTAATATGCCCGCCGTGCTTAAGATTCGACACGCCATGTTTAATTCCGTTCTCCACCAATGTCTGAATCATCATAGGCGGCACCATGTAAAGATAAGAATCGGGATGGATTTGAAATTCTGTCTTAAGCCTTTCTTCAAACCTTATGGTCTCCAGCGCAAGATAGTCCTTTACCGTTTGGAGCTCGTCCTGAAAAGGAATAAGCTTCTTTTTGTCGAGAATCAGGGAATATCGCAGTATGTTCGACAGCTGTGTAATGGCTATTTTCGACTTCGATGGGTTTTCGTCAACAAGGGCTCTGATACTATTGAGTGCATTGAAGATAAAATGCGGGTTCAGCTGCGACTTCAGGTTGTTGAGCTCTATTTCGTTGATGGTTGCTTCAAACTGAAGAGACTTGTTGTACCTCTCAAAATAATGAAAGGTAAAATAAATCAACGCCCAAATAAAGGTGAGTGTCCAGGAGATGAGGACGTTCGCACTCATTGTTTCAAAACTGAAATCACTCTTCATCAACGTGCCCAGACTGTACTGAAGCGCCAATAGAAAGAAGTAGTCGATAATGCCTACCAGAAATGTGGCAAATATCACCTTTGGGATAAGAATTGGCCATGAATTGCCCAGCCAATTCCGCCTGATCATCAGTATTCTTAAAAAGTGCGTAATAAGAATATAGAAAGCGGTCGAAATGATTTGTCCGGTGATGTCGGATAGCGTGAGTGTTTTTGCCGTCGACAGCAAAAACAAATTGCTGAAGCCGTAAATCGACCATCCACCAATCTGACAAATCCAATATATCCGCCTCTTATTGATCATCTTATGGGCGAAATATAAATAAAATCCACACTTGGTCTAATACATTCCGGTTAAGTGGAGTGTTTCTCAATTTCAAACCGTTAGCGGGCCCTTTCAACGGGAGGTAACTTCCTCCTTCTCAGGTTCTTTTTCTTGTCTGGCAGGCTTCTTCACATAAGGCCTTATGATAAGTCTTGTGCTTCGGTCAAACGTGAAATAATTCCATATCCAGTTGCTAAGCACGATCCACTTGTTGCGGAAGCCAATAATGGACAGCAGGTGAATGAACATCCAAACCCACCAGGCGATGAATCCTTTCATTCTTATGTTGCCTGGCAAATCGACAACGGCTTTGTTTCTTCCAATGGTGGCCATGCTGCCCTTATCAAGGTACTCGAATTTCTTCATTTCCTTCCCCTTGTCGAGGTTGACAAGGTTCTTTGCAAGTAAGGCTCCTTGCTGAATGGCCACAGGAGCCAGCATGGGCAAGCCATTTGGGTAGGCCTCTGTAGGGAAATAAGCCACGTCGCCAATGGCATAAACATTGTCGGTGCCAATCACCTTGCAATACTCATCTACTTTGATACGGCTTTTGAAAACAGAGGCATCTGCTACTCCGGGCAAAATGTTGCCTTTTACACCGGCCGCCCAAATCAGCGTACTTGCCGGGATACTCATGCCGTCATCCAACACGACGGTTTTCCCGTCGTAGGACTTCAAGCGCTTATCAACCAACACCTGCACATCAAATCGTTTAAGGTAGTTGAAAGCGTTTTCCCCGGCCTCATGGCTCATTCCATTGAGCAGCCTTGGCAGGCCCTCCACCAAATAGATCATCATCTTTTTGAAGTTGATCTCAGGGTAATCTTTCGGCAGCACATGCAATTTCAATTCTCCAAGCGCCCCTGCCAGCTCAACTCCCGTGGGGCCGCCTCCGACAATCACAAAGTTCATCAGGCTTTGCTTTTCTTCCGTGTCAGATTGCAACACAGCTTTCTCAAATGACTGCAAAAGCTGGCTTCTCAGGTTGAGTGCATGGGGTATTTGCTTGAGCGGAAAAACATTCCTCTCCAGCTCACTGTCGCCGAAATAGTTGGTGAGCGACCCGTTGGCTATGACAAGGTAATCATAGGTCAGTTCTCCAATCTCTGTAATTATACAATTCCTAGATGTGTCGACAGACTCAACCGTGGCCATTCGAAAGTAGAAGTCTTTGAAATTCTTTAGTCGCTTTCTCAAAGGACCTGCGATAGAGTCGGGTTCAAGCCCTGCAGTAGCCACCTGATAAAGGAGAGGTTGAAAAGTGTGGTAGTTGTGTCGATCAAAAAGAACTACCTGAAAGTTTTTTTTCCTCAAACCTTTCGCTATTTTTAAGCCTCCGAATCCTCCTCCGATGATTACCACTCGTTTTTTGGAGGTCTGAGGAATCATGATATCGCCCGATTTTTTTATTTGTTCTGACATAATAGGAGATAAAGGTACATTGACTAACTTCTTATAATTGTTCTATTTTTTTGCTAAATTATACCAGAATTATATTCTGTGTTTTTTAAATTTCAACAATTATTATTTTGATATTGTGACCGCCTTAGTTCTTAAAATATTCCCCTCTTCCGTCTCTCTTCATAGCTAATTTGGCAAGGTTCATCAGCTCATAAATTGTACTTTTTAAATAAAACTGGAGTAAGCTTGTCCCATTTTCCGAAGTTCGCTCACTTTTCTTACCTCAGAACGCACCTCTTCATTAATATGTTCTGTAAAAATAAGAAACAAAGAATATAATTTTGCGTTCATTTTGGTCAGAACCAAGAAACAGAACATTGTTAAAGAATTGGAAAAGACCAAAATTATGAAAAGTATTTTTTTGAGCATTGCAGGTATAGTCTTGATAGGAAGCACCTTCACGAGCGACCTTGTAGCTAAAAATCCCTACAAGCTCTCGCAGGCGGAGATCGCAGAAATCATCAACAGCCTCAATAACGAATTAAGTGTCAAAGACATTCCTGTGTTGCAGGATAAAATTGTAGTGTTTGACGAAAGCTGGAATGTGCTGCTGGAGCAGCCACTTCAGGAGGTGTTGGAAAAAGATCCTTCTTCAAAAGAAAGATCACTGATAAAGAAAAGTGAGTTCCTGATGGAGTACGCTGGAAACAGCTACTACATGTTGGAAGACTAAAAACATAAAGGTTAGTAGTTAGTTTAAGTAGGTGGTTTACCCCGGTTCATCGGGGTAACACATGGTAGGTTTAGGTGTGGAAATCCCGCTGTTTTTTCAGTGGGATTTTTTATTTATGCCCGTTCGAGTTCTTCCTTCAGAAACTTCGAAGTATACCCTACCTGCTTTCTTGCCACTTCTTCAGGTGTGCCTTCCGCAAGTATCTGCCCCCCTTTGTCGCCACCTTCAAGTCCCAGGTCAATGACGTGATCAGCTACTTTAATTACGTCGAGGTTGTGCTCAATGATCAGGACTGTGTTGCCTTTGTTCACAAGCTTGTTCAGCACGTCAATCAGGTGCTGGATGTCTTTGAAGTGCAGACCGGTGGTGGGCTCGTCAAGAATGTACAGCGTCTTGCCTGTGTCTTTCTTCGAAAGCTCAGTTGCCAGCTTCACCCGCTGTGCCTCTCCACCTGAAAGCGTTGTGGCATGCTGGCCCAACGTGATGTAGTCCAAACCGACTTCGTGCAAGGTCTGAATCCGTCTGAGTATTTTGGGTTGGAATTCGAAAAACTCTACGGCTTGCTCCACCGTCA
Organism: Imperialibacter sp. EC-SDR9; assembly: GCF_902498805.1. Lineage (GTDB taxonomy): Bacteria > Bacteroidota > Bacteroidia > Cytophagales > Cyclobacteriaceae > Imperialibacter. The sequence goes on along the minus strand of NZ_LR701637.1, from coordinate 629,550 downwards.
TGTCAAGTACGTCTGAAATTGACTTGCCTTTGAACCTCACCTCCAGCGTCTCCCTGTTGTAGCGCTTGCCTTTACATGTTTCACACGGCACATGCACGTCGGGCAGGAAATCCATTTCGATGACTTTCATCCCCGCCCCTTCGCAAGTTTCGCAACGACCCCCCTTTACGTTGAACGAGAAGCGACCAGGCTTGTAGCCCCTGATCTTCGCCTCAGGAAGGTTCGAAAACAACAGACGAATATCCGAGAAGGCACCGGTATAAGTGGCTGGGTTTGATCGTGGTGTTCTGCCAATAGGCGCCTGATCCACTTCTATCACTTTGTCGATATGTTCAACTCCCTTGATCTCAGTATAAGGGAGCGGTTCGGATCTGCTGCCGTAAAAATGCTTCCTGAGAATAGGGAAAAGTGTTTCGTGGATCAGCGAAGACTTGCCACTGCCCGACACCCCAGTGATGCAGAGCATCTTGCCAATTGGCAAAGTGAGGGTGACATTTTTCAAGTTGTGGCCTGTTGCTCCTTTCAGCACAATGCTTTCGCCCTTTCCCTTTCTTCTTTCCTTCGGCACAGCGATCTTATTAATTCCATTAAGATAGCCGGCAGTCAGCGAATTGCTTTCTAAAACCTCCTGGGGGGTGCCAGCAGCTACCACCTGGCCACCGTGCCTTCCAGCTCCCGGCCCAATGTCAATGAGGAAGTCGCTTTCCATCATCATATCACGGTCATGCTCCACTACAATCACTGTGTTGCCAAGATCCCTCAGGTCTTTCAGCGCCTTGATGAGCTTCACGTTGTCACGCTGGTGCAGGCCAATGCTTGGTTCATCAAGGATATAGAGCACACCAACTAGCTGGGTGCCTATTTGTGTGGCTAAACGAATACGTTGAGCCTCTCCACCGGAAAGCGTTCTGAGGGGCCGATCCAGATTCAGGTAATCCAGGCCAACATCCAACAAAAACCCGATTCGCTTCCTGATTTCCTTCAATACCTCGGCTGCTATGATGTTCTGTCGCTCGTCCAGCCGGGTCTCCAGTCCTTCGAACCACTCCGAAAGCTGGGTGATGTTCATAAAAGACAGCTCGGAAATGTTCTTTTTGTCGATTTTGTAGTGCAGTGCTTCTTTTTTAAGCCGGGCACCATGGCAGGATGGGCAGATGGTACTTACTGTAAATTCATCCACCCATTGCTGCATTTTGTCAGAGCCGCCGTCCTTTTGCTTTTCAAGGAAATTGATGATGCCTTCAAATTTAGTATTCCATTCTGTGCCGGGGTATTTGACTGAGGCAACTGCTACAGGCTCATCGTCGCCAAACAGTATTATCTTCAACGCCTCTTCAGGTATGTTTTTAATTGGCGTGGCCAGACTTAACCTGTGTCTTTTGAGAATGACCTCCAGCTTCTTGAAAATCCATATATCCCGGTATTCACCCAAGGGTGCTATTCCTCCCCGGCTAATGCTGATATTGGGATCGGGCATGACCGACTCTCTGGATATTTCCTGAATAACCCCCAGGCCATTGCAGTCCGGGCAGGCACCGTAGGGTGAATTGAAGGAGAAGGTATTTGGAGCCGGGTCGTCGTATGCAAGCCCTGTCTCAGGATCCATCAGTGTCTTGGAAAAATGAGCCACGTTTCCATCTTCAAGCAAAATCATCATGACGCCCTTGCCTTGCGTCATTGCCGTTTTAGTAGACTGGGTAATGCGATTGGCGTCTTTCTCGCTTACCACCACCCTGTCAATCACAATTTCGATGTCGTGGGTTTTGTAGCGATCCAACTGCATCTTGGGGGTGATTTCTTCCAAGGCACCGTCGATCCTGGCCCTCGAAAAGCCCAGTTTCCTGATTTGTTGAAAAAGCTCTCTGTAGTGCCCCTTTCGGCCTTTGACAACCGGAGCGAGGATAGCCAATTTTTGGCCATCGTATTGTTTAAGAATCTGCCTGATGATCTGATCCTCACTTTGCTTGGTCATTTTCTTGCCTGTGAGGTAAGAATAGGCGTCGCCTGCCCTGGCGTAAAGCAAACGAAGAAAATCATAAATTTCAGTGACCGTACCTACAGTAGAACGAGGGTTTTTAGAAGTGGTCTTCTGTTCAATAGAAATAACCGGACTAAGTCCATTGATTTTATCGACATCGGGTCTCTCAAGCTCGCCAATGAACGAACGTGCGTAGGCGCTGAAGCTTTCCATGTAGCGGCGCTGGCCTTCTGCGTAGATAGTGTCAAACGCCAGCGATGACTTACCGCTACCACTAATGCCCGTAATGACCACCAACTGATTTCTTTTGAACCTCAGGTCAATGTTTTTCAGGTTGTGCTCCCTGGCTCCGAAAATCTCGAGAAAGTCAATACCATCTGTGGCCCCATTCACCAACTGCTCCCCATTGCTTTCTGTTGTGGGTTTTGGTGCTTTTAAAGTATCTTTTGGCATGCTGTTGATGGATACAAAACGTTTTTAAATTAAATCAATTTCCGGAATTCAAGGCATCGGTTTGATTGTCAGTTGGCAGTACTTCAACATGCCCCTTCGGTAGCCTGAGCAAATAGCTTTTTCCTTTCCTGACATTTAAAGCACCCCTCCTTAACCACGGATTGTGCAGTCTGAGTTCCTTGTATGACAAGCCTCTCGCCTGGGCAAAGTCAACGAGGCTGGGTATGTCTTCCGTAACCCGCAATGTATCGAGCGGAATCACAGGGTACAGTAACTCCTGCGGAATATCATATCCATACTTTTTAGGGTGCTCAAGTATCTCTTTGATGGCCAGCAAGCGGAACATGTACCTGGAAGTTTCTTCGTTTAGCAACAAGTCGTAGTAGGAATTTGTCTTCTGCTCCTCAAGCTCGTCGGCCAGGCCTTTCATTCCCATGTTGTAAGACGCCGCCACGTTTGTCCAGTTCCCAAACTTTTCTTTGGCCTTGAGCATGTATCTGGCCGCCGCCGCTGTAGAAGCAATCGGGTCGTAGCGCTGATCAACCTCCCGATTGATCTCCAGGCCAAAATCATTGCCAGTACCTTCTCGTATTTGCCAGAAACCTACTGCCTGCCTTGGAGAAACAACATTCTCAAGGCCACTTTCAATCACTGACAAATACTTAAAATCTGTAGGAATGCCATTTTCTTTGAGCAGCTCTTCAAGCAAAGGCAACCAGCGGTTGGATCGTTTGATAAGGAAGATCGTGCTGCTGTGCCAGTAGGAGTTGACATGTATTTCCCTGTCAAGTCGTTCCCTCACATCTGTCATATGTAAGGGCACCGGCTCTCCTGCAAAACTCAGGGTATCTGGCAACTCGAACACTTTGACGTAATTATCTGGCAGGGTGACCTCCAGAGGCACTGTTTCCATGGAAGCGGGCGGCGGCGTCAGGTATTCATCTTTGCCCGTGGTGCGCTTGTAAACAAAATAACCGCCGATGATAAGGATGCCGAGCCAAAGCTGCAACATGATGAATTTACGCATACTCTTATTTTCTTGGGGGCAGTACAGAATTGCCAAAACGCAAAAATACGTTTAAATCGAGACAATTAAAACGAAGGTGAAAACATGATTTGCTGATTGGCAGTGGCAAAGACTATTTCAGCAAAATGCTTTCCAAAGCACCTTTGAGGTGGGGACAATCAAACTTGAATCCCATACTCTCAGCTTTTTTGGAGGAAATCTTGCTACCACCCAGGACAATCTGCGCCATTTCACCAAGCGCCACTTTCAGAACGAAGCCAGGAACGGGTGGCAGCCAAAGCGGCTTCTTCAATACTTTTGCAGCTTCTTTTGTGATTTCTTTGTTAGTGACTGGCGATGGACTTACGCCGTTGTAAACTCCCTCATAGGCAGTATTCTGAATGGCTTCCACAAACAAGCGGCAAAGGTCATCGATATGAATCCAGCTCATCCATTGCTTGCCCGTTCCCAAAGGGGCACCGAACCCAAATTTTATTGGAGTCAAAAGTTGCGGAAGTGCACCGCCCTTTGCGCTCAGCACCACGCCCACCCGAATAAGTACCCGCCTGATTCCCATGTCTTCAACGGGTGCAGATGATCCTTCCCACGACTTTACAACTTGAGCAAGAAAATCGTCTCCAGCTGGTGACTTTTCATCAATCATAGCATCGCCAGTATCGGCACCATAATAACCAATCGCAGAGGCTCCAATAAACACTTTTGGCTTTAACCCGAGAGCCGAGAGCCTTTCCATAAGCAATGCCGTCGACTTGGTTCTGCTTTCCAGTATCAGCTTTTTCCTGGCTTCCGACCAGCGCTTATCGGCGATTCCTGCACCTGCCAAATGCACAACTGCTTCAAGGCCTTCCAGGGCACCATCTTGTATCGCCCCCTTTTCAATATCCCATTTATAGGTTTTATACTTGTCGGCCTTTCCGGAAGACCTGCTCAGCCAAGCCACTTCGTACCCAGCCTCGGTCAGCAACTCGCTCAGGCGGCTTCCAATTAAACCGCTTCCTCCCGTTACCAGTATTTTGCCTTTCGTTGTCTCTGTCATACCAGATGCTTTTGCTGCTTGTTACCTCTGTATAATTCACTTTTCAACTTCCGTATTAATTACGCATTTTTAGCCAACATTTGCGTTAGATAAGAAATGGTGTTTGAATGAAAAACTGCATATTCCTGCTTTCTGTTTTAATAATCTTCATTTCAGCAGGAGGCTTGTCGGCTCAAAGCAAAAATGCCACTACTACCTCAACAAGAATACCTGATTTCGGTTCGGCCGTGACATCATCCTCTCTAGCAATTGGCAGCGACAAGCACTCCGGTTACTCAGCTCAGTTTGATTTCCCTCCAAAAAACCTGCAAAAGGGTTGGTGGCGGTACCTTAAAACCGTAGCCAGGGTAAAGAACCGAAAAACTTACTGGAAACTTTCAGTGCCCCCTAAAAAAGGTTCGTCGAATGTGCCAATAGAAATGTTTTCTGAAATAATGATCGATGGTAACTCTTCCATATTAACGCTTGTACTGAATAGCGTTAATATGGATGCGCCGACAAGGAAAGAGTATATGCAGCAGACAAAGAATTTCCTTCAGGAATTCAAGTCGAAATTCTATGGTGACTATATCCAGCAACTGATAGTTGCCGCCGAAAAACAAGCCAGAAAAACCAGCGCCGATCATCAACGGGCCGTAGCAAAAAGACAGAAGCTCATAGCTAAGCTGGAAAAGTCGAAGGCCCGAAGTGCCGATAAAGACGTTGCTTTTGAAGATGGGGAACTGGTTACTGCCATTAATGATCTGGGTCAGCTGATAGCAGAGAAAGCGTCGGCAGTAGACGCTTCCCAAAAGGAAATTGACTCATTGAAAAAGACCCTTCTGAACTATATTCAAAAAAGCGGACACTAGTGTAAGTTCCTATTTATCACACCGCATGTCGATCCCTTGTCTTTAAAGACTTATATTTGCAAAATCTTTGGGAATGAGGCCTTTTTATCCACCAAATTCAGAGTAAATCACGATTAGTTAAGGAGTTGTATGAAGAACACTGCAGAATTAGATCGCCGCAGAACATTTGCCATTATCAGTCACCCCGATGCGGGGAAAACCACTTTGACAGAGAAACTACTTCTTTTTGGTGGTGCTATTCAGTCAGCCGGAGCCGTTAAGAACAACAAAATTAAGAAGACCGCCACCTCCGACTTTATGGAGATAGAGAAGCAGCGTGGTATTTCCGTGGCTACCTCGGTGATGGGCTTCGAATACAAAGGCATAAAGATCAATCTGCTGGACACTCCCGGTCACAAAGACTTTGCAGAAGACACCTACCGGACACTTACGGCCGTCGACAGTGTGATACTTGTGGTGGACTCTGTGAAGGGCGTGGAAGAGCAAACCGAAAAACTCATGAGTGTGTGCCGCATGCGAGACACACCGGTGATTGTGTTCGTGAACAAAATGGACCGACCGGGCAAAGACCCTTTTGAGCTTATGGACGAGCTGGAGGACAAGCTGAGTATTAAAGTGCGCCCGCTAAGCTGGCCGATAAATAATGGTTCTGATTTTAAAGGCGTTTATAACCTTTATAAAAAGCACCTCAACCTCTTCAATGCCAACAAAACTGCCGTTGAGCGAGACATTGTATCATTTTCAGATCTCCAAAGCCCCCAACTAGAAGAAATCATTGGCAGAGATGCCGACACCCTCCGGGAAGATGCTGAGCTCGTGGAAATGGCCTACGAGCCTTTTGACAAGGAAAACTACCTGGACGGGCTTCTGGCTCCGGTGTTTTTTGGCAGTGCCTTGAATAATTTCGGCGTGCAGGAATTGCTCGACACATTCATAGAAATCGCCCCAACACCTCTGCCAAGAGAGACGAATCTGCGCCAGGTGCTTCCTACTGAAAATAACTTTTCGGGGTTTGTATTTAAGATTCACGCCAACCTTGACCCTCGTCACCGTGACAGAATTGCCTTCCTCAGGGTGTGCAGTGGGGTGTTTGAGCGTAACAAGTTTTACCACCACGTAAGGCTCAATAAGAATGTGCGCTTTGCCAACCCAACCAGCTTCATGGCTCAGGACAAGGAGACCATCGACTCGGCCTTTCCGGGCGACGTTGTGGGCCTTTACGACACCGGCAACTTCAAGATCGGCGACACATTGAGCGAGGGTGAAATGATTACCTACAAAGGCATTCCCAGCTTCTCTCCAGAGATTTTCAGAGAACTGGAAAATGCCGACCCAATGAAATCGAAGCAGATGGAAAAAGGGATTCACCAGCTCACCGACGAAGGCGTGGCGCAGCTCTTTATCAAGCAACCCGGCAACAGAAAAATTGTGGGCACTGTGGGTGAGCTGCAGTTTGACGTTATTCAATATCGCCTGCTTCATGAATATGGAGCCAGCTGTCGTTTTCGCCCCATGCCGATGTACAAAGCCTGCTGGGTCAGTTCCAACAACCCGGCCAAACTCAAGGACTTCCTGGACTTTAAGGCCAACTCTATCGCACTAGATAAAGACGGGTTACCCGTTTATTTGGCGGAATCGAAAGGAATGCTGGACGTGATGATTTCCAAGTATCCGGAAATCGACTTCGCTTTCCAGTCGGAACACAACAGGATGGCAGATAGCGAGGCTTAGGCCGTCGCTTCAGGTAACTTTTTCGCATTAGTTAAATCGCTTTTCGTAAATTAGGCTTACATCCGCTTGTTCAACGATACTTTTCGCAGATTGTATAAGTCATGAGTACCAAACCCAATTTACCCGGCCACTTGCTGTGGGAGTACGATCTTGAGACCTTCAATTATGACAAGTCATACAAGATCGTCATTGAAAGAGTGCTTCAATTGGGAAACCTTGAGGAATGGAAGGAGATTATTAGGTACTATGGAGAACCTAAGATTCTTGAAACGATAGACTGGAGTGCCCAGTTGGGCACACGAGAGAAGGAGTGGTCAAAGTTCTTCCTTAAATCCGACTTTTTGGATGTTGCATAAAGATCCCTTTCTAATTTCAGATGCGACGTTTGCGTTGACACAAAAACTCCAGCAACTTACTGAGCTGCGAGAATTCTATTTGGTCGGCGGCACCTCTTTGACATTGCAGCTTGGTCACCGCAACTCAATCGACATTGACCTTTTTACCTCCCAGGAAATAAACAACCAGCGTCTTATTGACTATATCAATGCTTCAGGGTTTGATTTTGATATCAAGTTGAATGTCAGGAACACTATTATCGGCTTTATCGAAGGCGTAAAGGTTGACTTCGTCCGCCATAACTACCCGCTAGTGATGCCTCCAATAACTGAAGAGGGCATCACGTTTCTTGGAAAAGAAGACATTGCTGCCATGAAACTCAATGCCATTTCCAACTCCGGCAAGCGACTCAAGGACTTTATCGACGTCTACTACCTCCTGGAGCATTTCTCTTTGGAGCAGATGATAGCCTTCTACGCCACCAAATACCCCAATTTCAATCCACTCATCGCCTTACGGTCAGTCAACTACTTTGATGATATCGACCCCGCCATTGATCCGCCCAAACTGAAGGAAAAATTGACCGTGTCTGAAATAAAAAAACGAATTAATGATGCTGTGTTGCATTCGAAGAAGCGTTTCGGATAGTGCCAGCTTTTATCCGGCTGTATCATACTTTTTAATAATCGCTATTTGACCAGCATGCCATGCGGTGTGCGTAGTGATGCGGGAGAGTGCTTCCGCTTTGGTAATCGTTCCAAACTCCCGGGTAGTAATCTCAGTAGTCCATCTTCCATCTTCTTGATCCAAAATGGCCGCCTCCAACTCCCTGCCCGATTCGTCGAGCAGCCCTTTGAGCTCCTCAAGGTTGGTAAAGTGCCCCAAGTCCTTTATGCCCTGCCCCACTGTTGATAGCTTCACCTGCAAAGGTCTTCCAAATACGTTTTTGGCAAAAAGGAGCTCCACCTCCGCTATGTGGCGGAGTAGCCAACCTATCGAATTGCTGTCGGGGTGGATTCTGCGGGAAAGGCTTTCGGGTGTAATGGTTGCCAGCTGGTTGGTGAGCCTGGTTCGGCCCATTTTCCATATCGGAAGTATGATGTCAGTGGTCATGTGCTCTCGTTCTACTTGTTTATCAATATATAGGATAAAATTTTACAGTGCCTGCTTGGTCTGCACTTTGATTAATCGTAATATTGCAATGTAATTAAAAATCATGGGTGTAACAAAGACAGACCTCTTTACTGCTGAACAAAATGACCTGGCCCTTATCGCCAAGGCATTTGCTCATCCTGCCCGTGTGGCTATCATTGATTATTTGCTCAAAACCAATGCGTGTATCAATGGTGACCTGGTGGAAGAGCTGGGTTTGGCTCAGGCAACCATTAGCCAGCATCTGAGGGAACTCAAAGACATGGGCATTATCAAAGGCACCATCGAGGGGGTATCCGTAAGTTACTGCATCGACCCGGTTCGGTGGGCGGAGATCAAGGGCCTTTTCAACAAAATGTTTGACAGGCACCCCTTCTGTTGCTAAAAAAATTTACAAACAAGCATCGTAATATTGCAATTAAACACTAAGAAATATGAAAACCTCTGAAGAGCTTAAGTCAATAGTTCGTGACAAATACAGCAGAATCGCTGAGCAAGACATCGCCGTTAATCAGTCGTCGTGCTGCGGTGCAGGTGGAACCTCGAACGAGGTATACAATATCATGACCGACGACTACACCGGACTGGATGGCTACCACGAAGGTGCCGACCTTGGCCTCGGGTGCGGACTTCCGACACAGTTCGCTAAAATCCAAAAAGGAGATACCGTAATTGATTTAGGGTCGGGTGCTGGAAACGACTGTTTCCTGGCCCGGCATGAAACCGGCGAAACTGGCAAAGTAATCGGTGTTGATTTTACGGACGCTATGATCAAAAAGGCCCGAGCCAACGCAGAAAAGCTTGGGTATAACAACGTAGAATTCCGCCAGGGCGACATAGAAGAAATGCCCGTATCGGACAATGGGGCCGATGTGATTGTAAGCAATTGTGTGCTCAATCTGGTGCCCAACAAACAGAACGTTATCAAAGAAATATACCGGGTGCTCAAGCCCGGAGGTCACTTCAGCATTTCAGATATTGTGCTTGTGGGCGACCTCCCAAAAGCGCTACAGGAAGACGCCGAAATGTACGCCGGCTGCGTGGCTGGTGCCATTCAAAAAGACGAATACTTGAAATACATCAGTGAAACTGGATTTGAGAACATCACCATTCAGAAGGAAAAGGCAATTCTCATTCCGAACGATATTTTGAGCAAGTATCTCTCGGCAGTCGAAACAGATGCATTTAACCATGGCGAAACCGGCATTTTCAGCATCACTGTTTTTGCGCAAAAGCCCGGTAACAAAACTGAAAAAATCAAACTCAGCCTGAACGAACTCAACAGCAATGCCTGTGCGCCGGGGTCAGGCTGCTGCTAAGAACGAAACAACCATCTCATCACTATGCAACTATTACCTAAGTTGGAAGCCTACCGACAAGCGCTTCCGCTGACTCAAATCCCAGAGGAAAGAAAAGCTGTCCTGCAAACCCTGATCGACTATGTGCAGTCCAAAAAGGACGGGCAGCGGGAAGCAAAACTTAACTTTATCTGCACGCACAACTCCCGTCGCAGTCAGTTTTCGCAGATATGGGCGCAAACAGCCGCCGACTATTACGGTGTTGACGTGCAAACCTACTCGGGCGGAGTAGAGGTAACAGCCTTCAACGAACGGGCTGTGGCAGCCATAGAGCGGGCAGGCTTTCATGTTACTAAAAAGGAAAAGCAAACCAATCCGGTCTACTTTATTTTCTATTCCGAAGATGGTGAGCCGATCACTGCCTTTTCAAAATTGTACGATGACCCTGCCAACGCCACCACCAACTTTTCGGCTGTAATGACCTGCTCTCATGCCGAGGAAAACTGTCCATATATCCCTGGCACCGAAGCCCGCATACCTGTGATGTATGACGATCCGAAGGCGTTCGACGGCACAGCTCTGGAAACAGCGAAATACGATGAGCGCTGTCAGCAAATTGCTGCCGAAATGTTCTATGTCTTTTCCCAGATAAAATAAGGCAGTGAACGCACAAAAAAAGAAGCTCAGTTTTCTCGACAACTACCTTACAATCTGGATTTTCCTGGCCATGGCAGTGGGAGTGGCCCTTGGATTCTTCCTTCCTGAAAGTCCGGGCTTCATCAACTCGTTCAGCAGTGGTTCTACCAATATCCCCATCGCCATTGGGTTGATCCTGATGATGTATCCGCCCCTGGCCAAAGTTGACTACAAGCTGCTGCCACAGGTATTTCGCAATGTCAGGATCCTTTCCATATCACTTATACTCAACTGGGTGATTGGACCTGTACTGATGTTTGTGCTGGCTATTGTGTTTTTGCGTGACTATCCGGAATACATGGTCGGACTGATCCTGATCGGCCTGGCCCGCTGCATCGCCATGGTGCTGGTGTGGAACGACCTGGCTGAGGGCAGTGCCGAATACGGAGCTGGCCTGGTAGCCCTCAACAGCATGTTTCAGGTGTTTGCCTACAGCTTTTATGCGTGGATCTTCATCACGGTGCTGCCGCCCTACTTTGGCTTCCAGGGTGCCATTGTCGACATATCCATTGCCACCGTTGCCGAAAGCGTAGCCATTTACCTGGGCATACCCTTTCTCGCAGGGCTGCTCAGCCGCATCATTTTGGTAAAGGCAAAAGGGGAAGCATGGTACAAACACACATTTATCCCTACCCTGGCCCCCATGACGCTCATTGCGTTGCTGTTCACCATTGTGGTGATGTTCAGCCTCAAAGGGGAGATGATTGTGGAGATACCACTGGATGTGCTGCGCATTGCCGTGCCGCTGCTGGTATACTTTGCCCTGATGTTTATCATCGGCTTTCTCTTCAGCAAGGCCATGGGTGCGGAATACGACAAGAATGCATCGATTGCCTTCACCGCTGCCGGCAACAACTTTGAGCTGGCCATTGCAGTTGCCATTGCGGTGTTTGGGCTTAATAGCGGCCAGGCCTTTGCCGGAGTGGTAGGTCCGCTGGTGGAAGTGCCTGCGCTGATTCTTTTGGTGAAGGTGGCGTTTTGGCTGAAAAAGAAATATTACCCGGCTGCCCCCTCTAAAGGCTCGTGAAAAACAACCACCTGTTATTCATAAAACGGCCAAATATTGGGCGGGCCAGGTCGATTAGTTATTTTCGCAGCAAAGCAAACATAACATGAACAAGACTATTCTTTTTTCCGGGTTGCTATTTTTTACCCTGATTGGTTGCAAACATAGGGTAGTTGTAGACGCCCCGGCTATTTTAAGACACTCTCCTGAGGAAGTAGAGGCTATTTTAGGCAAGCCAGACAGCACCTATGCTAGTGAAACACTAGCTGGCCCAGCTCTTGCGCAGCATTTTAAGATGTATAATGTGGAGGTGGAGTATGTTGACAACAAAGCCAGCTACATTTCTGTAAAAGGCCCTCATGGACTCCCTTTTTCAGAAGAAGCACTAGAGGCTTTCAATGCAAAAGCTTTGGGTGAACCCACCAAATCGCCGGACGAGAAGGTAATGAGGTGGATAAAAATGCAGGCTCCTATTGAAGCCATTAGCTTCGCAGCCACTCACTACGACAGTCTGCAAAATGTAGACAACTTTACTGTTACTATCATCGGAAGGAAATAAGCAGGCCTGCTGTTAGAAAGAGCCTTAAACGAAAGAAGGTAGCACATGCTCCCTTCTTTCGTTTTCTTTTGCCCCTATTTTACCATTGCCGGTTTAGCAGAAAATCGCTGTGCTCGATACGGAATTAGAATGTATAAGTATATTTCAAAGAGAAAAGCCTTTGAGGCATATACAGAGAGAACAACTCCTCCTCGTCACCAAACTTATACACTTGCTGATCTTTTGCGTTGAGAAGGTTCTTCGCAGTAAAGCTAAGTGCCGACTGGCGGTTTCCTCCAAACTGCTGTGTCACATTCAGGTTTAAGCTATTGAATGGCCTTTGGTAAACGTCTGGGATATTAGATATGCCGATGAATGTGATCGTTTCACCCTGCACATTGTAAGACAAGTTTGTAGAAAACCCAATTTCATCATTCTGATACAGCAGGTAGGCGTTTACCACATAAGGTGACTGGCCTGTCATCTCTCTATAAAGCTTTACAGAAGATGCGTCGCCCCCTTTGTAGCTCACTTCACTGTCGTATTCAGTTTGCCCTTGCTCACTTACAGTTACTGTTTTTCTGTTAACTCGTGAGGCGACAATCGACACGTTGGAGCCTACTGAAAAGTTCTGCAAAGCAGGAGTGATAAAGCTCAGGTCTTTTCTTACTTCAAACTCAGCACCATACACCCGGGCTTCGCCCACATTCCTTGGCTTTAGCTGACCGGGATTGTTAGGGAAGAAAACCAGTGCGATGTGATCAGTAAAGTCTTTATAAAAAACTGAGGCCGACACCATTTCGCCTGGAGTGAAGAAATACTCCCACCTGAAGTCATAGTTGAGTATTTGTGCTTGCTTCAGATCCAAATTACCAGAGAATTGTATTCTGGTGATAGGGTCTTCGATAAAGGCTGAAGACTTCTCCTTGAAAGATGGCCGTGCTAGCGTTTTATTGAATGACGCTCTCAGGTTCATATTCTCCTGTAGCGCATATACAAAATTCAAAGACGGCAGCAGGTTAGTTTTGTCCAATGTTTTGGTGTTGTTTTCAAGCTGGCTGGAGTTGTCCTCGTTTAGCCTGACCCCCGTATAAAACATCTTAACGTTTTCAACCCTCACGCCATATATCGACTTCAGTTTGCTCGTGATGTTCATTTCGTTCATCACATAGGCTGCATAAATCGACTGGAAGCCGTCGTAGTTATTGTATGCATTGCTATTGTTCTGAATGTAGAGTCCACCCGGATTTTCTGCGGAATAGAGGTTCGGTTCTGTTAGCAACCAATTTGGATCATTCTGTTCTACCCGAAAAGTAGAAATTGGAGCATAGTTAAAAGAGTTAACCGTGAACTCTCTCCACTTGAAGGCAACCATGCCTCCGGCCTTCAGCTTATTATTGTCGTTTAGCTCGTAAACCACATCAGCCTTGAAGCTTTCATTCGTTTCTTTCAATTCTCTCCAGAACCTGTTAATCGTTCCGCCATTCTTAAAAGCGAATTCTCCATCGTCTTCATTGATTCGGGTATCACGATAGTCCGGATCTGAAATTCCTGAAACCAACAGCGAATTCGTCCAGTCCACCCTCAGTTTACCAAACTGATGCTTGCCGTACAAGATATTGTTGGTCATCTGGCGTTGTGTATAGGCCAGGATATCATTATGGACAAGTGTAGGGTTATTTAGGGTAGTGAAGTCTATTTCACGATCCAGCGCTGTACTTACACCATTCTGAGTGTGGAACATGTTGGTTCCAATAGTGTGATTATCCACTTTGGCCGCCAATGTCCCCAATGCACTCCAAAGCACGTTATTGGTGCTCAAATCACCTACGGCCGTAAAGTCTCTCTCAAGACTAACCTCGGCAGAAGTACGGTCTTTTTCAAAACGCTTTCTTGCGAAGCCTTCGTAAAAAGTGTTGGTGTTGGTGTAGTTGAATATGGCATTATAGCCCCAGGTCACTTTGCTTCTCTGCACCTGATTACCATGCGACAGAGAAAAATTGGTGTTCATGAAGTTGGTAGACCGGGATGTTCCTAAAAGAGGTGAGAACTTCTTTGTTGTTTCTTCTACAAAGGAATTAGGCAATGTTGGAATAGAAGCGTTGGCTGATATTGGAAGCGCTCTTGCTCCGTTGTCCCAGCCCAGCGCATCAGTAGATGAGCCTTTGTATGACACGGCGTTGCTATTGAAATGCATGGCAGGGTTGTAGCCAAAGCTCAGGGATGCTGAACTGGTTTTCTCCTCAGGGAACGCCTTTGTCTGAATATTGACTAAACCTCCTGCGAAATCACCCACAAGGTTAGGCGTAAATGTCTTATAAACAATCACATTCTCCAGAACCCCTGTTGGGAACAAATCAACTTGAACGTCATTCCTATCTGGGTCGAGGCCAGGGATGATCATGCCGTTCAGCGACGTTTTTGTGTACCTGTCGCCAAGGCCACGTACGTACACATACTTATCACCCTGAATGGTCACGCCAGTCACCCTGTTCATGGCTGAAGACAGGTTGCTATCACCTACTCTTCTGAAAGAAGCAGAAGAAATGCCATCCATGGTGTTGATAGACTTCTTTTGAACAGACAGCAAACCAACGTCATTGTTTCTGATTACTTCGGCAGTAACAACTACCGACTCAAGTTCGGTCACATCCTCACTGATAGGAATGTCGAGTGTGGTAGTTTGCCCAGCAACGATTTCAACGCCTTCGATAGTTTTGGACTGATAAGAGACGAATTGCACTTCGATGGTATGGGTGCCAGGCTCAAGGGTGAGTGAAAAGTTGCCATCGAAATCGGCAACGGCACCAGTGGTAGTGCCCTTCTTGATAACAGCCGCCCCAAACAAGGCTTCACCGGAAATTTGGTCGTAAACTTTACCTCTTAAAAACCCGGCTTGAGAAAATGCCGACGAGGAGATACAAACCGCCAGCGCAACAATAAAGAACTTCTTCATAAATAGACTCAAAATTATTTCGCTGCAAAGGTAGACACCGACAGGGCTGGAACTGATTAGGGGAACTTTATCAGTTTTTTA
This sequence comes from Imperialibacter sp. EC-SDR9, assembly GCF_902498805.1. GTDB lineage: Bacteria > Bacteroidota > Bacteroidia > Cytophagales > Cyclobacteriaceae > Imperialibacter. Next base: position 614,411 of record NZ_LR701637.1, on the reverse strand, counting down.
ATAAAAAGACTCAAAAGTTAGGGTTTGATAACATTTCCGTAATATTGAATCGGGTGGTGTCAGTATGGAAAAACAAAAAAGGTAGCCGTGGCAAACCACAACTACCATTTTCAGTACGAGTCTTATTTATGAATTATCTTTGCTTCGGTGCTTATTATTTGAAGCTATCAGTGTAAATCTCGAATGCGGAAGTCTTTACCTTCGAGAAAACCAACGATCCGTCCGCTGTATTCTTCGACGCATCCTCAGTCTGCTCGTAAGTTGCTACGTCAAACGCAGCCGCCAATTTCACTTTTCCATTTTCAAACACAACGTTAGTAATAGTTCCTTTGGCTTTAGCTTTGAAGTCGCCAGTAGTAGTTTTGTCACCAAGCGCCTTGATGGTGCCATTTTTAATTGTGAATGACTTATCCAGGCTACCTTCTCTGCCGTCGATCTCAAGTCCTTCATCTGAACCACCGTCTACGTATACAACGAAGTTGTCAACAGTTCCGGCATAAGATTGATCAACGTCCAAGGCATCATCACCAACTGAGTAGATAAGCACGTTCTTTACATTAACAGTTCCGCCAAAAAACTCGATGCCATCGTCAGAGTTGTTATATACTTCGATGTTCTCGATGGTAGTACCTGTGCCAACGCCACCCAGTGTCAGACCATTGATCTCACTTCCTTCAGCTATCTCTGCGCCGCCGTGACGAATAGACACGTATTTGATAACACCTGAATTATCATCAGCAGCAGTTCCCCCATATCTACCATTGGTATCAGCTGCATCCACACCTTCGATCTGAGGATCTTCGGTTTTGGCACTTACAGGAGCCTTACCGAGAACAACCAATCCACCCCATTTTGTATCTTCGTCAGTCAAAGTAGTACCTGAAAGATCTCCAGGCTGAATGTCGTCATCAGTTGACGTCATAATGATTGGCTCATCAGCAGTTCCTTCCGCCATGATCTTACCACCTCTGGCTATCATAAGCACAGCAGCATTTGCTCCGCTCAGTTCTGCGTTTCCTTTTATAATTGTACCCGCTTCAATGGTAAGTGTTACTCCGTCTAGTACAGTTACACGAGTATCAAGCTGGTATACGTTCCCTTTTGTCCATTCAGTATCTTCCTCAATATTAGCCGCAACCTTTATAACTGGCGCAGCTGCTGAAGGAGCGCTTGGTGTTTTGTCAGTTCCACCTAGAAGTCCCTTCACTGAGGACAAGGTCCAACCCTCAAATACAGAAGCGTCGGTAGCACCTGTTGCGGATGCATCTGAAGTAGCTTTGGCATCAACTGCCGTCTGAGCTGTGGCAATCGCTTCTGCCTGAAGCTCTTCTGCAGTTTTTTCCGGCTCCGGCTCATCGTCGCCGCCGCATGATGATGCGAACACTAAAATGCCCGCCATAAAAAGTAATGATAAGATCTTGTTCATGATTCAACTTTGTTTTTTGATTTCAAAAGTCTTTGAGCCGCAAAGTTGAGCACTTAATGTTAAGAGGGAGGAAAAGCGATGTTACGATATGATTAAACTAATTTTAAAAAAATTACCCCTGCGTGACGTTTGTTAACATGGTGTTACGTCGCAGGGGTAAATCAATATGGGCTCAGCAATAAGCTATTGAGTCGCTTATTTACCAATAGATACTTTGTTGAGCAATTCTTTAACGATCTGCTGGGTAGTAATTCCGTCAGCCTCTGCCTCATAGTTAAGAAGAATACGATGGTTGAGCACGTCGCTGGCTATTTCCTTGATGTCTTCCGGTAATACGTAATCTCTCTCATCGAAAAAAGCGATGGCCTTGGCCGCAAGGTTCAGATTAATAGAAGCTCTGGGAGAAGCTCCAAATTGGATATAGCCGGCAAAGTCTTTAAGACCATTGTCAGCCGCCGTTCTTGTGGCAAAAACCAGCTCCACTATGTATTTCTCCAGTGATTCAGAGATGGAAACCTGATTGATTTCGTCACGGATTGCAAAAATATCTTCTTTTGAAAGCACTGTGTTTACTTTCGCATTAAAACTCATGTTGGCCATTCGGCGCATGATCTCTAACTCCTCCGCTTTCGTGGGGTATTCAATATTAACCTTCAGCATAAAACGGTCGACCTGCGCCTCTGGCAACGGGTAGGTGCCTTCCTGCTCCACCGGGTTCTGTGTGGCCAGCACCAAAAACGGCCTGTCGAGATAAAAGGTAGTTTCGCCAATGGTCACCTGCTTTTCCTGCATGGCTTCCAGCAGCGCCGATTGCACTTTAGCCGGCGAGCGATTCACCTCATCTGCCAGGATGATGTTGGCAAAAATGGGGCCTTTTTTCACTTCGAAGTTGGCCTTTTGCTGATTGTATATCATTGTACCTACCAAATCGGCAGGCAGCAAATCCGGAGTAAATTGTATCCTCTTAAAATCGAGATGCAACACATTTGCCAGTGTATTTACGGTAAGCGTTTTTGCCAGTCCGGGCACACCCTCCAGTAGAATGTGGCCGTTGGTAAATAGCCCTATCAAAAGCCTGTTGATCATATATTCCTGACCCACAACTACTTTTCCGACCTCACTTATTACCTTTTTTATTTTCTCCTGGTGCTCTCTCTTAAGATCTGTTGTCGATGTTTCCATTATGCACGAACTTTTCCTGGATGTAAACTACGTATTGTTGAACTTTTGGCTCTTTAACAAAAGGCTAAGTTACCTCAACCCTTGCTACATAAACAAACATGGTTTACGTGGAAGTGTTAATTAATGTTAAAAGCGGTTATAATATTGAAAGCGATAGCTTTGGCGAGTCGCTGTAACAACCAAGTGACTGGGTTTTCAGTATACCAGATTTGATTCATTTTTTTATTGACAGCCAGTCAATGAACGCATACTTTCGAGGCAAATAAAATGACATTATGACTTTCGACGAATATAAGGTATCGATACAGGGAGAAGCTCCCCCAGTAAACCTGAATGAAGAATTAAAAGGGCTCTGGTGGGACGGAAAGGGCAGCTGGGACAAGTCGCACGAAACGGTTCAGGACTTGGAAAGCGAAAACGCCGCCTGGGTGCACGCCTATCTTCACCGCAAAGAAGGTGATATTTGGAACGCCGACTATTGGTACCGACGAGCTGGTAAAGTAAGGCCAGCAACTACCCTTGACCAGGAATGGGAGCACATCGTTAAAACTTTGCTGGACTGAACATGAGTAAAACTACCTCATTCAAAAGAGTCGGAACCGATCAGGCAGAGACCCTGCTTGACATAGCAGAGCTAACCTTTCGGGTGGGCTTCCAGCACCTCAACGACCCGGACGATTTTGAAGCCTATATGGCAGAGGCCTTTTCACTGCAACAAACGAAAAAGGAACTCGACACCGAGGGGTCGGAGTTTTACTTGGCCATGATGGGCGGGGAGGTTGTCGGCTATATCAAGCTTAATCACGGCGCAGCGCAAACAGACATCGCCACCGAGCCGGGCATTGAGCTTCAGCGCATTTATGTGATGCCAGCACACCAGGGGAAAGGCATAGGACAACAGCTGTTGGACTATGCCATCAGCATCGGCAAAGCGGGGCGGTTCCCATACCTTTGGCTGGGTGTGTGGGAGAAAAATGAAGGAGCCATCCGATTTTACAAACGATATGGCTTCCAGCAATTCGGTAGTCACACCTTTATGCTGGGCAACGACCCACAAACCGACCTTCTGATGAAGCTGCCATTGGGTTAATCTAAAAAGGTAACTTTAATTTATTCAAGGGCTTACCTTAATAATTTGAAAAAGGCGTATTTTCATACCCTTATTAAAACCCTACAACCATGAAAAAGAATTTTTATCTAACGCTTGCGCTACTTGCATTGGTCAGTGGCAGCAAATGCTTAGCTGCAGACCCAGCCTACCTTGTTAAGGAATGGGAAAGGGCCAAGGCCTTCACTTTGGAATACCTGGAGGCCATGCCAGCCGACAAGTATGGCTATAAGCCTACGCCTGAAATCAGATCGTTCGAACAGCAGCTGCTGCACCTGGCAGATGCGAACTTTGGATTTACAGCCGGGATCACCGGAACGGCCAGCCCCATTGAGCGTGGTGGAGCGGAAAAGTCTGCAGGCAAGTCGAAAGAAGTGACTGTAAAAATGGTGTCGGACAGTTATGATTTCGTGATTAATGCGCTAAAGGGAATGACTGCGGCTCAGATGGCCGAAACGGTTAATCTCTTTGGTATGGACATGACCCGGGAGGTAGCCTTCGGCAAAGCCTTTGAGCACCAAACACACCACAGGGGACAAACGACTCCATATATCAGGCTGGCTGGTGCCACTCCGCCGAACGAGAAGTTATTTTAATACTTTTTAAACCCTTACTAAGTCTTGCGGCTTAGTAAGGGTTTTACCAGCTCCCCTTCAGCCCAATTTTTAAGGCAGCGTTGTATTTTTTTACGTCAAAACTGTAGAGATAAGGTGCTTTGTGAGCACCCCCTTTTCTTCTCTCGCCAAGGTCTTTCAAAATACCATAGGCCAGCATCTTGCGCTGGAAATTCCTGCGATCCAGCTCTTTGCCCAGAATAGTCTCGTATAGCTTCTGGAGCTCAGGCATAGTAAATTTTACAGGCAAAAGCTTGTGCCCGATGGGCTGGTAGTTGATTTGAAACCTGAGTGTATCCAGTGCTTTTTCCAGTATCTTCCTGTGATCAAGTATCATCGCTGGCAACTGGTCAATGCTTTTCCACTCACAGGCTTCAGAAATGTCGTCGGGTCGTGGATTCGCTTTCGAAAACTCGATCAGGGCATAGTAGCCCACTGTAATAAAGCGCTGCAAAAACCAGTGATCCTTTACCGGATCCCGGCCACTTTGCTTAAAAAGCTCCAGGTCCATTTCATGGTCGTGCCTGGCGGGGTCGCCAAACGTGTGAAATTGCTGAAGAAAAATGTCGGCCAAACCAGTCCGCTTCTCCAGCACACGAATAGCTGCTTTATCCATGTGTTCCTGTTTTTCAACAAATCCACCGGGGAGCGCCCATTTTGCCGTATGCTTCATTTTCAGCAGCAGCACTTTCAGCTCATTCTCATGAAAGCCAAAGATCACGCAGTCCACCGACAATCCGGGGTGGTATCTCTCAGCGGCGGTATCCAGAAATTCCGACATTTTCTAACAAATCAATCTGTCCGGCAAATACGAAAAAGAATATTACGTCATTCAAGTTTAAAAAGAAAATATTACATTGCGTCAATATCACACATTAATTTGACGGCCATGCATCACACAACCCCCTTCAAACTTGCCTCGTCACTTCTTTTGGCTTCGCTGCTCAGCGTCTGCTCGTGCAACAGCCCAACAAACAAGACGGTTGACTATCGTGACCTGAATAAAAACGGTAAAATGGATGTGTATGAAGATTCATCAGCACCGGTTGAAGAAAGAGTAAGCGATCTGCTTGCTCAAATGACCATCGAAGAAAAAGCAGGCCTCATGTTCATCAACGGCACTTTTGTAAACGCCGATGGCACGCTGGAAAAACAACCCGGAGCAGAGGGCTTTGCCGCCAGGCTGCCGTCGTCACTGCAATCGATCAACGAAATGAAGATGAACCACTTCAATTTCTGGCAGATTCCCGATGTGCAAATGCTGGCCAAAGGCTACAATGCCATGCAAAAGGTTGCTGAGGACTCCAGGCTGGGCATACCAGTCACCATTGCCTCCGATCCCCGCAATCACTTCAGTGCCAATATATTTGCTATGGCAGCCAACTCATTCTCGCAATGGTGCGAAACGCTGGGTTTTGCAGCGATAGGCGATCCGCAGATGGTACGCCAATTTGCCGAAATTGCCAGAGGCGAATACCTTGCCGTGGGCATGAAGGTGTCACTTCACCCCCAGATTGATCTGGCCACTGAGCCTCGTTGGCCCCGTATCAGCGGCACTTTCGGCGAGGACGCTGAATTAACGGCCAAGCTGGTCAAAGCATATATCAAAGGTTTTCAGGGAGACACGCTGGGGCCTAATAGTGTGGCCACCATGACCAAGCATTTTCCGGGTGGCGGCCCGCAAAAGGACGGGCTGGATCCCCACTTTGAATTTCAAAAAGGCCAGGTTTATCCGGGCAACAACTTCGACTACCACCTCATTCCTTTCGAAGCAGCATTTGAAGCTGGCACCGCCTCCATCATGCCTTACTATGGCATTCCAACCGATCAGACAGACGAAAATGTAGCGATGGCGTTCAACAAAATGATCATTACGGATCTGCTGAGAAACAAATATAAATTCGACGGCGTAGTCTGCACCGACTGGGGCCTGATTACCGATGCAAATATGGGTAACACCATCTGGCCGGCCCGTGCCTGGGGCGTTGAAAACCTGAGCGAAGAAGACAGAGTGAAAAAAGCCATCGACGCTGGAGTAGATCAATTTGGCGGTGAAAGTGTGCCTGGTCTGGTAGTGAACCTTGTTGAAGCAGGAAAAGTAACAGAGGCCAGAATCGACGAGTCGGCCCGAAGATTATTGAAGCAGAAATTCCAACTCGGGCTGTTCGACAACCCGTTTGTGGACGAAGCCAATGTCGCCAGGGTAATAGGCAAGCCTTCGTCTATCGCCGCTGGTCAAGCCTCCCAAAGAAGGGCCATGACCTTGCTGAAAAACGATGGAAACGTGCTGCCCCTGCAGGGCAAGCCTAAAATCTTCGTAAAAAACATAGCCGACTCTATTGCCGCCCGGTACGGAACCGTTGTGAAATCGCCCAAAGAGGCTGATTTTGCCATCATCCGTATCAATACGCCCTGGGTGCCTGTTGAGTCAGAAAACTTTATGGCCCGTGGCTTTCATCATGGCGACCTGGACTTCAAGAACCCCGAAAAGAAAGAGATTTTAGAGCTGCTAAACACCGTTCCAACCATTGTCAACATCTACCTGGATCGGCCAGCAGTGATCCCTGAAATAAGTGCCGGATCCAAAGCGCTGATCGCCGACTTTGGTGCCACCGATGAGGCTGTCCTGGACGTCATCTTTGGCAAAGCATCTCCCGGCGGCAAGCTGCCGTTCGAACTGCCTTCTTCAATGGAAGCAGTAAGAAACCAAATGGAAGATGTTCCTTATGATAGCAAAGATCCACTATATACATTTGGTTTTGGCTTATCTTACGAATAGACTATGAACAAACTACTCACCCTGCTAATCCTGACGGCCACATTCACAAGTCGTGCTCAGGACTTCTCTCTTTTTGAGAAAAAAGAATTTATCAGCGAAAAAGGCGACGTGCTGCCCTACCGGATTTTGTATCCAGAAAACTATGACAAGACTAAAAAGTACCCCTTGGTGCTGTTTCTACATGGTGGGGGTGAACGGGGTACTGACAATGAAAAGCAGCTGGTGAATGGCGTGAAAGCTTTTCTGGAACCTGAAAACAGGAGCAAGTTCCCCTGTATCGTCATCGCCCCGCAATGTCCTGAGGACTCATACTGGGCATCGGTCAAATTTGAAAGAACAAAGTACCCACTGGAGCTTGATTTTAACTACGGCTACGACATCACCAAAGGCTTGCAACTGGCCATTGACCTTACGAACAGCGTGGCGAAAAGTGAGTCCGTCGATAGCAAGCGGGTCTACATCACCGGCCTCTCCATGGGCGGCATGGGGTCGTTAGAGGCTGTGTATCGGTATCCGAAAATGTTCGCTGCCATTGCCGCCGTCTGTGGTGGCGCCGACCTCAATGCCTACTCAAAAAAGCAGGCAAAAATACCCTTTTGGCTCTTCCACGGCAGTGTGGATGGCGTGATTGCCGTCGACAATTCAAGGAAACTTAACGAAAAGCTGAAGGAGATAGGAGCCGATGTGCGGTTCACAGAATATCCGGGTGTCAATCACAATAGCTGGGAAAATGCCTATGTGGAGCCTGACCTGCTTCCCTGGATGTTCTCAAAAAGCAGGTAGCGCTTACTTTGGTCAAACCAAGTCGTCGCCAACCAGGAGTAAACGCTTGTTGGTCGGGTCAATTTTGCTTATGTTGTTAGTTAGGAACCTACTCAATGCTACAACTCTTTCAAAAGGCTAAAATTTACGCTCAGAAAGCTGCCATTGTATCAAATGGCAGTTCGTACACTTACCAACAGCTTCTTTTTGCCTCTCAGCAGTTTGCCACGCTCCTATTAGATGGCGCTTCTGATTTAAAGGAACGACGAATTGCTTTTCTGGTAGAGCCAGGGTTTGACTACGTCAAGGTGCAATGGGGTATTTGGCAGGCTGGAGGTGTTGCGGTGCCGTTATGCACGAGCCACCCTCTTCCATCGCTTCAGTATGTGATTGAGGACACCGAGGCCTCGGTGGTTGTAGTTTCACCGTCGTTCAGGGAAATACTACAGTCCTATGCTGAGACCAAGTCAATCACATTCATTGTGCTGGAACCTGAAAACGACAGCAAGCCAGCAGCACTGCCGCAGATTGAAAAGTCACGCCGGGCGATGATCCTGTATACCAGTGGCACCACCAACCTGCCGAAGGGAGTGGTGACGACGCATGCTAACCTGGAGGCGCAAATTTCTACACTCGTCACCGCCTGGGGCTGGACATCTACAGATCACACTTTATGCATTTTGCCACTTCATCACGTGCACGGCATCATTAACGTGGTTAGCTGTGCCTTGTGGTCGGGAGCTGCTTGTGAGTTCTTACCTTCCTTTTCAGCAGAAAAAGTATTCTCCCTATTTGCAGCAGGCCAGCTCAATGTGTTCATGGCCGTGCCCACCATCTATTTCAAACTCATTGCTCACTTCGAAAGCTTAGATAAAAAGCAGCAAGAAGCCCTGTCTGCCGCCATGAGAAACTTCCGGTTAATGGTGTCGGGCTCTGCAGCGTTGCCGGTGTCGGTGATGGAAAAATGGGAAACAATAAGCGGGCACAGGCTGCTGGAGCGCTACGGCATGACTGAGATAGGCATGGCCATCAGCAACCCCTACGAGGGAGAAAGAAAAGCTGGGTTTATTGGACTACCGCTGCCAGAGGTCAGCATCAGGCTGGCGGATGAGGCAAATGTTGAACTGAAAAACACTTCTGTGCCTGGCGAAATTCAGGTAAAAGGAGAAAATGTCTTCAAAGAATATTGGCAGAAGCCCGAGGCAACGATGACTTCCTTTACTTCCGACGGCTGGTTCAAAACAGGCGATGTTGCCGAGGTTGAAAATGGCTACTACAAAATTCTTGGCAGGAATTCAGTGGATATCATTAAATCGGGTGGATACAAAATATCGGCCCTGGAGATTGAAGAAGTGCTCAGAAGCCATCCGGCCGTCAGCGATTGCGCCGTAGTTGGCCTTCCCGATGAAGAATGGGGGGAAATAGTGGCTGCTGCCATTGTTGGTGACTCCTCGCTTGACACTGAAGAACTCACCCCCTGGCTCAAAGCTCGCATGCCGGGCTACCGGGTGCCGAGAAAATACCTGTCACTTTCGGAGCTTCCCCGAAATGCAATGGGAAAAGTGACAAAAAACGACGTGAAGAAATTGTTCAACACCTAACCCAACGCTATGAGCTTCTGGATCAGCTTTCCCTTTTGGATGATGCTTTTACTTCTTGCACTTAATGGCTTTCTGGTTTCCAGCTTCAGCGCTAGCATTAAGGACGACGAAACCAACAACCCCCCGGGACACTGATCAACATGGACTACTTAGCGCAACATGGCCTGACACTTTTGTTGATTGCCGTTTATGTAGGTCTTATTATCTACATTGGCTGGCACTTTCAAAAGAGGGCTTCCCAAAATGTAAATGAGTACTATCTGGCCAATCGAAAAATACCAGGTTGGGTAGTTTCTCTTGCCTTCTTCTCTACGTTCATTAGCACCAGCACCTACATCGGTCAGGCTGGTGAGTCTTTCAAATATGGTCTTTCCTGGGCTTATGTGGCGCTCTTTTGGGTAGTGTTCTGCATGATCTCATGGCTGGTGATGGGCCCCAGAATGCGCAGTCAATCCATACGGTTAAAATCGGTGACGGTGCCCGACTATTTTCACCTGCGCTACCAAAGCAATCTTTCCAAGAGCATCAGGGTGCTGTCCTCCTTCATTATTCTTTTTGCCACACTCTGGTATATGACCGGCATTGCCAAAGGCGGCGCTAACTTGCTCAATACCGTGCTGGAAGTCGACTACGGACTTGGTGCGTTTATCCTGATCTTCTTCACCTGTGGCTATACGATGGCGGGCGGTATGTACGGCGTGATGTGGACGGATGCGGTGCAGGGCATCCTCATGTTTATCGTGGCTATCATTATGCTGATTATCCCTTTCTACTTTGCAGGAGGCTACTCACCACTAATGGAGAAGCTCGCCAACCTCCAGCATGTAACGGCCGATGGAAACCCTATTGGCGACGGCATGATGACGTTTGGGGGAGTGGCAAGCATGTACTATATCATTGCCATTGGGCTTACGATAGGCATGAAGCAGGTGTCCGACCCGAAGCTTATTATTCGTTTTTACTCGATCAAAGACAAGGCCAGCATGAAGTTTGCCATGACCTGGACGCCTGTTTTCCTTGGTATTTCGCTGATTTGTGTAATGTGCGTGGGGGCTTTGGTGCATGTGATGGTGAGTGATGAAGAGGCTGCTTATCTCATCAACAATACGGATGAAGTTGTTGGTGTAATGTTCAACAAACTCAATAGCCCAACAGTAAGTGGCATTTGCATGATGGGGCTTTTTGCCGCTGGCATGTCCTCGCTAGCCTCTGTCACGTTTATCGCCGGTACTTCCATCGTTAAAGACATCTGGAATATCTGGAAGCCGATGGAGGAGAAGAAAATTGTCGGCCGCACAAAGTGGGCCATGCTTGGCTATTGTGTAGTGGTTTTCCTTTTCACACTGTATCCTCCGGCGGGCGTGGTAGAAATGTCTTCCTTTGCAGGGTCAGTTTTCGCCGCCAGCTTTTTCCCGACCATTTTCGGTGGGCTCTACCTGCGCTGGGGCACCGACATCGGAGCGCTATCCAGCATGGTTGCCGGCATGGTGGTGAATGTGATCTGGCGCTTCGGAATCCGGTTCAATTTTGAAGGCATGGAACAGGTTCATGAGGTCTTTCCGGCCTTTGTAGTTTCTTTTCTGGTGTACGTGGTGGCTAGTAAATTGACTTCTAATAGGGTCCCTGACAAAGAACATTTGAAATTAGTTTTCAGCTAGAGTTTGTCGTAAAGGTATTCATTTACCTCTTCAGATATTTAATAATAAGAACTTTCGTTGAATTAGCCTTGTATTTTCTACTTTTGTCTAACATAGATACAGTATGAGAAATAAGGTTTTTTCAATACTAATTTTAGTAACTACGGCTTTTATCATGGCCCGGTGCGGAAATGATATTGAGTCGCCAGCCAAGTCTACCTGGGACAAAACTTTCGGTGGAGTGGGCGATGACTTTGGAATTGATATTAAGACTACTTCAGTTGGAGAAATTATTATACTTGGACAAAGTCAAAACTTAGCTTCGGATTCGTCATTTGCAAGAGTCATCAAACTTTCCGCAGACGGCAACATCCTGTTTGATCGAACGATTAAGACCAGAAAATTCTCTGTTCCAAATGGATTGATGCTTAATGCCACTGATGAAATTATTGTCTTTGGCAAAACCTATGATATCGAAGGCGAGTCAAACTCCTATATTCTCAACCTGTCGTCTTCTGATGGATCAATTAACTGGGAAAAAGTTCACGACCTGGGAATCGGCGACGAAATAACGGGTATGATAGGAAGCGAGAATGGAAAGTACCTGGCTGTTGGAAATTTGAAAAATGAAGATGACGGCTTTTCCGGGGTCGGCTTGCAAATGAGTGTCGTTATCGAATTCAGTTCTGCGGGAGACTTGTTGGGTTCCGGACATTATATTGGCTTGTACGGTCCAGGAATGATTTCGAAAGGTATATCAATTGATAAAAATGACAACTACCTCGTTCTGGCTGCAACATACCCTAGCGTCGTAGAGTATGAAAACGATGCGTACAGAGGTTTTTCATGCTTCTACATGCCGAAAGACCATTTTGGACAAATATATTTCGCATATACTCTCGATTTCGAAATTGAAAACATCACAAATAGTACCGGTTCCTATGTCCAGAAAATGGACGGCTCTGATGTAGCTTTTCTGATGGCTTCAGGTACCAGTGCTGGAGGAGCAAAATCTCAGACCATTCTGCATGAGCTAAACTTATCGTCTTCCGATGATCCAATGAATGCTAGTTTTATTGACATATTCGCCAAAGACCTACTTTTAACTGCCGAAGGAAATTTCATATTAGTTGGCGATCAGCCGTCTACACGAGACCTGGTGGTTAAAAAAGTTGGCCCGGGTTTGGTTGAGGAATGGTCTAAGGTATTTGGGGGTAAAAACAGGGACACTGGTAGCGGAATTATCCAGATAGGCGACTACTACTATATCTTAGGCAGCACCGAGTCAGAGGGGGCTGGGCTAAATGATATCTGGATACTTAAGATTGACGCATCAGGAAATTTGTAGTGCCTACACTCCAAAATTCACGTACTCGACTTCCCGCTGCTGCTGCAAAGCTTCCTCCGACATGATCACGCCACCACTACTTGTGCTCTTGGTAACTTTGGACGGAGAGCCGTTGTAAATAACTCTCCCATTGTTGGTTGCTTCTATTTCCAGCGACTCAGTTGCATGTATGACGACCGAGCCCTCATCCCAAATCCTCACTTCTGCGCTTTTTGACTCAAGCCCTGACCCATATAGTCTGCCCTTCTCAGCCATCACATGAAGGTTTTCCACTTTACCTTCAAGCTTTACAGTGCCCTTGAGTAGATCCAGGCTCAAACTCTCTCCGTTCACGTGATGCATATAAATGATCGACTCATGTGTCGACTCGATACGGGCCAGGTTAGGGGAACCGAGCTTCAAATTAATCGGGCCAGCCAGAGATTTGCCTTCTTTCGCAGAAATAATCAATGTTTCTCCCAGTAGCTCCCATTTAAGGTTCTCGAAATCAGCCTCAGACACCACTAAAGTGCCATGAGAAGGCTGACTGGCATCCACCTCAATATTGGCCTGAACATCGACAACCAGAGAGGTGTAGTGGCCAAAGTCCTTTTCGTGAGCTACATAATCGTTTGACTGCGCCATAGAGGGCATAACACTCAGAAAGAAAAGGTTGATAAAAAAGGCTGAGAGTAGTTTCATGGTGGTGGTGATTTAACTTCAATATGATCATAACAAACAAAGCGAGTGTCACCCTTGCGTTAATTTATGTCAATTTTTGTCACCAATTGAAACTGAACTATTTCACTCATGCCAACTTCCTTGCCCCAGCTTTTAGTAATTTGCACCCAACAAAACCACTATGCAAATACCGATTCTTACCGAAATAGTCATCATCCTTGGCATTTCCGTGTTGATGATTCTCATCTTCAACCGCTTTAAGCTACCTTCCATTTTGGGTCTTTTGGCTACGGGCATGGTTGCCGGACCACACGGCATGGGGCTCATTCAGGCCTCGCACGAAGTCGAGATGCTGTCGGAGATTGGTGTGATTTTCCTGCTTTTTGTCATTGGTGTGGAGTTTTCTTTCAAACATTTAACATCTATAAGGAAAACAGTATTTGTTGGCGGAACCGTGCAGGTGGCTGGCACGATTTTGGTCACATTTGGCATTGTTTACATGTTTGGGCTGTCGTTCAGGGAGTCGATTTTTGCAGGCTTTCTTGTATCGTTAAGCTCCACCGCCATCGTGCTAAAGCTGCTGCAGGAAAAAGGCGAGATCAATACCCCTCACGGCCGCATTGCCCTTGGTATTCTGATTTTTCAGGACATCATTGTCGTTCCCATGATACTTTTTACCCCAATCATCGCCGGTAAGACCGGAAATATTGGCGAAACCATTCTCATTTTATTGCTAAAAGTAGTTGCGGTGGTGGGTCTGGTGCTAATAATGGCACGGTATATTGTTCCAAAACTGCTGTTCAGAGTGGCCCAGGCAAAAAGTCGTGAGCTCTTTATTCTGACAATTATCGTTATCTGCTTTGCCACAGCATGGCTCACCTCTTCCATTGGTCTGTCGCTGGCACTGGGGGCATTCTTTGCCGGACTCATCATTTCTGAATCAGACTACAGCCATCAGGCCACTGCCAATATTCTGCCATTCAGAGAAATATTTATCAGCTTCTTTTTTGTGTCGATCGGCATGCTGCTCGATCTCAAATTCCTTTTTGACCACCTTAGCGTTGTTTTACTTTTAACTTTTCTAACACTTTTTGGAAAGGCGCTGATTGCTGGCTTTGGGGCGGTCCTGCTCAGGTATCCCTTCCGAACAGTCATTCTTTCCGGCCTCATGCTCTGCCAGGTAGGAGAATTTGCATTCTTGTTGTCGGCAACAGGAATCGAAAACCAAATCCTTAGCCCATTAACCTATCAGTATTTTCTCAGTGTGTCGTTGATCACCATGGGACTTACGCCATTCATTCTCAGTTATGCTTCCAAAATTACCGATGTGGTGCATAGCAAAACGCCGAACCCGCTGGTAAGAAAGATTCAGGCACTGTCGTCTGATGTTGAAACAGAAGAGCCTGACGAGCATGAACTGAAAGATCATCTGGTAATCATTGGGTACGGCATCAATGGTAAAAATGTAGCAAAAGCAGCACGAAAGGCCGCTATTCCATACGCCATTGTTGAAATGAACCCGGCCACTGTAAAACAGGAAAAAGAGAGAGGTGAGCCGATAATGTATGGAGACGCCAGCGACGATGTGATTTTAAGGCATGTTCAGATTCAGTCAGCCCGTGTGGTGGTCATCGCCATATCCGATCCTTCTTCTACCAAAAGAATAGTCGCTAAGATCAGAGAGTTCTCCAACACAGTGCATATCATTGTTCGCACCCGCTATATCAACGAAATTGAAGAATCAAAAAAGCTTGGCGCTGACGAAGTTATTCCAGAGGAGTTTGAAACTTCAATCGAAATTTTTACCCGGGTACTTCGGCACTACCTGGTTCCGCTAAATGAGATAGAGGCCTTTACGCAGGAGGTTCGCTCAGGTAGCTATGAAATGCTCCGCAGCCCGCTAATGAGAACCGAACAGGCAGCAAAAAATCTCAGCATTCAGGACCTGGAGATGGCATGTGTTGTATTGGAACGGGAGGATAAATCAATCGTCGGAAAAAGCATTGCAGAATCGAGAATAAAAAGCCGCTACAAGCTCTTCATTCTGGCCATCCAAAGAGGGCAAGAGCTGCTTACCGACATAGACGGAGACACGGAAATAAAGCTCGACGACAGGCTGTACGTGTTTGGCAAACCCGGCAACATCCTGAAGCTCAATCAAAAAGTGAAAGCCTGATTAGCCCCTGTAAATCAGATAGGCGATGTATGCTATATACAACAGAACAAATACGATTCCATTCACACGATCAATAGCATTGCGCTTACCAATAGTAAGCGCCAGGATCATCAAAGCACTGGCCACAATCAAAACCAGAATATCAGCGTTGTTCACTACAGAAAACTCCAGCGGTTTGATGAAGGCGCTGATGCCAAGTATCCAGAGCAAATTAAAGATATTGGAGCCCACCACATTGCCAACCGCTATATCTGTATTGCCTTTGTAAGCTGCCATGGCCGACGTAACCAGCTCGGGCAGGGATGTCCCTATTGCCACAATTGTGAGACCTATGAACGTTTGTGACATCCCGAAATATTCAGCCAGGGCCACAGCTCCATCCACCACCCATTTGCCGCCGATAAACAAACCGAGAATGCCGACACCAATATACAAAACAGATTTGGGCAATAGCATGACTTCCACCTTTTCGGTGCTTTGCATTTCCTGTTCTTTGTTTTCCCCTGCTATCTTGAAAATATAGGCCATAAACAGCGCAAAAAAAGCAAGCAAAATCAGGCCATCCCACCGGCTGATACTCAGAGTGCCAGGGTCGCCAAATAAAGCGGCATTGGCCAGATAAGCAACTAACAACGTGGCTGTCAGCGAGAAAGGTATTTCTGAAAGGATGGTGTTTCGCTGAATCGGCAGGGGGTTTATAATAGAAGAGATGCCAAGGATGAGAAGGATGTTGGAAATATTGCTGCCGATAATGTTACCTACGGCGATGTCGGCATTGCCGTCGAGACTGGCAAAAATATTTACAATCAGTTCTGGCATGGAGGTGCCAAAGGAAACTATGGTGAGCCCAATAATAAAATCTGAAATATTAAATCGCTTCGCAAGTGAAGAGGCTCCGTCAACGAGCAGGTCAGCCCCTTTGATCAATGCTGGAAAACCCAGCACAAAAAGTAAGTACGTTAACATATGTAATCCAGTTGATGGCTCCCCTGCAGTATATTCTCCACAAAAGAATAATTAAACTAATTCCTTTAATAGTGCTAAATACTTGCGTGCGTGATAAAAGTAACCTCCTTGTCAGCTTACAAAAATTGTTGTTACCTGTATTAAAAAGCCCCAAATACCGGATTTACATTAGTTATTGCTGAATTTGAGGTAGTTAGCCCTAAAGATATCATATTGCCATCGAAATACTATAATTGAAAAAAAATTCCTTATTCAAAGTAGTATCACTTATCGATGTAATAAATATCGCTGGGTTTTCAAAAGTGATAGATAAAACCTCCATTTGAAACAAATCCGTCGGTAGGGGCCCAAACCTCAGCAAAAGTAGGGTTGTTGTAAGGGGGAGTCACCATGGACTGATACCTCGATTGCCGGGTGTCAGTAAAATTTTCAAAGTTGAGGAACACGGTAAACTTCTCCCATTCCTTCATAGCCATTATGCCCATGATCCAGAAGTCCGGAGTAGATGACCTGTCGTATCGGTACTGGCTTCCCGTATAGTAAAGCTCGTAGCCGATACGAAACGATTCATGTTTTTCGTACATCATCACAAAGCCTGCCGCATGCTTTGGAGTTATTGCCTTCTGGCGGTAGCCAGACCCATCATCAACATTTACATGAGTGAGAGAGTACTGCAAGAATAGCTTCCAATGATCATATCCGAGCTTGAGGTTACTTTCAAAGCCCTTACTAACGACAGGCTCTTGCCTGTTGGAAAGGTAATAATTAGTAAAGCCATCCATCTCTACCTCATCCAGAAATACTGGCTTGTCAAGCTGAGTTACGAAGAAGAGCTGGTTGGCCGACAGCGTCCAGTCGTCTCCGAGGGCGGTTCTAAAATTGACATCAAAATTTGAGCCCCACGACCTTTCCATTTCGGGCTGCTGATTGAGGGCGTTGTAAGGCAGCACCCTGGTGAAGGCCCTTTGCTCGGCCTCCTCAAGGAAAATGGTTGGAAGCTTGTAACCTCTTCCACCTCCCAGGCGCATGGTCAACTGCCTTGATGGTTTGACCATCCAGGAAAGCCGGGGAAGCAAAACAGCGCCATACTCATTGTTAAAATCCGTACGAAGGCCCAACTCCAGGGTGTTTTGCTCAGAAACTTCCCAGGTGTCTTGTGCAAATACCCCAGCTGTCAAAAAGTTGTATGATCTGTCCACATCTCCCAAGCCAGGCATAAAGTTGTCGCCCGGATCCGAAAAATGGTCGGACACCAGGTTCATCCCCGTAACCAGTTCGTGCTTCGCTACCTTAAAATTATAAGCCAACTCAGAAAATGAAGCCAACTGCTCACCATAAAAACTATAAATTGGAGAGTCGATATTCCTGGCAAACAGGTTGACACTGTTTTTGAAAGACCACTGTGAACCGTTCGAGGTCGTATGTACAAAGTTGATCAGCGACCCGAGTCTTCCTGTGTAATTCTCTTCACTAAAACTGCGGCCGCTTACGCCTTCATTTTCAATCGCTGCTATGTCTCCTCCTTCTCTGGCTTCGTATGAGCTGTTCAACCCGATGCTCAGCGTTGTGCGTTCTGATGGGTAGAAAAATATTTTTGGGTTGAGGGCAATGCTCCTTACTCTGGGAATATCCGAAAAACCGTCATCATTTGGATCGTATGGCTGCTGGCGATTAGCAGAAGCATAGAGTGTGAAGCCCTTTTTTTCATTTCGACCCGACAGGAAAGTGTTGAGTGTGGTGCCGCCTGCAGTAGTTTGGTTGAGCATAATGCTCCGATCCGGCTCGCTACCCGGCGTTTTCGAAACCAGGTTTACCAGGCCAGCAATAGCACCTCCGCCATAAAGAGTAGAGGCGCTGCCTTTGATTACCTCCACCTGCCGAAGGTCCAGCGGGGGTATTTGCATGATGCTCAACCCGCTGGAAAAACCACCGTACAAAGGAAGTCCGTCCCGAAGCAGCTGGGTGTAGCGGCCATCCAGTCCCTGTATTCGAAGGGTTTGGTTGGCTGAGTTGGTAGAAGTCTGCTGCATTTGAATGCCTGAGCTTTCTCTCAACAGCATAGCAATGTTTGTGGAGTTCATAGCGGCCTTTTCATCCAGCTCTTCCCCGGAGATTACCTCCATCCTGATGGGGATATCCTCGATGGTTCTGCTACTACGGGTAGCAGTAACGATTACCTCCTCAAGCGCTTCCTCAGGCTCCAAATTAAAAACCAGCTCAGTTGTACCCGTCACTACCTTTTTCTTTACGGAAGAATAGCCAACGAACGATGCCACTAAACTTATTGGCTCCGCACCAGAAAGGGTAATTTGGCCTTCTCCATTCAAGTCTGTTATCGTTCCCTGCGTGGTTCCGGCTATTTGAATGGTAGCGCCAACGAGAGGTTCTTGTGTGTCGGCGTCGAGCACCCTGACTTTAAGCACAGACTGTGCGGAAAGTTCAGCGGCGAAAAACAAGACCCCAAAGAAAAAAGCATAAAAGAAAGACCGTTTCATCCGGCAAAGGTAGGCAGTCAGTATTTGCAACAAAACAGTATTTACACGTATTCTTTGATTTCTTCTACGGTGGATTTTGCAGACCTCCCCATGCCGATAAGCGTAGCCGAGGCGAAGCCCGTCCATTGGCCGTAACCCACCAACCAAAGGCCTGGCACCTCGGCCGACCGGGTGGCAACCGTTGCCACTTTCCCCGCACTAACATTGAGGGCCAAGCTCTTGAGGTGATCCAACGCAGGCCGAAACCCGGTGCAGAAAATCACACTGTCGACGAGCAGCTCCTGGCCATTCACCAACATAATTCCCAGATCCGTGAAATGATCGATTGGCGGGTAAGCCCGCTCCAATACTCCTCTTTTCCTGGCTTCTTTTACCGGCGGAACCATCACCACATCCCCCAGCGACGGCGGAGTGAATTCCTTCCCTGCCTTTTTGGCTTCATACATTTGAGTGGCTGCATCGAAAAGATAACGTCCGTCTACCTCATCAGGAAGGAATTTCGGCGGCTTTGACGTGACCCAAAAAGTCTGCGCCACCTTGCTCACTTCAGCAAGTATCTGGGCGCCAGAATTCCCTTCGCCGACAATTGCTACCTGTTGGCTCTTGAATGGATCCGGTCTTTTGTAGGCAGAGGAATGGAAAACCTTCCCTTTGAATTTGTCTCTTCCGGGCAACTCCGGCATCCAGGGATTGGTAAATGAGCCAGTGGCAGACACGACCGCCTTCGACTGGTAGGTTCCTTTGCTGGTGACAATATCAAAAAGCCTACCTGCCTTTTTTACATCTATTACCGTCACTCCTCTTTGTACGGTGAAGTTATATTTCTCCTCGTACTTTCTCAGGTAGTCAATTGTTTCGTTGCGGGTGGGATAATAGTCGGGGCCACCCGTCATGAGCACGCCGGGTAGTGAGCTCCATTGGGCAGGCGAAAACAAACGGAGCGAGTGCCAATAATGCTGCCAGCTTCCGCCGGCGTTGTCGCTGGCGTCAAGAACAACATAATTTAAACCGGCCCTATTCAGATAATAAGCTACAGCAAGGCCACTTTGCCCTCCGCCAATCACAATGACGTCGTACACAGCTGGAGTCATCCTGCAAAGAAAGGGATTTGCTACGAAAAGGAGCGCTGTTACTACGTGTGCACTTTGTCAGCACTCGCTTTCTCCTTCTTGTGCTCAGACACTATTCCATGAAGGTTCTGTCCCACAAAATCGTGCGGAAATTGCTCCACGCCGGGGAAACCCAGCTTAATGTCCCGACCGTCGTAAGGAATATAATCTGTTTTGAACAGATAGTCCCAAATACTCAGCGTGATCCCAAAATTAACCCCATAGCCCCTCTCCCTGGGAAGGTCATAGGCATGATGCCAGATGTGCATCTGAGGATTGTTGAAAAAGTATTTAAATGGCCCCAATGGCACTTTGATATTGGAGTGGTTGAAATGCCCAACAGCCAGGGTGAAAATATGGATGATAAAGAAGTCTCTCAACCCAATGCCGATCAATGCCAACGGAATGTACTCAATCGTGCGGTACACCACATTTTCCATCCAATGGTAGCGGAGATGAGCAGCAAAGCCCATTTGCTCCACCGAATGATGAACTTTGTGAAACTCCCAGAGCCAGGGCGACCGGTGCAGCAATCGATGCACCCACCATTGCACAAAGTCCCGCACCACAAACCCGATTAGCAGGTGCGACCACATGGGCCACTTCATTACCTCAAAGGCCAAAAGGTTATTGATACCGATAGCTGCCAGGGCGTCGTTAAAAAGATTGACAACCGAATTGGAGACAGCATTGTAAATAATGAGCGAAAAGAGAAAGAAGTTAAAGAACATGTAAAAGAAGTCCAGCCAGAAGTCCTTTCGGAACCTGGGCTGATCTTTCCTCCAGGGCTTCACCCACTCCAGCATCAGGAAAAAAACCGACACCAACAGCAGCCAGTAAAAATAATTGTGCCAGCTGGGGTGTAAAATCTCATTGACCAGATAGTTCCAGTAACCTGTATACGAGCCAACAATGATGTTCCAATACTTTTCCACTTTCTCTTAGCTGATTTAACTAACTACTACTGCTTTTCGGTGGCAAGTCCACTGGCGTTCCATGAAATTATTCCGCCTTCCAGCTCGAAAATTTGCTTGAAGCCCAACTCTTGAAATACTTTGGCTGCCCTGGCACTTCTGCCTCCCACCTTACAGTAAACTGCAACCGGCTTATTCGGGTCAAGCTTAGCGGCCATCTCCTCAAAATTGGTGGTGTTGTAGTCGATATTTATTGCATTGGGTATTTTGCCGGTAGCTACCTCTCCCGCTGTTCTCACATCTACAAGCTGAACTTCGGCTTCCTTCACTTTCTCGGCAAAGTCTGGCGCATTAAGCTGAACAATCTTTGCGGATGTCTGAACTGCTGGCTTGGCAACCACTTCCGAGGCAGCCTCCTTCTCAGTGGAAGACGAGCTGCATGCTGAGCCTATGGCTGAAACAAAAAGAAAAGCTAGCGATGCGACGATGTTTGTACTGGTTTTCATATCTCTTGTTTAAAATTGATCTGTTTATTGGTAACACATGTAAATGTAACAAAGTTGAGATTTTCGAAGAGGCTTCTATCGAAGTTAGCTGGAGTAGCTTCTCCAGTGTCGCCGGGGTGTATCATCAGAATATAAGTTCTTTGGTAAGGATAAAAACAGCCATAACAAGCACGAAATAGCCAAAACCCTTTTTAAGAGCAGCCCCTGATATGAACCGGGAAAGGAACTCTCCCAGAAAAAGCCCCCCGATAGACAGGCTCGTAAAGATCAGCATAAATGGCCAATCGATTGGCTGGGTTCCCAGGTCACCAGTGAATCCGATCAGCGATTTGGCAGCAATGATCAGCAACGAAGTGCCGACTGCCAACTTCATTGGGATATGGGCCAGCAGCACCAGTGCAGGAATGATAAGAAAGCCACCCCCTGCCCCTACCAGGCCTGTTAACGCCCCCACCACCAGGCCTTCCAAAGCAATCATCGGGTAATTGTAGGATAGCTTCTCTTCTATCGTCTTGTTTTCCTTCTTGTCTCTGATCATCGACCAGGCAGCCACCAGCATAATGACGGCAAACAGCACCATTATTGCCAAGTCCTTTGTTACCGGAAATCCCCCCAAAGAGAAAACCGGGTCCGGGATGGCAGGAATGACGAATTTTCTGGTGACAAAGACAGAAATGAAGGAAGGAATGGCGAATATGACAGCCGTTTTAAGACTTACTAACCCTTTTCTAAGAAAGTTGACGGATCCTACCAGGGCAGTGCTGCCGACCACAAACAAAGAGTAGGCTGTCGCCAGCACTGGGTCGATGTGAATCATGTAAACCAGCACCGGCACGGTTAGAATAGAGCCCCCTCCTCCAATTAGCCCCAGGCTAACCCCTATAAGTATTGACGCTGCAAACCCTAAAATTTCGATAACCGGCATACTGTGTGACTCTTACTATGACATTGTCCGAACACAAAAGTCTGAATAACAAAGGCCGCCGTCAGTGACTTAGATCACGCAGTCAGAAATTATGATGCACCTCGCAAATCACATCAAAAAAAAGTGACAATCTTACTCCCGTATGACTCAAGTCATAAAATAGTAGCCTTTGATGTCACCACATTTGACCATCAATAGTCAAAATCCAAAAACTTATGGAATCTCCCATACGCATTGATGTTTCCCTTTTGCCCCCTGCAACCCGCCACGATACCATTTTCAAAGCCTATGAAAGTCTTGATGAAGGGCAGTCGCTGGTGCTTGCCGTCGACCACGATCCTCAGCCACTTTTTTACGAATTCAGCCACAAGTATCCTAAAAGCTTTGGCTGGGACTATCTCGATAAAGGGCCTGAAAAATGGCGGGTACTGATTACCCGCCAGCAGTCGATCACCGACAGAATAGTGGCTGACCTGGTCATGGAAGACCTCAGCCTGGGCAAAGTCTTCGACGCCTATGGCATAGATTTTTGCTGTCACGGCGATATTTCTCTCGAAGAGGCCTGTCGTCGCCAAAAATTGGATATCAACGAGGTGCTGGTGGCCATGAAAAAAAAGAGCGGGCCTGGTGCTTTTTGGCAGCCACATTTTGAGGAATGGTCGGTGTCTTTACTCATTCAGTACATCCTTGAAAATCACCATAGCTGGGAAAGGCATGCACTTTCCGACATCGAAGACCTCACTATCAAAGTGGCGGATCACCATGGAGCGGACTTTCCGAATCTAAAAAAGGTGAAAGAGATGGTAGACCACCTTAAATATGCCATCATCGATCACTTCTTTGAGGAAGAGAATGAGCTCTTTCCAATGATTTTAAAGGGCTCAAAAAGTGTTGAGTTGCTCAAAGAAATCGAGAAGATGAAGGTGGAGCACGCCGAAGTGGGTGCCATACTCACAGACCTCACCCTGTTTACCAACAATTTCCAGCCTCCCCAGCAAGCATGTGGTTCATTTCGGCTGCTCTACTCAAAGCTGGGAGAGTTCAAACAGGATATTCTCCAGCATATTCATTTGGAAAACACGCTGCTCGTCGCCAAAGCTGTAGCATGACTATAATTCACAGCTGATAAGGTTGTGTTTAAAATACAAAGCACAAATCTTACTAAATTGGCGCCATGTCAATGATTCCTGAAGAGTTGCTTACGACGTTTGGTGCGAGAAAAATTAAGCTCAACAAAGACGAGTTTCTGTTTGCAAAAGACACCGAGGCACATTTTTATTATCAGGTCTCGATGGGCACAGTCAAAATGGTCAACTACAACTACGATGGCCAGGAGTTTATTCTGGGCATGTTTAAGGCCGGGCAAAGCTTTGGTGAACCTCCCCTTTTCGGTCACTTTCCCTACCCGGCCAATGCTGTGGCTGTGGAAGATTGTGAAATATGCAAGCTGCCCAGGGACAACTTCTTCAGGCTTTTGGAAGCCAATTTTGATATCCATCGCAAATTCAACTACGAGCTTTCCAACAGGCTCCGCTACAAGGGAATGATTTTATCAGAGGTGTCTTCCTACCCGCCGGAGCATCGCATTCTTACGCTCGTCAACTATTTGAAGGCGATGATGCCGAACCAGGATCTTTTCACTGTGCCGTACACAAGGCAGCAGCTGGCCGACATGACAGGGCTGCGGGTAGAAACGGTGATCCGGACCATCAAAAAAATGGAGCAGGAAGGCAAAATTAAGCTCAAAAGCCACAAAATAGTTGTCTAATACCATTTGCACTGAAAACCACTGCCGCAGTAGGTTCAGCGGACTGCATTTACCTTTCTCAAGGGCCAATATCTCTCGTTTTTCCGGCCTTATCCCTCAATGAAATCCCATCTAACTATCAATCTTTCAGGTAGTTAATTTTTATCGAAAATCATACTGCTATATGATTTAGATCATAAAACCGGTGGGCAGGCTCAGTCTACCTTTACACTATCAAACAAAATAGTGTATCATGAAAAAGTATTTTTTGAAAACGTTCATATTCGCATTGCCCCTATCGATCATCCTCGCTAGCTGCGGAGAAACCAAAAAGAAAGACATCTCAGATTTCCAGGCAAAGCCAACAGAACAAGAAACCGCTAAAGCCTCAGACCCTCTGGAGAACAAAGGAATAGGGCCGGTAAAAAGCATCACGCTTGGAGAAATTGATCAAGCGCTTGCAGATGCAGGTAAGGCCATTTTCGACGCCAACTGTACTGCCTGCCACAAGGTCGACAAAAAATTCATTGGTCCATCCCCAAAAGACATCCTTAGCCGAAGATCTCCCGAATGGGTAATGAACATGATTCTCAACCCTGAGGTGATGATTCAGGAGGATCCGATTGCCAAACAGCTACTTGCCGAAGCCAACGGAGCACCTATGGCCAACCAAAACCTTACAGAGGAACAAGCCAGGCAGGTACTTGAGTACTTCCGAACCCTTAAATAATCACTTTATGAAAACACCCTTGAAATTTCTAGCCTTTGGCCTGATCACGCTCGCCGTGGCGAGCTGTTCGACGCCAACCAATAAGACCGAAGAGGCCGGTGCAGTGGTGGACGCAACGCCAAAAGGACAAGCATCTGTTGTGGACGATGAATCTGCCAAGAACATTTTGCAAGTAGCAGCTTCGTCTCCAGATCACACTACACTTGTGGCGGCTGTCACCGCTGCTCAAATAGAGCATGTGCTGGTTAACGCAGGTCCACTTACAGTTTTTGCCCCCAATAATGCTGCCTTTGAAAAATTGCCAGCCGGCACTGTCGAAAATCTGCTAAAACCAGAGAACAAAGCACAGTTGGCTACGATTCTGACGAGGCACGCAGCGCCAGGTTCTTACGATGTGGAAGCTCTGAAAAAAATGGTAGCGAAAGGCCGCACACTGTACATGGCCACCGGAGATTATCTGGAAGTAACCGTGGATGGAGACGACGTGCTGATCAACGGGTGTAAAATCATTGGAACAATAAATACGTCAAACGGAATAATCAATGTGGTGGATCAGGTGATCCTGCCAAAATAACCTATGAATGTAAAAACTATGAAAAAGCAACATTTTATAAATAAGCTGTTTGCTCTGGTCGTTTTGGCCGGGGTTGTTACTTCTTGTGGCAGCAGCGAGAATTCCAAAGGAGCGCTGGGCAGCGACGTTGCCTCTCAGGCATATGTTACACCAGGCGAACACGATGACTTTTACGCCTTTATGTCAGGCGGGTTCAGTGGACAAATATCTGTTTACGGGTTGCCTTCGGGTCGTTTGTTCAGGGTGATCCCTGTGTTTTCGCAGGACCCTGAAAAAGGATATGGCTACAACGAGGAAACCAAGCCTATGCTCGAAACTTCGTTTGGCTTTGTGCCC
Source organism: Imperialibacter sp. EC-SDR9 (assembly GCF_902498805.1). GTDB lineage: Bacteria > Bacteroidota > Bacteroidia > Cytophagales > Cyclobacteriaceae > Imperialibacter. The sequence goes on along the minus strand of NZ_LR701637.1, from coordinate 588,816 downwards.
TGGGACGATGCCCACCACCCCGAACTATCTCAAACAAACGGTGTTCCCGATGGTCGGTGGATCTTTATCAATGGCAACAACACGCCACGTATCGCACGAATCGATCTTAAAACATTCGAAACCGCTGAGATCATAGAAATACCGAACAGCGGTGGCAACCACAGTTCTCCATTTACAACAGAGAACTCAGAGTATATTGTGGCTGGCACCCGATTCAGTGTGCCTTTTCCCCAGAAAGACGTGGCCATCGACACCTACAAAGAAAACTTCAAAGGCACCCTCAGCTTTATCAGCGTTGCCGAAGATGGCGACATGGACGTGGCCTTTCAAGTGCTGCTGCCTGGCTATGACTACGACCTTGCTCATGCGGGCAAAGGCAAGTCACATGGCTGGATGTTCTTCACTTCCTACAACACGGAAGAGGAGCATACACTTTTGGAAGTCAACGCTTCACAAAGAGACAAGGACTATATAGCCGCCATCAACTGGAAAAAAGCTGAAGAGTATATGGCTCAGGGCAAATTTAAAGAAATGCCTGCCAGCTATGTGGATAACCACTATGACGAAAGCAAGCAAATGGCCTTCTCAGAAACGAGGAACACTGTAAAAGTGCTGATTCCTTCAGAGTGCCCTGGTCTGGTGTATTTTCTTCCCACGCCAAAATCGCCACACGGTGTAGATGTTGACCCCACCGGAGAATTCATCGTAGGCAATGGCAAGCTTTCCAGCGACATGAGTATTCACTCCTTTGATAAAATGATCAAGGCGATTGAAGGGGAGAAATTCGAAACTACTATCGACGGAATTCCCGTGCTTCAATACGAAGAAGTGTTGAGTGGTATTGTTGCTCAACCAGGTCTGGGGCCATTGCACACTGAGTTCGACGGAAAAGGCAACGCCTATACATCGTTTTTTATCTCATCAGAGATTGTAAAGTGGAACCTGGAAACAAAGGAAGTGCTTGACAGAGTGCCAGCCTACTACTCTATCGGTCACTTGATGATCCCAGGTGGCGACTCCAAAAAACCCTGGGGTAAGTATGTGGTGGCTCTTAACAAGATCACAAAAGACCGGTTTCTGCCAACTGGCCCTGAGTTGACACAATCAGCTCAACTTTACGATATCTCGGGCGAAAAGATGAAACTGATTCTTGATTTCCCGACGATTGGCGAGCCGCACTATGCGCAGGGCATCGCCGCCGAACTCATTGCACCCAATTCGCTTAAGTACTATAAGCTGGAAGACAATAACCACCCGCAAGCTATCAAGTCGCCCAACGACTCGAGGATCGAGAGAGATGGTAATATTGTCAGGGTCTATATGGGAGCCATCAGAAGCCACTTCACTGTCGACAACCTGGAGGGTATCAAAGTAGGTGATAAGGTGTACTTTCATATCACCAACCTGGAGCAAGACTGGGACGTGCCTCACGGCTTTAGTGTGATGGGCGCCAATAATGCAGAATTGTTGATCATGCCCGGCCAAACCGAAACACTGCTCTGGGAACCACAACGGGAAGGGGTTTATCCTTTCTACTGCACCGACTTCTGTTCCGCACTTCACCAGGAGATGCAGGGCTATGCCCGGGTGTCGGATAAAGGCGCCACCACCGAGCTCAAGTGGAGCTTAGACGAATAAACTCATACCTTTTCGGTCGCTCTTCCCGATTCAGGGGAAGAGCGGCTGCGAGGGTTAACCCCTTTCAATTATGAAAGCTAAATTCAATTACCTTTTTTTGCTGGCCATACTTTTGCCGCTTGCACTGTTTGCTTTTCCATTATGGAAAATCACGCTGGAAGCACCGCAATACCCTGATGGTATTTCTATGTATATCTGGATCAATCAGATCACAGGGGACTCACCCAGCACATTGCAAAATATCAACATCCTCAACCACTACGTGGGCATGCAATTCATCGTGCCTGACTCAATTCCTGAGCTGAAATATTTCCCCTGGATTATAGGTGGCATGTCGCTTTTGGGGCTGCTGTTCTTCCTGGTAAAAAAGAAATCACTCTACCTCACCTGGGCCATGATTATGATTGTCCTTGGAGGCCTCGGTGTTTACGACTTCTACCTCTGGGAATACGACTACGGCCACAACCTCGACCCCAAAGCACCCATCAAAGTACCCGGCATGGCTTATCAGCCACCAGTAATTGGATCAAAAATGCTGCTGAATTTTAAGGCTGATTCCTGGCCATCAACCGGTGGCTACTTCCTTGGAGCAGGCATAGCACTTGCGCTGCTGGCATTTTGGCTGGAAAAGAAGAAAACTCGCAAAACAGCAGTGCTGGAAAAGGCTATGGCAATGGTCGCTTTGATCACGGTTTTTGGCCTCTCCTCTTGCTCGGTAACTCCCCGGCCGCTTGCTTTGGGCAGCGACCATTGTCACCACTGCAAAATGAAGATCGTGCAGCCGCAATATGGAGCAGAGTTGGTCTCCAGCACCGGCAAGATTTATACCTTCGACGCTGTGGAGTGCTTCGTGCAGTACAAAGATGAAAATAATATAAGCGCTGATAAAATAGCCTTTGAAATGGTGGTGCCCTACGACCAGCCAGGAACACTTATGGATGCGGCCAAATGTGTATTTATCAGAAGTGCCAAGCTACCAAGCCCAATGGGCATGTACATCACAGCCCTGAGCTCCGAGTCCAAAATTGAGCCCATTATTGACGGATACGATGGAGAAATATATAGTTGGGAGAAACTTCAATCAGGCATAGATAATTTGCCAGGCCTTACCGCTCAGCTCCCATGAGGTTTCCTATTCGTTTCATCATCCCATTTTTAGTTATCGCCACCTTCCAGACTTTGGGTGCAGTGCCTGACACCCTGGAGGTGGGAAAAAAATACGCTTCAATCAAGCAGGCGCTGGCCACAGCAGCACCAGGGGACGTAATAAAGGTGTTTCCTGGTGTGTACTTTGAAAACGAGGTGATCATAGACAAGCCATGCACCCTGTTGGGTGTGGGCTACCCCATTCTTGATGCCGGCCTTAAAAACGATGCGATCATTATCAGGGCGGATTCTGTCAGCATCATTGGCTTGCATATCCGAAACGTGGCTACCAACTATGTGAGAGACCTGGCGGCCATTCACGTGGAAGAAGCCAGGCACTTCAACATTCAGGACAACAAACTTGAAAACACCTTCTTTGGTATTTACCTGCAAAAGAGTCGGGACGGAAGAGTCGCCGGAAACTCCATTATCGGGCAGGCAGTGGTTGAGGCCAGCTCCGGCAATGCCATCCATCTTTGGTATTGCAAAAACGTGGAGGTAAGTAACAACGAAGCCCGCCACCACAGGGATGGTATCTATCTGGAGTTTTCCGACAGCATCCGGATAGTGCGCAATGTGAGCCAGGACAATCTGCGATATGGCCTCCACTTTATGTTCTCAAACTACAATGATTACTTCGAGAACACCTTTCAGTCCAACGGCGCCGGAGTAGCGGTTATGTTTTCCGCTCACATAGTGATGAAGCGAAACAGGTTTATCGACAATTGGGGTAGTGCTTCTTATGGCATACTACTCAAGGAAATAAAAGACGGAATAATCAGCAACAACCTTTTCCAGGGCAACACCATCGGTATCTATGGAGAAAGCTCTGACAGAATGACCATCAGCCAAAACGATTTTACCGAGAACGGATATGCGCTGCGAATACTCGGGAGCTGTAGAGACAACATTATTACCGAGAACAATTTTATAGACAATACCTTTGACGTAGGCACCAACGCCACGAGACAGTACAACCAATACACAAGAAACTACTGGTCGGAGTATACTGGTTACGACCTCGACAAAAATGGCCTGGGCGACGTGCCCTACCGGCCTGTGAAGCTTTTCTCTTTTGTAGTAGAAAAGGTACCACAAGCCATTGTGCTCCTTCGAAGTCTTTTTGTTGATCTGATGAACTTCACTGAAAAAGTGACACCGGTGTTCACACCGCAAGACCTGTTCGACGATCAGCCACTTATGAAACCTCATCCCCATGATCAATATTCAACATCTTCATAAGTCCTTTGGCAAACTGGAAGTGCTGAAGGACGTCCAGCTGGAAATTCTTCCCGGAAAGGTAACGGCTGTGTTAGGGCCCAATGGCTCTGGAAAAACCACCCTCATGAAAAGCATTCTGGGTATGACCCTACCTGATAAAGGAACTATCGAGGTAAGAGGTGAACCTACCCGCCATGCATGGAACTACAGGAAACACTTGAGCTATGTGCCACAAATTGCACAGTTTCCCTCCAACCTCACAGTGCAGGAGCTGCTACAGATGATCAAAGAAGTGCGGCAGGAGCCTGCCAACGAGGATCCGTTAGTCGACCGGCTTTCTCTTCAGCCGTTTCTCGACAAAAAGCTCGGGACGCTCAGTGGTGGCACCCGGCAAAAAGTAAACCTGGTCCTTGCCCTCATGTTCGATGCGCCCATCGTGCTGATGGACGAGCCCACCGCCGGGCTTGACCCCGTGGCCTTGCTCGAACTGAAGAGGCTGATCCAGGACATGCGCAAGGCAGGAAAGTGCATCGTGGTCACCACGCATATCATGCCACTCGTGGAGGAACTGGCCGACGAAATCGTGTTCCTGCTAGATGGCAAGGTATACTTCCAGGGAACCCTGAGCGAGTTATTTTCACTTACTGAAAAGAACACACTGGAAGAAGCCATCGCTCATTTTCTCATTCAACGGAAGGACAGAACGTCCGTCAACGCCTAACAAAAACGCCATGTGGAAAATATTCAAATACAGCTTTTTTGACCTCCTCCGCAGCCGGTGGACCTATTTCTATTTCCTGTTTTTCATGATTGTTACTGCCGGTCTTCTGCATTTGAGCGGGCAGGTGGCAGCAGCCATTACGAGCCTGCTCAATATTGTGGTCGTGCTTATTCCACTCATCAGTACGTTGTACGGTATCGTCTATTTTTATAACTCCTCAGAATTTACCGAGCTGCTGCTGGCCCAACCTGTAAGGCGGCGCTCGATTTTCCTGGGACAATACCTGGGTCTATTCACGTCGCTCGCCGCCAGCTTCCTGCTTGGTATTTTGATTCCAGCCATATTTCTAGGCCACTTTGAGGTCAGGCTCTGGCTTGATTTGTTCTACCTGCTTGGCATCGGAACGCTGCTCACAGCTATATTTACGGCCATCGCCTTTCTCATTGCCCTCAGGCAAACCAACCGCATGAAGGGATTTGCCATAGCCATCCTCACCTGGTTGTTCCTGGCCGTTTTGTACGATGGTCTTTTTATCATCTTTTTGCTCTTTTTTGAAGACTACCCACTGGAAAAGTTCTCCCTGATCGCTACCGTGCTCAATCCAATCGACCTGTCACGAACATCTCTGCTGCTGAAATTGGATATGGCAGCGCTGATGGGGTATACCGGAGCAGTATTCAATAAGTTTTTCGGCACGTCCATGGGTATGCTGGTATCCATCTCAGCACTGGTTCTGTGGGTAGCAGGCCCTTTGCTTGGTTTTCTGAGAGTGGCTGCCCGCAAAGACTTTTAGTATGAAATCAAAGCTGCCATTCTTTGCGTTGGCTCTTGTGGGGCTGCTGTCGGGAATATGGGCCGGCTTGGTCAGAATCGGTTTCAATCTACCTGCTGTTGACCTGGCGACACTACACGGGCCACTCATGGTGGGTGGCTTTGTGGGCACCCTGATTGGGGTAGAGAGAAGTCTGCTGGCCGGCAATGGTAAATGGTGGCTCATTCCTGCACTCTCGGGTGCGGCGGTCATAGCCTGGCTCCTCGGCTTTCAACAGGTGGCTCCCTATTGCCTGGTGGCTGCTTCGGCTTTGCTGGTTTTGCTGCAGGCCATTCACCTGCTGTCGTCCCGGCTCACGTGGGTCAGTATTGTCCAGCTTTGCGGAGCCCTGTGCTTTGCTGCTGGCAATATTCGCTTGTTGTTCAATCCGCTTATGCCTGCCATCATCCCTTTCTGGATGGGCTTTGTACTTTGCTTCATCTTGGCCACCCGGCTCTCGGAAAACTCGGCCAAAAACATGCTTATGGGAGGCCTGGTAAAGATGGGGCTCGTCCTGTTTATTGCCAGCCTGATGATTCCATTCCATCTTGGCGGCTACTATCTCACGGGAGCAGGTCTGATTTTAATTGCATTTGGCATGTTTTACATCGAGATCCAAACCGACCAGGGCGTGGGCTGGAACTACAAAAAGTATTCTTTCACCGCCATCATGCTAGGCTGGTTTTGGCTGCTTACGTCAGGCGTTGGTGTTATTCTGTGGAAAGAGCACATTTACGGCTACGATGCCACCACGCATTCGTTCTTTGTCGGCTTCCTTTTCTCCATGGTATTTATTCATGCCCTGGCCAAGGCTTCCTACCTTGCAGGTCTGGGCGGTCCTCCTTTTCACCCAGTGCTTTTTGTCTGGCTTATCCTCCTGTCGGGCTCTCTGTTGCTAAGGGTCTTCGCCGCCGATATTCTGCTTCTCACGAGCGTAAAAAAATGGAGTGGTCTGCTCAATGCCATTAGCATACTGGGTTTTCTGTTGACCCTTATTAGTCTTACATTGATCAGAAAATATCGTTCTGCTCATGAGCCGATTTGATACTGCCAAGTTTGCCCGTTTCCCTTTACTATATCTCGTCGCCTTATCCGCCCTTGGGCTGCTACTTCGCTGGCAGATGGTAAGTCCGCTGCCCATCACCTATAGGTATTTTGTGCATGCCCACTCCCACACTGCCTTCATGGGGTGGGTATACAATGCACTGTTCCTTCTCATTCTCCAACATTTTGAGGGCAAAGAAAATAATGGCAAGCTATTCCGGGGATACTTTATCACCCTGCAAATAGGGGTAGTAGGCATGCTTATCAGCTTTCCTTTTCAAGGCTATGGCCCCGTGGCAATTGCCTTCAGCACGCTGCACATGGCTGTTACCATCGCCATTGCTGTGTCAGTATTCAAACTCATCAAAGACGACAGCACTTTAGCGGCCACCTTCTTACGCTGGGCCCTCATTTACCAGCTGATTTCGGGTATCGGGCCGCTTATGCTGGGGCCACTGTCGGCCATGGGCTTAAAAGACAGCCCGTTCTATTCCCTGGCCATCTACTTTTTTATGCATTTCCAGTTCAATGGCTGGTTTGTGCTCGCCTGCCTGGCCATTCTCTTCAGGCAGCTGGAAAGAAGCGGCTGGAGCCTCGCTGACACTGAGAGGAAATGGCTCAAATACACCTTGCTGTACACTGTTGGGCCAGCCTATGTCATGAGTGCCTTGTGGACTGACATGGGCCAGTGGAAATATGTGCTGGCGATGGCTACCGGCGTCTTACAAATAGTCGGTGTCCTGCTTTTGCTAAGGTTTGTTTGGAAGCACATGAAGCAAAATTTACTATTGTCCTGGGCCAGGCAGTGCCTTCAGTTCGGCATTGCACTACTGACCGTGAAATACTTTCTGCAACTGGCAGGCAGCATTCCCGGTATCGATAGCTGGGTGATGGCAAACAATGGGATCATCATTGCCCTCATCCATTTGATTTTTATTGGCGTGGTTAGCTTTATGCTGCTGAGCTTCTACATTTTAGGGGGCTGGATGCGCCTCACTGCCATATCAAAAACCGGAATATTGGTCTTCTTTAGTGGTTTTTCCATCACCGAAATAGCACTTGTTGCACTACCCTCTTTTTCTTTGTTGGGGCTTTCTTTTCAATTTCCCTATTTTGAAACACTGGTGGTGGCAGCAGCCATTCTGTTAATTGGCAGTGTGTTAATGGCATTGGAAGTCAAGCGGTTACAGGATCAGTAGGCAATATTTTAAAAGTTGCCTGATAGTAGCTGAATAAAATGTGTGAAAAATTTCACTCAGAATATTGCAGAATCATTCCCGCTCATTATTTTTGCAATCCGTTTCCGAAAGGAGCCGGGTTAAAAGCGAAAGTAGCTCAGTTGGTAGAGCACGACCTTGCCAAGGTCGGGGTCGCGGGTTCGAATCCCGTCTTTCGCTCCAAGTCTAAGGAGTGTGAGTGTCAACATAACGCTCACACTTTTTTGTTTACGCCGGGATGGTGGAACTGGTAGACACGCAGGACTTAAAATCCTGTGACCCTTAAAGGTCGTGCGGGTTCGATCCCCGCTCCTGGTACTTGACGCCGAGCTGCAAAGTCCGGCGTTTTTTTTGTGCCAAATCTTGGATCCCTGAGGTTGAATGTTAAGCGTATGGCTAAATAAAAAAGCAAAACTGGTTCAATGCGTCCGCTTGGATCTTTTGCTTTTTTATGACTGCTTGGGGTATTGCGGTTGAAGTTTGGCTCCCCAAATTTTACGCTTGATGCAAAAACCATAGGTGTTAAGGAGAATCGAATGCCAATGCCTGGCATTCGATTCAGTTAAAGCTTTTGTGACCTCCGTCGATATTTCCTATCTTGTATTATAATGAATGTTATAACGCAAGACAGGATTATATGATGGTCAAATCAAAGGTCACCACAGTTGGCTCTTCTGCCGGGATCATCCTGCCAAAAGAAATTATGGCTCGGCTGCATGTTGAAAAAGGCGATACCGTCACGTTTATTGAAACGCCCACCGGGATCGAGATCACAGCGTATAATCCTGAATTTGACGAAGAAATGACACACGCCCGTAAAGTGATGGGCGACTACCGCAATGCCCTGAAAAAGCTCGCCGAATGACTTTCCGGTGGGTCAGCCGAAAGGCAGTCCTGGCCATTCACAGCGAGCAACTCGCTCAACATGGTGGCCTGAGCGGATTGCGGGATGAAGCCCTTTTAGCCTCCGCTTTGGCTCGCCCTCAAAACCTGGCAGCCTATGAGCACCCCAGCCCCGGCCAATGCGCCGCAGCCTATGCGTTCGGCATTGTACGCAATCATCCTTTTAACGATGGCAACAAACGGACAGGCTTTATTACAGCCGTCACTTTTCTGCTGTTGAACGGATTTTATATCAATGCCTCTGAGGCCGATGTTGTGCTGGTGATTATGCAACTGGCCGACGGCAGCCTGACAGAAGAAGCGCTGGCTGAGTGGTTTGAGAAAGTAATTATTCAGCATGCTTAGTGCGAGTAGGTACGCAAGAATAAAAGTCGTTTGAGTTCAATCCTCGTTCCTAGGGCTTTTCATCTTGTTAATTTTTGATTACCAGGATTTTTGCTTTCGTAGAGCTAGTAGTTAGGCCTTTTGTCTCGATCTAAATGCAAGATTTTAGTAGTAAAAAGTTTATTTAACCAAGGGTCTATGCCCCTCTACAGAGAAGTTACGTATATTAAAACAATCATTTAAAAAATGTATTCATACTGATCCATTGAAAGACGGCAAAATGTTAACACATAAGCAACAGGCTGTACTTGTCAAGAATAACAGTGGTGAATCGAACTGATTCAAAAAAATAACTGCTTACTTAGATTAATATATTTGCAATAAAGTTTGTTGTGTTATTAATTTCGATCAAATAAAAAATGTCTCTAAAGAACGTTATAAGACCCATTTCAGGCCATCATTCAATTCGAGAGGCTGTCATTAGCTTGTTTTTAGTAAACCCAATACTCAACGTCAGCAGATTTGAAGAGCTTATAAAGGAGGCTTTCAAAGATTATTTCCAAAAGTTTGATAAAATTAACACAATCGAATTTGAAGTCAGACATGAAAAAGGCGTTCTAAGCCAAAAGCCTGCATTAGTCGAAGACGCTGGTTTCAAATTTTCACGATTTGACGAAGGAAAGACGACAGCTATCTTTCAAGGGCAAAATGAAATGAATCGGACATTGGTTTCATTTCATAACCTGGATTATTTAAGATGGGGTGACTTCATTAAGGATTACTTTTTTATTCTCGATAACATCAAGACCTATTTAAATGAAAATCAAGTGTCAGCTATTGGGCTACACTATGTAGACCAGTTCTTATGGATTTCGAAAGAGCCAATCGATGTATCGTTATTGTTTAAACCAAATGGGCCATATCTCCCAAAAGAATTTTTTGAATCTCAGAATGCTAATTTCATTCTGACTACGGAAAAAACCATTGGGAATGACAATTTTACAAATAGACTACAAGTCAAGACAGAGTCAAAAGTTTCTCCTTCAATCACAATTAGTCATAATTTGATCAGAAGATTGAATAAGAGCTCCGACCTTAATTCACTGACCGCTGAAGAAGGGCTTAAGAATGTGATTAATGCAGCACACGAGCAAAATAAATCTTTATTAGCCCAGCTTTTAAAAGATGACGTTAAAGAATTAATTAGTCTAAAATAGATTATTATGATATCTTTCGATATGCCTCCTACTATCCAAGATGGTTCTCTGCTGCTCGGGCATCAATCCGACGCCAGCGGATGGTTTGATTCTTACAGAACGTCTGACATCGAGGATCCATTAACGGAACCTGTGTATTCAAACATAAAGTACAACATTATTAAAAGTAGAATTATCTCGTTCCTGTCATTTTCCGACAACTGGGATGGGTACGGAGCAATTAAACCTTTGCATAAGACTATTTATAATTCAATTTTATTTGCAACATTGTTACCCGATAGCCTTTTAGAAAATCTCGATATTGATGAGATTTCGCCAACGCCCTATGGAACTATTGTTATTGATTTTAAAGGCAATGGTTCTCTAATTAGTGTAGAGATAGGTGAGGATGAAGTCGGGTTTTTTAGCGAGATATTTGGAAAAGAAGGCCCCAAAAGTACTGGTGAAAAGATAAACCCACATGAAATATCTCAAGACATTATTACTGTCTTTAAAGAAGCTATTCTCATCTAAAAAGGGTGAATTAATCCCAATCTCACTAGGAAGTGATGAAATAGTAACTAGAGCCATCCTACATCCATTATTTTATTCTGATTCAAAACGTAAACTTAAACGTGAGGCATTTCTACCCCCGCCGGGAAGAAAAGATGTTTCCGTTTTGCGACTAAAGTTTACCTCTGATCATTCTTGCAAAAGGCATGCGAGATCCCTCAGCTATAAAGGCCAAACCTATAGGGGGTTGGCCACACTACTGGTAGACGTCTTGTCAAGGATCAACGAACTCGTGAATTCTGTGGTGAAGGTTTCGATTATTGGCTCTGCACTAGATTCCAAAGGCAATTCGATTTCTGGAAAAAAGGTCTATTCAAATAGTCCAGGACTTCCGATGCATGCGGACATCTTATATAGCGAGCCAGTGGCAGTTGGGAAAGTCCAAACTGAGCATAGACTTATCGCAGACTGCATGGTCAAAAATTCTAATTTTTTCTTAGACCCAAATCCGGATATGGCGGCCTGGCAGGGGCCCACATTATCATACACGTACCCCGAAGAGACGTAAAGACGAAGTCTAGAGTAAATAAACTCGTATTTTCCTCATAGCGACACACTAATTTACCACCTAATCGCTCACACAATTTCCGCAGATTCTACTTCCCCTTCAGCGTCGTAATCACCTCATTCAGCTTGAGCAAAGCCTCCACCGGCGAAATGGTGTTGATGTCAATTTTGCCTAGCAGCTCCCGCACTTTTTCAAACTTTGGATCAGCTTCAAACAAGGCTAGCTGAAAATTAGACTTCGGCATGGATTCCAGTATGTCCGCCGTTTCATCTCTGATCTTGTCTTTCTCCAGGTTGTGCATGATCTCATTGGAGCGGATCACCACGTTGTTGGGCATGCCAGCCATTTGCGCCACGTGGATACCGAAGCTGTGGTGGCTGCCACCTTCCTGCAGCTTCCTAAGGAAGATCACCCGGTTGTCAAGCTCTTTTACGGACACATTGAAGTTCTTCACCCTGGGCAAGTCGTTAGCCAGCTGGTTGAGTTCGTGGTAGTGTGTCGCAAAAAGGGTTTTGGCCTTGAACTTGGGATGGTTGTGCAAATACTCCACAATCGACCAGGCAATGGAAATACCATCGTAGGTACTGGTGCCCCGGCCTATTTCATCCATCAATATAAGGCTGTCTTCGCTCAGGTTATTCAGGATACTGGCCGTTTCGGTCATTTCCACCATAAAGGTCGATTCGCCACGGCTCAGGTTGTCAGAAGCACCCACCCTTGTGAAGACTTTATCCACCAAGCCCACGTGGGCATAAGTAGCTGGCACAAAGCAGCCCATTTGCGCCATAAGCACCACCAGCGCCGTTTGCCTCAGCAGGGCCGACTTACCTGCCATATTCGGCCCGGTAATCACCATCACCTGCTGCGATTGGTCGTCGAGGTAGACATCGTTGGGCACGTAGATTTCACCTACCGGCAGCTGACTCTCAATCACCGGGTGGCGGCCCTCTTTGATATCGATAATTCTATCGTCGCTAATGACGGGCTTGGCGTAGCGGTTCTTTTTTGAAATGGTGGCGAACGACGCCAGGCAATCGATGCGTGCCAGCACACGTGCATTCTGCTGAATGGCCTCCACGTAGTCGCAGGCAAACTGCACCAGCTCCAGGTACAGCCGCTGCTCTATCACCGACATTTTTTCTTCGGCCGTCAGAATTTTGTCTTCGTACTCTTTGAGCTCCGGCGTTATGTAGCGCTCCGCATTCACCAGCGTTTGCTTGCGAATCCACTCCACAGGCACCTTGTCTTTGTGCGCATGCGTCACCTCCAGGTAGTAGCCAAACACCTTATTAAAAGCGATCTTTAATGAACTGATCCCCGTCGCTTCCACTTCTCTTTGCTGAATTTGCAGAAGCACATCCTTTCCATGGAAAGCGATATTCCGCAGCTCGTCCAGTTCCTCGTGCACGCCTTCTTTTATCACGTGCCCTTGCGTGATGGAAAGCGGCGGCTCGTCTTTTAACTCCTTTTCTATTTTCTCAAGCAAAAGTTCGCAAGGGTTAAGCACGTCGCCCAACCTTTTCAGTGACGGCGACTCCGATTCCAGCAGCAGCTCCTTGAGCGGAGCTATGTGATTCAGCGCTCTCTTGAGCTGCATAAACTCCCTTGGGTTCACCCGACCCACGGCTACTTTCGAAATCAGCCGTTCCAGGTCTCCAATATTCTTTAAGATATCTCTCGTTTTTTGGAGCAGCTCCTCGTTTTCATACAATTCCTCCACCACCTGGAGCCTCGCCTCTATTTCGCTCTTGTCTTTCAAAGGCAGCACCAACCACTTGCGCAAAAGCCGGGCTCCCATGGGCGTAAGCGTCTGATCCATCACATGAAACAAAGCCACGCCGTCGGGTTGCTGCGGGTTGATCAGCTCCAGGTTACGAATGGTGAACTTGTCGAGCCATACAAACTTCTCATCTTCAATCCGGCTGATGGAAGAAATATGGCTGACCTCTCTGTGCTCGGTGTCCTCCAGGTATTGCAGCACAGCGCCGGCAGCCGAAACGGCCAGTGCCAGACCATCGATACCGAAGCCCTTCAGGTTTTTGGTTTTAAAATGCTTGGTCAGCTTCTCGAAAGAATAGTCAGGCCCATACACCCATTCGTCGAGGGCAAAGGTGGTGTTGTAGTCTCTGTACTTTTCCTTGAAAACCGCTTTTTGGTTTTTGGGGTAAATCACCTCAGAAGGATCGAATCCCTGCATCAGCTTTTCCACCTGCAAGTGTGTGCCCTCTGAGGCCATAAACTCACCGGTGGAGAGGTCAAGAAACGCTACCCCTGCTTTCTCTTTGTCAAAATATAGTGAAGCCAGAAAGTTGTTGCTCCGCCGGTCAAGCACGTTGTCGTTAAACGAAAGCCCGGGCGTTACCAACTCAGTTACCCCCCGCTTCACAATGCCCTTCACCATTTTCGGGTCTTCCAGCTGGTCACAAATGGCCACTCTGTGTCCTGCTCTTACCAGCTTGGGCAAATAGTTATCGAGGGAATGGTGAGGGAACCCGGCGAGCTCAATATGAGAGGCCGAGCCATTGGCTCGTTTGGTAAGCACAATGTCGAGGATTTGGCTGGCTGTTACGGCGTCTTCACGAAAGGTCTCGTAGAAATCGCCTACTCTGAAAAGTAAAAGTGCACCGGGGTATTTTGCTTTGATGGCATTGTATTGCTTCATCAGCGGAGTTTCCGCTACCTCATTTGTACTCGCTTTTTTGGCCATGCGCTCTTTCCTGAAAAAGTTTACTTTTGCCGATACGCCGGGGACATCTTTTCCCTGAAAAAATATTTCTTCATGAGAAAAATCAGTAACGACGAACTCAATCGGCTGTCAGTAGATGACTTCAAAACTACTAAAAAATTTCCGATAGCCGTGGTGCTCGACAACGTTAGAAGCATGCACAATGTAGGTGCTGCTTTCAGAACGGGAGATGCTTTCGCAGTCGAAAAAATACTACTTTGCGGCATTACGGCAACACCCCCTCACAGAGAGATCCACAAGACAGCCCTGGGGTCAACTGATACTGTTGAATGGAAGTATTTCCCAACAACTACAGAAGCTATCCAATCGCTGAAAAAAGAGAATTATAAAATCTTTGTGGTCGAGCAAACAGACGAAAAAATCTTTCTGCACGACTTCCAACCGGTCACTGACGAAAAATATGCCTTCGTTTTCGGGCACGAGGTATTCGGCGTCTCAGAAGAGGCAGTAGCCTTAGCGGATGCAGCTATTGAAATTCCTCAATTTGGCACCAAACACTCGCTCAATATCACGGTTAGCCTCGGCGTAGTTATTTGGGACGTGGTGAGCAAAATGCTCAAAGCTTAATGCCCACAGAAAAGTAAAAACTGCGACCATCCGAGGGGATAATCCCGGGTCCCGGATAGCCGGCGGCCCTGCGGGTGAAGTACATATTGTTAGTCAGGTTATTTATTCCTGATTCAAAGTAGATTTTGCTAAGGGCATATCTGGCTGAAAAATCGGCGACAAAGTAGGCTGGAATGATGCCTTCGACCGCCGTGGGCACAGGGGGGGTACTGTCGGCATTGGAAGCGTCGGAAAACTGCTGGGAAAGGTGGGTGTACTGCACCGACAACTGCAGGGGCCCGCCTCTGTAGGTAAGCCCCGTGCGGTAGCTCACTCTGGGAACCAGCTCCACCTGATTGCCTTCAATACCTGGCTCTCCACTTTGCAGATACTCCGAGCGGATAATCGCCAGGTTATTAAAGAAAGAAAGCTGCCATTTGTCCTGGGCGGGAGCTACCAGCTTATGAATATTCAACTCAACCAGTGACTCAAGCCCGACAATACCAGCATCTGCAATATTGGTCCGGTACCTAAAGGTTCTGTTGATCAGGTTATTGAAACGTGGGTCAGGTTCTGTGCGCAGCACCGTACCAATTCTATTATTGTAGCCCAGGTAGAAGCCACTTATGTCGTAGCTCATCAGCTGCCCCCACACCCCTCTGGCTCCGATATCTACGTTGTACCCCGTTTCATCTGTCAGGCTTTCGTCGACCGAGAGCGAGGGATTGTTTACCCTGATATCATTGAAGTTAATTGCCCGGTAGTTTTGAGAAAAGTTGCCATAAAGCTCAAGTTGTGGCGAAGGCTTAAGGCTCAGGCCAATCCCGCCAAAGAGGAAACTTCTTTCGTTCGTCTTGTCTTCATACACGGTCGAATCATAAATCACATTGCCTGCAAGATCTGTTCTTGTGTCCCTGTAATAACCGTTTGCACCTGTCCGGATGTGTTCGAGCCGCAAGCCCGGTGTGACGCTGAATTTATCCGTGAGGGTAAAAATATTTTCTGCAAATGCAGCGGTGTTGAAGCTGGGCAGGTCAAAATCTGATCCCTCCAGTTGCTCGGGGTTCAGGTAGGTGAAATCTGCTTCTTTTCCCGACGGCCCCCAACCCTGCTGCCTAACTGTAAATCCGTTGTATATCCTTCCGCCCACCAGTAGCGCCGAGTACTGTCTGCCCACTTTATAATTCCAGATCAGGCGGGTTTCGTTGCCAAAATTTCGAAAAGCATCGCTTAAAAAGTCCCTGTTTTGGGTCTCGTCATCTGGTCGGTCGATCCGGCCCAGGTTACCCAGAGCCTCCCTGCCTGCCACCAGTCCGAAAAACCTGGAGTTGAGTCGCAGGGTCGACGTAAATGAATGATTGAGCTGTGCAGACATGAGGTTCCAGTTCACCTTGAACCAGTTGCGCTCTCTCTTCGATTGTCTGGGGTCGGCATAAAATTCATTGTCGGTTAGGCCACCCGGCTGTTGAGCAAGGTAGTACAAATGCGTGTAGTCCGCTTCCAGCGAGGTGCTGGCCGATAGCTGGTAGGTCATCCTTCCGTAGGTGGTAGTAGAATTGAAATCAGAATTGCAGCGCCAACATTGACCCGAGGCGGTTCGGTTATAGGCATAGTAATTGAGCTTGCCAACCTGCCCGCCAGCTGATAAAAAGCTGTTGTAAAAGCCCAGGCTGTTGTATGTCTGTTCCGTTTCGACGGCAAGCTTGCGATCCGTTGGCCCCTTTTTCATCACGAAATTGACCAGTCCACCGAATTGGGTTCCATATTGCAGCGAAGCTGCGCCTCTCACAATCTCTATACGATCCACAGCCTGAATAGCTGGCGAATAGTAGCTTTCGGGGTAGCCGAGCGCATCTGCCGCTATGTCGTATCCATTCTGTCGGGTATTAAAATTCGAGTTCCGGTTTGGGCTAAGGCCCCTCGTGGCTACCCCTATTTGCAACCCGGCACAATCGCTTTCCCACACATTTGCCCCGGGGATTCGGCTAAATATTTGCCGGGCATTGTTAGCCGCTTTATTTGCCACTATCTCTCCCAGCTGGATAACCTCTGTTTTCTTGGCTTCGTAGATGCTGGTGCCTTCTACGCCTCGCAGCGTCTTCATACTGAACATTTCCTCTGAGGATCCATCAATCACCAACTCATTCAGTTCCTTCTCGAGCTCATTCAGCCGCAGCAAAATGGGCGACACCACCGGTTCTTTTAATCTGTACCTCAGCGTTTCATAGCCATAGAGGTAGGCAGTCAGCTCCCGGGTTCCCGATGGCACCCCTGACAACGAAAAATACCCATTGATGTCGGAAAGGGTAAAAAGTGGTGAACCCTCCACAAAAACCCTGACACCAGGCAGCGACGAACCTGCTATGTCCTCTATCCGGCCTTGCACGGTCTGCTGCGCCACAACGCTTGCCGTCGGGAGCAATGCTATCAACAAAATGATGAGGCTATTTTTCATTCGGCGGGAAGTATCCAGGTTTTTGGAAGAAACGATTCTTGTTGATGCACCAGGTTAACAGTTGGGTCAACAAATGGACGGCTGCGTCGTCCGTTGAGTGTCACCCACGACTCAGCTCGGATTTCGGGGTCGGTCAGGCCCTGGTTCTTCAGCTCACCGGCCAGGAAATGGGCAAATTGCAGGATCATATCCGGCTGAGTGGCCACCATTTTTTCCTGCTGCGGTGTCAGGTAGTCGTGGTTGGCTATCTGACCCATGCGACCAGTGGCGGGGTCATTAACGTGAAAGGAGACATACCCCGCCTTTTCCATCAGCATCACCCGCCAGCTGAAGCGATAGCCCTCTTCTCTCCAAAAGAGCGGTGCAGGGTACAACAAATACCTCCAGGGCATAAGAAGCTGCCAGCAAACAAAGGTTACCATAAGCCACTTGTAAACTGGCGCCAAACGGTAATTGTCCTGCCGTTCACTTCCTTCGGAGGGCCATTTTATGCGGAATATCCGGGAAATCTTGTTCAGCACGTTTTCATGAAATGCAGGTGGAAAGAAGATCAGCGTGCTCAGAATCATAATAAACGGAAACATGCCAATGGCCGGAAACAGCAGGGCCGTAAGGGCATGAAAAAAGATCACAAAAAAATAGGCAACAGGCCGGGTGCGTGAGTTAAGCAGAAAAAAAACAATGAAAAGATCGTAAGCCGCACCGCCCCAGCTCATGGCATAGGCCACCCATTCTTCTTCGAGCAGGGGGCCAATCAACGGAAGGTGCGATTTAGCAGGCAACCATATCTTCAAAGGCATGGCCCGCAAAAGCCAGTCACCGTTGAGTTTGGCAATGCCTGCAAACACATATACTACTGCCAGCTGGAATTTCAGCAGGTTAACAGACCATGCCGGAATATATTGCTTTGCTGAAGAGGGCTTGAGCCAGGCATCAACAGAGAAGTGCCGGCCTGCCGGCATAAAAATCATGAGAAAGCTAACAAGACTGACAAAGTAGTAGTGGTTCAGGTAGTTGGTTTTGTCGATCAGCTCCACATAGGTAAACGATAGAAAAAAAAGCGCCGCTGCCAACCGGTAGCGCCAACCCACCATCACCATCAGTGAAGAAACAAGTACAAGTCCGAAGACGAGGTACATGCCAATACCCGAAAGTGGTTTTACCCACTCAAATCCATAAAAGGGAAAAAAGACCCTGGGTTGGATATACAATTCGGCCACCCACCCTTTTAGCATAAACCTTATGGTGCTGATGGCCATCATCCCGCCAAACACCATTCTGAAAACCACCAAAGGGGCTATCGGTACTTTGCCTGAAAAAATATGCCCAACCCAGGGTTTCATATGTCAGTCTCCATCGTTGTCCTGATAGGAAATCACCACGCCAAGGGCCGACGCCATGTCTGTCTTGAGAAGTACGGCTAGCTGCTGCATTTGTGCAAAAACCTGCTGCACACGACTATTATCCGTGCTAATCTGCTCATCCAGCGGATTTTCAATCTGATCTATGAACCCAAGCACCGCATCAAACTGCGCATTGATGGCTTCGTCGAGTGGCAGCTCCGATCCCGAGGTTGTCGCCGCCTTTCTTGCCTTCAGGTAATCGTCGAAACCCAGCCCTTTCACGCCCTCTCTTGTTTGCCCCAGGAACAACTTTTTGTAAGCGTCCACATTTGCTAGGGCCAGCTCCAGCGAATAGCCAGCATAATATGCTTCAGTTGCTTCGGGAATGGTAATACCCAGCGACCGAATACCAGCCGGAATGCCAATCTTGGCATCTCTCGTATTTCTCTCAAAGCTCAAATTGAGCGCATTCACCAGCTTGCCCAGTGAACTGCCCGCATCGGCACCCAGGGCACCGTCGCTGGTAAACTCCCCCAGGTAATTACCACCGTCAGGTGACCAGGCAGAATACACTTCGGCGGCGGTAGCAATAATCAGCTCAGCTACGTTCTGCAGGTAGGTTGCCCGTTGTGGTTGATCTGCAAAGCCCTGAATCACTTCCCCGGACGTGACGTCCTTCCCATAAAGCAAATACTCCAAGGCAGCAAAGCCCTTGGCATCGTTATTAGCCAAAGTGCCAAGGTTGTAGCTGCCGTTTTCTATGTTCCGCTCAATTTTTGACCTATCCGCCGGAAAAATATTCAGGTTTGAAACCAGCCCACTCTCCTCGGCGGGCCCAAATTGATAAGGGCTACAATATTGCCAGGCTATTCTCGCTTCAAACAATGCTGTTTTAGCCTCCTCAAGTGTGCTGCTTTCAGGCGATGCGATGAAGGACGAAATCTTGTCACGAAGTATACCGCTCTTCTGCTCCAACTCCTGGTAGGCAGGCACTATTAAGGAGCTTCCCACATGCTCCAGGAACCCTTTCTGGTCAAAATTATCTCCGGCATTCGGGCCGTTGTCATCTTCTCCGCAGGATGTAACCATCATGCCTGCCAGCATCAGAACAACAGGCGCCCATTTTTTATATTCTCCCAATCTCACTTAGAGTTGATCCTTTACAGGTTCGAGTTCTTGATAAGTAGTTACCAGCGTATTCCTGGCTTCGTTCAGCCCTGCCACTGTGGCCTTCCAGAAATCCCCTCCTTCACCCAAGTTGGATGTGAGTATGTCGTTAATCTGTGCCTGTGTTAGCTTCTTTTTTGGACTGTACTGGATCGCCTTTACAAACTGGTATGCTTCAGAAAGATGATGGAAGGCGTTGCCGATGTCTCCATCATTGAAATTTCCAATAGCTTGGTTGATGTAGTGAACTGTAACGGCGGCAGTTACCAGCTCATGACCAGCATAAATAATTTCACGTTGTTGATCCCTTGTAACATAATCTTTGTTTACAATAGCGGTACGTCCCTTCAGGTAGGCATTCATCAGCAAAGCGTTAGTGCCCAGCAGCGCATCCATATTGTTGGTGTAATGGCCCCAAAATCTCCTTTCACTCGCTTCCAGAACAGGTTCACCTGTAGGAAAGTCGACGGGCACCCCGAAATAACCAAAGGCTTCGTCCCAATGGTGCTCCATAGCAGTGTAGTTTTTCCCATCTACCAGCGCCTCATTGTCAACACCATCGCCCACTTTGGCATCGGTGAGGTAAGCGTTAAATATCTGGTTATAAAAAGTAGAGCCCATAAGTCCCTTTTCTACAAACTGAGTGAATTCCCACCCCAGCTCATTTACTAGAATATAGCTGTCTGTTGTGCCTCTTTGCAGTCTGCCAGCAACTCCCTCGCCGGCCACTGTGCCGTTGGCTGCCACATCGGCGCTTGCCACTTCTGTCGCTTCAAAAAGCTCTTTTATATTTTGCACCTCCGAAACAAATGTTTTGTCCTCCAGCTTCTTGGATGACGCATTCAGCTCAGCTGACAGGAAAGGTGAATTTGTGTTAGCAAACATATCATTCAGTACGCTTGCCTCAACCGCCTCACCCTTGTCGCCTTTTGTAATATATGCCTTTATCTCAGCCACCATGTTCAACCTGTCGGTCTGCCCGCTATAATCTACCGTGCTGAGCCCGTTCCGCTCAAATGTATATGCTGTCGGCACCTCAGAGATTGGTGCCTCCGCATCATCGTCGTTTCCGCATCCACTCAGCAATCCAAATGACCCCAGCACCAACAGTACCCTAAATCTTTCGTGCAATCTCATTGTTTTGAATTATTTAGATTAATTATAAACAATGGCAAAATTATCTTTATTTAGATTTAATACAAATAAAGAAATAGGAAAATATACAGAAAAACTGCTGTCTTTGGATGGCGGTCAGTAAGTAATCTCCACTCTTAACGCAGGAGCCATTTCTTTCTTGATCAGATAAGACAACCCGATCAACTGATTGTTGAGTTGTTGCACAGTCGGAAGGTTGCTCTCGATTTGATTTGAGAGTGGGTCAGTCATTGACTGTAGAGTGGAAGAAACAGAGCCAAGACCTGAAGCCACAGCCTCGGACAGCAGCTGGTCGGAGGCAGAAAGCTTAGCCCCTTTGATGTTGAGGTATTCATCAAAGCCCAATCCATCTACTCCATTTCTCGAAGTGCCGGTAAAAATCAATCGATATGCCTCGATGTTTGCTTTGAGCAGCTCAAGAGAATAGCCCCCGTAGTAGGCCTCTGTTGCTTCGGGGGCAGCCAAGCCACCGCTATAGTCGCCCATTGGAATACCTACTTTGGCTTTGGTCACTGTAAGCTCAAGGCTTTTAGCAAGACCGTTGACGAGATCGGAAACAGAACTTCCTTCTTTCACTCCCAGGGCGTCGTCGTCAGCAAAAAAGACGTAGTAAACACCCCCTATGGCCGGATCCCAGGAGCGATAAACTAAATTTGATGCCAGCGAAATCTGACCAGCAACACCAAGCAGATAGCCATTCAAAACAGTCCTGTTTTGGATGGTAGCAAGCAGCTTTTCATCGCTGATCAATTTGTTATTGAGAAGATAGTCTAAAGCAGCAAAGCCTTTGGCATGGCTGCTTGCCGGTAGATCAAGGTCAATGCTGGTGCTTTTCAGGTTCGCTTCTATTTGTGCCGTGTCGGCGGGAAACGAATTCACGTCAGCATTCAGGCCACGCAGTTCTGAAGGGCCAAATTCAAACGGCAGGCAATACTGCCACGATAGCCACGCTTCTTTGAGGCTTTGCCTTGCCATAAGCAAGTTGTTCTTGCTGGGCTGTTTGATCAAGCGATCCAGGGCCGTGTCGAGGGCCATGCTCTTTTCAGTCAGGTCCTTGTAAGACGGAATGATCAAATTCTTCCCAATATTTTCAACAAAGCCCTTCTGATCAAAAAATCGCACCAGTGATGGATCAGGGCCCTTTTCAAAGCACGAAACACAGGAGATTAAAAAAAACGCTCCCAAAAAACAGTTCCTCATTTTACTCTTCATTGCCTGCTCATTATATGCTGTTGACCCTATTCCGAGAGAGAACGTTGCAAGTTATTTTACTCTTGCCAAAAATCTATTCACAAAGCGTAAAAACCTGAAAGCGATTCTCTTTGCATCTCCTGCCACATATAATAGCGTAGCTATAAGAAAATAGGTGTCAATTCGGCTTGGTTTTTACTAATTTAGCCCACAGAATTAACTAACAGCACAATGAGTATAAGAATAGAGAAAGATACAATGGGCCCGGTGGAGGTGCCTGCTGAAAAATATTGGGGCGCTCAGACACAACGATCAAGAGACAATTTCAAAATCGGCGGAGACAGTGCCCGTATGCCTATTGAAATAATCAGGGCGTTTGCCGTACTCAAAAAAGCGGCTGCTCAGGCCAACAATGAACTTGGCGTATTGCCAAAAGACAAGCTCGACCTCATTTCCAAGGCTTGTGACGAGGTGCTGGAAGGGAAATTAGATGATCAGTTTCCGCTGGTAATCTGGCAAACCGGCTCAGGCACCCAGTCGAACATGAATGTGAATGAAGTAGTGGCCAACAGGGCGCACGTTATTAACGGTGGCAAGCTGCTCGACGAAAAGAAAATCATCCACCCCAACGACGACGTCAATAAGTCGCAGTCGTCCAACGACACCTTCCCCACCGCCATGCACATTGCCGGCTACAAAATGGTGGTTGAGGTCACGATTCCCAAAGTTCAGAAGCTTCGTGATACACTCGCTGCCAAGGCAGCCACCTTTAAAGATGTGGTAAAAATTGGCCGGACGCATTTTATGGACGCTACCCCGCTTACGCTGGGTCAGGAGTTTTCCGGTTATGTGTCGCAGCTGGATCATGCGCTCAAGGCACTGAAAAACACCCTTCCTCATTTATCGGAGCTGGCACTTGGGGGCACTGCTGTAGGCACAGGCCTCAATACCCCAAAAGGATACGACGTGCTGGTGGCGAAAAAAATCGCTGCTATATCAGGCCATCCTTTTGTAACAGCCGAAAACAAGTTTGAGTCTCTGGCTGCTCACGATGCCATCGTTGAATCGTCGGGCGCTCTGAAGCAGCTCGCTGTGAGTCTGATGAAAATTGCCAACGACATCCGGATGCTTTCCTCAGGCCCCCGCAGTGGTATCGGGGAAATCCTCATCCCCGAAAACGAACCCGGCTCGTCTATCATGCCTGGCAAGGTGAATCCTACTCAGTGTGAAGCACTGACGATGGTATGCGCTCAAGCCATTGGTAATGACGCAGCCATTACCGTAGGAGGCATGAACGGCCATTTTGAACTGAATGTATTCAAGCCGGTTATGATTGCGAATTTTCTTCAATCAGCCCGCCTTTTAGGCGACGGCTGCGAGTCTTTCAACGACCATTGCGCCATTGGCATCGAGCCTAATCATCCCGAAATAAAAGACAAGCTGGAAAAGTCATTAATGCTCGTAACAGCGCTGAATACGCATATTGGGTATGAAAATGCAGCTAAAATCGCCAAGAAGGCGCACAAGGAAGGAACCACCCTCCGGCAGGCCGCTATTGAGCTAGGACTTCTTACCAATGAACAATTCGATGAGTGGGTAGTGCCTAAAAATATGGTTGGCAGCTTGAAATAGTGCAAATTGAAATTTGACATTATCAAACATATTTTTGTACATTGCTAACGAGTTATATTAAAATTTCAATTTAAGATGAAAAAACTCTTCAAATTTTTACCAATTATCTTTGGTCTTGCTGTAGCCCTGCCTACTCAGGCACAGATGTCGAAGAAAGAAAAAAAGGAATGGAAGAAAAGGACTAAGTCCCTGGAGCCAGAACAATATAAAACCCTACTAGAGGAAAACCAGTCGCTGAAGAGCCAGGTAAGTACATTAAAGAATCAAACAGCTGACTTTGACAGCAAACTGGCCGACAAAGATTCTCAGATTAGCGAGTATCAGGAAACGATCAGTTCTCTTCGCTCCGACTTGTCAGCAACCAGAAAGCAACTTCAGGATGCCAATGCTGCACCTGCGACGCCTGCCGGTATCAACGCCAATGTTGGTGTTGTCTTCAAAGTGCAGGTGGGTGCCTTCAAAAACAAGGATCTCACCAAGTTTGCCAAAGACA
Organism: Imperialibacter sp. EC-SDR9; assembly: GCF_902498805.1. Lineage (GTDB taxonomy): Bacteria > Bacteroidota > Bacteroidia > Cytophagales > Cyclobacteriaceae > Imperialibacter. The sequence goes on along the minus strand of NZ_LR701637.1, from coordinate 564,786 downwards.
ATGAGAACTTCAGTGCGGAAACAGATGGTGACGTGAACAAGTACACACTAGGCGTTTTCAAAGACTACTATGAAGCTGATGCTTTCAAAAAGTATCTCAGGGAAATGGGCGTGAAGGATGCCTGGATTGTCTCTTTCAAGGATGGACAAAGAGTGCCTATCAAAGATGTGCTGGAAGGCATCATATAAAAAACTCTATTTAACTGAAAAGGCGGCTACAAGGTCGCCTTTTTTGTTTTGGCCTGGCGCAAGGAGTTGAGCTACCTTTTGAGGATTATTTAACTTATCTTTGTGGTCTTTTTGAAAGGCAGGCCCTATTGCCGGGCCGATATTGATTACTGAGAGATTCTGATTTATATGATTCAATACAAGACCGCAGAGGAAATTGAGCTAATGAGAATAAGTGCCCAGCTGGTTTCACGCACACTGGGTATGCTGGCAAAGGAAGTACAACCGGGTGTCACGCCTCTGCATCTCGACAAACTTGCAGAAGAATTTATCAGGGATCACGGAGCTATTCCGGGGTTTCTTGGGCTTTACGATTTTCCCAACTCCTTGTGCATGTCGCTCAACGAACAGGTTGTGCATGGTATTCCTTCTGGCAAGCCACTAGCGGAAGGCGATATCATCTCGATTGACTGCGGGGTACTAAAAAATGGCTACTACGGGGATCAGGCCTATACTTTTATGGTGGGAGAGGTGTCAGACGAAATCAAAAAGCTTCTTAGGGTGACCAAAGAATGCCTCACATTGGGCATTGAGCAGGCCACGGCCTCCAACAGAATTGGTGACATTAGTTTTGCTATTCAAGCGCATGCCGAAGCCAATGGTTATGGCGTGGTGAGGGAGCTTGTAGGGCATGGCCTCGGCAAGAAAATGCATGAGTCTCCCGAAGTGCCCAATTACGGAAGAAGAGGCAGTGGCCCAAAAATCAAAGAAGGTCTCGTAATAGCCATCGAACCCATGATCAACATGGGAACAAGAAGGGTAAAGCAGCTGAGAGACGGCTGGACAATTATTACTGCCGACAATAGGCCTTCTGCCCATTACGAGCATGATGTAGCCATTGTTGACGGCAAGCCAGATGTTCTTACCACCTTTGATTTCGTAGAAGAAGCGCTGGGCGTACTTCAGAGCAACTAGTATCTTCTACCAAAGCCCCGGGGGCACAATCTCAATCACATTCCCGTCGGGGTCATCAAAGTAGAAAGAGTAAATTCCTTCTTTCCACTTCTGCTCGTGCGTTATTTCGACACCCTTTTTTAGCAGTGCAGCCTTCCACCTGTCATACGTCGGCGCTGGCACTTCGAATGCTATGTGTTGCTTGCCCTCTGCATAATGTGGCGGCAGCACCTTTTCATTTCGTGTGGCCGATGCATCGAAACAGAGCAACACTGTGTCGCCGACCTCAAAAAAAACATGACGACCGGGCACCATTGCAATGACCGGCAGGCTCAGACATTCGTGGTAGAACTTCCGGGTAGCCTCAAGGTCAGACACATAAAGACATGTTTCTTTTATCCTTGTTATCTTCATTTACATCTATCTCTTGAAAAAACTCACTAAAGAGTTTACGTTCAATAAGTTTGGTCTGTTCACCGTTTCCCCATTTCACGGAAATTTCGTACATTCCATTATACTTTCTTCCCTGGTAAACCGAGCCCTGCTCATATCCGTTTAAACCAACAAATGGTTTTGGCGCCTTAACGCACTCAAATCTAATTTTAAATTTATCAGTCAACACCGTGCTATTTATTTGGGGGGCAAATATAGGCTTATCTCCAGTTTTGCTGTTACATTTCTTACAATAATTGTTAACATTTATTTTTTGTACTTTTCCAATATGCTGTTTCTCTATTCCATGTGTTCAGGTCATCCGATAGTTGGCAGAAAACCTTGTTGGGATTCTCATTCTCCCGTTTACCAAACCCTCTGTAAATTAATTCTTAGCATAAAGCCCTTGAATCCGTTATAATTTATTTAATTTAATCTTTAGAAGGGTTTATCCTAGGGCTATTTTGCTGCTTTGGGGTAAAATTCGGCACTTGAATCAGTATACTCTATTGTTTTCACAAATTGTACTCTTTACGTATTAGCACATTATAATGGAAGAACTAGTTAAGCTCATTGAAATTGCAAAAAAGAAAGGTCAGCGAAGCATACAGCTCGTTAATCAGAATTTTCGAAAGAAGGAAATCTCAAAAGACAATCAACTTTATGAGGGGATTATAACAGGAGAGTTTCTCAACGATGATGATGCAGCCACGAAAATGTTTGACACTGATCCTGGCAACAGAAATTACAGAAACGCCAAGACAAAGTTAAAACAGCGGCTTCTCAATCATCTTTACTTTCTGGATTACGACAAGGACATCTACACGTTGCACAACAAGATGTCCTACGAATGTCTTCATACGCTGCATCAAACGAAGATTCTTTTCATGGAGGGATCTTCAGAAATTGGCATTCGGCTTATCCCTCAATTAGTAAGGGCCACTACCGAGTTTGAATTCCACGAGATAAAAATCGAGGCGCTCATTATTCTGAGGAACGAATATGCGCACATGGGAAAGCTTACGCCCTACCTTGAAACTCAGGCCGAAATTGATGTGGTTACCAACACACTCAAAATAACCCGGCAGTGCGAGGAGCTTTACTTTAGTACGCTGGTTAACATCAATAAGTCGGTAAGTGCCCAGCAGCGGGTTATTGATGCTATTCCGAAGACTATCAAGCAAATAGAAGAGGCTGCCAAGCAGCTTAAAAGCAATCGACTTGACGTGCTGTCGTACAAGCTAAAGTTGTTGTACAACCAGCTTACCTGGAAGTTCAAAGAGAACCTCACCATTTGTACCGAAATAGAGAAAAAGTACCTCAACAAGCACAACCATGAGGTGGAGGTTGATTTGAGCAAAAATCAAATTTCTCTGATAAAAATCTATTGCTTCTACAACACGGGGGATGTTGAGAACGGAAAGGCGTATGCCACCAAGGCACTCAGCCTCTTCAAAAACGGCAGCCCTGAGTGGTTTGATTTCATGGAGTACTACTTCCTGCTACTAATGAAAGGGGAGATGTACAAAGACGCCGGAAAAGCTTTCAGAGCCATCAGAACCAACAAGAACTACGTGCATCTTGACGAGGTGGACAAAAATCGCTGGCTGATCTACAGAGCCTTCCTTGTTTTCGTCAACGACGAAAAGCTACTCAAATGGGGCTTTGACCTCGAGGAGTTCCTTAACAAAGTGCCTGACTACTCCAAAGACATGAATAACTACGCCGTCGGCACATTGGTTATTCAATTCTTATATCTGTTGAGAGATGCGGAAGTAATCAAGCTCAAGGCAGTGCTTCAAGAGCTTGAGAAATACAACTCTGAGCATTTGGACAAGAGAACAAACTACAGGAACAGCATCTTCATCAGGTTGATCTCTATGGTAACTGAAAATGAGTTTAGTCACGATGCCATCAAAGACAGAGGCAAGGTATACTTCTCGAAACTGAAGAGGACAAAAATCCCTTGTGAGATCAAGGTTGACCTGGAAGTGATTCCTTATGAAATCCTATGGAGTTATATCCTGAAGATTTTGTCGAGCAATAAGTTTTATGTTCACTATCGCTTCTACGACATTCACTTCAAACAGATGGCCGAACAAGCGAAGTAAGTGATATCGAAGGTCAACATCTCTTATATTTTGTAGTACATTTGACGATATGAGAGGAAATGATGTGCTTCTGAAATTTCTCATTTGGAGGCTCAGAAACATCAGCGATAAGAACTTCATTCTGATCCTGGCGGGGATTGTCGGGGCCATTGCAGGGATTGCTGCGGTGGTGTTGAAGAGCAGCGTTCATTTCATTCAACGACTGCTTGAGAGAAATTTTTATCTGTATGATATCAATTTCTCTTATCTGGTGTATCCGTTGATTGGAATTGTGATCACGCTGGTCATTTCGAAATACGTCCTCAAAGAGAAGCTCGGCCACGGTATCACCCACGTCCTTTACTCGATATCCAAAAATTCGAGTATCATCAAAAGGTCGAAAATGTACTCCCGCATGATCACCAGTGCCATTACTGTTGGCTTTGGTGGTTCTGTGGGGCTGGAGGCCCCAATAGTGGTCACAGGCTCGGCCATCGGCTCCAATATTGCCCAGCTTGTCCATCTCAACTACAAAAAGAGGACGCTTTTAATAGGCTGCGGAACAGCTGGTGCCATCTCGGCTATATTCAACTCGCCTGTTGCTGGTGTTATATTCGCCATCGAGGTAATCCTGGCCGATGTTACCATTTCGCTGTTCATTCCAATTTTGATTGCCTCAGTAACTGGCTCTCTTGTGTCAAAAACGCTGTTGGGAAACGACATTCTTTTCTCATTTCAGCTAAAAGACTCCTTTACGGCGGCCGATACCCCCTACTACATTTTGCTTGGTGTCGCATGCGGTTTAGTCTCCTTATACTTTACCCGGCTCACCTATTTTGTTGAGGGCAAGTTGTCCGGCATTAACAATGACTTTAACAGGGCGCTTATGGGTGGTGCCGCCCTTGCGCTTATCATTCTGATTCTTCCGCCAATTTATGGTGAGGGCTATGAAACTATCAAGTCGCTTCTCAATGGCAACGAAGATGAAGTGCTGCAAAGGAGCTTATTTTATGGCCTCAGAGAGAACGGGCTTATCATCATCTTCTTCTTGTTTGCGGTCATGCTCCTTAAGCCAATCGCATCAGCCACCACCATTGGAGCTGGCGGCAGCGGTGGTATCTTCGCTCCTTCCCTCTTCCTGGGTGGCGTTACCGGCTACTTTTACGCCCGCACCATTACGCAGGTATTTCCATTTACCAACCTCAGTCTGAGCAATTTTACACTAGTGGGCATGTGCGGCGTTATGAGCGGCGTGTTGCATGCTCCGCTTACGGCCATCTTCCTTATTGCCGAAATCACAAGCGGCTATACATTGTTCGTTCCATTGATGCTGGTCTCCGCTATATCGTATAGCACTATTTCCTACTTCGAAAAGTATTCCATTTACACCAAGCACCTTGTGGAGAAGGGTGACCTGATCCCCAACGACAAGGACAGGCTGGTACTTAGCCAGATACTACTTGAGAAAATAGTGGAAACTGATCTTTTAACCATTCATCCAAATGCCACACTGGATGACCTGGTCAAGTTGGTCAGGAAGTCGAGGCGCAATATTTTCCCCGTTGTGAATGACCTGGGTGAGCTGGAAGGGATCATCACTTTGGACGATGTGAGAGAGATCATGTTCAACGAAGAGGCCCGAAAAAGCATTATTGTGAGAACCTGGATGACAGCGCCTCCGGCATTTGTCTCTTCCAACGAAAAAATGCAAAGCGTGATGAACAAGTTCGAAATTTCGCAGGCCTGGAACCTTCCGGTTATCGACAACGGGAAGTACATCGGCTTCGTCTCTAAATCCAGCATTTTCAGCGCCTACCGCAGCAAACTCATCCGTCAAAACCAGGAAGAGTAACCACATTTGTGGAAAACGGGCAGACTTATCCACGGGGTTTCCATTCGGAGCTATTTTATACTCTATTGAAAATCAACATTTTGCATCGATCCTAACGATCCATTGTGGATAACTCCCGCTAATTGTGGATATCTGTGGTGTTAAGATCCACATCGCCTCGTTGACAAAAACATTACTGACGTATAATTCGTAAATTGTGGTATGCTACGCTCAGTACTTTTGATATTTTTTCTTTTCGGTGCCGGTGCTACCATGGCGCAAGATGTAGAGGTAATAAAGTATCCACAGTTGGGGGCTATTATCAATACCAATGAGGATGGTATCAAAGTCATTAACTTTTGGGCTACCTGGTGTAAACCTTGCGTAGAAGAAATAGGCTATTTTGAAGCTGCTAACAGCCAATTCAGAGACAAAGGGGTTTCTGTTATTCTGGTCAGCTTTGACTTTGGCAAGGACGTTGAAAAGAAGGTACAAAAGTTCATTGATAAAAATGACCTTCGCTCAAGAGTGCTAGTGCTGGACGAAACCGACTATAATTCGTTCATAGATAAAGTCTCTCCTTCGTGGTCGGGGGCCATTCCGGCGACACTCATTGTGAACTCAAAAACCGGCAAAAAACAGTTCTATGAAAAGACCTTTAAAGAAGGGGAACTGTCTGAGGTTATTGAAGCTTTTATAAACTAAACCCTACTTACTATGAAAAAGACAATCAGTTTGCTAGTGTTGCTGGCCATTGTTCAGGTCAGTGCCGCACCTTTTGATGGGGGATACGAGGTAGGAGATATAGCCAGGGACTTTCAACTTAAAAATGTGGATGGTGCCTCAGTAAGCCTGTCCGACTACAAAGAGGCCAAAGGTTTTATTGTGGTTTTTACTTGCAATACTTGCCCCTATGCCAAGTTGTATGAGCAAAGGATCATTGCTCTTGACAAAAAATACAAGGGGGCTGGCTATCCTGTCATTGCCATTCAACCCAACGACGGCTCGCTGTCACCCGGCGATTCGTTTGAAGCGATGCAGGCCAATAGCAACAAGAAAGGGTTTAGCTTCCCTTACCTGCTTGATGAAACCCAGGAAATAGCCCGTGCTTATGGGGCTGCCCGAACGCCTCATGTTTTTTTGCTGAACAAGGAAAGTGGCAAGCTCAGGGTCGCTTATATAGGCGCTATCGACAACAACCACCAAGATTCGAATAAGGCGGATAAAAAGTATGTAGAAGATGCAGTAGATGCGCTGATTGCCAGCAGGAAAGTCCCTGTAACCTTCACCAAGGCCATTGGCTGTACGATTAAATGGAGCGGCACTTGACCGTAATAAGAAAGGCTGGGGTTTCCAGCCTTTCTTATGTTCTTTAATGAAGCTTGTAAATAATTGGCAGCACCATCCTTACTTTGACGGGCCGCCCTCCCTGCCTGCCGGGCTTCCACGCAGGCGCTTTGGAAAGCACCCTCAGCGACTCGCTGTCGAAGTCTTCGTTGATGCCCTTAATCACCTTTAAGTCCGTCAGGTTGCCCTGCTCATCTACAATGAACTGAACATAGACCTTCCCCTGAATATCGTTTCTGATGCCGCTTTTTGGGTACCTGATATTCTTGCCAAGGAATGCCATGAAGTCAGCCATTCCGCCCATTGGTTCTGGCATTTTTTCAACATATTCGTAAAACTTATCGACCTCCTCATCGGGAAGTTCCTCAGTCAAAAAAGGAATGTCTTCAACTTTCTCAGCCTCTTCGCTATCAAAAATCACTGGCTCCTCCTCAAGTATCTCCTCATCAGGAACAGGAACAACTTCCGGCATGATAACTTTTGGCTTCGGAGGTTCAGGTATATCCGTAGCAATTACCTCATCAAGCAAGGGTATCGGGTCATCAATATCTTCAAAGGTAATCGGCGGCTCATACGCCGTGCGCCACTCAAAAGCCATGACTACCAGCGCCAGGGCCACCATGAATCCAATGGACAAGTGCAGGCCGTAGCGGCGCTGTACATCTGCCCGGGGGTTTTTCTTTGCTTCCATTTTTGTAGTGTTTAAAGTTTACGGTTATCGAAATAGAAAAAAGAGTGCTACGCTTACTGCCACCAGAAATAGTAAATAGAACAATCTGGTCATCACCTGTTTTATCCGTTCCTTCTTGTACCGACGGCTTAGCTGGTCGAAGTTTTTGTACCTCGACGTCCGCTTTTCGTGAAAAGCCCCCCTCCGTATCCGTATATCGTACTTCTTCATTGCCCCGACACCTTTTCTTTTAACTTTTGCAACGCCCTGTAATACCTCATCTTCACTGTACTCTCATTCTTTTCGAGGATGAAAGCGATCTCATAAAATGCCTTCCCTTCAAAGAACTTGAGCTCCAGAATGGCCACTTCGTCCTCATCGAGCAGGTCGATAAGGCTGATCACTTTTTCAGCCTCCATTTTCACCTCCACCTCGCTCTCCAGAATCTCCCTCAGGTTGGTCTCATCAATGCTGATCACCATCCGCTTCTTGGTACGGTGATAATGAGCCAGCACTTCATTTCTGGCGATCTTCATCAGGTAGGCCTGATACGGCACACCATTGTACTGAAACCTTTTTATCGCCAGCATGGCCTTGAGAAACACTTCAGAAACAAGGTCGGCTGCCAATTCATCGTCGTCCGTTTTGCGCAAAACAAACCGGAAAATCGAGTCATATTGTTTGTTATAAATCTTGCCGAAATGGTCAATATTTTTCTTCGAAAGAAGGAGGAGCTCTTCTTCGTTGTAGTCCAACTGTGCGTTTTCTATGTGAGTCTCCTCTTTCAAAAGAACCAACTTTCCTATTAAAATCAGGAGATCAGCAGAAAAGTCACAATAGAAGCAGAAAAAGTTTTTGTGAGCTGCTAATTATACTGCAGGTAGTGCTCCCATTTGTCGATTACAGAAGTGAAATCTTCCGGAAGTTCGGACTCAAATTGTACAAACTCTTTGGTGGCGGGATGTATAAACCCAAGCGACTTGGCATGGAGGGCCTGCCTGGGTATCAACTTGAAGCAATTGTCGACAAATTGTTTGTACTTGGTAAAAATGGTGCCTTTCACTACCCTGTCACCGCCATAGGTAGCATCGTTGAATATCGGGTGCCCGATGTGCTTCATGTGTGCCCTGATCTGGTGAGTGCGGCCCGTTTCCAGGTTGCACTTGATCAGCGCTACATACCTCAAATCCTTCAGCATTTCATAATGCGTGACAGCATTTCTGCCGAAGTCACCATCCGGGAAGGCTGTAGTAACCCGGCGATCCTTCAGGCTTCTTCCGAGAAAGACATCAACAGTACCTTTTTCCTGCTCAGGCACACCCCACACCAGGGCATAGTAGGTTCGCTCAATGGAGTGGTCGAAAAACTGCTTGGCCAGTGAGTTCATGGCCAGCTCTGTTTTAGCTATTACCAGCAGGCCACTGGTGTCTTTATCGATCCTATGCACTAAACCGGGTCGGCCTTCATTGCCTTTCATTTCAGGCAGCTGCTGAAAATGGTAGGTAAGGGCATTGACCAGTGTACCCGACCAATTATTAAATGCCGGATGAACCACCATGCCAGCGGGCTTATTCACCACAAGCAGGTGCTCATCTTCGTAGACAATATTAAGCGGAATGTTTTCGGGCACCACCTCAGTGTCTCTGGGCGGCTCAGGCAATGAAACCGTGATCACGTCGTCCGGATGAATCTTATAGTTCGGCTTTACAGCCTTGTCATTAACCTGAACAAACTCATCCCTGATCGCATCTTGTACCCTGTTGCGGGTGGTATTGGGAAGCCTGTCGGTTAAGAACTTATCTATTCGCACAGGGCTCTGCTTTTTATCCACCACGATCCGGTGGTGTTCAAAAAGCGCCCCTTCTTCTTCGTCCAAAAAATCTTCTCCCAAATCAATTTCTTCGCTCATGGTGCAAAAATACACAGAAGTTCTGCCAATTTTGAATCAATGATTTATCCCGCACCGCAGCCTGTTCCAGAGATTGAAATGAAGGCCCCTTTTATTGAAAAGGCTGGCGTGAGACTTATTGTACGAAGAGAAGATTTAAACCATCCTCACATTTCGGGAAATAAGTACTGGAAACTAAAATATAACCTCCTGGAAGCCGACAAACTCGGCCATCACACGGTGCTGACCTTCGGTGGAGCGTTCTCTAACCACATTGCCGCCACTGCCGCCGCTTGCAAGACCGTTGGGCTGAAGTCGATTGGTGTCATCAGAGGCGAGGATGCCGACCTGAGCAACCCCACCCTGGCACAAGCTGTTAAGAACGGAATGGTCTTGCACCGGATATCAAGAACCAAATACAGAGAGAAGGAATTGCCTTCATTTGCTGATGAAATGAGGACGCTATTCGGTGATTTTTTTCTCATTCCCGAGGGTGGCACCAACCACCTGGCCATTCAAGGAGCCTCAGAGATGGTCAATCGAATAGACACTCCGTATGACTATCTGGCTTTGCCGGTGGGAACCGGTGGCACGATGGCCGGATGCATAGACTGCCTGAAGGGAAAGAGGCAAATACTCGGCTTCGCAGCTTTAAAAGGCAACTTTCTTACTGAAGAAATAATAGCACTTCAAAGGCAACACAGCCTAAGCGCTTTTGGCAATTGGGACATGATAAACAATTACCATTTTGGTGGATATGGAAAGGTTAAAGATGATTTGATTGTATTTGTAAAGGCCTTCGAAGATGAATTTGCCATTCCTTTGGAGCCTGTCTACACAGGGAAAATGATGTTTGGCCTGCTTGAGATGATTAAAAATGCTTACTTTCGTAAAGGCTCGGTCATTTATACAATACATACCGGAGGGCTACAAGGCAGGGCCGGCTTTAGGAGAATACTTGCATAACGGAACAAATCGGTGTTTCTGCGTGACGACTTCTCCAGACTATTATTTTTTTTATACTATCGACCTTAATGACTTTTTTGGAGAAAAGTCCATTGTCCTGGTTAATAAAAGGAGCATTGGCCATTCTTATTTCTGGCTGCGGGATAAATGACCTGGAATTTGGCAATCTGGACATCCCCGACTACGAGCCAACGCTTGCCGTTCCGTTGGGAGTGTCGAGGTACACCATGCGGGAGCTGGTAGGCGACCTTCAGGACAATGCGTTGACCATTGAAGAGGGTGAGGATCTGTTCATGACCATCGTGTATATGGACACCTCCTACAACGACGAACGGGAAGCTTTTCTCTATTTTCCACCCATCAATAAAAGTGATATAGTATTTCCTTTTGTGTCTTCGTCTCCTGCCGGAGAGACCGAGGTGATCGAATTTGAAAAGGTGATCACCTTCTCTTTCGACGCCTTTTTTGACGAAAAGGTCGATTCCATTTTCTTTAACAGCGGGAATCTGGCGCTGGAAATCAACTCCCGCTTCCGGAGTGACGTCATGCTGGAATTCGGCTTTCCTTCTATGTTTGAGACAGCCAACAATTCACCGGTTAGCATTTCGGATACTTTAAGCTTTGGCACAACAGTTCCGGTCACATCGATCACAAGAATGCCGCTGGGAGGCAAAAAGTTTCTTTTCCGAAGACGGGAAGAGGCCAACGATTTTGACGTTATCATCAAAGGAAAAGTTGTCGTGAAGCCAGGGCAATCGGTCGATTTTTCGGATTTCTTTCGCTTTTCAATTGACTTCTCAGAAGCAACTTACTCTCATGTGCATGGCTACTTCGACCGAAAAGAGGGCCTCTTGCAGGACAGAACGATAGAGCTTAAGTTTTTTGAAACGTTTGGAGATTATGGGCTCGACTTTAAAGATCCCAAAATTATTCTCAAAGTTGATAACTCATTTGGGTTTCCGTCGGGCCTGTTGATTAACAACCTTTCCGCAAGTAATAATGACAGCACTTCCATTGCGCTGACCGGGTCAATAACCGAGTCGCTGCAATTTGTAAATTACCCAAAGCTCGATTCTATAGGAAAAACCAGCCACTCAGAGTTTGTCATCAACGCCCAAAACTCGAACATCAGGGAGCTTTTTGGCATCACCCCCGTCAAATTCAACTTGCCTTTAACGGTGATCTCCAACCCCGATGTTTTTGAAAAGGACTACCTGAATTTCATGACAGACAGCAGCAGGTTCAGGACCATCACTGTGGTGGAGCTACCCTTCGAAGTAAGGATGCAGGAGTTCACCACCAACCTTAAATTTGGCACAGATGAAATCGATCTGAAAAATCTTCAGGAAGCAGTTTTGAGGTTTTACACAGAAAACGAAATGCCGTTTGAGGGGCGGCTCGCCGTCAACTTTGCTGACGAAAATGACACTATCCTTTTCACCGTGCCAGAAGAACTGGTGCTGACGGCGCCGCAAGTTGACGCATCGGGACGCACCTTGGAGTCAAAAAAGCTGCTGTCAGAAATTGACCTGGGAATAGAGGGCACCGAGGCACTAAAGAACGCCGACCATCTCAATGTGGCCATTATAATCAATACGTTTAATGCCGCCGACGAGGAGTACGTCAAGCTGTATGCCGACTACAAACTTGACATCAATATTTCTGTTTTGGGCCGCTTGAAAATAAAAACCCAATGAGGCGCTGGCTAACAACCATATTGGTCATTATTTGCTGCTTCGCAACTGTGAAGGGGCAAAATGGGCTGGGACTATACACGCTGGGTGATGCTGTGCCGCAAAACAGCCGGTTGAATCCGGCGAATGAGATCAAAGGAAAACTGGTTTTGGGCCTGCCGGTCATTTCCGAAATGGGACTGCATGTTAACAACAGATTCGGTTACAACCGGGCGTTCACCAAACTGGAAAATGACTCTGTGAAACTGGATGTTGACAAAGTCATCTCTCACCTGAAAAAGAAGAATGCCCTGCTATTTGAAGCAAGCATCCCACTGCTCTACGTAGGCATCAAGCCGGAAAAGTCTTCTTTTGGCTACAGTTTCTTTGTCAACGAACGAATAAATGTGCGGGGCCAGTACACCAAAAATTTGGTGAAGGCAGCCTGGGAAGGCACCAACTCGCTTGTAGACCAGCCGCTCGATATTGGCAAGTCGGCGTTCAGCGCTTCCTACTTCCGGGAGTATGGCGTTGGAGTGAATACTTCCCTGATGAATGATGACCTGAAAATTGGTGCCAGAATAAAGCTGATTCAGGGGATATACAATGTGAAAACACTTTGGGGAATGGATGCCAGAGTGGATCTTGAGCCGGAAACCTACAGCTATGGTTTCCTGTTCAAAAGGGCAGGACTAAATGCCGCTGGAGTAAATGAAGATCCCTCCGTTGCCTACCTGCTTTCAAACCCAAATAAGGGAGCGGCCATTGACCTAGGTGCCACGTGGAGTCATCAAAACCTGTATAGCCTGTCGGCATCCATCACCGACCTCGGCTATGTCTATTGGAAGGAGTTTAGCCAGAACTTCATACTTAGCGATACCTCATTCGTTTTTCAGGGCGTGAATTTCACCTCTGATGGCGATATAGAAAGTACTATAGACTCACTAAAGAATGCCTTCACACCAAAGGAAACGGCCAATCCATATTCGGCAATGTTAAGTACCAAATCAATAATAAGCGGATCGCTGCTGCTTGGCCCTGTTGATAGAGTGACCGTTACGATGATGAATCAACTTCTTGTGGGCAAAGTAAAATCGGCCTTCGCTGTATCATATGTCAAGCAGCTAACGCCTGGTATCGTGGCTTCTGGCAGCGTGGTGAAGCTTCCGCAGCAATGGCCCCGGCCAGGGCTCGCTTTGTCGATGGCTGGCGGCCCTGTTCAGTATTATCTCGCTTCAGACAATCTGATTGGATTTGCCAATGTAGGTAACATGAACACACTGGACTTTAAAATGGGGGTTAACCTTATTATCGGAAGTGGCAAAGCGAAGAATGAAACTGATTTACCACCGGCACACAGGTCCAAGCCAAAGTTTTCAAGCAACGATGAAGGAGTGGACTACCCCACCGACCCAAGACTGAAAAAGCCTACTGTGATCCGCAAAAAGGATATTTATACCATCATCACCAAAAAGAAGCAGCCAAAAACCTGGAAGAACTGGTTCAAGAAGAAGAAGGAGGATAACTAACGCCTAGCTCCTGTTGATCCCTCTGAGTCGCCCCAGCACTCCCTGGTAGGCAGCAGGCTGGTCGAACACATCGTCGTCGCTTACCTTTTTCACACTCTCCACGGTGTAGTAAGCCTGGGGATTGTACTTTTTAATGATGTTAATATAGGTTGGAAGCTCGTCTCTCTTTACAACGGTAAAAAGCACATTGACCTTGCCATCGTTGCTTTCTGCATCGAGGTTAGAGTAGCGGTAGCCCTTCTCTTTCAAGAAGGCTGTCAGCTGTTCAGCCGGGTTTTGTGTAATCACCCTTACTACGACCCGGCCAAGGGCAAGTTTTTCTTCGATGACCATGCCCAGAAACGTGCCTGTCGCAAAGCCTCCCGCATAGGCAAAATATGAATAGAAGGCGTCGATATTGGTGATGATTTGACGGATGGCCAGCAACCAGATAAAGGCTTCAAAAAAACCTAACAGCGGTGCGAGCAGCTTCTTACCATGCATCACAAAGATGATCCGCACGGTGTTAATGGACACATCGCACACTCTGGCGAGAAATATCAGCGCAGGGATCACCACGTAGGTGAACACCGACTCACTGATACCCAAACCTTCGAAAAATTCTTTCATTGCCTTTTTTAGTTAGCCAAACAAATCGGAAATCACCTCGTGGATTCTCCCAAACTGCCTGACGGCTATTTTAAACTTTTTCCCCTCTATTGCCCGTTGCGCAAACTTAGAAACATAAATGGCTTCAAAGCCCAGCTTTTCAGCTTCCATGATCCTCCCATCAATCCGGTTCACTGCTCTGATCTCACCACCCAGGCCTACTTCTGCAGCAAAGCATACTTTTGACGATACAGGGATTTCTTCCAGAGAAGAAATCATTGCCATGCAGATGGCCAAATCCGCTGCCGGATCATCCAGCTTCAAACCTCCGGCAACATTCAGGAAAACGTCTTGCGTCCCCAACCGAAAACCTCCTCTTTTTTCGAGCACCGCCAGCAGCATGCTCAATCGCTTATTGTCGAAGCCTGTAGACGTCCTTTGAGGGTTGCCATAGGTGGCCGGGCTCACCAAACTCTGTATTTCGATCAGCAAAGGGCGGTTGCCTTCCAGTGTAGCTGCTATTGCCACGCCACTCACGTCGCCGTCCTTTTGCGAAATCAGGATTTCGGATGGGTTTTTTACCTCTCTGAGGCCTTCTCCCTGCATTTCGTAAATGCCGAGCTCGGAGGCAGCACCAAACCTGTTTTTCGTTGTTCGCAAAATGCGGTAAACCAGGTGCCTGTCCCCTTCGAACTGCAGGACCGTGTCAACCATGTGCTCCAACACTTTTGGGCCTGCTATAGCGCCCTCTTTGTTGATGTGGCCGATGAGAAAAACGGGCGTGTTGGTTTCTTTGGCAAACTTCATCAGCTCGGCTGTGCATTCCCTTATCTGAGAAATGCTGCCAGCGGCAGATTCTACCTTATCGGAGTAAAGCGTTTGGATGGAGTCGATGACCAAAAGCTGGGGATCCAGCTCTTCAATTTGCCGGAACACATTGGCAATACCTACCTCAGAAAGCACAAAACAGTTGTTGTTTTTGATGCCTATTCGCTCCGCCCTCATCTTGATCTGCTGCTCACTTTCCTCGCCCGATACGTACAGCACCTTGAGGTTGGGCAGTTGCAGCGCAATCTGTAGTAGCAGTGTCGACTTGCCGATACCCGGCTCGCCGCCGATCAGCACCAGGCTTCCCGGAACAATGCCTCCTCCCAGCACCCTGTTGAGCTCTTCATCGGTTGTTTTGATCCGCTGCATGGCCACAGACTCCACCTGGTCAATCGCATGAGGCTTAGACGCACGGGCAGGGCCACTGGCTTTTTTCCATGAAGGAGACGAAGCGTGCTCCTTTTCTATTACTTCTTCAACGTAGGTGTTCCATTCCCCGCAAGAGGGGCATTTACCCGTCCATTTTGGCGACTGGGCTCCACAATTCTGACAGAAAAAAGCTGATTTGACTTTGGCCACGATGGGCCAAAATTAGAATAAAAATAAGAGAAGACTTACTTACCAAATACTTTTCGGTAAATAGGCTTGCGATACAAGAATTGGAGATAAAGAACAGGATAAAAAAGCAGGTTAGTTAACAAAGTCGGCGTAGTGAATTCTATTTCGTCAGTGATGCTTGCGCCTCCGTTCTCAATGGCCTCATTAATGTGGTGGTGCTTCCAGTTATTCAGGAAGAAGGGCAGTCGCACGCCTTCGTCAACAAAGGAAAAAACGGTCTCATTTGAGAGATCGTGCGTAATGAGGCTTTCCCAGGTCTGTTTGAAAAAGATAAAGTTTAGCTCAAGCTCCACTTTATCTCCCTTTTTGCAACCATCGAAGCGCAGGAGCTTCACCGGCGGAAAAGGTGGATTTAACTTTAAAAAAAGCTTGTCGGTAAATCCTTCTCTTACTGTCTGCAAATCAGCTTTTACCCGGGTCCTGATTTTTATTTTCATTTCTATTAATAAAACTACCTGTTTAGTAAATCAAAAAGAGAGGTATTTTGTTTTAGAATAGTGGAAACCAACTCTTTAGATACATTCCAAATTGACAAGTGGCCATTGTAAGAGTTTATCAAATTGTACATTTGAATTGTGAAAAGTCTGCTTTCATTGGTTTTTGTGGGGTACTTCATCGTTGGAAGTGTTTTGCCCCGATCCAATTTCAAAGAATTGGAGAAGGTGCCCTCTATGATTGCACACTATGAGCACCACAAAAAAGCTTTCGACAAAGATCTTACCTTTCCTGAGTTCCTGGTGCTTCACTTTAGTTTGAGTTCCGACCACAGCGAGCCTTCTCACGAAACAGAGCTGCCTCTACACAATGGGGTGGTGGCGTCTTTTTTCTTTACTATTCCCCAGGCACCCGATTTGCAAGCTTCAGTGCAGGAGTATGCGGTAAAACACTTCAAGCCTTTTTCTATCAATTACCAGTTTCAGTACGCCTCCAACTGGTTTCAGCCTCCCCAAAGCGCCTGATAATCTTATTGGTTATCTGATTTCTCATGCCCCCACAGGGCGCTTTAAATCTATTTATAAATGGTCGATTCAATCATTCGATTCAGCATACGCAATAAGCTGATCGTTGTGCTGTTTTCATTAGCCATTATAGGCGTTGGCCTGTTTTCGCTAAGTCAAATTCCCCTCGGGGCCGTGCCTGACATCACGAACAATCAGGTGCAGGTAATTACGGTTTCGAGAAACCTCGCCACCCAGGACGTGGAGCAATTCATTACGTACCCGGTAGAGCTGGAAATGGCCAATCTTCCGGGTGTGCAGGAAATCCGCTCGATTTCCAAGTTTGGGCTTTCCGTCGTCACCATTGTGTTCGACGAAGACTTGGGCACCTATTTGCCTCGTCAGCTTATTGCGGAAAAAATCAAGAAGGCCCAGGAGTCCATCCCAGCGGGGTTCGGCACTCCGGAAATGGGCCCTATTACTACCGGCCTTGGCGAAATTTACCAGTATATACTGGATGTGAAGCCCGGTTATGAAGGCAAATACTCCACCACTGAACTTCGCACAATTCAGGACTGGATCGTCAAACGCTATTTGTCGGGGATACCGGGCGTGGTGGAAGTAAACACCTGGGGTGGCTTTCTTAAACAATACGAAGTCGCCGTGGATCCTACATTGCTGAATGCAACGGGCGTTACCATCAAAGAAGTATTTGATGCGCTAGAGGCAAGCAACGACGTAACAGGTGGCGCATATATAGAGAAGGCCTCCCAGAGTTACTTCATTAGAGGAGAGGGTCAGATCAAGTCTCTGGAGGAGCTTGGCAGTGTGGTGATTGGCAACAGAGATGGCATTCCCATCCTCATCAGGCAAATTGGGGAAGTCAGGTTTGGTACCGCCGTTCGCTTTGGTGCCATTACCGCCAACGGGCAGGGTGAAAAAGTAATGGGCCAGGTGATGATGCTCAAGGGGGCCAATAGTAGCCAGGTAATCAATGCTGTGAAGGATCGGGTAAGTGAAATAGGAGAGTTTCTACCCGAAGGTGTGTACATCAACCCTTTTCTGGAAAGAACAGAATTGATAGAAAAGACCACCAGCACAGTAGCTGAAAACCTTATTTTGGGAGCGCTCATAGTCATCTTCGTGCTGGTTCTTCTGCTTGGCAACTTCCGCTCGGGCATGATAGTCGCCTCGGTTATTCCATTGAGCCTTTTGTTCGGCATCACCCTTATGAACTACTTCGGAGTATCGGCCAACCTCATGAGTTTGGGCGCCATCGACTTCGGTATTATCATCGATGGGGCGGTCATCATTGTAGAATATACGGTGCACCAGATCTCTGCCAGGGCAAACGGGCTTCTCAAGCTATCAGACGAAGAACGAACAGCCGAAATGGATGCTCTCACTGCGACAAGTGCTTCCACGATGATGCGATCCGCCATTTTCGGTCAGGTCATCATCCTGATTGTTTTCATACCTATCCTTTCGCTTTCAGGTATTGAAGGAAAAATGTTTAAGCCAATGGCCTTGTCATTCAGCTTTGCGCTCATAGGTGCCATGATCCTTTGCCTGACCTATGTGCCAGCCATGTCGGCTTACTTTCTTAAGCCCAAAAAAGCAAAGACCTCAAAAAGCGGATTTTCTGACGCTTTGATTGGAAAAATACAAAACCTGTATCTGCCTACCATCCGCTTCGCTTTGAGGTTCAAAGCGTTGGTTATTGGTGCTGCAATCACCATGCTGGCAGCTAGCGTATTCCTATTCACTCAGCTTGGTGGCGAGTTCATTCCAACACTCGATGAAGGTGATTACGTGATACAGCCCATTCTCAAGCCGGGTACCTCTTTGTCGGAAACGGTGGACATCAGCACTAAGCTCGAAAGGATTCTGCTGCAGAATTTTCCAGAGGTGAGTCAGGTGATCACCCGAATTGGGGCAGCGGAAGTTCCTACCGATCCGATGTCGATGGAAATGACGGATGTGATTGTGCGACTGAAGCCTAAGTCAGAATGGGTCTCTGCTGCCTCAAAAGATGAGCTTGCCGATAAAATGAAAGTGGCAATGTCCGCTCTCCCTGGTATTGGTTTTGAGTTTACTCAGCCTATCGAAATGAGGTTCAACGAGCTTGTTACTGGTGTAAGAGCAGATGTAGCCATCAAAATCTTCGGCGAAAACCTCGATACACTCTTCAACATGGGCAACAGAGTAAAGTCGCTTATTCAGCATGTGGAAGGAGCGGCTGATGTAAGTGTGGAGCAAATAGCCGGCTTGCCTCAAATGTCGGTAACGTACGACCGACACAAGTTGGCGTCTTATGGACTTATGGTAAAAGACGTGAATAGGGTGATCAGAATGGCTTTTGCCGGAGAGGCCACCGGTGTTGTTTTTGAAGGAGAGAAGCGCTTCGACCTGGTAGTGAGAACCTTGCTGAAGAATAGAAGCGATATTCAGGATCTCAGCAATCTGTTCATTGCCCTTCCGGGCGGAGGCCAGGTTCCTTTACGGGAAGTGGCCAGCATCACCTACGAAGCAGGCCCAGCCCAAATTTCAAGAGATGATACCCGGCGAAGGATCGTGGTTAGCATCAACGTGCGAAACAGAGACATGGAGTCGTTGGTGCAAGAAATGCAACAGATTATCAACACCAGCCTCAAAGTGCCTGTCGGCTACTATATCACCTATGGGGGGCAGTTTGAAAACCTTCAAAATGCGAAAAAAAGGCTGATGGTGGCTGTGCCAGTAGCATTGTTCCTGATCTTCATCATGCTCTATTTTACCTTTGGGGCCGTCAGTGAGGCATTACTTGTTTTCTCAGCCATTCCATTGGCCGCTATAGGTGGCGTCATCGCTTTAACTATCCGAGGCATGCCCTTCAGTATCTCTGCTGGCGTTGGGTTTATTGCGCTTTTTGGTATCGCCGTGTTAAATGGCATCGTACTGATTGAATTCTTCAATGAATTAAAGCACAAAGGAATTAACGACATCCACAAAAGAGTGATTATGGGCACAAAAATGAGACTGCGCCCCGTGTTGCTAACGGCGTCGGCGGCAGCACTGGGCTTCTTCCCTATGGCCTTTTCAGGATCAGCTGGGGCAGAAGTACAGCGGCCATTGGCGACCGTTGTTATCGGGGGTCTGGTGTCGGCCACGTTCCTCACGCTGGTGGTGCTGCCAGTACTGTACACATTGCTGGAAACTGGCTTTTTCAAATGGCCAGGTAAAAAGGCGACAATGCTGATGCTGTTGTTGGGCAGTAGCCTTGCTATCAACGCTCAAAATGCTCCATCCATCTTGACGCTTGACAAAGCCATTGAGATGGCCCTGGAAAACAACCAGGGCATTAATGCGGCACAAACAACCTTGCAAGGTGTGGAGAAGCTGGAGAAGACTGCTTTCGACCCCGGCCCCACTCATATCTATTATGGCTACGATCAAAACAATATAGCGCCCAACGGCTTTCCGTTGAGGGTGCTTGGCGTGCAGCAGCAAATCGCCTGGCCGGGCCTCTACACTGCGTCCAAAAAAGCCCTGGTTAACCAAACCGACATTGCTGCTTCCCAGCTTGATATTGCCAAACGACAGCTCAGCAAAGACGTCGCTATTCTCTATCTCGGCATGGCCCGATCAAAAGAGAAGTTGGAGCATTGGCAGGTGCTGGATAGCTTGTACGCTGCCATGAACCAGGTTGTGGTACGGCGGGCAGAGGTGGGTGACGCCACCAAACTTGAGCTTATACAGTCTAAATCGAAAGCCAGCGAAGTGCATGCAGCGCTGGCACAATCGCAATTGGAAGTGGCACATTACCGGGAGCGGCTCAAGGGCATCCTGCAAAGTGAAGATTCTATCGTGCTCCCCTCCAGGGCTCTTAGCCACACCGATGTTTTGGCAAAAAACACCTCTATTGAGGCTTCCCAGGACGATCCAAAATATCAGGAGCTGGTAAAAAAAGAAGCCAGCAGCCTTTCACTCAAAAGAGTGGAAGAATCAAGGCTGGCACCTACCTTTCAGGCCCAGTATTTCAAAGGCTTTGGGCAGGGGGAAAACGCTGCCAATTTTGATGGCTACCAGTTCGGGATTGGCATTCCATTGCTGGGGCTGTCACAAGTGAGGCGAGTGCAGGCCAGTAAGCTGTATGCGGAAGCCGCAGGTGAGCAGCTAGACAATTATGAGCGGCGAAGGGAAGCCGAATGGGCGGGCTTGCAGGCCAACCGGCTAAAGTTTGAGGAAATGGTTGCCTATTACCAAACTGAGGGGCTGAAAATGGCCGAAGAGCTTATATCAATGGCCAACAGGTCATACACCGCAGGAGAAATAGACTTATACCAATTGCTGTTGAATTTCGAAACTGCCAGACAAATCAGGCTAAGCTCTATCGACCAACTGCATCAGCTTAAGCTGGCAGAGGTCAACATTGCATTCTTTTTAATTGATTAATCCAGACACATGAAAACTTATCAAATATATATTTTAGGTCTAGCACTTCTGGCTGCTCTCCAGGGCTGCACCAACCAGGCAGAGCCGCTTGCTGAGAGTCAGCAAGCCCAAAAAACTGCTGATGGCCTGACACTGTCGGCCCAGCAGCTTGCAAAAATCGGTCTCCAGTCCAAAACAATAGAGCAGCGAACGATCACAACCTCTGTGTCCGCAAATGGCTTGCTCGATGTTCCAACGCAGCACATGGCTTCTGTTACCACGTTTTTGGGTAGCTATGTAAAATCAGCCGACAAACACATTGGTGAAAAAGTAAAGAAAGGAGAAGTGCTGGCCGTTATGGAAGGGCCGGAATTTGTTGATCTGCAACAGCAGTATCTTGAGCACAGGAGCCAACTGGCAGTGCTAAAGTCCGAGTTTGAAAGACAAAGTAACCTGGCGGCTGACTCTATTACATCAAAGAAGAATCTGCAACTCGCTCAGGCGGTGTATGAACAAACGGCCTCCTCAGTTGAAGCGTTGCAACAAAAGCTCAGCTTTCTGCATGTAAACATGACCACGCTCGACAAAGGGACTATTGCCAGGTCATTCACTATCCGTGCGCCAATGGACGGCTACCTGACGGAAGTATCTGCAAAAATCGGGAGCTACATAACGCCCGGGCAATCCCTTATGGAAATAGTGGACCTCACTCACATACATGCCGAGCTCAGCGTTTATGAATCGGAGGCAATGAATGTAAAAGAGGGACAAAAAATGGAGATCATGCTGCCGTCGATGCCTGGCGAGGTGCTGGAAGCTGACATCTACCTGATCGACAAGGCTTTCGACGACAACACCAGGGCGGTCAAAGTGCATGGCCACTTCGAAGAGGAGAATATCCCTTTCATCATGGGCATGTACGTGGAAGGGGAAATTATAACAGGAGAAGCCACCGGCTATGCAGTGCCGGCCATTGCAGCTGTGTTTGCTGACAACAACAGGTACGTCTTCCTGGAAAAAGCCTCTGGTGATGGCGCTGCGTTTATGGCTATCGACGTTACCGAAGCGGCTGAAATGGATGGGTGGATTTTACTTCCCGAAGGTAAAATACCCGAAGGCTTTGACAAGGTGGTAACGAAAGGCGCTGGTTACTTACTTGCCCAGTGGATGATGGCCGAGTAAAAACATCTTTCAAGATTTTTCTCCGAGTCAATACACTTTATTTTCTGACTCGGAGAAAACTATTGAATAAACTATTTTTTCAAATCAGGTAGTTTATAATTAGAGAAAATACTCTCTTTCGCCATCAACTTTTCTATCTCATCAGGTGTCCTTGGAGCACGGGTACTCAGCAGCTCGTAACCATCTTTTGTGATCAAAATATCGTCTTCAATTCTCACTGCAATCCCCCACCACTTTTTGTCACAGGGACTACCCTCGGGAATGTAGATCCCGGGCTCAACAGTGAGTACCATATTCTCCTTGAATTCCTGGTAGTTCCCCCTGTCGTGCACATCCAAACCAATGTGATGCGACACCCCATGCGGGAAGTAATTGTGCTGTGTATCCGCTGACTCAATAACACCAAGCTCTGCAAGCCCCTGGTTGATCACTTCCCTGCAAACGAGGGTATTGTCTGATATCTTATTGCCTGGTTTTGACCTTGCAAAAGCAGCTTCCTGGGCCTTCAGCACCAATTCGTAGATGGCTCGCTGCTCTTTGGTAAACTTACCACTGGCCGGAATGGTGCGGGTAATGTCGGCTGTGTAGCCCCGGTACTGCGCCCCAAGATCCATGAGCACCAGATCGCTTTTGATGTCCATCTTATTGTTGCTGATATAGTGAAGTGTGCAGCCATTGTTGCCGGCCCCAACAATCGACGGGTAGCCCAGGTCTTCGGCCCCATATTTCTTGAAAACGAACTCATGGATGCCCTGCACCTCCGATTCGGACATGCCAGGCCGCATAGCCTTATACACTTCTGCCTGCGCCACGCAACTCACGTCGACAGCCATCCTCAGCAAAGCGACCTCTTCGTCGGTCTTCACTTCTCTTAAATCGGTTAAGTACTTCTCCAACGAAGTACCATCCAGCTTTTGCTTTGGCTCAGGAAGTTTCTCAATCATCAGCTTCCTTTGCTCGGGCGACTTGGCTTCTAAAACAGCCCTGATTTGCTCATTTGAGGCAAAATCTGGAAAGCTATTCACCAGCTGTCTCAAAATCTGGGCCGCCTGCGGGTTCTTCAGAAACTCCTCCGACTTGACATAGTCATACATTTTGTACTTGTCGGCATTGAAGTCGACCGGGTAATCGACCTTGTTTTTGAACTGTAGCAGAAGGCTGTAAAGATCGGCCTCATCACCAGTGGCGTCCCTTACATCGGAGGGTAAATTGAGGAACATGATCTTGTCAAACACGGAGAAGTCCATGTTAAAATTTTTGAACACGGTAGCGTCGTAAGCAGCCTCAAAGCCAAGCTCCTTCTTAGCCCCCTCCACACCCAATCTGGCACCGTTGTACATCTCCTTTCGGGCCTCTCTTTGTTGTGTAAATAGCACTTCCGAGAATATATTTCCTTGACTATCTTTTTTATTTTCTTTAAATATAAGCACCAATGAATGCGGCTCCTGGTAGCCAGTTAAATAATAAAAATCAGGATCCTGGTGATAAACATACTCCACATCGTTGGCCCGATTTCGAACCGGATTGGCAAACATTACGGCCACTGAATTTGGTGGCATCTTTTCACGCAGCGCCTGCCGGCGTTCTTTGTGAAAATCCTTGCCGAGGTAGTCGGTGGGGTATTGGGCCAGCAGCTGGCCTGAGAAAATGGCCAGGAAGAAAAACAGGTACATCGAAAGTTTTTTCATGGAGTTGGATTTTGCGAGAAAGCACAAAATAAGCAGAGGATTGATGCGGTGAAATGAATATTTGAGGAATAGAGGAAATGGACAGGAAATTATTGCCAGCCATTTGACAGCCCATGAAGTATAAATTACTGCCAGACAAGCGGGAAACGCCAATTACCTGACCGCAGATGATGTAAGGCATACGCTGATAGTGGCGCCGGCCGTAACAGGTGTTGGAGACAACTTAGCTGATAAAGTGCAGGTGTACCCCAATCCGGCGCAGAGCTATATTGAGGTTATGCTGCCTGACAATATTACCAAAGCCAGCTACAGACTTACACAAATAAGCGGGCAAGTAGTGAAGTATGGTGACATGCAACTGAACGGGGGCAAAACGAAGATCACCGTCGAAGATATTGGCCCCGGCGTTTACCTGCTCGACATCAGCGGTGTGCGTTACACTGAAGTCTTCCGGGTAATTAAAAACTAAAACCGCACAACAACATAATTGAGTAAAAAAGGGCTAGGGAACTGGCCCTTTTTTACTGGACTTAGTTTGCAAAAAATAAGAGAAGATCCTGAAATTGTCCTGCAAAAGCCATGGAAGTGACAAGGCATTTGCGCAAACTCAAATAATTAATATTCCAGGGCAATACAGCATAGCACATAACCCCAAAGCCTTCTGTGCAATAAATGGTTTCTCATAACTTTTGTAAAGGCCAAGCTTAAATAAAAGAGCTCATAGTTCTCGACACTGAGCTTACATATTTTAGAAAAAAACTTTGCCCATCAAAAACTAAATTCTATTTTGCTCAGCTTATTTCCATTTTAAAGTCCTTTTAAATAAAATGTCACAGCGTGGAATAGGCTTCTGAGCGCATTTTTTAGTCAAGGATATGTGTCTCATCAGTTTATAAAATTAGCCGTCTACTAACCTAAATCTAATAACTCGTGTATAGCCTTTATGAAATTCATCATGCACACGAAAAACAAGCCTAAAATGACACATTCTTTTACATCAATAAGCCTTCAAGTTGGCTTTCAAGGTATTTTGCTGACGGCCTTACTCCTGTTCGTAGTCTCACTCGAAGGAATTTCGCAACCTGAACTTACCAGAATTGAAACGCCAAATTCCGGCACGGGTGATGGCCCCTACTTTTATTCTTTGGCAGACTTGAACGGCAAGGCCTATTACCCTCATAACTCTACAATCATCGAAGTGGATGAGGGCCTGAACAGAACTGAAATTACCCCTGTAAGTGGCGACGGGTATTCAAACACCATTAACTATATAGCCCCCCTTGGCGATAAATTGTTTATTGACAGGTTCTACTTTTATTCCTATGCGGGAGAGCCTGCGTTGGTAGATCCAGCGGATGGGTCTGTCACTTTTATAAAAGACATTAACCCATCGGGCTATGCCTATACATATGATGTGTTTAGCGCTGGGGATAAAGTTTATTTCAGGTCATATGATGGTAACGGGTATGACATTTGGGTAACTGATGGAACAGAAAGTGGAACTTTTAAAATTATTAGTGGCAGCTATTCCAGTATCAAATATTTTTCAAACGGAAACCTTACATTCATTTCACTAAACAACAATCAGGTATGGGCCACTGATGGCACTCTTGACGGGACGAAAAAAATCTCCAACGATGGTGTTTATACCTATTATATGACGGGTGCTTCTACTGAGAACTATTTCTATTACACGATTAGAGGATCCAATAACCTTTACCAAATATTTAAGTCGGATGGAACACCAGAGGGGACCAATATGATTGCGCAAAGCGAATCTTTCAACATCTCATACGTATTTGACATCGATGGAGAAGTATATTATTCTACATATTCAGATGGCACTATCAACTTTAACAGATACAGAGAAGCGCAAAATCAGTCTGTAACGGTTGCAAGTCATCCTTATGCTATTTCATTTTTTGCTTCAAATGGGTCTGATGCATATTTTATAGACTCAGTCTCCCCTTACAGGATCTGGAAACTTGACGTTTCAAGCGGTAGTGCTGAAATGATAGTGACTTTTGCAAACAATCAATACTACCAGGGTTCTTTGAATGGCTTTGCCGGTGATAAGTTAGTCTTTGCTATATATTCTCCAGATACGGGAAACGAACTTTGGGTGACCGATGGAACTGAAAGCGGAACGGGACTTTTAAAAGATATCTATCCTGGCCCCTTTTCTTCATTGTATAACACAAACAGGCTCTTTGAAAGCAACGTGCTAGGTAAGATTTTTTTTCGAGCCAGAAATCCTGAAACGGGTCAGGAAGTTTGGGTGAGCGACGGAACTAGCTCGGGCACCAGTCTATTGGAAGATACCAACACAGCTCTGCAAAGCATTTCCATGTTCAAGATGATAGCGACGGAGGATAAGCTGTATGCTCAAACTTCCTATTACGGCAATGGGGTTCCTAATCTCTATCAATTAAGCCCTGGGGAGGCGCAACTAACGAGCCCGCTGGAGGGAGAAGAGGTAACTTTTGAGACTCAAGGAGGAATAGCAGATCTTAACAACGATATATACTTTTATGGCTCCCAATTAAATAATGATGGATCCTTTCAGCAAGGGCTCACCAAATTGGCAGGTGATGGAACCATTAGCCAGGTAAAGGACGATATATACCTTTATACCTATGGCCTGACGAAGGTTAATGGCAAATTATTCTTTGCCGGATATGGTGAAGGTTATGAGCTTTGGGTGTCCGAAGACGGAACTTCCGATGGCACCTATCAAGTAGCCAATATTGCCCCCGGGTACGGCAGCTCAGTTGAAACGAACAGTTCCAAAGACTTGCCTATTACCTTCTTTAAAAATAAGTACTTTTTCGCCGCAAACGATAATACATCGGGAAGAGAGCTATGGATAACTGACCTGACCGAGGAGGGCACCACATTGTTTTTTGATCTGGAGCCGGGAAGTGACGGCTCATACCCGGAAAACTTCTTCGTCGCCGGCGACAGGCTCTACTTTACGGCGGAGACAAATGGCTCCACTCAGTTGTGGGTGACAGATGGGACTCCTCAAAACACCAGGGTTATTGAAACAGTTAATGCCGTATCGTTTTTTCATGTAGGTAATGAAGTATATTTTCTCGAAGACTACGACTATCGATACTATGCTTTATGGAAAACTGATGGCACAGCAGACGGCACTGAGGAAATTCTGGATTTAGGCTATTCGTATTATTCGATACCTGCCATTCAATCTGACAGAGGCCTTCTCTACGTAGATTATAACAATTCTACAGGCTACTACGATTACTACTTTATAGATAATGAGGGATTGCAGACTACACTTAAAACTGGCGGTGCGCAAGCATACGGCTTTTTTGCAAAAGGTAATTATATCTACTACAACTATGGGTTTTCTTTTTTCTACATGACAAATGGGTCTGATATCGATGAAGAAGTAATAAACCTTTACGACGAAGCATTTCTGACCCCCTATGCTGATGTCAAAAATTTTACTGCTTTCGGAGATGATCTTGTTTTCAACTCATATGACTATTCCGACTATGTCATCTCACTATGGAAACTCAGCCTTTTCAAACCTGTCGCCACAGTTATTTACGATTCCGACCCGCTTGAATCTGAAGAAACCATCAACTTTGGCACCCTTTCTGAAGGAAACCAGTCTGGCATTGAGACCGTCACCATAGAAAACGGGGGCTTTGTGGACTGGTCATTTCCTCAAGGAAGTACGTTGGCTGTGATGGGAGATGCTGCTAAAGATTTCATCATCGTGTCGGGCAGCCTACCGTCTATGCTCAGGCCCGGTGAAAGCTTTGATATCGATATCCGGTTTAAACCGACGACCGGTGATGTAAGGGAAGCCTATATAGAACTGCCAGCCCTGGTTGGTTCTGGTTCGCCGGGTATTGTCAACCTGGAAGGGGTGGGTACAGATTTTGAACAGACTATCAAGCTACAAGTCCCTTCAAAAATACTGTATAAGAACACTCCGATCGCCTTAGACATCGAAGCGACATCCGGGCTTCCTGTCACTCTCTCCTCGTCTGACAAAACAGTGGCTGAATTTGTAGATGGAAACCTAGTTACTAAGAAGTTTGGCACCATTACAATCACCGCTACGCAGGGCGGCAATGCATACTTCCATGCCGCCGACCCTGCTACAAAAGAAGTAGATATTGTCGTTGGTGGGCAAAGCATTGCCTTCAATAGCGCTAACACGTATCGCATTGATGATGACCCCTTTGAGTTAAGCGCCACCAGCACCTCGGGAAACCCGGTGACATTTGCCAGTGGAGATGCTACGGTTCTTTCTATATCCGGAACCACAGCCACTATCCTTAAGGCTGGTGTAGTGTCGGTTACCGCATCAGTAGCTGGAAATGACTACTTTGATGCTGCCAGTCAGGCATTTAGCATTACCATTAAAAAAGCGCCCCAAACTATATCCTTTGAGTCCCTGGCACCTACGACATTTGGCTCGGCAGTCGAATTAACGGCAACAGGAGGCGCCTCCGGCCAGCCTGTGGTGTTTACTTCATCCAATGAAAGTGTGGCTACCATTGCTGGCAATACAGTGACCATCGTCAAGTCGGGAAATGTCAATATTACGGCCTCCCAGGCTGGCAACGACAACTACGATGCTGCCACCTCAGTGACCAGGCTGCTTACCATATCTAAAGGTGTTCAAACCATAACCTTTGAAGCGCCGGAGGGCAAAACGTTTGGAGCCGAAGCGTTTGACCTGGCAGCCACGGCAAGCTCAGGTTTGCCGGTGACTTTAACCAGCTCCAAGCCTGGCGTTGCTATGATCGAAGGATCGACTGTGACCATACTGGGTGCCGGAACCGTAACACTGAAAGCAAGCCAGCCCGGAAATGACAGCTATAGCTCGGCGGCTAGTGTCGAGCACGTGTTAACGATCAACAAAGCCGCTCAAACAATCACTTTTGATGTGCCTGATGTAGAGTCTGGCAATGGTGCTGTCGAACTTGTGGCCGAAGCCACCTCTGGCCTGGCAGTAACCTTTGTGTCGAGCAATCCTGATATTGCCAAAGTAACCGGAACTAGCCTTGAGGTGCTGGCAGCCGGCGAAGTAGAAATTACTGCCAGGCAAACTGGGAACGCCAATTACTTGGCCGCAGAGGATGTAAGCCATACGCTGGTAGTGACGCCGACCGTAACAGGTGTTGGTGACGACTTAGCTGATAAAGTACAGGTGTACCCGAATCCAGCGCAGAGCTATATTGAGGTTGAGCTGCCTGACAATATCACCAAAGCCAGCTATCGCCTTACGCAGATAAGTGGGCAAGTAGTGAAATATGGCGACTTGCAAATGAACCAGGCCAAAACGAAGATCATCGTCGAAGACATTGGCCCCGGCGTGTACCTGCTCAACATCAGCGGCGAGCGCTACACTGAAGTCTTCAGGGTAATTAAAAACTAAAACCACACAACAACATGATTGAGTAAAAAAGGGCAGGGAAACTGGCCCTTTTTTTATTGCAGGGATATCCAGAGGGGCTATAAAATGGACGGCGACCTCATAATTTCTATTATTTATCAACTTAAAACATTTCTTTTGTCACAATTAAGCGCTTATTTATAATGCACACCTAATTGTTGACACGATGTACCCAAATAACTCAGCCAGCTGCTTGAAAAGGTCGCTTAAATTAGTGTTTGCCATTTCTTTGTTTCTGGGCGGAAGCCATAAAGCTTTTGCTCAACCTCAGCCTGTACAGCTATTGCTGGAAAATCACCCAACTGCTTCAAGCGACCCACGAGACATGGTGGAAATCGATGGGATGCATTATTTCGTGGCTAACGACGATGAAATTTGGCAGACAGATGGAACACCTGAGGGGACATCTAGACTTGAATTTACTTTGCCTTCAGGCGGATGGCAGCAAGTAGGCGGTGGAATCAGAAGAATCAGGGCTATGTCGTCAGTAGATGGAAAGCTCCTTCTTTTTGGCTTCGACTTTATCGTGTTTGAATCAGACATCATCCTAGGTGATGAGCCAGCGATATTAGACTTGACTTCACTGACCATGAGTCCTTTAACAAATATTAACCAGGGCCAATGGGCTTCTTCACAATCAATACAGCCTATCTCCATCGGTGAAAAGGTCTTCTTTCTTGCCAACGATGGAATTCATGGTCAAGAAATTTGGGTAACTGACGGCACCGGTGAAGGTACAAACCTCCTTGTGGACATAAACCCCGGAGCTGTAGGAGTTTCCAACAACATCAAATTTTTGCCTATCGGAGACAACCTCTTCTTTTTCATCGACAACAAACAGTTTTGGAAAACTGATGGTACCCCTGATGGAACCACTCTAATAAAAGACTTTACCCCGTTCAACGCAATTGTAGGGTATTCCGATCGTGAGATTCATGTTGTTAGTAATGAGGTTTTTTTTATCGTTGGAAGTAGTGGTTACAGTATTTGGAAGACAGACGGCACACCAGATGGTACTGGGGTAGTAATTGAAAACCTGCAAAGCAGCAACCTAAGGACGCTGAACAATGAGCTATTATTCGTGCAAAGATGTAACACCACACAATCTTGCCTTTACAAGGTTAATACCATGACAGCCGAACTTGAATTGGTTGCAACAATTCCAATTCAGTACCTTCACAATATTTCAACCGAGGTTGACGGGAGCATATTCTTCGAGGGTGGGAATGAACTTTGGAAAACAGATGCTACCGAACCAGGTACAATAAAAATTGCTGACCTGGAAGCCAGTAACTCCTCTGGATACAACTGGAATTACGCTTTTGTCAACAACCGTTTTCTTTTTACATTTATTGGTAACGCATCTGGACACGAGATCTGGGTATCGGATGGAACAACTGAGGGCACGTCCATTTTGAGGGACTTTAACCCTGGTCTGGAAGCCAGCCGACCCGAGTTTTTATCTTCCTCAGAATCCTTCTCTTTCATTTCCCTAAACGATGGACAAAAAGGCAGAGAGCTTTGGGCCACCCAGGGCAGTCCCGAAACGACAATTTCTGTAGGGGATTTACGAACTGTCCCTGAAAGCTTGACGATTAAGGATGCTGAAACGGTCGGCAACGATCTCGTTCTGTATTTGGGAAGGGACTTCGATAATAACCAAGCCCCCAATCTAGTGAATGTAACGGATGAAAACACTTTAAAAGCCATTGGAAGAAATGGCTCATATACCTACCTCACTAACTATACTGCAAGCCTTGAGGTTCTAGGAGAATCCATAATTTTCAAAGCACATGAGGTCACAAACAACGCTATTCATACAAATCTTTTTCTTTTTAAAGACGGCACCCTTGAAAGCGTGGTCGAACTTTCCATCTCCCCAACTAATATTAGCATAGCGAATGGTGTCGCTTTTTTCTCGAACGATGAGGCCGCATATGGAGGTGAGTTGTGGATGAGTGATGGGACGATTGAGTCGGTAAAAATGATCAAGGATATTGCCAGTGGAACTTCATCAGGCACTTATGAAGGCAGTGGTTTAAGCGTTGAATACGTCCCTGGTACAGGCTACTTTTTTACAGCAAATGATCGTATACATGGGCCGGAACTTTGGAAAAGTGATCTTACAGACGAGGGAACCAGTATGCTGAAAGACATCAGGGTCGGCCCATGGGGTTCTCTTCCTTCAAACTTCTATGTATTCAAAGATATGCTGTTTTTTTTAACAGAAAAGGAGACAGCAGTACACGAGATTTGGGTTACTGATGGAACTGAAATCGGCACACAACGTCTTTTCGATCATTCCAATACAATTGGGGCTATTGAGTATCATACCTTGGGAGACTGGTTGTACTATGTTATCCGAAACAACAGTTTCTTCTACGAGCTCTGGAAAACAGATGGCACCTCAGAGGGCACGGAGCTAGTTGAAACTTTGGGACAGTTTTATATAGCCAATGAAGATCCATTTATACCGCTAAATGAAACTCTCATTTATATAAAGAAAAGTGAGGGCTATGGCTACGACTATTTTAGCTTATCAGCTGAAAGCAACGAACAAATATATCATTCAGAAACAGGCTATCTCGGAGGCTATACGGTAGTCGACGACTACCTATTGTTTTGGGAGGGGGACAACTTGCTTAATAGCACTATGCTTGGGACAGATGGCAGCGCAGAAGGTACTACACTTCTTTATGACCTAACTGAAAGTTCCGGTGTCAAGAGAATAGATAATCCATTCAACTTTAAGTCAGACCTTGTTTTTCAAGGGGAAAAAGACGGCATAACTTCAATTTACAGACTACCCATATTGCATTCTTCTGCCGAAGTAGAATACAAGGGAACGCAGCAGAGCTCAGGTTTCGAAATAAGCTTTGATGATGCTGTTTACAATCAACCCAGCGAAATAGAAGTGATAACCATCTCCAACATGGGCTACATCCCCCTAAAATTCACTGGCTCGTTCAAGTTTGACCTGGCAGGCGCTAATCCGGAAGATTTTGAGCTCGACCTTTCTTCGATTTCAGATAAAGTAAATCCAAATAGCTCTGGCGAAATTGGCATTACTTTTACGCCAAAAGGTGTAGGTTCTCGCTCTGCTGCTTTACTCATCTTGACCAATGATGAGAACGCTCCTTTAATTGAAATTGTGTTGACTGGTACTGGCACAAAAGCTGATCCCATAGTTTCCTTTGCCGACCTGCCAGTTAAATCTGTCGTCGCCGAGCCCTTCGACCTCGTGGCATCGGTTGATACGGATCAGGACATTTCCTTCTCTTCATCAAACCCGGAAATTGCCAGCACCGATGGGACGCTGGTGACAATTCACAAGGTGGGTGCGGTGACAATAACTGCCTCCGTCGAAGCAACAGACGTATACAACGCTGCATCTTTGGAACAAACGCTGACAATTGAGGGGCTGCCTCAAACAATTATTTTCGAACCTCTTCCTGAAAAAACCTATGGCGACG
Organism: Imperialibacter sp. EC-SDR9; assembly: GCF_902498805.1. Classification (GTDB taxonomy): domain Bacteria; phylum Bacteroidota; class Bacteroidia; order Cytophagales; family Cyclobacteriaceae; genus Imperialibacter. The sequence continues at coordinate 532,074 of NZ_LR701637.1, read as the reverse complement.
CACCCTTCGACCTCATGGCTTCAGTAGACACAGACCAGGAAATCTCCTTCTCATCCTCCAACCCCGAAGTAGCCAGCACCGAAGGAAAGACAGTAACAATACACAAAGCTGGCACCGTCACAGTAACCGCTTCGGTGGTGGCAACCGAACTGTACAACGCAGCGTCAAAACAACAGTCATTAACAATCAACGGAGTTGAACAAACCATCACCTTCGGT
>NZ_LR701637.1:0-531806 GCF_902498805.1 Imperialibacter sp. EC-SDR9 | reverse complement strand
ATCTCCTTCTCATCCTCCAACCCCGAAGTAGCCAGCACCGAAGGAAAGACAGTAACAATACACAAAGCTGGCACCGTCACAGTAACCGCTTCGGTGGTGGCAACCGAACTGTACAACGCAGCGTCAAAACAACAGTCATTAACAATCAACGGAGTTGAACAAACCATCACCTTCGGTCCCCTCCCCGAAAAAACCTATGGCGACACCCCCTTTGAGCTGACAGCCACTGCCAGCTCCGGCCTCGATGTAGCCTTTTCCTCAAGTGATGCAGCTGTAGCCTCCGTTGAGGGCGTCACGGTCACCATCTTAAAAGCAGGTTCTGCCACCATCACCGCATCTCAATCTGGCAACGACAATTATTCCAGTGCCGCTGCCACACAAACGCTGACCATTAACAAAGCAGCCCAAACCATTACGTTTGCAGCACTCCCGGCAAACACATTTGGTGACGAGCCTTTTGTGCTTTCTGCGTCAAGTACCTCAGGCCTTACGGTGGCCTACGCCTCAAGTGACGCCACTGTGGCTAAAGTGGATGGAACAACCGTTACACTTCTCAAACCAGGTTCAGCGGCTATCACCGCCTCCCAAACTGGGAATGAAAACTACCTGGCCGCCGCTTCTGTGGAGCAGTCACTTGCTGTCAACAAGGCTGGTCAAACCATTACTTTTGAACCATTGTCCGACAAAACGTATGGAGACCCTGCTTTCGAGCTTTCGGCTACTTCTTCCGTTGGTTTACCCGTTACTTTTTCATCGTCTGACCCTGCTGTGGTTAGCGTTGAAGGTAATTCGGCGTCGATAGTAAAAGCCGGGCTAGTAACAATCACGGCCTCACAAGCCGGCAATGATAATTATAATGCCGCTTCCGCTGAACAAACATTAACCGTTGCCAAAGCGTCACAAACCATCACTTTTGATGAGCTGCCAACCCTGCAATCCGACGACGAACCAATTGAGCTGGTGGCCGAGGCTTCCTCGGGCTTGCCTGTAGCCTTTCAATCTCGAGATGAGACAATTGCCACTTTGGAAGGGGCAACTTTGACCGTAACCGGTAGTGGAACAACTTCCATAACAGCCACCCAGGGAGGTGATGAAAACTACCTGGCGGCGGCGGAGGTCACCAGATCCCTGGTGGTGGAAGAGGTCACGGGGTTGAAGAATGGCCTGGCTGGGCTACTGGAGGTATTTCCAAACCCGGTGCAAGAGTTGCTTTTCATCAAACACAGCGCTGATTTAATGGGTGAATTTACTCTCACCTCGATTAGTGGAGAAGTAATTTCCAACGGTTACTTAGACAAGTCGGGGTCAACAGCAATTCTGACCAGCAATTTAAAAGACGGCATTTACCTACTAACTATTTCAAAAGATGGCACTAAAATCGCCTATAGAATTATTAAAGGGAATTAAGCTTTTTATTTTAATAGCTACTTTTTCCGGGATACTCACGGTATTCGGCCAAAGAGCATTAGGGCAACCGCAACCTGTGCAGCTTTTGTTGGAGAATCACCCTACCGGTGATACGTTTTATTGGCAGGGAAGCTTCACAGAACTAAATTATAAGTCCTATTTTATTCAATCAGGATATTTTGGGAGTAGATTACTTGAAACGGATGGCACATCCGAAGGTACCGTTGTGCTGAGTGCCAGTCAAACACATGCCGCAATAACTGGCAACGTAAGCGACATCGTTGCATTTCAAGACAAGCTTTTAGTTTTTAATATTAACTTCTTCGTGGAGGGAGATTATGCGGTCGGTCTTGAGCCAGGTTTTTTCGATCCAGCTGACGGATCCATCCAATTACTTAAAGATATCAACGAAACCAATTACGGCAGTTCTGCAGCCTTGAAACCCAAGCAGTTTGGCGATAAGCTACTTTTTCTTGCCAATGACGGTGTTCATGGCCAGGAACTGTGGATTACAGACGGTACATCAGACGGTACAATACTATTGAAAGATATTGTCGACGGGTCTGACGGGTTGACGAATGTAGAGTATGTTGAATTTGGAGAAAAGCTGCTGCTATTTATCAATGGCAATCAGATCTGGGAAACTGATGGCGCCTCCAACAATACTATTTTGATAAGTGACTTAAGCTCAGAAGCAGGTTTCATTGCTTTTGACGACGAACGTGATTTGGTTGAGCTTGACGGCAAACTATACTTTTTGTTCTACTCTACCAGCAATTTCCGATACCATCTCTGGGAAACAGACGGAACCGATGAGGGAACATTACCTTCTATTTCCGAAAACTTTAATAACATCCGAGCCAGAAATATTGCGGGTGAACTCATCCTATTTGGCTATCTCAATTACCCTGAGGTTTATAAGTTGAATACGTCAACTAACACATTGGAATTGATTGCCACAGTCGGTCCGCTAGGAAAAGCGATTTACAGAGTGTCTCGCCCGTACTCAGGAAATGTTTTTTTTAATACAGATGGAAAGCTCTGGAAAACAGATGGAATCGATGTCACGTTGGTCAAGGAAATTCCAGGTCTACAAAATGGGTTCAATATAGTCGATGAAATTGACGGAAACTTGCTTTTTTTTGGAGAGAGTACCGCAGCTGGGTACGAACTATGGAAGACAGATGGATCGGATGCAGGGACAGATATTGTAAAAGATATCGATCCAAGTCCTATCTTATCAAGCAGGCAGTTTGTTGGCGCTGATGCGACTCATTTATATTTTGTAGCAACCGATGGGCTACACGGCCAGGAGCTATGGGTAAGTGACGGAACTACAGAAGGTACAACGATGCTGGGAGACTTTAATGAAAGGCTAAAAGATCTTGAGCTCGGATCAATCGCCAAAACAGACAACCAGTTTGTTCTTCTAGAAGACAACAAATATCAAGCTTCACCGAACATATTTAGGAAAAATGGCAACGATCGACTTGAACCTTTGAGCAATCCCAGTGGAAATCCAACATTTTCCCATTTCGACCATTTGGTTACCTACAATAACGAAACATTTACATTGACCTCAGAATGGAATAATGGCAGTGTTGAGTTCACCGGGTTAGTAAAAATAGCCAATCATGAGATTGTGCTTATTAAGGAGGTCTATTCGGGGAGTAACCTGCAGGTAATTGGCGACAAAATTCTATTTACGTCCGATCCTCAGGGCACCAACAGCCGTGAAATGTGGGTATCAGACGGAACAACTGGCGGAACTTATGAAGTAACCGATATTGCTCCGGGAATGACTGATGCTTTCGACTATGGTGAAGTCGGAGGAAACGAAGGATTTGTGGCCCTCGAATTTGACTCAAAGATCTTTTTCGCTGCCAACGACCAAACAACTGGTTTTGAGCTTTGGTCGAGCGATCTTACTCCCGAAGGGGCGGGGCTGGTAAAAGACATCAACCCAGGTTCCGAAGGCTCCCTGCCCCGTAGTTTTAATGTTTTTGCTTCCAAATTTATCTTCCTGGCAAAAAATTCAGGCAGCAAACACGCTTTATGGTACTCTGATGGAACACCATCCGGCACACAGCAATTGGCTGAATTTGACACCGACGTGAAATTGGTTCAGTATCACAATATTGGCGAAGTACTTTTCATAGCGGTCACCTTTGAAAACAACATTTGTACGTTGTATAAAACCACAGCTGATCTGACTCTCCTGGAAGAAGTAGCCCAGTCAGGCACCTATTATAATAATGGTATAAGTCCATTTGTCGGTTTCGGAAACAAAGTGCTTTTTGTCAGTAGTGATGGTTTGGCTAATTACTACGACATCTACGACGCTCAAGGAGACTCGGAAAGAATAGAAACAGGCTACAATAATTTAAACGATTCTTTTGTAATCGATGACCTGGCTTACTTAGTGCTTGGGGGGGCTTATTTGTATCGAACTGATGGAACGACCGGTTCTTTTGATCTTATTTATGTCTTTCCTGATGACGAAAGAAATATTGCCGGCGTCAGCGATTTAATTATCATCGGTACGAAGCTCTATTTTAATGGGGTTAAAGACGGCACAACTACACCCTGGGAACTTCCAATCTTATATGCGTCAGCAGCGATTGAATATGCTGGCACTACCCAAACCACCAGTTTTGAAGTAGCCTTTGGAAATGAGTCTTTTGCAATGCCAACGGAAAGGGAAGTCGTGACTTTAAACAACAACGGCTACATCCCCCTCAAATTCACTGGCTCCGTTAAATTCGATCTGGCTGGCGCTAACCCGGAAGACTTTGAGTTAGATCTTTCCTTAATCTCTGATAAAATAAACCCCGACGACTCTGGGGAGATAGGAATAACATTCACCCCGAAAGGTATCGGCACACGTTCAGCAACATTGCTCATTTTGACCAATGACGAGGAGAATCCATTGATTGAAATTGCTTTGACTGGCTCTGGCACAAAAGCTGATCCTACAATTTCCTTCGCCGAGTTGCCAACAAAATCTATCTTAGATGAACCCTTCGACCTCATGGTTTCAGTAGACACAGACCAGGAGATCTCCTTCTCATCCTCCAACCCCGAAGTAGCCAGCACCGAAGGAAAGACAGTAACAATACACAAAGCTGGCACCGTCACAGTAACCGCTTCGGTGGTGGCAACCGAACTGTACAACGCAGCGTCAAAACAACAGTCATTAACAATCAACGGAGTTGAACAAACCATCACCTTCGGTTCCCTCCCCGAAAAAACCTATGGCGACACCCCCTTTGAGCTGACAGCCACTGCCAGCTCCGGCCTCGATGTAGCCTTTTCCTCAAGTGATGCAGCTGTAGCCTCCGTTGAGGGCGTCACGGTCACCATCTTAAAAGCGGGTTCTGCCACCATCACCGCATCTCAATCTGGCAACGACAATTATTCCAGTGCCGCTGCCACACAAACGCTGACCATTAACAAAGCAGCCCAAACCATTACGTTTGCAGCACTCCCGGCAAACACATTTGGTGACGAGCCTTTTGTGCTTTCTGCGTCAAGTACCTCAGGCCTTACGGTGGCCTACGCCTCAAGTGACGCCACTGTGGCTAAAGTGGATGGAACAACCGTTACACTTCTCAAACCAGGTTCAGCGGCTATCACCGCCTCCCAAACTGGGAATGAAAACTACCTGGCCGCCGCTTCTGTGGAGCAGTCGCTTGTGGTGAACAAGGCTGGTCAAACCATTACTTTTGAACCACTGGCCGCCAAAACGTATGGCGACCCTGCTTTCGAGCTTTCGGCTACTTCTTCCGTTGGTTTACCCGTTACTTTTTCATCGTCTGACCCTGCTGTGGTTACCGTCGAAGGCAATTCCGCTTCTATCGTAAAAGCCGGGGCAGTAACCATCACAGCGTCTCAAGCCGGGAATGATAATTATAATGCCGCTTCCGCTGAGCACACATTGACTATTGCCAAAGCGTCACAAAACATCACTTTTGATGAGCTGCCAACATTGAGATCAGACGATGACCCAATTGAGTTGGTAGCTGAGGCTTCTTCAGGCTTGCCTGTCGCCTTTCAATCTCAAGATGAGACAATTGCCACTATGGAAGGGGCAACTTTGACCATAACTGGAAGTGGTACAACCTCCATAACAGCCACCCAGGGAGGTGATGAAAACTACCTGGCAGCAGAGGAGGTCACCAGATCCCTGGTGGTGGAAGAGGTGACGGGGTTGAAGAATGGCCTGGCTGGGCTAATCAAGGTGTATCCCAACCCTACGGAGAGCTTCATTTCAATAGAATTACCAGGAAGCATCACTCAGGTGTCTTATGCCCTGACACTTACTACCGGTCAAAAGGTCAAGGAAGGATGTTTGACGAGCCAGCAAGGAAAAGTTGAAATCCCGTTTGATGGAATGTGGGCTGGAACCTACCTGCTTACCCTTACAAATGGAGAGCTATCCAGCACGTGGAGAATCATTAAGAACTAGGCAATATGCAGGCCAGCTTATGGCCAAAAAAAGAGTGATTTATTGCTCTCAAGGCGCCGTTCCAAAATCATAGCTATCATCGACTTCATTTATAGCTATAATCCTTCCCAAACATAGCTATGTTTAGACCCAAAGATGGCTATGTTTGGGATGAATGTTAACTATGTTTAACGTGAGTTCGATATAAGAATGTCGTCATTCCGGAAAATATTGGCCTAAAATCAAAATGGGCCAATATTTATCCGGAATCTCATATGTCTTGAGGCGGAGATTGCGGATAATTTTCTTCAGATGAGAAAAATATCTGAAGAAAATTTCCGCAATGACGCCCTCGGTGATGTTTTGTTACTTTCTTATATCGAACTCACGTTATGTTTAGGGTAAAACATAACTATCTTTTTGGGCGAGCGCTATTTTGAAGTAAATCTCCTTACCGCCCAGGCGGCAACCAGGGCAGTTACAAAACCAAAGCCGACGGTCATCGGCCAGCCAAGGCCTTTGCTCTCCGGCTCTGTGACCACAAGTAACTGGTTGGTCGGCTGATTCAACAAAACTTGCCGTTCGCCCCCCAGCCAGGTCACAATCACAGAGTCGGCAATTGAGTGGGTGCCCATGCCAAAGTGGGCGTACAATGCATTCTGCGACAGATGGCTGGATCCTCCATCTATCTCTCTCATCATTTTCACGCCGCCGGCCACGACCTCCACCCTGGCGCCGAGGCCGTGCAGTTCCGATTCGGTTCCATTGAGGCTAACCTTTAGCCAGTTGCCTCCTTTGCTATCGTTTCGAAACAGCCTTGTGCGAGACTCCACGGGGAAGTCAAGCACTGGCTTTTGGCTTACATACAAAATATCGAGGTCTCCGTCGTTGTCCATGTCGAACACCACCGACCCCCTGCCCACGCCGTAATCGTTGAGGCCGAGCAAATGGGCCTTATCGGTGAACGCCACTTTGTCATTCTCAAAAAAGAAGTTGGCCATGGGCACGTCGTTGGGATTGAGGTCGCCGTTGGTCACAAACAAATCAACATCCATATCATGATCAAAATCGGCAAAGTTGGCCCCCCAGCTGATGCTCACAAAGCCCATCCCCAAGTCCCGGGCTTTATCTATAAATGGCTTGCCAGCCCCTTGATTCACCATGAAGCGGTTGAAGCGAATATTGGTGACATAGTAGTCGAGGAGCCCATTGTTGTCGTAATCCCCGATTGCAATCCCCATGGAATTGATTTTGAGATCCATCCCAGCCTCCTCAGCAACATCAATAAACCTGTCGTCGGGGTAGCGGTTATTCAACAGCACATTGGGGGTGGCTTTGTACCCAAAGTCGTGGTTAACGAAAATATCCGGATCGTGATCGTTGTCGTAGTCAGTAAATACTCCTCCAAAACCGAAACCACGAAATTTTAATCCATAATCCTCATATTCATTGGTGAAGTATTCGCCGCCATGGTTAACCATCAAATACCCCTCTGCTGTTGAGCTGGCATTAACGATGGTAGCATCGTTGATGGCACTCAATTTTCCCTCATAGGCCAGAAAGTAGTTGCCGATGTAAATGTCAGGATAACCATCGAGATTGAAGTCTCCAAAGCTGCCGCCGGTACTAAATGACTGCAGGTTCTTTAGCCCGTATTCCTCAGTGGCATCCCGAAAGGTTGAATTGCCATTGTTAATAAACAAAAGATTCTCCGCCCTGGGAATTTGTTGAGAACTGTCTTTTAAAGTAATGGTCGTGACGAGCAAATCCGTCCAGCCGTCTCTGTTCACATCGGCGCTTGCGGCGCCCTGGGTCACGTAAGCACCCGTAACAACCAGGCCGGATGAGGCATAAATATCTTTGAAAGTGCCGTCTCCATCGTTCAGGTAAAGGCGATCAGTCTCCATTCCGCTGGTGAGAAAAAAATCGTCCCATCCGTCATTATTGAAATCAAACACACAAATACCTCCGCCAAACATCCCCTCATAAACCACAAACTGGTGATAGCCAATGCCGGCCTCTTCGGTTACATCCTTGAAGCTCAACTGAGCCTGAGCTGTGCAAGTTGCCAGGGCAAGGCAAACCAACCAGATGACCTTCAGTTTATTCATAATAGTGCGCACGAGCTAACTTATTCGTTTTTCCAAATCAATGTATTCACGTTCTCTGCTATCCTTGCTCCCTCAGTAAGCCCTATTTCATTGTCGTAGTGAGAATGGATGCCACCATAAAACCGGGAGTTGGCTGTTTCCTCAGCTACCTGCCAGAAGGAGTCGTATTGCCTCGGCTTAAAGTCCACGTCTCTGAGCTCATCTCTTTTGCGCCCCACATGAGAGCTATCGGTAAACGAAAATCGCTCACCGAACTGATAAATGAGGATAGTGGCAGCGGTTCCGGCATTGGTGGCGTGCCCGGATGGAAATGCGGGAAAGGGCGGGTCGGGCCAAAATGACACCCAACCGGGCTCCACATGGTGGTTAAGAAAACTTGACGGCCGTTCCGACACATGCTCGTACTTCCACTTCCAGCATTCAATGAATGCGTCGGCTACAGCAATACCCATTTTGGCGTAGGTTTCAGCGCATTTGATCAGTTCGGGGTTTTTAGCCTTGATCACCGCAGTAGCTATATAATAAGAGTGCCCAGGTGGCGTGAATGTATCGGCCGGATCGTCGCCCCACCAAAGTGCCGCTTCCTTTTCCTCCTGTGTCAGCGCTTTGTCCTTTTCGTATACCTCTATGAATTGTGTGTAGTAGGGAGAGCCCGGTGTTGTATCGTGCGGAATCAATTCTGGGGTCGGAATAAGGCTGTTTTTTGCTACAAAGGTGCGATTATCACCCCAGTGTGGATGCAGTGGATAGTGGCTTATCGACTGTGCATACAATGGCGGCTCCCAGCGCCCTTCACCTGTGGGCAGCTTAAGATTTTTATCGAAGTTTTTCAGGTAGCCCCGGTGCCCGCCGTCGGTTGTTGACCACTCAAAGATAGCGTCGGCCACACTTTTTCCGTACATGACCGAGCGGTCTGCTACTTCGCTGTCGACTTGGTCAGAAATCTGCTCAAAAAATAACGCCTCAAGAGAATCAACTTTTGATTTGTTTTCGTCGGAGGTCTGGTTATAAATGCGTTTGATGATAGATGCCTGTCCGGCATTGAGAGCAATGAGCCAATCATATTCCAGCCCTGTCTCCGGAATCGGCAATGCTTCCAAACCATTCAACTGACCAGCCATGCTGTGATAAGACGGGTAGCCGTTCACAACGGACTCATACATCGTTAGCCCTATATAGCCAAAGCATCGTGAGGCATAAGTAGGTGAGTTGGAGGGAGTGTTTTTTGTAATGTAAATCGATAAATCGGCCCACCCCGTTGCCACTTCCTGCGGCGCAAAAACTTTCTTATTACCGGGGGTACAGGCAAAAGCAAATGTGATTATTGCTAAAAAGCAAAGTTTTAAAAATAGGTTATTCTTGCGCTCCATAAGTCTTCAATGGTTTTTAGTCATTAAAAGTATAAGCTTTCATTTTTCCCTGGCAAACCCCAAACAGCAGGAACTTGTCAACTTGCACTACGCTGCGCACATCGCCCTTCAGATTGAAACCAGAACCCGGCTGGCTCACATAGGCAAATTCACCATTTCCCTTGCCTTTGAACAGCGCACCGTAATTGGCGTCAAATTTCCCTACCCTCAGCTTGCTGTAGCTGTTGTTGCCACAAAGTAAAATGTCTTTCTTTCCATCAGCGTCATAGTCGAACACGGTGATAGTGTGAACGGGTGAGTATTGCGCCTCGATGGGCAAAGCTTTCTCGATAAACTTGCCACCGACTTGTCCTAAAAAGACGGACGTCTTCATGAAATCAGCCTGCATGTGTCCTGCATTTTCGAGCTCTTCTGGTGAGAAAATGTCAGCGAGCGTTACTTCAGCATAGCTCTTATAACTATTGAATTTTCTACGAAACGAGCTGAGCTGATCGAGCAACTCATCTCTGGTAGCACTTGGGTAGCTTTTGCCCTGCACGAAGTAGCAAAAAATGGGATCGACAGATCCGTTATTGTCAAAGTCGTCGAAGTAAATTTCTGCTGGCGTGGTTTCGGAGATGCCAAACTGTGTATTTATTCCGAGGTTGCCCACAAGCAAATCGGCAACCTCGTCACCGTTAATGTCTGCAACAGTGAGGGTATTCCACCACCCCTCGTATGATTTGTCGAAGTACTTCTCCGTTGCGAGCAAAAAGCCATTGGCAGTATTTTCAAATACCGTGATCGGCATCCATTCACCCACAATGATCAAGTCCTGCCTTCCGTCCTTGTTGACGTCGAGCCAGGCGGCATCGGTGACCATACCCAATCTTTCAACACCCGGTGCCAGTGATGCTGTCTGGTCCGAAAATTTGCCTGATCCGTTATTGATCAGCAGGTAGCTTTGTGGAGCCTCCGGATACCTTCCCGGCACCACACGCCCCCCGACAAAAATATCATTGGACCCGTCTCCATTTACGTCAGCCACTGCCACAGTTGCATTGCTGCCGCCTACCTCGGGAAGAATGTCTTTGTCCTTTCTGAAATTGCCCTTTCCATCGTTGATGTATAACCGATCGAGGAGCTCTACATTATTTGATGTGAAAGTGTGGTATCCCCCACTGGCCACATAAATATCAATATGGCCGTCGTTGTTAACGTCGAACATAGCTGCGTCGGCATCCATGCTGGCACTGTCAAGGTCGAAAGCCGCTTGCGATTTTTTGCGAAAATTACCTCCTGCACTTTGCAGCCACAACTCACCCGGCTGCCCCACGCCTCCACCAACAAATACATCTTCGAGGCCATCGCCATTTACATCACCTTTGGCCATGGCAGGCCCGCCAAACGAGAGTTGGTTGATCAGAAGTGTTTGCCTTTTAAAATCGTTGGCATTAAGTGGCTTGTCCTGGTGATTGATTGGAGAGGCGGTCTCCACAAAAAGTGGTTTTATGGCTTTCGTTGTCGCCTCCGAATCGGTTGCGTCGCTCTCCGACAAAGTCAACACCTGATTGCCTGCAATGTTGGTAAGCACCTGCGTCTTTCCTTCGGGCCAACGCACAATCAGCGTATCGACATTGGCAGCTTCCCCGAGTCCAAAATGAAGAACGGGCGACACAGACGACAGATAGCCCCTGGCAGTTATTTGCTCCACCGACTGCTTTTTGCCCTTGATGGAAATGGTCACTTTTGCGCCTAATCCCTGGGTGTTGGGCGTCTCGCCCAGGAGCTTGATGTCGAGGTAACGGTTGTCAGGCTCTTTGTCAGCTTCATTTCGATAGATAAATGCAGGCTGGTTGATGTTGTTAACGATGATGTCGAGGTCGCCATCGTTATCAAGGTCCGCATACGCAGCGCCGTTGCTGTTGGAAGGCCGGTTCAATCCCCATGCTTGCGTCTGGTTAGTGAAATTCAGCCCATCAACGTTTGAAAAAATGTAGTTGACCACATTGGAAGCTGGCATGTGGCTGATGATTTCCAGCACATCCTCCCGCTGCAGCCTGCCCTTGCTCTTCACAAAATCGTCCATGTACTTGATGAAATCCAGGTTGGTATAGTCCCTGAAATACCCATTAGTCACGTGAAGATCTTTCCAACCGTTGTTGTCAAAATCGGCTAACAGGGCTGCCCAACTCCAGTCGGTATTGGAGATACCTGCAATTTGCCCCACCTCGCTAAAAGTGGGGTTCCCTGTAAGGTCGTTTCCATTGCTCAACTGCAGCATGTTGCGCATGTACTGATAGTGAAAACCCGACCTGATATTCAATTCAAACTTGGAGTAGTTGTCAGGAGCGAGCAGTAACTTCTGACGGAAGTTATCCTCAGGCAGCATATCGAGGGTCACTATGTCGTTCCAGCCATCGTTGTTAATGTCGGCCACATCGTTGCCCATCGAAAATTGGCTGTTATGGCCCACGCTTTGCTTCAGCTTGTCGGTAAAGGTTCCGTTTCCATTGTTTATGTAAAGGAAATCGGGAACTGCATAGTCGTTGGAAATATAGATATCTGGCCAACCATCGTTGTTGATGTCGGAAATGCCAACGCCCAGCCCATAGGTGAGTGCCGAGCTGCTGATGCCTGCCGTGGCAGTCACATCATCAAAATGGCCGTTGGTTTGCCTGAAAAGCCTTACTCCCCTCAGCTCATCGTCTACCTTTAAGATTTCGGCCGTCTTCACTTCATTGAGAACAGGCATGGAACTCGGGTTGTGGTTGAGCAACAATGCATCAAGGTCACCATCCCTGTCGTAGTCGAAAAAGTAAATCTGGTTGCTGTAGCCTGCACTGGCCAGTCCAAGCTCCTTCGCCTGATCTTCGAACGTGGGCATTCCGTTAGCATCGTTGCCCATATTGATGAACAACTGGTTTTGCCGACTTTCTTCTTTCATTTGGCCCGAGTAAGAAACATGAATATCCAGCTTGCCATCGCCATTCACATCAGCCATGGCTACGCCCGTCTTCCAGGGCCCTGGCCGACCGCCAACACCTGCCACAGCAGTAATGTCTTTGAAGCGCAGACCTCCCTCATTCAGGTAAAGCTTGCTTTCTCCCATATTAGAGGTGAAATAAAGGTCAATCAAGTCGTCACCATTGATGTCGCCCGCCGCTACGCCACCCCCGTTGTAGAAGTATTCGTACATGAGGATGTTGGTATTTAATCCTTCCTCAAGCTGGTTAATAAAATCTACGCCCGTTTCCTGCTGGGGAAGCAGCCTGAAAAGAGGCGGAGTATCCGGAACAACAGGTTCGGTTCGTTCCTCTTTGGTTTCGTTTTTGCATCCGCAAAAAATCACTATAAAAATGGCCAGAAGAAATCGTGCAGGGTTGTTAAGCATTTGGATCGGTCTTAAACAAAAATATAAAAACCTACACCGAAATACTCCGGCATAGGTTTTTAAACTTAGATACAACTTACTGAAACTTTAGTATCCCGGATTCTGAACTAGTTTATCATTTCTGTTGATCTCTCCCCGACTTATCGGGCGGAAATACATTTTATCCACCCAGGTACGGGTTTCGTTTTCTGTATTGTCCTGAGGGGTGTAAGAATAGTCATATACATCTGGATCATACCGATAAGGCACATGCGGTGTAGCTCCCGGCTTCAGCTTCGCCTCCACCTGAATATCCTTGATACCTCTGCCCAATGTGGTGGGTGCAATCAACCATCTTCTGGCGTCATGATACCTATGCTCTTCATAGGCAAGCTCAATCCTGCGTTCATTTCTGTATCGATCTCTCAAGGCGTCGCCTGCATCGGTCACGGCTGGCATACCCACTCTGAAACGTATTTTGTTGAGCCAGTTTCTGGCCTCAGCCTCATCGCCCAATTCAATAGATGCCTCGATATAATTCAGCACCATTTCAGTGTACCTGATAAATGGCCACGGAATCACTTGTGCACCCGACTGATTGTCAATGACGGCCGGATCAGAATCTATAAACTTCCTCACATAGTAATGCGTACGGCTACCATTCCAGTTCTCGATGGGAGACTCTCTCGTGTCAACGCCATTGATAATTCCACCGTCGCCATCGTCGTAGTAGCCGGTCTGGATTTGATCCATGGGATCAATGCCAGCCACATCGGAGGGTCTTGGCTTCCAATCAGCACCATCATAAAGTACAGTAGCATACAACCGAGGATCACGATCATCGTAGGGAGCGCTCGCATGGGCAGCATTATTCCAGTCAAACCTAGAGCCGTCCATCATTTCATAGTCATCTACCAGCTGCTGGATTGGTGTATTGCCTGCCCAGTTGTGGTAGCCGTTAGGCCCATTGTTAATGCCGAAGTGGATACCACCCAGCGGCCAGTTGTTTTCAACCGTATATAGCGGGGTTTGCGTTCTTTGGAAAAGTAGTTCCACTGCTGCACCCGCATCTGCCACGGCACTACCACCCCCATACGAAAGTGCCACATAGTTAGCTTTTCCTTCTTCAGGAGAAACCGGCGCAGTAAGAGCCAGCTTATAACCGCTACCTGCATCTATCACCGCTTTGGCGGCAGCTCTCGCCGCTGTCCATCTGGCAGTTTGATCTCCGCTGGTATAGCCATGAAGATCCGTAAGCCCTGATACCGAAGCAGAGGCTGTTGGAATATCATGCAAGTCGCTGGCTGCATAGATCAACACCCTTGCCTTAAGCGCCATAGAAGCAATCTTGGAAGTCCTGCCTGGAGTTTCAGGCTTTCCGTCAAGCAATGTAATCGCCTGATCAAGGTCTCCAACAATAAAGTCTACACATTCCGCAAACGTACTTCTTGCAATCGTGTAGTCTTCATCCAAACCGTACGGTTTATCAATAATGGGAACCCCACCATAGAATCTTAATAGCTGATGATAATAGTAGGCTCTCAGAAAGTAAGCCTCACCAAGAAGCCGATCCTTTAAATCCTCATTGTCAAAAGTTGCAATTGGAAGATTCTCTATTGCTGTATTCGCTTGCCTGATAGCCAGATACATATTATTCCACTCGTAGGTAGGACTCATCCAGGCCAGGTTAGCTGGATTTTCAGACCCCTCATTAAACGGGTTAATATTCCTGCCTGCATGTGTAAACATAGCCTCATCGGTTATTGCTGCAAGCATCTGCTCCTCAAAACCTCCATATCCCAAATAGGAGTAGACGTTGTATATAAATGCTTCCGACAGTGGCCCATCGCTCCAGGTAAGGTCACTGGAAATCTTGTCAAGAGGCTCTGTATTAAGAAAGTCCGTATTACATGCCATAGGCACGAACATTCCAGCAATTAGAACCCATATTTTTATCGTTATTCTTTTCATAGTTGCTCTCATTAAAAGGTTAAACGAATACCAGTGTTAATTACCCTTGCTTGTGGGTAATACGTTCCAGCAACATTTGTTGACTCAGGGTCAAAAATTCCTTGCCTGTTCAAATAACCAAAAGTAATCAGGTTAAGGCCATTCACATATACCCGGAAATTGCGAATTCCTACCCTCTCGGCTAATGTAGATGGGAAATTATACCCAAGCTCAACGTTCTTCAACCTGAGGTAATTTTTGCTCAACATGTAGTAGGTGTTGTTTCCATAGTTACCGCCAGTAAAGTAGGTATCTCCTCTACTTGCCAATCTTGGGTGAGTGCTACTTGGATTGTCAATTGACCATCTATTGTCATAGCTGTATTCCAGATAATTTCCGATGTCACCAGATTCAGTTTGCAAACGGATCACAGCACCCATCGCCCCCTGGAACAAAATAGCCAGGTCAAAATTCCTGTACTGGAAATTCATGGTTGCGCCGAAGTTGAAGGTGGGTGTATTTGTCTTGTCCATCCTTGTTTGGTCGTCACCATCAATCTTACCATCGCCATTTATGTCCTTGAACTTCATGTCGCCAGGGATAAGATTAGGCGTCACAGCACTATAATCGAGTGTGTTGTCATTGATCTCACTCATGTCTCTGAATACTCCATCAGACTCATAAACCAAAGATGATTGGTTATCATATGGGTTGTCATATGGCTTTCCCTCCTGGCGCTGGTATTCGGGCGCCCCGGGAATCTCGTCCATGAAGATGACTTTGTTCTTCGAATAACCACCGTTAATCCCAAAGGCATAAGTTAAACCTCCAGACTGATTATTGTAGCCCACAGTATACTCAAAGCCTTTATTTTCAATTTTACCGGCATTCACGGGCGGCAAAAGAGAGCTGATACCTGATGACGCAGGGGTTGAACCAGTTTTCTGGATTAGAATCTGATCTCTTTTATTATAAAAATACTCAAACGCAAATGTCAATGCGCCATTGAGCATTGTACCATCAAGACCTATGTTAGCGTTGTTGGCTCTTTCCCAGGTAAAGTTCGGGTTAGCGAGACGAGTCTCGGTAAGTGTTTTCACCACTTGTCCGTTGATGGGATATTCTCCAAAGCCGTAGGTAGCCAAATAAGCATATTCCTGAAGATTGTCATCAAAATAAACCTGATCATTACCCATTTGGCCGTAGGAACCTCTTATTTTCAAGAAGTTGACAAAGCTGATATTGTTTTGGAAAAAATCCTCATTGGAAATGTTCCAGCCAGCCAAAATTCCAGGGAAGAATCCAAATCTGTCAGATTCAGGGAAAATGTATGAGCCGTCGTATCTCCAAATGAATTCGGCAAGATATTTCTCCTTATAGTTGTACGCTGCCCTGCCATAATTACCAAGGCGAGCTCTTTCATATCCACTACCATCAGTGTTTTGAGCCAGAGATCCTCCAGCAAACAACTGATCAATAGCTGGAGAGATATAGTTTCTCCTATAAGCAAGGAAGTTATCGCCCTTGAAGGTTTCCCTTGTTATGCCTGCCATCAAGTTGATGGTATGGTCATCACCAAATGTCTTCTCGTAGTTCAACATTCCTGTGATGTTTGTATTCAAAGAAGTTTCTTCTTCTTGAGTCAGTCTAGGGTCTGAAAAAGTAGACCTCAACGCCTTTGTTAACTGCGGAGTAACTCCATCAGCTTCATAGCTTACCTTGTCCCAAGTGTACAAATACCAGGGTGTTTCCCACCTTTTATCACGATCAATCTTTTTGTCAACCGAGCCCATCAAAGTAAATTTCAGACCATCAATCCAAGGGTTGGTGATATCGACTCTTCCATTGGTTTGAATATAGTCAGTTGGGTTTTTCTGATAGCCAGTAGCGTTTGTTGTAATCACATAAGGGTTTTGTCCATTTTCAATATCAGGGCCTGGCAGACCGTTCGGCCATACTTCTGGCTCTGTTGGACGACCCCGCATCAACATTCTGAAAATAGAGCCTGCCGACTGTGTTGGATAATTCCTTACTTCCTCACGAAACATTATACCGGTCTGTGTGGAAATATACTTGTTCACTTTCGCATCGAGATTCAATCGAAAATTATACTGCTGATACTTAGTAGCAGAGTTTTTATAGTAGGCATCCTGATTTACATAGCCAATCGAAGAGAGATACTTCACATTGTCTGTTCCTCCACTGATCTGTAGGTTTTGCCTGCTTTGCGGCGACCATGTTTTGAATGCATCACCAAACCAATCCGTATCGGGGTGCCCCCATGGGTCAGAACCATCTCTATATTTTTGCATATCAGAGGGGCTGAACTGAGCACTTAGGGAGGTGCCAGTGGAAGGGGAAGTAAACGTACCTGTCTGCTGAATACTCTGCCAAGCCGCATCCCACTCGTTGGCAGGAATCGATTTGTAAATGGGCAGCTCATTCATGATCGTTCCGTACTGAACGGCGTTGGCCATTTTCGGCACTAACGTTGGCTGCGCCCAGCCCTGATTAAAGTCGTACGAAACCTGTGGGGCTCCAGTGGCTCCTCTTTTTGTCGTAACCAGTATGGCTCCATTTGCTGCCCTGGCTCCATAAATAGCAGCGGCAGCGTCTTTCAGAACAGTTATAGACTCTACATCTTGCGGACTAAGGCGACCCAAACCACCCTCTCTGTCGGGAATACCATCAATCACGATAAGGGGCGAACTATTTCCAAGGGTATTAATACCTCTGATGTTGATTTGCGAGCCATCGTTACCAGGCTCACCGCTTGTTTGAATCACCACCAAACCAGGCAAACGGCCAGAGAGTGAATTCGAGAGATCCACTGCAGGTGACTTTACCAGGTCAACACCTTTTGCAGCTACGACTGAACCTGTCACCGTCACCTTTTTCTGCTCTCCATAACCCACAACTACTACTTCACCAAGTGTTTTGGTGTCGGTAGCCAGGGTTACTGCAATGGACGACCTGCCACCTACGATTACTTCTTGCGTCGCAAAGCCAATAAAAGAAAACACCAGAACTGAATTTTCGTCTGTAACGCTCAACCTGTATCCGCCGTCAGCGTCCGTAATGGTACCGTTGGTGGTTCCTTTCTCGACAACGTTCACACCGGGAAGTGATTGGCCATTTTCGTCCTTCACAGCACCTGATACAGTGAATTCAGGGTTCAGAATTTCATTTTCAGCAGATGCCTTCTCGGGGCCCCTATTTGTTTCGGGCTTATAGAGAGAGATTCTATCTGAAATAACTTCGTAGGAAATGTCGAGCGGCTGGAGCATTCCGTCAAGTACTTCACTCAACTTCTTGTTCTCAACATCAACGGACACCTTTTGCCTGTCTTTGATTCGCTTGGGGCTGTAAGCGAATTTTACGTTGGCAATTCTTTCAATTTCTGAAATGGCACTTTTAAGTTCGACATCCTCAGCTTTGAGAGATACCTCCTTGTCCAACAGTGCCTGGCCAATGAGCTCATTGGCCGACGAAATGGATGTTGACAATGCAACGACAACCATTTGGGTAACAAATATCTTCATGCCCTGAGAAAAGTACTTTCTCCTTGCATGAAGTAGGTTTAGTAGTTTCATAAGTATGTAAGTTTGTAGGGTAGTGCACTTTTTTTAGCCCTTTTATTTACCTCACGGATCCTCAAAAAGGGGCTGGCTCCAAAGGTACTCGTGGTACCAGAGGTCATTTTCTATGTAGATTTCTGTTTCATATAATTTATCTTTTTAGTTAATAATTGGTTTCTGGCAGCCTTGTCCGTTTAGCAGGATTTTAGTGCCCATCACTTCGTACTCAACACCAACCGACTTCCCAATCACAGATAATAAATCGTAAAGAGACATGTCGGACAGGTCTCCTGTGAAAGTACAGTTGCTGATTGATGCATTTTCCATCACAAACTCTATCGAGTAATTCTCCTCAAGTTTGGAGGCGATCTCGCTCAGGGTATTGTCTTCAAATACCAATAACTTGTTTTCTCTTGTTGGCACTTTTACCGGCCTGGGTTGTTCAACCAGTGAGGTAACCAGATGAGTTTCTTTGACAAAGAAGGTCGCCTTTTGGTTTCTGGTGAGGATAACACCTTTCTTGACCTTCTTCTGGTCGGCCTCATCGGTTTCGTCTTCTTCCGACTCGTAAACCGACACTCTTCCCGACACCACATTTACTTCGATTGTAGAAGCATTTTCAGGTGCCACCATGCTGAAACTTGTGCCCAGCACCCTGGTAACGATATTGCCGCTGTATACAAAAAACGGTCGGTCAGGGTTTCTGATCACATCAAAAAAAGCCTCGCCTACAAGGTTTACCTCCCTCTTCTTTCCCGAAAATTGCCTGGCGTAGCTGATCTTGCTTTCTCCTTTTAGTATCACCTGGGTGCCATCTGGAAGCCAAATCTCCCTGGTACCTTTCGAGTTATTCTCAACTACAACCTCATCGGAAAGCGCCGGCGTGGTGACGGCAATAGTTTCAGGTTCGCCCTGAGACAGCTGCTGGTATGCCACGAAAGAAGCGATCATCAACAGAAGTGAAGCAGCCACTCTGAAAATCAACTGCCGACCCCGAACGGCAGGCTCGTTCCCTCCCTGTTCCCGGGCCTCCAGAATTCTCGCAAGCATTCTGTCCTTTATTTCAATTTTTTCAGATTCGCTCAAATCAATGTCGTTATTGCTTATATCTTCAAACCATCTTTCTACTTCAAGCTTTTCAAACTCAGAGCTACTGTTTTTCAAATAGCGTTTTAGCAGTTGTTCAAGTTCTTTTTGTTTCATTTTCATGGCGCACGCCCGGCATCAAAAAGGATATACTAATTGTTTAAATATTGTCCACGCCTACCAACTAGACGGGCAACTCGCTGTTTTTCCTAAAAGGAAGGTGAAAATAAATCAGATTTATTGTGTTCGCTGGATGGAGTCGCAATAATGGGTTAAGTTCTGTGGAAAAACCTAGCCCAGAAAAATAAGCAGGAGACTAAAAATAATGCTCTTCAAATAGAGTCGCATGACCTTCAGAGATTTTGTCAGGTGGTACTGAACCGCCTTTTCCGAAATTTTCAGCTTTTGTGCAATTTCTTCCACTGGTGAATGATCAAGCCGATTCATTCTAAAAATACTCCTTGACTTTTCAGGCAGCTGAGTAAGTCCCTCTTCTATCAGCTTCGAAAGATCACTTACTGCCATCATGCGGTCTGTATTATTCTCGCCGGCAGGAGGCGAAACTTTAAGGTAGTCGAGGTATTTATTTCTTACTACCTGGCTGTGTATGTAGTCGATCACACTGTTTCTGATGGAAGAATGCAAATACGCTTCGATCTGCTTTATATGCAGCAAATCTCTTTTGTCCCAAAGCTTAAGAAATAGGTTTTGAACAAGGTCTTCAGACACCTCCTTGTTTCGGGTGCTTTTGTAGGCTATCAAAAAAATCCTATTCCAAAACCGTTCGTATATGACGATGAATGCGTCTTTTTCTCCCCTCTGGAAAGCTTCCAGGAGTTCGTTGTCATTGGCGTAGCTGGACGAAAGCACTTTCATTTTCAAGTAGGTAGAACTCTGCAATGTTAGTAAAACTCGATATAAATCCAAGTTTAGACAGTCGGAGACT
The DNA here is from genome assembly GCF_902498805.1 of Imperialibacter sp. EC-SDR9. Lineage (GTDB taxonomy): Bacteria > Bacteroidota > Bacteroidia > Cytophagales > Cyclobacteriaceae > Imperialibacter. The sequence continues at coordinate 511,559 of NZ_LR701637.1, read as the reverse complement.
AGATTAAATATAACAAATATGGCGGTGAAATGTAAGCGCTATGGTGCATAAATATTTAGAGTGGGGTGGTGAAAATTGAGGAAACTAAATCTCCCTTCGTCATTTAAAAAGTTCTATTAGATTTCCTTTTTTTAATGCTCCTGTGTCAGGCACATTTAGAAGCGTGCCATCGCTTGGACTAAATCGGCGAAAAGGGAGTCCCTGGAAATATCCGCAACCCCGTCAACTTTTCAGCATATTTTAATTAGCTTTATTATTCCACAAAACTTTGTTTATGAAGCCTCTGCACAATCCCCCGGAACCATCCATTCTCAAAAAAGTTGATCGCCGCTCTTTTCTGAAAATTAGCGGCCTCAGCGCCACAGGCATTATCATCGGCATGCAGATAGGGTGCTCTCCTTCAAAAAAGAAAGATAGCGGCATTCCTTTCTCCCCCAATGTTTACCTGACGGTGAACAGCGACGGCACGGTGACCATAGTGGCCCACAGGTCGGAGATGGGAACCGGTATTCGTACGGGATTGCCGCTCATTGTGGCCGACGAACTGGAAGCCGACTGGAGCAAAGTGAAGGTGGTGCAGGCCATAGGAGACGAAGCCCGGTACGGAAATCAAAATACAGATGGGTCGTTTTCGGTGCGCATGTTTTTTGAGCCTATGCGAAAAGCAGGTGCCACAGCCCGAATGATGCTGGAGCAAGCTGCGGCCAACGAGTGGGGTGTTCCCGTTGGCGAGTGCAAAGCAAAAAATAGCGAAGTGGCACATGAGGGCAGTGGCAAAAAGCTAGGCTTTGGCGAGTTAACTGAAGCGGCGTCAAAACTGGAAATGCCAGCCGAAGACAAAATCACCCTAAAGAAAAAGTCAGAGTGGAAATTCATTGGCAAGTCCACACCCATCGTTGACATTGAAGACATTATTAGTGGCAAGGGCGGGTTTGGCCTGGATAAAAAGGTGGCTGGCATGAAATACGCCACGGTGCTCCGTTGCCCTGTGGCGGGAGGAAAGGTAAAAACCTTCAATGCAGACAAAGCCATGCAGGTAGCTGGCGTGCAAAAGGTATTTGAAATGCCTTTCACAGCTTTCCCGGGTGGAATAAACGCTCCTTTAGGTGGCTTGCTCGTGGTGGCGGACAACACCTGGGCGGCCATCAAAGGGCGAGATGCGCTGGAAGTAGAATGGGACTTTGGCCCCAATGCCAAATACAGTACAGCAGATTATTTTGAAGACATGCTTGGCAAAGTGAAAAACAAAGGCCAGGTGCATAGAGAGGAAGGGTCGGTAGAAACATCCTTTAAAAATGCTGCGAAAACCATTGACTCCACATACCTGATACCCCATCTTTCTCATGCACCCATGGAGCCGCCATGTGCCGTAGCTCATTTTAAAGATGGAAAGTGCGAAGTGTGGGCTCCCACCCAAAACCCCCAGGGGGCCAACGATGCCCTGGCTGAGGCGTTGAAAATAGACAAAGCCAATGTCACAGTGAATGTCACATTGCTTGGAGGTGGCTTCGGGCGGAAATCAAAGCCTGACTTTATCGTGGAAGCCGCACTGGCCTCCCAAATGAGTGGCTTTCCCGTCAAAATCATTTGGACAAGAGAAGATGATATTCAGCACGACTTCTTCCACGCCTGTAGTGTGCAGCGGATCAAGGTGGCGCTGGACAACAACAAAAAGGTGACGGGCTGGGAGCATCACAGTGTTTTCCCACCCATCGGTGGTACTTTCTCACCGGATGCAACGGGCCCAAGTTTTGATGAGCTCCAGCTGGGCATGGTCGACATGCCTTTTGATATCCCCAACATCTCCTGTCAGTCGCACGAGGCAAAGGCCATGACCCGTATTGGCTGGCTACGATCGGTAAGCAACATCCAGCATGCTTTTGCCATTGGCAGCATGGTGGATGAAATTGCTGTGGCCAGACAAATGGATCCGGTGGAAAATCTGCTCGATTTGATCGGGTCGGACAGGGAAATCCCCTTTGACAAGCTGATGGAAGGCTTTGGCAACTATGGCGAGCCTGTTGAGAAGTTTCCGATGAAAACAGCACGCCTCAAAAATGTGGTTAAGCTCGCTGCCGAAAAGTCGGGGTGGGGCAAAGAACTGCCTAAAGGGCACGGCATGGGCATTTGTGCACATCGCAGCTTCCTTACCTATGTGGCCTGCGTGGTGCATGTGGCGGTTGACGATGCCGGCAAGCTCACCATTCCGGAAGTTCACTTCGCTGTTGACTGTGGCATTGTTGTGAACCAAAACTCTGTCAAAAACCAGTTTGAAGGAGGTGGAACATTTGCCTCCAGCCTTGCCCTGAAAGGGGGTATTGCTTTCAAAGATGGGCAAACGGTCGCTAAAAACTTCGACCAATTTGAAGTGGCCCGCATGCAGGACACCGCCAAAGAGATCTTTGTTCATCTGGTAGAAAGTGACGAAAAGCCAACAGGTGTTGGAGAACCACCGGTGCCTCCTTTTGCGCCTGCTCTGGCCAACGCAGTTTTTGCGGCTACGGGAAAGAGAAGCAAAGAACTGCCCATCAAGATGAGCTAGCAGTTACTTGATGTCGCTTGCAAACACCAACAGGTATCCGTTGAGATCACGGATGCCAAACTCTCTTTTGCCATAGAAGGTGTTTTTTAGTGGCATAAAGACCTCCACTTTTGCCTTCACCTGTTGATACAGCGCAGCGGCATCGTCCACCTCGATGAATAACGAGAGACTGCCGCCGGTTTTTTCAGTATTGAAGCCTGGAAGATCTTCGCCAATACTTGCGGCGGTCTGAAACATGAGCTGCACCGCTCCATGCATCACCATTCCCCATTGAAGACCACCGCTCGGGGCAGGCACGCTCGGCCCTTCGGTAAAGCCAAAAATTGTCGAATAGTAGGCCATGGACTCCTCCACACTTGCAACCATCATGTTTGGTGAAAGCTGTTGAAATTTTTGCATCTTCTAATGGTTTGTTTGTTGCCACAAGTTAGGGCTAGCCAGCTCATCAGCTTTTGTAAAAACCCGACAGTTGATGAATTAATGCATAAGGCTGGATGGCAAAAAGTGTCCAAATTCCCGGAAATCTTTGGCAAGGTGAGCATGATCGTAGTAGCCCATATCCCAGGCAAATTCCATCAACGACCCATCGAAGCCTGAAAGTTTCCCGGAGGCCTTTCTGAAGCGAACAATGCGCTGGTAAATTTTTGGAGACACGCCTATCCTCTCCCGTGATCTTCTTTCCAGCGTTCTCTCGCTCAGGTTATTTGCCCTGCAAAATCCTTGGATCGAACCTGAGGGGCTGCTGAAGAACTGATCCGCCATGTCCCACCCGGGCTCATTTCCCAACCTCGCAAGCAAACGAAGTTCAATTATTTTGATCCTTTCTGAAACCGACAAAAATGCCAACTGCTCTGTCAGGTTATGTAAATCACCCTCATCCAGTTCCTTGAGTGAGGCAGTCCTGTTGCTAAATTCCGCCAGGGGACGCCTCAGAAATCTCCACGCTCCCTGGTTTTTAAACCTCACACCTAATAAATCTGTTGGGCCACCTGCTTTTGTAAAAATAGGTGCGGTTTGGATGCCGACATAAAAGGACTGAAACTGGTTACAGGAAATTTTGCCATGCTCCTCGTAGAGAAGTGGGGCAGAGAAGTTGAAAATAATGTCGGAACAGGCGTCGGGAAACACGGGCCTGAAGCTATTGAGCTGCGTGGCACTTTTGACACACCAATAGCACTCTACAAACTGTTGCAGCCTGAGGTCTGGAGGAAATTCTGTATAGGGCATATCAGGCTGCAACAACATTGCTGAAAGCTAGTTTTCGTACTTTCTCCAGCCGCCCAGAATAGTGCCAGCTAGCGTCCAAACCACAAGATCCGCTCCCCCGTCGACCCAGGCTAAGCCGTAAGGTCTCATCGAAAAGAAATTTACTGTCATGTGCATTAGCAGCGAAAAGGAAACAGCCATGATAAAGGCAGTTTTAGCGCCATCTGCTGCCGACCCGACATTCATTCTTTTGAAAAGCCATGCCAACACATAGGCAAAAACGATGGCTGTAATCACACTCGAAATATAGGGCGTGGAACCACCCGACATCACATCTGCTTCGGTAAGATTATTAAGCCGCATCCAGGTTTCTGCAAACATCCCATACCACAGGGCAGGGATAACCTGACCAAGCACAACAATGACCAAAATGGCCCAATGATTGATTTTAAGCGTTTTCATAGTAAGTAGGTTAGAGTGATAAGCTATATCAAATTAACCATTTTTACCCTAATCACAATTTCTTCGCCCGGTTCCAGTATTCGTCCATTTCAGCCAGCGTCATTTCCCCAAGGCTCTTGCCGTCCTTGGCCGACTCTCGCTCGAGGTACTGAAATCGCTTAATGAACTTCTTATTGGTTCGCTCCAAAGCCTCCTCAGGATCAATATCTATAAACCTTGCATAGTTGACGAGCGAAAAAAGCAAATCGCCAAATTCACCTTGTGCCTTCTCTTTATCAATTTCCTTTTCCCCGCTCACATTGAATTCTTCCTTGAATTCCTGCATCTCTTCTTCTACCTTCTCCCACACCTGCTGCTTCTTTTCCCAGTCAAAACCAACCCCTCTGGCTTTGTCCTGGATCCTGATCGCTTTTACCAGCGCAGGCAATGTTTTGGGCACACCGCCCAATACAGACTTGTTGCCCTTTTCCTTTAGCTTGATCTTCTCCCAGTTTTGCTTGACCACGTCCTCGTTCTCAGCCACCACGTCGCCATAAATATGCGGATGCCGGTTGATCAGCTTTTCACATAAAGAGTTGATGACATCGGCCACATCAAAGCTGCCAGTTTCAGAGCCGATTCTTGAATAAAAAACCAGGTGAAGCATCAAATCACCCACCTCTTTTTTGATCTCATCCTTATCTCCCTCCAGAATGGCATCCGACAGTTCATATGTTTCCTCTATCGTCAGGTGGCGGAGTGTTTCAAAGGTCTGTTTTTTATCCCAGGGGCAGTTTTCACGAAGCTCGTCCATAATGGTGAGCAAGCGGTCAAAGGCTTTCAGTTTTTCCTCTCTCCGTAAATCCGGGGCTGGTATTTTTTCCATCAAATGAATTTTCCTTTGTGGCGACTTGTTGAACAAACAGGCGGCTGATTAGGTATTGTAAAACCGCTCTTTTTTCTTTGCATAAAGATATAGAATGCCATGGTAACAGTTTTATTAGGAATTGGATTTATAGCACTGTTCTTCATTTTGATGTCGGTACGGCTGATATTTTTAAAAAATGGAGAGTTCAAGGGCACATGTGCTTCACAGAGCCCGTTCCTAAATAAGGAAGGTGTAACATGTGGCTATTGCGGCAAGAATCTACAACCTGGAGATGCTTGCGCTGACCCGGCAGGAGGCAATCCAGATTCCGAAGTCAATAAAGTTTTGTCGAAATTTTAAGGCGTTAAATCGATTAACGACAACATCTACCCTATAAAAAGGCACTATCTTTGAATTCTACCATTTTATCACGGTATTTTTTCAGTAAATTTGCGCCCGCAAGTAACTAAACCTGGAAAAGTGACTTTAATTAAATCAATATCTGGCATCAGAGGAACAATAGGTGGAAAAGTTGGTGACGGCTTGACTCCTCTGGATACTGTTAAGTTTGCAGCAGCCTATGGCCAGTGGCTATTGACACAAAAGGCTCATCCAATGGTGGTGATCGGACGAGATGCACGGATTTCCGGCGAAATCGTCTCCAGCCTCGTTGCGTCTACACTACAGTCGCTTGGCATCGATGTAATTGACCTCGGTCTTTCAACTACTCCCACTGTAGAAATGATGGTAGTGGAAGAAGGAGCCGGTGGGGGAATTATTATCACTGCCAGCCACAATCCGATACAATGGAATGCGCTTAAGCTGCTTAACAGTAAGGGAGAGTTTCTTTCTGGAAGTGACGGCGAAAACATCTTATCTATAGCGGATGAAGAGGCTTTCGACTTCGTTGACGTTAAAAAACTCGGCAGCTACACCTTCAGAGAAGGTACCATAGAAAAACACATCGAAAAAATTCTTGCGCTTCCTATGGTGGACGTGGAAGCTATCCGGCTCCGCAACTTCTCCGTTGCTGTGGATGCTGTGAATTCCACCGGTGGCATAGCCGTACCCATGCTGCTGAAGAAATTGGGAGTAGACCGTGTCGAAGTTTTCTACGGCGAACCCAATGGCCATTTCCCTCACAACCCTGAACCATTGCCTGAGAACCTTACCCACATTTGCGGTGAAATAGAAAATGGGCAGTTTGATCTGGGTATTGTGGTCGATCCTGACGTGGATCGTCTGGCACTGATTTGCGAGGACGGCAATACTTTTGGCGAAGAATATACATTGGTGGCTATTGCCGACTACGTGCTGTCGCAAAAGCCTGGGGCAACGGTTTCAAACCTCTCCTCCACCAGAGCGCTAAGAGATGTGACCGAAAAATACGGACAGAAATATGAGGCGGCTGCAGTCGGCGAAGTGAATGTGGTCGAAAAAATGAAAGCAATCGGCGCTGTGATCGGTGGCGAAGGCAATGGCGGAGTGATCCTTCCTGAGCTTCACTATGGTCGGGATGCGCTCGTAGGCATCGCCCTTTTTCTTACCCACCTGGCCAAGTTCGGGAAAAGCGTGTCGATGCTTCGGTCAAAATATCCAAACTACCATATCTCAAAAAACAAGATTGAGCTTTCGCCGGAAATGGATGTTGATCTCGTATTGCACGAAATAAAAGACAAATACCAGCGGCAGCCAATCAATACTGTGGATGGTGTCAAAATTGAATTTGACAAAGAATGGGTGCATCTTCGTAAATCAAACACCGAGCCCATCATCCGGATTTATTCTGAGTCAGAAAGTCAGGCTACAGCCGAGCACCTGGCCCACAAAATCATGATGGACATCAAAGAGATTATTTCAGAAAAAATCTGAAGCCATGCGAGTATACCTTGACAATGCTGCCACCACACCACTCGACAAAGAAGTGCTGGAGGCCATGCTACCCTACCTGACCGAGCACTTCGGCAACCCCAGCTCTATACATGGGCACGGTAGGCTGGTGAGGTCGGCGATAGAAAGGTCAAGGAAAAAAGTAGCTGAGTTACTGAATACCTCGCCCTCAGAAATCTTTTTTACATCCGGTGGTACTGAGGCGGATAATACTGCCCTGGTGAAATCGATAGAAGCGTACGGGCTTACTCATGTCATCACATCAAAAATTGAGCATCACGCTGTGCTTCACACACTTGAGTACCTGCACGAGCAGGGCAAAATTGCCCTGACCTATGTGGAGCTTGACGAAAAAGGCCATGTGAACCTTGATCACCTGGAGGCATTTCTGAAAGACCATCCCGGCAAGGCATTGGTCAGCCTGATGCATGCCAACAATGAAATTGGTAACCTGAATGATATTGAGAAAATAGGTCAGCTAGCTAAGGAGTACAAGGCTGTTTTTCACACCGACACTGTGCAGGCTGTTGGGCACTACAGGCACGACCTGCAGGTGCTCAATCTGAACATGATGGTAGGGGCTGCCCACAAATTTCATGGGCCAAAAGGCGTTGGCTTCCTGCACATCAACCATAACTGCAAGATTCATCCTTTCATTCATGGTGGTGCTCAGGAGAGAAATATGCGGGGGGGCACTGAAAACGTTCCGGGCATCATTGGCCTGGCCAAAGCGTTGGAGCTTGCCTACGAGCACATGGATGAGCACCGGAAGCACATGGAAAGCCTGAAAGAGAGCATGATCCGCCAGCTATCCGCCAGCGTTGAGGGCATCACCTTTAACGGCGACTCCGCCAATTTGGCTAATAGCCTTTATACCGTGCTCAGCATCAGTCTTCCTCCCAACGAAGACAACGACATGCTCTTATTCAGCCTGGACATCGAGGGCGTTTCTGCCTCTGGTGGCAGCGCTTGCTCCAGCGGTTCTCACGTTGGCTCGCATGTGCTGGGTGCCTTGGGAGTAGATCCCATGAGGGGAAATATCCGGTTTTCTTTCTCTCGCTTCACCACCCAGCAGGATATCGACTTCACCGTTCAAAAACTGACTGAGCTTGTGGCCGTCAGGGCCTGACCTCGGAAGCTTTCTCTAACACCAGGTTTTTCAGGCATTGTATCCAAAGCGGATGATCGTTGAGGCTTTCTACCAAGTCCCAACGTTCCCCGCCGGCCTCCAGAAATTGCTCATGGTAGGTCTCGCCGACTTCAACAGTTGTTTCGAGGCAATCCGATACAAAAGCCGGAGAAAAGGCGAGCACTTTTTTGTAGCCTTTTTCAGCAAACTCTACCAGCTTCTCGTCAGTGTATGGTTGTATCCAGGGGGTTTTGCCCAGCCTGCTTTGAAAAGCAACTGTGTATTTGTCTTCAGGAATACCCAAGCTTTCAGCAATCAACCGTGAGGTAAGAAAACACTGGGCCCGGTAGCAATACCGGTTCTTGTCGTGGAAGCTATTGCAACACTTGCCCAGCTGGCACTGGGAACCAACCGATCCTTTGAGAATCTGTCTCTCGGGCAATCCATGATAGCTGAATAAGTAGTGATCGTAGTCATGCTGCTCCATCCATTTTTTTGCCCGCTGAGCAATCACTTCTATGAACAGTGGGTCGTCGGCAAACTGATTGATGAAACGAATATTTGGTATGATCTGCCATTTCCGAACAAGCTCCATTACTTTGTCAGCAACCGAGCCTGTGCTGGCAGAGGCATATTGTGGAAAAAGTGGCACCACAATTATTTCGCTCACGTGAGCTTTCTTTAACTCTTCCAGCCCTGATGCTATGCTAGGGTTTTGATACCGCATGGCCAGTGCAACCACGTAATCATTGGTCAATTCTTTCTGAAGTAAGTCCCTGACGTCTTCCCCATAATATTTAAGCGGCGAACCACGCTCATCCCACAGCTTTTGATACTCTGCCGCTGACTTAGGCGCACGAAAGGGAGCAATGATAAAGTTAATAAGCATCCACCTTTGTACAAAAGGAATATCAATTACCCGGCCGTCCATTAAAAATTCTCTCAGGTATTTCCTTACATTAGGGGTATCTGGCTGATCTGGTGTTCCTAAATTGACCAGCAACACTCCCTTTTTCCCTTTCTTGTTATTCATATTTCAAATTTATAGACTAACAGGATTTTTTAAGGATGGTTGTCGAATTCTTTTAATTAATTTAGTTAAACAAAATGCAATCATGAGAAAACACGTAGCTCAAATAACGCTATCACTTTTATTTTCTACAGCAATTTCTTCATCCTTCGCCCAGGGCTCAAATGTTGGAAGTACAGCCTCCACATCAGGCAACGAATACCTGCAAAAGCAAAATGCTGTTGACCGCCTTGCCGTTGTTAACCCCAACACGGCAACTTTCGGAATACCCCTGCCGCCGGCATCGCTCGAAGGAGACTTCTATCTGGATTCCGAATTCAGGGAAGGCAAATTTGAGTTGACTATGGCTCCAAAAGTTTATGAGGGTTTGGTTATAAGGTATGACTTGAGAAGCAACCTTATTGAGATCAACTATGATGATGGTGTGAGAGGATTGGACGGAAATAAAGTAAAATATTTTGACCTGAAGAGTTCCACCAATAAGTACCAAAGGTATGTCAACGTGAATCAGCTAAAGGGCAGCGGCGACGATATGCCTGCCAATATTTTTCTGGAGGTAATCGTTGACGGAGCTGTGCCGCTTTATTCTTACGAAAAGATCACAATCAAGAAGGCGGACTACAACATAGCCCTGAATGTCGGCAACAAGAATGATCAAATTCTGAAGAAACCGGTTTATCTCTCCATCGTAAACGGCAAAGCTATTGAGCTAAGCAAAGGCAAGAACTCCAATGTGTTCTCACTTTTGCCTGGAAAAGAAAATGAATTAAAAGCGTATGCCAAGGCCAATAAGATCAAGCCCAAGGATGTTGAAGACTATGTGGCGATAATCAATAAAATTAACTCGATGAAGTAGAAGTTAATTAAAAATAGTGGGCGGCCCAGATAATATAAGCATACGCACTAAAGCGTATGAACCGGGTAAGGGAGAATAGCAACATCTTTTTGAACGAATATTTCAAGGCGCCCACTAGCATGCAAATGCCTGAAAAAGGTAGTGGTGTGAGCGCAGCGACAATGATCAAAAAGCCGCCATATTCGTCCAGGTAGGTGGTGTACTTACCAAAAAAGTTTTTCTCGAGGGTTTTGTAGAACTGGGTCTGATTGAGGTAGGAGCCAATAAAGTACCCGATCACTCCTGCAGCATAGGAAAGCGTGGCCAAAATCAAAACGTTAGAGATATAAATGGCTGCCACTCCTTCTCTGAGCGACCAGATCATAAATACCTCGGGTGGAATGATGCCCACCACAACCTCGGAGACTGTGAATATTGAAAATACGTACAGCGGCTTTTCGTATATGGGAGACAGCCAATCCAGGTAGTCAACATCCACATAACGTTTCACCACAAGGTAAGCTATCACCAAAAGAGCAAACCAGGCCAGGCCCTTTAAAAGATTCTGTAGCAGAAAACTTTGTCTGTTCATACTTGGTCAATTCTTCCCGGGCAAACATAAAAGTTAGTTTGTCCATTATTATCAACATTGCCAAAAAAAAGTATCTGCATCCTGAAAAATATGAGTGCACAGGGTAACTAATTGCTAAAAAGAAGGTAGTGAAGCTAAAGTTTTGTAACAATATGGGGGTTCTTTTCCGTCTGAATGTTTAAGACTTAGCAACTACCTAACCAAACCACCTTGCAAGAAAAAAAGTATTCTATTTTATATGTAGACGATGAGTCGAACAACCTCATCGTATTTCGCAATGCCTTTTTCAGGAATTTTAAGGTAATCACGTCCAATTCAGCTGAGGAGGCCCTGGATATTTTGAAGACTGAGGTGGTTCAGGTGATTATTTCCGACCAAAGAATGCCTGGCATGAGTGGCATCGATTTCCTATCGAAAGCTAACCAGATATCGCCCGATTCCATCAAGATGATTCTCACTGCCTACAGCGATATTGATGTGATACTCAAAGCGGTCAATGAGGTAGGTATTTACCAGTTCATACTCAAGCCGTGGGATTCCAACCACTTGCTGCTTACCCTCAACAACGCCATACAGAAATACGAACTCAGCACTCAAAACAAAGCCCTGATCGACGACCTGGGCAAGGCTAAGGCTAACCTGGAGCAAAAGGTGATTGAACGCACCCAGGAGCTGGCCACAAAAAACAAAGAGCTCTCCACCCTCAATGAAGTCAAGGACAAATTTTTTTCGATCATCTCTCATGATCTGAAACTGCCTATCGCTTCACTAAACATCCTGCTCGAAATTATGCTCAGCTTTAAGCATCAGCTTGATGAGCAAAAAGTGCATGACCTGGGCGAAAAAGCAAAGGAGTACCTCCAACACGTTACCCAACTGCTCGACAACCTACTTCACTGGTCATTGTCGCAAACAGGTGATATTAAAATCAGCAACAAAAAAACTGACCTGGTGAAGGTAGCCAAAGGCCAGGTGGACTTATTCGATTTTCTGGCCTCACAGAAAGACATACGAATTATCATGGAAACTGATGGACACCCGCTATGGTCAATGGTGGATGAAAACATGGTAAGTCTTGTGCTGAGGAACCTGATCAGCAATGCTATCAAGTACTCTCACGAAAAAGGGGAAATACACCTTTCGTTCAGTAAAGAAAAGGATATAGTCATCATTTCAATTGTCGACGACGGGGTGGGCATTCCACAAGAACTGATCGATAAACTGAAGGGAAATATGTGGAGCGAGCCAAGAAGGGGCACTATGAATGAAAAAGGTGCAGGCCTGGGTCTCAGGCTGGGCAAGGAGTTCATAGAAAAAATGCATGGACAGCTTATTATCGATAGCAGCGTGAATAAGGGAACCAAAGTAAAAGTATACCTTCCTCTGTATGAGGTTGTAACCCAAAAAGAAATTGCTTAAGAAAGCCTACATACTGCTCATTCTTATCTTTCTTGTGTGGGAAACTGCTTTCTCACAGGAAACTCCCTATCCGTATACAGAAGACAGCCTGAAGGCGACTTCCTTCTTGCTAAAAGCAGAAATAGCCCTCTCCGAAAAGAGACTGGACTCAGCAATTTTTTATGGTAACAATGCGCTCGCTATGGCGGAATCGAGGGCCATCCGATGCCTCATAGCCAGAAGCAATATAGTGATCGGCGACAGCTACAAGCAAAAAGAACAATTCGCCTCCTCGCTCAATCATTATCTCGTCGCCCTCAGGGAGTTTGAACTCCTTGGCAAACAAATGGAAGCATCGCAAAGCAACGACCTTATCGGTGAGCTATACGATGAATGGAAAGTGCCCCAAAAAGCCTGGGTGTATTTCATGAAGGCCTATGAGGAGAAAAAAGAGATCAATGACACGCTGGGCATGAAGTATAGCCTGGGAAAGGCTGCCAGGGCCTTTGAACTGGCTGGCAACAACCAGAAAGCGATTGAGAACTACCAACTCATGCTTCACCTGATTAGCAGCGACGACAAGCAAGCTGAGTTGACGCTATTACGCAGGCTTGCCCTTCTGCATATCGACGAAAAGAAGCACACCCTGGCCCTGGCTTACGACCTGCAGGTGTTGTCCATTTACCAGGCTATAAAGGATACGCCCGGCATCATCGCCTCTCTGAACAATATCGGTTACCTCTATCAGTACCTCGATGAAAAAATGCTGGCGCTGGAATACTTCAAAGAGTCGCTCGAACTCGACCTGAAGCATCATAGCAATGATCCATTCTATGTGGGCGACATGGTGCTGCTGGCAAATATCGGGAGCATTTACCATGATATGGGCGACAATTCCAGAGCGCTGAACTACTTCTTCGAAGCCATCAAATCGAATGAAGCAAGAAAGACTCCCTCAAAAACACTTCCGCTATACAACGAGGTAGTTGCCACCTACATGAAAATGGATCAGTGGGAAAAAGCAAGAACATTTGCTGAAACTGCCATTCAAATTGGCGAGAAGCTCCCACAAAAGTCCGAAGACCTTATTGTCACCTATAAACGCCTTTCCGACATTCACGAACATCTTGGCGATTACAAACAGTCTCTGGGATACTTCAAAAAATTTGCCTGGTTGTCCGATTCCATTTCCACTGACCGACAACGACATGCCAAGTCTCAGTTCAATCAGCTACTTACGCTGGACAAAAAAGAGAACGAGATCAGGCTGCTGATGGTAGAAAAGGAAATTAAAGACCTGGCATTGAAAGAGCTTCAGCTCGAATCTCAGGAAAAGCAAAGGGATATTGACTTGCTGCAACGTGACAATGAAATCCAGCGGATCATTCTGGGGAAACAGCTCGCAGAGAAAATCCAGGAAGAGCAAAAGCTTAAACTGGAGCAGGCCAGACTAGAGGCGCAAAACAAAGACAATGACATAGAGTTGTTGCAAAAAAACAAGTTCATTCAAGACCTTGCGCTCAAGAAAAAGGAGCTGGAAGAAAAAGAAAACCAGAAAGAGATCGAAATTCTCCTTCAGGAGCAGGCCATTCAGGATCTAGAGCTGACCAAAATCAAAAGCCTGAGAAATTTCTTCATCGGCGTCACCTCCCTGGTATTGGTCATTTTGTTCCTTATTCTGAGGAGCTACCGCATCAACGCACGGGCTAAGAAACTGCTGCAGGGCCAGAACGAAGAAATCAACTACCAAAAAGAGGAAATTGAAACTCAGAAAGACAAGCTGGAAGAGTCGTACAACGATATTAAGCGCCTCAGTGAGGTGGCCAAAGAGATCAACTCCCACCTTTCGGTAAGTGATATTGTGCAAATTGTGTTCAGGTATATACATGGCCTGATGGACTACTCAATTGTCGGCGTAGGCCTTTTTGAAGAAGACAGCCACAAGCTAAGGTTTCAGGTAATAAGCAAAGGCTCAGCTTCAATAGAAAAAATAAATGTCTCGCATAAAAAGGCCGATCACCCGGCCATTGCTTGTCTTGAAAACTCAAGGGAAGAAATTTTCTTCGATACCACCTTGCAACCCGATTTTGTGGGATTTTCTACCAATCATTCGGTTTACAGGTCGGTGATTTATCTCCCACTTGTGGTGAAAAATAAGCGCATAGGTGTGTTAACGGTTCAGCATCTGGAAGCTGAGCAGTACCAAACCTATCAGGTCAATATCCTGAGAAGCCTGGCGTTGCACGTAGCCATCGCCCTTGAGAATGCCTCTGCTTACCAACAAATTGCTGAAAAGACCCACAACCTTGAAAAAGCGCTGATGGAGTTGAAGGCTGCGCAAGCGAAGCTCATTCAAGCTGAAAAAATGGCATCACTGGGTGAGCTTACTGCTGGCATTGCACATGAGATCAACAACCCCGTCAACTTTGTTTATGCAGGCGTGGACGGGCTCAAGAATTCCCTGCAAGACCTTATTACCGTGCTAAACAAGTACGCTGAGCTGGAAGAATCAGATGAACCAAATATTTCACCTGCCTTTTTGCGGGAAATAACCGCCCTTAAAGAGGAGCTATATTTCAATGAAACCAAAGAGGGCATGTTCCAGGTGGTGGAGGCGATTCGTGAGGGGGCCGTTAGAACGTCGCAAATAGTCCACGGGCTGCGAACCTTTTCCATGAACGATAAAGGCGATAAGCAGCTGACTAACCTTCATATAGGCATCGACAATTCACTAGTGCTACTCTCCCCTAAGATCAAGGAAAAAAGGGTACGGATAAAAAAGGAATATGGAGATTCGATGAAGCCTGTTGAATGCTTTCCCGGCCAAATCAATCAGGTATTTATGAACCTTATTTCAAATGCACTGGATGCGGTGGCCGAAAAAGGTATCGTAATCATCAGAACTGAAGGTTTTGCCGATAAAGTAAAGATCTATGTGGAAGACGACGGCTGCGGCATGTCGGACGACATTCAGAACAAAATATTTGAACCCTTCTTCACCACCAAAGGCTATGGAAAAGGCACCGGGTTGGGTCTGTCTATCACGTTTGGCATTATTGAACGACACGGTGGTAGCATTGAAGTGATGAGCAAACCTGACAACGGCAGCCGGTTCACGATTACATTGCCCGTGTGATCAGGTCTTTTACGAGCTGCCCCGTCTTTTCTGGCTGCTCCATGGGAAACATATGACCAGCATCCACAGCGATGAACTCAGTTTGTTTGAACCTCTTTTTGTGCTCCTCAATGGAAGCTGCAGAACCGATCTCAAAACGATTAGAGTAGAGGTAAAAGCTTGGTACATCAATCTTCCCGCTTCCCAATGAAAATGGTGTGTGCTTAAAAATCCTGTACTCTTCTTTCGTTGAAAAATCTAGTTTCGCCCTGCCCTGCTCCGTCTCTACAAGACCGTGCTCAATGTAGTCTTTAAAAGCCTCGGGGTGAAAATCTTTGAACAGTGGCTTATTTCTGAAGCTTTCGGCTACCACCGCCTTACTGTCCCATTCCCACTTTCTCTTTTTTGCTTTTACAGCTGGCGGCACAAGCTTGCCGGAAATGCCCACAATTCTTGCGCCTAATAACAGGAGGCGCATTTTTTGACCAAAAAATGGCGGATCCATCATGATCAACCCTTGGAACAAATCTGGTCGTTTATAGTAAGCGTTCAGTGTAACCACAGCTCCAAGGGAGTGGCCAAGGCCAATGACTGGCTTCTTTTGCTTTTCTATTGATTCAATGAGCTGATTGGTTAGTGGCGCCCAGGAAAACCTTGGTTCAAACCTCTCGTCGTGCCCGAATTTTTCCAAATATTGCACATCGTGCGGCGCTAGCTGCTCAAGGAAATAGCGGTAAGTAAGCGCTGTAAACCCATTGGAATGAGCAAAATGTATAACGGACATTAATTTTTCCTTTTCTTCGACTTTTCTGAGGGCTCCTGACCCTTTTCCCAATCCTTTTTAAAGTCTTTCAGGGCAGCATCCGCCGCATACTGGAACCCTTGTGCCGGTGAAGAACCCATCGCCTTGCCATCGCTTTGATAAACAGTGTCACTTTTGCAATCTACCAGGTACAACGACGTATGGTATTTTCCACTTATCCGTTCGTGTGTCTCAAGTTTGAATGTCATTACACTACAGGAGTCCTGCCTGATCTCGGCATCCCAATTCTCCCTTGTGTCTCCAATCAGATGAAACTGCTCTATGGTAAGCCATCTTCTGGCGTACAAGCTCACCTGAAACATATCCTTGATGCCCGAATAGTCAATTGTTTCGACACTCACATGCTGGAATGGGGGGATGGGCGGAGTCGTTTGTGCGTTGGTAAAACAGGATAACGCCATTGATAGAACTACAACCAGAATCACTCTCTTCATCTTATTCAACAAGTTTTTCAATGTTTTCCTCACTACAAAAATAGAACTCTATTGCATAAATTTACCGATCAAAAGCGGTATTCTACTATCATTCAAAGTCTTTCATTGAATTTAGTTCGAATAGCATCAACCTATTGATTTCACCACAACCGCCTTCTATGAAAGAGCTAAACGAAAACACACCTATGGCAGAGATGATGAGCCACTTTAGCCAAAAAGGTACCGTCGCATGGATTGGCGTTCGTCCGGCAAGGAATGAAGCCGTTTTATCGGTC
Organism: Imperialibacter sp. EC-SDR9; assembly: GCF_902498805.1. Classification (GTDB taxonomy): domain Bacteria; phylum Bacteroidota; class Bacteroidia; order Cytophagales; family Cyclobacteriaceae; genus Imperialibacter. Next base: position 494,981 of record NZ_LR701637.1, on the reverse strand, counting down.
AAAAAAGTGAAAGCAACACCCGGAAACGGGTTGGAGGGCGATCGGTTCAAAGGATCGGCCAACAGCCCCAGGCAAGTGACGCTTATTCAGGCTGAGCATCTGGCAGCTGTGGCTTCGATGATGAACAAAGAAAGTGTTGACCCGGGGTTGTTAAGGAGAAATATTGTGGTGCAGGGCATCAATCTGCTGGCGCTAAAGGATAAAACCTTTGCCATCGGCACTGCTGTTCTGGAAATGACCGGCTTGTGCCACCCATGCTCAAAAATGGAGAAGGCATTGGGCTTTGGTGGCTACAACGCCATGAGAGGCCATGGCGGTATCACAGCTAAAGTAATAAAAGAAGGGGTGATTCAGGTGGGCGATTCGGTGCTTGCTTCAGAAGACGGTTCGGGTGACTGATCGCCAGTCAGTTTGCTGTCTGTTTTTTTCAAGCCAGAAAGCCTGTCCAGCTCCCAATGAGGGAGCAACAAGTCGTTGAACCTCAGCTGATACTGCTCTATCAGCGTTTTTACCATGAAATTGATCCTTCGCAAGGCATCTTCCCGGTAGTCGATCCTATTCATCGGATGGTGAATAAACAGCATGATAACTGGAAAAGACTGCTTTCTAAACTCTCCCAAAACCGAAGGAATCTGGTCACTTGCCTGCTCGCTGCCCGCCAATTGCTCATTTGCTTGCCTGGCGAGTTCTCCGATGTGTTTCACCAAATGAACGTACAGTTGCTGCGTTTCCTGAGTGGAGTTTGCGTACTCTTCGGTCAACTCATTGCTGTAGTTGGCCACCAATTTTAGTCCCGTCAGGCAAGCGTTCAAGGTCGGGTACACATTGGGCTGCCAAAATATTTCTCTGAACGTAAACAGATTTGGGAGCATCTCTGCATCATAATAAGGGTCACTCTCAAGCTGGTGAATGAGCGCTAGAGAAACCTTTTCACTCACAAAATTTCCCGCCACCAGATTGAAAGACCACTCTGATGCCTCCTCCCCAACTATTTTAAGAAAAGGCCATATTTCACCGAAATCAAGTTTCATAGGCATTTGGAAAGATAGGAAGGTCGGCAAAAAGAAAAAAGTGTGGTTTCATTCATTGCTAGAATCGCCTCAATTGTCCTGATGTTTTTTATTTTTACTTTGCGACATTAACATTTTGAACAACACTGACTCATGAAGTACTTTTTTATTTTGGCCCTCTTCGCTTTGCTTGTAGCGTCCTGTGGTGACCCTGTTACCAGGGCTATCGCCTTTGAAGATACCGACTACAAGGATATTTCTCAGGACTTGCAGACCAGGCTCATTATGGCCGAAGCTGGGGATACTATCGTTATATTACCCGGCCATTATGTGTTTAAGAGGAGCCTTACTTTGGAAGGAAAAGACAGCATCACCATTATGGGTGCTGGAATGGACAAAACCATTCTCTCCTTCCACGAGCAAACAGAAGGAGCCGAAGGCCTGAGAATTCAGAACGGAAACAAGATCGTGCTCAAAGATTTAACGATCAGAGATGCAGTCGGCGACAACATAAAAATACAAGACATTAACGGCCTGGAGCTGATCAACGTGAAATCGGAGTGGACAGGTGAGCCCGAAGAAACCAACGGGGCTTATGCGATCTACCCTGTGATGTGCAAAAATGTTTTGATTGATGGATGTGTGGCTATCGGTGCCTCCGACGCTGGCATTTATGTGGGGCAATCGCACAACGTTATAGTGAGCAACTCTACTGCCTATAACAACGTGGCCGGCATCGAAATAGAAAATACCACGAGCGCTGATGTTTTTAACAATGAAGCCTATGATAACACTGGTGGCATCCTGGTTTTTGACCTGCCTGGTCTTTCCCAATTAGGGGGAAACGTCAGGGTGTTTGACAACAAGGTAAGTAGCAATAATTTCCGAAACTTCGCTCCTAAAGGGAACATAGTGGCCTCGGTGCCTCCCGGCACAGGCGTGATGGTGCTGGCGATGACATCAGTAGAAATTTTTAACAACAAGGTATCTGAAAACAGAACGGCAGGAGTGTCTGTTATCAGCTATGACTTTGTGATGGCAGCAGCAGCCATGGACGATTCGAATGACGGCGACGCACAGATGTCGCAGAATGAAGTCGCCTATAAAGCTGACAAAAACTACAATCCTATCCCCTCTGGCGTATTTATTCACGATAACAACATCACCAGTAGCTTTACTTTGCCCTCTCTCAAAAGTGATATTGGCTATCTGCTCGTATGGCAATTCGGACTCTCCATTCCTGACATTCTGTGGGATGGGATTACGGCTGATCCAAATGACAAAATAATCTGTGTGCAAGAGAACGGTGGCGCATCGTTTGCCAATATGGACGCAGCCAATGATTTTGAAGACAGCAACCGGGATATTGATGCACACACCTGTTCAGGAAATGTGCTTCCCCCGGTCGTTTTAGAAAAACCAGTTGCTTCGCTATGAGGTTTTTTGTTGCCGTCCTTTTCCTTTTTGCTTTTTTTGCTGCCTGTGACTCAGGCCAGAAAAAAGAAGCAAGTCAAAGACTTGTCCCTGCTTCTTTAAGAACGAACAACGACAATATCCGGCAAAACAGGCAACCTCTTTCACTTGGCCCCGACAAGCTGTCGGAGTTCGTGTTCTTCGAAGGAAAACTATCGGATTTAGTACCAGGCAAAGGTATTGTCCCCTACGACCTCAACATGCCATTGTTCTCTGACTATGCCGACAAAAGCAGGTTTGTGGCCGTGCCTCCAGATAAAGTTATCACCGTGTCGGAAGATGGCTCGCTTGATTTTCCTGTTGGCACCAGGCTCATCAAAACTTTCCACTATCCCGCTAAAAACGAGGCTGGCAGAAAGCTGATGGAAACGAGGGTGATAGAAAAGACGGACAAAGACTGGAAGGCCCTGACCTATATTTGGAACGATGAGCAAACGGAGGCGTTTCTTGAAGTAGCTGGCGGCAATATCGATGTTGAACTGGAGCAAGATGGCGTGTTGCAAAAAGTAAGCTACTCAGTGCCGGATATAAATCAATGCAAAACATGCCACGGCCGATCCAACGCAGTGATTCCCCTGGGCCCAAAAATTTCGCAGCTAAATAGAGACTACACCTACCCCGAAGGCACTACTCAAAATCAATTGAGTTACTGGAAAAGCAAGGGACTTCTTGACCTTCGGGACGAAGCCGCCGCATTGGGGGCATTTCCTGACTGGAACTCCGCACATGCCAACGTCAGTCTGGCCGCCAGAGCCTATCTCGACGCCAACTGTGGTTCGTGCCACCACCCGAAAGGTTCAGCCAACACATCGGGGCTATTTCTCACCTTTGACGTCGCCGAAAGAAGTAAGTATGGCATCATGAAAAAACCCGTCGCAGCTGGCAAAGGATCAGGAGGGCGGCTTTATGGAATTGTGCCTGGCAAACCAGAAGAGTCTATACTTGTTTTCAGAATGGAGTCAACCAACCCGGGCATAATGATGCCAGAGCTTGGCCGGTCGCTACAACACAAGGAGGGAGTTGCTCTTATCCGTCAGTGGATATCAGAATTGGAGGCAAGCACTCCCTCACAATAGTTTATTTTTGCAGGCTTTAGGGGCTTACCTATAATTTCTTGTCTTTCAGGAGAGTACACGTTAAAATTAACGAACCTTTAACATCATTTTAACGTCCTGGGAAAAATAAAGTAGTACGCTTGCATAATAAATTCAAAGGGTCATGTTTAAGTTAAAACCCATCTACCTCAACGGTAAAAAGTTCATTCAACTTTCTCAGTTGCCAATGCGCCAGGCCAACGCTTTGCTGTCGTGGCTGCCAGGTAAAAGTATCATGCGCCTGATCAACGACGGCGTTGAGCTTGAAGACTGTATCGACTATTCCAACTATGAGTATTGGTTCGATACTTATTTCAAGAAGAGAGAGTTCGAGCTGGACTTTTGATATTTTTCAAATAGAGTATTGACCCCCGACGCTCCTTTCGGGCATGTCATCATATTCTCCTCATTTCTTTACAGACTATCGCTCATCAATCGATTGAATTTGTATTTTTGGAAATAACCTGTTTTTCATATTTCCCAAGTACTTCAATCGCAGCAATAAATGAGCAAAAGATGGGTATACAAAGACCTACCTGATCCCGAAACAGTGCATTCGCTGGCTTCAGGCATTAAGGTAAGCGATACCCTGGCAGCATTGCTGGTTCAAAGAGGCTATTCCACTTTCGAAGAAACCCGTGCCTTTTTCAGGCCACACTTGGGTCAGCTACACGATCCATTTCTGATGAAAGACATGGAAAAGGCGGTGAACAGGTTGAGCGAGGCCATTTTCAAAAAAGAGAAAATTCTTATTTATGGAGACTACGACGTGGATGGCACCACTTCTGTGGCACTGGCTTATGGGTTTCTCCGTAAGTATCATTCCAACATCGACTATTATATACCTGACCGTTACGATGAGGGTTACGGCATTTCGGAAACTGGCGTTCGCTGGGCAGCCGAGCATGGCTTTACACTCGTCATTGCCCTGGACTGTGGCATAAAAGCAGTTTCGAAAGTAGCGCTGGCCAATTCCCTCGGTGTGGACTTCATCATTTGCGACCACCACCTTCCCGGCCCGGAACTGCCCAAGGCATTTGCCGTGCTTGACCCAAAACGCCTCGATTGCGACTACCCGTTTGATGGACTCAGCGGCTGTGGAGTCGGCTTCAAGCTCATGCAGGCCTTTGCGATACAAAACACGGTCGATATCCAGGAGCTTTATCTTTACCTCGATCTGGTGGCTGTCAGCATTGCCTCCGACATTGTCCCAGTTGTAGGCGAAAACAGGGTGCTGGCCTACTTTGGTTTACAGAAGCTTAATAAATCGCCTTTGCCTGGCCTGAAAGCCTTGAAGAATCTTTCGGGTATTCGGGGAGATGTGACAGTGACCCGGGTAGTTTTCGGTATCGGGCCACGCATCAATGCAGCCGGCCGAATCGATCATGCGGGTGCGGCAGTGGAGCTGTTGCTGGCAAGAACGGAGGAAGAAGCCGAAGAGCTGGCAGCCCAGCTTGACATCAAAAACGACCTCAGAAAAGGCTTTGATGAAAACATTACGAAAGAGGCTCTCGCAATTATTGAGGAAGAAGATCAACTCAAGAAATCTTTTTCGACTGTGCTGTATAGAGAAAATTGGCACAAGGGCGTTATAGGCATTGTAGCGTCCCGTTGCATAGAAAAATTCTATCGGCCTACTATTATACTTACAGAGTCAAATAGCAAAGCAACCGGCAGTGCCCGGTCAGTGGTGGGCTTCGATGTGTACGAAGCCATAGCAGAGTGTGCTGACTTACTCGACCAGTACGGTGGTCATAAGTACGCAGCCGGGCTAACGATGAATCTGGACAAGGTTGAGGCCTTTAAGGAACGGTTCGAAGAAGTGGTGGCCAGAAGAATTACACCCGAAATGCTGGAGCCAATCATTGACATCGACCTGGCAATTCCTATCGAAGGTATCAACCACAAGTTTTTCAATATTTTACGTCAAATGGCTCCATTTGGGCCTGGCAACATGCAACCGGTGTTTGTCTCCACCAACGTAGTTGCCAAATCGGTAAAGCAGCTGAAAGACATACATTTGAAAATGTTCTTAAGCCAGGAAGGTTCAAAGGCTTCCCTTGAAGCTATTGCGTTTGGGTTCGGCGAGTACTACGATGCTATTGCCCATGGCGCACCTTTCAATGTGGCATATACCATTGAAGAGAATGATTTTATGGGAAACAAAACCATGCAATTACACATCAAAGATTTGAAGCTTGATTAATACCCGGAAGGATCGATGAAACTAAGTGCACACAACCTGATAAAAAAGTATAAAGGAAGAAGCGTTGTCAACAATGTGTCAGTTGAGGTTTCGCAAGGAGAAATTGTCGGTTTGCTCGGCCCCAACGGTGCCGGAAAAACGACCTCCTTTTACATGATAGTAGGCCTGATAAAGCCCAACGACGGGGAAATTTTCCTGGATGAACAGAACATTACTGACCTGCCGATGTACCGGAGGGCCAAGCTTGGTATCGGGTATTTGGCACAGGAAGCCTCCGTGTTCAGGAAACTAAGTGTAGAAGAAAATATCATGGCTGTTCTCGAAATGAGAAATATTCCGAAGGCTGAGCAAAAGGAAAAGCTGGAAAGCCTGCTGGAGGAATTTAGCCTCGGGCATGTGCGCAAAAACCTCGGCATGGTGCTTTCCGGAGGAGAGAGAAGAAGGACCGAGATTGCCAGGGCTTTGGCAGTTGATCCCAATTTTGTATTATTAGATGAGCCTTTTGCAGGGGTAGACCCAATCGCTGTCGAAGAGATCCAAACTATTGTGGCCCAGCTCAAGAAAAAGGATATTGGAATCCTCATCACGGACCACAATGTGAATGAAACGCTGTCGATAACTGACAGGGCCTATTTGATGTTTGAAGGAAAACTGCTAAAATCAGGGACTGCTGAAGAGCTGGCTGCTGACGAACAGGTAAGAAGGGTGTACCTGGGCAAGCACTTCGAGTTAAAAAGAAAAGTTTAGTCAACAACACCAATGGAAATTCTCAATTCGATAATGACCTGGGTCATGAAAAAGCGAATCCACCAGATCGAGCTTTTCATGAAGTATCCCTTTGAGGTGCAGGAGGAGCTTTTCCAGAGGCTGATTCAGCGGGGTAAGGACACAGAATACGGCAACAAATACGGCTTTGTGGATTTTCGAAATCACGAGGACTTTCAAAAGCGGGTGCCCATTGTTTCCTATGAAGAACTGGCGCCCTACATTGACCGATTAATGAAGGGAGAGCAAAATGTGCTCTGGCCAAGTGAGGTAAAGTGGTTTGCCAAGTCGTCGGGCACTACCAATGCCCGCAGCAAATTCATCCCCGTTTCTCCGGAGGCACTTGAAGACTGCCATTTTAAGGGTGGCAAAGACCTCATTTCCATCTACGTTAACAACTACCCCGAATCCAAGCTTTTTACAGGCAAGGGCCTCACCATTGGCGGCAGCCAGCAGATCAATCAGTTTGATAAAAACGCCAACTCCTATTACGGCGATGTTTCCGCTGTTATCATCAAGAACCTTCCTCTATGGGTTCAGTTTGTGCGCACACCAAGCATGGAAATTGCGCTGATGGACGAATGGGAAGAAAAAATTGAGATGATGGCCACCACCACGCTGGAGGAAAACGTAACCAGTATTAGTGGCGTGCCCACATGGACGGTCGTCTTACTACAGCGAATACTGGAGCTAACAGGCAAAACCAATATCCTGGAGGTGTGGCCAAACCTGGAAGTCTTCTTCCACGGCGCAGTAGCTTTCCCCCCGTACAAAGACCTCTTTAAGGCGCTCATCCCCTCCGATGGCATGCGCTACATGGAAACCTACAATGCGTCCGAAGGCTTTTTTGGCATACAAGACCAAAGGAACTCAGACGAGATGCTGCTGATGCTCGACTACGGCATCTTTTATGAGTTTGTCCCTTTTGAGGAAATTGGCAACGATAACCCCAAAGCACTAACACTGGAACAGGTAGAAATCGGCGTCAACTATGCGATGATTATTACAACCAACGCTGGACTATGGAGGTACAGAATTGGTGACACGGTTAAGTTTACCTCTATCAGTCCTTTCCGGGTCAAAATCAGCGGCCGGACAAAGCACTTCATTAACGCCTTCGGCGAAGAGCTGATCATAGAGAATGCAGAAACGGCGATTACTGAAGCATGCAGGGAAACCTCGGCGGTGATCAGCAATTTTACAGCCGCCCCACGTTACCTTGAGGGTGGCCAAAAGGGAGCTCATGAGTGGGTGATGGAGTTCATTAAGCCTCCACAGGACAGAACCAGGTTCATCGAGGTTTTGGACAGCACACTTCGAAAAATCAATTCAGACTACGATGCCAAACGATATAAAGGCCTTGCCCTCGAAGCGCCGGTGCTCTACGTGGTGGAAGAAGGCACTTTCTACCAATGGATGAAAAAAAGAGGGAAGTTAGGTGGCCAAAATAAAGTTCCACGGCTTTCCAATTCCCGGGAGTATATTGACGACCTGCTGGAAATGATGAACGTTACGGCATAAAAAAAGGGAGCCATTCGCCCCCTTTATTGATCTGATTTCTTCGCTCATCATGAATGCCTGTCCCGGATCACCTTGCCATCGGGCGATATCAAAATCAGGCGCTCCAGGTTGCCTTTTTCCAGCTGTATCTCAAACCTATCACGGTTGAACCTGCCCACAGAGATTATTTCATTTCGATCAACCACCTTCCAATTGCTATACTGCGAATGTATCGTAGCTTCTACTGCCTCGGGCAGTTGGGCGTGCTTCTTTATTTCATTAGCCTTTTCAAACCCCCCATCGGGTTTGTAGTACGCTGTGAAATCCAGATCACTGTTTTCGATGACTACCTTATACACTTTTGCCGTCAAGCTGCCCTTGCCTTCCATGTAGTGCAGGTACCACGTTTGATCCTGGAAATTGCTCGTTTCCGGAAATTCATTCTCCAGGCTTTTGAGTATCCGAATGGGCACTTCGCTCCTCTCAATTTTTGTGTTCTTGCCTATTTCAATTTGTTGGGCACTGGCCTCAACCACAATTCCAAAAGCTATAGCCACTGCGGCCAGCATTGATAACTTTTTCATTTCGATGGTTTTTTTGTGTTCTTTTCCAGGCAAGCGTGGCTGTTTGTCACGCTTTGGAATTTGAGGCCTCAAATATTTCCCAGATGAGTTTAAAACGATCCAAAAGTACGTTTCGTTCTTCTCAATGGAACTATTTTCTTGACTAAACCAGCTTCACATAGCTGCCCAACCACTTAATGTTGTGCCAGTAGTTCTTCACCACCTTTTGAACCCGTCTATCATTGAAATGGCCATCGAAGTCGATATAAAAAATATACTTAAAATTAGAGCCTTCTTTGGCTGGTCGGCTCTCAACTTTGCAAAGATTGATCTTGGCTTTGTGGAATTCCTGTAGAAACGTAACCAAAGCTCCCGGCTTGTCTTCGAGGCGTGCTAAAATGGAAGTCTTGTCATTGTTGCTTGGCTCGTTAAAATGGCCTTTGCAAAGAATGATGAACCGGGTAGAGTTCTCTCCGGAATCTTCAATGTTCTCAAACAGTATCGGAAGGTCGTATTCCTTGGCCGCAATATGAGCGCAAATAGCGGCCGCACCTTTTTCTTCCTTAGCTATTTTTACAGCCGTGCTTGTAGAGTTGACCGGCACCAGTTCCACTCCTTTGTCGAAATGATCCTCGATGAAAGCACTACACTGCCTGAAAGCAATGTCTTTAGAATAAATTTTCTTAATGCTTTTCAGGTTTTCTTCCTCAGTGGCAAAAGCGAAGTGGATGGCCAAAGGCAGCTCGGCAATGATGTTGAGGTCGTACCGGCCAAGCAGGTCAATTGTTTCCTGAACCACGCCCTCCTGATTATTCTCAATAGGCACTACGCCAAACCTCGCCCTATCGCTCTTAACGGTTTCAAACACCGCTTCAATGGAGTTGAGTGAGGTGTAAGTGCTCATTGCCCCATACCGGCTTTCGGCCGCCTGGTGGGTAAAACTTCCTTCCGGCCCCAGGTAAGCCACTCGTTCAGGCAGCTCCAGATTCCTCGCTACTGCGAAAATCTCAAGAAAGATGGCTTCAATGGCCGCCCTGTTGAGCAATCCTTTGTTCATTTTGTCAAGCCTGTCGATGATAGCCTTTTCTCTTTCGGGGCGGTAAATCGTGGCGTTGGTCTTTCTTTTCAGGTCACCGACCTGCTTCACCACTTCCATCCTCTGAGCCAATAAGTCCAAAATCCTGTTGTCCAGGTCATCTATCTGCTTCCGGTATTCTTCTAGTGCCATGTCCTATGCCTTATAATTAATTCCTGATCCAACAGGTATGCGCTGTGCGGATGTTGCCTTTATTTTGAAATGGGAACAAAAATGTACGTTTTTTTTGGGTAAAACAACATATAGCAGCTGTGTCAGTTGGCCGAAACGGCGGGCTTCGTCAAGGCATATTTCTTTTGGTTGTCGCATGCTAAAAAAGGCATTGTAATACGTCTGGTATTTCAATTGGTAAATTCTACTGCTTGCGCTAACTTTGGCCGCAAACAATTCCTGAAATGCAGAGAGATACATTGATTTTTGACCTCATCCAAAAAGAGAAGAAAAGACAAGAAGACGGCATTGAGTTGATAGCCTCTGAGAACTTTGCTTCTCCGCAGGTAATCGAGGCGATGGGTACCGTGCTAACCAATAAATATGCCGAGGGCCTGCCTGGCAAAAGATATTACGGAGGCTGCGAAGTGGTGGATGAAATAGAAACTCTTGCGATTGAGCGTGCAAAGGAATTGTTTGGCGCCACGTGGGCCAACGTACAACCTCACTCAGGGGCTCAGGCAAATGCCGCCGTGATGCTGGCAGTGCTTAATGCCGGTGACGCTATCCTTGGGTTTGACCTTTCACATGGTGGACATTTAACTCACGGATCCCCCGTCAACTTTTCAGGCAAGCTGTACCGGGCCAATTTTTATGGCGTTGAAAAGGAAACCGGCGTCATCAACTATGACGTGGTAGAAGCTACAGCAAAGAAAGAAAAACCTAAGTTGATGATTTGTGGTGCTTCAGCTTACAGCAGAGACTGGGACTACGAAAGACTCAGGGCTATTGCCGATGAAGTAGGTGCGCTGCTGCTGGCCGATGTGTCTCACCCTGCGGGGCTCATTGCCCGGGGTTTGCTCAACGATCCGCTTGACTATTGCCACATAGTAACCACCACCACGCACAAAACACTGCGGGGCCCAAGGGGTGGCATGATCATGATGAGGGAGGATTTTGAGAATCCGTTTGGGCTAAAAACGCCTAAAGGTGACTTGAGAATGATGACCTCGCTGCTGGACGGCGGTGTTTTCCCTGGCACGCAAGGCGGCCCACTGGAGCATGTGATTGCAGCCAAAGCCATTGCCTTTCAGGAAGCTTTGTCGGACGACTACATGAACTATGTGCTGCAGGTACAAAAAAATGCGAAGGTAATGTCGCAGGCGTTTATGGATAAAGGCTACAAGGTGATTTCGGATGGTACCGACAACCACATGATGCTGATCGACCTGCGCCCCAAAAACCTTAGTGGCAAACAGGCAGAAAATGGCCTTATAAAAGCGGATATTACCATCAACAAAAATATGGTTCCCTTCGACGACAAGTCTCCGTTTGTAACCTCTGGCATGAGGCTCGGAACTGCGGCCATGACCACAAGAGGACTCAAAGAAAAGGACATGCTGAAAATCGCCGAACTGGTGGACGACGCATTGATGAACCATGAGAATGAGTCCAAACTTTCCGCTATCAAGAAGGAGGTAAATAGCTGGATGAGCAACTTCCCACTTTACAAATAATTAAACTATATCGGCCGTGGCGGAGAGTGAAGAGAAAGAAATGTCGTTTATCGACCACCTGGAGGAACTCAGGTGGCATTTGGTACGTTCAGTAGCATCAGTATTGGTTTTTTCCGTGGCCGCCTTTGTTTCCAAGGGCTTCATTTTTGGGGTACTGATTCTTGGTCCATCCAAAACAGACTTCTGGTCTTACAGAATGCTTTGCAAGCTCTCAGAAGTAGTTGGAATAGATGCGCTGTGCATCAACGAGCTTCCCTTCATTATCCAAAGCCGACAGCTTACCGGACAGTTCACTATGCACATCACCTCCTCACTGGTGGTGGGGCTGATTTGTGCCTTCCCCTATGCCTTTTGGGAAATTTGGCGATTTGTTGCGCCGGGACTTTATTCACATGAAAGGAATTTGACTCGTGGGGCCACCTTTTTCGTGAGCTTCCTTTTCATGATCGGCGTGTTATTTGGCTACTTTATAGTAACACCTGTGTCAGTTTACTTCCTGGCCAACTATCAGCTGGATCCATCCATTCTCAACGAGTTTGATATTATCTCTTATGTTTCCACTGTAGTGACGTTGGTACTGTCAAGCGGGCTGATTTTCCAGCTTCCGATTGTGATGTATTTTCTAACGAAGGCGGGAATTGTAACGCCGGAATTCCTGATCACCTACAGAAGACACGCTATCGTCGTTATCTTCATTGTTGGTGCTGTGATTACTCCACCTGACCCTTTTAGCCAAATGCTTGTTTCGCTGCCGATCGTTGGTCTTTATGAAGTGAGTATCTATATTTCTAAGAGAATCAAACGCAGAGAAGCGAGAGAAGAAGCAAAAGAAGCGCTGAAACGAAACCCGAAATCATGAGCTTAAAAATTGCCCTGGGAGCTGATCATGCTGGCTTCGGTTACAAAGAAAAGATACTTGCCTTTTTGCAACGTGAAGGTCACGTAGTAAAGGACTTTGGCACCTACAGTGCTGATTCGATAGACTATGCGGACTTCGCTCATCCTGTGGCCACATCCGTCGAAAGTCATGAATCTGATTTTGGTATCCTTATTTGTGGCAGTGGCAATGGTGTGGCCATGACGGCCAATAAACACCAGCAAATACGAGCGGCCCTTTGCTGGAAAGAGGAACTCGCTTCACTTGCAAGGCAACACAACAACGCCAACGTATTGTGCATGCCGGAGCGTTTCGTCGACTATGAAGAAGCTGAGAAAATGGTGAAGGCTTTCCTTTCAGTTGAATTTGAGGGAGGCAGGCACGAACGAAGAGTGGGCAAAATAAGCTGTTGATTACTCCCTTCTTATATAGAAGTTAGTCCCCGCCACGCTCTCATATCTTTTGCCTATGGCAGGTGCCCGATCTATTAACTTAGGCATCAAACCTTCGAGGTCTACAATTACGTCCGGCTCTGTCTGACTGATATTGTTAAATACATTTTCAACATTGCTGTAAAAATCGAGTTGTGTTACCTCCTCCTGGCTTAGGTCCCAATTCAGGTATTTGCTGCCCAATGCGCTGCTTTCGTAGTAGCTTTCCTTATCGCCAATTACCCATATTTTCTTGCCTGCGTAGCTAGCAGGCAACAACTCCTTTTGAGCAAAATATGCATCGTAAGTAATTATCTCATTGAGCCTGGCAGGCAACTTAAATGTTGCATAGCTCCAACCAAGCACCAAAACAAAAACCAAAGTATTAAATATTTCAGCCCAAATTCTCCGCCTCATTTCCAGGATGTAGTGAGCGGTAAAGAAGGCTAGCGGCGGCACGAAAATAAGGAGCAGCTGAGGAACGATTTGATTCGAAATAGCCAGCGTGATGAATCCCGCAATAATGTTGATGAACATTACCTGCTGAAACTTCACCTGATAGTTGGCAAACCTTGCTTTCGTGTAAATCCGAAACAGAGAAACCACAAGAATCAACAGTGAGGCACCGCCGATAACCAAAAGCTGAAAAGAGGACATCAAATAATGTTTCCTGGTTCTCCAAAGTCCTTTCATAAACTGTGTGTGGAACTCATCCACAGCGTCGAGCCAATAGTAGTAAGCATAGCTGACAGAAATCACCACCGAAAAGCCAAAAAAGAGCAGAATGTACCGCCGTGGAATGGATCCCGTAAAGAGCGCCAGCGACAATGCTGTGGTAAGAAGGAAGGGAAGCAGCGGCAGATAGAACAATACTGCAACACCCAAATAAAGGCCTGTGTAGAGGAAAAGCTCGTCCCGGGTATTGTTGTCTATGCGCCGGAAAATATTGTTGATCGCTAATAAGATGAACGTGATACTGAACAGAATTGGCGACAGCGTGATGAAGTCGAACGAAAGATTCATGTACATCATGTAAAACAAGGCAGGCACGTAGGTGTTTTCCTTGTAGGCTTTGTTCCGTAGCAGTACCTGGTTGAATAGTCCAGCCTGAATAATCACCAGCAAAGCAGAGATGACGTAGTAAGGCCAGCGGGAGTCGCCAAACAGGTAGAAGATGACCTGATACATGACGCCTGACAGCGGCCCGATGTCGTCCCAAATATCGAGATAAAGGTGACCGCCCTGAGCCATTGCTTCCCCAACAAGCCGCCAGTGCAGCTCCGGTAACGTCAGTGGAATTCCCCAAATGTAAAATGGCAGCCTTACCAGCACCAAAAGTAGCAGCACAAAAATGAGGCGGTAAGGGTCGTTTATTCTAAAAAAAGATAGCAACGGATTTTCTCAAGGTTATTGTCTTGCCACGAAAATACGTGTTATAACGCCGATTGTGCAAAATAATGCGGATATTTGCCACCTTATGGAGAGCACCAGACAACAAAAATACGCCCGCTTAATACAGAAAGAATTAGGGGAGATTTTCCAGCGTGACACAAAACACATGTTTGGAAAGGCCTTTATCACCATTACGCTAGTGAAAATGAGCCCAGACCTCGGCTTTGCCAAAGTGTACCTCAGCATTTTTATGGCGTCGGACAGAGATGAAATGCTTGCGCAGATTAACGAGCGCAAGAGCCAGGTTCGAAAACTTCTTGGCCAAAGGATAGGCAAACAGGTAAGAATAATTCCTGAAATTGCTTTCTTTATTGATGACACTGAGGATCACGCACGCAAAATGGATAGTTTGATCAACAGCCTAGATATTCCACCGGCGGACGAGGAAAATGAAGAGACAGAAGGTTAACGAACTACTACTTTGAATCTACCTCTATTCATCGCCAGGAAGTATTTCGTCTCCAAGAAAAAGAAAAACTTCATCAACGTTATTTCCATCATCTCCATGGTAGGGGTTGCCGTTGGCACCATGGCATTGATCATTGGGCTCTCATTTTTCAATGGGCTGGAGGATATTCTCAGAAACCTGTACGGCACATTTGACTCGCAGATAAAAGTAGAGGCTTCAAAGGGGAAAACTTTTGCAGCCAACAAAAGCCTGATTGATTCAATAGCGGCTGTTCCGGGTGTGTCGATTGTGTCTGAAGTAATCGAAGACTTTGTGCTCATTTCCTACAACGACACTGACATGGTGGCGAAGATAAAGGGTGTTAGCGATAATTTCATCAGCAACCACCGCTTTGAAGAGCACCTTGTTCAGGGCGAGCTCCTGCTTAAGAAAGACAAAATGCCAAGGGCCATTATTGGGCGTGGCATTCAGTACGCCCTTTCAATTTCGGCCAACAACGATTTCCTCGCACTACAGCTTCATTACCCAAAAAATGTGAACCCAGGCTCGTTAAGCCCATCGAGCTATTTCAATAAGCAAAGCATTATGCCAGGTGGCTTTTTTGCTCTTGAGAAGCAGTACGACGAGACCTACATCTTCGTCCCACTTGATTTTGCCGTCACATTAACGGAGTTTGGCAACAAAAGGACAAGCCTGGAGCTCCAACTACAAGAGGGTTTCACCCCAGAAGCTGTGAAGCCGACATTGCAAAAACTACTGGGCGACCAATTCAAAATCCAAACTTCAGAAGAGCAACATTCTGATCTCTTCAAAATACTGAAGTGGGAGAAGTTTTTCGTTTTTCTGACCTTCTCGTTTATTGTGGCTATTGCCTCATTTAACATCTTCTTCTCGCTTTCCATGCTTGCCCTCGAAAAGAAAAGGGATGTGGCGATCCTCTATGCGCTTGGTGCCACAGATAAGCTCATCAGAAGGATTTTCGTGTCGGAAGGTGCACTTATCGGGCTCATTGGCGCCTCTATTGGCCTCGTGCTCGGACTTACTTTGAGCTATCTTCAGCAGCAGTTTGGGGTTGTTTCTTTGGGTATGCAAAGCTCTATTGTAGACGCCTATCCTGTGCTCATCGATCCCCTCGACGTTGCCGTTACTGCTGTGCTTTCTATCCTGGTCACCTTGCTTGCCTCCTACAGACCCGCCTACCTGGCAAGCAAATCAAAGTTTATCGCTGACTTGTGAACCCGTCAGCGGTTCATTTTTGCCGTATATAAAATGAATCGCCCTCGGGTGCTTCACCAATAAAGCTATCAATGTTTTAGTTTTCAACTGATTGGAGAAACTTCATTGATTTTAGAGTCAAACAGATTACAGAATTTTGATGCTTATTTGACCGATAATGGTTAGTTTTCAGGTTTGAAAATTTTTTGAATCTATTAATGAACGTTTCACCAGCAAAACCATTCAAATTAATTTATTCTCTGTTCCAGCACGAGTACCTCGGCTATTTGGTGGAATCGTTCGTGGTACAAGTAGATGAAAAAGGCAGGCTTTCTTTGGCTTCTCAAAATATTTCCTTCAAGAACGCACAGGAATTTGCTGCCGGGCTGGACGAAGTCGATTACGAACTCATAAAGACGATGGACTCGATGCAGCAGGATGCGGTAGTGAGTCACTTTCATAAAAAAAAGATCAAGCCGGCAGAATTCTTTTTAAAAACCTACGACACCGAAAAAGGAAACAAGCTACTACAGCAGGAAATTGAGCAGTACCTGGAAAGAAGGAGAGGAAAACTACTGCCCTTGATGGTGAACAAGGAGGTGTACGAAATGGGGCGAGATGGTGACCCTGCCTGGAAAAAGCTGGAATGGCAGAACGAACCAGCCACTGTTCTCTTCCACTTCAGGCGAAATGAAGACAACACTCACTACTTCCCAACGCTGAAGCTGAACGGCGAAAAGCTTGAGTTCAACAACAAGGGGGCCTACATCGTAAGTAAAAAGCCGGCCTGGATGGTGATGGACAATATGCTGTTCACTTTCAAAAAAGAAGTAGACGGCCATAAGCTAATGCCGTTTTTGAACAAGAAGTTTATTGTGATCCCCAAGTCGGTGGAGGATACTTACTACAGGAAGTTCGTCGCTCCTCTCGTTGCAGCTTTTGACGTATACGCCAAAGGCTTTACCATCAACACCGTTAGCTTCCCCCCAAAGGCTGTTATCACTTTTTCTGAGCTTGCATCAACAAAAGAGCTATCACTCTTTTCCGACGAGGGCAATGTGGCTGTGGCGGGCGATCCCAACGATGAAAAAATGCTTTTTGAGCTCGTTTTTCAATACGGCCCGTACAAGTTCAAAGCTGAAAATCTGACTGAAGTGAGTGTGTCGGTAGAGCAAAACGGAGACGACTACACATTTCACAGAGTCAACCGTGACCTGACGAGAGAACGGGAAATTATTGCCCTATTGAAAGAGTCGGGGCTGGAGTTGAAGCATGCAAAGGCCACCCTGAACAAAGGGGAAGCGTTCAGCTGGATGTCTTTTACCGCTCCTAAGCTGGCAGAGCTTGGGGTCAAGCTTCAGCAAAACCAAAAGGGAGACAAGCGGTACTTTATCGGTACTTCGCAAATCTCGATTGAGGTAAGAGAAAACATTGACTGGTTCGACATTTTTGCCACGGTTCGGTTCGGTGAGTTTGAAATTCCATTTCAAACCATCAGAAAGCATATCATTCGAAAACAAAGGGAAATCACGCTCCCCAATGGGGAAATCGCCGTTATCCCTGAAGCCTGGTTTACGGAATATTCTGAGCTTTTCAATTTTGCCGAAGATGGCAAAGCTGACGGAAGTGCCGTTTCACTCAAAAAACATCACCTGGCGCTGGTTAAGGAGTTGAGCAATAGCGACCTGGCTACCGTTACACTCAGCAGAAAACTGGAGAAGTTGCGGGGCTTTGAGGAGATCGAAGACTTCCCGGCCCCATTGCATTTTAAGGGCACGCTAAGGCCCTACCAGAAAGCTGGGTTCAATTGGCTAAGGTTCCTCAACAGCTACAACTTTGGCGGCTGCCTGGCAGACGACATGGGCCTGGGAAAAACCGTGCAGACGCTCGCAATGCTTCAAGCCGTGAAAGAAGAACAAAACGGCAACACCGGCACCAGCTTGCTTGTCATGCCCACATCGCTTATCTACAATTGGGAAAAAGAAGCAATAAAGTTTACTCCTGGCCTCAAAGTGCTGAACTACACAGGCACACAAAGAGAGAAAGATGTCACCAAATTTGCCGACTACGACCTGGTGCTCACCAGCTACGGCATCGTGCGGCTTGACATCGACTTGCTGGAAAAGTTTTACTTCAATTACATTATACTTGATGAGTCTCAAGCCATTAAGAACCCTTCTTCCAACATTGCCAAGTCAGTGAAGAAACTTCGATCGAAGCACAAACTTATTCTGACAGGAACGCCGGTCGAAAACACCACGCTGGACTTGTGGTCGCAAATGAGCTTTATCAATCCTGGACTTTTGGGAAATCAGGCATTTTTCAAAAATGAGTTCCTTAACCCTATTGAAAAAAAGAACGACGAAAAGAAGGTTCAGAAGCTTTACGCCATTATAAAACCGTTTATTCTGCGGAGGAAGAAAAACCAGGTGGCTACTGAGCTGCCTGAGAAAGTTGAAAACGTTCAGTATTGCACCATGACTGCGATGCAGGAAGAGGAGTATGAGACAGCCAAGTCGCTGTTCAGAAACAAAATCATGGATCAGATAGAAACGGATGGCGTCAACAAGTCGCACATGATTTTGCTACAGGGCCTGACAAAGCTCCGGCAGATAGCCAACCACCCCAAGCTCGTTGATCCCGACTATGGGGGCGACTCAGGAAAGATGGAGGACGTGACCCACATGCTGGCAACAGCTGTCGGCAAAGACCACAAAATATTGGTTTTTAGCCAGTTTGTGAAGCATTTGGCTTTGCTGGAAAATTACCTGAAGGAAAACAGAATTACCTATTGCTATCTCGACGGCTCCACCAAGGACCGCCAGGCACAGGTAGAGAAGTTTCAAAATGATCCCTCTATTAAGGTGTTCCTAATCTCTCTGAAAGCAGGAGGCTTGGGCCTCAACTTAACCAAGGCCGATTATGTGTTCCTCCTCGACCCCTGGTGGAACCCGGCCGTGGAGGCACAGGCCGTGGACAGAGCGCACAGAATTGGGCAGGAAAACAAGGTTTTTACCTACAAATTCATCACGAAGAACACTGTAGAGGAGAAAATATTGGCGCTTCAGCAGTCAAAAATGAAGCTGGCTACGGAATTAATTAGCACCGAAGAGAGTTTTGTAAAAAATCTTTCGAAAGAAGATATCCAGAATCTATTAACCTAAAAACCATAGTAATGACTGATCAGGAAAAAACCACCGTTGAAGGCGAAATCGCAACACTGGAAGGCAAGCTTACCGGCGACATGTTTCAAGACATGGAGATCAGGGATAAAATCCACAACCTCAAAATGACACTTGAGGGAGTCCGCCCGAGCAACTCTGAATTTGAGTGCGTGGGCTGTGGGAGCTAATGAATACCCTTCGGTAATATTTTCTGACCTGCCCCTCCGCAACCGCTATCTCGAAGCTAAAAGAGAGACGGCAGGTTGGGTTTGAACTTCCCACCTAAAAATTTGTCAGCCACCAGCAAGACAGCAATGGCCGTGGCAATAACCACAAGCTGAATAAGTGCTGGATTGTCGATTGTTTCGAGCATGGGAGCAAAGTCGAACGCTGGGAGTTCAGGAAGGTAATTGGGCTCTACGGTTGGGGGCGGCACCGTTTCCTGAAATAAAGGCAATATGCTAAGTACCCCAGCAAACATAGCTGCAAAAATCCCCAGTGCCATCCAAAGAAGTCGGTTGCTCTTACTGGCCCTGGCTCTTCCGGCCTCTATCCTATTCATAATGTTATCGGTGAAAAGCATATCATCGAATTCCATCATGTTATGTTCAGCCATTAGCTTGTCAGCATTTTGCATGCTTATCAACTGCTTTTGCAAAACGCTGTCCTTGCTTATTTGCTTCTCCAGCTCCTTCCTCTCACCAGCTGGAAGTTTATCTCCTAAATAGTCGAATAATTTTTGTTCCATGTTTTCCATTGCCTTTTCTTTTTAGGTCAATGAGGTTATTTCCTCTTTCAAGCACTTTCCCAGCCATTCGGCCAGCTTTTTTCGTGCCCTGAAAATTTTTACTTTAACATTGTTGGGGGCAAACCCAGTAATTTTTTCAATCTCCTCCAGCGTCAGCTCCTGAAAGTAATAGAGTGTAATCAAAAACGCATCATCCTCAGGCAACCTTTCAATCGCCTTGTTGATCCAGGCCCTCCTTTCCTTTTGAGAAAGCAGCTCACTGGAGTTCATACTGTCCGCATCCAAAACGCCGGAAGCCTTCTCAATATCTGTTTCAGGTAGCCTTTTTTTCCTCCTTTTACTTATCGCAGTGTTAAAAACAATTCTATAAAGCCATGTACTGAATTTGGCGTCGCCTTTGAACGACGAAATATTGTTATAGGCCTTAATAAAAGAATCTTGTGCTACCTCCTGGGCGTCTTCGTGCGAGCCCGCAACCCTGAGAGCAAGCGTGTAAACATAGCTTTTGTGCCTGTCTACCAAATGGCGAAAGTAGGCAGACTCCCCCTTTTTAATAAAGGTGATTAGCTCCTCTTCAGTATAACTAGTTTTTGACACCGCCCCTATGACGCACGTTTAGACACAGAAGTTACCGAAAAAAAAATAAAGTTTCATTTGTAACCGCCGCAGGAAGCCGGGCGTCATAGGGGCAAATCAAAACTTAAAATATCATGCACGGACCAGAAGTATTAATCCCATTAGCGCTGTTTACCTCCATTGCCATCACCATCATCTTTTGGAGGAAGTTTCTTAACGAAGAAAGACTAGCTGCCATCGAGAAGGGTGCCGACCCCAATGTTTTCAGAGGGAAGTCAACCAATAGCATTGCACTTAAATTTGGCTTGCTGTTTATTGGTGTAGGCTGCGGAATTTTATTTGGAGGTCTTATTGAAGGCTTTTTCAGAGATGAAGAGGTGGCCTATTTTTCCATGATTTTCATCTTTGGAGGCGCAGGACTTTTTATCTCACACAAAATGGAACAGAAGGAGAATCAATAGAATTTATTGGTTCCTCTTGCTATTTACCTGGAAGTCAAAAATATCAGTCCTTTTATAATGACCCGTTACATCAAGGGTCATTTTTTCCTTTATAGCCTCACGCAGGGGCAACTCTACCTCAATCGTAGTTTCCAAATCGAAAATAGGCTCCCGGATGTAAAACCCGTCGGGCCCCACCACACAACTCCCACCTTTCAGGAGCAAGCTTTCGGGGTTGGCTTTTAGGTCGTCTGGAAGCTCAAAGGCTGCGGGGATGTCTTTCGCCCTCAGTATCTGCCCAACGGCCAGCACAAAACACCGGCCCTCGAAAGCATACTGACGACTGGCAACCTGGTGCATTTCGTGTACTGTGGGCCACAAAGCAATGTGAACTTCCTCCCCGGTTTCGTGCATTGCTTGCCGTGTGAGGGGCATCCAATGCTCCCAGCAAATGAGCCCACCCACTCTTGCCCCAGCGATTTCTGCTGACCGCAATCCGTTTCCATCACCGACACCATAGATCAATTTTTCCGTGAAAGTCGGCATCAGCTTTCGGTGATGCACCACTAGCTCACCAGCCGAGTTGATTAGGGCCATTGAGTTAAACAACGTTCCACTGGCATTTCCGCTGCCTTTTTTCTCATTGATTCCAATGCAAACAGCTATACCAAGTTCGGCAACTGCCTGCTGTAAAGCCGCCATTTCAGGCCCGTCGATCACAATCGCATTTTCATAGGTTTTTGCGAAAACCTCCTTTGTTGGCTCGTGGTTCCAAAGGGCAGCTCCGGGGCAGTAGTCGAGCCAGGCCGGGTAGCCACTTAGCCAGCTTTCCCCAAAAACCGCCAGCACATTGCCACCACTAGCCGCCTCCTTTATCAGCGCAAGGGCTTTTTCCAAACTCCTCTTCTTGTCAAGGTATTCGGGAGCATGTTGAATAATGGCTACTTTCATTTGGATGCTGTCAGTTAAAAAAGCTGTCGTTGAGAGGATAACCCAAAAGCACCTCGTCATAGATTAAGTCGGCACTGCCTTCTTCAGTGTCCATCACAAACACGGCTGGCACTTTCACACCTCCGAGATCCATGTATCTGAGGTACCTTATTTCCTGCACGTCTTTTTTTGATAACTTTGAAACGCTGATAATTCTTTCCAGTACTATCTCGTAGCTGCCCTTGTCAAGTAAAAATTCCAATTGCGACTCTTCAGTGTCAAGTGTCAGCTTGTAAAATTCCCTGTTGTTCCATTTTTCGGAGGACAAACTGAAGTGGCCGTCCCCCGTCGCCCTCAAAGGCGATGTTGACCTAAGCATCCAAAGCAGGTCGAACGACTCCTTTCCTTCCAACTCAGTAGTGACACCACCTTGCCTGCTTACAGCCCTCCCATTGGCATAGGTGTCAGTCCACTTCACTCTCCCTTGTGTCCACTCAATCTTTATCTTATCCGGAAACTTGAGATAGGCCACGAATGTGATTGGCTCCATCGTTAGCGGCACGTACCGCCCCTTGATGCAAGCCGTGCGAAGCTGCTGAAGACTTGCCTCCCCGATCATACGAAAGTGTTTTTCAACTACCTGATTTTGTGCTAACAGCGTGGTGTGGACAAAGAAAACCAAGGTCAATACAAACCCCGCCACAACCGGCCCGGGAAGATTTCCATGCGCAAAAAGAAGTTTTCTCATATTTATATGTCAAAAGTAGCAAAAACCAAACATTTCATGCTGTTGCTTAAATCATATATAATATTGAATTAGTCCAATATATGGCCCGAATAGTGACCATATGACTGCATAGTGGGCTTGCTTTTCGATTGAATAGCAGAAAAAAACATACATGTAAGGGGCCATGCCAGCTTCCGAAAACTGAGAGATGCCTACCCTTTAATTTTGAATCATACTTTACGCTCTCTGGTTATGTTAGTTGAAATTTTAAACGGTTACGAGAAAAAAGGCCCGATGGCTGCAAAGGATTCCAAGGCCTTTGTAACCACCAATATTATCAATTACTTCTTTGGCGCACTTAACGCTATCGTTGCATTTTCACTCTTCCGCAGCTATAACATCGATGCACCTTTTACCTTTGCTCTGATTAGCCTCACCCACTTTTCTCTTACACTATATACCAACAGTCACAAAGGTTTCTGGAAGAGATACTGTACACTGGCCAACGCCAGTTTGTTCACAATACTCCTGGGATATGCTTTTGACGGCATGCTGCCTATTCAAATACTGTTCTTTACGCTACTGACTGGAATATCGGCGCTGCTTTTCGGAAACAAAGAGAAAAAATCGTTGGTGGTCTGGTTCTCCATCCCATTTCTATTCCTCACCATCACCTCACTCTCCTCGGTTACCTTCGGCGAAATCAGCAAATCACACCTTTCCCTTAATATCCTCCTGATCTGCGTGGGCATATTTGCCATAGCATTTGGTCTTGGCTCTACCATTATTAAGGTTCGTCAGGTACAAACCATACTAGATGCCTTGCTACGGTCTTCTTCAAAGGAAAAAAATTCGTTCTCCAGCCTTTCATCCACCAATCTTGAGCTGATAAAAAACGACATCACTGAGAAAGAAGGAGTTTATAAGCTGCTTGCCACCCATTCGAAAGACATTATCCTCCTTTGTTCAAGACAGGGGGAAATTACCTACATCTCGCCCGCAGTGGCAACCATTCTTGGTTACCAACCCTCAGAAGCAATTGGTGAAAACATCAAGATGTTTATCGACCCAAGTGCCAAGGGACTGACACAAGACGGCACAAATAATGACTTCTCTGTGAGAACGAAGGCTGGCAACTTTGTATGGCTGGAAGCTACTGCGCAAAAAATATTCAACGAAGAAGGACAGCACATTCAAACTCAGGCCATTCTCAGAGACGTAACCGAGCAAAAGTGGCTAAACGAAGTACTAAAACAAACAACACAGCTAGCCCGCATTGGTGGCTGGGAAACCGACGTAGTGTCGGGAAGAAGTACATATACAGACAGTTTGGCTGAGTTGCTAGGGTTTAAAAGCGGTGAAATTCCGGCCGTCGGCGAAATTCTGAAAAAGTTTAGCAAAACCTCTGCGGAAAAAATTGGCAGGGCTTATACGCAGGTTTTCGAAACAAATGTTGGCTTTGATATAGAGGCTGAATTGGAACTTCCCGGGAGTGAGACAAGCTGGGTGAGGATTGTAGTTGAGCCAAAAACTGAGAATGGCCAACTGCACAAAGTTATTGGTAGCCTTATAGACATTACAGAAAGAAAGAAAAACGAACAAGCGCTCAGTGAGTTGGCGATGGTGGCCCAATATTCAAGCTCAGGCACCATCATAAGCAACAAGAACGGATTGGTGGAGTGGGTCAATGAGGCGTTCATCAAAATGTCGGGTTACAACCTCGAGGAAATGAAGGGAAAAAGGCCAGCCACGGTTCTTCAAGGCCCGGATTCTGATGTGCAGGTTAGAAAGGCCATGTGTGAAGCGCTTGACTCCGGCACTAGCTTCAGAGGAGAAATAATAAGCTATAACAAGGGGGGTGAGGCTTACTGGGTTGAAACGCAAATAAACCCGGTTTTCAGCGAAAATGGCGAGCTAATAAAATTCATCTCTATTGAAAACAATGTGAGTGAAAGAAAAGCTGCAGAAAGCCAACTGCTGGAGGCGAAGAAAAATGCTGAAGAAGGATCTGTGGCAAAGGAAAGATTCCTGTCTACCATGACCCACGAAATACGGACTCCATTGAACGCTGTAATAGGCATGAGTAAAATTCTTATGGATGAGGAACCACGCAAAGATCAGCTTGAGCTACTACAGACACTCCACTACTCCGCCGAAAACCTGCTTACCCTTATCAACGACATACTTGATTTTTCAAAAATCTCTTCGGAAAACATTCAGTTTGAAAACATCCCCTTCAAGTTCAATGAAGAAATAAACAAGGCGGTTCAGTCGATGAAGTTTAAAGTGCAGGAACGAGGCAACACCATTGAGTTCGATGGGGATTCGAAACTCCCCAAGCTACTTGAAGGTGACCTTCACAGGATTGTTCAGGTGCTCAATAACCTCATAGGCAATGCTACGAAATTTACTGAAAAAGGAAAGATCAGGGTAGCCACAAAACTGCTTCGCCAAGACAACAACAAACTTTGGGTCAGGTTCTCAGTGGCCGACAATGGCATTGGGCTGAGCAAAGACAAGCTTCAAATCATCTTCGAAAAGTTCAGCCAGGCTGATGCCTCGACTTCGAGAAAGTATGGTGGAACGGGCCTCGGCCTGGCCATTTGCAAAATGATAGTAGAACAGCAGGGCGGCAAAATATGGGTTGAAAGCAAAGACAATCAAGGCTCAACTTTCTACTTCGATATCCCTTTAAAAACCACAAATCAAACAATTAAAAGCGACCAGCATATGACACATCTACTTGAATCCCTGGAAGAAATCCGTGTACTTACTGTTGATGACAATCAGATCAACCAATTAGTACTTGATCGTTTTTTGAAAAAATGGAATGTTAGCTTCAAACAAGCAAGCAATGGTAAAGAGGCCATTGAACTAGCGAACAAGGAGAAGTTTGACATTGTTCTCATGGACCTTGAAATGCCGGTTATCGATGGGTATCAAGCAAGTAGAGAAATCAGAGAAACAAGTAATTTCAACAGCGATACCCCTATCATTGCTCTGACTGCCTCTACGAGAAAAGAAGTGGAGGGCAATGTGTATGCTGCCGGCATGAATGACGTAATGATGAAGCCCTTCAATCCTACCCACCTGCATCAATTGCTGATGGACTACACCATGCCGATCAGAACTTTGCATCATGTGGCATAACAAGTAAGACCACTAAGCGTGGTCTTACTTCTTGATGATATCTCACAGCAACCTATACCGTTGTCCGCATGCAAATAGCTGTCTACAATTTTTCCTCTATTTTTTCTGAATCCTCCATGTCTCAGTGAAGCTTCCTGCTTCATCAGAAATTACGAGAATGTACATTCCAGGCGTAAGTCCAGAAATATCCATCGCTGTTCTTTGGGGCCCATGACTAAACGGAAGTGCTTGTAACATCAGCTCTCTTCCAGTCACATCCGTCACCCTCAAGTTAAGACTCTCAACCTTTCTTCTGACGAAATAATCGAGACTAATAATATCCTCGCCGGGGTTAGGGTACACATTAAGGTCACGAATAAACGGAGCTGCAATCCCCTTTACTGCTACTTTGTCCACTACAATTCCTTCGGGCGTTACAAGTGCGGCTACTGAAATCTCGTTGAGATCCGTCTCTGTGCCTAGTGTTAGCAAAATATCAGAACTCTGATCCATTGGAACACCCGGGTACTGAATATTTATGAGATAGGTGTCGTCTGGCAAAGTGCCAAAACTAAAATTCCCTTCTTCATCCGTCACTGTATATGCCACAAAATCATAGTCAAACTCATTGCCCTTTGCCCTAAACCGCTGGCGACTCAAGCTCACTCCGGCCCCAGCCACACGTCTTCTGTCAAGAATTCGAGCCTCTTCATCAGTGAATACGCTGTCTGGTAAGTCAGAGTCAACTCCTCCTGTTATCACACCATCGCCGTTGAGTGGTGGTGGTGTACCGAGAAGACCAATGGCCAACCCTGAAACCGGATTCCTGACTCGCAAAGTATCCGCTTGTACCCAGTCTATGGTGCTTGAATAATAGGTTTGCAGAGCGTCGGGGAACAACTCTAAGTCCGGTTTGGCGATAATGATGTAATCACCAAGTACAATTTTTTCAGCTATAAATGCCCCCTCAGGTGACACTTGTGCAGCTGCGATGGAATCGTAGGGGCCGTCTTTGATCTTGTATACGATAGCCACGCCGCTAGTCAATGGACTCTGATCGAAAGCTGAGTTTATCGAACCAGAGATAGTTGTTGTAGCCAACACATTCTGATTCCTGTTTCGAATACTGAAATCAGGCACTTTCGGGCTCTTCACCTCCACGAAATAAGCACCCATCTTGTCATAGGTCACGTTGTCGATAATGTGGAATCGCCTTGTTGCGCCTTCAATAGCCTGATCGTTAAAGTACCATTGGTAGTTGTTGGTAAGACCGCTGACCTCAATGGCTACCTTATGAGCCTGCCCGACAGGCACGCTGTCGTATCGGGTTTCACCAAACCTACGCTGAGGACTGAATAAGAACTTGTCGCCAAGAGCAGCCAGGTTTGTTTCGATGCTGACAAAACCGAGTCTGTTTCTCGTTAAATCCACAGAGGTTAAGCTGTCCAATCGCTTAAGATCAGGAAGGAACCTGATCTGGTTGTCTATTGCCGGGTCGAACGAAGGAGCTGAGTTAGAAAGATTAATAACGGCTAGCTCGCCAATGTCTCTGATGGCTGCTGGCATAGGGCCAACCATGCGGTTATTTGGCAAATTGAGCTGGCTCACTCGTCCATTCTTGAGCGTTATCCCACCCCAGGTAGACAACTCTCCCTGTAGCCAGTTGGTCTTGTTTACCCAGTTTGGCCCATCGGTTCCTTCATAGATCGCCACGAGCGCCAAACTATCTCTTTTTCGTGACGAGATCTTCAACACGTACTCATCTGTGTCCAGCACAAGGTCGGGCACCGATGCATTGGCCACACGGGCAAAATAGGTTCCCTCACTGTCCTCCGTCGTACTCGCAATAAAATAGTCTTGTTCTACGGCACCAGCAATCTCCGCATCATCTTTGAACCACTGGTAGCTGTTCGTGGATCCTCCCATTTCTAACTCAAACAGGAACGCATCGCCTGCGCTATGCAGCGTATCGAGTGGGAGCCCAAACCTCCCTTGTGGGCTATAAGCAAAGCCATTCACCGCCAGGTTCGGCTCAATGGAGCCAAAGCCCACCTTGTTATTTGAGATGTTTAGTGTGTCGAGGCTGGCCAACCCAGTGAGGTTGGGCACGAACGTGAACTGGTTCTGCTGCAAAATAA
Source organism: Imperialibacter sp. EC-SDR9 (assembly GCF_902498805.1). Classification (GTDB taxonomy): domain Bacteria; phylum Bacteroidota; class Bacteroidia; order Cytophagales; family Cyclobacteriaceae; genus Imperialibacter. The sequence continues at coordinate 467,371 of NZ_LR701637.1, read as the reverse complement.
GAATCTGCAGGCTGTCCATGGTGGCCACGCTAGCTGGCACCGACCCTTCAAGTTGATTGTCGAAGAGGTAAAGTGACTTTAAACTTTTAAGCTTTGCAATGGAGTCAGGCAATGGGCCTGTGAGCTTATTCTGATGTAGATATAGCGCCTCCAGGGAGGTCATATTACCAATTTCTGCCGGCACCGATCCGTCAAACTGATTGGCATCAAGGGCGAGAATCTTCAGCTTATTGAGGTTCCCGATTGTAGGTGGAATTATTCCCTCCAATTGGTTCCCCATCACTCCGAAAATAGATTCCAGCTTGGTGAGGTTGCCAATTGATTCTGGCAGGCCCCCGATTAGCTGATTTCGCCCCAAATCGAGGGCATTGAGTGACTGAAGCAGACCTATGTCATCTGGTATCTCACCACTTATCTGGTTGTCATTCAAGTACAGCATTTCGAGCCCTTTCATCCCTGTAATGCTTGAAGGAATTGTTCCGGTCAATTGGTTGGCTCCCAGGTTCAATATACGCAGAGAGTCCATGCCAAATAGCTCGGCGGGCAGCTCCCCTATCAAATTGTTTCCGGGAAGATCGATTTCTACTACTCTGCCATTGGAGGTCTTTATGCCATGCCAGAAACCAACAGGCAAAGCTGACTTCCAATTGGTTTTGTTCGTCCAGGTATCGCCGCCGGTAGTATCATACAGCTTAACTATAGCAGCCAGGTCAGCTGAGTCCATTTGGCTGGCTGTCTTGAAAAAGCGCAAGTTAAGCCAATCGCCGCTTGCTGTTTTGTACTCCATCCACAACGTATCGGGAGCATAAACAACTGAGGACACAGACGCCAAAACGCCCGTAGGGTCTGTCAGTGAAGGTTTTGAAACCACGTTGCATACCCTGCTTAGTGTGTCAATAACTGTCGCCGAGCCGAAGTACTTTTTGTAGTAGCCGCCCGTTAATCCATTGATAATATAGGTGCCAGGCACTGTGGAATAAATGGCCGCATACGACTCCTCACTTGGTATGACTACCCCGTCTCGTTTTCTTGCACCATACTTCACCAGATAATCTCCATCCGTTAAAGGAAGCGCTCCACAGGACATCGTCACATTTGCCGACGCTGACACTGCAGACTGACTAACACTTTGACCATAGGCGACCACCCTCACGTTGTAAACACTGTCCGGCAAAAGGCTTTTTATAAGCACCTGTGATGTATCGGAGGGTACCACCTTGATATTTGAAAAAGCAGTTGCACCCGAAAGCTTGGCCTGTACAAGGTACGAAGAGGCATTAATCACTGGCGTCCACTCGATATAAGCAGACGTGGTATTTGCGGCGACAGCCCTGCTGATAACAGGAGCCAGTGGCGTAGCCGACTGACCGTGCATACTGAAGAACAAATCCCTTTCCTCAACACCTTCAAACTTTGCCGATCCAATTTGCGCATTAAAATGCACCCCGCCTGCCACCACCGCCGCATTGTGATAGGCAGAATAGTTCATCGCCCAGGAATATAGCTCTCCCTCACCGGCATCTGCCCATTTAATGGTGCCGTTGGTATCAAACGAGGCAAGGTATAAAAGACCTCCATTGACGACCGGCCCACCAAACTGTGTCGGCTCAATATCCATTGCACCGGCTACAAAAAAGCCTGTGGGGTCAGCGGCTATTTTATAAGGGTAGTCACTGCCTTGTGGCGTTCCAAAAGTTTTCCCCCAGATACCAGCACCTGTGTTGCCGCTCAGCTTGGCAATCAGGTTCAATTGTCCATTTTGGCTTACAGTTATCGTGTCTATCGAAATCGAGGTGCTTTTGGGAAAAGCTAGCACCAACACATCTCCATTTGCATCAAGGGCAATGTCCCTGGCCTCATCGTCGCCTGCACCACCTATAGATCGAAGCCATTGTATGTTTCCTGCGAGGTCGTAGTGAGCTACAAAAAGGTCTGTTCCGCCAATGCCAGTGGCAGGAAGTCCCCCAAATGTCCAGTCGTTGCTGTACTGCCCCAGAACATACACTCCGGAGTTATTTGCTTTTACTCTTTGAAACTGGTTAACAAAGTCCGTTTGAGCGGAGACGAGGGTCCCTTGCAAAGCCAGAAGCGGTGCGCCAGTGGCATCGTATTTCAATAGTGCATGACCCCCTCCTGTCAAAGTTGTCGCACCATGGGTAAGGCTGCCATTGAAGTAGCCAGCGACAAACACATTTCCTGCTGAATCGACGGCGACTGACAAACCTCCGGAATCACCAGCCCCTCCCCCTGACTTAGACCAAATCACGTCACCATTCGCTGCATTGAGCTTGATGGTAATTATGTCATTATGACCCAGAGCCGGAAGCGAATCAGCTCCGACTGTCATCGCACCGTTGTAATAACCCGTCACATACACACTTCCTTGCCCATCAATCTGAACTCCCTCTAAAATGTCGGTTCCTGTGCTGCCGAAACTTTTTGCCCAAACTGGGCTACCTAAAGAATCAAGTTTGACAGCCAAAAGGTCATGTGCTCCTTTGCTGGTGACTTGCAGCGCACCAAATGTGGTGGTGTCTGTGGTATATCCAACCAAATAAGAAGAACCCGATGCGTCAGTGACCACATCAAGAAAGTTTTCCCTGCCCCTTCCTTTAAAAAACTTCGTATTGTCCCAGGAATCCGCCAAAGAATTTGAAAACGTAAATACTTCTTCAGTATAAGTATAGTCGGAATATACACCTTGCAAAGATCTCAACCGGTAGTAATAGGTCGCTCCCGAAGCCACTGACACATCGGAATAGGTCAGCACTGAATCAGGCAAAGAGGCAATTTGGCTGTATGGGCCAATGAAATCATCCGCCCGCTCCAAACTATAACTTGCTATACCCGGCACAGCTGCCCACTTTGCGCTAACCGAACCATCGAAGGTGGCAAATGCCTGAAAGGCTCCAGGCGCAGCCGGAATAGGCAAACCAGAATCGTTATGAAAAACCAAAAATCCATTTCTATTGCCCTGGTCTATTAAATCGGTGACGCCAAAGCGCTGAGTGTATTCAAAAGAACCCGTCATTAGAATCCCCTGATCAATAGGCGAATATTCCAGTCCCCAAGGGAGGCCGAACGATCCTTCTGATTTGTCTGCCCAACGCACAGCACCATCGGTTCCGTAGGAAGCTAAGAAAAGCCTTCCGTTGCTGAGCGTGTTGGAGTCGAAGCTGGTGGCACCATAGCCCATTGTACCTGCAACAAATGCGCTATTCCCATCCGTGGTCAAACTATAGGGAAAATCGCTTTCATTAGGCGTGCCTGCACTTTTGCCCCAAAGTACTGCTCCGTCGGTGCCATTGACCTTTGCAAGAAAGATATCGTATCCACTCCCCGAGTTAGCAACACTCACAGCATCGACAGTAGCTGTGGCACCGTCAAAATCCCCTGTCCAAAATACATTTCCGGCTCCGTCAACCGTCACCTCTGCACTATAGTCTTCTCCTGGCCCTGCAAGGGTTTTAACCCATTTCAAGGATCCGTCAGTGCCGTAGTTAATCAATACCGCATCTCTGAGCGCATTTGGGGTGATCGGCGTACCTTCGAAAGACCACTGGCCGTCTACTTCACCCGAAACGTAGATATTGTTGCCGCTAACTGCGACCGAGTTAAAATTGTTAACAAAGCGGGTGTTGCCCACAAGTGTACCAAACCTGGCAAAAACCTTGCTGCCATCAGGCCCCACTTTATAAAGAGCGGGCCCTCCTCCTCCGCCGCTAAATGTAGTAGCTCCGAATGTAAAGTCTCCATTGTAGTATCCTGCCAGGTAGGCATTGCCAGCCGCATCCACAGCCAGCTTATTGACGGTGGCTTCTCCAGGGGAGCCCAGTGTTGTAATCCAAGTCACCGTTCCATCTGGCGAAAGGCGGGCAACATAGCCATCCTGTGCACCACCAACCGGTGCCGGTGCCGACTGGCTGTCAACCGTAAAAGCACCCCGATGGTAGCCTGCCACATAAATAGTTCCTCCTGGGCCGATGGCCACGTCGATAGCAAGGTCCACCGCCGGGCTTCCAAATGTTTTTATCCATTCAATTGCTTTGGCCGCATTCACTTTAACGACAATGGCATCGTTAGCGCCGTTGGAATAGATACTATCACCATTTAAGAATAAAGTGCCCGCAAAATTACCGGCCAGGTAGGTGTTGCCCAGGCTATCCACCGCCATATCGAGAAGGGTTAGCCTGCCGGGAGTTGTAAATGCTTGTTGAATATTCCAGGTGTCGGGCAAGCCAGTGCTGAACGTGGCTGCGGTTACAACGGGGCTATAAATTGATTGAGTTAATCCGTCATCATACCTTATACGATAATAGTACACGGTGTTAGCAAATAAACCCACGTCAGTGTAGTTTGCAACTGTATCACTTATGTAGCCAGGAGCCGGCAGATACGGTCCAGCTTCGCTGGTCGCTCGCTCTAGATACAAATTCAGGCCACCATTTGATGGTGAAAATGGATTCCATTTCACCTGGATCGAGCTAACAGATGAGGTAGCAGCCAAAAGACCTGTTGGAGGTGGTGGGTTTCCTCCCTCAGTGACTGTTAGCAACTGATTGGCCGAGGGGGCATTGACAATATCCACTGTTCCCGAAGGCCATTCTACCTGAAGATAGTCCATGGTTGTTTCACTACCCAAGCCAAAATGAGCTGTTAGTGCATTGGCTGAAGCAAACCCAGAGGAGCTAGTGATTGTTCTTGTCTGTGTTCCGTTCGAATACTGAAGGGTTAATTTTGCTCCAAGTCCCATATGGTTAGAAACACTGCCAACCAGATTTACTTTAAGCCAGTTATTGCCACTTGCGGCAGTATTAACGTTGGCTCTTGGTACGTTTTCGGTTGTGCCCGTATTCGCATCGTTGGTAAAAGTCAGTAGATCCAAATAACCATCGCTTGAGAAATCAGTAAGTGTCACCGCACCAAATGGGCTAAAATCAAGCATACTTTGCTGACTGGCTGTCAGCTTTGTAAAATTGCCCGTGCCGTCGTTCAGAAATATCGATGGATTGATCGCCGTAGAAAGCGTGACGAGGTCAAGGTCGCCATCATTGTCGATATCACCAAGGCTTGAGGTCCGTGCATTGATGTCAAATCCTGTAGCAGTGATATCATCGGAAACGGTGAAGTTACCTCCTCCATTGTTAATAAAAAAAGTGGTTTGAGAGGCTTGGCTCAACTGCACAAGGTCAACCAAACCATCATTGTTAAGATCGCCCCAGCTATGGCCTCTTGTACTCGCCAAGGGTGTTGTTACCAGCACACTGGTAAAGTTTTGTGTAAAAGTACCATCTCCGTTGTTCTGGAAATATGCCCTGAACCCCGTAGCACTCACAAAAAGATCGAGCGTTCCATTGCCATCTACGTCAATCCAGCTTGCAGTGGCAATGTCGTATAGCATAAAATTTAACGCTCCCACAACCTCAGAAAAGGTATTGTCTCCATTGTTTCTGAAAAGTGTAAGCGGGCTGGATGGGTTAACACTGCCCCATACTGCCAGGTCGATAAACCCGTCAGCGTCGTAGTCTCCCCAAACCCCTCCTTCGGTATTGTCAAGATTGGCAACCACAGGCAGGGTGATTGCAGTAAAGGTCTTGTCTTGATTATTAACGTAAACTTTGATATCGGTGGTTAGCGGTGCGCCCGTGCGATAACCCAAATCACTAACAAAAATGTCAGGATAGCCGTCGTTGTTAATATCCCCCCAACTGGCGCTTCTCGGGTCGGTAACGTCAGCGGTTAAATCGCCTGCGCTTAAAAGTGAGGTGAAAGTTCCATCACCATTGTTCTCGTACAAAAGATTGGGGAAGCCTGCAACTGCTGTGCTAACAGTACCCAGGAACAAATCATCGTCACCATCTAAGTCGATGTCTGCCCACGCTTGTGCATAAGTGATGATGGGTGCATTCTCGCCAAACGCAGCGTTTGTCCTGTCCAGCGTGAAGTACGTTTCATGCAGTTGCTTCAGCGTTCGGGGGGCTGAAGGTATAAAATCATCTGTTAAACTAGGATGACTTACCTTCAGCACATAAACCCCTTCATCAGCCGGAGAAAAACTGGGGATAGTGTATGATGAAGACACAGCACCACCAATATCAACATCGTCTTTCATCCACTGGAAAGTAAGGCCAGTCCCTGTAGGGGCAAAGGTAAGCGTTTGAGTTTCGGAAGGGTTCAGAAAATACTCTGTTGGATACAGCCCACCAAAAGGCTGCTGCGCACCGTAGGTAAATGTGCCAACAGATTCGTATGGTTCAAGGTCTCCGAATTGGAGGTTATTGCCGTCGACATGCAGGGTAGTCAGTGATGGCCAGTCTGGCACAAGCACAAAGTCTGGCAAATTGTCAAAGTTGTTGTAAGAAAAGTCTACCTGCGCCAAACCGGATAACAGAGCCAAAGACGAAGGAATGGCACCGGAAAATTGATTGCCGCTTAAGTTCAATATTGCCAGCCCCGACCCAATATTGCTAAGCTCATTTGGAAGAGCCCCTGACAAAAAGTTCGCCGATAAATCCAGTGAGATTAATGAGCCCAAACCACCAATTTCAACTGGCAAAGGTCCGGTGAGAGCGTTATCTGAAAGATCCAGGGCAGTAAGAGCGGTCAAATCTCCAATAGATGCTGGAATTGGCCCCGTCATAAAATTCGAGGGTAAGTCGATCTGCACTACATCGGCACCCACAACCGTTACTCCGGCCCAGGTGGAGGCATCTCCCGTGAGCCAGTTCAAATTGTTGGCCCAGTTTGGCCCATCCGTTGAGTTGAATAAATCAACAAGTGCCGCCTGTTGGGTTGGATCGGTCTGGGCTTGCAACTTAGAAGGCCTAAAGCTCAAAATGAAAGCAATGGTTAGTACTACCAGAAAGGCATACTTAGTCTTGGGAGTGTTTGGTTTGGTCAGCATAATACTCAGGCTAGCGCTAATACTAATTTAAAACATGTAACAATATAAACTATTTGTCAAAAAGTCATCAAACTTTGACCAAGAGGCAAAATGTGTACACTGTCGAACAGCTAATTGACTCATAAGCGTACAATTAAACAATACTCCTAATTGAGTATTTTTATAATCTACTGTTAATCAGACACATAGACAAACAGGTACGTAACTTGTGGCTGGTTTTGCATAAATCTTCTCTTTATGCTCAGAAGTTATATAATTGTCGCCATCAGAAATTTGCGCCGCCAGGGCTTTTATAGCTTCATCAATATTTTTGGTTTAACGGCTGGCGTGCTTTCCAGCCTGTTTCTTTTGCTCTATATCAAAGACGAGCTGAGCTTCGATGCCTTCAACAAAAACGCCGATCAAATATACCGTGTAGGCATGCACGCCTCTATTCAAGACACCAAAGTGGATATTTGCCAGGCTATGTCACCCATTGGGCCTACCATGATGGCAGATTTTCCCGAAGTAGAAAATTTTGTTCGGATCAACTACCCTGGCAGGGAATTGGTGACAAAAGATGATCAGCAATTCTACGAGGAGAAATTCTATTTCGCCGATTCTTCTTTCTTTTCCATTTTTAGTCTTCAACTACTCAAAGGAGATCCTCAAAAGGCACTTGTTGAGCCCAATTCAATTGTGCTGACTGAAAGTGTGGCAAAAAAATATTTTGGCGACGATGAGCCAATAGGCAAGGTGATCAAAACAGGGTCTGAAGAGTGGCAAAGAATTGTTACCGGTGTGATGAAAGATGCGCCGACCAACTCACATTTTCAGCCCAGGGCACTTATCTCCTATAGCAGCTTGCCGGTGCAAGGCCCTTCTGCGTGGGGCAATATCAACGACTGGGTATACCTTCTGCTTGCTCCTGGCACTAACCCAAAAGTGCTGGAAGCCCGATCCCCAGTGTTTATGGAAAAGTATACCGGTGACCTCTTCCGCCAGTTCAATGCAAAAGCCGACTTTTACCTTGAACCGCTCGCCAGTATTCACCTCTACTCTAAAAATGAAGGACAAATTGAGCCAGCCGGAGACATCACCTATATCTATGTTTTCTCCATCGTCGCTGTATTCATATTGCTTATTGCCTCCATTAACTATATGAACCTTGCCACAGCACGGGGCACCATGCGGGCCAAAGAAGTGGGCATCAGAAAAGTGCTTGGCTCTTATCGCAAGCAATTGATGATCCAATTCACTGTGGAGGCCATGGTGGTGACTCTTCTTTCCGTTGTGTTAAGTGTCGTTTTAGCCTTCTTCCTTCTTCCCTATTTTAATGAACTTGCCGACAAGACGATCACCCGAGAGTTCTATAAGGATCCCGTTATTTTGCTTGCTTTAAGTGGGGTTTTGGTGTTTTTAGGTTTGGTGTCGGGAAGCTACCCGGCTTTCTACCTGTCCAGGTTCCAGTCGGCGCAGGTACTAAAGGGCAGAGTCTCCTCCAAATCGGGGAATCCGGCACTCAGGAAAACGTTAGTGGTCTTCCAGTTTTCCATTTCGATCATAATGGTGATCTGCACCTGGGTGGTGTACGACCAGCTCAACTTTATGAAAGAAAAGAACCTCGGCTTCAACAAAGATCAGGTCATCCGCATTCCGCTGGAGGGGCAAGAGGCACGCAAAAAACTTGACGTGCTAAAACAGTCGCTTTTGACTAATCCGGATATTTACAGTGTAGGCTCCGGGTGGGCCACTCCCGGAGGTGACTTTAACCTGAACGGTATATTTGTGGAAATGGAACAGGGAGGTTTTACGGAAAAGGGGTTTATGAGCTGTCAGGTGGATGCTGGCTACCTCCCAACGCTTGAAATAGAGGTGGTAGAGGGGCGCAATTTTTCCGAAGGCACAAAGAGCGATACTTCCAACGCTGTGATAGTGAACCAGGAGCTGGCCCGGGAAATGGGCTGGACGGAGCCTATCGGAAAGCGGTTCAAGGTAATGACTGGTGACGGCCTGCAAACCCGGGAAGTAAAAGTGGTAGGCGTTATTAAGAACTTTCACCAGAGAGCGCTTCAGGAGCCTATCATGCCCATGATTATTCACAACAGTATCCAAAACGGTATTTTGCTGGTGAGGATCAACACGGCTAACACTGGCGATGTGTTAAGTTTTATTGACAAGACCTGGAAAGATATTATTACCAACAGGCCACTACAGTATTCCTTTCTTGAGCAGGATTTCTACGAGAAATACCAGGCAGATGAGTCGAAAGGCCAGGTTTTTGCCACGTTCTCCATTTTTACCATTGTTATTGCCTGCATGGGTTTGTTTGGCCTTGCTTCGTACACGGCAGAGCAAAGGAAAAAAGAAATCGGACTGAGAAAAGTGATCGGTGCCTCGGTTTCGAGCATCATGCTATTGATTTCGAAGGACTTTCTGAAGCTGGTTGGCGTTTCTATTTTGATCGCCTTCCCTATCGCCTATTATGCCATGAGCAATTGGCTGCAAGAGTTTGAATTCCGGATCAGCCCCAGCCCAATCACTTTTATTTCTTCGGCTGGCCTCATCCTGATTGTCACGCTGTTTACAGTCGGTTACCACAGCCTGGTAGCAGCTACAGGTAATCCTGTGGCCTCATTGAAAGACCAGTGAGGCCCATTAAAATATCTTTGTCAGATTTAGGCTAAAACCTGGCAGCACCATTTCGCCATCAAGAACCTTGTTGAATGGATTTTCAATCATTCCTTCAGAGCGATAAATGTATGTCACCCGCTTTGCGGAGTCGATCAACCAGCCAAGACGACAACCATTGCTTTGATACTCTTCCATTTTCTTGTGTAACTCGGAAAGCCGATCAGAAGGAGACATCAGTTCAATGATAAAGTCGGGACAAATTGGCGGAAACCTTTCTTGCTCTGCAAGTGAAAGTGCCTCCCATCTGGCTTTTGCAACCCATGATGCATCGGGGGAGCGAACTGCTGCATTTGGAAGCGTGAATCCGGTAGACGAATCAAACGTATATCCAAGGTTGGTTTGCTCATTCCACGCATCAAGCCTCGCACCAATGCGCATTCCCTTATTACCAATTAACCCCCCGCTTGGTGTCATAATGATAATTCTTTTATCAAAAGTTCGTTCAAACTTCAAGTCTCTGTTTTGCTGGCAAAACAGATAAAACTCCTCCTCTGTAAAGGAGTCAAGTACTTTATCCGGAAATTTGAGTTCGAAAGAGTCCATTTCTTGCCTTTTACTCAAAGATAGTAAATCTGCAGATATGCTTGTAGAAGTATCAGGGAGTCGTACAGATTGTAATTCCAGCAAAAGGACTGCTGCCAGGCGCCCCCGGCATATACTCAATGTGAAGATTGAGCCCACGCCAAATGAGCAACAGGCCAAGACACGCAATAAAAATGGGAGCCAGCCTTCTTACGCTCAGCCAGCTGAGATGATTGGCTAACCCACTGCCATAGGAAATAGCCAACAACATGGGCCAGGTGCCCAGACCAAAGAAGATCATGTATAAGCTACTTTGAAAGTAGTTGGCCATGGACAATGAACCGGCTATGGCAATGTAGACCATGCCGCAAGGCAGCAGGCCGTTCAATCCGCCAAGCCAAAGTTGGCGAAACGGGCCACTCGAAGCCACTGCCTTGCTCATCCATTTTCTGACATGGCCTGATAGCCATCCAGTTGTTTTTGCGGTAAGGTAATGACTATGAAATCGGGAAGAAATCAAGGGAAATATCACTGACGCAAGCAGCCCAATACCAAGCAGGAGAGAAAACCACTTTTGCAAACCTGCAAGTTGGGCGGCAAAACCAAGACCACCCAGTGTAAGGCCCAACAGAGCGTAGGTAAGAATTCTACCCGTGTGGTAGGTGATTTTTCCATAGCCGCTACCTCCTTTGTGAAGGGCAAAAACAAGCGGGCCACACATGCCTGCACAGTGTAGGCTGCCAAATAGTCCAAGCACAAAAGCTGACCAGAGCGGCATATCAGATCACTATAGTTTTCTCTTCAAAGAAAGTCTGTCCTCCTTGTTGCCAGGAAATTTTCATTTTCCAAAGTCCCTTTTTTAGCTGAGAGGTGTCCATTTGAAAACTTCCTGTATCGTCCAGCTTCAGCAAAAACTTCTTATCAAGTTTGGCATCAGATGGACGAAACATGACGACTTCGCCAGTCAGTGCAGCTCCTTGTTCACCGAATGAAAGCTCCAGCCGGTTCTCACCGGGCGTGCGGGTTACCTCAACTTTTGTCGATGATTCCTGGGCGTTGGAAATGTCATCGATCCTCGATTGGTACTTGATTTCCTGCTGGTAGTAGTCTGCTGAAACCAGCGACACATCCTGCCGCACGCACACCACCACAAGGCTGATAATAAGACCTGCAAATAGCACAAAGGCTACTGTAATCCAGCTTCCGAAGTTCATGGCTTTTTCTGTTTAAAGGGCCCTAGAAAGTTTGTCTTTATCTCATCAAGCAACTCTCCGTCTCTATAGAGTTGTATCACCAGCTTATTACTGGTTTCGGTCACATTCTCTCGTGGCAGGTCAATAAAGTAAACGGACTCCAGGTTGCTGGCTGCCGGTATCACCAGGCCTTCGCCCCCTACCCGGTCAATCGTGCCTCCCTGGGCGTCTTTCAGCTTCACTTCTATGTGAATATCCTCATAGGTTTTGTTCACAAACTGAATATTGTAAAGATTGGAGATCATTCCGTTTTCCTTCTCCTGATAAAGCATTCCCGGAACACGCAGCATGGTAGCTTCCACGTCTGTTCGGGTGGTAAGCAGAAAGGCCAATAGCCCCAAAATTCCCACAAGGACTGCGGTGTAGGCAGCTATCCTGGTGTTAAAAGAAAACTTCTTCCCCTCACTGACCATGCTGTGACTGTAGTAACCAATGAGGCCCGTTGGGCGGTCAACCTTCGTCATTACCTCGTCGCATGCGTCTATGCAGGCTGTGCAGTTGACGCACTCCAGCTGGGTGCCGTTTCTGATGTCGATTCCGGTTGGGCACACATGCACACAAAGCTTACAATCGATGCAATCACCCTTAGGTGGTTCGGCTTTTGCTCCGGTTACTTCTTTCTTTATTTTTCCTCTGGGTTCGCCCCGCAACCAGTTGTAGGCCACAACGATTGACTCTTTGTCGAGAAGCACACCCTGCAAACGGCCATAAGGACAAACAGCGATACAAGCCTGCTCTCTAAAATAGGCAAAAACCCAAAAGAAGATCCCTGTAAAAGCAATAAGCCCAATGAAACCCGCCATGTGTGCTGTGGGCGGCTGCGATACAATGGTAACCACCTCGTCAATCCCAATCAGATAGGCCATAAGGGTATGGGCGATAAGCGCCGAAATCCCCAAAAAGATGGAAAGCTTGAGGCCCTTCTTCCAAATCTTTTCAAAATTCCAGTCCTGTCTGGCCAGTTTACGCTGCTGGTTGGCATCTCCCTCGATCCAGTACTCGATTTTCCGAAAGACCATCTCCATGAAGATAGTCTGAGGGCACATCCAGCCACACCAAATACGGCCGAATACTACGGTAAAAAGAATCACAAACACAAAGAAGGCGATCATGCCTATCCCAAAAATGATAAAATCCTGAGGCCAGAATACCGTGCCGAATAGAATAAACTTGCGCTCGAAAATATTGAAAAGGAACATTGGGTGCCCCTTCCAGGAAAGGAAGGGGGCACCAAATAATAAACCTAACAAAAGCACTGTTACTGCTATCCTGTAGGTGTGATACCTCCCTTTGGGCTTTTTGGGGTTAATCCACACTCGCTTGCCCTGTTCGTCTACAGTGGCAATCGTGTCACGGTACAGTTCATCATATTCATATAAATCTTCCATCGCTTTTTTGGGACACTTACGTCTTGGCTCTAGTTTCCAGATTCCTGCCCTGCGGCTCCCGGCTCATAAGGATCTCCCTGGGGTTCTTTGGGGCTTGCGGGCGTAGTGCCCTGCATAGTCAGGATGTAACTCGCAACGTCCCTGATGTCTGTTGGTTTCAAAGTAGCCTGCCAGGCGATCATACCCTTCTGCGGCACACCGTATTTGATGGTTTTGAATACATCGCCAATTGATCCCCCATGAATCCAGTAAACATCGGTCAGGTTAGGCCCAACGCCGCCGCCGCCGTCAGCAGCGTGGCACACGGCGCAACTCTTGTCGAAGATGTCTTTTCCATTAGCAAGTTCAGCTTCAACAGCCGTTGCTTCAACACTGTTCTCATCCAGCTCGTTTACAGCAAGTAGCTTTCTGGCCTCAGCCTCCTCACTGGCCAACGCTAATTCGTTTTGATATTCCTCCTCCTGAAGTGGAAGTGTATCGAAAACATGGTAGGCGAGCATATAAACCACTGCAAAAACTATAGACAAATAAAACATGTACTTCCACCAGGGTGGCAGGTGATTGTCGAGCTCTCTGATGCCATCGTAGTTATGATCGAGCAATACGGCGTCCTCTTTTTCAAGTGGCACCGCATCCGTCATTTTTTGATTGAACCTCGCCCAGAAGCCGGGGCCTTCTTCATAGGTCAGCCCCTGGTCAGCTAGCTCGCTCACTTTTTCCTTCCTGATAATTACTTTAATAATGGTAAGGGTATAGAGCGCTACTACTAGTACGAGAACGGCCACAATGACCACAAGCGCCATGGCAGTGTAGAGCAACAATTCAGGGCTATCGGAGGTGGCTGATGAAGCACTTGCATCCTGGCCAAAGCCCACGGCAGGCATCAGCAATCCAAAAAGCGTTAAACACGTTTTCGGCTTGTTCTTTAGTAAGGCCAAAAGTCTATTTAAGTGTGTCATGATTCAACTGGTTAGGTGTGGAACTTTGATCGCTATCCATAGGGAGGTGGCTCATTTCATCGATATAGTCTTTATCTGCCAACCAGACCCAAAGCAATAGCCCGACAAAGAAGGCGAAGAAGATGGCCAGTGAAACAAGCGGCCAAATCTCTATGCCCGTGATTGATCTTAATACTTCCTTATACATGGCTAGTTTCCTCCTTCTTGGGTTGACGATACATTTTGATTGGCAACTCCCTTCACTTTGATGTCAGTGCCCAGGCGTTGCAAATAGGCGATGAGTGCGATGATTTCTGCCTCCGGAGCGATCTCTATGCCATCCTTTTTCAGGTTTGTGGCTATCAATGCAGCTTGTTTACTCATAAGCGCATTGGCTTCATCTTCAAACCCTTCCTCGTAAGGTACCCCTACATGGCGCAATGCACTGATCATGGCCGGAGTTAAGTCGGCATCTACCTGTTGCTCAAACAACCAGGGATAGGGAGGCATAATAGAGCCGGGCGACATGGATGTGGGGTCAAGCATGTGATTGAAATGCCATGAATCGGGGTACTTGGCGCCTACCCGGTGCAAATCGGGCCCGGTACGTTTAGAGCCCCACAGGAATGGATGGTCGTACACAAACTCTCCTGCCTTAGAATATTCTCCATAGCGCTCCGTTTCCTCCCTGAATGGGCGCACCATTTGAGAATGGCAAGTATTGCAGCCCTCCCGGATATAAATATCTCGGCCGTGCAATTCCAATGGTGTGTAAGGTTTCACGCTGGCGATAGTGGGCACATTGGATTTGATCAAAAATGCCGGCACAAACTCAATCACCCCGCCGATTAAAATGGCAACAAGTGCCAGACTGGTAAAAATGATCGGCTTGCGCTCCAATACGGCGTGCCAATGCCCTCCAACAATTTCCCTCTTTTCAAGCGCTGGTGCTTCGGCTGGTTCATTGGCAATCAGCTTACCCGCATAGGCTGTTTTCACAAGGTTGTAAGCCATTACCAGCACTCCTATAATATACAGCAAACCACCAACAGCTCTCAACATGTACATAGGCACAATTTGAGTGACAGTTTCAAGGAAGTTAGGATACTGCAAGAAACCATCTTCTGTGAATTGTTTCCACATCAAACTTTGGGTAATACCTGCCCAATAGAGTGGCAAGGCATAGAAAATGATACCAAGGGTACCAATCCAGAAGTGGAAATTGGCGAGCTTGTCGGAGAAAAGCTTTGTCCCATAAATCCGTGGGATCATCCAGTAGAGCATGCCGAAAGTAAGGAAACCATTCCAGCCCAGGCCACCTATGTGCACGTGGGCAATGATCCAGTCGGTGAAGTGAGCAATGGCATTCACATTTTTCAGTGAAAGCATAGGTCCTTCGAATGTTGACATACCATAGGCGGTAACTGCCACCACCATAAATTTCAACACTGCATCTTCACGCACCCTGTCCCAGGCACCACGAAGCGTTAGCAGGCCATTGAGCATACCACCCCACGAAGGAGCCAGGAGCATGATGGAGAAGACAACACCGAGTGACTGAGCCCAATTGGGCAAAGAGGTATAGAGCAAATGGTGAGGGCCTGCCCAGATGTAAATAAATATCAAAGACCAGAAGTGAATAATAGACAGCTTATAAGAGTAAACTGGTCTGTTAGCCGCCTTGGGCAGGTAATAGTACATCAAGCCAAGGAAGGGTGTGGTAAGGAAAAAAGCCACGGCGTTGTGACCATACCACCACTGAACCAGTGCATCCTGCACACCAGCAAAGGCTGAATAGCTTTTGAACAGGCTTACCGGCCATGCAAACGAGTTGAAAATATGAAGCACTGCAACGGTGACGAATGTGGCAATGTAAAACCAAATGGCCACATACATGTGCCTCTCCCGCCTCTTGAGGATGGTGCCTATCATGTTGATGCCGAAAACGACCCAAATGAGGGCGATGGCAATGTCGATCGGCCATTCCAGCTCGGCATACTCCTTAGAGGACGTGAAACCAAGCGGCAATGTGATGGCCGCAGCCACAATAATGAGTTGCCAGCCCCAGAAGTGAATCCAGCTTAAGGCGTCGCTCAGCATTCTGGCTTTTAGCAGCCGTTGCAAGGAGTAATACACACCGGCAAACATAGCGTTGCCCACAAATGCAAAAATCACCGCATTGGTGTGCAGCGGCCTGATTCTACCAAAAGTGGTGTACTGCAGGTCAAAATTGAATATCGGGTAAAAAAGCTGAATGGCTGCAGTAAGGCCTACCAGCATACCCACGATACCAAAGACAACTGTAGCAATAGCAAAGTACTTTACTATCTTGTTGTCGTAGCTGAATTTTTCTAATTCCATATTTTATAGAGGGTTAAGCGAATGGAAACATGGCAAAGCTATTTGAAAGCACATGCCAGGCGAATGACGAATGCCATTTGCAATACTGACTTTTGTCATATTCAATCAGGCAAATAAGAGGCTCAAAGTAAGTGTAATGAAAAACAGAAATGTTTACATTACGTAAAACAACAACCCGATCTTTCTAACCGATTGAAAATAATGAAGAGGACGACCTTTTCCAAATACCTTGCCTTCCTCTTTGTCATCTTTCTTACCGCCCAGACCCATGCTCAATTTTTAGGTTTTCGAATGAGCACTGGTGCCAAGGTGATTGAATTCCCGTTCGAGCGATATAATAACCTGATTATTATCCCGGTGACTATCAATGGCAGGGTTACCGTCAAGTTCATCCTCGATAGCGGCGTGCAGAATTGTATACTCACCGAGCCACTTGTTGCCTCTCTCCTCAACCTTACCTATGATCGCACCATCACTTTTACAGCACCAGGTCAGCAAGACAGTATTTTGGCTCATGTGGCCAAAAATGTGCAGCTTAAGCTCCCCGGCATTGAGGGACAAGGCATCTCCATGCTGGTGCTTGATCAGGACTACCTCAACCTAAGCAATCAGCTTGGCACCGAGGTATTCGGTATCATCGGGTATGAGCTGTTCAGCCGGTTTATCATCGAAGTCAATTATGACAAGAAGGTGGTAAAATTCTACGAGCCTAATTTTTTCAACCCAAAAAAATACTATGAAAAAGTGCCACTCATAGTTCGTGGTACCAAGCCCTATATGGCTGCCGAAATCACTCAAAAAAATGGAACCAAAATGAACGTGGCCCTGATGGTTGATAGCGGCGCCAGTCACGCAATTTTACTTGATCAGAGCACCAGTTCGCTGATTCATCTGCCAGAAAAGAACCTTGAGGCGAGCCTGGGCAAAGGCCTTGGCGGTGATATAGAAGGCGTAGTGGCCAGAGTCGACAAGGTGAAGATCGGTAAATACAGCTTTGACGATGTGATCGCTTCCTACCCGAATGAAGGTTCGTATGGCCTCGTTCCGGAAGAAGCTGAGCGAAGGAATGGCACAGTAGGAGGTGAAATCCTCAGCAGGTTCAATCATATTTACGACTACTTCAGCCAAACGCTTTATCTCTCAAAAAGCGTTGAGTACCAAAAGAAGTTTGAGTACGATATGAGCGGGCTGGAAGTGGTGGCGCATGGCACAGAGCTCAATCGCATCAGGGTTGTTAATGTGAGGGAAAACTCGCCAGCAAAAAGGGCTGGTGTGATGGAAGGCGATATTATCAAAACGGTGAACGGCCTGACCATAACGAATACAAGCCTCAACTTTCTTACCACGCTCATGCGGCTTAAAAAAGGGAAAAAAGTTACGCTGAGGCTGCTGCGAAACGCAGAAGAGGTAAAGGTCACTTTCCGCCTGGAACGAATGATCTAGAAAAGAAAGTCCCTGTACACCGCCGTGATGAAGGCTCTGCTGTTTTCGTATGCATCAGCAAAAGCAGACTCGTCAGTAAATTCACTTTCTACCACTTTGTTCCTGTCGAAGTCGAAAGCGAAATAGCCATTGGCGTCAACCCAACCATAGCCGTTGTGGTGCTCGTACATAGCAAAGCCCCCCGACCCTTCGTTGAGCAAATCCTTACTGAACCGATAGCCGGAAACTTCACGATCCATTTGGTTTAATAGCGTTTTGGCAAGGTCATATTGAGAACCTATTTTATCCACTTTGGCTCCCCGAAACTCCTCTTTGATCACTCCTCCCCACCAAATCATGGGAATGTGGTACATCTTATCATTGTAAGGAAAGGGGTTGTATTCGTTGGTGCGACCATGATCTGCAATCAACACAAACAAGGTCTTGTCGTGAATAGGCGAACGCCTGACCTTTTCAAAAAACTTACCCAAATGCTCGTCGGCATAGGCAATTGTAGCAGCATAGGCCGCCCACTCCCCGCCGGTTGGCCAGTCGGTCAGTCCTGGTATGTCATACGGTGAATGACTGCTTAGTGTAAACAGGGAACAAAAGAAAGGCTTATCTCCTTTGCCTGCTCGTTCCAATTGATCGTGAAAATAAGGCAGGGTAGCTTCATCGTGTGCCCCCAGTCGGCCCCGAGGCTGCAAGGTGCTAAGCGAGTCTTCGTCGAACAACTTGTTAAACCCGGCATTGACCAGATAACCACCTATATTTCCAAAATCGAGGTCGCCACCGTAGTGGTATTCCGAATTGTATTCGCCGAGGCTCCGGGGGAAAGAAGGCAGGCTGCGTATTTTCTCATCCTGCTGATTGATGGGACTTCGAGGCAAGGCCGGGTAACCGCTAAAAATGGATGCGTTCCCTTTTTGTGAGGTCCATGACGCCGCATATACCCGCTCAAAAAGGATGCCTTCACCGGCCACTTTCGAAACACTGGGAGCGCCCACTCCGCCGAGCGCCTCCACCATTTGGGCCGACCAACTTTCGAGCACAATGAACACAATATTGAAGGTGTCCTTTTTAACCACCTTTGTAGTCAGGCTGTCGTGGTCACTCAACAACATTCTTGTTATATCCTCCGCCTTCTCTTGCGGATATTTGCCAAAAAACTGGTCAAGATTGCCCTTGCGGTAGCGCAACCATTTATCTCCAAAGTTCCAGATGGTGTTAACCGAGGCATCGTTGACAATATGGTAGTTAGAAAAATAGCCATTAGATATGCCTAACGGATACCTGCCCAAACCCCCTCTTATAGCCACAATAAGCAGAAAGGCATAAAAAAGAAGCGCTGGAAGGCCAATGGCAAAACGCCGGAACCAGGAACCCGGCGCAGCTACTGGAACTGCCCTCTTCAAAAGTTTGCGGTACAGCAGCCAGACAACAAGCCCCAATACCAGCACCATCAGAGCAAACTCAACCATGTAAGCGGGAGTCGCTGTGCGAACCATCTCGGTAGGGTGGGCAAGGTGCACAAAAACACGTGAGGACAACTTCGACTTCCACTCCTGATAAGTAACCGTTTCACCTACGTGAATAAGAATGGTTAGGGCTGCAAATAGCAGAATCAGCACGGTGATGACTTTGGTCAGCACGGTTCTCGCCCGCTGATGCCCGACAAAGAGAAAGGCCAGGCTTAGCAAAAAGGGGATAACGGTAAAATAAGCAGCCGCAGAAAGGTCAAGCCTGAAGGGCATATAGAAGGCCCGGAGCGTTTCATGGAATCCAGCTTCGCTCCATATCTCCGGAAAATAGAAGGCAACGAATAGCAACCGCTCGAAAAAGAAGAGGATGAAGAAAAATCCCAGCACTCTGAGAACAAAGGCTCCAATGTTCAGAAAACTCTTAACCGGGGTGCTCCCCTCAGGTGAAAACAACATTTATCCGTCTGCTAAAGTGTCTATCGTTAACCTCTTGATTGCGCAAAGGTAACTTTTAGTTAACGATTACCTTACGGCTATTTTTCGGTTTTGTTCTCGTCTTTTTTGATGTTGTCGTCGAACAGCATTCTCACAGATGGCCCGTAGGTGTCTTCGTACTGGCCGCTTTTCATTGCCCAAAGAAATGCGATAAGAAACACAATCGCCACAACTACACTAATGCTGATAAGAAGGATAATAATTTTCATCTGTTATGTGAGTTTAAGGCGGCCTGCCACCAATCGGACTAAAACAGTACTAAGTGCCACAATGCTGATGCTGCTCACAGGCATGAGAATGGCAGCCAGCAGGGGGGTAAGCATGCCTGTCATGGCAAAACTTAAACCCACAATATTGTAGGCAAATGATACACCAAAGCAAATAAAAATAATTTGTCTGGCTCGTCTGGCGAACAACAGAAACGTTGGAAGCCGCTCGAAGCTTTTGGCATCCAAAATAGCATCGCTGGCTGGCGAAAAGCTGGCCACATCTTCGCTGATGGCCATGCCCACATCGGCCTGCTGAAGTGCCCCCGCATCATTCAGGCCATCGCCCAGCATCATCACTTTTTCACCACTAGCCTGACAAGCAGCCACATATTCCAGCTTCATTTCCGGTGTCTGATTGAAATACATGGGCGTTTCGTCGGGAAAAACCTTCTTCATCAACGTCTGTTCGGTAGATCTGTCGCCGGAAAGCAGCGTAGTTTTGAAACTGGCTCCGAGCTTTTGAATTACTTGCTTCAGTCCACCTCTTGTTTTTGTGCGAATGGAAAAGTGACCCCGGGTAATTCCATCAATGGCCAAATAAACAACGTTGCCTTCCGTGATTGATACCTGGGCCTCTTCAAAGCAAAATGATGGAGAGCCAATGCGATACGCCTTCCCGTTTACGGCCGCTTCAATACCTTTGTTCTCAATTTCCTTAAACTTATCAACCGACAGCTTTTGTGCAAAACGTTGCGAAAGGTGCTCGTGCAGTTTACGGCTTAGCGGATGGGTGGAATGACCCGTCACAGAAAAAATGGCTTGAAGCTCATCGTCCGAGTAGCGCCCACCCAACATCACTTCCCCGTCCTTTGCATAGGTAAGCGTGCCCGTTTTGTCAAAAACCAAGCGATTGATGGTAGCCATTTTCTCAATGATGTGGGTATTTTTTAAATAGAGTCCGGCTTTGCCCATCGTCACCATCGCATTTCCCAGCGTAAATGGTGTGGCCAGTGCCAACGCACAGGGGCAGGCAACAATAAGCACCGCTGTAAAAGCATTTACCGCCAGTGTGGGCGATTGCTGCCACCAAAAAATAAACGCTCCGGTGGCCAGTACCATGACGGCCATAGTAAAGTACCTGGCGATTACATTGATTAGCTGCTGGTACTGTTCCTCATTTTCCTTTACAAAGGAGCTATGGTTCCAAAGCTGGGTAAGGTAGCTCTGCGACACATCCTTTTCAATCAGCACTTTGATAGAAGCACCTCGCTGTCGGCCGCCGGCATACAGCAAGTCATTCTGTGTCCTTTTTACAGGGTCGCTTTCGCCGGTAACAAAGCTGTAGTCTACCGAGGCCGAAGGGCTGATGAGAATGCCATCAGCTGGTATCAGTTCTTTGTTTCTAATCAGCAAAATATCGCCTTTCTTAATGTCAGAAACGGGGATGTTTCTGGTTGCACCGTCAACCCACTTGAGCACCGCCAGGGGAAAGTAGGAGGTATAATTCCGCTCAAATGAAAGGTGGTCGTAGCTCTTGCTCTGAAACCACTTGCCAATAAGTAAGAAGAACAACAAGCCCGCAAGGGAATCGAAATAGCCCGCCTCCCCACCTAAAAAAACCTCATACGTGCTTCGCAGAAAAAGGGCGGCGATACCAAGAGAAATGGGCACGTCTATATTGACAAACTTCTTTCGCAGACTCTTAAAAGCGGAAACAAAATAGTCCTGCGCAGAATAGAACACGACAGGAAGTGCCAAAAGGAAATTCAGATAGCCAACAAATTGTTTGAGATATTCCTCGTCGCCATCGAAGCCGAGGTATTCAGGAAAGCTGAGCAACATAGTATTGCCAAAGCAAAAACCCGCTACACCGAGTTGTGCATAGAGCTTCCGGTTGGGTGAGGAAGCTTTCCTCTGTTCCTTTGCTTCGTCTTCGAGCGTAATGAGCGGGGCGTAGCCAATGGAAGCCAGTAACTCTACGATTTTTCTTAGGCTTACATTATCCTGCTGAAAGGCTATCGTAAGCTCCTTCTTCACAAAGTTGACCCTGGAACTTATCACCGAACTCTCCAACCTTGGAAGGTTTTCCAGTAGCCAAAGGCAAGAGCTGCAGTGAATAGCGGGAATATAAAAGGTCACTTTTGTGGTCTTGCCGTCAGTGAAGTCGATCAGTTTCTTGCTGATTACCTCCTCGTCAAGAAATTCATAAGCCTCACTTGACTTTGGCTGCTTCAAGCTCAACCCAGGGGTTTTCTCCAGTTCGTAGTAGTCGCAAAGCCCGTTGTCCTGTAGTAGCTCGTAAACTGTTTTGCAGCCCTCACAGCAAAAGTGCTTTTCATGGGCCAAAATAGGCTCAAAGAGGCACTCATCACCACAATGATAGCAATACGTTTTCTCTGCAACAGGCTTCTTTGGGAGGGTTGTCTGCATGTTCCAAAATTCAGCGACAATACTCCTCTAAGTTATGATATTGGGATTTATTTCTACTGACTTTTGTCATTAAGTGACAAACTCCTAAACAAAACACCCCGGCGTCTGATTTTACCTTATATTTCTCCTTCATGAAAGACGTGGTAATTATCGGTGGTGGGCTAGCCGGTCTGGTCAACAGCATACTGCTGGCCAGAAAAGGACTCCAAGTGCTGCTGGTCGAAAAAAAAAGCTACCCCTTTCATCGGGTGTGCGGAGAATACATTTCGAATGAGGTGGTGCCTTTTTTGCGACGCAACGGGCTCTACCCCGCCGATTTCGAACCCGCCACCATCAAACAATTCAGCCTGTCGGCCATCTCTGGCAAGCAGGCCTCAGTACCACTTTCTATGGGAGGCTTTGGTATCAGCCGGTTTCAGTTTGATCAGTTCCTTTATGAAAAAGCCGTTGAAAGCGGTGTAGAGTTTGCGCTCAATCAATCTGCTGACGACATATCGAGAGAGGGCCAGGGCTTTGTGGTAAGTTATGGCAACGGCCAATCAACCAGCAGCAGGCTGGTGATTGGGGCGCACGGCAAACGGTCTAAAATTGACAAGCAGCTCAACAGGCCTTTTATGAAAAAAAGGTCGCCCTTTGTTGGTGTGAAGTACCACGTGAAAACCGATTTCCCAAATGATTTGATAGCCCTTCACAATTTTACGGGCGGATATTGCGGCATTAGTAAGGTTGAAAGCGATACTTACAATATTTGCTACCTGAGCCGCACCGAAAACCTGAAAGCCTTTGGAAGCATCGCAGAGATGGAAAAGGCTGTGCTCTACCAAAACCCAAGGTTAAAGAGCATTTTTGAAAATTCCGACTTCCTGTTCGATGCCCCTGAGGTGATCAACGAAATTTCCTTTGAGAAAAAGGAGACGGCAAAGAACGGAGTGCTTATGTCCGGCGACTCGGCTGGGCTGATCACTCCCTTATGTGGCAACGGTATGGCCATGGCCATTCACTCCGCTAAGATTTTGTCAGAAACAATTACTTCTCACCACCGGAATGATGGCTTCGACAGGGCGGCCATTGAAAAAGAATATGCTCAGAAGTGGAGGCAGCAATTTGCCCGCCGCCTTTGGGTAGGCCGCCAGTCACAAAATCTGTTCGGTACTCATCTTACCTCCAATATTGGGGTGGGGCTGGTAGGTGGCTTGCCATTTTTTGCCAAACGCATTATCGCTCAAACGCATGGCCGACCTTTCTAGGTAAACAGCCAAAGCCAGGAAAAAAAAAGGTTGAGGCAGACTGCAGAATAGAAGTTCAGCCGCATGGTGTTTCTAAAGTTTGCCTGCTTTCTATCGTTTCGCACCCCGGCATACCACCAGAGAAAGTAGGCGAGCACCGGGCCCATGGCTATTAAAAAAGCCAATGCTGTTGTCATTTCATAGCTCGTCAAAAAATAGTAGAAAAACCCGCCGCTTGCCAAAGTGAAACAAACGGCTGTAAAATGAAAAGTGCCCAAAACACCAAGCTTACGGCTTAGCGTCTCATCTCCTCTTCTTCCGTCCTCCTCGTGTTGATACACCTGGGTCATGGGGTACGAACCCCAAAGCAAGGCAGAGGATAAAAAAGCTGGTACGAAATATTTGGCGTTCAGAAATAGCTCAGGGGAAAAGTCTTTCAAGCCTACTACTACCAACATAAACGTGAAATACCCTTGAAAGAAGCCGGCAACAAGCCAGCCAAGCAATGGCTTCTTTTTCCAGCGGGTAAGTGGGTGGCTGTAGGCTTTCGACGCCAGTCCATAGCCAAAAAGCATCAGTGCAAATGCCCAATTAATCATAAAACCAGCGACAAGGGCTACGGCATCGAAGATCAACGACGTCCAGTAAAGTTCTTCAGATACTTTTGGTGGACGCTCCAAACCACCAATGCTTTCTTCATCTTTATCAAAATATGAGTTAAACCCGTTGCTGGCAGGGTAAAGGAAAAGGTGGAGTATTAAAAAAATAATCCCGGTCAATAAAACACCATCAGGCTTTACTGTCGCACAGGCAAACACAAATACCGGCAATAAGTAGAAGGAAAAGGGTATACGAAGATGAAGCCAGGTAGCATTTTGTAACATATAATAGCCAAGTGTTTGAACAAGTAAGCCTAAATTTAGCTTATTATACCATCTATGGAATCTAATATTCTCGGAATAGGCACCGCCACCCCCGCTCATCGCTTTAGTCAAAGCGAGATTCTGGGTTTTATGATTAAAGCGCACGGGCTAACCGGGAAAGATGCCAAAAGGTTGGAGGCACTTTATCGGGCTTCCGGTATTCGATACCGCCATTCGGTGCTCGACGACTATGGTGCGGCAGTAGATGCCTTCACTTTCTACCCCAAAAATGGTCGCCTGGAGCCATTTCCAACCATCAGCTCCAGAATGAACCGGTACAAACGGGAGGCATTACCTCTTTGCCAAAAAGCCGTAACAGATCTTGAGAAGGCCATCGGGCTGAAGCCAAAGTGGCAAAAGGAGATAACGCACCTTGTCACTGTTAGCTGCACAGGCATGTATGCTCCGGGGCTTGACCTCGAGTTGCTGCAACAGCTCGGTCTGGCAGGTGATGTGCAACGAACAGCCATCAACTTTATGGGTTGCTACGCAGCGTTCAATGCCATGAAAGTGGCCGACAACATCTGTCGCTCGCACAACGGTGCACAAGTGCTTGTCGTTTGCGTGGAGCTCTGCACCTTGCACTTTCAGAACCAGCCCACCGAAGACAACCTCCTGGCCAATGCTCTTTTCGCAGATGGTGCTGTAGCCATGCTTATTGCTGGAAAAAAGAAAAACGGAGTCAACCTTAAGCTTGCAAACTTCCTCTGTGATGTCGACACAACGGGAGAAACTGACATGGCCTGGCAAATTGGCGACTTCGGTTTTGAGATGAAACTTTCAGCCTATGTGCCCGACATTGTAAAGGGTGGCATCGGAAAACTAACTGAAAAACTTCTGAGGCAACACGGGGGCTCTGTAGCCGCTGTCGACTACTTTGCCATCCACCCGGGAGGTAAGCGAATACTTGAATCCATCGAAGAGGCCATTGGCATAGAAAAGGCGCAAAATTGGGCGGCTTACGAAATACTCCGTGAATTCGGCAATATGTCGTCACCCACCGTGTTATTCGTTTTGAAAAGGATCATGCAAAGCCTGTCGGAAAAAGATGAAGGGAAAAAGGTGCTTAGTTTCGCCTTTGGGCCTGGCCTAACGCTCGAAAGTATGCTGCTCGAAATCAATGTCGGAAGTAATGCCTGATTTTTCCAGCCGCTCGGAAGAACTGGAATGGATGGATGATCTTAGCTCCTCGGGAGACATTATTGTCCAAACTCTCAAAGAGCTCGACACTATCAACAGGTTACTTGGCGGCAATAATATCAGCCTGAGTGGGCTAAAAAAGCTACTAAGTCGGCACCCTGAAAAACGAAAGGAAAAAATAGTCATCGCCGACATTGGCTGTGGAGGCGGCGATATCATGAAGCTGCTTGCTGGCTGGGGTAGAAAAAACAATCTACAATTGGAGTTGATAGGCATTGATGCGAATCCCCATGTGCTGGAGTATGCCCGGGAGAACACGAAAGATTTTCCTGAAATCAGGTTTGAGCAGGTTGATATTTACTTGAAGTCGTTTTCCAAACTAAAATTTGACATTATCCACACCAGCCTTTTCACGCATCATTTCCCCGAGTCCGAGCTCATTGCCTTCTACTCTCAATGGATCGGGCAGGTGAACATGGGCATTATCAACAATGACCTGCACCGCCACTGGTTTGCGTACCACTCCATCGATTGGTTAACAAGAACGTTTTCCCGCTCGCCCATGGTCAAATACGATGCCCGGCTATCCGTGCTCAGGTCATTTCTCAAGTCCGACCTTGAGCAAATACTCCATAAAGCCAAGATTCAATCTTACGATATTCAATGGAAATGGGCGTTCCGTTGGGAATTAGTCATATATGCCTGATATTTGAGCATGGCGCATCAGCACGGACACCATCATGGGCATCACCATCATCACGAGCACGACAGCTCGGGAAAGCTTCGGGCTGTTTTTTTCATCAATCTGATCTTTGCCATTCTAGAGTTGATTGGCGGCCTGTTGACAAATTCCATGGCTATTTTATCGGACGCCCTTCACGATTTGGGCGACTCCATGGCCATAGGGCTCAGCTGGATTTTTGAGCGGATTTCCAGAAAAAAACGGGACAAAAATTTTAGCTATGGTTACAAGCGGTTCTCACTCATTTCGGCTACCATTAGCGGCCTCATTCTTTTTGCCGGTTCTGTCATTATCATCATTGAAGCAGTTCCACGTTTCTGGAACCCAGAGCCGGTACAAACTTTTGGTATGCTGATTTTTTCTGTGTTGGGTATCCTGGTCAACGGTGCTGCTGCGTGGAAAATGTGGGGCGGAAAAACCGCCAACGAAAAAGTGGTGAAATGGCACCTGCTGGAAGACGTGCTTGGCTGGGTAGCAGTACTGATCGGCTCCATCGTCATACATTTTACCGATTGGTATTTTATCGATCCCTTGCTGTCGATAGGCATAGCAGTTTTCATCCTGTTTGGTGTGTACCGCACATTGAGCGAAACCATCACCATATTTCTACAGGCGGTGCCAGATGATGTATCCGTGAAGGCGATCCACGATCAGTTGATGGCCATCGAGCACGTGAGCAATGTTCATGATATTCATGTGTGGACAATGGACGGGCAATACAATGTGCTTTCCTGCCACCTGGTAGTGGAAGATAGTGCTTCAGCTCAAGTTGTCGCCGCTGTCAAAAGGGACGCCCGAAAAGTTGCCACCTCTTTTGGCATCAACCACCAGACCTTTGAGGTGGAGACCACGAAGGATGTATGCGAATATGAAGATTGTTAAAAGGGCTATCGCACCCAGGTTGTTTTCTCCTCCACCGATCCTCGGTTTCCTTCGGGCCATTTTGAACCTGCTACTCCAACAAAAAGGAATCCGAGAAATTTGTCATTCTCACCAAGGCCAAAAAAAGACTTTGCCTCTTCCATGTAGGTGATCCCTCCAGAGCCCCAATAACAACCAACTCCATAGGCAGCAGCCGTCAGGTACATGTTTTCGACAGCGCAAGCGACCGCCTCTACTTCCTCGATTTCACGGATTTTTCCTTTTGCATCTCTTTTCATCCCTATGCCGATAATGTGAGATGAAGTTAGTGGCTTGGTTTTAAGCCCCTCGTATTTTCCTTCGTTAAAATTGCCCTGGGCGGTGGTTACTTTCTTGAACAACTCCGCCTGAAAGGCGGCCAGCTTTTGAATGCCGTCACCGGTGAAAACGGTAAACCTCCAGGGTTCTGTAAGCCCATGAGTGGGTGCCCAATTGGCATTTTCCAGCATTTGGTGAATAACAGCTTCGTCCACCTTCTCCCCGGTAAATTGCCCTGTGTAAATTGATCTCCTGTGCTTAATGAGTCTGTTGAATTCCTCTGTATTGAACATTTTGCTGCTTTTTCCCCGTAAAGCTAGTCAACAAAAATTACCGGGAAATAATTATTCTGTAGGTAATTATTGGCCTGCCAGGAACCAGTTGATCATGAAAACGAAGGACGTATACCCCATTATTGACATCAGCAACGTCCAACAATTGCATGTAGTTCTTTTCGTTTTTCAGCGCCGTAGTTTTCAGGCTGTTTCCGTTCAGATCCATCAACTCAGCCACAACGTTTCCTTTAACCAGCTGCTCATATTTGATGGTAACGAATTTGTCAGCCGGGTTAGGATACACTTCAAGGTCTTTGAAATAGCTCAAATAGATGCCTGTTTCTTTCACCTTCGTAATAAGGAGCGACTCTTCCGTCACCAGTGCTTCCAGTGAAATCCTGTTTTGCTCCAGGCCTGCTCCGCCTCCGAGCTGGAAGTCGATAAATGAAGCTGGGTCTATTGGAATGCCCGGGTACTGAATGTTGATCCGGTAGTCGCCGTCAGCCAGGTTACTTATTTCAAACTCACCGTTTTCATCGGTCTGTATGTACACCACCAATTCATAGTCATCTTCGTTTCCCTTTGCTCTGAACCTTGAACGACTAATGCTGACTCCTGCTCCCTTCACCCGTTTGCGGTCCAACACTTTGCCACTGCCGAAATCTTCATCCAAAAAACCCAACACAACGTTGTCGCCATCATCTGGTGTCAACTCTCTTGGAAGATACTCCATCGTAATGTCGGCGCCAGTAATGTTTTCCCTCAAGTTTACGACGTCGGCAAATGCCCAATCTATCGTCCTTTTATGATAGGTGGGAATATAAACGTTGTTGTTTTGGCTGGCATAGAGCAGATAGTCTCCTAACACAAGTTGAGAAATAAAAAACAAACCGTTGGCTCCCCCGGTATAACTACCCAGGGTGTCGTAACGCCCAGGTCTAATGCCCAGCGCAGCACCAGTGGCATTGGCAACATTGGCTCCATCTGCGTTCGTTACTCGCCCTTGCACGCTGGCTGTCGCCCTGATCTTCTGAGTATTGCTGGCCAGAATAAGGTCAGGAACTAGTGAACTCGTAGCACGGAGTTCGTATTCTCCCATGTTGTCATAAATCAAATCATCGATGGCATAGGTAGACGAGTTGGCCTGAGCAACCGATTCACCATTCCGAAACCATTGGTATTCGTTGGCAGATCCGCCGACCGACAAATCATGAACAAAAGAGGTATGAACC
This sequence comes from Imperialibacter sp. EC-SDR9, assembly GCF_902498805.1. Taxonomy (GTDB): domain Bacteria; phylum Bacteroidota; class Bacteroidia; order Cytophagales; family Cyclobacteriaceae; genus Imperialibacter. Next base: position 438,578 of record NZ_LR701637.1, on the reverse strand, counting down.
GGCTGTAGGGAATCCAGCGCCGTTCCAAATTTGCCCTGGTTAGCATAGTTAAAATTAGAGAGTCCGATGTTCGGTTCAAGGTCATCAAATTGTAAAAGGTTACCAGAAACATCGATCAACTGAATATTAGGCAACGTTGAAAGGTTGGGAAGGCTTTCCAGCCTGTTGCTCGCCAGGTTGAGCGTTTGAAGGTTGGTAAGCTGTGCAGCCGAAGCAGGTACGCCCTGTCCGATTTGGTTATTTGAAAGGTTCAGACTGGCCGCCAAAGACAACTTTCTAAGGTCAGCTGTGAGGCGGCCTGTGAGGTTATTGTCAGCCAGGTTGATGCCCACTACCCTTCCTCCCTGGACGCTGACGCCGTGCCAGGTATCTATCGGGGCAGTTAACCAATCTGTTTTGTTGATCCAGTCGTCTCCATTTGCTCTTGCATAAAGCTTTACCAAAGCGATGGAGTCGGCTTCCCTGCTGTTATTGATTTCGCTGGCCAAGGCATAAAAGTTAAAAAGTGCGTCTTCAAAACTGGTAACCGTGCCGTTGTCAACCGTGCCACTGGTAGACTGCTGGCCCAGGCTTTCGTAAGTACCGCCAAGTTCATCTGATGCCACTATTGAGGCATTGTTCATCGTGCCTATGAAGCTTTCATTGATTGTCGGCAAGGTAATTTTCCCCTCAGTCATTTCGCCCGAAACAACTGTTCTCTCCCAATATCTAGCCTGTGAGATTTCGACAACCCCCAGGCCACCTTGGCCGACCGGGTGAGGTTCTTTCGCCTCCATGGCAACCACCGGAGCATTGCCTTTTACTTTTATTAGCTCAACTGGAGTGAAGGTGGAGCCAGTGCCAATGGGAAAGTATTGATTGCCCTGCCCTGAAATTTGCATTTTCCCCCGGACATAACTCGACAAAGATGCGCCGGAAATACTGGCAGTACTTTTCACAACAAAGTTGGCCGATGGGTTTACATCTATCAGCCCGTCCGTGAGCACAAGCCCTTCAGTAATTAAAACATTGGATGAAATCTGCTTTGAGCCTCCACCGTTGACAAACAAAGACGCCAGATTTTGGCCGTTGTGGGCAAACGCCTGGTCAGAGCCGAACAAATTCACGATCCCCACACCAGCATAAGTGCCAGCGTTGCTCCAGTCGTTGTAGAGATAAAGCGTGCCATTATTAGAAATAGTACCTTGGTTGATCGCATTGGCTTGCACACCAACCTTGGTGGCAACAGTAATACCTATCGTGGTGCCTGGGCTGGTAGTAAACTGGGCCAGCGAGGAGTTACCTCTGATCATCGCTCCCAAAAACAAAAAGACTATTACTATATATCTCATCCCTTTGTCAGTTAATCAACCTTCTGAACGGTATAGTAAATTCTGAAGCTCAGTAGCGCCAAGTTTGAATTTGCCTGTTTAGTCTGGAAGCTCAAGTAATAGAAATACAGATCATTGTCAATCAATGGAGCATTGATGAACGTCTCCGAAAGATTTTGCACGGCAGGATTTTGGCCTGCGCTTGTCACGTTTGTCATTGCGATACCCCCCGTGGCGGTATGGGTTCCTCTAGCGAGTTGCACAGTAACATTGTATGTTGCATCATTATCAATTACGAAGGCGTCTACTTGCGTTACTGTCGCACCGTTGGGCAGTTCAATGCCTGCCGACATTGTTGCGTTAACAGTAGCAGTTCCATTGACGATGTATTTTCCCAGCGTGCCTCCTTGTGTGGCCAACGGTTCGTTAGCCTCAGGAGTAAAAGATTTATTAGAGACAGAAAGGATTTTGGTCACTGCCGACGGGTAGAAATATTCAGTGGCTTGGATATTCCCGTTTACTTCAAGCACTTCACCCGGCGTAGTTGTGCCAATACCGACTCGACCAAAACCGTCAATTGCCATAGCATCCACATAGGTTGGCCCGACAGTATTGGTTAGCACAGAGAATCTTATTCCTCCGGCTGAAGCTGTCGTCTTTAGTGCTGAAATTTTACCCAGATCAAATCTATTAGATCCATTGGTTGATCCCCTAAAAGAAAGTGCAACGCCGGTGCCGATGCCACCGAGATTATTGTTGGTCAATGAAAGCATGCTAAAAACAGATCCATTAGCTGTTCCATCGCTAAACTCTACTTTATAGGTGCCGTCAGCGGCACCGTAGGAAACCCTGTTTCCCTGTAAAAAAATATCGCCAAACAGCCCGCCGCTCCATGGACTACCCGCTTTTAACGTCAGGTTTCCACCGTTTGTAGCGCCGCCAAATTGCTGCCCGCCGCCGGCACTAACCGTCAAATTGTTACCGTTTCCAGCAACTGCATTCCCCACCTGAATTGCACGGTTGGCACCCTGTTCCAATTGGAAATCGCCATTAGCATAAGCTACCGGGGAACCAGATGGCCCGTTAAAATAAATTTTACCATTTACCAGGACATTAGAGGGGGTTAAAAAACCTGGCTGAATACCCGGATTGAGAACAATGTCACCACCCACATCACTATTGGTAGCCCCATCGCCGGCGGTCAATATCAAGTCGTTGCCCACTCCCGAGGCCGCCGACGCAATTGAAATCTCCCGGTCATTTCCCTGGTCGAAGGTAATATCCTGACTTATGCTACCGTCAATCCCTGTGGCATCGAGCTTCAACCAACCGCTGCCGTCATAGCCCTGAAATTCACTTCCAGTCCACCTTAATGTCCCAGCATTGGTTCCCGCCGTGTTGCCGATTTTGACACCACCGTTTACTTCTAGTAATTCAGCTGGATTCGGTGCACCAATACCAACATTTACACCATTACCCAAAATCATTGTATTTGCATTCGCCGCAGTAGTGTTTGCTCCGATGGCTATAGCGTTCGTCGCACTGGCGATCGCATTTGTTCCAACAGCAATAGCGTCATCCTGAATTGTTATCGACGACGCCCCTATAGCCACTGTTCCTGAAAATGTGCCACCCGTTGACCCGGCACCGGATCCAATCGCTACATTGTCTGATCCTGAAACGTTGTTGTCACCAGCCTCGTAGCCTAAATACGTATTGTCGGCACCAGTTGATGTGATTACACCGGCCCTGTATCCGTAAAATGAATTATTCGACGATGTAGCTGTCGCCCCGGCAAGCCACCCCATTATTGTGTTGTGTGATTCCGTTGTCAGGTTACCGCCCGATGCTCTGCCGTAAAGCACGTTGCCCTGACCAGAAGTTAGGAGATCCCCGGAAAGCACTCCTGCCTTCAGTGTTCCAGTAGGAGCATCCTCAAAAACAACGGTACTTAAATCGACATAACCCTTGGTAGCCGCATCGGTTGAGCTAACCGGCGTGCCTAAGTTTGTTGCCAACTGTCCACCCATATTAACTGAAGACGCCGGGTTTCCAAACCCACTAAGTGGGATATTGGATTTGTCTAGCTTTGCATCTGTTACGGCATTGTTTGCTATCAGCGTAGCTCCCTGAGTGCCTGATACGTCACCAGCCAGGGAGCCTGTAAAACCAGTGGCGGTAACATTTGTGAGTTGTGAACCGTCAACGGCCGGCAAACCGGTAGCATCGAGCTGCACAACATTACCGGGGGATACCCCCACGTTGAGTCCAGCCGCCGTGCCGAGCCCTGTAATAACGGCTGTGCTAATACTATTAATGTCATCGTCAGTGATGGTATTATCGGCTATTTTTCCACCCGTGCCACCGCTGACGGCACCATTTGATATGATGGTTGTTCCCTGGCCACCCGCCACGTCGCCAGCCAGTGCCCCTGTAAAATTGACTGCAGTTACATTGGTCAACTGCGAGCCTTCAACAGCTGGCAATTTGGCACCTCCGTCAAGCTGCACCACATTATTGGCAGCAGCACCTACATTTAGGGCGGCGGCTGTTCCCAGGCCCGAAATCTGGGCAGCGGACATGTTCACCAGCGCAGATCCGTCCAGTGCAGGCAGTGTACCATCCGAGGGTAGTTGAACCAGGTCGTTAGTGGTCACTCCGGCATCAAGGGTAGCGGCTGTGCCAAGGCCTGTCACTTTGCCCACGGCAACATCGGCAATATCGGCATCCGCAATGGAGCCATCAGCTATTTTTACGCCAGTAACTGCATTATTTGCAAGCTTTGCAGTGGTCACATTACCATCTGCCAGATCGATTGTGATGACTGAGCCATCAACAATTTTATCACTGCTTATTGCGTCAGTGGCGATTTTCGCTCCGGTGACGTTACCATCTGCTATTTTTCCATTAGTGACTGCGTTTGCCGCCAATTCCGTGGCACCAATAGTGCCCGCTCCAATTACCGGAACAATGCCAGTCAAACTAGACCCGTCTACAGCAGGCAAAGCACCACCACCATCCAGCTGAACTATTTGATTTGCCCCTGTGCCAACATTAAGTGTCGCCGCAGTTCCCAGGCCTATTATCTTTCCCGCATCAACATTGCTGATATCAATGTCTGAAATTGTTAAATCCTGTATTTCCAGGCCGGAAATCCCTCCAACCGGGACTTCAAACGTTGACCCATTCGACACCAATGTAATGCCGTCCACAAAGGACAGGTCGTTGACCATATCATGCGTAATGACGCCGTTTTGAATCAATGCCGTTCCAGTATTATCGATATTAATATGGCCGGAAATTGCATGTTCCTGAGGAATATTGGTGCCGTCGCCAATCAGCAGCGTACCGTTGGTAAGCGAGGCCAAACCGGTAACGTCAGTCGCAGGAGCCCAGGCACTGCCGGTCCATTTTAGTACCTGACCTGGGGTTGCGCCCGATTGGGTAATCTTTGCTGGCGCTACGTCGCTTACCTTGGCGTCTGTCACCGACCCATTCACCAGCTTTGCCGTTGTTACCCCATTGTCACGAATTTCAAACGACGAGCCGTTCGACGCCAGCGTAACTCCATCCACTACTGCGGTGTTCAGGTCGGAGAATGCGATCGAGCCATCTATAACTTCTGCGCTGCTGACAGTATTCGGGCCTGGGGTAGCGGGAATGTTCGTTAAACCGCTTCCATCGCCCGAAAAGGAGCTCGCCGTCACTGATCCTGTGGTCGAAATGTTCTGTGCACCAAAATCTGGGGTAACCTTGGTACCAGCAATTGCTGCGGCAGCGTTGACGTCCGCATCTGCAATCGATCCATCAATAACTTCCGGGCTGCCTACTGTATTTGGCCCAGGAGTCGCTGGTATATTGGTCAACCCGCTTCCATCACCGGAAAAAGATGCGCCGGTTACTGTGCCTGTGGTTAAGACATTTTGGGCGCCAAAGTTTGGGTTAACCTTTGTTCCTGCTATGGCGGCCGTCGCACTTATGTCTGTGTCAACAATTGATCCATCTATTATGTCAGCGCTGCCAATGCTGTTTGGGCCCGTGGTGATTGATAATATCTCAACCTGTAGTTCTTCGAGCGCAGCCTGGGTATTGGTGGCCAATAGGTTTGCATTGGGAATGACCGTCTGATTAGACGCCGAATCCAGGGCAAATTTCCAAAGACTTCCATTCCAAACGAGGCTAAAACCCGTTGATGGTGCGATGCTGTCCAGCGGCAGTCCTTTGAGCCCTGAAACCACCAGAGAATCGAACCTGCCCAACACATCGCCGGCAGATGCTGTTGTGATGGTCACATCATCTGTTGCATCGATATCGCCTAAGTTGGTAATTTCCTGACCGACAATTGAAATACCGTCACCAGCTACAAACTGAGAGAGTCCAATTGCGTTCCAGCCAGCGTTGTACCAAACATACAGTGTCCCATCATCGCTATCGAAAACCAACATGCCATTGTCGGTAGCCGTCAGATTGGCTGCGAAGGCGGTTCGCTCAGCGGCGGTTAGTCGGGGAGCAAGAAAGCCTTGATTTCCATTAATAGCGATTAACTCGAGGACAGCATTTTGATTTGGCGTTTCGGTGCCAATGCCAACTGAGTTTTGAGCATACAAGTTCTGAATAGCACATACCAGTGCAATTGAGAACACCAAAATTTTAAATTTCATGTTCGATTAGATCGGTTGAGCCCATATACGGCTCAAGAAAATACAATAGTTACAGAAAAGGCCCGCAAACTGGGCTATAGGCAGCACCCCAATATAATAATTTATCAATAAAAAATATCACTTAAACTGCCTAAGTGGTAAAATGGGCATTGGCCTCCTTGCTCAGCTATCTGCTTATAATTATTCTTAGTGAAATAATACCAGCCCCATTTTCTGCTGTATCGTAAAATCGCAGTATATAAATTCCTGCTCTTACGCCATCAACATCAAGAAGAGCCTGCCCATTAGAGCCCTGCTCAAGACTAGCACTTCTTATCGTCTGTCCCGTCAAGTCCATCAGGTCGGCTACTACGTCACTCCTCACCAATTTCTCATAACGGATTGTCAAGAATTTATCCGCTGGGTTCGGATACACTTTCAGCCCTTTGAAGTAATCGAGATAGATGCCTGTTTCTTCGACTTTTGTCACCACAATAGATTCCGGACTGGCAAATGCATTTACTCTGATGCTATTTTGTTCTACTCCGCTTCCTCCTCCGAGTTGAAAATCAACAAAAGATGTCGGATCCATTGGAATACCCGGATATTGAATGTTGAGCCGGTAATCTCCGTCGGGCAAATTGTTCATTTCAAATTCACCATTTGCGTCGGTTTGCACATAGGCTATTAGCTCGTAGTCCTCGTCATTATCCTTCGCCCTAAATCGTGAACGACTCACGCTTACTCCCGCTCCTTTCACTCTCTTTCTGTCAAATACCCTCCCGTCAGCATCTCCAAAATCTGACTCAAACAACCCGCTGAATGTATTGTCGCCGTCTGCCAGGGTCAATACAGGCAAAACACCCTCCATCGTAAGCACCAGTTCACCAACATTGCCACGGAGCTGAAGAAGATCAGCAAAGGCCCAATCGATGGTGCTTTTGTAAAAGCTTGGTAAAAAGACTTCTATATCCTGCTCAGCATAAAGCAGATAGTCCCCCAGAACAACATCTTCGATGAAAAATGTGCCGTTTAGCTCGCTTCTAAAGTGCCCTGTGGTATCGTAGGCACCTGACTTGACTATAAGTAGTGCGCCAAGAGCATCACTTATCGGAAGTTCGCTTTTGTCTGTTATCCTACCCGAAAGGCTGGCTGTAGCTAAAACTCGTTGCACCCTACTTTTGATAGTCAGGCCAGCTACCTTAGAATTGGTCACTTCCAGTTGGTAGTCGCCCATCTTATTGAAGTCTATTCCATCAATAGTGTACTCTGCCACATCTCCTCCCTCTAACTCCACGCCATTTCTGAACCACTGATAACTATTGGCACTGCCACCAATCGATACGCCAAGAATGTAATCAGCACCCACCGGCACCAGCTCTTCCAACATTACTCCCGCCAATTTTTGTGGACTATATACCAGGCTGGAAATGTTGATGTTTGGCTCGAGGTCATCAAACTGTAGTCTGTTGTCCGAGACATTAAGTAGGGTAAGCTGAATGATATTTGCCAACCCCGGGAGGCTGGTGATTTCATTTGCCGATAAATCGATGTTCGTTAGCTTCCTCATATCGCCCAGAAATCCCGGCAAGTCACCTGAAAGGTTGTTTGCGGGCAAGTCAATCCCGCTTACTCTATCGCTGGTAACTGTTATACCAAACCAGGAAGATAAATCGGCCGTGTTCCATCCCGAATTATTTATCCAGTTGTCCCCACTGGTTGAGTTATACAGTTCCTCCAACAATAACCTGTCACGCTCGAGAGAGCTCACCCTGAGTGCTACAGGCATAGTTGTTAACGTCAGCCCCGGAACGATACTACTGGTAACTTCTACATAGTAGTTGCCCTCGTCGGCAAATGTTGGAAAATCGATCGTATGATTGACCCCGGCAGCATCCCCGATTGAGATTTCATTTTTAAACCACTGATAATTGTTTGCGCTGCCGCCGACCTGGCGATCCAAGGTCAGGCTTTCCCCTCTCTCCTGAAGCGTATCAACCTGGGTAAGAAGTGGAGCCTGTGGCGAAAACGTGAAAGAGGCTAGCCCTATATTGGGTTCCAGTGAGGCAAAATCAAGAACATTACCAGCAACGTTGGTGGTAGAAAGTGTCAGTGATTTCAGGTTGGGTACACCGGTAATCTGATTATTGCTGACATTGAGGGTTCTCAATGAATCAAGCACAAGAATATCATCGGGCACGGCTCCTCTGAGGCCGTTTGCAGACAAATCAATGCCTGTTATCCTTGACAGGGATGCCGTTACTCCAAACCAGTTCTCAATTTTCTGGCCAGGTGCAAGCCAATTAGTATTATTGACCCAATTAGCTCCGTCAAGAGATTCATATAGGCGTACAAGAGCCAGGGAGTCAGATGCGATGACGCCATCCTTGATTTTCCGGATTTCAAGCACACTACTATTTTCTGCGAGATTCCCTGCTAAGTCCGTCACACCTACCGACCGAAGACTTGCCTGTAACAACGCAATGTCTGCGGTGACCAACAAGATAAGCTGATAATTTGAGGCGTTGATTTGGACAATTGTATCCACGACACCATTGAGCACCTCAAAATCCTGGCTTGTCAGATTGGTGACTGCTTCTGAAAATTGGACGTCAACAAGTATGATGCCTGTCATTGCTGGCTGAGGCAAGCTGTAACTCAAAGTGGCTGTGGGGGGAACAATGTCTTTTAGCCCTTCGGTACTAATTGTATCGCCCCGGTTGCCAAGACTATCGGTTAAAACAACTTTAACGCTGATAATACCGTCGGCCAAGCTGGCCAAATCTATTTCGGTAAGGCGCTCTGGGTCAGAGGTAATAGTGTCACTTCCACTTATTGTCAGGGCACTGCTGTCCGCCTCGCTATTAATAAAATACTCAAACGTTGCTCCTATCTCTCCATTTAGTATGTCGAAGTCTAATAACTGTGAATCGAGATTCACGGGCCCGCTTTGCACAATCACGGTGTCAGCAGTGGCCGGGATGTTGTCGATGCTATACACTTCTCCATTGAAGGGGATGCTGATAACGCCTGGCAAAACTCCAGTGTTATCGGTGAAATCCAGGCCCAGGGTGCCCCCGGCTGCACCAAATTCTGCCGCAACGAGCCAGTTGACCCCATCTACATCTGATACAGCAGTTAAGATTGGACTAGCTACGCCGGATTCGACAAGCGAGAAATTTGCTTCGGAAACACCGGTCACCGGCTGGTCGAAGGCGACAGTCCAGCTAACTGAAGAAAAGTTATTTGGGTTGGCATCGTTTTTTGTAATAGAAAGAACCGATGCCGGCGATTTAATGGTGATTGGCTCACTTATGAGGGTCAGCTCCGTAACCACAGTGTTGGTTACCCTCAGTTTATATACACCGAGATCCAGTGGGCCAAAGTTTGGTATTTCGTAGGTGTCAGATGTGGCACCGACAATATCTTGGCCGTCCTTCTCCCACTGGTATTCGTTGTTTATTCCACCGACTGCAAATGCCAATGTTTGATTATCTCCTGCATTTAGTCCAATTGTTTGGCTCAGGCCGAATGGCTTCTGTCCTGCATTGACGGTGATGATGCCTACGTTTGGCTCTAAATCTTCAAAGGTGAATCGATTGTTGCTCACATCAAACGAGGAGAGCAGCCCGAGTGAGCTCATGTCGGGCAAGTGGGTCAGTTCGTTGTTGCTGATATTAAAACTGGTCAGCGCCTGCAAATTCACTATCTGCTCAGGGACACTGTCAGCCAAAAAGTTATCCGACAGATCAATACTGACTGCTTCAGATAAGTAGGCCAATTCATAGGGGAAACCGCCCTCCAAATTATTACTGCCCAAGCTCACCGCTTGCACCCTGCCTCCCAGTGTGTCTATTCCGTACCAGGTGTTGAGATCCACATTGAACCAATTGGTGCTATTTACCCAACTTGCGCCAGCCGTTTTCCTGTAAATAGAATCAAGGGCCACACTGTCTATCATAAGAGAAAAGCTTAGCAGTTCGAAGGCAGTAGTATTTGTTAAGCTCCATGCTCCATTTCCATCTTTTACCCTCGTTAAAAGGTTATGGCTGCCACTACTTAACGAATTGACGGCAATAGGTATGCTGACATTTTCATCAATGGGATTTTGGGGAGAAGCTACAACCACCTGGGTGGCCTGACCCACGCCGGGGTCTGTATCTATGGCGTATTCAACAGTAGTTATCAGCCTTGTCCCGTCTCTAAAAAAGGGTCTTGATTCAATATGGCTCCACTGCCCCCTATCATCCAGGGCCCTGATATGAAGCGTATGCATCCCGGGAGAAAGTGATCCAATAGGTATGGGAACAGCAGCATCAACCAGGGTTCCCGGAGAAATGGCCAGCGCCAAACCGTTTCCATGCCCCGGATCCACATCAAAAAAGTATTCCAACGAGGTAATGGTATTTTGGCCCTCAACACTCGAGGTGGTGATGAAAAATGGCTTGCGCTCCGTCGCACTCCACTGACCGGAGGCATCACGCACCCTGAAATAGACCGTGTGAAAGCCAGTGCTTAAGGAAGTCGTGGGAATTTGCTCCATCAGGTCTACATCTGTGGATGGTGTTACTGCTACGGCCACTCCGTTGCCCTGACCCGGATCAACATCTATGAAATACTCTACGGCATCAATGTCATTTCGAACTTCGCTGGTCGACTGGCTAAGGAAAAATGGCCGATGCTCCGTAGCGCTCCACTGACCGGAGGCGTCACGCAGTCTGAAATAGACCGTGTGAAAGCCAGCACTTAGGGAAGTTGTTGGGATTTGCTCCAGCAGGTCTACATCTGTGGACGGTGTTACTGCTACGGCCACACCGTTGCCCTGACCCGGGTCAACATCTATGAAATACTCTACGGCATCAATGTCGTTTCGAACCTCACTGGTCGACTGGCTAATGAAAAATGGCCGATGCTCCGTAGCACTCCACTGACCGGAGGCATCACGCACCCTGAAATAAACCTTGTGAAAGCCGGCACTTAACGATGAAGTTGGAACTTGCTCTATCAGGTCTGCATCTGTGGATGGTGTTACTGCTACGGCCACACCGTTGCCCTGACCCGGATCAACATCTATGAAATACTCTACGGCATCAATGTCATTTCGAACCTCACTGGTCGACTGGCTAACGAAAAATGGCCGATGCTCTGCTGCACTCCACTGACCGGATGCGTCCTGCACCCTGAAATAGATGTTATGAAAACCGGAGCTAAGGAACGCCGTGGGGATCAGCTCAAAAACATCGACATAAGCGGACGGCGTCACCGCCACCGGCGTTCCATTACCCTGACCAGGATCAGAGTCAAGGTAATACTCCATACTTACTATGTTGTTGCGTGTTTCGGTTGTGGATTGACTGATAAAAAAAGCTCTTCTTTCAAAATGACTCCATACGTTGTTCTCATCCATTGAGCGAACGTACAATGTATGCATGCCTGGTGTAAGCGAGCCAGTGGGCACGGTGAAGTTAAAATCCACCTGAGCGCCGGGTGTGACAAAAACGCTGGTACCACCACCAAAACCTGGGTCGGCATCTACATAGTATTCCATGGCCGCTATTTGCGGCGCTTGTGCCAGCCCAAATTGCGCACAGCATATCAACCCCAGAATGGAAAGAAGCTTTTTCATCTTTTTCGGGATGAGCTGTACTAGTTTCCTTTGGCCTGGATGTGCACATTCAAGTCATTGCCTTCAATCACCATAGAAGGAACATCGAGCACCTGAATGGTGGGTATTAAAGTGCCCTCCAAATTAAAAGGGATTGGGCCTCCATACACACCCATGTCGGTGCCATTGGTGCCTGAGCCAAGAGCAGGTGAGCCCGTATCCAGGGTTGGGTCAAATGTTGAGAGAGAGGGAACTCCCGTTCCAAATGATACATTGACAAAAAGAGGGTCTTGACCAGTAATATTATTAACACTTGTGTTGCCACCAGTAGTGAGAAATCCTTGAGTGGCCTTGCTGGTAAAACTCAAATTGTTTTCAAAAGTGTTATTGGAAAGTACCACTTTTCCCCTTGGCCCAATACCGTAAAAAATGTTGTTTTTCACTATGCTGTTTCTGAGCTCTTCGAAAGCGAACCAGCCGCTACTGATCCCATCGTTGTGTATGAACAAATTGTTTTCGATGGTGCTGAGGTCTGTTGTCAGTGTCCCCTGCTGTGCGTTGCAACAATCTGAACCACTTGAACCATAAATAACATTGTTTGCAATAACCACGTTGGAAACATACCCCGCCAATAAGTCTATTGTTTCCTCCGTTGAAGTGCCAATTCCATGCCCAAGCAAATTATTTCTAATTATGATGTTGTTGAGTGTGGTTGTGCTTCCTTCATGCTGAATTCTTAGTATCTGACTGTTTTCAAGAAGCAAATTGCTTAGAGTCCCGGCAACACCGCCGAGAGTAAGTGATGCGGAAATAACCATTCCCGATATCCGGGTACCGCTTGCCGCCGGGTCGGCTATCTCGACAGTGGTTACGAAGGATCTGCTGGAGCCATCAGTATCCGGAAAAAGCCCAATTCCAAAAATATTAAGTCGCTTGTCAATAATGATTGCTCCATAACTGCTGGAGCTCCGTATTACGTGAATAATGTCATCATCCGCCGCCGCCGCAATGGCGTCCTGCAGAGCTGTTGAACCAACAAAAACAGCACCCGGCACGGCTACTGCCCCCGGGTTTCTATCCGCCGTCAAAATGTTTTGAGCACTTCCGAAGTAAGTCATAAGCATCCCCAAAAGAAAGGCAAGCCCATTTTTTTGCTTAAAAAAGGTTTTCATGATCCTGAGAGTTAGTTAAAAACTTTAGCTGATGATCAGCCTTTTGGCTTTTTCATAGCTTCAAGTTCGGCCCTCAGATACCTGCATGCTAACAGCCACGTAACACGGACTCACACAGATGTAACATATAGCCCAAAAAATCTCAGAAGTACCTAGTGGCTTGATTTTTCCTCAAGTTCCGAGGGCAGCAGACCATACTCTTCTTTGAAGCATTTCGAAAAATAAGAAAGGTTATTGAAGCCCACCTCAAAGGCAATTTCTGTCACGGTGGCGCTCCTCTGCCGGATAAGCTGATGAGCCCGCTTCAAGCGGATGGATCTGATGAACTCGCTGGGCGACTGGTCAGTAAGTGCCTTCAGCTTACGGTGGAGGTGCATCCGACTCATGGCCATTTCGTCACTCAGCCATTCTACATTTAATTCCGAATCTGCCAGATGCTTCTCCACTAGCGCCACCGCTTTTCTGATAAAAGTTTCGTCCATTGACATGGCTTCTACTGAACTCGGCTCCAACAAAACCTGCTGGCGGATTCTTTCCCTCAACTTTTGTCTGATATTAATCAGGTTGTCAATCCGTACAGCCAACTCTTTTCCGTCAAATGGCTTGGTTAAATAGTCATCAGCTCCGGTTACAAGCCCTTCTATTTTATCTTCACTGTCGGCCCTGGCGGTCAGAAGCACAACAGGAATATGGGAAGTGCCAACATGTTCCTTCAATTTCTTCGTCAACGTATACCCATCCATGACCGGCATCATTACATCGCTGATGATCAAATCGGGTACCTTTTCTTTAGACATAGCCAACCCTTCTTCTCCATCGCCTGCTTCAAGAATTCTAAACTGTCCCTCCAGTTGGCTTTTGATATAGGCTCTCACATCCGGATTGTCTTCAACTACCAGCACGACAAGGCGGCCATCGTCAGCCACTATGCCAGTCTCTGTCAAAACTTTGCTTTTAGCCGGCTTTGTGGCAACATCGGCGGTCACTTTTTCTGCAACAATTTCGTCTTTCCCAAAGTGAGCGCTTCCTTTAAGCAATTTGACAGTAAACACTGTACCCTTGTCTCTGGTACTACTGACACTAATTGACCCATGATGAAGCTCAACAAGTTCCCGGGTCAGCGCCAGCCCGATCCCTGAACCTTCCTGAAATCTAGTTATTGAGCTATCTACCTGATAAAACCTCTCGAAAATATTTTTCAGTTGATCTTCAGGGATTCCAATGCCTGAATCCGCCACATCAATTTCGACGGATTCTTGTAATTCTCTTATGGTCAAACTGACGCTTCCGCCGTCTTCTGTGAACTTAATTGCGTTAGTGATTAGATTAAAAAAGACTTTTTCAATTTTGTCTACATCAAAAAAAATGTCCAGCGAGTCTACCTCCGAGTAAATAGACAACGTCAACCCCCGGCGCTCTGCCAGCGAGTCAAATGATCTGGTCAGCCCTTTCACAAATGATACAAAATCATATTTTGCAGCTTCTAACTTCAGCAAGCCGGTCTCCAGCTTCGACAGATCCAAAAGCTGGTTGATCAAGCGCAAAAGCCGGTCGGCGTTGGACTTCATCATGCTCAGCACGCTGCCCGGCATCACTGCATCGTTGCCATCCGCCCGATCGTTTAGCGGGCCAAGTATTAGGGTGAGCGGTGTTCGAAACTCATGGGAAATATTGGCAAAGAAGTTAGATTTCACTTTGTCCATTTCCTGAAGCTGCCTGGCCTGCTCCTCAAGCTGTGCATTCTTTTGCTCGATTTCTTGTGTTCGCTGTGCTACAATGCGTTCAAGCACCAATTTTTCTTCTTTAAGTTGTTTGGAGCGCCGACGAATAGTCAACTGTATCGTTCCCACAAACAACGCCAGGTAAATGACAAATGCCCACCAGGTGCGATACCATGGCGGAAGGATCAAAAAAACATAGGAATCGACTTTGCCCTGTACACCATAAATGTTTCTCCCTCGTACATAGAAAGTATAAGACCCTTCAGACAAGTTCGTAAAGTCTTTTTGTGTCTCCGTTGTCCAGGCCGACCAGTCTTCATCATATCCTCCCAGCATAGTCTGGTATTCGTTTTTTTCTGCAAAGTCGAAACTGGTTGCCGCAAATTGAAACCGTATGAAGTTGTTCGGGAACTCGAATTTGGAGACTACCATTGCCTCTTCCTTCTGGTTACCTCCAAAAATCAAGGAATCACTTTTGATGATAACCCGCCTTATGAGTGTATTGAAAGGTCTATCATAATTAACTGAGACGCTATTGTCATGTCGCAACAAAAGATCGTTGCCCCCCAGCCAGGTAATGCCATTGGGCTCTGAATAGATATAAAAAAGGTTGACGTCTTCCAATCCCGCAAATGCGTTATTCACCCAGGCGTACTTTCCATCTTCTCCCCTTTTTGCATAGCCAGTATCCCTAACCTTCTTATCACGATTGTATACATGTATCCATGCTCTACCATCAGTCCCTTCCTCAAAGCTATAGGCGGCATGAGAGCCATTGGCCAGCATGTCTCCAAAAGTAGAATCAGGTCGAAATTTATTCAGCCCAGCATCAAACTGAAAAATACCACGGTGGGTGACTATTACCTTACCTCCTCCGTATGGATAAACGAAATTTTCAACCATGGAGGGCAGGCCTCCCAGCGTATCATACAGCTGCGTCTCCTGAATCTCAAGCGGGGAGCCCGGATTCGTTTTCAGTCGATAAATACCACGATGAAAGGTGCTAAGCCAAAGAATACTATCCACGACCAGCATTCGGCGGATTTCCCCTCCGACATCAGGTAGTTTTCCGAGACTCTCCCATTTTTCGCCTTTCACTTCGAACACTGCTACGCCATCGGTAGTGCCGCCGTAAACAATGTCTGGGTTTTGCGGAGATTGATAAAGTTGGCGATATCCCTGAGGAGCTACAGGAACTTGCTCGAAGCCGCTTTTAGTCAATACCTTAATACCAAAATCGGTGGCAACTACTAAAGAACGGTCGATCGTCAGAAAAGACCAGGCACTATTGGCCCCCTCAATGCCACTGAACATTGCGCCGTCCTTATCATTCCGCATTCTTGAGACTTCATGGCCCGTTGCTACATAGAGTTCATTGTCATGCCTGATAATGGAATTCACTATGCCACGAACACCATTTTTTTGGTCAAAACGAGTAATTGGAGATGCAACGTCAACCTTACTTATTCCGTTGTCGAGCGCCAACCATACGGCACCACTATAGTCAACAAATGCAGCGTGAACCGCATCATTTTGAAGCCCGTTCCCAGTATGAAGTCTGTATTTTAACTCCCCACCACCTGTAACTACTACGGTTCCCCCCAGTATGGTACTTAGCATCATGCTTCCATCCTCTAACCAAATGCCATGATAAAGCAGGCTTTCCTTAAGAAAAGCATCAATTTCAGTGGGAAACACTGAAAATTCTGTCCCGTCGAAGTGGTAAAGTCCATCATTTGATGTCCCAATGACCAAGCCCCCACCAGCTTTATTCCCAAGCATAAAATAGAATCGCTTGTCCATCAGTTTCTCACTCCCCGGCACCAGCTGCAGAGAGTCTGCGACAAGCTTCAGAAGACCCACATTTCGCTGCTGCACATAGAAATCATTGTTTACAAAAAATGAGATGCCGAATGCATTTTCGCCTGACTGCCAAGTCTTCATTTTCGACCCATCCCATCGGAGAATGTGACTATACCCACAAAAATAAGTCCCTTCAGGTGTCGAGAAGGTTCTTCGCATATTTCTAAAGTCCTTATTTTCCTCCCCCACTTCAGACTTGAGGGATACAAACTGCATTTGCCCGATTGAATCCGGTGCCAGATAGCCGATTTCGTCATAGCCGCCAGCGAAAATTCTATTGCTTTCATCTTTAGCGAGAGAGAAAAACAGGCCCGTTTTTGTTTCAATTATCCTCCATCGAACGCCATCAAACTCTAAAACCCCATTGGTATTGGCAAAGTACAGCACTCCTTTTTCATCCTGAGTTGTGGCCCAGTTTTGAGCGTGCCCTCCAGTTTCTTTATGGCTGAAATTCGTTATTAGTGGAATCCCCATCTCATTGCGGCTTTGCCCAAAAAGGTTTTGCCAGCTAAAAAAAATGATGAGTACCATGAGACCTCTGAAAGCAAGTTTCATACAATCGAAGGTTAGATTGCAGGTGCAAATTATCGGCTGAGCAGCTATAACAGATTAGAACATAGCACATAATATACTGAAATACAACTACTTGCGTTAAAAAAATTTACCCATCAGAATCGCATGTGATTCCTGGCTACTTCTTCACTATCAACCTGAATGAGGCTATCTCTACTCCATTCCTATGCTTGTCAAAAAATCGCAATATATATAAGCCGTTTTTAACATCTGTCAGATCCAATACCGTCTGCTGGTTGGTTCCCTGCCGCACCTCTTTCGACATTATTGCCTGACCGTTCAAATCCATAAGCTCTGCTTCAACCCTGCCCTTTACAAGCTTCTCGTACCGTATCGTGATATAGTCATCCGCCGGGTTTGGGTACACCGTCAGCCCCTTGAAGTAATCCAGATAGATGCCTGTCTCTTCCACCTTGGTCACCACAATGCTGGTTGGCGTAGCCAGCGCATTGATACGGATGCTGTTCTGCTCAACGCCTGTGCCACCGCCAAGCTGAAAATCGATAAAAGAAGTAGGATCCATCGGGATACCCGGATACTGAATGTTCACTCGATAGTCCCCGTCAGGTAAGTTGTTCATCTCAAACTGACCCGTTTCATCGGTTTGAACATAGGCGATCAGCTCATACTCATCTTCGTTGTCTTTCGCTCTGAACCTGGAGCGGCTCACACTTACCCCGGCTCCCTGCACTCGCTTTCGGTCAAGAACCCTGCCCCCAGTGTCCCCAAAGTCCGATTCAAAAAGACCTTTGAACGTGTTGTCTCCATCCGCCGGGGTCAACTCCCTCGGTACGTTAACCAGCGTTAACGCCAGGTCTCCAATATTGTCTCTTAGTTGGATCAGGTCGGCAAACACCCAATCGATGGTACTACGGTAGTAACTCGGGATGTATACCTGTTTGTCCTGCTCACCGTACAGCAGATAGTCTCCCAATACCACATCGTTGATTGTAAACACGCCATTGTCGCTGCTGGTGTATAAACCTGTCGTATCATACGCTCCTTCTTTTACTCCTAACAATGCACCTGTTACGCCGCTAACTCTTAATTCGTTCAGGTCTGTTGTCGTGCCTGTAATGGCGGCAGTAGCAAGGACTCTTTGTACTTCGCTTCGCAAACTGAGGCCAGCTACTTTGCTATTGGTTATCTCCAGCTCGTAGCTTCCCATATTCTCATACCTTATTGGTCCTAGCTGATAGGTGCTGCTGGTTCCTGCTTCTATCGATGATCCGTTGCGATACCACTGGTAGCTATTGGCCGTCCCACCAACTGGCACCTCTACTGTTACTTCTGTGTTCACTGCTACCTTTTCGTCTCTGGCCTGGCCGGTCAGCTTCTGAGGTGCATAGGTCATACTCGCTATGCCTATGTTAGGCTCAAGGTCGTCGAACTGAAGCCGGTTGTTTCTAACGTCAAGGGTGTTGAGTTGTATGATGTTGGTTAGTGCTGGCAAGCTGCTTATCTCATTGTCATTCAAATCAATCACTGTAAGTCTCCTCATGTCGCCCAGACGAGCGGGTACATTACCAGCAAGGTTGTTCGACGGAAGGGTAATACCTGTAACACGGTCGTTCTCTACTGTGATGCCAAACCAGCTCGTTATGTCAGCTGTGTTCCAATTGGTTTTGTTTGTCCAGCTATCGCCAGCCGTTAGGGTATAAAGCTCGGTCAGTACCAGCCTGTCTCGTTCCAATGAGCTTACCCGAAGTGTAATAGGCAATGTGTTCAACGTAAGGTTGGGTAGCAGGCTATTGCTAACCTGAACTGTGTAGTCGCCCTCTTCGGCAAACGTAGGGAAGTCAATTGTATAGGTAGCTGCGATGGCTCCGTCGATGACTGTCCCGTTTTTATACCACTGATACTGGTTTGAAGCCCCCGCACTTGTACGGTCAATTGATAAAGGCTCTCCTCGCTCCTGAAGCAGGTCAACTGCGGTAAACAAGTCAGCTTGCGGCGAGTAGCTAAACGTCGTTACTCCTGCAAACTGCTCCAAGGAACCAAAGTCCAGTTGATTGGAAGACAGGTCCAATATTGACAGTGCTGACAGGTTAGCATTGGCTGGCACCGTGGTGACCTGGTTATTGGCCAGGTCTAGCTGCTGTAGTGCATTCAGCTCGGTGCCTGTCAGTATTGGAAAGGCGCCCGTCACATTATTAGAGGCAAGGTTGAGGGCCGTCACCCGGCTATTTGTTACTGCTACGCCTGCCCAGCCTCTCACCTGGCTTACCTTCCAGTTCCCTGAACTACTCCAGCCAGCACCTCCCATTTCATCGTAGATTTTAACCAGCGCTGTCGAGTCAGACGTTAGCTCTGGTGAGTAAAGGGTGTGCACCTTTATGGTATCACTGTAATTAGTAGTATCGGTAGCGGTGTAGCCTCGAACTCTGTAAAAGTAGTCGGTGGCGTGGTACAACCCACTAACTGTTGCACTGGTGTCCGTCGTAACCAAGGGGTTGAAGCCAGTCAGCTGACTGGCAAACAATTCGTCGGTCGCTACTTCAAGCAAATAAGCACTAACGCTGGCCACAGAGTCCCAACTCGCCAGGAAGCTGTAGGTCGTGATGGAAGTGGCCTCAGACACAATTACGCTTAAACTTTCTTCCAGCGTTCTACTGTCTGTCAATGGTTCTGTTGTCAGGTAATTGATGGTTGCTCCAGTACCATTGTAGGCATATACATCGTAATCCACCAATGTTCCCAGCTCTAAGCCAGACAAGTCATCGGTGAAGCTTGTGTCTGATCCTGCATACACCACGTACTGATCAGCATAGCTGGCTCCTGCCGCATATTCCGTCCCATCTTCAGGTACTGTACGAGACGTCGGCGTATAGTACCGAAGCACAAGATACCCCTCCGCTCCGTCAGCAGCCGCAGTAAAGTTACCGCTCATCTGCCGGCCCGGTTCCAGGCTTAGGACAAGCGCTGTGGGCTGGCTCAGCGGTTCAGTAGCAAGCAACGCTTCTGCCCCTGTTTGGATGTTCCCGGCCAACGGGTTAACGCTATACACTATTCCGCTGCCGCTGCCATTGTATCCAAATACATCGTAGGTATAATCCGTCTCGAAAGACAGCCCACTATCGGTAAACGTGGTGCCAGCGCCAACCATTATTACCGTATTGTCGACAGAAGGGTTACTGCCTTCCGTGAGCTCTGTGCCGGTAACCGGGCTGTAAGCTACCGCTGCCGTAGGACGCCTGATCACTAAATAGCCCAAGGCTCCAGAACCTGTAAAGCTCCCATTTACCTCATTGGCTGCTGCAAGGCTTAGGTTCAAGGCTGTGGGGGTGACCGGAGTTGCCGAAAGTGTAGTAATGTTGCCGGTCAATGCGGTCGTGCTGTATACAATGCCAGCCCCACTGCCATTGTAGGCATACACGTCGTAGGTGTAATCTGTTTGGTTGGCAAGACCGGCGTCTGTAAAGACAGTAGTTGGGCCCACAGTTATCACGTGGTTATCAACTAATGGGTTGCTGCCAGCCGTTAACTCTGTGCCGTCAACTGGGCTGTAAGCTACAACTAGTGCAGGGCGTCTGATCACCAAATAGCCAGAAGCTCCACTCCCTACGAAGCTTCCATCTACCTCATTGGCAGCAGCAAGGCTTAGGCTCAAGGCTGTGGGAGTGGCCGGGGCCACAATATCTCCAACCGACAACGGATCACTCGAAACATCAATGTCGGTCACCGTTCCAAATGCTGCAGTGAAACTGGCGTCATCCACAGAAAAGGTAATGGGAGAAGGCGTAATTCCTGCCCCGGTTGCCACATCGGCCACCAGGAAGTAGTACCTGCCTGCGGTGTAGATCCCCCCGAAAAGCGGTGAAAATTCTACTGAACCAGCTGTAAGTGAAGAGGAATTGTATGTGTCATTGTCAATCAAGGTAGCAAGGCTGTTGTCCAGTGAAATAACTAATCGGTAGTTCTCCAGGTAGGTGTCCGGATCCGATGAGAAGTTGACCTTCAACCCGGTCACTTCTCCATAAGGATCAGCAGCCACGAGAAACTCCATCAAAGTAATATCTGAAGTTCCTGCCGAAACATTCACCTCACTGCCAGTCGCATTTTGAAGGGTCGCCGTAAATAACGGATCAGCATCAAAGGTAATACTTGGGCCGCTGTAGCTAAATGCCTCAACCGTTACCGAGCTTACATCAATACCAAAATTATCTGTGCTGAATTGAATACCCGGCTGGGTAGGGTTGGCCTCTGGTTCTGCATCTGCTACCAGGAAAATATAGTGAGTACCTATTGCTAAACCGTACGCCATAGAGGCAAACTCCAAATCAGTCATAGAGAAAAAAGGACTACTGCCAATCAGGGTATTGTCACCGGTGGTGCCGAACAAAGCATCAGTAGAATGGTAGAGCCTATAGTTACCCAGGCTTGCCGACAGGTCAACGTTGGTGGTAAAGGCTAGCCTATCCAGATCGGCAGCGTCAGTGAGGCTGACACTCAATCCTGCCACCACCACATCGGTGTCGGGATAGGAAACAGTACCCGTTGGTATTTCCCCGTTTGCCGCCGCCACCTGTAACTGCCCGAACCCTGCCTGAAATTCAAAAGCACCAAGGTCTACACTAAGCCCTGTGTACCTCCGGTTATTGGCCAAGTCATTAGGAAGCTTTTCGGTAAAGTTTCCATCCCCGTCTTCATCAAGAAAGTCGATGTTGACGGAATTGTTCAATAAAAGATTGTTGCCTAGATCAATGGCGGGCGACCCTGACAAAAGTCCATAATCGCCACCAGGCCCATCTACAAAATTAGGATCGGTGCCGAATACATCATAGTCCGAAACGTCGCTATAGACAAGCGGGTCCCAAAACTCTACAATGGAATTTTCAACCGTAAATGATCCCCCATCCCTAATGCTTGGTTGACTCCCCTCTGGTGCTGCTACTGAGGCATTGCCCCAAAAGATGGTGTTTTGTATTTCAACATAAGCTCCATCGTCAAAGCTCAAACCGCCTGATCCGTCGTTAGATGAATTGTCGACAATAGTTGAGTTGACAGAAATGAATGTGGAAAGATAATCCGCATGCGCCGCACCACCATTGTCATAAGCGAAATTACCTGCGAACAAATTTTGAAATGCTTCATAATAACTTTCACTGAGGTAAAGCCCCCCTCCCGTTACTCCATTTTGGCTATTCCCGATGAATTTATTGTAATATCCAGGCGTCTGGTTAGTCAGGTTAGAGCTACTCAGGTAAAGCCCGGCCCCCTGAACAGCTGAATTGTACTGAAAAATAGATCTGTAAATAAAGGGCTCCGATGCGTCCAGATAGACCCCTCCACCTACCGTGGCGTTATTATTCTGAAAATGGGTCTTGAGAAAAGTAACTTCTCCGCTTGTTATATAGACGCCACCTCCACTAGTCCCGGCCTGGTTATATTCAACCACCATGTTATTCAGGCTCAAGTCCGTATTGGAGGAATAAATACCTCCTCCAGAGGTGGTGGCATTACCGCCACTTATCGTGAACCCATCAAGGAAAACCCCTTGCACATTGCTTACAATAAGCACGTTGTTCGAATTATCAGCCATATTGGTGAAATTGAAATCGTCATCACCATTTAAATCGCCACTCAAAACAGTTTGTGCCGGGTCAGCAAATCGTTGTGAAAGGTCTGTTTCAGTCGCATCAAAACCACCAAAAATCTCAAGGTCATTTTGTGCAATCACAAAAGAAAGAGACGTATTACCAGCATCGGCCCCGTCAGGCAGATACACCCCATTGGCCAGCCATATCTGGTCACCACTGATAGCAAATGTCAGGGCATCCTGCAAGTCGACAAAGGCATCGGCCCAGGAGGTGCCATCATCAAGACCTGACGCCGTAGCGTTCACATAAATAACAGTTGGCACCCGTGACCCCGCTTCCACTGAACCGATGTCGGGATTGCCGTCAAACCTTGGTGCTCCTCTTTGGTCATACTCATTGCCCTCAGCCGGCGAACCAGCGTCAATAGCCGGGCTGCCCACGCCAGGGAGGTGTGTTAAAGTGGGCCCTCCGTTATCCGCAAGCGGCTCAAGCAAGGCGTCTATAGGGGTAGTATTGTCCCCAACCAAGTCATTGGTGAGGGGGCTAAATGTCATTCCGGAGTTGTCGCCGACGAGATTGTAGTCGGCTGATGTGAAATCACCAAAGGCGTCTGGATAGGTGTCGTCCAGGTTCCCAGCCAAAATGGTATTGTTCAAAGTGACTGCACCCAGAGAGTTAAAGTAAATGCCCCCTGCGTAGCCTGTTCCGTCACTGTCACTATTTCCCTGATTGAGGGTAATGGTGGAAGAGTATATGTTGAGCGACCCAGCGGTTACTTCTATAGCACCGCCATAGTTTATTGCCGAGTTGCCAGATATTGTACTGCGGCTAATTGTTACCAGCGAATTGCCCGAGTAGCTAATAGCCCCGCCGCTGTTGGCAATATTATTGTTAAAGGTTGAGTTACTAAATATAAGATAAACTGTGCTGCTAGCTCCGGCAACAGCTCCTCCAAGGTAGGCTTCGTTCGCTTCAAAGGTCGTATTTTCTGTAGAAATGAATCCCTTTTCAGCATATATCGCCCCTCCATCATAGTCGGTTACGTTCCCGTCGAAAACACTATTATCAATCAAAACCTGGCAATCTCCCAAAATATTGAATATGGTTCCGCTGGCACCTGTAAGGCTGTTGCCTGTAAAGCTTGATTCATTGACCAATACTTGCGGCCCTGCTCCAAAAAATTCATCCATTAGGTGAAACATCGGTTGGCCCACCATGGTGTTCCCAAAGAACGAACAATGCTCAATATTGAGGTCTTCTTTGATAGTTAGCAAAGCGCCGATATTTCCGTCGATTAGAGCATTGGTATAATTCACGTTGGTGAAGCCGAGGTGGCTGAGTGTAAGGGGGGCGCTGGCGTTGAAGAGCCTCACACCAAACACACCACTGCCCTGGTCAACATCCCCGGAACCATTTATGACAAGGTTATCAACCTCGTATCCGTTGATCACCAGCTGCTTGGTGCCAATATCCAGGGTAGAAAGCACTGTGATTTGCGAGCTAGCAGGCAGATTGAATCTGACCGTGTCAACAGATACCGTACTGGCGTCCAAAATCGCCTGACGCAAAGTACCAGGGCCAGCATCAGCGGTGGAAGTGACGATTAACGAAGTGGGTACGTCGTCGTAGAGATAGACTTTGTCAAAACCTACCCCGTCATAACTGGTTTCACTTGTCTCATTCGTCAAAAAACGAACCCTAAACCTCACTGGGCCGGTAAGATTAATCGTACTCAGGTTATAGCTGTACTCTTGCCAGCCTCCAGAGCCGTCGGACCAGCCATCGGTGCCTGACACTGTTCCTGCCGGAGGGTCACTACTGACGTTGTACCAGTTGGGGTCGCTGGCCTGGCCCAGCACATGCCAAAGACCATCCGTCGATGAATATTCTATGTAGGCAATATCATTAGCATAGTCAAAGGTTTCGAGCCCATCACCAGCATTGAAATTCATGTCGTAGATCAGCGAAAAGCGGAAGGTCGGATTCGTAAGGCCTGAAACGTCAAAAAACGGGCTTTCAATATAGCTGTCTTCATTTTCATTATAGCTTGATTCAAGGCTAGTTGTAAAAACCTGTGCGCCATCTGCTGCATCATTAATTACCGAACCGCTGGGGAATCCGCTATCCCAAGAAGGGTTCGATCCCCCCACCATCCAACCACCATCTCCACTTTCAAAGCTTTCAAAATAGGGAAAGGCGGCGATCGGCTCAATTATTTCAATGTCAGCGTTGAAAACATTGTCTGCCGGGACTTCATCACCCGCAAGGGTTATACTTACCGCAAGCTGATACGTTCCAACACTTGCCAGATTGGCCAGGCTGGTAAAGGCATATTCTTGTGTTTGCAGGGGGTTAATGGTGGCTGTGAACATTTCTGTTGCGGTTATTGCCCCCGGGTTGATTTCATAGCTAACATTAAAGTTCTGAATCGGATCCTGACCGAGGTTAGTGATTCTGGCCTTTACCTGATAGTCGCCGGTAGGTGCGGTAAGTGGCGATGTGATAGCGGTGACACCTGCATTGGTGGTGGCGTCGGACACATAGATTGAGTAGTCCTCAGTTTCGCCATAGTCGTATGTGCCGCAAGCCTGCACGTCTCCCGCAACAGTCGTCTCCATCAGCACTATACGCAACTTTAGCAGTGCATTGGTCGCTGCGTCTATGGGCACCGTGATGTCGTCACTAAAATTGGTCGGCGACAGGCTAACCGTCGACGTATATACCAACTCGCCTGGCGAAAAAACAAAGTCGTTGTTCCAGTCCACAAAAATTTTGGCGATCTTATCATAGTCACCATTGCAAGTGCCGACATCTAGTGAGAAGGCGTTCACAGATTCGGGTGCCACTAAAATAATTTCTGAGCTATAGTCAGTATATGTTTCGCAGGAGAGGGTATTGGTTGTGCTAACACCCCCCATGGAAAATGCTACTATCTTAGAGTCAGCGGCATCAGTTGCTGCGGAAGCGCAATGCTCAGTGGGGCAATCCTCAGTATCTCCGGCAAACGTCCATGAGTAGTTTGTTATTAATACTTGCCGGTCAGCTGCGGATGAGCAATAGGTAAGGCCCGCTGCACCCAGCGTTAAGCCTGTTGGAATAATTTCGGTGGCTCCGTTGTCATCTGCCCAGCCCATCAACAAAGCATCATAATTGGCTTTGGAAAGACCACTGTTGTCGAGCATGTTGTCGCCGGAAGTTGAATTTAGACTGCCAATGTCCCACGCCCCAAGGTTCTGATCAAAAGCAGTCGCATTGGAGAACATGCTCCGCATTTCGAAGACTTGACTCACATCCCAACCGCCAATATCCTGATTAAAAATGGTCGCATCCTCGAACATGTGGAACATATTTGTGACGTTTCCCACTTGCCAACCGGAGATATCGATATCAAAAGAAGACGCTCCAGAAAACATATATGACATATCCTCCACCGAGCCTACGTCCCAAGCTCCAATGTCCTGATTAAAAGATATCGCATAGGAGAACATCGAATACATGTCCGTAACAGCTCCAACTTGCCAGTTGGTAATATTTCCATTGAAGGAGTCGGTTCCTTCAAACATGGAACGCATGTTTTCAACATTGCTTACATCCCAGCTACTCAAGTCCCCATCAAATGAACCCGCATAGCTAAACATGGAACTCATGTCCAACACATTGGAAAGATCAGGAGCATCTATTGCATTGTATATAAGATTGTTGCACCCGGCAAAAGCCGCATTCATATCCGCCCATGCAATATCTCCCCACTGCTCAATAGACAGTATTTTCAAACGGTCGCCTGAACTGTCGAAATAAATTGCCGGAAAATCCCCGGCGATATACACCCGATAGAGGCCGACAGTTGGCAACACAAAACTATGAGGCTGGTTTCCGTCATTAAATGGTCCTGCTGAGCCGTTATTTGACACCTCATTTCCTACTTCCTCCCAGGTGACGCTGTAACTATAGCCGATACTGGTTCCGGTGGTCGGTATGGTTATAGTTTCGCTAGTGCCTGTGGTTTGCCAGATAGTAATGAAGGGTTTGTATTCGGAATAGCTCGCAATGAATATATCTCCGCCTCCTGCTGAAATAAAATTGGATACCCCAGCATTTGGGTCAAGGTCAGTAGTTCCGTCGAAAAGGCCCGTTAAGTGAATTCTGCCGCCGCCGTCAATGGCTATGTCCTCAGGTTGTTCGGAAGTACTGGAACCAATGTTTTCAGCAAACGATACTATGTCACCGGTTGGATCAAGCTGGACTATAAATATATCATAAGACCCGGCTGACGTAATATTTTGGGTCGCTACTGAGGGGTCAAAATCCGTTGTGCCGTCAAAATAACCGGCAACGGTAATATCTCCCAGGCCACTCACTACAAGCGAGTTTGCAAGTGTCTCTACGGTTCCATTAAAAGCCCTACCCCACACAAAGTTTCCAAAATCATCATGCTTACTTATGTAGGCATCTACGGCCGTACCTGTAGCTGTAATATTTACGGGGCTATTGGTTGGGTCGAAATCAGCAACGCCAGCGAAATACCCAACCGTATATACCTGCTCGGTGGCGTCTACCCCAATAGCCTGACCCGTAATGCCTATGGCATCGTCGCTCACCATTGAGTTACCCCACTGAAATATGCCGGAAGCATCAAGCTTCAACAAAAAAGTGGCAGTCGTGCCTGAAAAAGTCATATTGGAAGTGCCTATTCCCGGATCCAAATCAACGACTCCATTAGTAGTTCCAACTGAATAAACACTACCTGATGCATCTATGGTCATATCTGAAACAACGGTAGAAAGACCCGATGCACCAATTGTCTTTACCCATACGAAATCGCCATTGGCATCTAACTTACTGAAGAAGGAGTCTAAGTCTTGTGCAATCACGCTTGCGTCACCAGCGCCCGGGTCAAAATCTGTTGTGCCATCAAAAGAACCGGCAGTATATACGTTGCCAGATCCGTCAACAGCTATAGCTGCACCAGAATCAGTACTAAGACCGTCACTAAGCATGCTTTTTGCCCACACTAAGTCCCCGTTAGCATCGTATTTGGCAACAAACACATCGCCTCCACCAACTGCTGCAGTAAGGTTAGTTGTCCCTACGCCCGGATCAAAATCAACAATATCTCTAAACCACCCTGTTATATAAAAATTGCCGCTAGCATCTACGGCAATATCTCCTGGGCTATCCAAATCGGATCCGCCTATGTTGATGGCCCACAGGAAGTTCCCTGCCTCGTCCTGCTTCAAAACAAAAATATCACCATCACCTACCGAAGTTAGATTAAATACAGACCCGCTGGGGTCAAAATCTACCGTACCAAAGAACCTTCCAGTAGTATACACATTGTTGGTTCCATTGTGAATGGCGATAGCTTGTCCAAATTCAAAAGCGGCCGTTCCATAGGCACTGGCATTCTCAAGCTTTATGACCTGAGCATAGTGTAAATGACCAAATGACATAAGCAGCAAGAAAAGCACAAAAGGAACCTTCGGGCATTTCAGTAAACAAGTGGTTGGAATTTTCATATTTCGGTTAACGATTGGGTATTAATTATTTTTATAGAGATGATTTCAAGTAAAACACACTCTTTTTATAGTTGATGTTATTAAAGCAAAAATTTAGTTAGTATGGGTAGTGGCATCATGGGTGGTAGAAAAACGAAGGTGAACCATATTTTCAGACATGCAAATGGCTCTCACCTGATCGACAGAAAAGGCTGCTGAGCAAAGACCGGTGAAAAAGAAGATATAAGATTGCAAGCTCATATCAGTATTTTGATACGAGGACAAAGAGATTTCAACGGTGACATAGCACGCCCAAAAACAAAAATTATAAGTGTAGGAAATGTCGACGTCAGCCTACTTTCGGTATGAAAAATGGGCAAAAAACGTCTTTATAACAAGGCAGCTGGCAACATCGAATAGTTCGAACGACACAATAGCAGTGGAAGTCCTATTACGCTTCGTTCATAAACATAATGTCAAAATTTAACTTAAGCTAAACAGATGTGTATAATTCTAGTAAAATATTTTTAACGGTTCCGTCGGCTGTGTTAGACCAAACAACAAATTCATCCATCGGAAGCTTAGAATTACATTTTAACACAGAGGAATTAGAGAAATACAATTTCTTTCTGGGATTATTATATTTCTATGTTGTAACTTGTTCAGTTAAAGCAATCAACCTAAATCTGTCGGTTCATGAAGACCCCCATTTTGTTTTTTATTAAAAGCTTGCTGATTTTTTTTCTGGGATTATCATTTCTACCTGCGTCAGCCCAGTATAAGTTTGACAGTAAGCCATTCAAAAAAAGCTTTGAGAAGGCAAAGAAAGCTTATGACGATTACGACTATGCCACTATTCTTGACCTCGAAGCTGATCTTCTGAAATTTTCCGAGCCTAAAAAAGATACTCTCACGGCCTTTGTTTACTCTATGCTGGGTGAGTCATACGATGTGGAGGGCGACCCCATGAAGGCCTATGCTTACTACAAAAAGGAATATGCGCTACGACAATCTATTCAGGATAAATCAGAATACAATTATGGGGGGTTGTTGTTCAACCTGGCTTTCTATGCCATGGGGCTTGGCGACTACCAGGAGTCGGAAAGGCTGTTTTTAGAGCTGGCAGAGGAAGACAAAAAGACCTACGGTAATAAAAGCGAGGAATACGCAAGGACTGTGAAAAACCTCGCTGACCTCTACAAGAGCATGGGGCGCTACAAAGACAGCGAAACCACGCTCAGAAAATTAATGAGAGAAATTGATCGTGACAATCCCAATTATCCTTCGATCGTCACTAACCTCGCCATTTTATACACGGCAACGGGAGAGTATTCGAAATCGGAGAGGACTTTCGAGCAAGCGCTGGAGTTGCTGGAAAATAGTGTTGGAAGCGCCTCGCTTGATTATGTTGTTGCATTAAGTAGCTTAAGTTATCTCTATCAGTCGGCAGGCCGCTATTCAGAAGCTGAAGAAACGCTTACAACGGCCAACTCAATTCTAAACAGGCTTCAGGGAGAAAACGAGCAGGTAAAAAGTCTTATTTATAACTATACAGGTACCGTTAAATTCAGGATGGGGCTTTACGACGATGCCGTAGATTACTTCACGCAAGCGCTAAAAATAGATTCAACACTGTATGGGACGGAGTCTCCTTTGTATGCCTATTCCCTCGACGCCCTTGGGTCTGTTTATAACTATATGGGCAATCATGCTCAGTCTATTGAAGCGTATGAAGAAGCGTCACGCATCATTGGTGACGCCATGGGTACTGAAAGCTTCGACTACTCCTACACCCAAGCCAACCTGGCACTTGCGTATATCAACGACGGCCAGCTGGAAAAAGCTCTCAGCACAATGACCGAAGTGCTGGCCACTGATAAAGCCGTGTTAGGAGAAGGTCACCCAGACTACGCCAATAGTGTACACAACATGGGTAATCTTCAGTTCAAACGAGAAAACTATAGCGAGGCCGATAAGTATTACAGCGAATCTTTAAGAATAAGGAAGAGAGCTTTGGGTACCACTCACCCAAAATACGCAGAAACGACGAATAAGCTAGCCATCCTCAAGTGGGCTCAAAAAGACTCAAAAGGTGCCGAAGCCTTCTACAAAGAGACGTTTGACAACTTCTTCACCCAGATCAACGGCTATTTCCCCATCCTTAGCGAAGACGAAAAAGCTACGTTCTACTATACCAAGTTAAGAACTGCCTTTGAAGAGTTTAATTCTTTTGCCATTGACAGGTTCAAAGACAACCCAGCCCTTATTGGCGATATGTACAATATTCAGCTGGCTACGAAGGGATTAATTCTGTATGCCACCAACAAAGTGCGTGAAAGCATCCTTAACAGCGGTGACACTGTCGTCATCAACAAATACCAGGATTGGATAAGCCAAAAGGAAAAGATTGCCAAATTATACTCTTCCAATGATGAGGAGCTAGACATCAGAAATCGAAAAATTGACTCCCTGTCCAGCATTGCTAACGCCCTGGAAAGGGAATTAAGTACAGCTTCGGCTGCCTTCTCCAATACCTTTGTGAAAAAAGACTACACCTGGCAAAATGTACGAGACAAGCTTAAACCTGGAGAAGCGGCCGTAGAAATTATCCGTTTTAGAGAATTCAAGCCTGACTCAAGCGGCATTTTCACTGACAATATATACTATGCGGCGTTAGTTGTTCGCAACGACACAAAGGACAACCCTGATTTGGTAATCATAAGAAACGGCAACCAAATGGAAGACCGCTACCTGGCCAACTATAGAAACGCCATTCGCTACAAAATTGAAGAAGACTTTTCATACGGGCTATTTTGGAAGCCCATCGCTAACAAACTAGAAGGCGTCAAAAAGGTGTATTTGTCTCCTGATGGAGCCTTTAATCAAATCAGCATCTACACCTTGCGAAACCCTGACACTGGCAATTACACTCTCGACGAAATAGAGATTCAAGTAGTAACCAACACCAAAGACCTGGTGGAGGAAAGAAAAGTCTCAGCCTTTCAAACTAAGGACGGCAAAGCGGTGCTCATAGGGTACCCCAACTACAACAAAGGTGCCTTCGAAGACATCAAAGCTGAAGAAGCCATTGCTTCCAGCGTCGTTGCGGATGCCGCTGAAGGCGGTGCAGATAGTAGGGGTGTGCGGGGAACCAGAGGCACACGTGGAACACGGGGGTCGAGAGGCACAGATGGCGAAGAAGCTGTTAGCCGTGGATTAACAAGGGGGGCTTCCAGGGGGCTTCCAAGAGGAATCAGAGGAAACCTTAACCGTTATATAAACAGCGACGACCTATTGGCCCTTCTTCCCGGAACAAAAGTGGAGGTGGAAAAAATTAATGCACTCTATACATCAAGTAAAACATCATCGGAAATTGTGATTGGTGACAATGCCATTGAGACGTCGCTCAAAGATGTCCGCTATCCTCGCACCTTGCACGTAGCCACACACGGCTTCTTTCTTGAAGACCCAAAGCCGGAGGAGGCCATTGACACTAAGTATATTGAGAATCCACTTCTTAAGTCAGGACTCGTGTTTGCGGGGGCCAATAGTTTTCTGGCAACCGGCGAAATGACAGAAGATGACGGGATTCTGACCGCCTACGAAGCGATGAACCTCAACCTTGATGGTACTGAGTTGGTGGTGCTGTCTGCGTGCGAAACGGGGTTGGGCGAGGTGCAAAATGGAGAAGGCGTCTACGGGCTTCAAAGGGCGTTCAGAGTGGCCGGTGCCAAAAGCATGATCATGTCGATGTGGACGGTGGATGACGACGCCACGCAAGAGCTCATGACTCACTTTTATGAAAATTGGCTAAAGACAGGAGATAAACATGCCTCCTTTATTAATGCGCAAAAGTCGTTGAAGGAAAAATATCCAGAGCCTTATTTCTGGGGAGCATTTATAATGGTCGGCGAATAAGAAATATTCCTTATCCGAAATTGCGAACCCTTCTGTCTGCGGCAGATGGGTTTTTATTTGAACATAGGCGGATGCTGAAGGTGAAAATCCGTCAACCCCTGAATTTCTGACCCAAAGGCAACCAGCTTGTCCTCCTCAAATAAATGACCAACCAGGGTAAGGCTTGTCGGTCTCTTCTTGTCATCGAAGCCAGTTGGAAAAGCCAACGCCGGGTGCCCGGTAAGATTTGTTATCAGCAACTGGCGACTGAATGTGGGCGAAATTAAAATGTCAATTCCCGCAAGTGTCTCATCCATCTTATCCATCAACACCTGCCTGTGCCTATTCGCCTGAAGGTATTCCACGGCTGGTATAAACCTTGATTGTCTCAGTGAGTTAGCTCTGGAGCCGCCCGTCTGCTCTACCATTTTATCAACATCATGGCTTCTCACGAGGTCGTCGAAAAAAGCCCCTGCCTCGGCTCTGAGAATCACGTCAAAAGCGCTGTAGGGAATTGAATCCTCCGCAGGCAATTCAATCTCATGCATTTCATAACCTGCTTCCATTAG
Source organism: Imperialibacter sp. EC-SDR9 (assembly GCF_902498805.1). Lineage (GTDB taxonomy): Bacteria > Bacteroidota > Bacteroidia > Cytophagales > Cyclobacteriaceae > Imperialibacter. The sequence goes on along the minus strand of NZ_LR701637.1, from coordinate 406,193 downwards.
TCTATCGAGTATGGCAATGGCGTTTTTTCCAAGCTCCGTGCTGTCGTTTTTCATCATGCCCTTTAAGTAGCCCACTCGTAGCGATTTGGCCGAGAGCGCCGCTGGGTGTAAAAGCTGGACGTCGTCGACTGTAAGATCGAGGTTGTCAGGTCCCATAATGGCCTCTAACACTAAGGCGCAGTCCATGGCCGTTTTTGCAATTGGCCCAGGCTTGTCCATGCTCCAGCTCAGGCTCATGCAACCGTATCGGCTCACCCTTCCAAAAGTGGGCCGCAGGCCAGTCACACCACAGCGGGACGACGGGCTGACGATAGAGCCAAGTGTTTCCGTGCCGATACCAAATGGCACAAGCCCCGCAGCCACGGCTGATCCCACTCCAGCCGAGGAGCCGCTGGCTCCCTGGGTGGTATCCCAGGGACTTTTCGTTTGCCCGCCAAACCAAACGTCGCCACGGGCAAGAGCGCCTGATGTGAGCTTTGCCGCCAGCACAGCCCCAGCCTCCTCAAGCTTTGTTACGACGGTAGCATTGTAATCCAGTACCTGATGCTCGTACGGCTTTGAACCCCAGGTGGTGGGGTAACCCTGCACCGCAAACAAATCCTTGATGCCGTAGGGTATACCATGCAACGGGCCCCGGTATTTACCTTCCTCAAGCTCTTCATCCATTTTTCGAGCCTGGGCCAAAGCAAGCTCCTCGGTTACGGTTATCACTGCCAGCAATGTCGGGTCGTATTGCTTAATCCTATCGAGAAACAACTGAGTCAGCTCAACTGAAGAAACCTTTTTTGCTTTGATTAGCGCGGCCAGTTGCTCGACACTTAAAAAAGCCAGCTCTTCATTAGAAACTGCGTTTGGGTTGGTTTCTACAGACCAATCAATTTTTTTGTGCTGTTCTTTCGAGCCCTCCTGATAATTGGTGGTAAAAAGGAGTGGCGGCACAACTGTCTCGGGCAACCGAAGGTTTCTCATCGCTTCATAACCCGTCAGGTTCCTTTCCAGATAGCTGAACATAGTGTCGACATCGCCCTTGCTAAGTTGCAAGCCGATAAGTTTTTGTGCCGAGCCTATGTCCTTCCTGGAAAACGGGTGCTTCGAAGCGACAAAAAATCCGCTTCCAAAACTCAAAACCAGCAGCAGCAGCAAAACGATTCTTCTCTTCATGGAATATTTTTTGAGAAGCTATAGAAGTATCTCAACGGCACCAACAAATTTTTTAGGAATGGAATCCCACACACCATTTTCTTCGGGTTCTATTTATATAGTTATATTTGTCACGCTCTCAACTCAGTCGCTGTTAATGATTTCAAAAAAAACCAAGTATGCACTCAATGCGCTGGTTCACCTGGCCAAAAAATTCGAGCAAGGGCCGGTGCTAATTAGTTATATCTCCGAGCAGGAAAACATCCCTCAAAAGTTTCTTGAGGCTATTCTTCTTGATCTGAAAAATGCAGGCATACTAGCCAGTAAAAAGGGCAAAGGCGGTGGGTACTACCTCATTAAACCCCCCGAAGAAGTGAATGTGGCTGATGTTATGCGTTTGCTTGACGGCCCTATTGCGCTACTTCCCTGCGTCACTTACAAATATTATGAACGCTGCGAGGAGTGTAAAGACGAAGAAACTTGTGGTATCAGAGATGTATTTATGGCTGTTAGAAATGAGACCGTTCAGATACTGAAGCAAAACACCCTGGCTTCCATCATCGGAAAGGAATCGGTTCAAAAGTGATTTTTTTTCTTTACCCAAAAGTCTACTAATTTGGTATAGTTTATAGATTTTATAATATTTGCCCGCTTATTCGGAAAATATGGGGCTAGATGCATGGTTGGTATTGGGCGTGATAGTAGTGGCAGTGCTGCTATTCGTCACGGAATTCTTCTCAATCGACGTTGTTGCGCTACTCATATTGTCTTCACTGGTTCTTCTGGGTATTATCAGCCCTGAGGAAGGTGTAGCCGGCTTTGCCAATCCCGCCACCATTACCGTGGCTTTCATGTTTGTTCTCAGTGCCGCTCTGCTGAAGACAGGTGCGCTTCAGCTAATGACGCCCAAGCTTGCCGGCCTGTTCAAATCGAATTACCTTTTTGGGATGATCAGCCTCGTGCTCTTTGTCGGGTTCACTTCGGCTTTTGTCAACAATACGCCAGTAGTGGCGGTATTTATCCCCGTTGCCGTGCAGATCGCCCACACCAGCAATATAAGTCCCTCCAAGCTGCTCATTCCAATCTCCTTCGCTTCCATCTTTGGTGGCGTTTGCTCCCTAATAGGTACGTCTACCAATATTGTCGTATCAGGTGTGGCGATGAAAAACGGACTGCCCGAGTTTGGTATGTTCGAAATGTCTCCCCTTGGTCTGATCTTTCTTGTGATTGGCACGTTGTATATCGCTTTCATTGGGATAAAACTTCTTCCCGACCGATCGGTGGCCGAAGGATTCAAAAGCAGTGTTTCTTTCCGGGACTTCCTTACAGAAATTGAGTTAAAAGAAGATGGGGCCTTCACAGGTCAGCGCATCATGGATAGCCCGATTGTCAAGGAACTGGAAATGGATATCCTAGAAGTTCGACGTAATGGACAAAAATATGGGCTGCCTCCCGGCGATATGGTGCTGCTCTCCGGCGACGTACTGAAAGTTCGGTGCAATGTTGAAAAGATCAAAGGGCTCAAAGACCTGGTAAAAATTCAATCGCAATCTGCTGTAAGTATTGGTGAAGAAGCCCTCAACAACCAGGGTATGACACTGGTAGAGCTGGTCATTACTTCTCAATCTAGTTTTGAGGGAAAAACTCTTAGGGAAATCGACTTTCGGCGAAGCTACCGTGCTGTTCCCCTGGCGATTCGCCATCGTGAAGAGGTGCTCCACGAACACTTGCATGAGGTAGCGTTAAAGGCTGGAGACGTTATCCTTGCAGAAATAAAAACCCACCACCTGACTGAGCTCAAAAAACAAGAGACTCATCACGAAAGCCCCTTCCTTATTCTTTCAGAAGAGGGTGTGATGGACTTTAAAAAGAAACGGTTCCTTTTTGTGCTGACAATTATTGGCGCCATTGTGTTTCTGGCAGCTTTTAATCTCGTTAATATAATGATTGGAGCGATTGCGGGCACCGCCATACTTGTGGTCTCTAAATCGATCACGATGAAGGAGGTGTACCAGGCCATTGAATGGAAAGTGGTCTTTCTGCTGGCTGGAGCCCTAAGCCTTGGAGTGGCCATGCAAAAAAGTGGCCTCGCTGCCATCATTGCTGGCTCGCTCATTGATTCGCTGGGAGAATTTGGGCCAATTGCCATCGTGTCGGGTCTTTATCTGGTTACCGCACTGCTAACGGAAATGATGTCCAACAATGCCACCGCAGCACTTTTAGCACCTATTGCCATCGTAACGGCGCAGTCGCTTGACCTGAGCCCCACGCCTTTCTTAATGGCCGTCACCTTTGCTGCATCGGCCAGCTTCATGACTCCGGTGGGCTACCAAACCAATACCATGGTGTACAGTGCAGGTGGCTACAAGTTTACCGACTACTTTAAGGTAGGCTGGCCACTTTCCCTGGTGTTCTGGATAGTAGCCAGCATCCTGATCCCCATTATTTTTCCCTTCTGAAAAACTACTTTTTCAGGTTTTTCTCAAATAGCTCGAAAATTCTTCGATACTCATCGGCCCAGCTGGAAGCCTCCACAAAGCCGTGATTCTCCACCGGATACAACGCCATTTCCCAATCCTTTTTGCCTAACTCAATCAACCTTTGCGACAGTCGAACGACATCCTGAAAGTGAACGTTGGTGTCGACCATGCCATGGGCAATGAGCAAAGGCTTTTTCAGGTTTTCTGCATAATAAATCGGCGACGACTTGCGATAGGCAATGCTATCCAGCACAGGTGTGTTCAGGATATTAGACGTATAGCCGTGGTTATAATGAGCCCAGTCGGTAACAGACCGCAGGCCGGCACCAGCCGCAAAAACATCGGGCTCGGTAAATAATGCCATCAGCGTAATAAAGCCTCCATAGGAACCGCCATAAACGCCAATCTTGTCCTTGCTCACGCTGTGTTTCTCTACCAGGAACTTGGCTCCATCCACATTGTCGGACAAGTCCCAACCCCCCATAAACCGATAGATGGCAGTTCGCCAGTCACGGCCGTAGCCTGCGCTTGCTCTGTAGTCGATGTCCAGTACTGTGTAGCCATTGTCTACCAGGAAGTTGTGGAACATGTACTCACGGTAATAGCTGCTCCACCATTTGTGCGCATTCTGCAGGTAGCCAGCTCCGTGCACAAAAACAACCGCCGGGCCGTTCGGTGTGGGATTAGCCGGTTTATAAAGCCTCGCCGGCACTTCAGTACCATCCCTGGCTGTGAAAGTAGTGAACTCGGGTGTTCTCCAGCTATAAGCATCAAATTCGGGCGTAGTTGAAGAGGTAATTTTCTTCATCGCTGCCCCCGGTTTGTTCGGCATCAGGAACAACTCCCAGGGCTTGTTGGCTGTTGAATACAAAATGGCCAGGTTCCTCTCGTCCGGCGACAACGTGACATCGTTGCTTCCGACCTGTGATGTAATTTTCACGGCCTTACCTCCCTCCAACGGCAATTTGTAAAAGTGCCTTTGTCCGAAGTCTCCCTCATTGCTGCTGAAATACCACGACTTCTTGTCTTTGGATAAGCTTACATCGTACACCTCATATTCTCCAGCCGTTAAAGCCTTTTTGCTTTTGCTATCTACATCCAGTACGTACAAATGTGAGAACCCAGTTTCTTCCGACTGAAACCAAATCCTTTTGTTGTCAGGCAACCAGCCAATGTCACCAGGAGAATACATTGACCAACCCACGCCGGGGCCGCCTACCCAGGCCTCATCCCTTTGCCTATCCAATAATGTATTCGATCCGTCCTCAGGGTTCAACAGGGTGATCCACCTGTCTTTGTTGTCGACCGAGCGATACACCATAATGGCCTTCGACCCGTCATCAGACCAGAAAGGGCCAAAGCTGAACACTTCTCTCTCGAAAGCCTTCATCGTATCAAGCTTTGGATAGTCGGCGTAAAAATCGGGCTTGTCTTTGATCCCCGGTAAATCATTGGTTTTCACCTGCATCACCTTTCCTGTGGCAGGCGTAAACATCCAAACTTCCCTTTTCGATAACTCGGAGCCCACTTTTGTTCTCGTATTGATTGGTTCCGTGTAGCCTGATTCAGCTACAAACTCAGGCACCATGGTATTGTGCGTATTGTCCGCCGATTTAAAGAGCACATAAGAAATGATTTTACCATCGGGACTCATTTGAATACCCGACACACTTTTGCCCTCAAGGTAAATTTCCTTTGGTCTGCCTGGTTGATCTGCCTTTCGGATTTCCTTTTCCAGTTCATCTTCCTCATGGCGCTGCTTCACAATCTGCGAAAGCCCCAGCTGATCATTTTTTAGCCATTCATCTTGTTCCGATAGTTTTTTGGGCTTCTTTACAGAGCCCTCTTTAAAGTTGGTAAGTTGGGTGACAACGCCCGTTGAAATGTCCCAGGAGAGCAGGTTGTTATCGAAGGTAAAATGGATGGTCTTTTCATCCGGGCCAAAATAAGCATCCGACTCCCTGCCTGCTGTATTAGTCACCTGAGTAGTTGCTCCACTCTTCAGATCCAGAACAAATATGTCCCCACCTTTTTCGTACAGCTTTTTGGTCATTTCCTTATTGTACGTGCCTCGTCTGGTCGGAAGAGCCCGTCTCTCCGAGGGAGACACCTTCAGTGGGGCGCCGGAGCCTACAACAAACTTATAAAGTGAATCGCTCGGATTCTTGTCAGGATTCCAGTCGAAGTAGATTGTCTTACCGTCTTCTGACCACCATGGGCTGGACGGCCAGTAGCCCGTGAAATCTTGCCCCTGCATAATCTGGGGAATGGAAAGGGAAGACTGGGCGGTGGCTGCGGAAAATGAAAGAGCAAGCAAAAGGACAACAATGTAGATTGGTCTCATGGGGTCAATATTATTTTGACCAATTTTCACCTTATTCAAAACTTTTGAAAGCAGCCTTACACAAAAGGCGCAGCCCGGGCAAAATACAGCAAAGTCGGCTGGCATGCAGTCGACTTTGTAGCCTTCAGAATAAACTTAACGTAAATGCTGAATCGGTTGGTTTGGGTTAACCAACAATCCTCAGGTATTAGATGCCGCCTACGAACGTTCCACTTCGTCCGTCAGAATCGGTCCATGAGCCAGCGATATCCCCACCTTCGATGGTGCCAGTGACAGTCACCACATCTCCGTCGCCCTGGTTGATGCCCAGATAAATGTCGCCATCCTCGTTGGCAAAGCCATTAATCGCCGATGAATCATCGCTGCCATTATAAATGCCCATTGCCTTGCCGCCTGCAATATTCAAAGTCCAGGTACCAATTACGACACCGCCGCCTTGTGCCGTTCCTTTATAGTCATTGTCAAAAGCGCCAGTGGCAATAGCACCAAGGGCTGTACCCGTTTCTTGTGTTGTATCGAACCAAATTACCGTGACGTTGCCATCCGCAATACTGCCCTGCGCAGTCAGCACAGTTCCTGTGGCAAAGGCAGAGCCGATTGATAATTTTCCCTCGCTATCAACATATCCAGATATCAGGCCGTTGCCGTCTCCTCCACTGTAAGCGCCTGTTGCCTTTCCCTTGCTGATAGTCAGCGACCAGGAAGCGGAATACATATCGTCAGAAAAAGCAATCCCGTTGTAGCTGCCGTCAAAGCTTGTCACCTCTATTGCTCCGGAAAGTTCCCCAAACTCCACATCGGAGTTTGCCCAGGTTCCCGATACTGCACCGTCCTCTTTAATAGTGATGACCGTCTCTGTGGTAGATCCGTCGTCGTAAGTGATGTTTACTTCAAGCTTGCCACCTTCGTAAACCGTTCCTGTGTAAGTTGTACTTCCCGTGATATAATCGAAAGAGCCGCTGGCCTGCCCCGTGTTGACCAGCATAGTCCAGGTGCCAATTTGAACCCCTTGCATCGAAAAAATCCCATTATAACTTCCATCAAACTCCAGGGACGCTGAAGGTTCCTCATCTTTGTCGCCACAGCTGACGATAGAAACAATAATCGTCAGGGAAACTGCCAGTTGGACAGTGGTAATAAGTTTTCTCATAATAGCTCAGGTTAGAAATAATATTGCTAAAGCTCACCAATGATAACCGAAATCCTCAAAAAACTACTGATGCTGTTTCGACCTCATTCAGCATCTAAGATACTCCTAAATTTTCAATAAAATAAAAAGGCCCGCTGCTAAGCAACGGGCCTTTCTGCCTGTGGTTTTGCAAGTGCTACATGGGGACACTCATACCTTTGTATTTAAACGACTCGCCATGGCGCTCCACATCTCCCGAAAAGGCAAGACTTCTTCCCCAGGGCCCATAAAATCGAGCCACAGCGTTTTCCTTGCCCCGAATGGTTATAAATATGGTGCCGTTACCATAGCCAACGGAGCTCGTTTGAATGGTGACGAATAAGTTGTTGCCGTTTTTACTCTCGTTGACCTTATAGTCTAGTATTCGACCAACAAAAGTGACGCCACCAATGCCGTTATAGCCTATGCCATAGGGAGAAGCCGTTTGCATAATAACTCTGTCTCCCTCAATGGATACAAAATTATTGGCCGTGGCCATATACTGTCGGCTTTGTCTGTCAAGGAGGAAATCGGCGTCTATAAGGAACGACCGCTCTTTCACTACTTCCTTGAGCTCAGTCATTTCCTGATCCCTCTCTAACTGTTTAAGTTCTTTTCTATCTGCTTTGGAAAGTTTCTCATTGTCATCAGCCGTTTGGCTATAAGCCGGTACTACTAAGATCAACAATCCAAGCACCGCTAAATTCTTCAACTTCTTCATAGCTTCTAATTGTTTAGTACAACCTTATAACAATCAAAAGCGATGCCACTCGTACCTTTTTAGCAATTTTTAACATTTGTGGGAGGAATCACATGCACCACCCGTTCTTTGCAGTTCGCCACAAAGGCGAACCACAAAGATTGATGGTGATCAAAAAACGAGAATCAGTCTCAGCGGAGGTAATAGCTAACAACAGAAGCATTACGCCCAGCTGACGGTTTAGACTCAAATGAGGTTAAAAAGCAAACCATCCCTACAACCAGTCCCAATAAAATCAAAAAATATCTTCGTTTTCTCATAACACCATCAATGACACAATTGGAAATAAAAGGTTGGTGCTATCTTAAAAAAAATTTTAGGCGGAGCTAAGCTGCATACTTTCTCGAATGGAAACTCCATTTTTTCTACCTTTACCATTATGAGCAAACCCGAGAAAAAACTTTTCCTGCTTGACGCAATGGCCCTTATCTACAGGGCTCATTTTGCCTTTAGCAAAAACCCAAGAATAAACTCAAAAGGCATGAGTACGGGAGCGATTCTTGGCTTCACTAATTCACTATTAGAAATCTTAAACAAGGAAAAACCAACCCACATTGCAATCTGTTTTGATACACCAGCTCCAACTTTCAGGCATGTGCAGTATGACGCATACAAAGCCAATAGAGAGGCTCAACCTGAAGACATACAGATTGCCATTCCTTGGGTGAAAAAAATGGCCGAGGCCTATAGAATTCCGATACTTGAATTGGATGGTTTTGAAGCAGATGATATCGTTGGGACCTTTGCCACCAAAGCTGGACATCAGGGGTTTGAAGTATTCATGATGACGCCCGATAAGGATTACGCTCAGCTTGTGCAAGAGCATGTTTACCTCTATAAGCCTGCTTTTCTGGGTAATTCGGTGGAAATACTGGGTATTCCAGAAGTGTTGGCCAAATTCGATATCGACAGGGTAGATCAGGTTCGTGACTTGCTCGGTTTACAGGGCGATTCTGTAGATAATATTCCCGGCATTCCGGGGGTGGGCGCCAAAACAGCCTCCAAGCTTTTGAAAGAATTTGGCACAGTAGAAAACCTCATTGCCAACACAGATAAATTGAAAGGAAAGCTTCAAGAGAATGTAATTCAGTTTGCCCAACAGGGTATAATGAGTAAAGAACTTGCCACTATTCACTGCGAGGTACCTATTGAATTCAACGAAGAGCAGCTCCGATACGATGGGCCAGATGAGGAAAAACTAAAAGGTATTTTTAATGAGTTGGAATTCCGAACCCTGGCGAAGCGTATTTTCGGCGAACCTAAAAAGCAAGAAAGCGGATCACAGATGGATTTGTTTGGTACGCCTCCTCCTGTCCCAAGCAATGAAAGCTTTGAAGCCGAACAACCTGCTGAAAAGAAAACGGCTTTCACGGAAGTGCACGACTACCACCTGATCGACACGCCGGAGCTAAGGAAAAGTCTCCTCAAATATCTGCTTTTGCAAAAAGAGGTCTGCTTCGACACCGAAACCACCAATATTGACTCATTTGAGGCGGAGCTAGTGGGCATCTCTTTTGCCTATGTAGTCGGCGAAGCCTACTATATACCCGTGCCGGAAAAGTTTGAGGATGCTAAAAAAATAGCCGAAGAGTTCAGGGAGGTATTTGAAAGCGAAAGCATTACCAAGATTGGGCAGAACATCAAATACGATATGACGGTGCTGAAAAAATATGGCGTTGAAGTAGCAGGGCCGCTGTTCGACACCATGCTGGCTCACTACCTGGTCGATCCCGACACCCGGCATAACATGGATGTGCTCGCTGAAAACTACCTTAACTACAGCCCTATTTCTATCGAAACCCTCATTGGTAAAAAAGGTGTGAAGCAGGGCACCATGAGGGATGCCGATTTGGCAGCCATCAAGGAATATGCCGCTGAAGATGCCGATATCACCTTGCAGTTAAAGGAAAAGCTTGAGCCTGAGGTAGAAAAATACGGCATGAAAAAACTGCTGGACGAAGTAGAGGGTCCGTTGGTAAAAGTGCTGTCATACATGGAGTACGAAGGCGTCAAAATTGATACGGATGCGCTGAGTCAAATGTCGGGAGAGCTGGAGAAGGCCAGTAAAGTTGTAGAAAAAGAAATCTATGAGATTGCCGGCGAAACATTCAACATCGCTTCTCCCAAGCAGCTGGGTGAGATACTTTTTGACAAACTCAAGTTGATCGAAAGCCCTAAAAAGACAAAGACCGGGCAATACGCAACCGGTGAAGACATTCTTTCAAAGCTGGCGAACGAACACCCCATCGCCAACAAGATTCTGGAATTCCGGGAGTATCAAAAGCTGAAGTCGACCTATGTAGATGCCTTGCCGCTGATGATCAGCAAAATAGACGGAAGGGTGCATACCGACTACCGTCAGGCAGTGGCGGCCACAGGGCGACTGAGCTCAAACAACCCTAACTTGCAGAACATCCCGATAAGAACCGAAAAGGGCCGGGAGATAAGGAAGGCCTTTATTCCACGAGAAGCAGGCTACAAAATATTTTCTGCAGATTATTCGCAAATCGAGCTACGCATTATTGCCGCTTTTGCCAAAGATGAAAGTATGATTGAGGCCTTTAAAAACGGCCGGGATATTCACTCAACCACAGCAGCCAAAATCTTCAAAAAGCCACTGGAAGAAGTGGACTCCGACATGAGGCGCATTGCCAAGTCGGCTAACTTTGGTATCATCTACGGCATTTCAGCGTTTGGCCTGGCCGAAAACCTGGGCATTTCACGTACCGAGTCAAAAGAAATTATTGATGCATATTTCACTGAGTTTCCAGCAGTAAAACGCTACATGGATCATATTGTGAACGTGGCACGTGAACAGGAATACGTAACAACCATACTGGGGAGACGTCGCTACCTGAGAGACATCAACTCCCGAAACATCACCATCCGTGGGTTTGCTGAGCGAAACGCCATCAATGCACCTATCCAGGGGAGTGCCGCTGATATTATAAAAATCGCCATGATACGCATACATGACTGGCTTATCAAAGAAAAAATGAAGACTAAAATGATCATGCAAGTGCATGATGAATTGGTTTTCGATGTACATGAAAGTGAGCTGGATGTAGTCAAAGAAAAAGTGGTGCATTTTATGGAAAATGCCATTTCCCTTGAAGTACCTTTGGAGGTCGGCACCGGTGTAGGCAATAACTGGCTGGAGGCACATTAAAACCTAGCAAGGTCGTCCGTAACCGGATAGTTGAAGGCTGGATATCGATCACCTTTTGCAAAGAATTAACAACCTAGAAATACCATAAAAAATGGAATTGACCATTCCCTCTATGAGCGATATCAAACGGGCCCACACCCGAATTGCTCGTCACATTCTGCAAACTCCTGTACTCACTTCGCATAGCATTGATGAAATGGTTGGCGCCAGTGTTTATTTTAAATGCGAAAACTTCCAAAAGGTCGGGGCTTTCAAAATGAGGGGAGCTGTGAATGCCATCTTCTCCATTGTGCCTGAAAACCGGACCAAGGGGTTCGCCACACACTCGTCGGGCAATCACGCACAGGCCGTTGCCCTCGCATCTAAAATGGCCGGTGTAAAGGCCTACATTGTGATGCCAAGCAATTCGGCCGAGGTGAAGAAAAACGCTGCAATCGGCTACGGTGCCGAGGTCATTTTTTGCGAGCCCACTCTGAAGTCAAGAGAGGACACATTAAAGAAAGTAACAGCCGAAACAGGAGCGACATTCATCCCTCCCTACGACGACTCGGCTATCATCGCCGGCCAGGCTACTGCTGCCAAAGAGCTGATGGAAGAGGTAGTGGATTTGAATGTAGTAATGGCCCCTGTAGGTGGTGGCGGCTTGCTAAGCGGCACTGCCCTCGCTTGCCATTACCTCTCGCCTAAAACTGCGGTTATTGGGGCCGAACCTGAGTTAGCAGACGATGCCTATCAGTCGGTGAAGAAAGGCAAGCTGATGCCTGCCAGGCCGCCAGTGACAATTGCCGATGGCCTGCGAACAAGCCTGAGCCCGCTTACCTTTGAGATCATCAGAAATCACGTTAAGGAAATCGTCACCGTTTCGGAAACTGAAATTGTCGACGCCATGCGCATCATCTGGGAGCGTATGAAAATCATCATCGAACCTTCATGCGCCGTACCCTTTGCCGCTTTGTTGAAAAGAAAAGAGGAATTCAAGGGGCAAAAAATAGGCATTATACTCACCGGTGGCAATGTTGACCTGGAAGACCTGCCGTTCGGTAAGTCGTTCGCCAAATAATTTCGTCACTAGCTGATCTGTTCGTGTTTAGTTCTGTTGAATACCCAGAAAATAATTGGGAAGACGAGCAGTGTTAGAACGGTCGCTGTAATCAGGCCGCCAATAATCACCACAGCCAGTGGTTTTTGCGATTCGGAGCCGATTCCAGTTGACGTTGCGGCCGGGATCAGGCCTATTGACGCCATAAGGGCGGTCATCACCACTGGCCTTGTTCTGACTTTCACACCCTCTATGATCGACTCATTGAGTGACAGTTTTGCCTTAATGTTTTTGTGAAATTCGGAGATAAGAATTACCCCATTTTGGATACAAATGCCAAATAGGGCAATAAAGCCGACACCGGCAGAAATTCCGAAATTGATGCCTGTCATGTGAAGGGCCAAAATACCTCCGATGAGGGCAAAAGGTACATTGGCTAGCACAAGGAGCGAATCCTTTACATTGCCAAACATGATAAACAAAAGCACAAAAATACCGATGATGCTGATGGGCACCACCTCTCCCAGCCTTTTCGTCGCTCTCACCTGGTTTTCAAACTCGCCAGTCCACCCTACGCTATATCCGACCGGCAAATTGATATTGGCTGATACTTTTTTCTGTGCCTCCTCAATCGTACTCCCCAGGTCTCTTTCACGCACTGAAAACTTCACGCCAATAAAGCGCTTAGTATTGTCCCGATAAATAAAGGCTGGGCCTGAAATGGTTTCAATGGAGCAAATTTCCTTCAGTGCGATTTTGGCCCCGTGAATGGTGGGTACCTTGAGGTTCGCAATGTCCCTCTCGTCTTTCCTGTAATCCTTGTCATACCTGATGCGCACATCAAATTTCTTTTCTCCCTCGTATTTCTGAGTCACTGTTTTGCCACCAAAAGCCATTTCCAGTACAGCTTGCGCATCGGCGATGGTCACTCCATAGGCAGCCATCCTCTCCCTGTCAAGAACTACACTGATTTCTGGTTGCCCAAGGTTCCTCAATATGCCCACGTCCTTAATGCCAGGCACGTCCTTTATTTGTTCAATTACCCGGCCAGCTATTTCATCAAGGTCGTCGAGGTCATCGCCGTAAATTTTTATCGCATTGGATGCGTTGATTCCCGCCACCGACTCGGCAACGTTGTCAATAATTGGCTGAGAGTAGTTGTAAACGATGCCCTGATAGTTCCTCAGCTTTTCATCCATTTCCTCGACCAATTCGTCCAATGAGATCTTTCGCTTCCACTCCTCCTTTGGCTTCAGGTTCACTTGCATCTGCACATAGTAAAATCCACTTGGGTCAGTACCGTCGTTGCTTCTTCCCGTTTGGGAAAGGACACCATTTACCTCCTCAAAACTCTGAAGCTCTTTTCTAAGTGTGGCTACAGTCTTCACAGTTTCGTTCAGGCTGGAGCTCATCGGCAGCTTGGCCTCCACCCAAAGCGCCCCCTCATTCAACTGCGGTAAAAACTCGGTACCCAAAAACTTTGATGAAAAGAGCGTAACCGCCAGCAAAATAAGTGCTGTAATCAATGATATTTTCTTGCTCCTGAATGTCCACAAAAACCCCTTCTCAACCATTCTATTCCAGATGTTTACAAACGGATTGTAGGTCTCCTTTACATTCTTGTTAAGCAGCAGGTGTGAGAGAACAGGCACCAATGTAAGCGTGAAGATCAAGGCGCCAATCAGGGCAAAACCCAGTGTGTAGGCGAGGGGGGAAAACATCTTACCTTCCACCTTCTGAAAGGCAAAAATTGGCAACAGGGCGGTAATGATAATCAGCTTGGAAAAAAATATGGCCTTGCCAAGTTCTGCTCCGGTTTTCTTAATCATTCCAGCCTTCGCCAGCTTGTTAAAGTTGGCCATTCCTCTGTGCCGGGCCATGTGGTCGAGCGATACGAAGAGGCCTTCCACCATCACCACTGCGCCGTCAATAATAATCCCAAAGTCGACAGCTCCCAGCGAAAGCAGGTTAGCACTCATGCCCTTCATCCGAAGACAGAGGAAAGCGAAGAGCAGCGAAAGAGGAATGATGATAGACACGATCAGCGTGGTGCGCCAATCGGCCATGAAAAGAAATACAATAACAGTTACAAACACAATCCCCTCAAAAAGATTGTGCATAACGGTATTGGTGGTGTAGGTCATCAGGTTGTCCCTGTCGTAGAAGGTTTCCATTTTCACATCTGACGGCAGCACCCGGGTATTAAGCTCTTCTATTTTGGCTTTCACTCTCTCCAGTACCTCCTTAGGGTTCTCACCCTTCCTCATCACAACAATGCCTTCGACTACATCATCGTTGTCGTTCAAACCTACCTGGCCCACCCGTGGCATTGAGCTTTCTATTACCTCAGCCAGGTTCTTCACAAGCACCGGGTTACCGTTTGCATCATCGACGATAATGTTCTCAATGTCCTCCGGGCTTTGCAGCAACCCAATACCCCGGACAACATAGGCCTGACCATTCTTTTCTATCACATCCCCCCCAACGTTGAGGTTACTCTTCGCCACGGCTTCATACACCTCAAGGGGTGTTACATCGAACTGAGCCAACCTGTTGGGGTCAATACTTATCTCATAAACTTTCTCCTGACCACCAAACGCCACAAGGTCGGCCACGCCCGGGATGGAGCGCAGTTGCCTATCGATCACCCAGTTTTGAATAGTAAGCAACTCCCTGGTGTCTCTGCTTTTGCTTTTCAGCGTATACCGGAAAACCTCGCCAGTCGGGCCGTAGGGTGGTTGCACATCAGGCTCCACGCTTTCGGGCAGCGACACGTTTCTGAGCTGATTATTGACCTGTTGGCGGGCAAAGAAGTCTTCTACATCATCATCAAATATGATTTTTATGACGGAAAGACCAAACATGGTAATGCTGCGAACGCTGGTTTTCTTCTGAACAGAGTTCATGGCGATTTCTATCGGCGTAGTAACGAATCGCTCAATTTCTTCTGCACTTCTTCCGTTCCACTCGGTTACGATGATGATTTGGGTATTAGTAACGTCTGGAAATGCCTCGATGGGCATATTTTTGAAACTGATAAAGCCAGCAATCACGAGTATACCGACCCAAAAAAACGTGAAGGCCCGGTTCTTGAGCGAAAAGGCAATAATGCTTCTAATGAACTTATTCATGAACTTTAGTCAGTTAGGGCGTCGTAAATGAGCAGCTGATTGTGGGTAACTACCCTGTCTCCTTCTTTCAATCCGGCGGCGATATAGGTGATGTCACCCAGCTGCCTGAAAGTCTCGACTTGTCTCACTTCCAGGTCAAAACGATCGTTGAAAACGACCACAAAGTTTTTACTCTTGTCAAAGATTACGGCATTGGAAGGAACAGCCAGCATTTGCATGTCTTCAGTGTAGCTGACACGAATCGACGCTCTCATTTCCGGTTTCAGCAGATAGTCACTGTTGGCCAGTTTTATCCGAACTTTCATTGCTTTAGTGGCCGGGTCAATGATGTTGAATATCTTGTCCACCTTGCCATGAAATACTTTGTCCTTGTAGCTAAGGGTAGTGACAAATGCATCTACCCCAAGCTTCACCTCATTGATGTCGCTTTCGTTCACGTTGGCAATGGCCCACACGTCATCTATCTGGGCAATGTCAAAAATGTTGTCCGTCCGGTCGGCTCGCAGCTGCATGTCCTGATTGATGTTTTTCTCAATCACAAAACCACTAATAGGCGACACTACCTCATAGATTGAACCCGATTTCATGTTGTAAATCCGGTAGGTCTCCTCAATTCGGTTGAGCTGCGATTGCGCCTTTTCTTGCTGGCTTTTGGCTTCAATCACGTCTCTTTCGGCCACAAGCTTTCCCTCATAGAGCTCCTGCGCTACTTTCACGTTATTCAGCGCCACCAATACATCGTTCTTTGCGTCCTGTAGTTCTTTCTCGAAGCCAGCCACCTCGGTACTTCTAATAGTGGCGAGCAACTGACCCTTATTCACATAGTCACCAAGCTCCACATACACTTTTACCACGTTACCTCCCACCACCGGAAATACTTCGATCAGCTTATTGTTGTCGGTGGTAATCTTACCATAGAACCTCAGCTCATTCCGAAGCGGCTCCAGAACGGCTTTGGCCGTAGTTGTGGACTTAAGCATGGCATCGCTGAGCACAAATGTCTGTTCTTTTTCACTTGTGTCCGCATCCTGTTGACGGCATCCCAAAAGGGCTGCCAACACTGTCAGGAGAACGATTGGTAGTAGCTTTCTCATTGTTTATTTATTCAGAAAACTGGCGTAGAAGTCGTGTAATTAATTCGCTCGCAGGCACCTGCGAAGTCTTTTCTAATGTTGTTGGACTGGATAATACTTTGCTGATAGCTTTCCATAAAATCGGTAAACTCTATCAGCGAAATATTCCTTTTCTGGAAGTTGGCCAGCACCCCGGCATACACTCTGTCGAAATTGTTGAAGTCGGAGTTGGGGGAGCTGATGTACTGATAATTGGCTGAGGCCTCTTCGTACTTTTGTAAAGCTGTAATGATCTCGTTTTGCAACTTTGACGACTGCAACTCATATAGCTTTTGCGATTGCGCTAACTCTGCCTCGGCTAGTTTGATATGCCCCTGATTTCGGTTCCAAAGTGGGAGAGGAAGGCCCAGCGTAAGATTTACCTGATTTTGGAAGGCACCTCCCCGTTGATCGTAAGACGCTCCGAGAGTAAGGTCAGGAATAGCCAAGGACTTCTGCCACTTCACGTTCCATTGATTCGACTCTACGTGCTGGGATGCGTACAATAAGTCTGGCCTGTTAGCCGAAGCAGCCTCCGCAAGCACGTTCACCTCTAGAACCAGGCGCTGCTCATATATCTGTAGCTCGGCAGTTGTGGGATTGGGAACAACATCTGTCCCGGAATCCAAAAGCAACCTGAGTATCGATTGCTGTTCTATGATATCGTAAGCCAGCATGGTTCGGTCATTCTTAAGTCCGAGATAAAGCGACCGGAGCCGCACCATGTCTTTGAGGGCAATGTTTCCTTTGTTCACCTGCACTTCGTACGCCGCCAGAAGCGAGTCGACATTGCTTATTTGGTTGTCGAGTGCCGCCACTGACACCATGTCGTAATAAATGGAGAAGTAGCTAAATCGCAATTGGTACTTCAAGTTCCGAAGAAGATCATTGAACTGAAGCTCAGCCAGCTTCACATTGGACCTCGCCAGGTTCACCTCATTCTTTTTCTGCCCTCCAAGGTGAATAAGTTGCTCAATAGCAAAACCCTTCTGTCCGGCCTTCCCAACATCCAGCACCTTATTGTCCTGCGGGTTCAAAGCATTCAACTCTGCGGAAAAGTAAGGGTTGTCCCAAAGCTTTGCCTGGATCGCCCGTGCTCCCGCTGCCTCCACATTGTATTGTTCAGCGAGCAGAAGGAGGTTGTCGTTCAAAAACTTCGACTCAGCCTCGGCAAGTGTATAGCCTCCCTGCCCCAATGCCCTAAAAACTGAGACCAAAAACAAAAAGCCTGTGATATAATAACGCATCCTTTGCTTACCGTCTTAAATAAACTGGTAGCAAATAGACGGAGGCGAGCTTATAAGAAGCTTAAAGACTGGCTTAAATAAACCTTAAATTTTAAAAGTGGCCACCACTTCGTTTTTACGAGCCTCGGGAATCCTATAGGTGATGGATGCCCCGTGGTATTGAAGAATTCGTTGCACGATGCCCAGGCCAAGCCCGCTTCCCGGCTTATTGGCGGTATTGGATCCTCGCTTGAACGCCTGAAAAAGCCGGGTAAGCTCACTCTCAGAGGGTGTTTCTCCACTGTTAACAAGCACTAGTTCGATTGTATCGGTATTGGTGCGCAATGTGCAAAGCGCCTGCTGATTGTCAGAGTACAGGTAGGCATTTTTCAAAAGGTTAGTAATGGCGATGCCCAACAGAATTTCGTCCCCCTCTATTTCCAGACTTATCTCCTGGCTGGTATTGTTCTCTATTTCAAAGTGAAGTTTGAAGTCGGGGTAAATCCTGGAAAGTTTTTGTGAGCAAGCGAACACCGACTCGTCAAGCCTCACCTTCTGAAAGGAGCCCAGCCCTTTCTTTTCGTCTATTCTTGATAAAATGAGGAGAGAAGTGACAACGTCGGATAGCTGATAAGTATCTCCAGAAATGCTTCGCAAGGTCTGCCTTGCCTCCGGCGAAAGGCTCTTCTCATGCGCCATGTTTTCAAGCTGTGTAACTATCCGGGTAATGGGCGTTCGAAGCTCATGCGATGCGTTGGACGCAAATTCTCTCTGCCTTTTATAAGAGCGCTCTATCCGGTCAAGCATCTGATTGAACGAACCCGAAAGCATGTCGATTTCATCTTTTTTGCCGGAAGCCGGAAGCCTGATATTAAGGTTATTGTCAGTAATCTGCTGAATCTTCTCCCGCACAATGTCCAGAGGGAGCAGGCTTTTCTTACTAAGGTAAAATGACAAGATCCAAACGGTGGTTGCACCCGCAAAAAAGGCCCCCAACAAAAGATACTTCAGGTAGTCGAGCTTTCTGTTTCCGTATTTGTCTTCGGCAGTAACCAGTGCAAAGTAATCCTTCTCGTTGGAGTCGTAATACATGCCATAAACATCATACTCGTTACTCCTTTTAAAAAAAGTCTTATTGTCCCTCAGGTACTTTAAGTCTTCCAGGTCCCAGCTAATGACAGCATCATCGATACTGCTATAAATCATATCTAAACTGTCGTTGAAGATCAAGATTTTCTCATTATACAGCTTGTGGATGGTGTTCCTGTCGATGATTTTGAGGAGCTGATAATCTACTTCTTTTACTTCTACAAGAAGCTTGATGGAGGTGATGGCCTTTTCCTGAAGGCGCTCCTCAAAATCCTCTTTTCTGAATTGAGAAAACAGCGAGAATATCATCAGAAGCACAACCCCCAGAAGCGCCGAAAACAGCAAGCTAAAAATGATTGAAAATCGCTGCTTCAGGTTCATGTTACTCTTCCTCCTTCAGATAATATCCAAAGCCCGGTCGGGTGTGGATAAGTTTCGGGTCAAAGCCCTTGTCTACTTTGTTTCTCAAAAAGTTGATATACACCTCAATAGTGTTGGTGCCTGTTTCAAAGTTGATGTCCCACACCTGCTCAGCAATAGCTTGCTTTGAAACAACCCGACCCCGGGCATTGGCCAGCAACTCCAGAAGTCGATACTCTTTTGGTGTTAGCACGATTTCCTTTTTTGCCCTCCACACCTTCATCTCATCAACCGAAATCTCCAAGTCGGCGACCTTCAGCAAACTGTCGGGCGTCTTTTGAGGTGACACACTTCTGCGCAGCAATGCCTTGATGCGGGCCAACAGTTCTTCAATCTGAAATGGTTTTACCAGGTAATCGTCCGCTCCATATTCAAGCGCTTCCACTTTGTCTTCTACTGCACTGTAGGCGGTTAACATCAGGATGGGAGTAGCGCTGTCTGTCTGTCTTATTTTTTTGCAAACCTCTATCCCACTCATGGAAGGCACATTAATATCTAGCACATACAACTGATAGCTACTGGCTTGCAGCTGTTTAAAAAAAACCACGCCGTCGTATACCACGTCGCAAGTCATACCATGACTAGCAAAAAGCCGCTTGAGCTCATTGGCCATCGTAAAATCATCTTCCAGCAGCAGTACGTTGGTCATGGTTTAAAAAGTGAGTGGCAACAGTTCACAATTATACGAGTAATAGAGATTCATAAGGGCACTTTTTCAGAAAGGATCACGCCACCCCCACATACAGCCCATCCTCCCTCCACTCCAACGGGCAACAGTCCAGGTCGCCGCCTCTTTGCTCTGCCTCCTCCCCAGTTTCCATGTTGAAACGATAGGTGTGCAATGCACAAACTATTTCACCGAAGGGATTGACCCTCCCCTGGTGCAGCGGAAACCTCATATGTGGACAAGCGTCGTGAAAAGCAAAAACTCCTTTCGGCGTCATCACAAGGCAAAGCGTTTTCCCGCCAGCAGTCAGTTTTACCGGCTTGTTCATCGTCAGACTGTTTTGCATGGCCTGTTCGCTGGAAAATACCTTATACCATTGCATGTATTGTGACTATTACGATTATTTTTACCCCGATAGCTAAAATTAGAACAACGATGCTCGATTGCCAAAGAGATAAATTTTTTCTGCCTGAAGGTGTTCCCTACCTCAACTGCGCCTACATGTCGCCCATGATGATCAAGGTTGAAGAAAAAGGCATCGAGGGTATGCAAAAAAAGAGGTTTCCCTATCAAGTCTCACCTCAAGATTTTTTTTCGGATACCGACGAGTTAAGGAAGCTGTTTGCAGAGATAATTGATACCCCTGAGTCCAATCGAATAGTTGTGATCCCTTCTGTGTCTTATGGCATGGCCACCGTTACCAGGAACCTGAAGCTGAGCAAAGACGACGAGGTTATTGCTGCCGGAGAGCAGTTTCCAAGCAATATTTATCCCTGGATGAAGGCTTGTAATGATCAGGGAGCGGAGTTCAAAATAATTGCTCCGCCCGAGCTGGCAGAAGGACGTGGAAAGAAATGGAATGAGAACATTCTGAAAGCCATCAGTAGCAAGACCAAGCTTGTGGCGATCAGCCACTGTCATTGGGCCGATGGTACTGTTTTTGAATTGAAGAAAATTCGGCAGCGCACCAGGGAGGTTGGTGCTTTGCTGGTCATTGATGGCACGCAATCTGTTGGGGCTTTCCCATTCAGTGTAAAAGAAATTGAGCCCGATGCCCTGGTTTGTGCTGGGTACAAATGGCTGATGGGACCTTACTCCATCGGGCTTGCCTACTACGGCCCACACTTTGACAATGGCTCACCGGTGGAAGAAAACTGGATCAACCGATTTGAAAGTGAGAATTTTGCTAACCTCATCAACTATCAGGAGAATTATCAACCCGGCGCACTCCGCTATGAGGTAGGCGAGCACAGCAATTTTATTCTTGTGCCCATGCTAAAGGCTGCTCTCAAACAAATCATCAAATGGCGGGTGCCTGAAATAAGCCGGTATTGCACTCAACTCACCCGGGAGGCTATTACCATTTTGCGCAACAAAGGCTATCTGATCGAAGATGACGCCTATCACTCTCCTCACCTCATTGGGGTTAGGTTCAAAGAAAAGACCTCTTTTGAGAAAACCCAGGCCCTCCTTCAACAGCACAAAGTCAGTGTTTCCGTCAGAGGCACCTCTATCCGCATTTCACCCAATGTTTACAACAATTTCGACGACATTTCTGTCTTACTTAAATGCTTCGAATGATTAAGGTTAACCAAATGGTAGGTTGTTTTCAGCCTATGCTAAAGCCAACCGCTCTAACCTTACTTCTGCTGTGTTTTTTTCATTCCATTTTTGCTCAGGTTCCAGTGATGGAAAACAACCCCGCCACACTAAAATGGAACGAGATAATAACCGATAACTTCAATGTGCTCTTTCCCAAAGGCTTTGAAAAAGAAGGTCAGCGAATGGCCAACACCCTGGAACACCTCCATGGCCCTGTCTCCAAGTCGCTGGGCAAGAAGCCCAGACCTATCCCCATTCTGTTGCAAAATCAAGGAGTTATCTCCAACGGGTTTGTAACACTGGGGCCCAGACGATCTGAATTTTATACCTCTCCTCCTCAAGACTATAAGTTTCTCGGCAACAACGATTGGCTCAACACGCTGGCTACCCACGAATACCGGCATGTGGTGCAATTCGACAAATCTATCACGGGGATCTCAAAGCTCGGCTATTGGTTTTTTGGAGAGGACGTCCTGGCGGGCCTGGCATTTATCTCAACGCCACTTTGGCTTTGGGAGGGCGACGCCGTGGGGATCGAAACAGCCATGTCCGGTTCGGGCAGGGGTCGTATTCCCTATTTTCAAGCACTTCACCGTGCCAATCTGCTCGACAGAGGTGGCTTTAAATATCAGAAGCAGTACTTGCGATCCTACAAAGACCAGATACCCAACCACTACCTCACCGGCTACCTGATGACTACCTTCCTTCGCAGAACTTACGGTGATGACATTCTGGACAGAGTAACCGAACGTTCCTTTAGCTGGCCAATTCTCCCCTTCACATTCTCCAGGGCACTGAAAAAAGAAACCGGACTCAACCTCACCAGAAACTACAACCTCATGAGTGAGGAAATGGAAGGGCTATATGAAAACCAGGTGGCCGACCTGAAGCTGACAAGTTTCGAGTCCGTCAACCAAAAGAGGCGAAAGGCCTACACAGAATACGCCTATCCCCAGTTATCGGCTGATCGGAGTGTGCTGGCCATCCGGTATGGCATCGGCGACATTTCTCAGCTCGTAGAACAGGAAAGTAATGGGAGCTGGAGAGTGTTGCACACGCTTGGTGTTTGGGAAGACAATGGTTACCTGTCCTCAGGCGGCAGCAAGGTCGTTTGGAACGAGATTCTTTTTCACCCCCGCTGGGACAAAACCACCTATTCCTCAATCAAAGTTTTTGATTTGAAAACAGGAAAAGCAGCTACCCTGGGCAAAAGAAAGCGGTACAAAGGAGCGGGCATTTCGCCAGATGGCACAATAGTGGTTACCATAGAATCAAGCATCGACAATCAGTTCAACATTGTGCTGCTCGACGCAAAAAGCGGTAATGTCCTCAACAGATTCGAAAACCCGGGCAATCACTTCTATTCCATGCCACAGTTTGCAAGCAACGGGCTGTCGATAGTAGCGCTGAAGCATGCTGCTCCCAGAAAAAGCATCGTTAGCATTGACGTTAAATCTGGTCAGGAAACTGAATGGATCACCTCATCCACTGAAAACCTCGGGCATCCTGTTCTGACGGGAGAATGGCTGCTCTATGCCTCCGATGCATCCGGGCTCGACAATTTATATGCACTTAATCTTTCTTCTAAAGAGCGTTTCCAGATTACTTCCTCGAGGGTAGGGGCCTACAACCCCAGCGTCACAAGCGACGAAAGTTGGGTTTACTACAACGAAATGACCAAAGATGGTTGGGACATTGTTCGGATTCCGTTCGAACCTGCGGGCTGGACTAAACTCCAGGACATGGTGGTCAATCCGGTCAATTATTTTGAGCCTTTGGTACTGCAGGAAAACCAAGCCGACATACTTAACACCGTGCCGGAGGTAACCTTTGACGTTAAAAAGTACCAGCAGTTCAAACACCTTTTCCGGCCTTATGGCTGGGGCTGTATAAACACACTCAGCGACAGACAAATTGAGCTGGGGCTATACTCGCAAAACATTCTGAGCACCATGTATTTGGATGCCGGGTACACCATTAACCTCACTGAAGGTACCGGGTACTGGTCGGCCAATCTCTCCTACCAGGGCTTGCCTGTCATTCTTGATGCAGGCGTGCTGTCTGGCACCAGATCTGTTTTTGAAAATGTCAACAACGACAACAGACTGTACACCTGGACTGAAAAGGGACTCAACGGCGGCCTTCGCATTCCTTTTCACCTCACGCACTCAAAGTATCTGGAAGATGCTTCCGTGGCAGCTATGTTTTCCTCCACTCTGGTTGAAGACTATGCCAATCCGGTGCTGGACATTGACCAACAGAGAAATGGCTCCCTTTATTCTGCGCAATACAGCCTAAGCTACTCCCGGCTTCTCAAACAAAGCAAGCGTGATATCTATCCAAAGTGGGGGCAATCGGTTAGCCTCAGCTATTTTGACACGCCGTTTAAAGGAAGCGATTACTTGTCGACGCTGTGGTCGGGAGAGGCGTACCTGTATCTGCCAGGCTTGCTAAAACACCACTCAGTGAGATTGAGGGGCGCCTACCAAAAAGAGGATATCAACAACTACAGGTTTCGCAGCCAGGTTCAGTATGTCAGAGGCTATGGCTACACATCGTTCAAGGATCTGACCACGTTTTCCGCTAACTATGCGCTACCGCTAGTTTGTCCTGATCTCGCTCTGGGCCCATTGCTCTATGTACAGCGAGTTCGGGCGAATGCATTCTATGATTATGGAATAGGAACCACACCCTCTTCCGACGTCACGTTCAGCTCGGTAGGCCTCGACCTCTTCTTGGATTACAATATCATGAGATACCTGCCTGTTTTTTCCACTGGTGTCAGGATGGTGTACATCCCAGATCAAAACACCTATGTTTTCAATGTGTTGCTGGGTTCGATTGGCTTCTAGTTACTTCTCCACCTTCACACCTTTCCAAAAAGCCACATAACCCTCTATGTTTCTGGCTAGCTCGCTGGCTTTAGGGTAATACCAGGCGGCGTCTTTGTTTTGCTCTCCCCCCACTTCCAAAGTGTAATAAGAAGCCGTCCCCTTCCACGGGCAGACTGTATGAGTGTTGCTCGCTTTAAAAAACTCGCTCTTGATGGTGTTGGCAGGAAAGTAGTGATTGTTTTCAATAACAATGGTGTCATTGCTTTCTGCTATTACCTGGCCGTTCCAAATCGCTTTCATAGGTACTTGCTTTTGTTGTACCTGCTTAACATGAAAATGAGGTATTGGTTCTGCAACCCGGTTTTTTTTGGCCCAACTATCTTCCAGCTGACAAAAATCAGTTCTTTTTATTTGGACTGATTTTAAATAGGCGTTATTTTTGCGTTGATTTTAATAGTCTATGCTACCAGAAGACGCTCAGGAACTTTTCAAAAATGGAGTAGGTGCTTTGTACCAAAGCACTTCTAACAAGCGGTTCTACCTTGTTTTTCAGGGTGTGGTGCAGCCTTTCAATGCCATTCAGTTCAGTCGGCTCAAATCAAAAATGGAGGCAGTTAATCCTGAAAGTCTCCTGCTTAGTCACTCCCTTTGCGACACCGAGGTTGTGTATATCCCGTCAATAGATGTATTGCTCGTTATGAGGGTGCAGGAAATGATCGGTTTGAAAGACCTCTTCGCCGGGGCGGCCACCATGCTTGAGCTGACCTCAATTCTTTATAAGCGGGTTTACAACGTACTTATTTAAAGTGAGTTCGATATAAAAATGTTGCAAAACATCACCAAGGGGCGTCATTGCGGAAATTTTCTTCAGATATTTTTCTGATCTGAAGAAAATTATCCGCAATCTCCGCCTCAAGACATTTGAGATTCCGGATAAATATTGGCCCATTTTCATTTTAGGCCAATATTTTCCGGAATGACGACATTCTTATATCGAACTCACGTTATTTAGTTTAATTACAAATCAGCCACCAGCTACACTTTTTGGCTTCGATTCCTGTTATCTTAGCCTATTGAAACCAGATTTTGTTATGAAGGATATTGTAAGAATGAAAACCTCACTTTCTGAAGAAATTGAGAAACTTTTGAACGAGCAAGTGCGCAGAGAAGCCATCAGCTCCTTCAACTATTTAGCCATCTCGTCCTGGTGCGAGCGCAACGGTTACGTCCATAGCGCCAGGTTCTTTGAGCTCCAGTCCGATGAGGAGCGTGCGCACATGAAAAAGATATTCAACTATATCTCGAGCGTGGGCGGAACCGCCATTGTGCCGGAAATCACCAACATTGTGCAGGAATTCGACTCTTTCAAGTCCGTTTTCGAAATTGCGCTGGAGCAGGAAATTGCCATTACTCATTCTATCAACAACATCGTTGATAAATGCTACAAAGCTAAGGATTACACAACTGCTTCTTTTCTCGACTGGTTTATCAACGAACAGGTAGAAGAAGAGGCTACTGCAAGAAGGTGTCTTGAAATATTTGAGCTTGTCGGTGAAGAAGGCGTTGGCAAGATTCTTATCGACAGAGAAATCGGGAAGACCCGAGGCACGGCAGAATAGCTGCAAAACTACTTATGTTTGAAGGGCTCCCAAAAGGAGCCTTTTTTATTTCATACCCTTATTGCCCTGTTTATCGTATTATTTCAACAGGTCAGGAGAGATGGATCCATTTTGATCTTTCAGGGGCCTACTTTTAGCTATTGGTTATTTTTTATCTTCAACTAATGAAACGGATTTTCTATCTGGTCTGCGTTTTTACTGTGGCTTGCCTGTGCCATCTACATGCCCAAAACAGGGCGAGAGACGAAGAGCCAAAAGTGTTGTTCGGAGGCGAAAAAATCAATATTTCCGGGTTTGGAGGAATCATCCTGGAATTCTCATCCGTTGAGGGTCATGCTGCCATTATGAATGGCGGCGGTGGAGCGGTACTCTTCAACAGGTCGCTCTTTCTCGGTGGTTACGGACTTAGTCTGTCCAACAGCGTTCACAAGGACGCTATGGGGATCAGGCGGGAAACCAGTTTTACCCACGGTGGTTTTTACGCTGGCTATGTGTTCTTTCCCCACAAGCTGATTCACTTTGGTGTGAGCAACAAGCTGGGCTGGGGCGTGCTCCGGCTAACACCCGAAGATGCCTTTTTGTCGAGTGCCGCACCCATATCAGACAATGTGTTTGTGTGGGTGCCACAGCTAGACGCTGAAATGAACTTCTCTCATTGGTTCAAAGTCAATGCCGGTGTAGGTTATCGCACCGTAACAGCTGTCAACAATTCATTTTACGACAATAAAGATTTTAGCAGTCCATCATTCACCTTATCGTTTCTATTCGGTTGGTTTAAATAAGACATCATGGAACAATCACAAAGACGTTTGGTCTTAGGTCTCTTTCTCATCGTCATCGGTGTGCTTTTTCTCCTGAGAAACCTCGATATCATCGATTTACCGTGGTATTTCCATACCTGGCAAATGCTACTCATTGGACTTGGAGCCTTCAATTTCCTCACCGGAAATCGTTCATCTGGCTTTATACTTGCCGGCATAGGAGCCGTTTTTCTGCTTCCCGACATTATGAGTTTCAATTTCAGAGATATTTGGCCGATTGTTTTAATCATTATCGGAGCAAGTCTCTTCTTCCGTAATAGAAACAGAGCTGACGAGGAAGCGCCGAACTAAAAGTCTGCCTGGCTGATGAAGTCGCCCTTTTCGCTGGCAACACCCCTCATCCGGCCCCTTGTTGCAAAAGGCACGGTTACGTCAGGCATAATCAAGCACCATTGACGCAAAAAAGGCAGCCTCATTCGAGACCGCCTTTTATCATTAGCTGGGTTGTAAAACAATAAACTATTCCTACTTACTTGTTCCTTAGCTGTGTTGAAAAACAAATTCCTTTTTTGAGCTTCCTGGCTTTGCCTAACCGGCTTCATTTCTGCACGGGTTGCTCTGTTACTTACAATACAAATGTAGGGCTGATGTAAGAATCATTTTCCCCCTACTTGGTATAGCCATTACCCGTGTACTTTTTTTTCAACAAAACGATGATTTCCGCAGGCCGAGCATATTCAAAAACGTTGAAATGAGCACATTGGTGACTCTTTTTTAACGTGAAGCCGTTTATTTACCCCACGGCTGTTTTTTCGGCTGGCCAAACTGATTATATTCGCAACGTAAAAAACAAAAGCAATATGTTTAATCCTGCAGTTACTTCTGGTGTTGATCTTTTCGTTTACATCGCTATTGGACTTATCTCTCTTGTCAATGCGCTTCTTTTCGTTAACGCAAGAAAAACGAAAGCTAAGGCTGAAGAGAACCACAAATAAGGCACTGCTTTCAGAGAAATGAGTGCATCCGGCTCATTTGTTTCTGTAGAAAATGAGCAGAAAGTATACGCCATTGGCGATATACACGGCTGCATCAATACGCTAAAAGCTTTATTGGATCAAATTGACTACAAGGGGCAATCGCCTCTTTTTTTATTGGGTGACTATGTAAATAAGGGGCCCTCTTCAGTCGACACCCTCAACTTTATCATCGATTTAAAAAGCCGGTTTCCCAAAGTCTTTCCTCTGGCAGGCAATCACGATCAGTACCTCCTCTCCTTTCTCACCAGAGACGACGACGATTGGCTGGATTCCTCGGAATACGCCAACATGAAACGTTATGAAGAGTATCAGACCATTTCTGCCGACGAAAAGCGGCTATTTGTAGATTTTCTTCTTACGCTTCCCCTGTACTACGAAACTGAAACCACCTTTTTTGTACATGCCGGGTTCAACTTCGAAAGTAAAAGCATTTTTGACGATACCAGTGCCATGATCAACACGAGGGCTTTTCACTATGACGCCCGCAAGGCCAGCAACAAGCGCCTCGTTCATGGACACCTTCCTGTAGAATTGGCAATTATGAAAAAAAGAATAGAGAGAGAATTTCCAGTGATTCCACTGGACAATGGTTGTGTGTATTCGGGCGAAAGAAAGGATATGGGATCGCTCTGCTGCCTTGAACTAAACAAAATGAAGCTTTTCACTCAGCCCAGAATCGACTAAATGAAAAATCCCGGAAACTGCCGGGATGCAATTGCAGGTACCAGCATGCTCGTTATACTTCCAGGTCTTTGTTGTGGCTGCTCACTTTGCTGTTGGGCAAAATAATGGGGCAAATAATTGCCAACACAAACAAAACGCCAATAATAACTACCATTGCCATAGTTCTGAAATTTTAATGAGAGCCCAAATATAGATCAATATTGTATTGACGCCAACAAATAGTTTAACTGGCTGATAATCTCATTAAATTTATCGCCAGCCCTTACCTGTTCTATACAACTCCCTGCTGTAGCATGGCGTCCGCTACCTTTCTGAACCCTGCGATATTGGCACCCTTCACGTAGTCAACAATCTTGCTGCCAGCACCGTGGTTAACACAGTTTTCATGAATACTTTTCACAATAATTTTAAGCCTGTAGTCCACTTCGTCCCTCGTCCATGACAGCCGTTGGGAGTTTTGTGCCATCTCCAGTCCAGAAGTGCCCACACCGCCAGCATTAGATGCCTTACCCGGCGAAAACAACACATCCTTGTTCCTCAGAAAGTGCATGGCTTCGGGGGTAGTGGGCATGTTAGCTCCTTCAAAAACGCCAATCACTTCATTCTTCACCAGTGTTTTGGCGTCATCTTCGTCAAGCTCATTTTGAGTGGCACAAGGGTATGCTATATCGCACTTTGTTCCCCATGGCGTCTTTCCCTCGTGAAACTCCGCCTTGAACTTGTCAGCATATTCTTTTATCCTGCCTCTTCTTACATTTTTCAGGTCCTTAATAAAATCGAGTTTCTCTGCGTCAATGCCAGCGTTATCATAAACAAAACCAGAAGAGTCTGACACCGTCACAACTTTTGCGCCCAGTTCAATAAGCTTCTCGGTGGTGAACTGAGCTACATTTCCTGAGCCAGAAACGACAGCCGTTTTGCCTGCTATATCATGACCATGGTGGCGAAGCGCTTCGTCGCTGAAGTAGACGCAGCCGTAGCCAGTCGCTTCAGGCCTGATCAGGCTGCCGCCATAGTTCAGCGACTTGCCTGTGAGCACGCCCGTAAACTCATTGGTTACTTTCTTGTATTGCCCAAAAAGGAAGCCTATTTCCCTGGCGCCTACGCCGATATCGCCTGCCGGCACATCCGTGAACTGGCCGATATGCCTGCAAAGCTCAGTCATGAAGCTTTGGCAAAACTTCATCACCTCATTGTCGCTTTTTCCCTTGGGGTCGAAGTCGGAGCCTCCCTTACCTCCGCCCAGCGGAAGGGTTGTAAGACTGTTTTTAAATACCTGCTCGAACGCCAGAAATTTAAGTATGCTCAGGTTGACCGAGGGGTGAAACCTCAAACCACCTTTGTATGGCCCAATAGCAGAATTCATTTGTATCCTGAACCCTCGGTTCACTTGAATCTCCCCTTTGTCGTCCAACCAGGGCACCCTGAAAATCACCACTCGCTCTGGCTCCACCATCCTCTCCAAAATTTTGGCCTTTTTGTACACAGGATGCTCCTCCACAAAAGGAACTATCACCTCGGCAAACTCCAATACAGCTTGCAGGAATTCCTTCTCTCCGGGGTTTTTTGCTGCAGTTCTTTCCATAAATGCGGATACTAAAGCAGTGTGGTTCATATCTCTTTTTTTTAGGTGTTGATTGATCTCAAAAAATTAATATAAAAGTTTTCAGTGACAAACGTAAACTCAGCGAAAAAAACCACCTTCAGAGGGCGCCCCACTCCGTTTGCCGGTGCCTGGCACAATGGTCATTTGAAAGTAAATGGTTATTTTTGTGTGAAACGTAAAAAATGTCGCTTAACCACCCCATTGAACTAACCAAAGCCCAGGAGTCGAGGGCTGCTATTGAAAGAGTTTATATCGAAATGCGCCACCTGTTCAACAGTGGCATCTACAAGCCGTCCGGCGCATCCGGCCAGCAGCTTACCGATTCACTTCTCACCCTCAGGCCAGAAATTTATGGCTCCATGAACGACCCCTCAAAGGTTGAGCTGGATGGCTTGGTATACGTGATCGAACGGCTTCCAAAGGGTATAGAGGAGTGTCGTTTCATCCGGCTGATCTCAGAAGAAGGTTATCACAAATCTGGCTTTGAAGTACTCATTCCCCATGCGAGAAAAAGAAATTGCTACAGGATTGATGACGAGCAAATGTTCATTGAGGTAACCAGAGGCAGAAGTGAGATTTACGACATTCTCACTCACCTTACCTTCATGTACCACGAAGCGGAGAAAATTAAAGAGCATGCCTATGACGGGGGTGGTAACCTGAGAAAAGAATGGCTTGCACTGGAAAAGTTGGTCACCAGTGAGCAGGATTTGAAAGGAAAAAGCAAGGAGCTTGCCTTCACTTACCTGTCGACATTGCTGGGTAGAACCTACGAGGAAACAAAGGCGGCTGTTATGCGCCTACAGTCGTCCAAGTCGAATAACAATGGTCTGTTTCACATTGTCTACTGGCTGGGAACCCTGATCATTCGTGAAAAACAGGAAAGCAAAACCATCGAAATTTCGTTTTCTCCCACCCTCCGCCAGCGCATTGGACACCACATGTACGGTGAGCGCTGGTCACAGCAAATCAACAAATACCTGATAAAGGCAAAGCTACTCGACCGCCCCATCCATGTTATCAGCGCCAACCTTCACAGTTTCCTCAACACTCTTTACAGCTTTGCGGCCTTAAAAGAATCGGAACGCAAGAAGCAAAGCCTGGAAGATGTAGCGCTTATGCTGAGCGACCCGAAAAACAAAGAGCTGAATGATCGTGTGGAAGCGTTTGCCTCCAAAAATGGCCTCCACCTTATCAAAGACAGCAACGGCACTAACATCTCTGCTCAGGTAATCGATACCGCTAAAATCAACTTTGATCTCCTTCCCACGGAGATTAAAGCAGACCTGGCAAAGGCCAAGAGCAAGAAACCAGTGCTGATTGTTTTCGATTACGCCTTTGGCGAGCAGGCCTACGAGATCATGGATGAGCTGTTGAAACCGCTGGAGGAAAACGATCAAATTTCGATCAGGGTGGCTTCAATCAATATCATGGGCAAGGCGGGCATATTGCAGGGAGGCAAAGGAGACATTATGATCCCCACAGCCCATGTGTTCGAAGGCACTGCGGACAATTACCCCATTGTCAATGATTTCAAGGCCAACGACTTCCACGCAAAGGGGTTATATGTTTGTGAAGGGCCTATGATCACCGTGCTTGGCACCTCTCTTCAAAACAAGGAAGTACTGGAATACTTCGAAAGCTCCTCGTGGAATGCCATTGGACTGGAAATGGAGGGTGCACACTATCAGAAGGCTATTCAGTCACACGCAATTATCCGCAACAGTATTAGCAGAGATGTGGTACTAAGGTACGCCTACTACGCATCTGACAATCCTTTGGTAACGGGCAACACACTTGCGTCGGGCAGCCTGGGCCTTGTAGGTGTAAAACCGACCTACCTGATCACCACTGCCATTATCAACAAAATCTTTCAACAACAAGATTAGCCACGCACTCAGAAGCAGAGCTTTTCTGATACGGAAAGCAGTCTCCGTTTTCAGCGATTATGGAAGAAATATTACATCTGTAATGATAGGGTAATAGAATAGTAATGAACAAGTTACGCTGTATTACGTTATTTACAGTAGCTAATTGTACCAAATCATGCAACTGAGTAATCTACAATCGGAAATTCTTCACTCGGTGGAGAACCTAAAGACAGATCAGCAAAAAGATGTGCTTGAATACATCTCAGAACTGCAACTAAATGATCAGCGGGTCAAAGCAAGGCTAAAGAGCCAGGCGCTAAAGGAAATCAGGCTCGCCCTGAAGAATGAGGCGTTTGCTTAGTTAGTCTTCTGACAGCACGATTATCTTGTCCTTACTGGAAAAGGTAATCAGATCAGATTTCTTTGGGTTAACCACTACCCCGTAGCCCTGGGTGGCATTTCTGGCATCGGAAATTTTCCGGTAGCCAATAGCTACTTCATTCTTTCTGGCTGCCGACTCTAGAATCGTGTAGAAGTTTACCGGCTTATCTACGTTGATATAGTCTGTAACCGGTTTTATGTAAATCTCAGAACCGTCTGCGTCAAAAAGATCCTCAAAAACCCTCATCAGGTACTTGTTCTCAGCTACCTGAGTCATCAATAAACTCAGCAGTTTATCGCTAACTATAAAATCATCGGCACTGGTAATATCTGCCAGCTGCCTGTTTCTCATGTCGAGCATTTCCGACACAATGTTCATTTTTCGTGGAGAACTGGAAGAAATATTACGCAGGTGAAGCAGGGTGATTAGTGTTTGGGCATCCGCTTCCTGAATGGGGTAGTACTCCTGATAGCACAGCAGCATGATATAATCGAACGTCTGGCATTTCTGCATCTCCAAAACTGCCCTGTCCGTTGTGTCAACCATTTCAAACTCAAGAGTGAGGTTGCTCACTGTCTTTTTAAGCTTCTCTATCGGCGCTACCGCATCGTCAAACTTTGAGATTACCTTAATTGAAGACCCGGGCTGCACATAGTTGTCCAACTCCTGGATAATTGTTTTGGCCCTATTATTCCAGCCAATCAGCAAAATTGTCTCGGCATGGGGAACATCTACTTCGTTCGTTCTTATCGAGCCTTCTTCCAAATTGAAATTCGTGCGATTAGACACAATCATTGTGTCATCATCTTCGGTTACTCCAATCATTAAGTCGCCAGGCTGAATGACGGTGCTCATTGGCGGATTTACCTCCACGTGATTATCGGAGGCGAACTGAATGCCTATGATGGCCGAGTCTTCATAGCTGAAAATAGCCTCCCGAAAAGTCTTGCCAACCAGCTTCGGCTCCTCTACAAAATAGATTTCATCGCCGCCAAAATCCATCAGCTCGATATAAACAACCGATAGCCCCGACTGACGACTTGTTTGCACCATGATTTTGGAAACAAAGTCGTCGGAAAGGATAAGCTCCACCTCGTCCTTGCCCACCATTTTTGCAACTTCGAAGTTCCTTTTGTTTTCTATTTCCGCTGTGATATGATACGGCGCCTGCCTCCTGTGTGGGCTGGAAATGATGGCCAGAATCGTCTTAATAATCTGACTGTCAGAATTCTCATTCTCTTTATCCAGAATGATGATCGACTTTGAATTAACTGGGTTGCCAATCTCGAGGTCGTGGAGGTCGATAGGGTTGCCTGTTCTGCAAATTATCTTGGTGTTCTTGGTATTGCCAATTTTGTCCTTTATCTCGTCTTCCATCAACACCTTATCCTTGTCAGCCAGGATCACAATTTTAGGATCCTTCTGGTTTTCGTTGGCGATGATCAGCTCTGGAATGATGGTGAATATTTTTGAAGACCAGCCCAGGATGAGCACATGGTCCTGCTCCATTACGAACGAACGACCTTTTCTTAGCTGATCCAGCTTGTCCATGATACCATTGGAAATCAAACCGATCAGGATACTGAGGATGACAATACCAAGCAGCGTAACCAGGAACATGAAAATCCGGAAATCCCAGTGGCCATCATGCTCGCCAATAGTACCGGGATCCAGCACGTGCATCAGGCTTGTCCAAAAGGTGTCAACGAAGTTGAGCCTGGTTACCTCATCGGGGTGAATATTGGCCAAATATAGAATGGTGGCGAACATCAAAACCAGGAGCAATGCCACCAAGCCCAGGTACGAAATAAGCTTGGTAGAGCCAGCGGACATGAAATTATCAAATGCGTATTTCAGCCGGGCCTTGGTTGATTGGTTATTCATTTAAAAGGTTTAAACAGCTCAAAAAAAATTCCATTTCGTCGATAGAAACAAAATTATCTAATTTACCAGTATAGTAAAGCATAAACGTTTCAATTACCGGATATATTTGGGATAAAACACCTTTGGCAGTGAGATGGTTATAAAATTGCTGGCTGAATACAACTGTATTCTGTGATTCACCGTCCCTTCAACTATAAAAGAAGGCTCAAAACCACCCGGTAAGCCGAAGATAATCATACAGCGTCACCCGGAATGCTTCTCTTTTTTCGTCAGATGTAAAAAGCGGCACTTTCTCTCCATCTTTACGAAGCGCAAATCGACCCCCATCCATCATCGCATTATAAAGAGTGGCTGAAAAGGTCAACTGGTCTCGCATATTCCCCTCCCGATAAATAAGGTGGTAATCGGGAAGAGTGTCGCTGCTGACCGTTACATCGATTTCTTTTATTGCGCTCCACTTCTCTGACCAGTTAAGCATCAAATAGGCCCTGTCCTGTCGCCAATTGAACACAATGGTCGGCACCACCGGCGACAATGAATCTTTGTCCCATGTTTTGTGGGTATAGAGGTAAACCCCAGCCTCTTGCTGTTCCGTTGTGGTGTAGGCCGACTGCCGCATGTTCTTGAAAAAGAGTTCGGAACGGTCGGTCGTTTTAAAGTCGAGTTTCTCAACATCAACTTTTTTGCCTTTGTCAACGTTACATGCTAGTAGAAAAAATACACCCCCTACTAAGGTCAATACATTTTTCATTTGGTAAGAATAGTGCTTCCTTTGAACACAAATGTCTCTCTGATTAGTTTTCCGTCTTATAACAATTAAACAATGAAGAAAATACTTATTGCTATTGTATTGCTGGTTGTCATTATCGGTTTGGCTTCATCCTGTGGTTATAACAAGATGGTCAGCCTTGAAGAAGGAGTTAGTGGGCAATGGTCTCAGGTGGAAAATGTTTACCAGAGAAGGGCCGACCTTATCCCCAACCTGGTGAACACAGTAAAGGGCTATGCTGATTTTGAAAAAGAAACCCTCACCCAGGTGGTCGAAGCCCGGGCCAAGGCAACGTCCACAACCATTCGTGCCGATAACTTGTCTCCTGAAGGAATGCAGCAGTTTCAGCAAGCTCAGGACGGGCTTGGTTCGGCACTTAGCCGGCTGATGGTGGTTGCCGAGCGTTATCCTGACTTGAAAGCCAATCAAAACTTTCTCGAGTTACAGGCTCAACTTGAGGGCACCGAAAACAGGATTGCTGTTGAAAGAAAAAAATTCAATGAAGTAGTTCAGGCTTACAATACAACCATACGGAGGTTTCCAGGCAACATTACAGCCGGTTTGTTTGGGTTCGATAAAAAAGGCTATTTTGAAGCTTCTGAGGGTGCAGAAAAGGCGCCTGAGGTAAAATTCTAGACTATGGCGAAAGAATATTTTAGCGAAGAAGAACGCCGCAATATCGTGCAAGCGATCAAGGAGGCCGAGCTGGCCACCTCTGGCGAGATTAGGGTACACATCGAAAGACATTGTCAGAAAGATGTGCTGGACAGGGCTGCAGAAGTTTTTTCCACATTGAACATGCAGAAAACCAAGCAACGAAACGGTGTGCTTTTTTACCTGGCTGTGGAAGATCATCAATTTGCGATAATTGGTGACGCCGGCATTAACCAGGTGGTGCCTGACCACTACTGGGGCGACATTAAAGACCACATGAAGGATCGCTTCGTGTCAGGGCAACTGACCCTTGGCCTGAGTGATGGCATCCGTATGGCCGGAGCCCAGCTAAAAGAACATTTCCCTTACCAAAAAGACGACGTAAACGAACTCCCTGATGACATTTCCTTTGGCCAAAATTAAGTTCTATTTTTTCACTGGTTTACTGGTCATGACCAGCTTAGCGGCTTCGGCACAGAGTTTTCCAAAGCCAATGTCGCCGCCGAGGATCGTGAATGACTATGCGAACCTGCTTAGCCAACAGGAAACTAATATGTTGGAAAATAAGCTCAGGGGATATCGGGACAGTACCTCCAATGAATTCGCTGTCGTGATATTGGAAACAATAGGGCAAGACGATATTGATCTTTATGGAGCTGAATTGGCCCAGGAATGGGGCATCGGAAAAAAAGGTAAGGAAAATGGTGTACTGGTTTTAGTGGCAATTAGTGACCGAAAGGTGAGCATTAGCACAGGCTATGGGCTGGAAGGTGCTATCCCCGATGCTTATGCTAAAAGAGTCATTGAAAAGTACATAGTACCTAATTTCAGAGCGCAAAAGTATTTCCAGGGGCTGGATCAGGCAACCAGCATACTCATGAGCATGGCCTCAGGCGAGTTCAAAGCGGATCCACGAACGGCAAAAAAAACGCCAGGAATTTTGTCTCTTATTATCGTTTTCTTCTTTGTCATCATTCCTATTATTTCGGTTTTTCGGGGAAGAAGAGGGCATTTTTCTTCACGCAAGCCTGGCTTCTGGACAATGCTCTTTCTCATGTCGAGCATGAATCGGGGCCGTGGCAATACTTTCAATGATTTTAACAGCGGAAGAGGAAATTTTGGCGGTGGCAGTGATTTTGGCGGCTTCGGAGGTGGAAGCTTTGGTGGTGGCGGTGCCAGTGGCTCCTGGTAGTTAGTCTTTTCTAAACACCAGAGTTGTCATGCATCTAACATCATCCACCACAGTGGTTTTCACGGGCTCTATCAGCTGCCAGGAAAATTTATCGACGATTTCCTTTATCAAACTTCTGGTGAGTAAAAACCTTGCTGATCCATCTGGAATCAGGTAGCGACCATTTCCCAGATTCTCGGTGGCATCCGGAAGGCCAATATCGCTGGTCATGCGAATAAAAAGAATGCCATCGGGAGCTAATACCCGAAACAACTCGGCCATCTGTTTATGAAAAGCATCTACGCTTTCAGCAAAGTGTAGCACAGCACTGCTGATGACAATGTCAAAGTAACCGGCTGGCAACGGCAAACTCTTCGCATTCCCCTCTATCAGCTTTCTTTCGTCAAAACCCTGGCTGGTCCCCTTGAGCAGGTATCGAAGCATTTGCAATGCAGAAGGGCTTTGATCGAAACCATAGACATCAAAGCCTTCTTTGGCAAAATAAATGAGGTTTCGACCCTCGCCACAGCCTACATCCAACACCTTGCTTTTTCCTTCAAAGCGGCCCTTGAGTATTTGATCCAAAAGGTAGATATCGATATTGCCCAGTTGGGTATTGAGTTCTCTGAAGTTCATTGCTCCGGTTCGGACAAAAGGTTGGATGCCTTCAAGGCCTCTTCAAATGCCTGCCTTCCAGCTTCAATTATTTCTTTAGCTCTGTAGAATTCAAATGTAGAACAGGCCTGCCTTGACACCTCAACACTTAACCCCGGCTTGTATTGCTTCAAAAGCTCTGAAGTAAGCCGATCCTGCAGAAGGTCAAGGGAATCGTTGAGCAAATCAAAGAACCCCAATTTCTTCTTTGCGGAGCTGGAGCCAGGAATCACTTTGCTTATCCTGCTCATCATTTCCTCTAGCCGCTTTGTGTATTGATTGGACTCTCTTTTCTCTTGTTTCTTCAAGGGACTAACGTACGGCTTGAATGCATTTACATTGGAAACAACGAGAATGTCTCCCTTGGTCCTTTTCACTTTATCAGCTGGCACAGGATTGGTCACACCGCCGTCTACGTACAGACTTTCACCCGCCTTGAGGGGCGTGAGCACAGTGGGTATCGCTACTGATGCTCTGATAGCATGATACATACTCCCGGAGTCGAACACCTTCTCCTTTTGTGTGTTGAGGTCAGTTGAAACGGCAATGAACGGAATTTGCATTTCTTCTATTGGCCGATCCGGGATAACTTTCTCCAGGTTCTTAAAAACCTTTTCTCCCCTGATAAAGCCTTGCGAACTGAAAGTAAAGTCGATGAGCTTAAAAACCTCAACTCGATCAAGGTTGCAAATCCACTCTTTGAATTCCGGCAACTTGCCACAAGCATGAAACGCACCAACAACTGATCCCATGGACGAACCAGCAATCGAGGTGATCTCGAAGCCGTGGTCAATGAGCCCTTCGATAACGCCGATATGAGCGACTCCCCTAGCCCCACCACTTGAAAGCACCAACGCTACTTTTTTACCCATATGTAAAAATAGTTTTTAACAGCCACTTTAATATGTAAATTTTCGACCTAAATCTAAACTTTAATACGATGACACCATTCCATCTTGCCTTTCCAGTTAGTGATATCGAAGCTACCCGAAAGTTCTTTACTGAAGTGATTGGCTGCAAAGTCGGGCGCTCAGCTGAGAAATGGATCGACTTTGATTTTTTTGGGCACCAGATCAGCGCCCATTTGAAGCCAGACGAAGTGGCACAGGCAAAAACGAATGAGGTGGATGGCGACAAGGTCCCTGTCAGGCATTTTGGGGCTATACTTAAGTGGAAAGAATGGCATGAGCTGGCCGACAGGTTAACCAAACAAGGCATCGAATTCATCATTGAGCCACATGTGAGGTTTAAAGGAGAAGTAGGCGAGCAGGCCACCATGTTTTTTCTCGACCCGAGTGGCAATGCGTTGGAGTTCAAGTCATTTCAGGACATGTCACAGGTGTTTGCCCATTAACATATGAGCTGGGTCGAAATCGTAGTAAGTCAGTTGAAGGATGTTTATTCAGGTTCGCCCTGGTATGGCAAGCCGGTTAGAACAATTTTATGGGAAATTATACCGGAAAGAGTTGGCGAGCGCCCCGATGCTTCCTCACATTCTGTGTTCCAGCTGGCGCAACACATGCTTACCTGGCGCACATTTGTGGTTGAGCAACTAAACGGCAACGAGGCGTATAAAGTACCTCTCAATTCTGAAAAAGACTGGAGCCCGTCTGATCAAATAAATACAGAGAGTTGGAGCGCTTTGCTCGAGGACTTTGATGACAACCAGAAAATACTTCTCGACCTTATTCAAAGAACCTCTACGGATACATTTGAGAAGCAAGTGCCAGGAAAGTCCTACGACTTTAAACACCTGATTGAAGGCATCGTCCATCACGACATTTACCATGCTGGGCAGATTGTCACCACAGCGAAGATTGTTGGCACCTACCTGCCTTCCAGCTAGTGCACGTAGCTGCCGGCGTTGATATCAATGGTGCTACCTGTAGCATGGTCTGCCAGGCCGCTGCATAAGAAAGTCACCATGGGAGCAATGTCTTTCGGCTCGGTAAGTCGCTCAAGCGCCAAATCACCAAGCACCACCTGCTCGCCATATCGCTCCACAAATTCTTTGGCCATATCGGTTCGCACAAAGCCAGGCGCAATATTGAACGCTTTGATACCCTGCTTGCCGTAGGCCCTCGCTATCGACCGGGTGAGCGATACCACCCCACCTTTGGACGCCGCATAAGCCAGGTACTCGGCGGTGTCTCCTCTAAAGGCAGCTCTTGATGAGATATTGATGATCCTTCCAGTCGCCTTTCTTTTAAGCCAATGGTCGATGGCTTTTTTACAAAGAATTGCAGTTGCATTAAGATTGACCATCATGGTTTTGTTCCATTCTTCAAGCCACTGTTTATCGGCGGAACCCATGTCGGAAGCTATGGCCAGACCGGCATTGTTGACCAAAAGTTCGAGAGACCCAAATTCACTCACCACCTTATCGAACAGCTGCACCACCTGATCAGGCTGAGCCAAATCTGCCTGAAAAGCTTTGCTCTCATTGCCCAGCACATGGGCCAGGTTTTCAGCCTCTCTGCCACTCTTGTGGTAATGCACTGCCACGGTGGCCCCTGCTTCTGCCAGCTTAGCCGCAATGGCCTTGCCTATGCCCCTGCTGGCTCCTGTTACGAGCACATTCAGACCAGATAAATTAATGTACATAGTGAAGGATCATTCGATATGCCGAAAAATAAGTGATTAGCGCTGAAACTAAAAGTCAATAAGCAATCCTCTCTTAGAATGATTTTCCAATTTACCAATAGTCAGGCAGCCTCAGCGAAGCGGGAGACTAAGAAAATTGACGAATCTGGTTTAAGAATGTCGATAACTAAATTAAGTTAACTATCTTATATATAGGTAATTATGGTTTTTGTGTGCGATTATCCACAATTTTTGCAAAGTTATCCACAATTCATCTAACGTGCTGATTTGATGATCTTTCCAACCGTCACTTGTCCGTCACCTGAAAATGCCTGGTAGAGATAAACGGCTGGCGGCAAGTCCTCTCCGTTTGAATTTCTGCCATCCCAGGCCAGGCTGCCACCTAATTTTCCCCGCTTATTAATTGTTCTCACCTGCTGACCAGAGAATGAAAATATTTTTATTGACTCAACCCCAGAGGTGGTTCCATTTTGGAAGTATATTAAATCAACAAAAGGATTGGGAAACGTCACCAGATCAACTTCTCCGTTGCTTAGTCCGGTTACATCCACTGGCCCCTCAAAATCTTCTATCTGCTGATCCAGCCAAGTGGTGCGCTGAGTGATCCAGTTCCTAAGATAGTCCACTTCCGCTGTGTAAGTTGCTCCAACAAAATTGTTAGGCCATGTGTACTGGCCAATTACCGGCCATCTTTGAAAATTCCTATTTTTGGCGTCAGATAAGACATCGGTATATTCATCAATCATCGTGCTTATTGCTTCGTCGGACCAGGCACCACTCCGCAGCGTCATCCACCGCAATTTCACCTGCTGTCTGAAAACTGGGTCAGTCATCAGTTTGTCCCACCAAAAGGGAACCAGCCAGAAGTCGTTCGGGCAAATGTCGTTGAACTTATAGGCCCAGCCCTGGGTGTTTCCTCCCTGGCAGTAGTCGGCGTTGCCAAACGCAAGGTTAAAGTCCCATATTGGCCCAAGAGTCAGGAGCCCGTCCTTGTCATCTTTGTCCTTGTACATAAAGGTGCTGAGCCTATAGCCATCAACATTTCGGCTGAGCTCATTAATCAGGAAGAAGTCAACAAAGCTCGACAGCTCTATATATTTGCGGTAGTCCGACACCGGATCCCTAAAGGAGCTCGACTTCAAAGCGCTTTCGAAGCTCTTCATAAAGCTTTGTATGTATGCTTTTTGGGCACTGGTGATTTCGTCATCTGCTGGCTCATCGTATTGAAAGAAGGCCACCTGATCACTGTTTTTATAATTGTTTGGTCGGTACTCTGACGCAAAGCCCCCACCACCGCTGCCGTCAAACTTATCGAGCTTCAAAATGTAGCCCCCGGTCAACTCCTCTCCTTCGTTATCCTCAGGTTTTAGGTTGGCTATATCCACCCGGTTTTTGTCCCGCTTCACCTTTTCCATAAACAGGTAGATGCCGTGGTATTGCCCATTGAGCACCACGTCAACATATTTTGTTCTCGAGCTATAGCGCTCAGTGAATGAGAAAAGATCGAAGGTCAGTTTGTTCCGCATCAGCGTTTTGTCGGAGTAAGGCCCGTGTAAAACCCAATCCTCTTCCGACGGAAATCCCAATATAGCCGTGTCCAGATCCTGACCCTGCTCGTCCCAGGTCTCGATGCCGAAGGACTTCTTTGGAAATAGGGCTTGAGAAGAGGAGCCCCTGAATTCAATACCGATGAAGCCATCGTAGTCAGTAAAAGGATCAGAAGTGTGGTTAGTAACCCCTTCCTGGTTGTTGATTATGCCCATTCTTGCTTTCACCTTGGGTTCGTTAACAATGGTGCGCCCTTCGGTATCGATGATAATAATGGGGAGGTTCGACGACTCAAAATCAACAGACTGTGACTGAGCGGACAGCGTACAAAAAATAGCTCCTGCAAGCAGAGCTCTTAACAATGTAGTTTTCATAAAAGTAGGTTTACTTACCAAATGTCTTCAAAATAGCTCAAGGCTGTTGGCTCAGCCAGCAGGCCTTTAAGCTTAAGGTAATCCAGGTAGGCCGATAGCAGCAAAAACTGATCCTTTATTACTCTTCCCCTTAGCTTTTCCTTGGCCTTTAGCCACTTCAACAGGCTCTGTCTGGCATCGCCAGGATCTATGACCGACAATTTCTCCCGATAGGCATCTAATTGAACATCCAATTCTTTCAGGGCTTTGACCTGGTCTGCCATCCGTAACGTTTTCTCGTAGGCCGCTCCAAGTTTAACATCCCACTCCGTCCTTGCCTTTACCTCCGCCCATTTATCATTGATCAGAGATAATTGCCTGTTTTGGGTTTGCATGCGATTGGTGTTGAAAATTGGGATGCCAATGCCTACCCGCAAGCCAAACCTCTCTTTGCCCTCCACATCCCACTCGGGCTGCACAAAGCCAATATCCCAATCTCGCTTTTCCAGCAGCACTTTACTCTCCGTGAGCTGCACATTCAACTGCTCCTTCTCCGTGGCAAGCGATACCGCTGATGGCACCTGCATTAACTCGTCCACTGTGCTCAATAACTTTTCCAACGCCACATCGGGGAACACGCTTTCAAACAATGACTGGGCAAGTGTTTCTACTTTAGCTGGGTTCGGATCATCCAGGAAATCAGCAAGCTCATTCTCCAATTCCTCCGACAAGTCCATACGATCCACCGCCAAATCAATCCTTTCAAGCTCCACATCAAGCAATTCCTCGGCATCAAATCCGCCTTCGGAAATGTATTGAGCCATATTCTCCAACCACTTCTGCCGCCAGGCAACAGACGCTTCCGTTTCCTGAAATTGCAATGCGACATATCTGATTTTCAGCCAGGTTTCAATCTTATCGAAAAGGGCTGCTTGCATAGCCTCCTTCAACTTCAACTGGGCCTCCGTCTCCAAAAGTTTGCCCATACTTTTTCCTGCCGCATAATAGAAAGGGTTGGTGGGACGAAGGCGGAAGGCGTACTCAGTTTTGTCGTTGGTGATGCCTCCCACTCTAAAATCAATCTCATCAAAATAAGCAACGCCGTACCTGTTTTGTTGAAACCATTCCAGCTGTTGCTTTGCCGCTTTTATTTCTGGCTGACTCTCTATACCAACACCGATTTGATCAAACAGCGGCAAGGGCTGCTGCCTGGCTTTTGCCATAATGGGAAGAAAGAAAAGACACGCACCGATGAGTTTGCTCCCTCTCATGGTACCAGAATCAATACTTTTTCACCCTGAAGCCAGCCTTTTGTGTTGTCGAGTTTGAAGAAGATCTCTTTGCCTGATTGCTGAACCGGCAGCTGTTGCATCATAGTGGGCAGCACTTCGACACCACCTGACCCGATATAGGTTGCCGTCGTCTTCTTGTCTGTTTCCAGCGCAGACTGCACCACCACCCGGGAGAGGTCGCCAACAATATTGGTCTGATCTGTGATATATGCCCTCACAAACTTGTTTTCGTCAGGCAACAACGATAGCAGGTCTGAAAAGCCATCGGCGGTTTGACCCTCCATAAAATAGACATTGTCGACAATGCCGCTGGCAGGAGCCAACAGCACAAGTGATGCCTTTTCTGC
This sequence comes from Imperialibacter sp. EC-SDR9, assembly GCF_902498805.1. Lineage (GTDB taxonomy): Bacteria > Bacteroidota > Bacteroidia > Cytophagales > Cyclobacteriaceae > Imperialibacter. The sequence goes on along the minus strand of NZ_LR701637.1, from coordinate 362,776 downwards.
CTCCAGTCTTTGTTTCTCATGCAGCAGCTCTTCTCTGCTGGCTTCAACAGCCTTTACTTGCAGCTGCCTCTTTTTTAGCAGCAACGACTGCTTAAGCTTATTCTCCGAAAGGCTTGCCTCAAAATTTTGCTCAATAATCTCCAGTTTCCAGGCTGCTGCGCTTGTGGTGTCTTTTGGTTCGGTAGTAGTGAAATTCTTTAGCCAGGAGGCGTCCCGGTTCTCTGCCATCTTGATTTCAGCGATAGCCTGCTCTCGTTTAGTGCGCTCCTGCTGCAGCTCCAGAGCGAGCTCATTTTTTTCAATTTCAAACTCAAAAAGCTCCTTTTCGCTAGTTGCTTCGAGCTTGCTTTCCTGATAGGCCAGGTCTTGAAGGTCGTCGAGGATGGCTTGCGACTCAAGCCTCATCAGCACAGCCCCTTTTTCAACTTTTTGACCAGGGGTAACATTCACCTCAAGGATCACAGCTTTACGTGGGTGGTTAAGTCTTACCTTGGGGCTTTCCACAACGCCATATAGATTGGCTTTGCGCACAGGATAGTCCAGACTGAAATAAAGGAGAGCCCCGGCCAGAAGCACAATTGTTACATAGAATGCGTAATAGTTTTGTTTTGGAACGCTCATTTACACTCTTACCAAATTTCCTGATTTTGACCATTTCACCTGAAGAACCCCTTCAATCTCACTCATCTGCTGCAAAAAAGACGTTGCTGCCTCCCCAGCTACCCGAACTACCTGCCACTCGAGCTGCCAGGTGGCTTCCTTGCCTTTTTGCTGGCTCACCAGCCGAATTTTCAGGCTCAGCGGTTTTATAATTTGCTCTATTTGTGTGGCCAACTCCATTGTTTCCATTGTCACTACCAGCGCAAAACGCTCTTTCTGGTTTTTTCTCTCAACGAAAAAATGAAGTAGCCAGGCCACCAGGCAAAACATGAAGGTGCTGGATATAGCAATGCTAAAACCGTAAACACCCAGTGCTATCCCCAAAACCAGTGTGGAAAACAGAAAAAGCAGATTTTTAGGCTCCTCTATTCTGGTTCTGAACCGGATAATGGCCAGCGCTCCAAAAATGCCCAAGCCACGTGCCAGGCTGTCGCCAATCGACATCATTACGGCGGTGGATACCAGCGTGGCTAGGATCATCGAAATAAAAAATTGGTCAGGATAAACGAAACCCGTGTAGGTCTTTTTATGGGTGATAGCGATGAGCGAAGCCAAAACAAGGCCCCACATCAAGGTGTAAATGGCTGTAATGAAAGTGGGAAACCCCGACTGAAGCTCCACCGGAAAAAATTCAAGCATACATTCTTATGTTCGTATTTACTCTAGCGTAACATCTAAGTAATGTATCCTTAACGTAAAAAAAAAGCGACCTGGTAGGGCCGCTCGCTATTAATTTCCACTCTCTTCGTCAGTAAAGTGCCATATCGAATCTACGCCGGTACTTTTTTGTCAGCTCATTTTGTGCACCCATGAGCTGAAAGAAAGCGACGGCCGCCCTTCTGGGCAGCTCCTCCATAAACGCTTTGTCGATCGTAACCGCTTCTATGAGCAGACTGATGCCGCTTTCGGGGTCATCGTTTCTAAAAGCCTCCTGCGCCGCTCCGAGTTTTTTCCCGACGGCACTGTCAACAGAAATGTCCGCTTCCAGAAAATTGGCCATTTCTTCAAGTCGCTGCATGTCGTCGAAGAACTTATTTCTGTTCACCACCTTTAACAGCACTTCTCTCGCCGTGGAAGGATCCTGCAAAACAATACTCTTCGCCATCAGCATCCTCCCCTCATCACTTGCCGGATAGTCAATAATAAAACTCTCCAATTCACCCAGGGCGTTCTCATCGCCAGCGATCAGTTTCTGCTCTATCTGGCTCAAAAGCTCCTTTTCCTCGCTTGGCAAATATTGATCCAGCCATTTTTGAATTTCATGTTTGGGAAGTGCGCCTGTAAATTCGGCAACGACCTCGCCCTTATGGAACATTTTCACTGCCGGAATGCCCTTGATGCCATACTCCGCCGACAGGTGCTGGTGTTCATCTGAGTTCACTTTTACTAATTCCCAGGTGCCTTTGGCCTCACCAGCCAGTTCCTCTATGATCGGCCCTAAAAACTGACAGGGTCCGCACCAGGGTGCCCAAAAGTCAACGACCACAGGCACGTCTTTACTTTTCGCTATTACTTCTTTGTCAAAATCCATGGTTCAATTATTTCCGGCTATTTAACAAAAATGCGGCCATCGACAGTTCCTGAAACCAACACTTTTGAAGGTTGTCTTATGTGTTTCCCCAGGCATTCAGCACCAGCTGCCGACTTCCACCGTAGTTTCGGTGTTCGCAAAGATATATCCCCTGCCAGGTGCCCGTATTAAGCCTGCCATTGGTAACAGGGAGCTGTACGGAAGCTCCCAGCAACGATGCTTTGATGTGTGCCGGCATGTCGTCGGGGCCTTCCATGGTATGCCGGTAGTAGGGTGCGCTTTCGGGTACCATTTTGTTGAAGTGGCTTTCGAAGTCTACCCTAACGGTCGGGTCTGCATTTTCATTGATCGTGAGGCTGGCCGATGTGTGCTGAATAAACACCTGAAGCACACCTTGCCTGATTTTTTGCAGCTCGGGAAACTGCGCCAACACCTCCCGGGTAATAAGGTGAAACCCTCTTGGGTAGGGCTTCAGCGTTATCTCTTTTTGAAAAAATTCCATGATTAATAGTAACGATTGATATATTGATTTCCAACGTGGGTATCAGGGAGCCGGATCGCTTGTAAGATTAGCTAGAAGCACCCCAACAATGTTGCAGTGAAAATGGGTGATTTATTGAGATGCCTGCCTGCGCAGGCTTGACGATCATCCTTCCTCGTTTTCCTTTTGACCGGGTACCCATTCATAAGCCCCGATGTCAGGAAGGCTGTCTCTTTGGTGCCCAAGGTTATCGAGATCGATGTTGAGGTATTTTGCCTTGTTGATAAGAGGCGATAAACTATCAGGGCGATAGTCGTACAAAAATTCGTTGAAGAATTTTGGCGGCGTGTTGATCAGGTTGTTGTTGGCGTTCAGCAGTGAGTTGGTTGTTTTCAATAAACTGTTGCCGACCTGGTAAATGAAGCTGGCGCCTCCCCCGGTATTGAACTCGATCTCCTCCTTCTGCGTACCCCAAATTACGCTGTTGAATACCCGTGCTTGCAATGGCGTCGTAAACAACTCTTCATTTGCCAGCAAAATATTGTCTGAGAAAATGACCGAAGGGTCTTCCCGAAAGAAGTCGGAGGGGTAATTGGAAAAAGTGCAGTGCTCGTAGCGGTAGTTGCCGCCAGCCACGTTCGCTACCAGATAACGAGCCGCATTGTACACGACAGTGTTGTAGGCGTATACATCACTCGTCAAGGCCAGAATGCCATCGGACGACATGTTGCCAATGGTACTATTGGCAATCACTACATCAGGAATGTCGTCATCGTCGGGCGTACCTATTCTCAAACCTACCTCCCCATTTTTGATGACGGTGTGATTGAGGAAGTTGTCTTTACTCCCCTCCAGGAAATAAATACCTACCCATTGGCCAGGAGCTTCCCGATAGTCTCTGTCGTTGCGGGTATTTCTGAAGACTACTTTTTTGCCTGGTGTGCCCTCAGTAATAAGCGTGCCCAGTACAAACAATTTGGCTCCCGGTTGCATAAGCACTTCAACACCTGCCTTAATAGTTAAAGTTACACCAGGGGCAACAACCAGTGAGTCTGAAACAACATAGGGCATACCAGCTTCCCAGGTTTGATCCTCTTCGATAATACTGAGCCCCTTGTAGTATGACGCATCCTGCGCCCAGGCATCCAGCACCACATTGGTACGGGTGGTGCCTACCACTTCCAGGTAGTCCAGCACTCTCTTCGCTTCGACCTCACCCGTAACGGGTAGCCTGCCATTGACCAACACGAGCAGGCTATCCTTGCCCAGGATTTTGATGTTGTTGAATGCCTTTCCCGACAAGCCATTGATGGTCAACTCAAATGGAGAGCCTTCCAGCTGTTTGAGTCTGATCCCAGGCACTATAACTCCATTCTTGTTGGGGTTGTAAAGCAGCAGCCTGTACGACGGGCTCAACTGGGTGGTCAGCAGCGTGTCGAAGTACAGCGTGTCGGTAGAAAAGTAAAGAGACTCATCAGAAAGCTCAGAAAAAACCTCTTCGTCGGGTGTGCATGCCCACCAAAGGGGAAGAATGAGCAGCCATACGAGTCGACGAGTCAACATAAGTGCATTTTGAACGATGGAAGTGTGGAATTATTCTCCATCCTTCAGTTTCTCCGAGTGCTCGGCTATCCTCAACTGTTCAATAAACTCCCCCACATCGCCGTCCATAACTGACGGTAGGTTATAAACCGTAAGCCCTATCCTGTGGTCAGTTACCCGGCTTTGGGGGTAGTTGTAGGTGCGGATTTTATCAGAACGGTCGCCGCTACCCACCATCGACTTGCGTTGGGCTCCGACTTCGTCATTGTGCTTTTTCAGCTCCACTTCGTAAATCCGTGAACGCAATACCTTCAGGGCTTTTTCGAAGTTCTTGATCTGCGACTTTTCATCCTGGCAGCTCACCACAATGCCTGTGGGAATGTGGGTCAAACGAATCGCCGAATAAGTGGTGTTCACCGACTGTCCACCCGGACCTGAAGAACAGAAGGTATCCTTCCGAACGTCATTCATGTCGATATTAACCTCCACTTCTTCCATTTCGGGGAGCACAGCTACGGTAGCAGCTGACGTATGCACTCTGCCCTGGGTTTCTGTCGCAGGCACCCTTTGCACCCTGTGCACACCCGACTCAAACTTGAGCATGCCGTACACATCTTCACCAGAAACGGTAGCGATAATCTCTTTGTAGCCGCCCGATGTACCTTCCGTCAAATCAAGTACATTCATTTTCCAGCCTTTTTCCTCAGCAAAGCGCTGGTACATGCGGAAAAGATCGCCTGCAAAAATGGCTGCTTCGTCGCCTCCGGTACCTCCTCGTATTTCTAAAATAACGTTCTTGCTGTCATTAGGGTCTCTGGGAATCAGCAGTTGCTTGAGCTCTTCCTCCAGCTCCTCCTCTTTTGGCTCAAGCTCTTCAATCTCCATCTTGGCCATTTCCCGGAGTTCCGGATCCTTCTCTTTGTTGAGCAGTTCTTTGGCTCCCTTCAGGTCGTTCTTGACCTTCTTATATTCCTCCAGCTTAGCAACAATGCGGCTAAGCTCCTTGTATTCCTTGTGCAGTTTGGTGTATTGTGCCATGTCAGCCATGGCATCGGGCTGAACAATAAGGTCGCTTACTTCCTCAAAGCGCTTTTTGATGGCCTCTAGTTTATCGAGCATTCCTGAAAAATTAAGCTGCAAAATTAATAAACCCCTGATCTTTTTTCGATTAAGTGTGGTTATTTTAACGGATCGTTAGACAACCCACCTATGAGAACGCCGATAATCCTTTCCATTTCCTTCTTTCTGATTGCTTCCGGCTGCGGCCCCATGGATAAGGGGAATAGTGAAGCAGTAAAAAAGGAAATGGAAGACAGGGAGGTGAAACATGTGCTTCCGTCTCAAATTACTGACAAAGCCAAAGAAAGGGGGCTGGCCATTACCGATGCCGCACAAAAGGTTTTGCTTCAAACCCTGATGAAAAAAATTGAGTCGGAGGGCGTACTGGGAGCGGTAGAGTATTGCAATGTCAATGCTTTTCCGCTGGTGGACTCGCTATCCAAAGCCAACCATGCTAGCATCAGGAGAGTGAGCAACAAATGGCGAAACCCGAAAGATGCCCCCACTGACGATGAAGTAGCCATTATGGAAGCTTACACCTATAGTGTGGAGCAGGGACAAGCACCGAGGGAAGAAGTGTTCATGGAGGACAACTCCACACAGGTAATTTACACCCGACCCATCATGATGGGCGCTGCGCTGTGCCTCCAATGCCATGGCACGCCGGGTAAAGAGCTTACCCAGGAAGTAGCCGATAAAATCAAAGGTCTTTACCCTGAGGACAAAGCCACCGGGTACGAGCTGGGCGAATGGCGGGGGATCTGGAAAGTGGTGTTTGAGAAGAAGGAGTTGGTGTTGGAGTTGTGAGAGGAAAACCAGTTCCTTTAAAAAAGACAGTTTGGCATAAAAAAGTTACACCAAACTATCTTTCAATACTAAATCAATCGAGATAGTCTCGCAGCTTCAGCAACGGGATGAACTCCATAAACCGTAATATTGGCAAGGTCTCCCTTACCGGCAACTTCCTGAAAATAACAAGCCACACTACAGTTTTTCGATTTATCCTGATCTAACTGACCAGAAACAAAATGAAACATCTGTTGGCCAACGTCTGCCATTCCTGACGGCGCAATGAACATATTAAGCAGTTGCAGAACTTCCATGGAAGCCACATTAGCACTAAAAACATACACGTTTTCGTGAGCGTCAATGAATTGGGATTTCTCAAGACCTGCCAGATAACTAGGATCATCAAGTTTACCCTCCTTCTCCAAGTTCGCATTTTCAGTCTTATACTGCCCTAAACATTCCAAACACGGCCTCTTATACCCAACTGTCTGAGCCTTCCAATCCGCTCCAATCATTCTCGTATTATCCCTACTTGTCCTCACTAGGATACCACCATCTATCACTGGTATCATATGAGCATAGGCTATGAAATTAAGAATCTGACGAGGCCAAGGCCGATCTACACAGCTGAACAAAATATCGCAATCCAACGCAGAGCGGTAGCCGTTCTTCTCGCAGATACTGTATTCAATGGAGTCGATGTGGATTGTTGGCGATGTTGCTGAACGCCTTATAACCTCCTCAACAGCAAACACCTTCGCACGTCCAACATCTGCCTTCAAAACATTAGTACGATCCAAGTTTTTCTCCTCAACCGTGTCAAAGTCAATCAGAACAAAGTTGGAAAACCCTGTTCTCGCCAATACTTCAGCGACAATGCTTCCAACGCTCCCAAGTCCCACGATTCCAATCCTTAGTCTTGACAAATCCTCCTGGGTTTTTCTGCCCCAAGCTGAAATTGTCCTTAACTGCTTCTTTGAATCAAACTGAGGTGGAAGGAGGTCATCGTTAAAAGTAATATTCAGCTTCTTACTGAGGACTCTTACTGATTCGCACCAATACCTATTAAACTTTCTTTTCTCGACACTGTCCTTTAGCCAAAAACGTGCACTCCAAGCCCCATCAGTACCAATCGTCATGCCTATCAAAGGCAAACCAGTTAAAGTATTGGCAGCTGGTGCCATTCTTTCTTCCGCAATAACATCATCATTACTCATTCCCTGCCAGCCTGGTACAGGATGTGAATGCAGAAACACTAGCCCCTCTTTGCGTTTCCTTGCAAAGAGCATTGCTCTTTCAAAGTACGTTGGAAGAAATCCGACATTTCCGTGAACCTTCCTTTCACCTTCATTTGGTAAAATTATCTCACGAACGATACCAGAGTGGCGATTTGAACCAGTACTTGGAACATAGGTAGCAAAGCACAAATCTTCTTGACCATCTACTCTCAGTAAATGGTTTTGTAGTACCTGATGACTTTCATCAGGTACTACCACACCAAACCTCTTCATCAAATTCTGGTTAAAATGTTTCGAACGTGGGCCATGAAGGCCTTAACCGACCGATCCGTCTTATTCCAATCAGGGAACCTCCTGCTCCAATATCTCCAAGGGCTTCCAAGCGGGCTGTCAGAAACATTCTGTATTGGCTCTTTCCATCCTAAATCTGAAGAATTAAAATGCAATCCCGCCGGACAATTCATTGGAAAATCGTCACCAACCGGAAACCCAAGCAAGGCCACTTTCCCTTTGTTCTTCCCAATTGGAACAACATATTCGACAGCGACCACATTATTAGAAAACTCCTGGGTATGATACCCAAGAGCTTTCAACTGATTTACAAAGTCAACTCGTGCCATAATCAAGAAACTGGGGTTTCACCTTTGAATACCGACACAAATTTAGATCCTGGACACTTCATTTGGATCGGCTCGTCAGGAGTATCTTTATGAGATATCTCTTGGCCGGCACTATCAATCTCTATCAGGTAGTAATCCTTTACAGGCATAATACCACCATCTTCAAGAATTTGATTTGCCGATAGGGCCTTTTCACCTGTCGTCTCCGGTTCCTCATCCAAAGTGTAAAAAAACACATCAGGAGGTTTTACAGTGAAGCGTTCTATTCCGGGGTTCGAGAGATCTACCCTTTCATCGAGGCTGATTTTTTCAAAATCACAGCCTTTAAGCTTCTGATATAAACTGTGACATTCGGGTGGCGTCTTACCAGCCTTTACCAATATGTCACGCCCCTTTACGACAGGTTCGATGAAGTCAATCTTCTTCCCATCCACATCGACTTTGTATGTTTTTTTTGCAGAGGTTTTCTCCTCTTTCATAATTGATTTCATAAGTTTCTATTTAACTATTTAGTCAAGAATACCCTGTCAGGCTTAGCGCTTCGCCAGCTCGAACTAGTCCTACTCCTTGGGTACATTTTAAGGTTTAAGGAGATAATCGGTAGCTATAAATCAGTTAAATAGATGGAGCAAAGTGTTTTTGGTTACAGAAACCAGGAAGGTTAACCCACTTTGGATATTATTTCAGAATATGGTACTTTTGAATTGCGTTAAAAAAGAACCTCTTGGATCCATCAATCCTTGAATTCTGAAAATTATCCAAATCAGGTGGGTCTTCTGCCTGATTTTTTTATTTCGTTTAGTTTGTCATTTTTTAGCCTCAGGTCTAAAACATATTCTAATATCTTATCATAGCTAGTGGTTAAAACTGCCTCATTGTTGCACAGTTTTAACATAGCATTATCATCCGTCAGGAGCATTGATTGTGTATTTATACAATAGACAAGAGCCATAACTTCGTCAACCTGGTAACCTCTTCCGTGCATCCTGAAAAGTCGCTCAACATCTTTACACCTTATTGTCTCAGAATCAATTGTCTTTAAGAATCCTCGTCGGCTATATCCCTCAATTTGAAACGCCATCTGTTTAGTGATCTTTTCTAACGCCACATCAACAACAGAAAAAGTAAAATCTGGGCCTTCCTCAAAAAGTCCAGACTTAAACAAAACAAGCAACCGTTCTATGTTGTGTGCGATTAGTTTCATCTAAAAATAGTTGTCTTCAAATTCCTTAACCTTGGCTGTAGACCAGCCAGATAATTCAGCAGCCTTACCTCTTGTAACTTTCCCTTCAAGAAGCGCTCTCAATAATATCTGATGAAACCTTCTTGGCTTTTCATCGCCAAAGTACTGACCAAAGTCAGAATCAAATTCATGTTCCAGTTTGATTAAGTGATAATCATGCCAAGCAATAATTTTGTTGAATGCCGCTCTGACTAGAATCGCCCTGACCGATATCCCGTATTTTTCCTTAAGCGCTATGAGTTCCCTTTTTGAAATTCTAGTGCGGCTAGTCCCTAACTCCAAAAACAAAAGTTCTTTTGGCATCAACATTGCGCCTGCAAAAGCGTCACATATTCTTTCTATGTCGTCGTATGAGATTACATCTTCATCGATCTCCAGAATTAGGTGGCCAAGCTCATGAAGCGTGGTAAGCCTGCGTCTAGTAATTTCCTCGATCTCTCGATTGATCACTATTACTGGTATGTCCATTATCAAAGCGCTTAAGCCTTCAAAATCAACCTGCTCCCGTACCTCTATTACTCGCACTCCCTGATTCTCTAGTACAGAAATGACACTTGACAAAGCACTGCTTCCCAACTTCCAAGCTCTTCTCACTTTGAGTGCTGCTTCTTCGGCATCACCCTTGCTCCTAATCGGAACGTTTTTGATTGGGTTATTGAACTTAATTTGATAGTTAGACAAACGTACAAGCTCCTCATATCCTATGAATTCCTTCATTGCCGTTTCCTTTACTCGTTCTACGAGGTCGGTCGGGATGCATTTACCCTCCCTGAACTTGACCCTTTTGAAAGAGTCGTACGAAACGTCCTTTATCTCAAAACCCTTCAAAAAGAACTTTTCCTCGCTTGGCGCTTTAAAAAAGTCCTCAATGCGAATTTTTAAGGCGTCGGCTAATGCAAAAACCTTTTTCATGCTAGGGCTTAACTCGCCATTTTCATACTTGCTGATGGTTTGCTTTGATACCTCTATTTTTTCAGCCAAGTCGCTCAAAGACAATCCAGCATACCTCCTAGCAATTGCAAGGTTGGCAGCAAAATAATTGGTAGTGTCAGTTGTGTTCATTGGGGCAAATTTATTGTTAAAATCTGTCTTTACGTGACGATTGAACAAAAATACAATATCGTCACCTAAAAAGCAACCCAAATATAAAATTGTCAACTCGTCGCTTAAAAATTCGGCATTACACTGAGAGCAAAAAGATTGTTTAGCTTATTGGGTGACGATTTCGATTTACGATTCCTTGAGTAACCAGACCAAAAAGGCAGCGGCTCACGACAAGTCAGTCTCTCATGTGGGTAAAGATAACAACACAGCAGCCTAACTTGGTACCACAATTATTCCCAAGTCCTCTCAAAAGGCCTATCTTTGATGCTATCAAATGATAGCATTATGAAGCCGCCCTATCAGATCAATTCGGAAATTCTTCGCCTGCTTACTGAAGTGTCGGAGAAAATTGGTGCGGTCAACGCCAGCTTTCTGATCAAACCGTCCCCAACCCTGCGGAAGCAAAACCAGATCAAAACAATTCACTCTTCCTTGAAAATAGAAGGTAATACGTTGTCAGAAGATCAAATAACGGCACTGATTGAAAACAAGCGGGTGATTGGCCCTGAAAGAGATATTATGGAGGTTCGGAACGCCATTGAGGTCTACGATAAAATCGAGAGCTTCAGGTTTGATTCCGAAAAGTCGTTCCTGGCTGCGCACAAACTACTTATGAAGTCGCTTGAGAAAGATGCTGGCTTCTATCGGAAAAAAGGTGTGGGCATTGTGAAGGGCTCAAAAGTTCAACACCTTGCCCCGCCGGCCGAAAATGTTGCTTTTTTGATGAAGGATCTTTTCAAGTATCTCAAAACGGACAATGATATTCCTCTGATCAAAAGTTGCGTTTTTCACTATGAGGTAGAGTTTATCCACCCGTTTATGGATGGCAACGGAAGAATGGGAAGACTTTGGCAGACTGTGATCCTGATTAGCAAATTTCCCGTCTTTCAGTTTCTTCCTTTTGAAACGCTCATTTCGGCCAATCAGGTAGCCTACTACAAAGCCCTTTCTGATAGCGATAAGGCCGGACATTCAACTCCATTCATCGCCTACATGCTTGGCGTCATTAGCCTGGCGCTGGATAGCGTACTTCAAACCAAAGGAGCGAGTCAATCGCAAGTTGATCGGCTCCAGTATTTCCTGTCTCTGAAGATTAAGTCATTTACCCGAAAAGATTACATGAATGTTTTCAAGACACTTTCAACTGCCACCGCCAGCCGTGACTTAAAAAAAGGAGTTGAATTGGGGCATTTCAGCGTCCTCGGTATGAATCGCTTGACAACCTACAAGGTGATAGAAAAGAAAATCTAGCCCAGCTTACTCACACCTCCCCATACCTAAAGCAATCCACCACATGGTCGTTCACCAGGCCACAGGCTTGCATGTGGGCGTAAATGACGGTGCTGCCGACGAACTTGAAACCTCGTTTTTTCAGGTCTTTGCTCAATGCGTCCGACTCTTTGGTTGTCGGTGGAGCTGTTTTGTAGTCTTTCCACTGGTTCACAATGGGCTTGTTGTCTACAAACTGCCAGATGTATTTGTCGAAGCTGCCGAATTCCTGCTGCACTTTAAGAAACTGCTGTGCGTTGGTTACGGCACTTTGGATCTTGAGCCGGTTGCGGATGATGCCCGGAAAAAGGAGCAGCTCTTCCACGATCTGCGGCGTAAACTGTGCCACTATCTCAGGATCGAAATCGGCGAATGACTCACGGTAGCCGGCCCGCTTTTTCAGAATGGTGCTCCAGCTCAACCCGGCCTGCGCTCCTTCGAGGATCAAAAATTCGAAATGCTTGCGGTCGTCGTGCACCGGCACTCCCCACTCCTCGTCGTGGTACTTTACATAGTCGTCGAAGCCCAGGCACCAGGCACAGCGTTTTTTGTTGTCGTTCATTGGTAGAGGTATTCGTTTAAAAAGCCTGTGATGGTTTCCGCCGCATGATAGAAGAAGCTATACGGTGTTGTTTCAAAAGTATCCGTCGGCTGATGGTAGTACTTATGGTCTTCTACCCCAAAATAAAGAAAGGGGATTTTCTGCTTGTGAAACGGCCCATGGTCGGACGACATCGTCCAGTCGTCGTGACCTGAGCCAGGCTGGTCATGGCCCAGCTTCAGCTGGACTTTGGCATACCTGGAGCCATCCATATCTACCAGCGACTTGAGCTTTGGATAGTGATAGGTGCCACATACGTACAGCTCACCTTTGAAGCCTTTACTCACCATATCCATATTCACATTCAGCTTCACTGGGATATTGGCCTTTTGCAAGTACTCCACCAGGGCATAACCTCCCAGCAAGCCGGTTTCCTCCGCATCCAGCGCTGCGAAAATGATCGTGTACTTCGGCATAACCTTCTTAGCAGCAAAAAGCCAGGCGGCTTCCAGCAGCACGCTTACCCCCGACGCATTGTCGTCAGCGCCATAATAAATCTCGTTGTTCTTCACACCCAAGTGGTCGTAGTGCGCAGTAACCACAACGGCCGAGTCGCTTTCTCCCTTCAAAAAACCAACGACATTCACTCCTTGCGAAGGGTAGTTTTTTGCCTTGATATCGAATGGAATAAACCAACTGCTCTCCAACTCGTGAATCCCTGCATAGTTAAAATTGTTTTTGATAAATATGCGGGCTCTGCTAATGCCGTTGGTGCCACTCAAACGGCCGGCCATTTCCTGAGACGAAAGAGCTTTCAAAGCATTCATCAGTCTCGTGGAATCAACGCTGACCTGAGCATGGCTCATGAGCCCACAGAAAAGCAGCAGGCATATTAAAGTATACGCTTTGCTGTGTGTTATGATTTTTGCTCTTACTTGCATTTCTTCCGAAAATATCTTGTTTTACAAAGCCGGAGGGAATCTGGAAGGGGTCGCCGGGGCATCTTTTTATCTATTGTCCCTTTTTTCCGTAAATAGCTATTCCTCTTACAATAATAGAAACTTATCTCTGTTGAATATGATAGTAATCCTAAATATCCCCATGAGACAATTGCTGAAATTCACATTTGCCCTTTGCCTGATTGGTTTTACTGCACAGGCACAGGAAGAAGAAATAAATATAGCAGGTTTTCGGTTTCTGGACTATACCAACGACCTGCCTGCCGATCTTTTATCCGGTCGCTCTGCGGTATTTGTAAGCGTGCCACCCAAAAGCAGGGGGACTTCGGAAAGAGGCGACTGGAAAGGTTTTTCAACCGAAATGCACCAGGAGTTTCGGAAAATGGGTATTGATGCCGTTGCCTACCTGAATATCGACGATGTGATGGCTGGGACAGACGTAACGGAAGCCTTTTCGGACTTTCTCAACTCCCGCCAGATCAAGAACCTCATTCTATTGAGCAAGGTAAATCTTAAAATTGCAGGCAAAGAAAGTGAAAGAGTAGTGGTAGTAATCACGCCCTACGACGGCACGAAAACCTATATGTCGAACGGGCAGCAAGCCTGGAAAGATCAGGACAAAGACCTCGAAAAGGTGGTCAAAAACCTTGGAAAAGCAGTTTACAAATCGAAACAGGAAAACAAAAACTTCCTTATTACAGAAAAGCCGGAGTTCTTTACCGATGTGGATATTGTCACAAAACGACGGTTTCCATCTTTCGCCGGTGACCTGAAAATTGACAAGCTGGCGGTGCCCATGTATACCAAAGTGGAAATCCCTGCAGACAAGCCTGGGGGAATTGTCAACAACAATGTAGAAAAGGAAATACAGAAGTACAACGCCAAAGTAGCCAGCTCCAATAATGTGCTGAAAGGCGCCATGCAGGATTACCCCTTCAAGTATGAGTTGGTGGAGTATGATGGCGACGACAAGAAGTTGTACAATGCAGGTTATCAGTATGTGCTGCTTAACCTCAACACTACCGGATACACCATCAGAGAAATGCTGAACTATGAGGTGGACAAGAATGAGACCGACTACATTACAATGAAAACCAGTAACGGCAAGACCATCCTGAGGACTATTCCGGTGCATGCTCCTGTGTACAAGTTTTATGTCAAGCACCTGGTGACCGGCGATGTGTACCTAGGTACGAAGTGGGATGCTGATGAAACGATGGACGAAGCGCTCGGCAATTATATTCAGAATTTTAAAGATGAGCTGAAGATCAGGTAGGTATTTAGGTTAGGGTTTAGTTCTCATAAGCAAATCTTTCCTCTTTTGAGGCATATACGAAAAAGAGGCTATTTAGAAAGTTCCAAATCTGATGTCAGGTTGAGCCTGTCGAAACCTTGATATTTAACGTATTTAAGCATTTCGACGAGCTCAATGTGACATCCGTATATTTTGAGGAACTTTCTAAATAGCCTCTTCCTAACGATGGTTTTGCAACTTAGTTCGAGCCGTCTTTGAATTTGTCAAACCTGCTCTTACTGTCTACCCTTGGGTACACATTGTTACTTTGCTGAATGTCAGGAATCTCATTCTTAGGATCCAGCTTGATGCCTACTACCTGCTTGTCTTTAGCAAACACCTTGGTTACCTGCTGTTCGTTGAGTCTCCATATTTCTGCCGGAATCTTCTCGACTTCTTTGGTACCGTCGGCATATGTCCATTCGATGATAACCGGCATCATCAAGCCACCTTCGTTTTTGAAAGTCACTTCGTAGAAGTTCTTTTCGGCGTTTCTTTTCTGAATGGCTTTATCGTCGACGGCGTTTTTGAACTCGCCGTATTCCGAGCTTTTGGTGTTGGCCATGGTGAATGGTTTTGGTGCGGCAAGGCCATTTTCTACTGAAACATCACCTCCTCCAAGTGTGCCATCACCACTCACTTTTACCTGATTTTCGAAACCTTTGGCGTCAATATTCATTTTGTACCAGGTCACTTTGTCCACAGCGATGTCGCACGCATCCACGCTGTAGAACCAACCTTTCCAAAACCAATCGAGGTCAACAGCCGAAGCGTCTTCCATCGTTCTGAAGAAGTCGGCGGGTGAGGGGTGCTTAAACGCCCATCGCTGCGCATATTCCTTAAAGGCCGCATCGAAAAGCTCAGGGCCCATCACAGTTTCACGAAGCAGTACCAACCCGGCGGACGGCTTTCCATAGGCTTCGTAGCCCAGCGATCTTCCGTTTTCAGGATTGGTCATAATGGGGCGAAGGTCGTTTTTCTCGCCCTTCATATAGTTGACTACTCCTGCTGGCGTTCCCCAGGTGGTATTGAAACCAGGGTAGTTTTCAACCACGGTCTGGTGCTCAAGGAAAGTGTTGATGCCTTCATCCATCCATGCCCATTGACGTTCGTCGTTGTTGATGATCATCGGGAAGTAATTGTGGCCTACCTCATGCACAATCACTCCCACCATACCTTCAAGTGTCCTTTGCGAATAAGTGCCATCGGAGTTCGGACGGCCAAAGTTGAAGCAAATCATTGGGTACTCCATACCAATGGAAGCTGTATGAATCGACTGAGCTACCGGGTAAGGATAGTCGATGGTGTATTTCGAATAGGTCTTTAATGTGTT
Organism: Imperialibacter sp. EC-SDR9; assembly: GCF_902498805.1. Taxonomy (GTDB): domain Bacteria; phylum Bacteroidota; class Bacteroidia; order Cytophagales; family Cyclobacteriaceae; genus Imperialibacter. Next base: position 347,113 of record NZ_LR701637.1, on the reverse strand, counting down.
GACCACTGCTTTGGTTGATTCTTTTTCCCAAAGAGGATTTCCTTCCTTTGGATAAAAGCTCATCGCCAAAGGCGTGTTGTTGTCAAACTTCACAGCCTGGGCGTCCCAGATAAACTTTCTTGATGATACAAAGGCAAAGTCACGGACATTTTCAGCCTTATAAACCCAGGTTTTAGTACCCTTGGCTCTTGACTTCTCATTTTGGATGGCCTCCTCTTGCGTAATGATGATTACAGGCTTGTCGAAACTTTTCTTTGCTCTCTCAAGGCGCTCAAGCTGCGTAGCTGTTAGCACCTCTTTTGGGTTTTGCAAAACGCCTGTTGAAGCTACCACATGATCAGCCGTCGTGGTGATGCGTACAGTGTAGTCGCCAAAGGCCAGGGCAAACTCGCCTGAGCCCAGAAACTGCTTGTTCTGCCAGCCATTCACGTCGTCGTACACTGCCATGCGAGGAAACCACTGGGCAATCGTGTACAGGTAGTTGCCGTCCTTTGGAAAGTACTCGTAGCCAGAACGACCGCCAAGCTGCATGCGGTCGTTGATAGTGTATGACCAGGCCACTTTGAAAGAGACTTCACCGCCCGACTTCAGAGGCTGCGGAAGGTCTACCCGCATCATTGTTTTGTTGATGGTATATGGAATGGCTTTGCCGTCTACAGTCTTAACAGAGGCGATTTTGAAACCTCCATCGAAGTCCTGATCCCTGGTGATCCGTTGCTGCAACGACTTTCCCGAAATGGTATCAGGCATGCTACTGGAAGACACCAGCGGGGTGTTGGAGTCTTTGGCCCTCATATTCTGGTCGAGTTGCAACCAAAGATACTTGAGTTGATCAGGTGACTGGTTGTGATAGGTGATTGTTTCTTCACCGGTCACCGACTGGTTGTTGTTGTTAAGGGTTACCGAAATATCGTAGTCGGCTTTTTGCTGCCAGTACTCCCTTCCGGGGGCTCCTGAAGCTGTGCGATAAGTGTTCGGTGTGGGCAGCAAGGTGCCCATTTGCTCAAACTTTTGGCCCCATTGCCCCTGGGCGTTAACATTTTCTGCTGTGATGATGCCCGCTGCAATGGCCAGGCAACTTAAAAGAATCCTTTTCATAAACATTGAGTATTTGGAAATCGGTCTTTGGGTTTTGTTATTCATTTACCAAATAAGCCCGGAAAAAATTCCCGGGCTCACTTAACAGTATGTTTTACTTTTCTATTTGTCCTTAATTCTTCTTTTCCTTAAACTGGTCGAAGCGAGTTTTCACATCCTGCCGGGGGAACACATTGTTGTCCAGCTCCACATCTGCTGTTTCCTTGTCCGGATCAAGTTGAATGTTCACTACTTCCTTGTTTTTGGCAAACACTTTGGTCACTTCGTGCTCATTGTGTCTCCAGATTTCGGCAGGGATATACTCCTTTTCTTTGGTGCCATCGAGATAAGTCCATTCAATAATAACGGGAGTTACAAGGCCGCCAGCATTTTTCAGGGTCAATTCATAAAAATTGGTGTTGATATGCTTTTGCTTGATCGCTTCATCATCCACTTTGTTCATAAACTCCCTGTAAGAGTCGTCGGAAGTGCCACTGAACACGAAAGTTTCTGCTGCTTCCTGGAAATTAGTGGCTGGCGCTTTCTTGCCATCGGCTCCCATTACCTCGCCTGAAGCCGTTACCTGGTTTTCGAAGCCTTTTTCGTTGGTGGCCATTTTGTACCATTTTACATTGTCAACGGCCACGTCCACATGATCCGTCGTGTAAAACCAACCTCTCCAAAACCAGTCGAGGTCCATGGCCGATGCGTCTTCCATGCTGCGGAAAAAGTCTGCTGGCGACGGGTGTTTAAAAGCCCACCTGTCGGCATATTCCTTGAAAGCATAATCGAAGAGATCAGGGCCCATAATGGTTTCCCGCAACACGCTGAGCGCTGCTGCCGGCTTCGCATAGGCGTTGTTGCCAAACTGCAGGATTTGCTCTGAGTTGGTCATGATCGGGCGGATGCCCTCTTTGTCGCCTTTCATATAGTCGACAATACAGGCGGCGCAACCACGACGGATGGGCATGTCGGGATAGTGCTCCTTTTGGGTAAGCGACTGCACAAAGGTGTTGAGCCCTTCGTCCATCCAGGTCCACTGGCGTTCGTCGGAGTTGATGATCATTGGGAAGAAGTTATGCCCTACCTCGTGCACAATCACACCGATCATGCCCCACTTTTTCTGGTCTGTATAGCTGCCATCAGGCTCAGGTCGACCAAAGTTGAAGCAGATCATAGGGTATTCCATGCCAATGGAAGCGGCATGCACGGAAATAGCTTTTGGATAAGGATAGTCGATAGTATGCTTTGAATAGGTAATCAAAGTGTTGGCCACGGCCCTTGTCGACTCCTTCTCCCACAGCGGGTTGCCTTCTTTGGGGTAGTAGCTCATGGCAAGTGGCGTTTTACCATTGATATCAACCGCCATGGCATCCCAAATGAACTTTCTGGAAGTAGCAAAGGCTACGTCACGCACATTTTCAGCTTTGAACGTCCAGGTCTTCTTTTCTTTCGACTTTGTCTTCTCAGCCTTTTCTGCTTCCTTCTGGGTAACAATAATCACTGGCTTATCAAAGGTGGTTTTCGCCTTTTCGAAGCGCTGAAGCTGCTCTGGCGTGAGCACCTGAGAGGCATTTTGCAGCGTACCGGTTGCACCCAGAATATGATCGGCAGGCACTGTAACACTAAAAGTAAAGTCGCCGAAAGGTAGCGTAAACTCACCTCGACCTAAAAACTGCTTGTTCTGCCAACCATTCACGTCATCGTATACCGCCATTCTGGGGTAAAACTGAGCAATGGTATAAACGTAGTTTCCATCTTTTGGAAAGAACTCATAACCTGAGCGGGGCCCCTCAAGCATACGGTCATTGATATTGTAAGACCAGGCGATTTTGAACGAAACCTTTCCACCTGGTTCCAGGGCCTTGGGCAAATCCACCCTCATCATGGTTTGGTTGATGGTGTATTTGAGCCCCTTGTCCGACATGTCTTTTACATAGGCAATCTTGAAGCCCCCGTCGTAGTCAGCATCATTGATCATCGTCTGCAATGCTTTCCCTGAAACAGAATCTGACATTGCCGTGGTAGTAACCAGAGGGGTGTTGGACGACTTAGCTCTCATGTTCTGATCCAACTGCACCCACAGGTACGAAAGGCGGTCAGGGGACAAGTTGTGATAGGTGATGGTTTCAGTGCCGGTAATGCTCTGATTGTTGTCGTTCAGTTCGACTGAAATATCATAGTCGGCTTTTTGTTGCCAGTAGTCTTTTCCGGGTGCGCCGGAGGCGGTACGGTAGCTATTGGGAGTGGGAAGCATTGTGCCTAGCTGCTCAAATTTCTGGCCCCATTCTCCCTGGGCTTTTACTAAATAACTTGTGCAAAGGGTCAATGCTACAATGAGTAGTTTCTTCATATCAATTTCACTTTTTACCAAAATTTACTTTCTATAATCATTGTTAGTGATATGCCCGCCACAGCCGACGAAATCACCAAAATCCAGTCTCTTTTCTTTATGCTTCCCAAAGACATAAAAAGGAATGCTGCCACCATCACTGCCAAAACGATCACAATCTGACCCACCTCAAGGCCCAAATTGAAGGCGAGAAGCTGTGTGACAATGGATTCGTCTTTGCCGAGCAGGCTTTTCAGGTAGTTAGAAAAACCCATTCCGTGGATGAGTCCGAAAAACGCCGCAAACCAGTAGTTGAGTTTCACACTTTCGTTGCTCACTTCAGCGTCTTTTTTGTAAATATTGGCCGCCGCCGTTACAAATATTGTAATCGGAATGAGAAACTCCACAAGCCCTGAGTCTACCTTGATAATGTCCAGCGTAGAAAGCGCCAGTGTTAACGAATGACCCAAAGTGAAAGCGGTCACTAAAACAAGGACGTTTTTCCACTGTTGGGCCGAATAAATGGCACACAGGGCAATAACAAACAGTATGTGGTCGTAACCATTGACATCAAGAATGTGTTCCAATCCTAATCCAAAAAAGAGGCTAAACTCCGACATAGATTTCTTAAGTTGCTGCCACAAAAAAGGTTGTAAGTATACATCTTAAATTTTGTACTTGCAGTAAATGTTGTTTCTATGGCAATGATTGTACATATCTTCCTCATATTCGTTACGTGGTTGGCTCACCCTTTTCACGTAAGTGTGTGTGATGTGGAATTCAATGACAAAACTAAGTCTCTGGAGATTTCCCAGCGGATTTTTCTTGACGACCTGGAAGAAGCTTTGAGAAAGAAAAGTGGCTGGACGACGCTGGACGTGGTCAACCCCTCAGATAAGAAGCGATTTGATGCGCTTATGAAAGAGTTTGTGATAGAAAATCTTTCAATAGAAATAAATAATAAACCCGTAAAACTGTCTTATCTCGGCCATGAGCTGGAATCGGATGCTATCTGGTGCTACCTCGAAGTGACCGGCGTGAACAATTTGACTACGATAGGGGTTGCAAATAGTGCGCTCATTGACACTTTTCCCGATCAGGTCAACTTGATCCACGTCAAAAAAGAAGGTAAAATAAGATCGCTAAAATTATACAGGGATAACACAAAGGGTAGTATCAGCTACTAATTCTCCCGCTATTCTGAATTAATAATCACGTAAATTCTATTATGGACAAATTGGATCAATACCAGGAAGGACTCATTCAACTATTATTTGACTACGCTCCCAAGCTAGTGGCTGCCATCGTCATTCTTATCATTGGCTTTTATCTCATTGGCTTTTTCACCCGGTCACTAAAAAAGCTAATGAAGAAAAGGGACGTGGATTCTACTCTCATTCCTTTCCTTTCAAACATTTTTAATGTCGTCCTCAAGGCCATGGTGCTCATTTCGGTGGCTTCCATGGTGGGTATTCAAACGACTAGCTTTGTGGCCGTTATAGGCGCCGCAGGTTTGGCAATTGGTCTGGCCATGCAAGGCAGCCTTTCCAACTTTGCCGGTGGTGTTTTGATCATCATGTTTCGCCCCTACAGGGTAGGCGATTTTGTCGAAATGCAAGGGCAGGCAGGCACCGTGAACGCTATCCAAATTCTCTACACAGTGCTCAAGTCACCAGACAACAAAACAATTGTTATTCCCAACAGTGCCGTAATGGGAGGCACCATTACCAATTATTCAGTGGAAGACAATAGAAGGCTTGACCTCGTTTTCGGCGTGAGCTATTCAGATGACATCAAAAAGGTAAAAGAATTGCTTACTCAAATGGCCATGGATGATGAAAGAGTAATCAAAGATCCGGAGCCATTTATTGCTATCAAAGAAATGGCCGACAGCTCAGTCAATTTTCTTTTCCGGGTTTGGGTAAAAAAGGAGGACTACTGGCCGATGACATTCGACATGCAGGAACGGGTAAAAAGCACATTCGACAAAGAGGGAATTTCTATTCCGTTTCCTCAGAGGGACGTGCACCTTTTTCAGCAGAAGTAAGGTTGCCAAAGGGTAGCTCCTGGAAAATACCCCAGGTGCTGCCGTTGTGCTTCAGTAAACAAATATTGTCAACAAGAAATGAAGCCTTTAGCGGCTTGTTTTCAAATTCCTGCCAAGCCTCGTGAAAGCGAGGCTTTTTTAAATCCCTGAAAGCGAGTGTGATGTGCGGGTGAAAACCTCTGCCCTGATAGTCGGCATTGAACAAATTGAGCGACAAGCGCATAGCTCGGGCCACTGTTTTCTGTAAATCGTGTAATTGAGGCGATTCAACGGGCTCAGCGTAGATTACCCTCGGAGGAAAAGCTGCGAATCCCTTCAATGCCACTTCGAACGGAGTCAGCGGCAAACAGCTTTCTTCCAGCGCAGTAAGAAGTTTTTTCTCCTTGCTCTCCCTCCATTTAAAGGGCATGTGCAACGTAATGTGTGGTGGAGAATTGAGCGATTTGGAAGAATTATATTTATCCCTGAAGTACTCTTTCAGTTGGTGAAGTTCCCCCCTCAACGGCTCCGTTGGCACTACTGCCACAAAGTACAATTTCTCATCCCGAAGTAGGTTTTTTACCATTAAGCACTTAATAATTACTGAATTAGAGATTAAGCTATATTTTAGCAAATCTTTCGAAAACCATTCATTATGAGAAAAATTTACCTCTTTATTTTGGGCTTTGTACTGGCATCGTGCACAGCCTCCCAGGCCCCCGTGGCCACTACCCCTGCTTCAGGGGCGAACGCAGCCTCCGCCACCAAGGACATTGCTGGTTTTACATCAGGAATGGAAAAGTATGAAGGCTTTTTTCCTTTTTACTGGGACTCCAAAAAAGGCAAAGTATACCTTGAAGTAAACAAACTAAATTTTGAGTTTTTATACATCAGCTCCCTGCCTGCCGGAATTGGCTCCAACGACATAGGGCTCGACAGAGGGCAGCTTGGTGGTGAGAAAGTTGTGAAGTTTGTCAGGAGCGGACCAAAAATACTGATGATCCAGCCCAACTACGACTACCGTGCCATCAGCGACGACGCACTTGAAAGAAAGTCGGTGGAACAAGCATTTGCACAGTCGGCTATCTGGGGTTTTGATGTGCTGGCCGAAGAAGACTGGTCGGCGCTGGTAGACTTTACCGATTTTCTTCTCAGAGATTCGCATGGAGTAAGTCAGCGACTAAGCAGAGCCAAACAAGGCAATTATAGCCTGGACAAAAGCCGGTCGATGATTTACACCGAAATGACCAAAAACTTTCCTGAAAACAGCGAGTTTGAAGCGACCATTACCTTCACTGGCACCCCAGCCGGCGCCTGGATCAGGTCGGTGGTTCCTTCTCCGGATGCTGTGACGGTCAGGATGCATCATTCTATGGTACAACTACCCGACTCAAGGTTCAGAACAAGGGCATTTGACCCAAGGTCGGGCTACTACGGCACCACTTATATGGACTACGCCACGCCGATTGATGAGCCGATCACCAAAAGAACCATCAATCGTCACCGGTTGGAGAAGGTTGATCCCAATGCCGCAGTGAGCGAGGCGGTTGAGCCTATTATCTACTACCTCGACCCAGGCACACCCGAGCCCATTCGCTCAGCACTGCTTGAAGGGGCTGCATGGTGGAACGAGGCATTTGAAGCCGCCGGTTACAAAGATGCCTTCCAGGTGAAAATGCTGCCTGAAGACGCTGACCCGATGGACGTTAGATACAACCTGATTCAATGGATTCACCGGTCAACCAGAGGATGGTCGTACGGGGCGTCTGTTGCTGACCCAAGAACGGGGGAAATTATTAAAGGGCATGTGAGTCTCGGCTCATTGAGAGCTCGCCAGGATTTTCTGATAGCAGAAGGGCTTTTGTCTCCATATGAAGATGGCAAGCCGGTTTCTGATGAAATGATGAAAATGGTGCTGGCCCGTATCCGTCAGCTTTCAGCACATGAAGTGGGGCATACGCTTGGCATTGTTCATAGTTATGCATCCAGTGTCAACAACAGAGCGTCGGTGATGGATTATCCGCACCCTTATATAAAAATGGATGCGAACGGGAACATCGATCTTTCCGAAGCCTATGCGGTTGGCATTGGTGAGCTTGATAAACAGATTATTAAGTATGGTTATTCGGACTTCCCCGACGGCACAAATGAAAAAGAGGCTCTTGACAAGATCATCAAAGAAACTTTCAGCAAAGGGTTGATGCATATTACCGACCAGGACTCAAGGCCTGTTGGCGGTGCCCATCCTTATTCCCACCTGTGGGACAATGGCCCTGATGCCGCTGACGAGCTAAACCGAATGATGTCGGTGAGAAGAAAAATTCTCGACAATTTTTCCGAAAAGACGATTCGTCCGGATGCTCCTATGGCGCTGATAGAAGAAGCGCTGGCACCTATGTACTTATTCCATCGCTATCAGGTAGACGCTACTTCTAAAGTGGTAGGTGGACTCAACTACAACTACGCCATGAAAGGGGACGGGCAATTCACTACCAAATACCTTGACCCTGCCATGCAGATGAAAGCATTCGATGCGCTGTTGGCCACGATGACTCCAGAAGCTTTGGCCTTGCCCGAAAAGCTCATTCAGCAAATTCCTCCCAGGCCTTACGGCTATCCGAGAACGAGAGAAACATTTGAGGCTAGAACAGGCGTAGAGTTCGATCCCTTGTCGGCTGCTGAAACGGCTGCTGATTTGACGTTATCTTACCTGATCCACCCGGAAAGAGCGACAAGGCTTGTTGAGCACCATGCCCGCAACGCTGCACAGCCTGACTTTAGCTCACTTCTCAGCAAATTGACAGCCAGCACATGGAAGAAAGCACATCCTGCCGGCTATCATGGAGAAATCATGCGCACGGTAGATAAGTTGGTCATGTATCACCTGATGAACCTCAGCATCAACACGGAGGCCAGCGATCAGGCAAGAGCTATTACGTACTTGCAATTGAAAGACCTGAAAAGCTGGATCGATGCGAAGGTGAAGTCTGAAAATGATTCAGATCAGAAGGCGCATTTGACCTTGGCCTCTGCTCAGCTTGGTCTGTTTTTCGAGAAGCCAGAAGTTGTCAAAGAATACTACAAAGAAACGAAAGCGCCTGACGGCTCTCCCATTGGCATGGACGAGGGAATGGCGTGCGGATTTTGAGCAAAACGAAAAGTTCCGGGGTGCCACGTACCCCGGAACTTTTCTTTACTCCAATCGTCCTAAACTACCTGTGAATAATCAATTCAACTCTTCTGTTCTGGCTTCGTCCTTCAGCCGTCTCGTTTGAGCTAATTGGCTCCAGTTCTCCTTTGCCTTCGGTTGTAAGCCGCTCTCTGGCAATGCCTTTGCTCAGCAGATAGGCCTCCACTGCCGCTGCTCTGGCAACGGAAAGTGTCTCATTAGCGGCTTCGCTCCCAACATTGTCTGTGTGACCCACAATGTCAACTTTCAGCCATGGCTCCTTCTCCAGGCGATCGGCCAACTCATCCAACTTCTCCTTAAATTTGGCGCTAATAGTTGTTCTGTTGGTTTCGAAGCCCAGCTCCTCTGAGATTTTCTCAGATACAAATTTCTCAAACTCTACTCCTTCCACTCCTGTTTTTACGTCCGGTTCAATGGCGGCGCCAGCATCACCTTCTTCTGCTGGTACATCCACCGTGTCTGTCTCGGAGACATCCGTTTCTTCCACCTTTTCTTTCGGAACAGCCAGTCGCTTTGCCACGTTGGTGGGTGAAGGCCGCTTGCTCTTACTCCTCGCTGTTTTCTGCTTTTTCTGTCTTTTGGTTTTTGATTTGGCAGCCCTGGTCACAAGCCCTTTCAACTCGAAGCCAAATTCAAAGGCGCCCTGGTTGGCGGTATTGCTCGCATTTGTTGGCACATCGTAACTAACCCCCATGCGAAACTCGTCCCGGCCAAATTGAAACCCAGCCAAAAAAAGCCCTCCCGACAAATAAGCTCCTTTCAACTCCACAAAGCCCTTGTTGGCCAGCAAATACCGCCAGTTGATACCAGCATTGAGCTGATTGTTTCTTCCGTTGTAGGTATAAAGCACCTCCGGGTAAAGACTCATCGACCCCGATTGATATAACCGGAAACCACCATTGAGCATGAATGAGGTTCGGATTCGGTAGTCCGAGTCGATGAATGCCTCCCTGGGCTGGTTAATGTCAAAACTCGACAAACCAAAATGGGCAAGCCTGGAATTGTTCTTGTCTCGCTTTTCCCACTGCAAGCCAATGCTCAACCTACCAAAAGAGCGGCGCAACTCGTCGAAGCTCTCGCCATTGTCAATCGAGCGGTCATAACCCCGGTTGGGTATGTATTGTTGGCTCGTGAAGAAATCGTCGTAGCTGAATTTTCTTGTTTGGGCAAAAAGACCCACGCCAAGAGCCAGCTGCTGGTTTCTGGCTGTGCGCACTTGCATGGCATAGCTCAGCCCAACTTCCTGTGTTTTAAACGCCTTCCCTTCTCCAGCCTTGTCGTCCAAAAAAGTTACTCCTATACCTCCCAGAGTTCGCCCCCTCCCCGGTGCAACCAATGGGTAGCTGGCGGACAGTGAGGTGCTTTTTATATCGAATTGAGGCCCCGTGTTCTGCTGGCGGTGCACTCCGCCTACCTTCCAGTAATTCCCGATACCCACCAGCGCCGGATTAACTCGCTGGTCAGTGAAGCCATACTGCGAAAAATTGAATTGTTGCGCCAACATCGTTTGGCCGCAAAGCATCAAAAGAAAGCAAACAAGAACCAGGAACATCCACCTCATCGCTAGCTGTGATCTATCTTACGAGGTTAATTTTTCCGGATTTCTTTCCGTTGAGCAGCACGGGGCGGCCATCGCTATATCTCCCTTCCACACGCCAGTAGTATACCCCCGGGGGCATTTTTTCCCCGTTATGGGTTCCATCCCATCCTTCACTGACAGCCCTTGCGGCGTCCAACTCCTGGTAAATCAGTCCTCCCGACCTGGCATATACCCGAAAATCGATAGTTGCCGGAACGGTAGAAAGCTGAAGGAAAAACTGGTCGTTTCGGCTGTCGCCATTAGGAGAAAAAAGGTTCGCTACTCCACCGAGTTGCGCAACCTCCACCCTGATGTTGAACAGGCGTTCGCACCCAGCTTCGTTTTTTATCAACACCTGATAATCCATTGTTTCTCCAGGAGAAACGGTCTGCATATGACTAAAGGGATCGTCAAATTCGCCTGCAGGGCTCCATTCATAAGCCTGACCACCGAAGGCAGTGATATCGGCTGATTCACCGGGAGATATCGTGATCAAAGTATCTGACACTTGCGGATCGAAGAAAGCGATGACGCTCTCGGCTCTGTCAAAACAGCCAAACTCGTTGGCTGCCACTATGGATATTGTATCTGCCTGCGTAACATCGAATGTGAGGCTTGATCCTTCGCCAACAGTGCCGAAAGCCACTGAACTCCAGACAACGTTTGTCCATGTGGCTGGAACTTCGTAGGTAATTTCTGATTCTTCACATACTTGAACAATGCCTTCAATATCGTCTGATAAACGATCCAGTGGTTTGGTAGTTATCGTGTAAACCAACTGTCCGCTTCCGCAATCTTCTGCGCTCACTACCGTTCCATATAGGATATCGCTGGTAGTAGCAGAATAGCTCAACAGATCGATTTGGCCCAGGGCCCCATAATTATTTGAGTACCAGTTTCTTTCAACTCCCTCCTCACCAAAAACCTCTGGGCTCCCTGGACAAAGCTCTGCCGAGGTCCTTACCAGGTCACCATTGCAAATGGCAAACCTGAATAGCTGAAGGCCACCCATTCCGCCACCGTCGTAGGCATTATAGGCATTGTCTACCCCCCTTACTAAAAAGAGATAGTCCCCAGAAGCAAGGTTGTTAACAGTGAGGTAGTCGCCATACAGCACACTGCCATGATATGGCTGCTGGAGGCCAAAGCTCTTTGTGCTCATGTTAGACTCAAAAAGTGCCGTGGTATCGGCGTCAACTAAAAGCACGTCGTAAGAAAGTGAGCTGCTGCTGGTCAAAGAATCTATAGCTGGTTGCCACCGTATTTTCACTTCTCCAGAGCCGGTTTGCACGGCCACCTGCGGAAACGGCAGCGACGGGCCCTTATTAACCGAATCGGCCATGTTTTCAAAAAACACAAGCTTCAATCCGTGAAGGCTCTGCCTGAGCTCTACAAAATCCAGGTTGAAATCCAGGTCCCAATCGGCAAATTCAGTAAGAAGAAGAGAGTCCCGGTAAACTGGCTCAGCCTCCGTAAATGCATTTAAGTCGTTGTACCAAAAAACAAAGGTCGAGTCGTTTCGGGACGCACTTACCCAAAGATCCGTTTTGCCATCCGAGTCGAAATCTGCCATATGTGAGGCCTGAATTTTATAGTTACTCAACATACTGTCCCGCTCGGCAACTATCCGACCCCCATTGTTTCGGTAAAGAACATTTAAATCCTCCCCCGTGGAGCTTTTTCCTCTCACAAAAAGATCAGGCCTGCGATTGCCATCATACTCACCCAAGGCGATCGCCTCTACCTTATGATCCACGGCCACAAAAAATGACGTATCCGATTCCTGCACAATTTGTTCGTACTCGAAGCCAAAATTGGCAGAATCAACAAACTCAAAGATGCCGTTGTTTTTATAAAGCCTGGTAAATGACTGCCCTTGCCTGAAACCTGACAGCAACAAATCTTTTCTGGCGTCACTATCAATATCCAGGGTAAAAAATGTTCCTCTCTCAAACGGCGGAAACTCTATCATCAGGTCCTCAAAGCCTGGTGCGGTGCCCTTCAATACTTTTAGTTCGATACTATCTTCATCGTTTTGCCGTGCGATGAGCAGGTCATTCACAGTGTCATAATTCAGGTCTATAAATTGGAATGCCTCCACGGGCCCGTTCAACACTGGTGTTGGAAGCAATTCGAAAGTGAAGTTTTCCCTGGACAGCAGTACTGAAACGACTGAGTCAGCACCATTGACAACACCTGAAAACGCAAGGTCAATGGTTCCATCCCGATCATAATCAATCGGCTGTAGCTGCCAAATTTTCACATCAGGAAGCGTAGGCGTTTGTTTTGTAAACTTACCTTCCCCTTCGTTTAGATATACCTGAAGTGCCCCATTGCCCAGGCTATCGTTGCCATAAAGTATCAGATCGTAAAGCAGGTTGTTATTCAAATCAACCCACTTCATCGATACATTCTCGATACCGCTTACGCTGAGCGTATCCACTGCTTCAAATGTTTGCGCCCGGAGGTGACTAAAACAAAGCAACCCGAGGATGCTAAAACCAAGTGCTTTTAGTGTATTCATGGTCGTTTTTATTATTCTACTTTGAAGGTGAGTTTAATTGACATCCTGCTGCTGACAGGATAGCCGTTGAAGGAGGCGGGTTTCCATGCAGGGCTTCGTTTGATAACACGGATAGCCTCGTTATCAAAAAGATCTCCTAAAGACTCGACTATGGAAATGTCTTTGAGCGTGCCATCAACATCCACAGAAAACATCACCTTGACGTAGCCCTGAACGCTGTCTTTTCTTGCCAGCTCCGGGTAGGTCAGCTCGCTCTCGATAAAAGCATAAAAAAGGTCGAACCCATCCTTTGGCTCGGCATTCAGGTATACATCCTCTTTTTGTACCTGGTTAGTTTCCTGATTCTCCGATGGCTGCTCGTTTTTCTTTTCGGTCGGCGTCGATGTTTTTGGTTTTGTAACCGGGTCTTGTGATGGTGATGGTGTCTGCGTTTGATCATTGAGCCTGGTCGCCGGTGCAGCTTCAACTGGAGGGCTTGCCGAGACGGCCTCTTCCTTCACCGGCACCTCTGCCAAAGTTGGTTGTTTGTCGCTGACTGAGGGCCTGCCAAGCGTGAGTAAATAAATAATCCCGATAGCCGGAATAACAGCCAGCCCCCACAGCAGCTTCCCGGAATACGCCAGGCCGGAAACCTGCTTACTCCCCGCCAGCACGGAGTCAAAATCCCTCAGTGAGTGGATTTGTTCTGTACTGATCTCTTGTCTCTTTTTTACAAATTGGTATTTCATTTCACGACAAGTTTTTTGACCTCTTTCCTCATTTTTTCCAGCAAGCGATAGCTACGTGTTTTGGCATTGTTTTCGGTAATGTCCAAAATATCTGCCGCCTCCTTAAAACTCTTTCCTTCGAAAAACCTCATTTCTATCAACTCCAGATCTTTCGGCTCCAAAGACTCAAGCAAAACCGGCAATGAGTTCATCCATGCTTCCTGCTCGCTATCGCCGAATTGGAGTTCCTCCAGCAGGTTGACGCCCATGTAGTCATCGAGCGCTACAGTTCTGTGTTTCTTTCCTGACCTGAAGAAGTCGTAGCATTCATTCAGCGCTATCCGATACAGCCAGGAAGAAAAAGAAAGGCCCCGAACCTGGTATTTTTTCAAATTGGCCAGGGCCTTATAAAACACTGAAGAGGTTACATCCTTACTAGCCTCAAGCTGGCCAATTCGAGCATAAACAAATCGGAAAATGGGTTCGTGGTACTTCTCATAGATAGGGCCGAACCTTTTGGGGTCTTGCTTGGCTTGCTCTATAAGTGCGTGTTCATCCAACTCCACTTTTGCGCTGTTTGATTGGTCAGAATTTTGAAACTTTCGGCCCTGTAACGGGGAAGAATGGAAAAGATACAGAAGATGAAAAAATATTTTTCCCTGGAAACCGGGATTAGTTGGCACTGAGGTTACAGATGAAAGCAGTTTGATGTACAACGACAGCCGCAGCGCCGCATATTATACCCGCCAGGAACCAGATCTTAATTCAAATGGCTTTTTAACAAAAGGAATATGTTTTTCTACTGATGCTGATCCTTCAGCAGATCGGTTACTTTCTTGACAGGGTTAAATGTTGAAACTGGCACTTCAACAAACACGGTGTTCCAATTGCTCATCGAACCGTTCCAAAGTCCGGGGAGCTCCTGTGCCTTCAGGGCCTTGCCATCTTTCGATTTCTCGGTAACAAAGCCCGTTTTGGGGTCGGTGAATTTCATCAGGTCGAACTTCTTCCCGCTATAGTCTTTGGTACCACACACCAAGTCAACCGGGTTAAAGTGTGTACTTTCTTCGAAAATTTTCTTTTGCCCTGCATCCTTCAAATCAACCTGCGCACTTTCCACGATCTGTAGCGACACGGTACCGTCAGGGTTTTTGCACCAAAACGGCCCTCCTCCCGGCTCTCCTTCATTTTTCACCATGCCGCAAATGCGGATGGGTCGGTTGAATTTGCCTTTGAGGAAAGCCGATCTTTCCGCAGCCGACGCTGTTCTGGCGGTAGTATGATTGCTGGTACAAAACTCTTTTTCCAAAAAGTCGTACATGGTGTCAAGATCGGCCGTACTTGCACCACCAGCTTCAAGTTTTTCAAGGAACCCGAAAATCTTACTTTGGTATTCCAACAGAAGGCTGGCGATCACCTTCTTATAGACAAATGTGTCTTCCTTCAGTCGGTCGGGCACCACATTATCTATGTTCTTAACAAATATAACATCGGCATTAAGGTCGTTGAGGTTGGCTAGCAATGCCCCATGACCTGCCGGACGGAAAAGCAGTCCTCCGTCGTTTTCCCGGAAGGGCGCATTGCTCATATCTACGGCTATGGTATCAGTAGATGCCTTCTGCTCTGAAAAGCTTACTTCGAATTTTACGCCGTACTGTTTTTCGTAGCCCTCCTGCACATCAGCCACATGCTCTTTGAATTTGCCTCTGTGCTCAGGGCTGACAGTAAAGTGCAGCTTCACGCTACCATCGGCCGACTTAGCATAGTTGGCTCCTTCCACAAAATGCTCTTCCGCTGGTGTTCTGGAAACACCGTTCTTCTTATGAAACTTCAAAAGCCCCTTTGGCAACTGGCCGTAACCGAGTCCTTTGTCAAGCAACAGGTACTCAAGAATAGAAACATACTTTCGTTTTAAGTGAGCTTCCTCCAGCGATGTGCCTGATTTTGCATAAACATTTTTCAAGTCATCGTAAAAAGCGAAATCCTCCAGCCGCTTGAAAAAATCAAACATGGAGCCGCTCTTCTGATTGGCTGTGAGCTTTTGATAGTCGGCCTCTGAGCCGGTATACTCTTCCATAAAGCTGAAGAGGTCCTTAAACATGCGGCTGGCCGCTCCGGAGGCAGGTACGAACTTTACGATGGCTTTCGAAGCAGTTGCGCTTTCATAGCTTTTCAGCCTCGCATCAATGTCCTTTTCCGACAACTTACTAAGGCCGTCTCCAATAGTCGCTGCCTTTTCCAGCTTCAAAGGAGGAAAGTCGTCTTTGAAGTTTTGAATTTGAGCTTCCACTACGTCAGTTGAGGAGCCTCTCTTTTTTATGAAATCAATATCGCTGCTGGAAAACATTTCGTAAGTCGTTTAAGTCGGCAATTAGCTTCACCTAATTAAGGTGAAGGGGTCGATAAATCCAAGGTTAAAATGGATAAGAATTCTTACTATAAGCTCCTTTGTGTTATTCGCCGTAGGGTCTTACGCTTTAAAAATGTTAATTCGTAAAAATCAAAAGTCTTCGTAATTTGTCTACCTAAAGCATATGTCTCCATCATGAACGAATTTTTAACAATATCGCCAACCTTCTACGGTATGAGCATCGTGCCGAAGAAATACTGGAAGGACTATGGCTTTGCGCTGCTCACTATTGCCGGGGCGGATGGGGATGTGTCAGACCCCGAAATGGACTGGCTTACCGAAGACCTTGGACAGTCTTTGAAAGTAGGTACCGACCTCATTGCTGCCTGGGAAGAGTTCGACTGGGAAAATGCTGACCTTGGCGAAATTTTCCAACGACTTAACCCCAATCAAATAGCAAACTACAGCAAGCTCATGCTCTACGACGCCATCAGGATGTCTTATGCCGATGGGGATTTTTCTGACAAAGAGCGTGAAAGCGTAGATGAATGTGCCCGAATTCTTAAAGTGAACAAGGAGACAGTAATGGCCATGGAGGCCCTTGTTGAAATGGAACGGGCAGCCGACAAACTCCGACAAACTATTCTTTAAACTCAACATCCAGCCAACCTATGGAAGCGTTATCTATCAGAATCATCAACATTCACTGCTACTTTTATGAAGAAAACGATGGTGACGAGGTATTTCTGGTCATCAACAAAAAGAAAGTATGGCCCGTGGATGAGAAGTGGTACCGCATGAAGGCCGAATCATTGGAAGTTGACCATGTCATTGACGGATTCAAAGTGAACGAAAAGGTTGATTTGGAGGTGTGGGACTACGACTACCTCAGCCCCAACGACTATATGGGTAAAATCTCCATGCTCATCGACAAGCCAGGTGGGCCTTACACCACCGATATGCAGCTGGCCGACCCCAAGCAAATCGCCCGGTACTCCATCACCTGGGAAATAATAAAACCTAAGTGAGCACTAAGGAATAAGCTCTTTGTGCATCACCTTGGCTTCGCCTTCTATGACAGCTTTTCCCGTGGCAACGTGCGTGAGCACTGTGGTTATGGTGGCCGAACTTCTCCCGTCAAGACTTACCACTTCCACTCTCGCCTGGTAGTCTTCCCCTGGGTACACCGGCCTTTTGAATTGCAACGTCTGACCAAGATAGATGGTGCCATCGCCAGGAAAAATGGTGCCCAATATCCTGGAGAAAATGGCTGCGCTGAAAATGCCGTGAACAATTGGTTTCTTAAAAGAGGTGTTGGCAGCAAACGTCGCATCGATGTGCACAGGGTTTTTGTCACCGCTTAGCTCGGCAAAGGCATTTACCTGCTCCTGGGTAAGTGAAAAAGGCATTTCGTAAGTATCTCCGACTTTCAGCATAGTAGCTTTGTTTGCCTTAAATATAAGGGCTTTTTTGCAACTACTTCCGCACAACAAATTTTCACCACCAACGGATTATTGCTTGAATCAAAAACCATTTATGTTGTTCTTCCCGCATTAACCCGAAAACCAATCAGTCATGCAAAAAAGACTCAACTACTTGCTGCTGCTGGCCTTCATCATGCTCATTCATTGGGCAGAAGCGCAAAGCGGAAAAAAGCCTATCGTCACTTCCGACCTAATGAAAATTGTTACCTCCTCACAGCTGGAGGTATCGCCCGATACCAGGAAAGCGGTGATGGTCGTCACCAAAAGAGATCAAAAAGGGGATGACTATTTTTATAGCCACAACCTCTACATGCTCGATCTTGAAAAAGGTGGAGAGCCTATTCAGCTTACGTTCGGAAAAAAGAGCGACTCACAGCCTACCTGGGCTCCTGACGGTGAAAAAATCGCTTTTGTGCGATCCGACGACGGAAAATCGCAAGTATGGATTCTGCCGTTAACCGGGGGCGAAGCCTATCCACTTACTTCTGCCAAGCACGGTGCCTCTGGCCCCCGCTGGGCTCCTGACGGAAAATCTATTCTCTTTTCGTCGTCCATCCACGATTGGGACACCGAAGGCACTCCAACCTGGGCTTATGAAAGACCAGGAAGAGCATTCAAAGACGAGCCCAACTGGAAAGCACTGAAAGAAGAAGAGAAAAAAGACATTAAATCTACTCCCGACGGCGACCTTGAAGGGCTTCGGGCATGGCTGGCCAAAAATGCCGTCGACAAAAACCCACGGGTATTTGTGAATCAGGATTTCCAGGCGGAACAGGGACTCAACCCCGAGATGAAGTATCGGCATTTATTCATTCAGGCGCTTGACGCAGGAAAAGCCCGTCAACTCACCATGGGTTTCCAGGATTTTGGCGGTGGCGATTGGTCAACGGATGGAAAAACCATTGTTTGCTCCTCTGTGGCTTACAAAGTGGAGCCCGACAAGCAAAGCTACTCTGACCTTTGGAAAATTGACGTCACGTCAGGTTCGGCTACCTCCTTCCTTCATATGGAAGGTTTCTCCTTAGGCAGTCCAAAGTTCTCACCCGACGGAAAGTCCATACTGTTTTACATGCGAGATGATGTAAACAGGCATGCTACGCAAAATGACCTGGGACTTGTCAACATCGACGGCAGCGGCGCAAAAATGATTACAGCGGAGTTTGACAGAGACGCTGGTGGGCCGGTCTTTTCTCCTGATAACAAAAAAATCTATTTTACTGCGTCGTCCGAAGGGGACATTCCTTTGTACAGCTACGACCTGAAGAAAGGCGAAATCGTTACCCTTTTGGAAGGAGACAAAGGGATCAATGACTTTGCGCTTGCAGGCAAAAAAATCATTATGACCATTACCGACTTCAATAACCCTCTGGAAGTATACAGCATGGACATGAAGAGCGGGGCTTTGACAGCGTTAACACATTTCAACTCGGATTGGCTGAAAGACAAAATCGTCACTCCCGTTTCCGAATACTGGGTCACCCGACCCGACGGCGTAAAAGTGCAGTACTGGGTGATGCAACCCGTTGGCTTCAAACAAGGAACCAAATACCCGACTGTACTGGAAATCCACGGTGGGCCTTCTGCTATGTGGGGGCCGTCGGGACTCAGTATGTGGCATGAATTTCAGCTGCTGACGAGCTGGGGGTACGGAGTAGTTTTCAGTAACCCACGGGGTAGTGGTGGCTATGGCGATGCGTTTAAAAAAGGTAATTATCGAGACTGGGGCCACGGGCCTGCCAACGACATTCTGGCAGCATTGGATGATGCCACTTCCAAAAACAACTGGATGGATACCGATCAGCTATTTGTAACAGGCGGCAGCTACGCCGGCTACATGGTGGCCTGGCTGGTAACGCAAGACAAACGTTTCAAAGCAGCGAATGCCCAAAGAGGTGTCTACGATCTCACTACCTTTATGGGAGAAGGCAATGCCTGGCGGCTGGTACCAACGCATTTTGGCTACCCATGGGAAGACGGCGTTCAGGAAATCCTTGATGCCAACTCACCAATTACCTTCATCGACCAAATTACGACCCCTCTGCTCATCATGCACTCTGATCAGGATCTGAGAACGGGTACTATCCAGTCGGAAATGATGTACAAGAGCCTCAAAGCACTTGACAGGCCGGTGGAATATGTGCGGTATCCTGGCGAAGGGCATGAGCTGAGCAGAAGCGGCAATCCACTGCGCATGATGGATAGGCTCGGCCGGTTTATTGAATTTTTTGAAAGATATGTGAAACATCCCGAAGCGCCTGCGGCTACTGTGGGAGAAGACTAAAGCTAGACCTATTTTCCTCGGCTTGATTTTGTGCTTAAAGTCAAAGTCTTGTGAGGTGAGAACCTATCTTCTACCTTTTAATAGCGCCTTACGGCGCTATTTTTTTTCTGCGCATTGATACTCTTCCCGAATATTCGGCAATGTCACCAACGTTTATAATCAACCAGTTGCTCTCCTCAAAAAGCACATTTTGTTAACGCTCTATAAAATAGACCGTTATGTGCCATATATTTCCTGCTGTCTCTCAATGGTCAGCTGTAAATATAAGAATATTCATATTTTATATCTCATAAAAAGTGTGCAATCAATCGATGCAAACGATTGCTGAGGGTAGAAAATACAATGCGCTGTATGAATTCGTGTGCCCTATTTTAAAATTTGTGCGGACACACTTTCTAGCAGCTCATGAGAGCATTATCGTTTCGTTACTCTATAAAGCCAGGTATTTCTTCGTTGGTATATAAAAAACTTTATATATTTATCCCCTCAACACCCCCTGTTGATTATACCCTTTAGTTCGAATCAATTATCTATTAAAACATTTTCTATGAAGAAAAAGCTTACCCATTTATTGGTGTTTTGCTTATTGGGCTTCTATGCCCATGCGCAAAACCGAGTGATTTCAGGTAAGGTCACCGACGAGGAAGGCGGTGGACTCCCTGGTGTTAACATTTCTGTCAAGGGCACGAGCGTCGGCACAGTTACCGATGTGGAAGGTGATTATAAAATCACTATGTCTGCCGACGGCACAACCCTCGTCTTCTCTTTTATTGGTTTCACCACACAAGAGGTAGAAGTGGGTTCAAGGTCAGTGATTGATATTTCGATGACAGCCGACTTTACCCAATTGGATGAGGTAGTAGTCACTTCCTTTGGTTTGGAAAAAGACAAAAAGTCTCTTGGTTACTCCGTTACTCAGGTAGGTGGTGACCAGTTTACTGACTCCCGTACTACCAACTTGGGAAATGCACTGACAGGTAAAATAGCCGGTGTGAATGTAAGTACGCCTGCTTCAGGAGCAGCGGGATCAAGCCGTGTGATTATCAGAGGGGGATCTTCCCTGGGTGGATCGGACCAGCCACTTTATGTGGTAAACGGTGTGCCAATGGACAATTCTACACTTGGCTCTGCGGGTATGTGGGGTGGAAATGACGGTGGAGATGGTCTTTCTTCTATCAACCCTGATGACATCGAGAGCCTTTCGGTATTGAAAGGAAACACGGCCGCAGCACTATATGGTGCCCGTGCCGCCAATGGCGTCATTTTGATTACGACAAAGTCAGGTAAGTCACGAAAAGGAGTCGGCGTTAGCTTTAACTCCAACTTTACCATGGACAACGTGATTGATCTTACCGACTTTCAGAAAGAGTATGGAATAGGTGTGGATGGCGAAAAGCCTGCCAACGAAACCGCTGCCCTCGATTACGGCAACTCCTCCTGGGGAGGCAAACTTGACGGATCAAGCGTTGTTCAGTTTGACGGTGTATCAAGACCTTACTCTGATACGGGAGAAACCATCAAGGACTTCTATCGCACTGGCAAAACATGGACTAATACATTGGCTCTTTCCGGTGGAAACGAAAAAGGCAACTTCCGTTTTTCGGCTTCTGATTTGAATAATGACGATATCATGCCGAATGCAAGCTTCGACAGAAAGCTTTTCACAACAGGCTTGAACGGCGCTTTTGGAAACCTTGAACTAAAGCTGACAGGCCAGTACTCTAAGGAAAAGGCCATCAACCGACCAAGATTGTCGGACTCGCCGGGTAACGCCAACTATGCCATCCTTACAAAGCCTGCTTCTCTTTCTTACGAGACGTTGAAGGGTGATCCTGATAAATTAGGAGCAAAAGAGGATGGAACAGAATTCCGCTATCAGGGAAGCAATTATATACAGAACCCTTACTGGGCAGCCTATCAGTTCAATAGAGAGGATAATAAGGACCGTGTTCTGGGCAACATCGCATTGAAATACAACTTCTTTGAGTGGCTGTATGTGCAAGGCCGTGTCGGCACCGACTTTGTGTCCGTAGCTTCTGACAACTACGAGCCTTATGGCACAGCCTACGCTACTACCGGAAGCTTCAACCAGAACATGAGAACCATTAGAGAAGACAATGCCGATATGTTCATTGGCGTTAACAAAACTTTCGGTGACATTTCGGTAGACGGTCTGGTTGGTGGAAACAGAATGAGAAAAACAGCTGAGCAGCTAAACGCTGGTGGCTCTGGCTTGAACATTCCTTTTTTCCACAGCGTAACCAACGTTACAAATCAGGCTTACAGCTACAGCTTTTCTGAATACGGTATCAACTCCATCTTCGGATCAGCAAACATCGGATTCAGAAATTACCTGTTCCTAAACGTGACTGGTCGTCAGGACAAGTTTTCGACCCTTGCGGACGAAAACAACTCTCTTTTCTATCCTTCTGCCGGTTTGAGCTTCGTTTTCTCGGACGTGTTTACGATGCCTGAGTTCTTCACCTTTGGAAAGGTGAGAGCGTCGTGGGCCCAGGTGGGCGGTGGTGCACCAGACCCCTATTCACTTAACCTGACCTACGGACTTGTAGGGCAAGGCCACCAGGGAGCAGTTTTAGGATCCATCAGCAACGGTTCCATTCCTAACGCTGCCCTTCAACCATATATTTCCAGCGAAATTGAAGTTGGGTTTGATGTGAGACTGCTGGACAACAGGATTGGTATCGACCTTGCCTACTATGACAGGACCACAACAGACGACATCCTGAATACAACTATTTCTGGGACATCTGGCTTTGGCTCCACTACAATCAACGTAGGAGAGCTTAGCAATAAAGGTGTGGAGTTGCTTTTGAAAGGCACTCCCGTTGTTGCCAACGGTTTTAGGTGGGATATTTCTTTCAACTATGCTCACAACATAAGCAATGTGATCAACCTGGGCACAAACGCACTGGGTGAGCCTATCGAGTTCCTTAACCTTGACGAAGCGAGAACACAACAGGAGAGAATTCGTCACTATGTAGGCCAGCCTTTGGGAGCCATTGCAGGCTACAAGCAAATGGAGATCGACGGCCAAAAAGTATATGACGCCGATGGATATCCAGTGAGAGGAGACTTCGACCTTATCGCACCGGGACGTCACCCTGTGAGCGGCGGCATTAGCAATACATTCACCTATAAAAACTTTACCCTCGACTTCCTGATAGATATCCGCAGCGGCGGTTATCTGGCATCAAGCACCAACGTGGTGGCTTACAACCTGGGCCTTCACAAGGAAACCCTGCCAGGTCGTGAAAACGGGCTCACCATTTCCGGAGTTGACGAAGAAGGACAAGCACAGACCTGGAATGTCGCTCCTGAAAATGTTGATAACTACTACAGCCGCTATTCTCAGATTACCGACAACTTCGTGTACAATGCCTCATTCGGTAAACTCAGGTCGCTATCTTTGGGTTATAGCCTGCCTTCTACGCTATTGGCGAAGACCCCAATTGAGTCGCTTCGGTTCTCAATAGTTGGTAGAAACCTGGCTTTGCTTTGGTCAAGTGTTCCAAATATTGACCCTGAGTCTGCTTACAACAATAGCGGAAATGCGCAGGGGCTTGACTTCTTCGCCATGCCGACAACAAGAAACTTTGGTTTCAACCTGTCGGCGTCATTCTAAACTTTAAATGAAGAGAATTATGAAGAATATAAAGAAATATTTAAGCGCCGCATTGGTGCTCGTCTTCATCATGAGTTCATGTAACGAAGACAACCTGATTGAGCTCAACATAAATAAAAATGCCTCAGAAGAAATAGACCTTTCGTATCTGCTGGCATATGGACAGTTGAGGGTAGCTGGTGCCCGCTACGAAAACTGGAGAACCAACTTGATTTATTGCTCTACTATGATCCAACACAATGCCTCGTTGCAAGGTTACTGGAGTGGCGATAAATACTACTACAACGCACAATACAGCGGTGCTTTTATGGAAAGTCACTATACCGACGCCATCAAAACACTGACTCATGTAGTGGATCAGACAGCGGACGTGCCAGAGTTGGTTAACCTTCATGGTGCGGCCACTATCATGCG
Organism: Imperialibacter sp. EC-SDR9; assembly: GCF_902498805.1. Classification (GTDB taxonomy): domain Bacteria; phylum Bacteroidota; class Bacteroidia; order Cytophagales; family Cyclobacteriaceae; genus Imperialibacter. Next base: position 323,506 of record NZ_LR701637.1, on the reverse strand, counting down.
TTCTTTCGATCTTCACAAAATGACTGATCTTTATGGAAACGTTCCTTTCTTCCAGGCTGGAAGGGGGCTCGACGGAGCCGAAAACTGGTTCCCAAAGTACGATGCTCAATCTGAAATCTATGCGGCCCTGATAAGCGATATTAAAGCAGCAAGAGACGGGTTTGACCTAAGCATTAACAATTTGGGCTCTCAGGACATCCTGTTTAAGGGAGATATTGAGAAGTGGGTGAAGTTTGCGAATTCATTACTAATGAGAATAGCGCTTCGTATGAGCAAAGTGAATCCTACAGAAGCGCAAGCTGTATTTGTAGAAGCAGCTGGCGGTGCAATGACATCAAATGATGACAACGCATTTTTGGCTCAACAAAACGGTCCTGCTGGTGATACCAACCAGAACGGCACTTCACTTGTGCTTTCCAATGCCGGCGGTGGTGGTGGCGATGCCAGCAATGGCCGTGTCAGTGAATTCCTTGTTGATTGGTTAACGGACAACAGTGACCCACGTAAAATGATCATTGTAGGTGGTACCGGTGACCCGTATAACAGCACTACCTGGAACACCGATCCCGATAGTCAACAAGGCTTGCCCAATGGTTACACTTCGCAAACCATAACGGCCATCAATCCTGATTTTGAAAGCGTAAATGAGTACTCTTTCATCAATCGTGAGATTTTAGATCTGGATGATCCGTATCCATTCCTTAGCTACGCTGAAGTAGAACTGATGAAAGCTGAGGCAGCGGTGAAGGGTTGGTTGTCTTCTGATCCTGAAGCGCATTTTGTGGCTGGTGTTACAGCAGCCATCGAGTCATGGGAGGCATTCGGCATCTCAAATGCAGCAACTGCGTCGGAAATCAGCACATACATCGTCGGGCTTGACTTTGCGGGAGCATCAGACGCTGCTAAGCTAGAGTTGATTGGCGAGCAATACTGGGCCGCCACTTACCTGAACCACGTTGAGGCATGGAACAACTGGAGAAGAACAGGATTTCCTGCGTTTACTCCTACAAGCGACCCGAACAACATCACTGGCGGAACTGTGCCAAGAAGGTTGAGGTACTATGAGTCAGAAGCTGGCAGCAATCCTGACAACTATCAGAGCGCCGTTCAGGCCCAGGGACCAGACCTGCTTACCACAAGAATGTGGTGGGATGTTGAATAAATTCTCTTTCCGTTGAGATTTCAAATACTCATCTATTGATAAGGGCACCTTCGGGTGCCTTTATTTTTCCACTCTTCCCAGCCACAACTAATTAATGGACTATGCATTGTTATCCTTGCCAAACCTTCTTAAATTTTGATTTTACATAACCCTACTTGAACATGTATACCAGGCTCATCACCGGGCTTCTGTCCATCGCCTTTGCGGGATTGATTCTTTCCATGCCTGGATGCAAAGACTCCACATCTTCTGGAGCCCTGCCCGAAACCGTCAGTTATAATTTTCATATCCGCCCATTAATGAGCGACAGGTGCTTCGCCTGCCACGGCCCCGACAAAAACAAAGTAAAAGCTGGCCTGAGGCTCGATATTCCGGAACTTGCCTTTGCTGAGCTGAAAGAGAGCAAAGGAAAATTTGCGATTGTGCCTGGAAAACCTGAGGAATCTGAATTGGTAAAACGCATTTCATCGACCTACCCTACCTACCAAATGCCATCGCCGGAGTCACACCTTCCCCTGCTAACAGAGAACGAAATTGAGCTGGTGAAGAAATGGATCAAGCAGGGTGCCAAGTTTGAGAAGCTGTGGTCGTTTATCCCCCCAAAAAAAGCGCCTCTTCCCAAAGCGAAAAACGATGAGTGGCCAAAGAACGACCTTGACCTTTTCGTCGTCAAAAAAATGGAAGAGAAGGGTTTGAAACCCAACGAAGGAGCCGACAAAGAACGGCTGCTGAAAAGAGTTTCTCTAGATCTCACAGGCCTCCCTCCTTCGCTTGATCTCATGGATCGCTTTATGGCCGACAAAAGCGATGAGGCTTATGAAAAGGTTGTGGACGAATTGATGAACAGCCCTGCTTATGGAGAAAGAATGGCCGTTCACTGGCTGGACGTCGGCCGCTATTCCGATTCCTACGGCTATCAGGACGATAATATCCGCACGCAATGGCCCTGGCGGGATTGGGTGATCCATGCCTTCAACGAAAACCTTCCTTACGACAAATTTCTCACCTGGCAGCTGGCTGGCGATATGCTTCCCGACGCCGATAAAGAGAAAATCCTTGCTACCGGCTTTTTGAGAAACCATAAATACACAGAAGAAGGTGGCGTAATCGACGAAGAGTACCGGGTCGAATACATCCTTGACAAAACGAAGACCTTCAGCAAAGGCATACTTGGCCTCACCGTGGAATGCGCCCAGTGTCACGACCACAAATACGACCCTATTTCGCAGAAGGACTATTTTAGGATGTTTGCCTTCTTCAACAATACACCTGAAGTCGGGTACGAGGGCGACATATCTGTTTCGAAACCAGCCAAGGCACCGAGGCTTGAAATAACAACAGCCGACCTTGACGGGGTACTTTCATTTATCAGGCAGCTGGAAAAAGACACCATGATGGTGTCGGTAATGGATGAACTTGATACCCTGCGCAAAACCTATGTGCTCAACCGGGGACAATACGATTCGCCGACAGATGAGGTGAGACCCGAGCCTTTGTCGGAAGTCATGGGGTTTGACACCACTGCCTACCCAAGAAACCGCTTAGGCCTGGCCAAATGGACTGTTGATAAAAGCAATCCTTTGACCGCCCGTGTGTTTGTGAACCAGGTTTGGCAAATGATCTTCGGCCAGGGGATTGTGAAAACCGCCGGCGACTTTGGTATGCAGGGCGACCTACCGTCACACCCCGAACTGCTCGACTGGCTGGCGGTCGACTTTATGGAAAACGGGTGGGACATCAAATACCTGGTCAAACAAATAGTGACGTCTGCTACCTACATGCAGTCGAGCATCGTATCGAAAGAAAAATTGGCCATCGACCCCGACAATATCTACCTCAGCCACGGGCCTCGCTTCCGGTTGCCCGCTGAGTTTGTAAAAGACCTGATCCTGGCTAGCAGTGGACTCTTAGTGAATAAAATAGGTGGCCCAAGTGTAAAGGCCTATCAACCCGACGGCCTTTGGGAAGCTGCTACATCCGGCCGTGGTGTGTTGGCCACCTACCAGCAAGACCACGGAGACGACTTGTACCGTCGTGGTATGTACACATTTATCAAACTTACACTGCCTCCTCCCGCATTGATGATATTTGACGGTAGCAATAGAGACCAGTGCGAGGTGAAAAGGCCTCAAACCAACACACCTTTGCAGGCGCTGGTGATGATGAATGACCCTACCATGTTAGAAGCGTCACGGGTGTTGGCCGAAAAGCTGGCAGAAGAGCAGTCGGGCAGCGAAGATAAAATCACAAAAGCTTTTAGACTGATTGTGTGCCGGGTGCCGAAGGAGTCTGAGAAAGATTTGCTGAACAGTTATTTTTCAGAACAGCTGGGCATTTACAAAAGCCAGGCGATCGACCCTTCGGAGGTGCTGAATGTGGGTGAGTATCCTCATTTGGAAGTGGAGAAAAGTGAGGCAGCGGCACTGGCCAACGTGATTCAACTGATTTACAACATGGAGGAATCCATTACAAAGACATAAGCCATGGAAAAAGAACAACTGGAAAACGGCTTAAACCAAAACAGGCGAAAATTTCTTTCGAAGCTAAGTCTCGGCATTGGCAGTGCTGCACTGGGCTCACTGCTGATTCCCGATTTATTCAAGGGAGGCACTAGTCCGGAAGAAGAGCTTTTTGCGCAGCTCCCCCATTTTGCCCCCAAAGCCAAACGCATCATTTATCTTTTCCAAAATGGTGCCCCTTCTCAGCTCGACCTTTTCGACTATAAACCCATGCTGCAAAAAATGCACGGGGAAGACTTGCCAGAGTCGATTCGTCAGGGTCAGCGATTGACAGGCATGACGTCCGGGCAGTCCAAATTTCCCCTGGCAGGAACAATTTTCGACTTTAAACAATACGGCCAGTCTCGTGCCTGGATCAGCGACTTGCTGCCCCACACCGCCAGCATAGCCGACGAGCTTTGCTTTGTAAAAAGTATCTATACCGAGGCCATCAACCACGACCCGGCACTCACGTTTTTCCAGACCGGTGCCCAGGTAGGCAACCGCCCAAGCATGGGGGCATGGCTGAGTTACGGGTTAGGAAGTGAAAACAAAAACCTCCCCGCTTTCTGCGTTTTGCTTTCAAAAGGAAAAGGAAATGGACAAGGCGTTTATTCCAAACTCTGGACCAATGGCTTCCTCGACTCCGTTCACCAGGGAGTGCAGTTCAGTAGCGGTGACGATCCGGTTTTGTACCTCAACAACCCCGAGGGAATGGATCGGGCGGAACGACGCAAAATGCTCGATCACCTGGCAGCATTGAATCAGGAAAACTACGAGGAGTTCGGTGATCCGGAAATAGCCGCCAAAATCCAACAGTATGAGTTGGCTTATAGAATGCAGACTTCGGTACCAGAACTTACAAATTTAAAAAATGAGCCGGAGTCAATCGTTAAAATGTACGGCCCCGAATGCATGATACCTGGTACCTATGCCGCCAATTGCCTGCTGGCCCGCAAGCTCAGCGAAGGCGGGGTTAGATTTGTGCAACTCTACCACCAGGGGTGGGATGCCCACGATAACCTTCCAGGTCAAATTGTTGGCCAGTGCAAAGATGTGGACCAATCGTCTGCCGCACTGGTGATGGATCTGAAGCAAAGAGGTCTCCTCGACGAAACACTTGTGATTTGGGGTGGGGAATTTGGCAGAACCAATTATTGCCAGGGCAAGTTGACCGGCGACAACTATGGCCGTGACCACCACCCCCGCTGCTTCACTATCTGGATGGCAGGTGGCGGCATAAAACCAGGGATGGTCTACGGAGAAACCGACGAGTTTGGTTATAATATCACCGAAAACCCCGTTCATGTCAACGATTTTCATGCCACCGTGCTTAACCAAATGGGGCTCGATCACGAGAAGCTGATATACAAGCACCTGGGAAGAAGGTACAGATTGACTGATGTGGCCGGAAAGGTAGTGAAAGGAATTATTGCTTAGCAAGAACACCCAAAAAATGAAAAGAAGAACTTTTGTAAAAAACAGTGCCCTTGCCGCTTCGGCTGTAATGGCTGGACCTTCTCTGTTAGCCAGAAATCCGAAGCAAGACATCATCCTCGGCCATGGTAAAAAGCGCTACAAGCTCGACACCAAATGGAGCCAGGCAGACATCACCAAATACCCGGTGAAAGACTGCCATGAAATGGTGCAGGACAGCAAAGGCCGTATCCTCTTGCTCACCAACGAAACCAAAAACAATGTCATTATCTACGACAAAAAAGGGAAGCTACTTTCAACATGGGGGTCGGAATACCCCGGGGCTCATGGACTCACTTTGTTTGACGAAAATGGCACCGAAGTGCTCTTCATTTGCGACAACAACCGCCATCAGGTAATTAAAACGGACATGAACGGGCGTGTTCTTTTGACGCTCGACTATCCAAAAGAAACAGGCGAATACACAAAGGCTGAGGAGTACGTTCCTACCGAAACCGCCATTGCTCCCAATGGGGATATCTTTGTGGCCGATGGATACGGTAAAGACTTCATCGTGCAATACGACAGCAAAGGCAACTACATCCGTCACTTTGGTGGCCGGGGCGAAACTGATGCTCACCTCCTCAATGCCCATGGCGTTTGTATCGATTTCCGTGATCCGGCTAATCCATCGCTGGTTGTCAGCTCCCGCCAGCAAATGGCTTTCAAGCGGTATACGCTGGATGGAAAATACCTGTCTACGATTTCCCTTCCTGGAGCCTGGGTTTGTCGCCCCGTTATCAAAGGCGACTACTTATATGCAGCCGTGCTTATGAGCGCCAGTCAACCATGGAAGCAATCTGGGTTCGTAACGATTCTCGACAAGAACGACAAGGTGGTTTCCAACATCGCTGCGAATGCCCCGGAATATGAGGCTGGTCAGCTAAAGGAGTTGTTCCAAACCGATGCCGTTTTTGCCTACCCTCATGATGTATGTATCGACGACGAGGAAAATCTTTACGTAGCCCAGTGGAATTCCGGCCAGGTATACCCATATAAACTAACGCCTGTTTCATGACCAAGCTCAGGGGCCTGATCGCCAACGGCAGCTTTTTTATCTGCTGCTTGCTGGCTTTTCTTCTCGCATTCGAAAATAGTTTTGCAACACCCACCTGGCTTCAGGTACTGGGACGAATGCACCCTTTGCTGCTTCATTTCCCCATAGCGCTGTTGGTTGTTTATGCCCTACTGGTATTTGTAAGCAAAACGCCAGCTGAGTCACCAGCTGATGAATCACTTCGTGCCGACGACCTGCTGCTTCTGGGAAGTTTTACGGCCGCCCTTTCAGCACTCATGGGTTTATTGCTCTCAAAGGAGGGCGGGTATGCCGAGGGGAGTTTAACCTGGCACAAGTGGGGAGGGGCTTTGATTGCCTTTGCTTCCTATGGGTGGTACACTTTCAGGAAAACCTGCAATCACCAACCTATTCTGTCGAAAGGTATTCCCGTAGCCATGGTTGCGCTCGTCACCTTTGCCGGGCACCAGGGCGCCAATATCACACATGGCGAAAATTTTGTGCTTGCGCCTGTTATGCCCGACGAAAGTTTCGAAGATGTTCCTTTCGCTGAGGCCGTAATTTACGATCATATGGTGCAGCCAATTCTCAAGGAAAAATGTATGGGTTGCCACAACAGCCTCAAAGCCAAGGGCGAGCTTGTGATGGAAAGCCCTGAGGCTATTTTGGCCGGCGGTAAAAATGGACTATTGTGGGACTCTCTGAATTATGAAGCCAGTCTGCTTCTCAAACGCATCCACTTGCCGGAATCGGTAGAAGAACATATGCCGCCAGAGGGGAAAACTCAACTCACCGATGAAGAAAAAGAAGTCATCGAAGCCTGGATTGCCGGTGGGGCTTCTTTTCACACTTTGGTAGCCGAAACAGCGCCGGATCAACCCCTCTATCAAATAGCTCAGGCAAAATTCAACCTTACCAAAGCCTATGACTTTAAAGCCGCCGACCCTGAGCTGGTGGAGGCTCTCAATTCCAACTATCGGATCATAAGTCCGGTTGCCCTGAATTCGTCGGCACTCACCGTTACCTTTTTCTCCAGTGAAGCCTTTGCTTCGGATCAACTGAAAGAGCTTGAAAAAATCCGCACACAGGTTGTAGAACTAAGCCTTAACAAAATTCCGGTAAAAGACGAGGATCTGCCACTTCTGGTGTCTTTTGAAAACCTCGAAAAACTGCATCTCAATTTTACCGGCGTGACTGACAAAGGGCTCGCTTCTCTGGCAAAACTTTCCAATTTACAAGAGCTATCGCTGTCCGGAACAGCCGTAACTGCTTCCGGCATTTCCGGTCTTAAGTCTCTTTCAACACTCCGTAAAGTTTTTATCTGGAATACAGGCATTGAGGCAACTGAGGTGAGCCAACTATTGGAAGCTTTTCCCGATGTTTCTTTTGAGTCGGGTTTCGACGACAAGGGCACTGTCATTCAGCTTTCAGCCCCGGTCATTGTTGGAAACGATGCCTTCTTTACCGACCCTATTTCAGTGAAAGTGAAGCACTATCTCAACGGAGTTACTCTACGATACACGCTGGATGGATCAGAACCCGATAGTGTCAATTCCCCAATCTACCAAGACGGGATTCCTTTGGACGGCAATACAATAGTTACAGTGAAGGCCTTCAAAGAAGGCTGGTACAGCAGCGAGGTAGTTTCGAAATCTTTTCTAAGAAGTTCGATTACCCCTACCAGTGTTAGCTTGCTAACACCCCCGAATCCAAAATACAAAGGCAAGCTGGAGCAGGCGCTTTTTGACCACATCAAAGGCACCAATATTCATACCGACGGCAACTGGCTGGGCTACCAGGGTGAACCCATGGATGTTCAAATCAACCTTGGTGACAATGTGCCCCAAAAGTCGATCACAATTAGCAGCCTCAACAACACCGGCGGCTGGATCATGCCTCCGGCCAGCATCGACATTTGGTATGGTAACGACGAAAAAAACCTGAAGCTCTGGAAAAAAAATAAAGTAGCACAGCCATCGCAAAACCTGCCGGTTGGCCCCGCCTTTTACACTTTCGATTTGCCTCAGGAAAAATATGCCGTGCTCAAACTTCACATTGTGCCTGTAGCAAAACTACCAGCCTGGCACGACGCCAAAGGAAATCCAGGCTGGGTGTTTATCGACGAGATCCTTTTGAACTAGAGCCCAACAAATAAGCACCGGTGTCAGGTACTTTGTTTTATATAACTATGGTAAACCAACCTATCATGAAAAAGAGCATTGTTCTTTTGCTATTCACCACCTTTCTAAGCACTTCTGTTTCTTTTAGTCAAAAGGCGCAAAAAATCTCTAGCAACAAAAAAACCGCCCTTGAGTCGGTGGATAAACACTCCTCCGAACTTATTGATCTCAGCGACAAAATCTGGGAGGCAGCAGAAATCGCCTTAAAAGAAAATGTGTCTGCCAAAGCATTGGCCGACTATGCGGAAGCACAGGGTTTCACTGTCGAAAGAGGAGTGGCTGAAATGCCCACTGCATTTATTGCTTCTTACGGCAGCGGCAAGCCCATCATCGGCATCATGGGAGAATATGACGCTTTGCCCGGATTATCACAAAAGGCAGTGCCTGGCAAAGATCCTTTGGTAGAGGGTGCTCCGGGCCATGGATGTGGGCATAATCTATTTGGCCCCGGCAGTCTTGGAGCGGCATTGGCCATCAAAGAGTTGATACAAGCCGGAAAGCTAAAGGGAACGGTTCGGTTTTACGGAACCCCTGCCGAAGAAGCAGTTGGAGGAAAAATCTACATGGCCCGGGCCGGTTTGTTCAACGACCTGGACGCCTGTCTCGACTGGCACCCCGACGCTGAAAACAAAGCAAGCACCCAAAGTAGTCAGGCAATGATTGAGGTAACAGTTGAGTTTAGCGGACAAGCTGCCCATGCTGCGTTCGATCCCTGGAATGGCCGGAGTGCGCTGGATGCGGTAGAGGCATTTGTTAACGGCCTCAACATGCTGCGGGAGCACATTAAGCCTTCCGTTCGTATCCATTATGTCATCGAAAAGGGCGGTGAAGCACCCAACATTGTGCCCGACTACGCCCGGGTGGGCTTGTATGTAAGGGATGCCACCAGAGATGGCATGATGGAAGTTTATAAAAGGGTGCAGGAAATTGGAGAAGGGGCAGCTATGATTGCTGGAGTTACGCCAAAGCTAACGATCACCTCTGGCTATCACGAGCAATTGCCAAATATTGCCGGCGCCAACGTGCTTTACAAAAACATGCAATTGGTTGGGCCGATCAGCTACACAGCGGATGAAATAGCGTTTGCGAAAGGCATCCAGAGAGCTGTAAAAATGGACGAAAAAGGCCTGGACGGAACCATAGGCGGAATTGACCCCACGGCCGAATTTCCCACAGGCGGCTCAACTGACGTGGCTGACATCAGCTGGATCACGCCGGAAATTTCGCTTGTCGCTACCACCGCAGCCATCGGAACACCCTGGCATTCGTGGGCAGTAGTTGCCTGCGGCGGCATGTCGATCGGGCACAAAGGAATGGTTTTCGCCGCTAAAAGCTTAGCACTAACAATGGTTGACCTTTTTGAAAACGAGTCGATTAGAAAAGCGATGCGAGATGAGTTTCTGGAAAAAAGAGGCGATTATGTGTACAAAGCCATTTTACCTGACGGGCCTCCGCCCGTGAGGTGATTTTTCTTGAAAAAAGCTTCAACATTCAGAATACCTAAAGGCATTTATCCATGAAGACGTTTTCGGCTCTGATCTTAAGCGGTATTATTCTGTGGGCAATCAGCTGCTCATCTCCGAAAGTGAGCCACGAATTCAAAGTCATCTCCTTCTTCACTGCCAAAAATGACCAGGCCCATATCAGCTTTGTGGGCGAAGCACACCCATGGTTCAAAGAACAGGCAGCTAAGCACCGTTTCACTTACGACTCGACCAGCAACTGGAGCAATCTTAACGACGACTTCCTGGCCAACTACGCCGTCGTGATTTTCCTCGATACCCGGCCGGAAGCGCCTGAGCAAAGGGCAGCGCTAGAAAAGTACATGAAAAACGGTGGAGCATGGATGGGCTTCCACTTTGCTGGGTTTGCACTTACCCCTTCCGATTTTAATCAGGACTGGGACTGGTACCACGAGGAGTTTTTGGGGGCCGGTCAGTACAAAAGCAATACCTGGCGGCCAACCTCAGCCATTCTTCGGAACGAAGCACCCAACCACCCTGCATTAAAAGACCTACCCGACACTTTCAAAACGTCACCAAGCGAATGGTACCGGTGGGAAAATGACCTGACCAAAAATCCTGATATCGATATTTTGCTATCTGTCGACTCATCAAGTTTTCCGTTGGGCACCGGCCCCAAGCAGCATGAGATTTGGCAGAGCGGCTACTACCCCATTGCGTGGACCAACACCAAATACCGCATGATCTATTTCAATTTTGGCCACAACGATATCGATTATGAGGGAGGCACTAACAAAACGCTGTCGCATACTTTTCGCAATCCGCCCCAGAACCAGCTCGTGGTCAACGCCTTGCTTTGGCTGGGCAACAGCAAGTAAGCCACCTGCGTAATTCCGAACTTGCCATTCCTATCTTTCTCTTATCTTGGGCTCCAATTGTAAACCCAAACTCTGCATTACATTGATATGAGAAAGTTGCTACTAATTTTATTGTCCCTCGCATGCACCCAAACCTGGGCACAGGTGCAAAGCCCGAAAGAATTTCTTGGCTACGAACTCGGCGAAAGATTCACCCGCCATCACCGGGTAATGGAATATTACCAGCACGTGGCGGCCAATTCTTCAAAAGTTGTCCTCAAAGAATACGGACGCACCTTCGAAGATCGTCCGCTGGTTTATGCCATCGTCACCAGCGAGACCAACCACCAAAATATTGAAACTATAAGAACCGACAACCTGAAGCGGGCCGGTTTGCAAAGTGGCAGCCCATCTACCAACATTCCAATTATCTGGCTCAGCTATAATGTGCATGGCAATGAGTCGGTTTCTATGGAAGCCAGTATGGCCACTATTTACGAGTTGGTCACCAACAAAACTGCCTGGCTCGAAGAGGGTGTAGTGATCATGGATCCCTGTATTAACCCTGACGGAAGAGATCGCTACGCCAATTACTATAATCAGTACGGCAACAAGGATTACAATCCCGACCCTCAAAGCAAAGAGCACAATGAAGTGTGGCCTGGTGGCAGGGCCAACCATTACCTGTTTGACCTCAACCGGGACTGGGCATGGCAGACACAGATAGAGTCGAAGAAGCGGATTGCAATCTACAACCAGTGGATGCCACAAATCCATGTCGATTTTCATGAGCAGGGAGTAAACAGCCCTTACTACATGGCACCGGCGGCCAGGCCCTACCACGAGCTGATCACCAAATGGCAATATGACTTCCAGGTAACTATTGGTAAAAACAACGCCAAATACTTTGACCAAAATGGCTGGCTGTACTTTACCAAGGAGCGCTTTGATTTGCTTTATCCTTCTTATGGTGACACTTACCCTGTGTACAACGGGGCCATTGGCATGACGTACGAGCAAGGCGGCGGTGGACGTGGGGGATTAGGCGTACTTACAGCCGAAGGCGATACTTTAACATTGAAAGACAGAATTGCCCACCACCACAGCAATGGTGTTTCAACAGTGGAAGTTACGGTCGCCAACAAGAGCCAGGTACTTCAAGAGTACCAGAAGTTCTTCAGTAACAACGTCAACAGCTTTCCTGGCAAATACAAAGGGTTTGTGATCAAGGGAGATAACAACCCTGACAAGCTAACTGCTCTTGCTAATTGGCTGGATGCCATGGGCATTGCCTATGGAACGGGTGCAGCAGGCAAACCGCTAAAAGGATTTAACTATCAAACGCAGGCCACAGAATCTTTCAATCTAACTTCCAGCGACCTGGTTGTAAGCAGCTATCAGCCGAGAGGCGTTTTGGCCAGCATTCTGTTTGAGCCAAGCACTTATGTGGAAGATTCCAACACCTATGATATCACAGCCTGGGGCGTACCATACGCCAAAGGTCTAAAGGCTTATGCAGTAAGCGAGAAAATCACGCCCGGAACTGGCAAGTACAGTGCCCCGTCTGCTGAAGTGACTTCAACCGACAAAGCCTACGCTTATATCGCCCGCTGGCAAACGCTGGAAGATGCGAAGTTTTTGGCCCAGCTACTGAAAAACAAAGTGAAAGTTCGCTATGCTGAAACACCATTCTCCATCGGCGGAAAAAGCTACGAAAGAGGTACGCTTATCATTACCCGTCGGGGCAACGAGGAACATGCTTCCCATTTCGACGGATTGGTAAAAAGCCTTGCCAAAGAATATGGCCGTTCGCTGGATGCTACCACTACTGGGTTTGTCGATTCAGGCAAAGATTTCGGCAGTGGTGATGTTCACTACATCGATGCTCCTAAAGTGGCTGTGCTAGCCGGCAACGGGGTTTCCTCTTTGGCTTTTGGCGAAACCTGGCATTTCTTCGAGCGTCAGCTTGACTATCCCATCAGTGTTTTGGATACCGACGACTTCGGCCGTTTTGACCTGTCGGGCTATGACGTGATCATTATCCAAAACGGAAGATACAACGGGCTGGGTGACGGCTCGATGAAAAAGATTGATGATTGGGTGCGAAACGGCGGAAGACTGATCCTCGTGCAAGGTGCACTTAACAGCTTTGCCGATCGTGACGGTTACTCGTTGAAACGCTATGCAGACGACGATGAAAAAGCTGCCCTGAAAAAATTGAAGGAAAAATGGGACGAAGCCGATGCTAATGTAAAATATGCGGATCGTGAGAGAAACGACATCCAGGGGATTATTCCTGGTGCTATTTACAAGGTCAACCTTGACAACACTCACCCATTGGCTTATGGCTACGGAAACACCTATTTCAGCTTGAAAACAGCTGAAAGCAGGTTTGGCAAATTGTCGGGAGCCTGGAACGTAGCCTATATCCCGACGGGGGCTAAACCTGTAAGTGGTTTTGCTGGCAACAGGGTACAAAAGGAATTGGAGAACTCACTGGTTTTTGGCGTTGATCGCATGGGCGGTGGCCAGGTGATCTATATGTCTGACAATCCATTGTTCCGGGCATTTTGGGATAACGGAAAACTGTTGTTTGCTAACGCTGTTTTCTTTGTGGGTCAATAATTGATTATCAACTAACCTAAATGATATGAAAAAGCTATTGTTTATAGGATTTCTGGGGCTTATGACTGCCTGCTCGCCGGGCACTTCCAACACAAAGGACGGTGCCGATACATTGAAAGCTCAGGTAAGCGCTCCGTCGGATTATGATCCGGAAGCAAAACTGAAAGAGCTCGGCATCGAGTTATCAACTCCTTCGGCTCCGGTAGCCAATTATGTGAATGCCGTCCGTACGGGAAATTTGGTTTTCCTTGCCGGCAAGGGCCCATCGAAACCTGACGGGAGCTACGTCACCGGCAAAGTGGGTGTTGATTTAACTATCGAACAGGGCTATGAGGCTGGAAGGCTTACAGCCATCAGCCAGCTTTCGGTATTGAAAGCAGAGCTGGGCGACTTAAGAAAAGTAAAGCGCATTGTAAAAGTATTGGGAATGGTCAACTGCGCACCTGACTTTGCCGATCAGCCCAAAGTAGTTAATGGCTACTCTGATCTGATGGTGGCGGTGTTTGGAGAGAGAGGCAAACATGCCCGTGCGGCAGTTGGCATGGGGTCGTTGCCTAACAACATAGCAATAGAAGTAGAAATGATCGTCGAAGTGGAATAATAACATCTCTGGTTAAAAAAATGGAAACCCGGTGCTGCTGCTTCGGGTTTTCTTTTTTTATCGTGCTTGGGGTAGCAGCATCAACACCATTCGCCGATTCTTGCATCCCAATACGACCTGGCGAAAATTTATTCTTCCAATGGAGGTTTTTTTTGCAACCGATAGCGAAAGGCGACGTCTATAGGACTGGGCAAATGATGTAATTAAAGCTAAGAACAATTACCTGGTGAGTATCTTCTTTTCTGGTCACCAGATTGGTGATCGGAAGAGGCACTTACCAATTTTATCTCTATACACCCAACTTTATGAACATCATCGGAAATTTGCTCTGGATTATTTTTGGGGGAGGCATCTTCCTGTTTTTCGGCTACGTGATCGGTGGCATTGCCCTCTGTCTCACCATCGTAGGCATCCCATTTGGCTTTCAATGTTTTAAAATAGGCATTCTAGCCCTAAGTCCTTTTGGACAAAAAGTGGTTACCACCGAAAGTAACTCCGGCTGCCTGGCCGTAATCATGAATGTAATTTGGCTTCTCACAGGAGGTCTTTGTGTTGCTGTTACTCACCTGGTGTTTGGGCTGCTGATGTTCATTACCATTATTGGCATTCCCTTTGCCACCCAACACATGAAATTAGCTTCGCTGGCATTGACGCCATTTGGGAAAGACCTTAGGTAGCTTCTGCAGATTCCAGAAATCGTTAGTTTCTCATTTTTCGCAAGCCAGCCGAGTTGGTGATCTTGATATTGCTGCCCTTGATTTCGATGAGCTTTTCATCTTTGAAATCAGAGAGGGTTCTGATGACTGACTCCGGAGCAGTGCCAACAATATTGGCGAGATCCTCCCGGGGAATATTCATATTGAATTCTTCTCCTTCGTTCTTTTCTTTGAACTTATCTTCCAGCATCACCAGGGCCTCAGCCACTCTTTTTCTGACCGAGTTGTAGGCAAGCTTCAGGATTCTTTCCTCCATTTCCACCAAATTGTTGGAAATCATTTTGATGAACCTGATGGAAACATCCCGGTTGCTGTTCAGCAGTTTGTAGAAGTCTTGTTTTGGGATAAGGCAAATCTCCGAGTCCTCCATGGCCATGGCCGACTCAGTGTAGTTAGAATTCTGCAAAAGATCGATGTATCCGATAAAATCACCCTCTTTAAAAAGGCCGGTGATGTACTCTTTTCCGTCGTCGTTGGTTTTGTATGTTTTCGCTTTTCCGCTATTGACAAAAAAGAGCCCGTGTGGAAGATTACCTTCGTAAAAGATTATTTCTTTCTTCTTAAATTTTCTGATGGTGCGGTCGGCCGACAAATGGCTCAGCTCATTTAACGCCTTTGCGTCATTCATAAAATCTGCAATGCCATCCACATCATTGGAATACTCCTTTCTGGCAATCTGGTTTTTGCGAAGCCTCAACTCTATAATATCCAGCAATTCCACGTCGTCAAAGGGCTTAGTCAGGTAATCATCAGCCCCCATGCTCATCCCCTTTCTGAAGTCTTCTTTTTCAGATTTTGCGGTAAGAAATATAAACGGGATGCCGGCCGTTTCAGGCAATTTTCCTAAAACACGTAGCACGCCATAACCGTCGAGCTCAGGCATCATGATATCACAAATAATCAGATGCGGCAATTCCTTCTTGGCCTTCTCGATGCCCTCCTTGCCATTCGCTGCTGTTATCACTTCGTAATCAGAAAGCTCGAGAATTTCAGCGGTATTCTCCCGCATTTCCAAGTTGTCCTCTATCAGCAATATTTTAGTCATAGCTAGGTTGTGTTATTGGTATCGCCACTCTGAATTCGGTGCCTTTATTTTCTTCACTGCTAAATTCAATATGTCCGTTCATTAGTTCAATATATTTCTTGACAATATTGAGCCCCAGGCCTGTTCCCTGTATGTTGATGGCATTGTTGGCCCTGAAAAACCTATCGAAAAGGCGTTGCTGATCCTTCTTCGGAATGCCAATTCCCTCATCTTTAACCGTGATTTTCAGGAGGCCATTCTCTCTTCCCAAACCTAGGTGAATTTTTTGCCTTTCTCCAGAGTATTTCGAGGCATTGTTGAGCAAATTGATCAAGATATTCTTAGTCATTTGCTCATCAACGTAGATTTCTCCAAATGTACCTTCCGATATACTCAGAAGTATCTGCTGGTCTTCCTTTAAAGTAGGGCTTATCTGAGAAACCACCTCACTAATCATTTGTTCCAAATCAAATGATACAGGGTTAAAGGTCGTTTTCCCTTCCTCCAATTTTCCCAAAGACAAAAAGTCGTTAAGAATATATGTCAGGTTATTTACAGAAGATTTGATACGATGGACGTGTTTGTCTATTTTTTCCTTTTGATCCGAATCTGAAATATAACGGCCTATCAGAGACACTGAAGAAAGGATAGTGCTTAGTGGGGTTCTGAATTCGTGAGACGCTGTTGTGACAAACCTGCTCTTGAGTTCATTGAGCTCCTTCTCCTGATTCAATGCTCTGAGTACTTCCTTCTCTGCTTTTTTCCTTTCGGTAATGTTTTTACAAACAATCAACAAGTTCTGTATTTTCTCTTCGTCATCGAACAAAGGGACGGCATTGATCTGATACTCCCTTTCGCCGTTGGCTACCGTCACTTCCATATTCAATGGCACGCCTTTAATTACGTTTTTCAAGTTTTTAATAAAGGCTTCTTTTTGGTCTATAAAAGTCATCGAACTGGCATACGACCCTATCCAATCCTGCTTATTACCCATTTCAGGCTCTTCGGCTTTCCCATCTACAAGGAGGAACCTTAGATCTTTATCTAACACACACAGCATTCCATCTGGAAAATTACTGGCTATGGCGCTGTATATTTTCTGGCTTTCCCTAAGTGCCTTTTCAGCCTGTTTTCGTTCGTCTACTTCTTTTTGAAGTGATTCATTGGAATAGGAAAGTCTTTCATTCGCTCTCGCCAAATCACGAGTCCTTTCCATCACTCTTCTTTCCAATTGCTGGTTCAGCTCCTTTATTTCGTTCAGATTGAGAACATGCTGAATACCGTATCTTATCGAGCGTTCCAGCTGATCTGGATTAATCGACCCTTTGACCATATAATCGACAGCTCCAAGTCTTCTGGCCTCTTCGTCAATTTGCAGGTCGCCCTGGCCGGTTAGTAAAATGAACGGCCCCATAATTCCCTTCTCCAAAGAATACCGAATGAGGTCAAGACCGCTTTCAGCACCAAGCCTGAAATCGACCAAATAGGCTTCGTGCTCATTTTGAAGAATTTTCACTTTTGCCTTTTCAAAATCAGGCTCCCACGCCAAAGTGTATGCCCCGGACGGAAAATCGGCTATGATATCCCTGGTGATTAGAAAGTCTTCCTCATCATCGTCTATCAGAAGTATACTTGTCGATGACCGATGCTGATAATTAGTCATGGTTTGCGGGAAGTTCTACGATTTCAAACCAGTAGTGGCATAATGTATCCATAATCTCGACCAGCGCCTTGAACGTAACCGGCTTAGTGATGAAAGAATTCACCCCCAAGTCGTATGTCTGCATGATGTCTTCGTCTGCCTTAGAAGTGGACAGTACTACAACGGGGAGAGATTTAAGCAGCTTACTCGATTTTATTTCTTTCAAGGCCTCCCGGCCATCTTTCTTGGGCATGTTGAGGTCCAAAATGACAAGTCCGGGAGTTGGAAACTTTTCTTTGTCGGTATACGGGGGACGGTTAAAAAGGTAGTCCATCAACTGGACGCCATTTTCAACAAACTCTACCCGGCTAACCAAACCGTTTTCATCAATTGCTTCTTTAGCCAGCAGCCTGTCCTCCGGGTCATCTTCTGCAATCAGGATAAGTATTGTATTGTTTTTTGAAGTTTTAGTTCTCATGTCTGGTTTGCCTTTTTGATAGAGTTAGAATAAACGTAGCACCTGCTCCTGGTGTGCCTATTGCTACAATGTCTCCGCCATGTCGGTTAGCCACTCGCTTGCAAATGGCCAAGCCTATTCCGGAGCCTTCGAATTTTTGACCCTCCAGCCGTTGAAAAATATGAAAAATTCGATCCGCATATTTTTGATCAAAGCCCGTTCCGTTGTCCTGGAAGGTGACTTCAACAGTCTCGTCGCCGGGAGTAGCCGTCAGGTGAGCCTGCTCCTGAACCGCCCTGGCCGAGATCTTTATTCTTGGCTTTTCACCATCTTTCACAAACTTGATGGCGTTTGAAATCAAGTTTTGAAAAACCTGTGCCAATTGAGTATAGTCTCCGTCTATAGTGGGCAAGTCGGAAGCCTCTACTCTAGTTTCTGTTTGCTCTATAAGCAGCTCAAGGTCGGTGAGCACTTCTGCCAAAACCTGATTCAAATCAACCTGTACAAATTCTCGGGTCTTTGATGAAATTCTCGAGAAAGACAATAGATCATTAATAAGCCGCTGCATTCGGCCGGCGGCGTTCAGCATTCGAGCCAAATAGTCTTGCCCTTGCTCCGACAAGTTCGGAGCTTCTTTATGAAGAAGTCTGTCTCCAAATGCCTGTATTTTTCTTAAGGGCTCCTGTAAATCGTGCGACGATACATAAGCAAAATCTTGTAGCTCCCTATTACTTCTCTCAAGCTCGGCGGCATATCTCCGCAGTTTTTCCCTTGATAGCTTCAGCTCCGTGATATCGTGAATGATACCTGTGAAAATCGTTTTTCCTTCAAATTGAATTTCCGTAACACTTAAGTAAAGAGGAAATTTAGATCCATCTTTCCTCTTTCCGCTTACCTCTCTACCTATCCCAATTATTTTTTTTACACCCGTCGTCTGGTAGTTTTCCAGGTAAGTGTCGTGTCGGGTTCTGTCAGGCTCAGGCATTAACATTTTAATATTCTGACCAAGTACTTCCACTGGTTCATAGCCAAACAGCCGGGCCGCTGCTGGGTTCATTGACTCAACAATTCCCTTTTCGTCAATTGTGATTATTCCATCAATGGCATGATCAAAAATGGCGCTAAGCCTGGCCTCTGATTCTCCGGTGGAATAGTTTTTCATGGATTAAATATTATCAAAAAAGTGCTGTTTAATAGAGTCCGCTATAAGAGTGTCCACATTTACAAATCAGTAACAACATCAATATGGATTGTAAATATTTTCTTCTTTATCGGAAGAAGGTTTCCTCAATAACTATATGCTGGATGTCTTTTCTGCTCCTATTTTGTAAAGATAAAATGAATTTTGTAACCGTCTTATACAAGTTCGATCTCTTGAGGCGATAAATGAAAAAGCATTGGCAAATGCCAATGCTTTAATTCTTTCTCTCAAAGAGTCTTTGATGATCAGTTAAGTAACTCGAAAATACCAGCTACGCCCTGTCCACCGCCTACACAGGCGGTGACCATGCCATATTTTTTCTTCTGCCTTCTCAATTCATTGAAAATCTGAACCGATAGTTTAGCGCCTGTGCAACCTAGCGGATGACCAAGCGCTACTGCACCACCATTCACATTTAATTTCGACATGTCGAAATCCAGGTTTTTGGCAACAGCCAATGCCTGAGCTGCAAAAGCCTCATTCAATTCAATCAAGTCAATGTCTGCCATTTTCAGGCCGGCTTGTTTCAACGCCTTTGGCACTGCGGCCACCGGCCCTATCCCCATGATTCTTGGTTCCACGCCAGCAGCGGTATAGGCCAACATTCTGGCAATGGGCTTCAGGTTATATTCCTGCACCATTTTTTCCGACATGACCATCACAAAAGCTGCGCCATCAGAAGTTTGTGAAGAGTTACCCGCAGTTACCTTTCCCCCCATTCTGAAAACAGGCTTTAGTTTTGCAAGCACTTCGAGACTAGTATCTTCTCTTGGCCCCTCGTCGGTATCTACCACAAAGTCTCTCGTCTTTTTCTTACCGTCTTTGTCCACATATGTTTCGTGAACATTAATCGGAACAATCTCATCTTTGAATTTTCCCTCCTTTATTGCCTTGATGGCTTTCTGATGAGAGTGATAAGAAAATTCGTCAGCGTCTTCCCGGCTGATGTTGTAGTCTTTTGATACTTCCTCGGCTGTTAAGCCCATGCTGATATAATAGTCTGGGTTTTCGTGCGCTATTTTCCAGTTGAGTGCAGTTTTATACCCCATCATTGGCACCATCGACATCGATTCGGTACCACCAGCTATAATACAGTCAGCAGTGCCGGCGTGGATTCGGGAAGCAGCAATGCTTATCGCTTCCAGGCCTGATCCGCAATACCGGTTGACAATCATGCCAGGCACTTCCATCGGCAAAGCCAGCAATGAAATCATTCTTCCCATTTGCATGCCTTGTTCAGCTTCGGGCACAGCGTTTCCCACGATAAGGTCGTCTACCCTTTTGGCATCAAAGCCCGGAACCGAAGCAACCAGGTGTTTGATGACATCTGCTGCCAGGTCGTCGGGGCGGGTAAAGCGAAAGCCCCCTTTTTTCGACTTTCCAACTGCCGTTCTGTAGCCGGCCACTATATATGCATTCATAATTGTAGTCTTTTTGTGGTTAACAAAATTTAGTTCCTCAACGGCTTGCCTTTGAACAAAATGCTGTGAATTCTTTCCACAGTTTTTGGCTCACCCGTCAGGCTGAGGAATGCCTCCCTTTCCAAATCAAGCAGGTATTGCTCCGACACTTCCGTCGGCGATGAAAGATCACCCCCACTCATGATGTAGCCAAGCTTTCTTGCAATCAGGGCATCGTGCTCCGAAATATATTTTCCATACAGCATACCAGTTATGCCAGCTTCGAACAAAGCCAGTGACGATTGACCATGTACTTTGATGTCCCTTCGCTCCAAAGGCTGAGTATAGCCAGCTTCCGATAGTTCGATGGCTTTCCTTTTTGCGTCAGCCAAAAGGCGAGCTCTGTTCAGCGTGATTTCGTCAGACGGTTTGATATAACCCAATGCCTTGCCTTCGTGTGCCGAGGTGGCCACTTTGGCTGTAGCGATCGTCATAAAATATTCCTGCAAATGATTGAGCTCCGGATCACCGGGAGCATAAGAGTCACTGGCCCTCAGTGTCATTTCTTTTGTGCCGCCGCCCGCAGGAATCAAACCTACGCCAAATTCCACAAGGCCTATATACGTTTCGGCGTGTGCCTGAATAGCGTCACAATGAAGTGAAAGCTCGCAGCCTCCACCCAGCGCCATGCCCGAAGGGGCTGAAATTACTGGCACAGATGAAAAGCGAGCTTTCATCATCGTAGTTTGGAACTGGCGAATCATCAAATCGATTTCGTCAAACTCCTGATCGGAAGCATACATGAATAGCATAGCCAGGTTAGCACCCGCTGAAAAGTTGGCACCCTCATTACCTATAACCAAGCCTCGATAGTTCTCCTCCGCTTTTGCAATAGCGAGATTGATTCCCTCAATTACTTCCTGACCGAGAGAATTCATTTTTGTATGGAACTCAAGATCCAGAATACCATCACCGAGGTCATAAAGTGTTGCGCCAGCATTTGACCAAACCACTTTGTTTTCTTTAAAAGCATCAAGGATAATAAGCCCTTCTTTTCCCGGAATTGGTTTGTACGACTTTGTAGGAATGTCGTAGTAAAGCTTCTGACCTTTTTCGAATTTGTAGAAGGAGTTATTGCCCGCAGCCAGCATTTCGTGAACCCATGGGGCTACTTCCATTCCAGCAGCTTTCATCTTTTCGGCAGTCGCTTTTACACCCACCAAATCCCACGTTTCGAAAGGACCAAGTTCCCAGGCAAAACCAGCGCAGACAGCCTGATCGATTTTATAAAGCTCATCGGCAATTTCCGGAATTCTCATGGAGCAATACCTGAACACATCGTAGAATGTCGCCCGATAAAACTCACCAGCTTTGTCCGTTGCATTGATCAGTTTTGGCAGGCGCTCTTTTACACTTTCAATATCTTTTACTTCTTCAAGCGATTTAAAGGAAGCCTTGGTTCTTGACCCATATTCAAATGTCTTCAGGTTCAACTCGAGAATTTCCTTCTCGCCTTTTTCGTTTACTGTCTTTTTGAAGAAGCCTTGTTTTGTTTTGTCGCCCCACCATTTTTTATTGTAAAGCTCCTCTACAATTTTCGGTAGTTTGAATGTGTCCTTCGACTCGTCTTTTGGCAAGCCCTGCAACAAATTTCTTGATACATTAACTGTGGTGTCGAGCCCTACCACATCCATGGTTCGGAAGGTGGCCGATTTTGCCCGGCCGATAATCGGTCCGGTCATTCTATCAACCTCACCGACAGCCAGTCCCATTTTTTCCACCACATGCATGCCCGACATCAAAGAGTAGACCCCTATCCGGTTGGCAATGAACGCAGGCGTGTCCTTACATAGCACAGTTTCTTTACCGAGGTACAAATCGCCATAGTGCATAAGGAAGTCCACCACCTTTTGGTCTGTAGCCGGAGTAGGAATGATTTCCAGCAATCTCAAATAACGAGGCGGATTGAAAAAGTGTGTTCCGGCAAAATGCTTCCTGAAATCCTCGCTTCTTCCTTCAGCCATTAGGTGGATTGGAATACCCGACGTGTTGGAAGTAACCAAGGTGCCTGGTTTGCGGAATTTCTCTACCTGATCATAGACCTTTTTCTTGATATCCAGGTTTTCAACCACAACCTCCATCACCCAATCACACTCCGCAATGGATTTCATGTCGTCATCAAAATTGCCTGTCTTTACCAGGCTTGCCTTTTTGGCGTCAAAAAGCGGAGCTGGCTTTGAAAAAATTGCTGTTTGAAGGGCGGTGTTTACAATTCGGTTACGAACAAGTGGGTGCTCCATTGTTAAGCCTTTCTTTTTCTCATCGTCCGAAAGCTCTTTCGGAACAATGTCTAAAAGCAAAACCTGAACACCAATGTTCGCAAAGTGACATGCTATTCTTGAGCCCATTACACCGGAGCCAAGAACTGCCACCTTTTTAATAACTCTGTTCATAAATTTTCTCTTCGTTAATGTAAGTATGGATCAGTTGTTTATCCTCTATGAGTTGATTGATTTGTGTGATGACGTCAAAGAATACTTTGAGCTTTTCAGGCTCAACCTGGTCGATCACCATTTCGTTGAATGCGATAACTACCCGTTTTGAGAGCGTCTTCTGATACTTTCCCTTTTCAGTTAAAAATATCCGGACTGACCTGCCATCATTCGGGTCAGGCATTTTGTAGATGAGCTTCCGCTCTTCCATATTTTTGAGCATTCTCGTCAGGCTTCTTGCTTCCAACCCCATCAAAGGAGCTATTTTGGTGGCGGGGGTGCCCTCTTCGCTTTCTATATTGAGCAACACAAATCCAATCGATGTTGTAATACCATCATTTTGGCCGGCCTGGTTGTACATCCTGGCAATGCTATGCCAGGCCACTTTAATATTATAGTCAATAGTTTCTTCTCTCTTCATTCTAAAGGGATAACGGGAGTATATCAAATATAGCAAAATTTGTTATGCATGCATACTATTTCTTGCCTGGCATTTGATCAATGCAGAAAAGTGTATTTATTGATTGAGGTCGCCCCGGAGCTCCCGGAATCTTTTGCGAGCCTCGGCGGTGTAGATACTTCCGGGGTAGGTTGTAAGAAGTGCTTGAAAAGCTTCCATGGCGAGTTGCTTATTCCCCAACTGCTTGTCGATAATTTTACCTTTTAGAAACAAGGCATCATCGCCAAGTATATCCGTAGGGTAGCTGGTGAGTATCTTGTCAAGGAGGGCAATCGCTACTTCCGCATGGCCCAACTCCTGGTTAATTTGTGCCATTTTGTACCAAACCTCATCGGTAATTCTGTGGTTGGGAAATTGGCTAAGCAACGAGTCAAAACCTTGAAGAGCCTCAAGTTTCTTGTTTTGGAAAAGCAGCAAATCAACTGCAGCGAATTTCTTCATCGCCAGCTCGGTGGTGTCCATCAGTGTATTGTCCTGAATCAGCAGACTAAGTGCCATTGCATCATTAGATATTTCCCGTGAGGTGGCCAATTTCAAAATATCGAGATGGGCTTTGGCAAGTTCAAAGTCGCCATTGTAATAATTGAGCTTTGCATTCTTGAGTTTTGCCTCATAGCCAATCAGGCTTTCCTTGCTGTCTTTTTCCACCTGCGAATAAAGTAATGTCGATTCCCAGGGTTCTCCTATCAGCAGATAGATGTCTCCAAGATCTAGTTTGCAGCTGGAAACCAATTGCGGCTGAGCCCTCGGAAAATTGATAATGTCTTTTAGCGTAGAAATTGCCTGATCCTTTTCATCAAGATAAAAAGCATATAACAAAGCCTTGCTTCGGAGCGCTTCCAGGGTGTTGCTGTTCAAACCCGAATCTTTGATAAGATTATCGTAATCGGCGATCAAAGTTCTGATGGCGGTGGTGTCAACCGGATAAGTGTTTTTAACTTTTCCTTCCCTGGCCTTTATCAGCATCCTTCTTGCTAACACATAATTGGAAGACGATGGATATGTTTGAATAATCCATGAAAAAATATCTTCGGCATCTTCGAACGCTCCATTGTCAATTGCTATGATACCAATTTCCAGTACCCTCGAGCCCTCACCTCTCTCCCGGCGGTCAATGGCTCTGGCTTGCGTAAATGCACCAAAAAAATTTTTCTGCTGAAGTTCTGCCCAAATAAGTAATTCGCCATAGATAATATCATTGGGACTTTTCTGCACCTTTTGGATAAGGATCGTTTCAAGAGCCTCTAAGTCTTCGGGCTCCGTGAGCAGGTTCTGCAGAATATTCCTGACGTAGTTAATATTATTGGGATTTTGAATGGCGAAGTTGAGATACTCCTCCATCATTTGCTCCCTATTATTGAGAAGACGGTAGATATTCGCCAACTCGATAGCGTATGCATACTGGTTACCGGATGATTGTCTTCCTGCCAGATAAGTTTTAAGGGCATATTCTCTGAGCTGCTTGGAGATAAAAGTTTGCGCAGTTATTCGGAGCTTGTAGTTGTCTCCCTTTATGCCTGCTATTACCGACTCAAATTGGCTATTGGCCTTATCGGCTTTTCCTGCCGCCTGATACACCATGCCCAGGTCTATCTTATAAATTAAATTGCCATCGTCTCGCTTAATTTGTTTCTCTACGTAATCCTCTGCTTCCTTGTAGTTCTCCAGGTTGATGAGAAGCGCCAGATAATTATTGTGAACAAAGGGGATGTTTCTGGAATCCTTTACCAGGTCTTTATAAAGATCGAGCGCCTTGTCAACATCGCCCTGCCCCAAATATTCGTTCGCCAGGTCAATTTTAGCGTTGTCCTGCCCACGCAATAGAACTGGCGCAACCAGGATGAGAATTGCTACTATTATCAGTCGTTTACTCATTTATCCACATTTTCTGTTTTGTAATATATATAACTAAATTTTTAAAAGATTAATTGAAGAGTATTATTAAGTCTGTGGATTTGTGGATAAGAAAATTAGCATAAGTCGATTGTTGATCAAATTGGAGTTTCAAACAACATGTTAACATTGAAACGCAAGCGATAGTGCAAAGGAGGGAGATTGTTGATAGATGGGGAGTTAGTGATGTGAGTATCTTTTTTGACTTAAGTTGTTGGTAAGAGGTAAGTGTAATGTGCACAAATCAGCTTAACTGAAATTGTGTCGGATCGGTTCTGTTAGATTGAATCGAGTTGTGGAGAACTTGGGCAGTTGAGCACAGGCTTAGCTAAGTTTTCCACTAAAAGTTGATCTCAACATTTTCAAGTGTCCAGTTTTCTCTAACGTTAAAGAATTCGGGATATATGTACACGCTTTCGGGTTCTATTCGCTTCAGGCTGTTTCCGGTAGACCACACGCCGTCGTTGTTATCATCAACTAGGATCCTGAAGGTATAGTCTCCGGGTGGGATGTTTTTGAACTCGAAAGTAGACGTTCCTGGTTGTGAGGAAACTACTTTGTACTTGTTGGTGACTAGCTGAAGTGTATAGTTTGTGTAGTCTGTTGAAATAGTTCCTCTCACTATCCCCCGCTCTTCGCTGTTTATGAATTTTAGTGGGATGTTTTCAGTGTAGGAAGTGTCTCCGTCTACAGAAAAGAAGGTTCCCTTTGGAAGTTTGACTCGGGTATAGTTGTCTTCGACTTTGTCTAATAGTTTTTTGATTCTACTGTATCGTTTAAAGTCGAGCGAAGATGTGTCTGATTGCAATGAGTCAGTTAATTGTTGGTATCGGAGTTTTTCATTGGCAACTATCTTTTTGTCGATTTGAGTGTTGATAGTAACTTTTGTTTTGTGGTTGTTCCAAATGATGGTGTCGATCTTGACTGGATGTTGAACAAGTGTATCTATGGAAACTCTCATGGAGTCGGCGATGTAGTTTTTTGCTACTGGTTTTGTAAACGATAATGTAAATGTCGTTTTCTCGAGTATTTGCTCGTCTTTGGTAGGGATGGTGGTAAATGTAAACGGTGGAATGCTTCGCTTGCTTGATGTGAATTTTAGGTAAGTGGTATCAATGGTTTGGTTGTAGGTGCTGTCTATGGAGGTGATTGCGATTTGCAGGCTATCCTTTTTCGGATTTGAGACAGGATAGAAAACAATACCTCTCCCATCTGGTGTTAGGTTCGCTTCAATTGTCCAATTGGGAAGCTTCAAAGAATCCAGGATTTGAACGCTAAAATCTTTGAGGGGTTTGTTATAGCGGCTTTCGAAATATATGCCCGACGTGCGGGAGGTTAGTTGTGCCAGTGGGCGTACGTCGTTGCGTGTGATAGGTATGGTTAGAGAGTCGATGTTGTATGTAAGTGCTAAAGTGTCAGCGATGAATCCATGGGGCTCGTCGTTGGGCTCGCACAAATTGTTTTTGTTCTTGTCCTGGAAGGCGTAGAGTCTGTAGTTCCCGTTTTTAAGGTTTTCTATTGAGTAGGTACCATCTTCAGCAGTTTTTGTAAAATAGAGAGGGCGCTTGTTAAATATATCAGTCGTGTCGTTGGCTTGGTAGAGGGCTACTGTGGCTTCTTTGATTGGCTCGTGGGTGAGCAGGTCGATAATGCTACCTGCTATGGATAGAGAGTCGATGTAGGTAGTGGTACTAAATGCCAGTATGATGTTTTCAGCATCGTTGTTTTCGGTGATGTCTGAAATAGTGCTGTTAAAATTTAACGTGTAGGTGGTGCTGTCAGCAAATGGGTTTTCGAACTCTAGTGTTAAGCTTGTTTTTTTTATGAGTACATCAAATTTGTTTTGATCATCCGGGGTAATGATAAGTTTAGTTTTGATTTGGTCTTCCTTAATGAACTCATCAAAGACCAGGGTAATTTTCTGATCTTTAAAGTTGAGAGACTTGTTAATGGGATACGATTCCAGAAGAGTGGGAGGAATAGTGTCTTTTGCTCCTCCGGTTACGGGTTGCTGGCTGGCACATGAGGTGTAAAGGACAAATGCATATGCAGCAAGAAAAGCTGAAACAAGTATATTTTTCATTTCTTTTGGAAAATGTAGATCATACTGCTGTATTGACTTGTCCTGGCTCCGTAAATATTTGATTTACAACCATTTATGATGGACTTCAGGATTTTATTGCTGCTGTTGACGTGCGTTTCTGATAATAGGCTGATATAGAAGGAATCAAGATATAGTGGTGCTTTTTTAACGAAAGAAAGTCTGTTTGATTTTAGCAGCATTTTGATATTTTCGTCATCGAAATGAAATAGATGACGAGGTACATCGTAAGCCGCCCAGTTTTCTTTATAGTGTTGTGCATCCCAGCTCTTGGTGTTTGGAACCGCTACAACCAAATAACCGCTTTTGCTCAACAGTTTTTTTAGCTGTTTTATTGTGACGTTCAGTTCATGGACATGCTCAAGAACGTGCCACAAGGTGATTACTTCAAATTTTGCTTCTGCCTCTTTAACCGATGCCAGGTTTCGGTAAACTGATAGTTGTTTACTCATCGCTTTGGATAGACCTACCTCCGATGGTTCTACTCCCCTGACCTGGTATTTGTTTGATTCCATGTATTGCATAAACTGGCCAACACCACAGCCGTAATCCAGAAGTCTGCTGCCAGGTTTTGCTATTTTTTTGATCAATCTGAATTTGTACCACAACGTATAACGTTGAGCTAATGAGTAGAGTCTACTCATCAGGCTACCGTCACTGTTATGCGATAGGTAGTTACTTGAGTCGTAGAACTGAGAGATGGTTTCTTTGTTGGGTCGTGGGTTGGTTATTAGCAGCCCACACGAAGTGCATGTAGAGATAGCAAAACTCTGTTGAGAAACAAGATGATCTTTGCAGATAACGCTGTTTCTTAAATCGGTGTTTGAGCAAATGGGGCACTCGTCTATTCGTTCGTACATGTCCAATTACCTCCCCATGTATACCATTAGTATTGAGATATCTGCTGGGTTAACGCCGCTTATTCTGGAAGCCTGCCCTAACGTGTGTGGTTTGATTTTTAGTAGTTTTTCACGTGCCTCCGAAGAGAGGGCTGTTATTTTGTAGTAGTCAAAGAGTGGATCTATCCTGTGGTTTTCCAGTAAGTGAACTTTATGGGCTAGCTCTTTCTCTTTCACAATGTAGGTTTCGTATTTGATTTCTATCTCGCTCTGCTCTATGGCTTCTTTTGTATATGGCTTTAACGCAGCGGCGGTTTTGCTATGCAATGTGAGCAGTTCAGAAAGGTTAATTTGTGGCCGCTTTAAAAGTGTGTAGGCGGATGTTTTTTCCTTTATCGTAGCGGTATCTATCGTTGTGAGCTCTTCGTTTATTTCTTCTGGGGTATATTTGAGTTGTTTCAGAACTGCGTGTATTTGATTGCTCTGAGCAATTTTGTCTTTCGTTGCCGTTAGGCGTTGGTCGGAGGCTAAACCAATAGCATGGCCTTTCTCGGTTAGTCTTATGTCTGCGTTGTCTTGTCTCAGAAGTATTCGAAACTCTGCCCGTGAAGTAAACATCCTGTAAGGTTCTTCAGTGCCTTTGTTAATAAGGTCGTCAATCAGCACACCAATATATGCCTCAGATCGTGTTAGGATCAGTGGATCTTTCTTGCTGGTTTTGAGGTGGGCGTTAATGCCTGCCATTAGGCCCTGAGATGCGGCCTCTTCATAGCCGGTAGTGCCGTTTATTTGCCCGGCAAAGTACAGATGCTGGATGAGCTTTGTTTCTAAGGTAAGATTGAGTTGTGTAGGTGGAAAGTAGTCGTATTCGATGGCATAGCCAGGCCTGAACATTCTGGCGTTCTCAAAGCCGGGTATTTTCCTTAGTGCTTTTATTTGGACGTCTTCTGGTAGCGACGTAGAAAAGCCATTGACATATACCTCAACGGTGTTCCAGCCCTCTGGCTCAACAAATACCTGGTGGCGGTCTCGTTCTGAGAACCGATTGATTTTATCTTCTATTGAAGGGCAATAACGTGGGCCTATTCCTTTGATCCGGCCGGCAAACATCGGCGATTTTTCGAAGCCAGTCTCCAGGATAGCATGTACTTCAGGGTTTGTGTAGGTAATATAACAGCTTGCTTGTGTTGCTAAGGGAGTGGTTTCTTCGCTGTAGGAAAATTTGCCAGGCTCAGTATCTCCCTTTTGTTCCTCCATAGCGTCGTAGTTGAGGCTGCGTCCATCAACCCGGGGGGGGGTGCCAGTTTTCATTCTGCCTGACTCAAAGCCTAAACTCTGTAGCTGCTCAGTAATTCCTTTGGCAGCATGCTCACCGGTACGACCCCCGCCAAACTTCTTTTCTCCAATATGGATGACGCCATTAAGAAAGGTGCCGTTCGTAAGTACTACTGCGCTTGACTCGATCTCAATTCCCAAGCTTGTTTTGACACCAACGGCTTTTCCGTCTTTGACAAGCAAGCCGACCACCATCTCTTGCCAAAAGTCTACGTTTGGATTGCGCTCTAACGTTAACCGCCATTCCTCTGCGAACCTCATTCTGTCGCTCTGAGCTCGTGGGCTCCACATGGCGGGCCCTTTCGACTTGTTGAGCATCCTGAACTGGATCATGGTTTTGTCGGTGATAATTCCCGACATGCCCCCTAGTGCATCTATCTCACGCACTATTTGTCCTTTGGCTACACCACCCATCGCTGGATTGCACGACATCTGTGCAATAGTGCCCATATTCATAGTCACAAGCAGCACTTTGGAACCCATGGTGGCTGCAGCATGTGCGGCTTCACAGCCAGCATGACCAGCCCCTACTACTATTACATCGTATTTAGGAAACATATATTTTGATGTTCCACGTGGAACGTCTAGGTATTGTTAGTGTTAGCAACAGAGTGAGAAGAAATAATGTTCCACGTGGAACATTATTGATCCGGGAGCAAAGATAAACAAGCATCTTCTTTTTTTCTCATAAGCTCCCTTTCTGAACTTGCCTTGTCTTTGTAACCACACAAATGAAGAATGCCATGGATCATAACCCGATGTAGTTCGTTCTCAAAAGGAAGATTTAGTCGGGCGGCGTTTTCTTTGACACGGTCAATGCTGATGAATATATCACCTTCGATCTGTTCTTCTTCCTCTGAGTTATCAAAAGTAATGATGTCAGTAAGTGTATCGTGATTGAGATACTGCACGTTCATATTGTGCAAATAGTCGTCGGAGCAGAATACATAGGAAACCTCTGCAAGGGTATGCTTCTCCAAGCGTATCACTTCTTTAATCCAGGAACGAACTTTGTTGGGAGAAGCTAGTTTGAAAGTTATCTCTTCACTGAAGAAGGTGATTTTCATGCTAGCCCAGGTAAAAGATCAGGTCTACCTTTTTGCCACCTTCGTGGAACTTAACTTCGTCACACAGGTTCTTCATTAGGAAGATGCCTCTACCGCCGGGCTTCTCGAGGTTTTCTGGCGCAGTGGGATCTGGCAGGTGGTGGTAGTCGAAGCCGATCCCTTCATCCTGAACTGTGAATTGAAGGTTTTCATTGAGTAATGACAGTTGCAACAACACATTCTTGTGAGCGTCCTTTCCGTTGCCATGTAGTATGGCATTGTTTACGGCTTCGGTTACAGCAATCATGATATTGCCATAGATATCATCTTCAAGACTGAATCGTTCTTTAGCGTTGTCGATAAAACTCTCAACGATTCTAATATTCTCAGGAAGAGAAGGAATCTCGATTTTGATATTATCCATTTCTAAGCGGGTTAATTGCTGCCAATACGTTTAAAGTACTCATTTACCTCTTTTTTGTAATAAGGGTTCAATTTAGGAGGAACAGTTTTAAGCAATTCAATTTCCTTTTCTTTTAACTGCTTATACTCCTCAAAAGCCGCCGGTATCTTTCTTTCGAAATCTTTTGCGGCCTCCCCTTCCCTCTCCTTGCTAAGTTCTCTTTCTCTTTCAGAGATTTCTGCTTCTAAAAGCCGTGTTACGATGTCTTCTTGCCTCTCCTGGCTAATGTTGGCCAGTCGTTTGTTAACAAGATCTCTTTCGGTTTGTTCCATCTTTTTGATAGCATCTTCCAGGCCGCCCGGCCCACCTTCTTTGTCACCACCCATCTTCTGTTGCATGGCTTCGAGCTCTCTTCTAATCATTTCTTGCTCGGCAGCAAGTTTAGCCAATTCTTCTGATAGTTGTCTGCCTGTTTTTCCGCTTTTTTTGAGATCGTTAATTTTCTTGCTGAGTTCACTCTGAAGCTCGCTTAGGCCCGGCATGTTTTTCTTTTGCCCTTTTTTGCCTTTCTGAGGTGAGCCCATAGCGTCAGCCATTTGCTGTTGCATTTGCTGAAGTACGTCGTCGAGCAATAAAGCGAGGTTGTTCATCGATGTCATAGAGAATTGCTGCTTGCTGATCGCCAGAGATTTGTTCCGGTCTTTAAGCGCATCCAGGCTTTGATCCATGTATTCATTGAGAGCACTCACCTCTCTTGTTACAAAGGAGGCAATTTGAAAAACCCTGTTAGCCAGTGCAAGGAGACTGTCTTTAACGATAATGGCATCGTCCTTTATCTTTAATTGCTCCTGAGACAATTCAAGAAACCTTGGGTCACTCTGATTTACTTCTTTGAAGTTGTTCATGAGGGTTTCCTGGCTGAAGGAGAGCTTAACGAGGTTGTCTACTATGTCTCTGAGGTTGTCGAGGTTTTCCTCGAGCATTTCCATCTCCATATTGCTCTGCATTTGCTGCATCTTTTCACCCATCTGCTTCATTTGCTGAGCACTTTTCTTTTGGTTGTCAGACGCCTTCTTCCTCTTCTGCTCTTCCAGATTAGAAATAGACTCCTCCTGGTTCTTCTCCACTTCTTCTTTCTCTTCACTGAAATCCGGCATGCTTTCAGGGTTATTGAGCTCCTGGTTGAGCTTGTTTAACTCTTCCATGTCTTTTTGAAGCTCCTGAAACTCTTCTTTGATTTCTTCCTGCTCCTTAATGAGGTCTTCTTTTGAGTTCTCAGAGTTCTCAGTCTTCTCGCTTAGTTCCTCCTGCTTCTTGCTTGTTTCTTCCAAGTCCTGAACTATTTCCTCAAGCTTAAAGTCAAATTTCATCTTGTTGAAAAGCTCCAGGGCTCTTTCGAGCTCTTTTTCAAGGTTTTCTTCCTTGTTTTCTATCTGGTTCATCATTTTTTGAACCTCGCCAAGCTGCGACTTTTCCTCCAGCAGTTTTTTCAGTTCGTCGTAGAGTTTTTTAGTTTCATCATCAAGCAGCTCATCCATGAGCGACTGGAGCTTCTCCATTTGGTCTTTTAGCTTGGGGCTTCTTTCTGAAAAGCGTTCTCTACGCTCATTCAAATCTTTGTTTTGGTTTTTTAGCTTTTCTATGTTCTCGCTAAGCTCCTCTTTTTTTTCCAGCAGGTCTTGTATCAGCTTCTCGTCCTGCCAGTCCATCTTTTTCTTGGTCTTCAGCCGATTCTCAATTTCCTTTATCTGATCCTGAATTTCTTTCGCCTGGTCAAGGCTTTTATCAATCTGTTTTTCGGCACCCTGGGCCTCCTTCGCCAACGACTCCTTCAACTCTTTTCTCGTCGGCACCTTCATGTAATAGAGGCCTGTGCGGGTCGATTTATGCCCATTAACCTCATCATTGTCAGTTACTTCTACGTAGTAGGCAAGCGTCTCTCCTTCCTTGAGGTTCATGCTGTCGATGCGCCACTGGTAATAAAAACCCTGAGAAGACTGCTTTTTGTCGAGAGGAAGTGGAAGCGTGCTGAATAGTGATTCTTCCTTAGCATTCTGAGTTTGGTACTTAATGGCTAGCTTGGTAAGGCCATAGTCGTCGCTCACCGACCCGCCCAGCACAATGAAGCTGAAAAGAGTGGTGTCCTGGAAGATTTCTGCGTGAATTTCAGGTGCCTTGTCTTTTACCACTTCGATCCGGTACCTGATTCTGTCTTTATTTTTGCTGAATTTGTTGGCTAGCTGTACTTCATAGTATTGTGGGTTGAAAAACGTCTTTTCTACATCAAATAGCTGATTGTCAGATATTTGTGATGTTACAGGCTCCTCGTCTTTGTCAAATTTTAGCCATAAGCTGTCGGCTTCTGTGGTGCTGAATTGCCAGTTGATCTGGCTTCCCTCAGGTACTTCCACATTGCCTATGTTTTCCAAAAGAACATCTTGTTTGCCGGTGTAAGAAGGGAAGTCAAGGAAGACGTTGAAGTTTTTAAGAAGAGGCCGATTGTGTAGCGTAATCTGATATTCAGAACTTGAGTACCCTGCCGCTTCGAACCTAAAGTTGGTCTTTACAAGCATTTTCGGAAAGGTAAACTCAAAGAGTCCTTCGTCGTTTTCGTTTAACTTGATTCGACGGCCATTATTTTCCAGGTACACATTTTCTGGGATATTATCTCCTTCAATGCTCATTTTCAATTGAAAATCCTCATTGCGAAACCCGTCCAGGGACTCATTCAAGAGATTGAATGTAAACGGTGGCGGTGGGGTAAAGGTCTTATTGTATTGAATGATCCGGGCGGCACTTTCCGTAAATAGCTGAGGAATCAGCAGAAGCAATATTAGTGTGATGCCTACAGGAATGGCTAAATACCTTAAAAAGCTAAGGTTGGCATTTATTTTTATCGCATTAACAAACTTTGTTGTTGAGAGCTCCTGGCTTTTTTGGTCTATGCTGGCTAAAAGAAGACTTTCATCCTGATTGGTAATTTTTTGGAGCTGCAGTACATTCAGAAGTTTGTCTTTCACTTCGGGAAAAAACCGCCCGATCTGACGGGCTGCCTCAGCGTCATCAAGGTTTTTGCCTCCGGAGTAGATCTCCCACAGAGGCTTTATAATCCGAATCAGGAGTATGCCAGAAGTGAGAATGACAAACGAAAACAACAAAAAGCCCCTGATCCACGTGCCGAAGCGAAAATTGAACTCTAATACGGTAAACGTCAAGAAAAGGCAAAGGCCTACAAGAAGGAAGTAGAGAACCCCTTTAACCAGCTTGTCGGTAGAGTATTTCTTTTTGTAATCATGAAGTTGCCTCTTGACGGCGTCAATTCCTGTATTCATTTTGGCCTCCTTCTTTTCATCCATTTGCAATTCGCAAAGGGTATGATACTAGTTATAACGAATATCGTGAAAAGAATGTAGTTAAAAACGGAAAATTGTTTGAATAGACTTGCTTTCGCTGTCGAAAGCAGCTAAAAAACCGTTATTTGATGCTAAGTCCAACGGGGCAATGGTCAGAATGAACCACTTGTGGCAAAATTTCGGCGTGTACCAAGTCTGCTGCCATCTCCTGAGTGGCGAGGTGGTAATCAATCCGCCATCCCTTGTTGTTTGCTCTGGCATTGGCTCTGAAGGTCCACCAGCTATACTGGTGAGGTGCTGTGTTGAATTGACGGAAAGAGTCCACAAAGCCGGTGTCTATGAATTCGCTAAGCCACTCACGTTCCTCCGGCAAAAAGCCAGAACTCTTTTTGTTGGACACAGGGTCGTGGATATCGATCGGCTTGTGGCAAATATTATAGTCCCCCGAAATAATGAGTTTAGGATGGTCGGCCTTTACTTTTTTTATGTAGTCAGTAAACTCACCCAACCATTGCATTTTGTAGTCCTGTCGCTCGTCACCGGAAGAACCCGAAGGGATATAAACACTCATGATAGAGTAGTCCTGGAAATCTGCCCTGATCACCCGACCCTCATAGTCCGACTGATCAATGCCGGATCCGTACTCCACATGTTTGGGTTTAATTTTTGACAGAATGGCAACACCGCTATAGCCTTTTTTCACTGCTGGAAACCAGTAGCAGTGGTAGCCGAGGTCTTCGAACAAGGAAACGGGAATTTGCTCTTTGTGGGCCTTAAGTTCCTGAAAACAAACGATTTGCGGATCTTTCTCCTTTAACCACTGCGTTATTCCTTTGGAAACAGCCGACCGAATTCCGTTTACATTATATGATATAATTCCTGTCATTATAATGTACTTTCTTTTTCAAAATACTCAATAGCATGAATTTTTAGTAGCTTTTCTTGTTCTGTAGTGTCAAAATGTGGCAATTTTTTCATCATCTTCCAGTGAGGCCAGCCGTCCTCGTCTATGCCCTCCAGGGCGTAGAAGCCAGAGAAACTCAGTACTTTGCAGATAGCAATGTGCATTAAGTCCTGCTTTTGCTCTTTGGTAAAAGTCCTTCGCCCCTTGCCCAGTTCTTGTACACCTATCAGAAAAAGTACGGCGTTGAGGTCAGCCGGTTTTTTGCCAATCATTTTTTCTAGTTTGCCAAGTAGCGCCTGCCACTCCCTCTCGAGATCCAGGTCTTTTTTAAACATTTTGTGATGTTAGTTTTAATTCGTCCCAAAACTCAACTGCCCTTCTAAGGTGTGGAATTACTATCGTGCCCCCAATAAGTGTGGCTATGCCGAACACCTCGTCCATCTCCTTATCGGAGCAACCAAGTTCGTAACATTTGCCCAAATGATAGCGCACACAGTCATCGCACCTGAGCACCATGGAACAAGCAAGCCCCAGCATTTCTTTATTTTTTACATCAATGGCCCCTTCGCTAAAGGCATTGGTGTCCAGGTTAAAGATTCTTTTAACAAGCTTGTTATCAGAAGAAAGAATGCGCTCATTCATCTTTTCCCTGTAGTTATTGAATTCGTCTACTTTACTCATACGTTCTATCTGTTTGCGTTATAAAAGGAGTCACTCTCATGCTCCGGGTATTTTTGAAAACGGGGAATACAGGTTGTGTTTGCGAGCACTTTTTTTTCTATATTTTACCCATGGCAAATATCGCAAATGAACTTTGGAATGATTTTGTTTCTTTGATATTTCCTGAAAACTGTATCTCATGTGGTGAGTTATTGGTTCGGGGCGAGGATCATTTGTGCACAGCTTGCCGTTATCAGCTGCCCATTGTAGATGAAGCCATCCGAAATACTCTCCTTGGAAACAAATTTGTGTATGAGTCAAAGATTAGCTTTGTCGATGCTTTCTTGACATTTAAGAAATCAGGCATTACTCAGAAGCTTCTTCATCAACTAAAATACAAAGGAAACCGAGAGTTGGGTGTTATGCTCGGCGCCTGGTATGGCAACCAGCTACTAGAGAGGCCAGAGTTTTCGGCTTTTGATGTGATTGTTCCAGTGCCTCTGCACAAAAGAAAGCTGAGGATCAGAGGCTACAATCAAAGCATGGCAATTGCCGAAGGACTTTCCGTCTCCACACAAAAGCCAGTCGACGCTGAGCTACTAGTCAGGTCTAAATTCACCAGCACGCAAACCAAGAAGCAAAAGGTAGACCGCTGGCAGAATGTGGAAAACATTTTTGCGATTACCAGCCCAGAGAGTGTAAAAGGGAAAAAGGTACTGCTTGTTGACGATGTGCTTACTACCGGCTCGACACTATCATCTTGTGCTTCATCGCTTATCAGCGCCGGGGCTGAAGGGATAGGAATTTGTGCTTTGGCAGTTTCCCACAAATAAAAAAAGCTCCGAACTTCGGAGCTTTCTTATATCGATAATTTTGTTTTGTCTTAGTAGTTGGTGCCGGCACGAATCATCGCACAACGGAAACCTATAGTAGAAGTTGACGAATCTTCTTCCAGGTATCTTCTGGTTCCTGGCGACATCCAGTAAGCTACATCAGCCCATGAACCCCCTTTATAAACCCTCACTCTGTCAGACACAAGTGAGTTGAAGTTCTGCGTGTCATAACCTTTTTCGTCATCAAGGTAACCATCACGACGAACAGGGTTCAGGTCGTCAAAGTCCTGAAACGAAAGCGGGCGGTAAACGTCCCATACCCATTCGTTAACATTTCCTGACATATTATAAAGACCGAATTCGTTCGGTGGATAATCGTAGATATAAGTTGTGATCATGGCGCCGTCGTTCAGCTTGCCGGCAATACCAGCGTAGTCACCACGACCTCTTTTGAAGTTAGCCAGGAAGTAACCCATTTTCTTTCCATAAGGATTACGCAATGAGTGACCATCCCATGGATACAGTCTGCGGTGAGTTTGGTTTTCGTCCAGCCACTGAACACCAATAAGTGCCTGAGCTGCATATTCCCACTCAGCCTCGGTTGGGAGACGGTAGTTAGGTAGCACAACACCACTTTCCAAAGGAATTCTTTCACTTCCTGATTCCGCAAGGGTTACATCCTCAAGACCGGCATCTTGTGCAAGCTTAAGGTTAACCACTGTTGTTCTCCAGTTGCAATAGTCATTGGCTTGCTTCCAGTTAACACCTACAACAGGGTAGTACCTGAAACCAGGGTAACGAAGGTAGTGATCTACATAAGGATCATTGTAAGCAAGGTCTCTGGCCCAAACAGTTGTGTCAGGCAGCGATGACTCATAAAATTCTCTTGATGAGTCAAGGCGAATGTAGTAGAGATACTCCAACCAGTGAATGTTGGCGATTTCAGTTTCGTCCATGTAGAACGAAGCAACTGTCACGGCTCTCTCAACATTGTCGTGTCTATTCATCAAATCTTCCTCGAAAGACCCAAGAACGGTACGACCTCCTTCTATAAAAACTAGATTAGGACCCTCAGGCTGACCGGCATAGTCGCTCACCTGAAAACCACCCTCCTCGTTGTACTCCATTCCTGTCGCTGAGCTCAGGCTGCCTGGACTACTACTTGTTGGTGTGCTGGAACCGCAACCGCCTAGAAAAGCGGAGAACCCAACAGCCAAAGCAGAGGTACATAAGATGTTAACAAAATTTTTCATAACCTGTTTATTTGAACTTAAAAAGCTAATGTAGCCTAGATCGGGCATATTTAATAACGATCAGCTACAAATTTCAATTATAATAAGTTTTTTTCAAAAAAAGAGAGGACAATATAGGGATTTATCTAAATAATGTCTCTAACAGACGTTTTATTGTGCTACTGCCGCCTCATTTTCCTGTAGCATTTTTTTCAGGTAACCGATTGCAAGGTCTACTGACTTGACCTGCTCGAGGTTCAAAATGAGTCGGCCTTTGTGCTCCCTCATCCGGCTGATCTTAGGATTCTTTTGCACATACTCCAATACTTTGCCAAAGGTTGCTGACTTGAAGTAGGCTTCATTTTCGCCCGAAACAAAGTAGCACTTCAGCACTTCTGCTTTTAATATGAGCTTCTCAATTCCGGCTTTTTTGGCCAGCCAGCGAAGTCGTACCGTTTTTATAAGCTCTTCTACTTCTTCGGGAATGGGGCCGAAACGATCTTTAACATCGGCGCTGAATTTGGCCAACCCTTCCTCCGACTCCACGCTGTCGAGGTGAGAATAAAGGCTGAGCCGCTCTGAAATATTGTTGACGTATGACTCGGGGATGAGAATTTCGAGGTCAGTTTCTATCACGCAATCGGTGGCCACTGCCTCAACCGCCTTCTTGAGGTCTTCCGCAAACAGGTCGCTGTAGTCCTCAATTTTTAGCTCCTGAATTGTTTCGTCGAGGATTTTGTGATACATCTCAAAGCCAAGGTCAGAGATAAAGCCGCTTTGCTCACCTCCCAGCAAGTCTCCCGCTCCCCGGATATCCAGGTCTCTCATGGCGACTTTGAAGCCGTCGCCCAATTCGGAAAACTCTTCAAGTGTCACCAGTCGCTTACGGGCTTCGGCTGTCAAACCTGACGAAGCACCTGAAAGGAGTAGACAAAATGCCTTCTTGTTCGACCGTCCTACCCGTCCTCTCATTTGGTGCAGGTCGGAAAGCCCGAACATGTGCGCCCGGTTAATAATAATGGTATTGGCATTGGGGATATCAAGGCCACTTTCGATAATGTTGGTTGACACCAGCACGTCGAATTCGCCTTCGATGAATCGCATCATCACTTTTTCCAGCTTAGGGCCGTCCATTTGCCCATGGGCAATGCCTATTCGTGCATCTGGAACCAGCCTCAAAACGATACTGGCTATCTGGTCAATGTCGCTTACCCTGTTGTGCACAAAGAATACCTGGCCGCCTCTTCTCAACTCGAAGCTGATGGCGTCTCTGATTACACTTTCGTTGAATTCGTGCAGCTCGGTGGTAACGGGTTGTCTGTTAGGTGGTGGTGTGGCAATAATACTTAAGTCCCTTGCCCCCATCATGGAGAAGTGAAGTGTTCTCGGTATTGGGGTTGCCGTCAAGGTCAGGCTGTCAACATTCACCTTCGATTCTTTGAGCTTTTCTTTGATTTTTACGCCAAACTTCTGCTCTTCGTCAATGACCAACAGTCCCAGGTCTTTAAATTCTACGTCTTTGTTCACAATCCGGTGCGTACCTATCAGAATGTCAATTTTTCCTTCTTTGACCCTCTGAAGTATATCCTTTATCTCCTTTGTGGTACGGAACCGGTTGATGTATTCTATATCCAGCGGAAAATTAGAAAGCCTTTCTTTGAACGTGCGGTAGTGCTGCATGGCCAGAATGGTGGTGGGCACAAGCACCGCCACCTGCTTTCCGTTGCTCGCCGTTTTAAAAGCTGCACGGATGGCTACCTCAGTTTTGCCAAAACCAACATCGCCGCATACCAGCCTGTCCATTGGGTGAGGCTGCTCCATGTCTTTTTTTACGTCGGCAGTAGCCAGCGCTTGATCTGGCGTGTCCTGATAAATGAAGGATGACTCGAGTTCGGCCTGAAGGAAATTGTCGGCCGGGAAAGCATAACCGGGCGTAGCCTTTCTCTTGGCGTAGAGGCTGATCAGGTCTTTGGCAATGTCTTTTACCCGCTTCTTTACTTTCTTTTTCTTGATATCCCAATCCTGAGTGCCGAGCTTGTTGATCGGCGGTGGTTGTCCTTCTTTGCCAGCATACCGGGAAATTTTGTGCAGGGAATGCACACTTACGTACAGCAGGTCATTGTCCCGATACACAATCCGAAGCGCTTCCTGTTTTTTTCCACCTACATCCACTGTGTCCAGGCCTGCGAACCGGCCTACACCGTAGTCGATATGCACCACGTAGTCGCCAGGCTGCAGCGACTTAAGTTCTTTGATGGTGAGCGCTTTCGACTTGGTGTGCTTTTCCCGGGTTTTATATTTGTGAAAGCGATCAAAAAGTTGATGATCCGTATAGCACAGCAGTTTTATCTGCTTGTCGACAAACCCTTCACGTAATCCCGCCAAAAAACCTTCAAACCGCATCGTGGGATCCAGTTCCTGAAAAATTGTGTCCAGGCGCTCGATTTGTTTTTCCGACTCGGCGGCAATAAACAGGTTATATCCTTGAAGCTGACGCTGGTTCAGGTTCTCCACCATCATTTCGAAGTTCTTGTGAAATGGTGGCTGGGGCTCCGCTTCATATTGGAAGGTCGTAGCATTTTCCAGATAAAACCGGCTCCCAAACTCGATCATCGGGAAGGAGAAAATGTGAGACTTGATGGTCGCAGCATTTTCGAACAGGTCGGCGGGCTCCAGCACAATTTTCGTGTTGCCGCTTTCCTTCATCAGCACGTCAAAGCTTGCAG
The DNA here is from genome assembly GCF_902498805.1 of Imperialibacter sp. EC-SDR9. Lineage (GTDB taxonomy): Bacteria > Bacteroidota > Bacteroidia > Cytophagales > Cyclobacteriaceae > Imperialibacter. Next base: position 282,912 of record NZ_LR701637.1, on the reverse strand, counting down.
AAGCCTTGGTGAAGTAGCTGTCGAGCTGATCGTAGAGTAGTTGCAGATCCTTTATCCAGAAACGGGTCTCTTTTGGCACAAACTCCAGAAATGACTGCCTTTTTTCCTGCAAAAGCCTGGTTTGCACATTGGGAATGATGCTGATGGAATTGACCGAATCTTGCGACAGCTGTGTGTTTGGGTCGAAAGTTCTAATGCTTTCGATTTCGTCCCCAAAAAGCTCCATGCGATAGGGCAGCTCCCCGGCGTAAGAATATATATCGATAATACCACCTCTTACTGCGTATTGACCGGCTTCATACACAAAGTCGGTTCGCTCAAAGTCGTAGGTCATGAGCAGTTCGGCGATGAAGTCTACATCTACCTTGTCGCCGACTTTGGCATTAAATGTATTTTCTGTTAGTGCCCTCTTATTGATCACCTTTTCTGTGAGCGCTTCCGGGTAGGTGACTATTATTTCTCCTTTACCACTTCTGTGGTTGAGCTTGTTCAGTACGTCGGCCCGTAGAAGGATATTGGCATTTTCGGTCTCGTCAAACTGGTAAGGTCGCTTGTAGGAAGTGGGGAAAAACAATACTTCCCTTTCACCAAACAAGTTCTGCATGTCGTTGAAAAAGTAAGCAGCTTCCTCTTTTTCATGCATAACAAACACATGGCATTGCCTGTCCATAGAAAAAACAGCTGCAGGCACAACGGCATCGAGACTTCCAACGAGCCCCTTCACCTGAAATGCTCCTCCACCTTTGGCCTTGAAGCTCTCGGCCAGGGTTTTCACAAAACTATCTTGCTTATAAATTGACAGGAAGTCGGAAACTTTCAACTTAAGAACATTTTTTGGTGGGCAAAAGTACGGATATTATGGTGATGGAGCGTTATATAACGAATAACCGAAGGTCATTTTATGATTATTCATCGAAAAATGTTGAACCAAGGCTCAAACAAAATGTTTAAATACAAATTACGGAGCTAGCATGGCAAATTCCTATAAGAAAACAAAGGCACCGACCAGTTCATTCCCGCTCAACGAGCTGGAAAAAATGCACCCCTATAAAATGCTGTTGCTGATAGGGATTTTTGGGAGTATTCTGATCTTCTTTTTCCTGTTAATGGTCTATACTGCGTCCGGTACATTGGTCGACAAAACAGCTAAAATTGAGTTTCCGAAGGCATTTGTCATCAGTACGCTTATCTTGTTTGGATCCAGCTTCACCATTGGCCGGGCCGTAGAATACTTTGAAAAAGAGAAAACAAAAGAGCTAAAGAAATCGCTGCTGTTTACTCTTGCGCTTGCCTTTGCTTTTTCATTCTCGCAGTTTTTTGGGTGGAATGAGCTGATGAATCAGGAAGCCAGTAATGCGGTGAGAGGAGCCATCGTCTATTTATATGCCCTTTCGGGCCTTCATATTTTGCACATGAGTGCCGGCATTGTCTACCTGGCCTATTGTTATGTCCTGCTCATCCGAAAGTTGAGTAACCCTGTTCACTCGTTGCTTTATTTCACCAACCCGTTTCGGAAGCTTCAGCTCGGCCTGTTAGTTACCTACTGGCATTTCATGGACGGTCTCTGGATGTTCCTCTTCCTGTTTTTCTTGTTTTTTCTCTAGAAGAGCCCTTTTGGCACAGATATTGAAATGAACCTACAAGAATATTTGTTGCGCTTCGTTCAACTATCAGGAGAACCAAAAGCCGAAATATTTGTTAATAATACTGAATCACAATTCCATAGTGGTTTCATAGATAGGTTAGGTTGGTGATTGGGCATGTACCTCTAGGGCATGCCCTTTCTTTTTTAACAGTAATTTATTCCATCGCCTGACATCCTATTGCTGCTTGTTTCTATTTTTGTGGAATTCAATTGCCGATACCATGAAAAGAATAATTCTTCCACTCAGTCTTCTCTTGATGCTAACATTTTCAGCTCAGGCGGTAAACACCACATCGAATGTGCTGTTGTGGGGCCAAACAGGCCACAGGGTCGTTGGACTTGTGGCGGAGCGTCATCTTACCAAAAAGGCAAAAGCCAACATCGAAAAAATACTTGGTGGAGAAAGCCTGGCCATGGTGAGTAACTATATGGATTTTATTAAATCCGACCCAACCTACAAGCACATGGATCCCTGGCACTACTGTACGATTCCCGAGGGCCAGACTTACGAACAGGTTGGCACTCCCCAGGAAGGAGATGTGATAGCTACCATTGAAAGACTAAAAAAGGAATTGAAAAGCAAGCAGTTTACAGATGTGGATGAGGCCTTTGCTTTAAAAATGCTGTCACACCTGGTGGGCGATATTCACCAGCCGTTGCACGTGGGCAATGGAAATGACCGGGGCGGCAACGATGTGAAGCTGAAGTACTTTTGGGAAAGCTCCAATTTGCACAGAGTGTGGGACAGCGACATGATTGATGGTCAGCAGCTGAGCTATACTGAATTTGCCGACTGGGTAGATATTGAAAACAAGGCAACAGCGGCTGCGTGGCAAAAAAGTGTAACGACGGATTGGGCTTACGAATCGATGGGCCTGAGAAAGCACGTTTATAATTTGCCGGAGGACTTGTCGCTTTCTTACAGATACAACTTCGATAATATTGATGCAGTAAAATTGAGGCTGGTGCAGGCGGGGGTGCGATTAGCGGGGCTGCTGAATGAGATTTATGGGTAATTGGTTGTACCTTAATGTATGGATAAAAAGAAGCTGATAGCCGTCTTCAAAAAATTGGAAGACAAGCTCAACGAGAAGGAGTTCGATTTGGAAGCATGGAAGGCGTCTGCCGTTTCTTTGTTCTCGAGAACATTTGGGGCGACGGATTCAAAAATAAAGCAAATCCACGACCTCAAAATTGACTACAGCAGCTGGGCGCTCCGGGATGCACCCTCTACCTATCACCCACTGGACTCGTGCAAGAAACTGGGCAGAGAGGTAGTACTTTCTGCTATCGATGAAATAGAGCTATTTGGCTTGCCCGAGCAAAAAGACCTCCGCAAGCTGCTTGGCGAGGTGTACTCTGAAGCAGAAGTAAAGCAAATCGTTTCTTTGGCTGGTGTGGAGAAAAAAGAGGCAGAGTTGAAAAAGCTGCTAGATAAAGCAGGGAATCAAAAAAACGTGGCTTTGATAATGAAGCTGTTGAGTGAGGAAGCTTTTGACTAGAGGAAAAGCTCCTCATTGATAAACGGCACCAAAGCCAAAGTCATGGCGTGCGCATAATACTGCGTTCTGTCGATTTGCCCATGGGTAAGCAAGCCCACTGCTCCATTTTTTTGCTTTGAATTGTTTCTGCCAAAAACCTGGTCGTCGGCCACTCCCAGTTCTACGCCTTGCCGAACAAGCAGCGCTACCTTTTGTGGCAGTAAAAAAGTGGCTGTTCGTGCCCTCGAAGTATGGTCAGGCGAAAGAATGACCATCCAGGCGAAAGCCTCCATCAGGCCATCAGTATCTGAAATGCCGCCTTCTATGCCCACCCAATATTGTGCGTCAGGGCGTCCGGTCTTTGCATTCGTAGCTCTGTTAAATGCTCCCCGATAGGTTTCCTCATCTGTCATGGGTTGGTCAGAAACATTAGAGGCTGCATCTACTCCCTCGAAGCTAAAAACCTCCCCAGAGAATGCCTTTTCGAAAGCATTTTTCACGCACTGCACTTTTACCGGGTTTCTACTACCGATAATCACTGTTTTCTTCATGGTGGTAATTATACTCATTAATGTCGGCTCCTAATCTTTCCTTTTTACCAAAGGGATTGCAATTTTGGACGAAAAACTCACCAAGCCCATTCTCAGATGTTGATCCAAAAATACTTCAAGATCTTTTTTTATTTGTTGGCAGTCCTTTGCCTCAACGCAGGTGTTTCGCATGCTCAATCTTTGTTGCTCAAGCCAGACAGGGTTTTTGACGGGGAAAAAACGCTGGCAACCGGAACGGTAGTGCTTGTGGAAGACGGCAGGGTCGCCTACGTAGGGCCGGAAAGTGGCGCAAAAGCAGGAAAAAACACAAAAACGAGAACGTTGCCAGGCCAAACCCTGCTTCCGGGTTTGATAGAGGGACATTCCCATGTTCTGTTGCATCCATACAATGAAGTTTCGTGGAACGACCAGGTGCTGAAAGAATCAACTGCGGAGCGGGTAGCCAGAGGTACGGTGCACTTGCAGAAATCGCTGGAGGCGGGCATCACCACCATGAGGGATTTGGGCAGTGAGGGCGCTGGCTATGCCGATGTGGGTTTAAGAACGGCCCTGGAAAAAGGTATCATTCAGGGCCCGACCTTGCTAGTAGCTGGCCCTGCGATTGTAGCCACGGGTAGTTACGGCCCCAAAGGCTTTCACGAGGGAGTAACTGTTCCCCTAGGTGCAGAAACTGCCGATGGTCATGACGATTTGATAAAAGTGGTACGTGACCAGATTGGCAAAGGCGCTGACCTGATCAAAGTGTACGCCGACTACAGGTGGGGGTTGAACAACAAAGCGGCTCCTACTTTTACTTTGGGTGAGTTGAAGCTGATAGTAGAAGTGGCCGAAAGCAGCGGTAGACAGGTAGTAGCACATGCATCCACCAAGGAAGGCATGAGAAGAGCGATTTTGGCGGGTGTAAAAACGATAGAGCACGGCGATGATCTTGACGAAGAAATTGTAAAGCTGATGAAGGAACATGGCGTGGCCCTTTGCCCAACTTTGGGGGCTGTTGAGGCCATTGCTTCCTATGGTGGCTGGAAGAAAGGAACGGATGCAGATACCGACAGAATCGAGAAGAAGAAGGCTTCAATGACTTTGGCACTTACTTCAGGCATCGACATCCTTTTTGGTGGTGATGTGGGTGTTTTCTCGCATGGCAACAATGTGTATGAGCTGGAGCTGATGAACGAATATGGCATGAGTGCCATTGCTTGTTTGCAGTCGGCCACGTCGCTCAATGCCAAGGTATTTGGTATAGACGATAAGGTTGGAAAAATTCAAAAAGGCCTGGTGGCAGACCTTGTTGCCGTGGAAGGTGATCCATCCAAAAATATCAGCGACTTGAGAAAGGTAGAGCTTGTGGTTCAAGCGGGGAGATTGGTGGTGGAGAAATAGGGTTACGCTCCAATTTCGTTTAGTGCATATTACCAATGCCGTGTGCGCCCTCATTCCCTAAGCAGGTTTCCCTGAACGACCGTGAATTGTCATTGATACAATCCGAACTATAATCTCTTGGCTTATCGACCTTACCGTCTGAAAATACGAATTCCCAGCCAAATAAGAGGCAAAAGCGCCAGCAGGGAAATCGATGCAAAGTAAAGGCTATCGAAGCTGCTCTGATAGCCAATAGCCATAAAAATTGCCCTGGCCACCTGATGAATGCCAAGGAACAGTGTAACACCAACGATGAGCAGGCCAGCTAAGTTGGAAAACGCACCGTTGGTGTGATGAACCATGAGTCTGTTATTGTTAAGCACTAGCAGGAGCCCCGTAGCTGCCACTGGAAGCAGTACGCCGTTGATGGCCTGTGCTAGCAGGATAACGGGTACGGGGCGTAAACCGAGCAACCCAAACACCAGCCCAACGATGAGTATTCCAGCCCATACAAGTCTGTAATTTATTCCGGTGGCTTCCCACTTTTTTTCTCCCTTTCCCCAAATGCTTTGTGCGGTAATGGCTGAAGCTAGCGGAGCGGTAATGGTGCTGGTGAACCCGGCGGCAAACAAGCCTATGGCAAACAGGTATTTGCCGGGAAGGCCCACTGCTTTTTCCAGCACCGTGGCCATTCCTTCGAAGGAAAAAGGAAGCGGCGACAAAGTGCCAGAGAGCAACACAGCCATGGAGACAATGCCACCCAGGCCAATCGCAATGATGAGGCCTAACCTCATTTCACCCAATTGCTGGCCTTTGCCCAGGCCTGAGCCAAGAAACAGGTTGTAGGGCACAATAGTGGTACCTACCAATCCGATGACCAGTAAAATATCGTTGGCTGGGATTTGCGGAACAAAAAGACCTTTTGCGATTGCTATAGGAGATTCGTCAATGAAAAAGGAAGTATAAAGAAAGGCCACTCCCATTACCGCTACCAACACTCCCACCGACTTGGCTATCGAACCTGCAGAGCCTCCCCACAAAAGAACGGCCGCAATACTGGTGATGGCCAGGGTAAAAACCCATGGTGGCAGCGGAAACAACAGCCCCGCCCCTGAAATAGCCCCGACAATATTGCCTGCCTCGTAGGCAGCGCAACCAAAAATCACGGCTCCTGCGAGGAGCCACTTCATCCATGGTTGGTTTCCAAAAGTCAGCGTGACAGCCTCCCCGATGGTAAGCCCCGACGCAATGGTAATGCGGGCGGCTCCTTCCTGAAGCACCATGCAGGCGAAAGTAGAAAAAAGCAAGGCCCAAAGAAGGGAAACGCCGTGGGATGCTCCTGCCAGGGAAGCGGTCGTGATTGTTCCTGGCCCTATGAAGGCCGCTGAAATAACCGACCAGAAGAGAATGTTAAGGAGCTTCTTTTTCAAAAGAGAAGTGTAAATAGATAAGCCCCAATATATGGCATACTGATCTATTTATGAACGCTATTGATGAGATGCGGAGGGACTGCTACTTTTTAAACGCACTCAACTCCACATAGCTGTTCAAATTACCTTTTTCATCGTAGGATTCGCTTTTCACCATTCCTGCGCCTTCACTCAGGTACTCAACGCTCGATGAGTTCATCGTTCTTTTCATGCCCATGATCGACATGGTAGACTCTGAGTCGTAGGTCATTTTGAAGCAATCGTACGTGCCTGCTGCCGTGGTTATTTTCTCTTTGCCCACTACCTTTCGGTTCTTAATCGACACCGTGGTGTTGGTGGCCATGGCTTTCATGGCTGGATTATCTGAAATGATTTTAACCACAAATGTGAGATCTTTCAGCGACTGGCCGGCCTTCAGATCAGATGGAATCGTGAGCTGATCGCCCTCAAAAACAATCTGAACATCCTCCATGCCTTCCATCCCTTGCGGCATAAAATTTCTCATGTCCATTTTGAAAACGCCGTCTTCGCAAATCATCTCGATTTCATTGTTGCTCAGCTCTTTCTTTTTATCGTACATGGTCACTCTTGCCTTCATGGTCTGGTTATTTCCAGAGCCGTCAACAGATAAGATTTCCATCTTGTCGTTGGACACTTCCTTCCCTTTTTTGTTGAAGTAGGTTCTTTCTATGACCGCTCCCTCGGTATAATTGAAATAGGGATTGCACTGGCTAAATGCTTGTTGAGAAAAAATAAGAAGGCCGAAGACGAAAAACGATTTGAGTAGTTTCATGAGAAAAATGTGTTTTGTATTATTTTCCATAAAAATAGTACAAAAGTGATAAACTGTCAATGGAACTCAACAAGCATCCGTTGGCTACAAGCCCCACCCACCTCCGCCCGGTGTTTCGATGACAATGGCATCCCCTGCTTGCAAATCCATTTCGTCAACACCCTTGAGGTCAACGACCGAACCATTGCTTTTTTCAACAAACTGTTTTCCTGTTGCTCCAGGTTTGCCTCCTTCCATACCGTAAGGAGCTTCTACCCTGTGTTGAGTGAGTAGGGTCAGTTCTACAGCCTCTGTGAACCGAAGTTTTCTCACAATGCCGTCGCCACCTGTCCACTTACCCGGCCCTCCCGAGCCTTTTCTTACCGAAAACTCTTCCACTTGAACTGGATATCTCCACTCCATGATTTCGGGGTCAGTGATGCGGGTATTGGTCATGTGGTGGTGGATGGCGTTGGCGCCATTGAAGCCTGGCCCGGCACCCGTGCCGCCACAGATGGTTTCGTAGTAGCCGAAGCTTTTGTTGCCAAACAGTAGATTGTTCATCGTTCCCTGGCTACAGGCGGAAAGCTTCAACGCTTTGATCAAAGTGTCGACCAGGCGCTGGCTTACTTCGGTATTGCCGCCAACGACCGCTGGACACTGGGAAGAGTCAGCCGGAAAAGGCGGGTTGAGCAAGCCATCAGGAAGAACGATTTCCACTTGCTTCATAATGCCCTCATTGAGTGGAATGTCCTCCGAGATCAGCAGCCTGAGCACATAAATGACGGCACTTCGCACAATGGCAGGTGTGGCATTCAAGTTGCCGGGATGCACCTGTGATGAACCCGTGAAGTCAACCGTCAGCTTGTCATTCCCTCGCTGCAATTTTACTTTCAACGGGCTTCCGTCGTCCAGCTTTTCAGTACCTTCAAACTCGTCTCCCGAGAGCTTTCCCAATTGCACCCAAAGCTTTTCGTTGGAATAGTCTTTGAGCCGCTGCATATAATGCAGCACTTTTTCGACACCTTCTTTTTGACAGAGCGAAAGCAGGGCATTTTGACCAGCCTTAATTGACGACAGCGCCGCATTTAAGTCAGCCATGTTCTCTGCCACGGCCCTGGTGGGGTAGCTATGGCCGGTAAGCACTTTTTCTATTTGCTTCCATTGAGCCACTCCCTTTTGGATCAATAGCATGGGGCTGATGACGACTCCTTCTTCGGCCAGATTTTTAGCATCCGGCGGCATAGAGCCTGGTCTTTTACCTCCCAGCTCGGCGTGGTGGGCTCTGTTGGCCACATAGCCCAGTAGTTTCTTTCCTTCAAACACGGGGGCAATGAGTGTGATATCGGGCAGGTGTGAGCCGCCGAAGCCGGGATGATTGGTGACTGCCACATCGCCTGCGGACAACGGAAGCACTTCCAACACCTTGCGCACGCATAGTCCCAGCCCGCCCAAATGCACTGGGATGTGGGGCGCATTGACCACTAGCTCGCCTTTCGGATCAAGCAAGGCGCAGGAGAAATCGAGGCGTTCTTTGATGTTTACTGAAAAGGCCGTGCGCATGAGCAGTGCACCCATTTCTTCGGCAATGCCCCGAAACCTGTTGGTAAACAGCTCGAGTGCTACGGTTTCGTGTACCTCGTTGAGACCTGAGGAAGAGGCTTCTGTCAAATCTAAAATGACATTGAGCTCGTGCCCTACATTGGCTTGCCAGCCCGGGGCGATCCATGTGGTTGAAGTTTTCGAAGCTAGCAGAGCGGGGCCTTCAATTTTTGCTCCCGGAGACAACGACTCCCAGTCGTAGAGTTGGGCCGGTAGTTGTTTACCCTGGTGCGTTATTTCTTTGGTTCTTTGCGATTGCGCAGGATGTACTTTGACGGGCAGGAGCCCTGCGTCTTTGCTTATTTTCAATGCAGAAACTTTCACCTTTATCGACTCCACCTCTATGGCCCGGCTTTCTACCCAATGACCAAACAGCTCCTCATACTTGCTCTTGAAGGCAGCATACAGGCCACTATATTTTTCAGCTTCAACTTCTATCACAGCATCTTGCCCTGAAAAGCGCAGATAGGCGGCCACAAATGTGGTCTCTGTCTCTAGGATTCCCTCCTTTTTGAGCATCAAGGCTGCTTCCTTAGCAGCTGTGGCGACGATTGATTCAAAATGATGCTTCAGGTCGTTGAGGGGTTTCAGCACTTGTTGCGTGATCATGCGCTCCTCAACGGCCTTGCCAATGCCGTAGGCACTCAGCAGTCCGGCATCAAAGGGCACAATGATTTTTTTCATCCCCAGCAATTCAGCAATGGCACAGGCATGCTGTCCACCAGCCCCACCAAAAGCCAGGAGTGCATGCTCAGCAGGGTCGTACCCTTTTCTTGTGGAGATGTTTCTAATGGCTTCTGCCATCCGTTCGTTGGCAATTTGCAAGTAGCCTTCTAGCAGGCTGTTGGCTTCCGGCAGGTTTTCGGTTTGGTTTTTTATTTCGTTGAGCTGCTCTTCCAGCCTTTTCGCCGACTCCCCTTTTTGCACGGGAATGCCAAACTTTTCCTCATCCACTCTGCCAAGCAGCAGATTGACGTCAGTTACGGTCAGTGGGCCGCCGGCACCATAGCAGGCTGGCCCGGGCTGTGCACCGGCACTTTCGGGCCCCACCTTTAGCTTATGCCCATCAAAGGAGCAGATAGAGCCGCCTCCTGCAGCCACGGTTTCCACCGCTACCGAAGGAGAAGCAATTTTTGCCGGGCCTACTTCACATTCGAAACGGTAGTCGGGTTTGCCGGAGTACCGGCTCACGTCGGTGCTTGTGCCACCCATGTCCAGGGTCAGGATGTTTTTCTCACCAGATACTTTTGCAATTTCGGCAGCACCCACCACTCCTCCAGCCGGGCCACTGAGCAAGCTGTCTTTTGCATGGAAATCGTTGGCGCTGATGAGGCCACCCGCACTGGTCATCACTTTCAGTGAGCTGTCATCGGAGAGTCTATTGGAAACACCAGTCAGATAGGAAGTAAGGATAGGGTTCAGGTAAGCGTCGGCCACCGCTGTTTCGGCCCTGGGAAGCAACTTGATGGCGGGGAAAAGCTGAGATGAAACGGAGACATACTTTAATTCGGCTTTTTCGCACAAATCGAGCACTTCTAATTCATGAGCCGGGTTCTTGAACGAATTGAGAAAGGACACTGCCACCGACTGAATTCCCTGCGCTTTTATTTTTTCGATGGCATGTTCAACCTCTATAGAATTTAAAGCGACCAACACGGTTCCCTGTGCATCTATTCTTTCGTCGATCTCAAAAACATTTGAATAAAGCGGTTCGGGTTTTTCGATTTTCAAGGCAAAGATATCGGGCCGCTGTTGGGTACCAATACGAATCAGGTCTTTGAGGCCTTTTGTTACCAGCCAGGCAGTGTTTGCTCCCTTTCTTTCCAGCAGAGCGTTTGTTCCCCGGGTAGTGCCCAGCCGCATGTCCATGGGCGGGAGTGCGTGGTCTAATGCTGTTTCGGTGATTAATCGGGCAGCCAGCACGGGGGCTTCTTCACCGCCGTCCAGCTCGAAGTCGCAGGGAAAAATCAGCCCGTTCGGCAAGGAATTGACCAGAGTAAACGTAAAGTTGTTGGGGTCGAATTGGGCGATGGAATTACCGGGGAAGTGTTGGCTGAGAACTCTTATTTTATAGCCCTTTAAAATATCTTTATCGACGGCAAACGATGCATCAACACGAAAAGCATTTTCCGCTACCTGCTCGATGGCTTTTCCCCTCAGCTTGCTGCTGCTGAGCACTTTCACTCTTTTTATCTCGCCTTCGGGTGTTTCTGCCAGGCAGTCGGTAAATGTGCCTCCTGTATCCACCCAAATCTTCCACTTCTTGTTCATGGCTGTTTTCTTGCAACGCAAACTAAGTAACGGAACCTATTTGTCAAATTCATCATTGATTGGAGGAGTTGTTTTAGTATTGTGGCTATGAAAGCAATAACTTTAATATGTGCCTGATCACCTTTGCCTGGAAGCACCACCCCAACTATCAGCTGATTTTGGTGGCCAACAGGGACGAATTTTACGAACGGCCCACTGCGCCTCTCGGGTATTGGAACGACAACCCCGATATCCTTGGCGGCCGTGACTTGAAAGAAGGGGGTACATGGATGGGCATGCACCGGTCGGGACGCATGACGGCGATTACCAACCACCGTGATCTGACAAATATCAAAGCCTCGGCCCCCTCGAGAGGGAACCTCACGAAGGACTTTCTTGCTGGCACCCAATCGTCACCGTCGTTTTATGAGGGTGTAAAAGGGCAGCTTGATCTTTTCAATGGATTCAACTTGCTGACTCTTGAAAATAATGAGCTATACTATTTCAATAATATTCAGAAGGAACTACTACAGGTAAAGCCTGGTATATATGGGCTTTCCAACGCTTTCCTCGATACACCGTGGCCAAAAGTGCAAAAGGCAAAGCGCTACTTTGAAGTCACTTTGAAAAAGGATCATCCCAGCGCTACCGAAATGATCGAATGGATGGGCGATGGAGAGTTGGCGCCTGATGAGCAATTGCCAGTCACTGGGGTTTCAGCTGACTGGGAAAAACAGCTGTCGGCTATGTGCATTCAGACTGAAAGTTATGGTACCTGTTGCACTACAGTTATTACGGTTGACAACAATGGTCGTGTGGAATACACGGAAAAGACTTATCCCAAAGGCAATAGAAAGTCGGGCATCATTACCGTTCAGTTTCCCTGCTAGTATTATTTTGAAAACGCCCTAAATGTTAGCAATTTTGCGGTTCCATTAACCCCCTAATAATTTCAAAAATGGTCACAATTGAAGATACCTACGGAATTGCCGAAGCGATTGAAAAGCTCGGTATTGAAAATAAAAATGCCGGATCCTCGACCGGCAAAAATTGGATTGCTTCCGGTGGAGAGGTGATAGAAAGCTTTTCTCCGGCGGACGGAATGTTGATTGCCTCTGTAGAGTCTGCGACGGCGGCTACATATGAGCAGGTGATAAAAAAGGCAGAGGAGGCTTTCAAGAGTTGGAGACTTGTGCCGGCACCTCAGCGTGGCGAAATCATACGGCAAATCGGTGATGAGCTGAGGAAGAATAAAGAGCACCTTGGCAAACTGGTTTCCTACGAAATGGGTAAGTCCTTGCAAGAGGGTTATGGTGAAGTGCAGGAAATGATCGACATCTGCGATTTTGCTGTGGGCCTTTCTCGTCAGCTCTATGGCTTGAGTATGCATTCCGAAAGACCCGGCCACCGCATGTATGAGCAGTGGCATCCAATGGGCATTGTGGGCATCATTTCTGCTTTTAACTTTCCTGTTGCCGTTTGGAGCTGGAACACTATGCTAGCCTGGGTATGTGGCGATGTTTGTGTTTGGAAACCCTCAGAGAAAACACCGATCACGGCCGTTGCCTGTCAGAAGATAGCTGCGAAAGTGTTCGAAAGAAATAATTTGCCAGAAGGCATCAGCGGCCTCGTAATCGGCGACTATAAAATTGGCGAGCTTCTCTCCAACGACACCAGAGTGCCCTTGGTTTCTGCCACCGGCTCTACCCGCATGGGCAAGAAGGTGAGTGAAGCTGTGGGCAAAAGGCTGGGCAGGTCTCTGCTGGAGCTGGGTGGTAATAATGCCATCATTGTTTCGCAGCATGCTAATTTGGATGTGGCAATTATAGCAGCCGTGTTTGGTGCCGTGGGCACCGCAGGGCAAAGATGCACCACTACCAGAAGGCTTATTGTGCACGACAGCATTTTTGATGAAATGAAGGCAAGGTTGACTAAAGCATACTCTCAACTGAAAATAGGGAATCCGCTGAGTGAGAAAAACCATGTCGGCCCGCTTATAGATAAACTGGCGGTTGAAAATTACCTCAACGCCATTAAGGAAGTAGAAAAAGAAGGAGGCAAAACCATCGTTGAAGGTGGCGTTCTTTCAGGCGCTGGCTACGAGTCTGGTTGCTATGTTAAGCCAGCCATTTTTGAAGTAAAGAACACTTTCAAAATTGTTCAGCACGAAACCTTTGCTCCAATCTTGTATTTGATTAAATACTCAGGTGATGTAGCTGATGCCATCACTCTTCAAAACGGTGTGCCTCAGGGCCTTTCTTCAGCCATTCTCACAGATAATCTGCTGGAAGCAGAGCAGTTTTTGTCGCAGGCAGGAAGTGATTGTGGCATTGCCAATGTCAACATTGGCACCTCTGGGGCTGAAATAGGGGGAGCGTTCGGTGGTGAGAAAGAAACAGGTGGTGGCAGGGAGTCGGGCTCCGACGCATGGAAAGCTTATATGCGCCGCCAGACCAACACAATCAACTACAGCGCAAAATTACCTTTGGCGCAGGGGATAAAATTTGATCTTTAGCAGTGTATTTTACCAAAAAATTAGTAACATTTGGTGTCTTAGCCCTTTTACCTCAGGCTATGGCACCAACTAATAACTTAATATGGCAGTGACTGTAGCCCCCAGATTCAAAGCAGTGATGCTTATTGACGACAATGAGATCGATAATTTGATCAATCAGAAGATGATTGAGGCATCAACGTTATCTGAAAATATCTATGTACACACCGGTGCCAAGAGCGCCATAGAGTTTTTAAGAAATATAGAAAAGCTTGGTGCGGCAGGACATTCCATTCTCCCTCAAATCATTTTTCTCGACATCGATATGCCCTTGATGGACGGGTTCCAATTTTTGGATGAGTTTGAAAAGTTCAGGGTGGAGACAAAGGATATTTGCAATATCGTTATGCTTACTTCCTCCATTAATCCTCAGGACGTCAACAAATCGAAGAAGTACAACTACGTTAAAAAATACATCAACAAACCCCTAACACAGGATACGCTCGAGAAGATAAAGTTCTAAACCACCGACACAGAACTGAGGTCGTTTATGAATTTTTCATCCATTCTAATGAGTGTGGTTGGCGCATAAACGGAAATGTTGGAGGAATTGAATTTCCTGGCCAACACCGAAATTTTATCTGCTTTCTGCTTTTTCGCTTCGCTGGTAGCTACTTTCAGAATCTTGTTGAAGATAACGACGTGGTCAATGTTTTCTTTGCCCATTAGTCTCACCTGTCTTTGAACACTATTCATCAGCTGACTGAATAAATCATAGTCGCCCATCATACAGTACTGCAAGGCCAGCACTGATTTGATTTCAAGCTGGGCAAGCGGGTATTTTTTAAGGCTTACCTCGTTAAGGAAGTTGTTGATCCATTTAGCGGCTTCGTCGTAGTTGCCGGCATAATAGCAACTCAGGGCCCGGTAAGTGACATAGGTAATATAGGCGGGTACGTTGAGGGGATTTGGTTCATATTCTGAAAACTGAAGCTGGTTTTCCTCTTCCAACGTTTCCTCTATTTTCAGACGAATGCTTCTTCGAAGCTTTGTGATGAGCAGCTGGGAAGAAAAAGTGAACGTGGGATAGTTCATTAGAAGTGTTGCCACGGCATCGTTCACCTCATCGAAAAACTCTTCTGACTTTTTATAGAGTTGATAGTGAGTATAATACTCCAGCTTTAGGTAGTCGAACAAAAGAGATAAATGGTGGTAGATAGAATCGAGCGTATACACTGAAAAGTAGCTCTCCACTTTTTTGAGAATGTCCTCAATGGCCTCTTCATCCTTATTAAGTTCACTTTCCTTGTCGTCCACAAAAAGTCTGTGAAAAATATTTACCGCCGACTTGTACACATATAGCCTGTGCGAATCATGAAGAGCACTGACATTGGTAAGCTCCCTGAGCAGGTAACTAAGTCCCAGCTTTGACGTGTCATCTCCGGTCAGGTAGTAGTCGCCATAATTTTTAAAATAGTCTGCCAGAATATCTTCAGCCTTGTCGGTGGCCAGCATAAAGGCCACGTGTTTGTTATAGAGCTGAGAGTAGCTAAACTGCTCTGGCGAGTGCATGTGTAAGCGCTTGAGATATTTATAAACTACCGTTAGCTCTGACGACAAATCGTAGTCTATTAGCTCTTTCTCCAATTTTTTTAGCGTGGCAAGGGCAATGGCTCGTTTCTTGGTGAACACGACGTCGTTTACGTTGGCTACCTTTTTAAGAATATCAGTACGGGGGTTTTCCATTTGCTCCACCAGATACTCTTCAATTTTCTGGTTTAGCCGTGAGCGTAGCGTATAGTACGCATTGGGGTTGACACCCAACTCCTCCATGATCTTGTTGTCGCCAAGGCTTCGTTCTCTAATGCCCTTGAGCAACGAGGCCGATTTTTCGGCCGCACTTTCATTGAGGCTGTTATAAATAGCCTGATAGTCTTTATCGGAGAGTTGTTTGATAATGTTCTTGAGCTTTGCCATCTCTTACGTGTTTCTGGAAATTAAAATACCCATTTTTCAATTGTTTAGCTATAAGCTTCAATTTTATTAGCGGTAGAGCCGTTAAAAACTATTAAATGAAGCGAATTCTCGTTCTAAAAAACGGAACAGAAGTAATAGCTGGGATAATTGTGAATACAATTAGACAGGAAGATGGACAAAAAAAGGAAGACTTGCGCCTTCCTTTTGAGTTAAATATTGAAGTGGAGCATATCGGAGTCGAACCGATGACCTCTTGCATGCCATGCAAGCGCTCTAGCCAGCTGAGCTAATGCCCCATTAAAACGCCAAAGAAGAAACGCTGAACCGCAACGAGCAGACTCACATTGAAGTCTTGAATTGGGGACTGCAAAAATAGGAAAGAAATTGTATTCTCAAAAAGGTCGGCGGGCTTGCACTATTCTTTTCCAATAATAGTCGGATTTCAGGTTCGTTTCCATCACCCCAAGTTTTGTTGAGGCATGAATAAAGCGGATGTCGGTTTTGCCCCTGACGTCGGTTACCATACCAACGTGAGTGATTTTTCTTTTCCTTTTGCCCATGGCAAAGAAAATGAGATCCCCTTCTTCCAGGTCATTCAGAGAAACCTTTCTGCCCATTTTGCTTTGCGCATTGGAAGTTCTCGGCACCTGGATGCTCGCCGACTCGAATGAGCGGAGTATTAGCCCCGAGCAGTCGATGCCGCTGCGTGTGGTGCCTCCGTATTTGTAGGGAGTTCCAGTATATGACCTGGCAGACTGGATGATGACGTCGACCTTTTTTGCCCTGGATTTTTTGGAGCCGGCACAGCCCGAGAGAATAAGAATGGAAAAAATGAAAAGAACAAAAGAGGGTCTTAACTTGGACATATTTATCTGACGAATTTTCAGAACCGTTGAATTACTTTAAAATTACACAAACATTTGAAAAGAGGCTCAAATAATGTGCGGGATAACAGGAATTAAGGCATTTAATGAGGTTGGACGGATCAACATGATTCACCTGGCTGCCGCAACTGAATCGCTCGCCAAAAGAGGGCCCGACAATCAGGGGCTCTTTTACGACCATTTTGTTGGCCTGGGGCACCGCCGTTTAAGTATCATCGATGTCTCTGAAAGTGCTCACCAACCGATGTCGGACGCTTCGGGCCGGTATCAAATCGTATTTAATGGAGAGATTTTTAACTACAGACAGCTGAGAAACGGTTTGAAGGAAAAAGGGGTGCCGTTCCAAACCGAAAGTGATACCGAAGTGCTTCTTCAGTTGTATATATTATTAGGCAAAAAAGCACTGAATCATCTCAACGGATTCTTTGCTTTCGCCATATTTGACGCAGCTGACGGCTCGCTATTTATCGCCAGAGACCGCCTGGGTATCAAGCCGCTTTATTACTACTACGACGAGGACAAGCTGATTTTTGCCTCAGAAATGAAGGCCATTATGCGCTATGGCATTCAGAAAGAGCTATCATTCGAATCGTTGCTTACTTACCTGCAGCTCAATTATATTCCTGCTCCATTGACTATCCTCAAGGGTGTCCATAAGTTGTCTCCGGGCCACCTGATTGTTAGTAAAAAGAATGAGGTAACGGTTGAACAGTGGTACAAGGTTCCATTTGATGCAAGCAAAACTGTTGGGCGTCAAAGCTATTCCGACAAGCAAAAGGAATTGAGAGAGCTCCTTACCAGCGCAGTAAAACATAGGCTGGTGGCGGACGTTCCTCTTGGCACATTTCTTAGCGGAGGTACCGACTCTTCCATCATTGCAGGCATTGCCTCGAAACTGCATCCTGGCATTCATTCCTTCTCCATTGGATACAAGGACGACCCTTTTTTTGATGAAACGGAGTACGCTGAGTTGGTGGCCAGGCATTTCAACACTCAGCACCATGTTTTCAAGCTGTCAAACGATGACCTGCTTAATCATTTGGATGGCATGATCAGTTATATCGACGAGCCATTTGCAGACTCGTCGGCATTGCCGGTGTACATACTTAGTGAAGAGACCAGAAAGCACGTAACAGTGGCGCTTTCCGGCGATGGGGCAGACGAGCTTTTTGGTGGCTACAACAAGCACCTGGCCTGGCAAAAAAGCGTTGAGCCGAGTATTTCGAATGCGGTGGCAAAACGGTTTCTTCCTTTGTGGCGAAGCCTTCCGGCGTCAAGATCGTCAGCTTTTGGAAATAAGATAAGACAACTAAGTAAATACGGAGAAGGGCTTAAGCTTTCTGCTGAAGACCGTTATTGGAGATGGGCCAGTTATATGGCGGAAAACCAGGCGCTAGCGTACTTAAGCCCTTCTGCAAAGGAGGGGCTTGGCATGGACATCTACCGTGGCCACAAGGCTGGATGGTTACTGCCACTTAAACGCTCCGATTCGCTAAACAGCTTTCTTTTGGCAGATACCCAGCTAGTATTGCCTGACGACATGCTGACGAAGGTTGACCGGATGTCGATGGCGAATGCGCTGGAAGTAAGAGTGCCATTTTTGGAGCACAGAGTGGTGGACTTTGCTTTTGGGCTACCCGAAAGTTTTAAAATTCACAACGGCACAAGGAAAAGGATTTTGCAGGATGCATTTAAAGATTTTCTCCCGCAGAAGCTTTACAATCGCCCCAAAAAGGGCTTTGAAGTGCCACTGCTAAAGTGGATGCAAAATGAGATGAAGAGCACGCTGGACGGCGTTGTTTTTAATGACGACAAGTTAAACGAGCAGGGAATTTTCAGCGTTCAGCAGTTGGCTTTGCTCAGGCAACAACTGCACAGCAACAACCCGGGCGATGCGCATGCTACCACGTGGGCCTTATATGTTTTTCAGAAATGGTGGGAGAATTACTTCAAGTAAGAGTCAATCATGCATCAGTGCCTGCCTGCCAGAAAGCCGGATCTTTTCCAACTTTACGAATAGCCTCCAAAAAGAACTTTGCATCCTCAACATTCCACGATTGCGGTGAGTCGCCCCAAAGAGACCTGAAGCCGTCAATGGTGATATAATTCCTCCATGCATTTTTCTTCCAGAAGTCGAGCAGGTTAGCGATAGAAGAAATATAGTCTTTAGTGAACATTCCAGTAGGAGCATTGCAGATAAAGCTTTCGAGAAAATAGGAAGGCGTCCTGTTCTCGTCCATATGGCCCATCTGTACCAGCCGGTCTCTGATGTTTTTGAAAACCCTCACAGTAGCAAGAAACTGGCCCTGGGAGCCGCTTTCTTTCACTGCCTCGTAGGCGTTGTGCTGCTTTGGAAAATTGATGATGAGTTCCTTCCCTTTTTTAGGGTAGAATGCCACGCCCAGTTTTTCCACTTCATCTCTTCCGTGCTTGATAAACAATTTGTATTTGAAGCACACGAGCACATTCACAGGAAGGCGATTAGGAGAGCCAATGATATGAATGGCGTTGTCCCCATCCTGCACCGACCCTTCGCCAAAAGCATTTTGCATGCTTTCAAGGATGTTTTCTCTGAAGCTTTTGTAGCTAAGGCCTTTTCCTGCAAAAGGGTCTTCGTTGCTTTTGCTGGAGCCTGTTATTGAGGTCAGCTCAATCGCTACGTCAACCGGGGTATTGTATTGAGTATTGGTGCCATTGAGGTGAGAGCCGTGGAGGTAGTAGGCTACTCTGGCAGATTTTGGGAATCTTTTATAGCCAGCCAGGGCGTTCTTAACTACTGCAATTGTTTCATCAAGTTTTTCTGCCTTTATGCGGCTGGACCATTTTTCTAAAAGATCCTTTTGAGACGCCATAATCTTTACTGCGATTAGTATTTCAACAATATGTTACCCTTCAATGAAGGCACTATAAAAAATATGCTTGACATTAACAGGCTAACAAGATTACACAATTTTTAGCTTTTTTCGGCAACTGCTTCTTGTTTTCAATTGACCTGCCAAATGAAAAAAGGGAGCGATTAACTCCCTTTTCCGTTCCTTAGGCCTCTGCCAGAGTTTCCGAAAACTCTGAAATTGGAATGCAGCTGCAGAAAAGGTTTCTGTCGCCATAGGCGTTGTCAATCCTGCTCACGCTTGGCCAGAATTTGCTGTTTTTCACGTATTCAAGAGGGAATACTGCCTTTTCCCTGCTGTAAGGCAGCTGCCATACTTCGGCCAGCGCTACTTTCTGAGTGTGTGGTGCATTTTTCAGCACGTTGATCTCACGATCTGCCAGACCTTTTTCTACTTCCCTTACTTCTTCCCTTATGCTGAGCATTGCATTGCAGAACCTGTCCAGCTCAATAATTGACTCACTCTCTGTTGGTTCAATCATCATGGTGCCGGGCACCGGGAACGACATGGTAGGCGCATGGAAGCCGTAATCCATCAGCCTTTTTGCGAGGTCTTCCACTTCCACTCCAAACTGCTTAAACTCTCTGCAATCCACAATCATTTCGTGAGCGCACCGGCCATTTTTTCCGGTGTAAAGAATTTTGTAATCGCCCTTCAATCGCTCCTTGATATAGTTGGCGTTAAGAATCGCCATTTTTGTCGCATTCGTCAATCCTTCACTTCCCATCATAGCTATGTAAGCGTATGATATAGTGAGGATGCTGGCGCTACCGTAGGGTGCAGATGAAATGGACGTAATCGCTTTGTCCCCGCCTGCTTTTACCACCGGATTGCCGGGAAGGAAGGGAGCCAGGTGAGCCCCGACACCAATCGGGCCCATGCCGGGTCCGCCGCCGCCGTGAGGGATGCAGAATGTTTTGTGGAGGTTGAGATGGCAAACGTCAGCGCCAATGCGTGCCGGGCTGGTCAGACCAACCTGGGCATTCATGTTAGCGCCGTCCATGTACACCTGTCCACCATTTTGATGGATAATGTCGCAGATATCTATGATTTCTTCTTCAAACACCCCGTGAGTAGATGGATAAGTCACCATCAGCGCCGATAGATTGTCTTTGTGTTTTTCAGCTTTGGTTTGAAGGTCATTCAGGTCTATATTTCCTTTTTCATCGCAAGCTACGATCACCACCTGCATACCTGCCATTACTGCACTGGCTGGGTTGGTGCCATGCGCTGACGAAGGAATAAGCGCCACGTTGCGGTGGTTGTCGCCCCTGTTCTGATGATAAGCCCTTATTACCATTAAACCGGCATACTCTCCCTGTGCGCCAGAATTTGGTTGCAAAGAAACTGCTGCAAAGCCAGTGATCTCTTTTAGCCAGTCCGAAAGCTCGTTTACCAACTGCTGATAGCCTTTTACCTGACTTGCCGGAGCAAATGGGTGAATGTTCCCAAATTCGGCCCACGTTACCGGAATCATTTCCGATGTGGCATTGAGCTTCATTGTGCACGAGCCAAGGGAAATCATTGAATGCACCAGAGAAAGATCCTTGTTTTCAAGCCATTTCATGTAGCGAAGCAGCTCGTGCTCCGTGTGATGCACATTGAAAATCTGGTGGGTAAGATAGTCGCTTTTGCGTTCCAAAGCCGAAGAGAAGCTCACATCCACATTGCTCGACTGGCCCTCAAGATCAAATCCTGAAGTTGGTTTGCCCGCTATTTCGCTAAAGATGGAGAAAACGACTTTCAGGTCTTCAAGCTGAGTGGTTTCGTCGAGCGAGATGCCAACGTGATCGGACGAGAAGTACCTAAGATTCACCCCCCTGGATTCAGCGAGGGCCTTGATCGCTTCTTTTTTACCCGCTGCCTCTACCTTAAGGGTATCAAAAAACTCAACATTCAGCTGCTTGAAACCAAGGTGAGCCAAACCAGCATTTAGCAGTCTCGCCAAGCCGTTGACTCTTGCGGCGATTTCTTTCAGGCCGTGTGGACCATGATATACGGCATACATGCCAGCCATAACGGCCAATAGAACCTGGGCTGTGCAAATATTGGAAGTGGCCTTTTCTCTTCTGATGTGCTGCTCTCGTGTTTGGAGAGCCATCCGGTAAGCTTTGTTGCCTTCCTTGTCTACGGACACACCAATGATTCTGCCAGGGATTTGTCTTTTGTATTCGTCTTTTGTAGCAAAAAAAGCAGCATGCGGCCCGCCGTAGCCCATTGGCACGCCAAAGCGCTGGCTGCTCCCGATAACCACATCAGCGCCCATTTCTCCGGGAGATGTCAGAAGCGTGAGGCTCAGGAGGTCTGCGGCTACCGCAATCATCAAATCGTTTTCCTTCGCTGCGGCGATAAAGGATGTCAGGTCTTTCACCTCGCCATTAGCATCCGGATATTGAAGCAACGCCCCGTAGAACGAAGTGTCAGTTACATCGAAAGAAGAAAATGGAGCCACTACTAACTCTATGTTCAATGGTTGGGCCCTGGTAACGAGCAAGTCGATCGTTTGTGGGAAGGTATTTTCATCGATAAAGAATTTATGAGCATCTTTTCTCGATTTTTTCCTTAGCTCATGCAGCATGGTCATGGCTTCGGCCGCTGCGGTACCTTCGTCGAGTAAGGAGGCGTTGGCGATCTCCATGCCTGTCAAATCAGATACCACAGTTTGGAAGTTGATAAGTGCTTCCAAACGTCCCTGGGCGATCTCTGCCTGATAAGGAGTGTAGGCTGTGTACCACCCTGGGTTTTCCAATATATTTCTCTGAATAACGGCAGGCACCACGCAATTATAATACCCCATGCCGATATAGCTCTTGAATACCTTGTTGCCGGCAGCCAGTTGCTTGAATTCGTTCAGGAACTGATACTCATTTCTTGGCGCCGGAAGTTGCAGCGGCCGCTCCAGTCGAATCTTTTTTGGAACCGTCTGGTCTATTAATTCATCAATAGACGACACTCCAACAGTTTGAAGCATTGTGGCCAGCTCTTGATCATCTTTGCCGTGATGGCGACTCTCAAAACTAACCCTTTGGTTAACGTTGATCTTCATTAAGTTACCCTCTGAAAATGTGTAGTGATATGAACCTTATTTCTGACTGCAAAGGTATAATTTAATGTGAAGATATTTTGTTCCGGTTTTCAAATAAAATGTGGAATTGATATGGAAGGTTTACCTGAAAAGAATAAAATTGCCCCGGTTAACCCAAAGTAATCATGATTCAAAAATTTTCATTATTTGCGCTCGCCCTGGTAATTAGCTTAGCTGCATTTGCCCAGGATAAAAAGGCGATAAAAATCTCGAAGACCATCACCAAAGAAGACCTCTATGCCCGGCTCGAAGTGTTAACTTCCGATAGCCTGGAGGGTAGGGAAACAGCCACCGAAGGTCAGCGAAAGGCGGCGGCTTTTATAGCGGCACAGTTTAAGCAATACGGACTACAACCAATTGTTCCAGAGGCCAACTCAAAATCCTACTTTCAGCGTTTCCCGCTGCAAAAATCTCAATGGACCGATGTTTATGTAAAAGCAGGTGCGACAAAGCTGGAGAACGGAACCGACTTGCTGTATTTTGGCTCTGCCAGTACTTCCAACGAAGTGACTGCCGAGGTGATTTTTATTGGTGATTTGGGGCAGGCCTCTGGCATTGTCAAAAATGGGGCTTTCAATAATAGAATTGTTGCCGTGAGAAGCCAGGATAGCAGATCGTGGACATCAATTAGAAGGCAGTTTGCCGAAGCCAACGTTAGGGGCCTCCTTGTATTTGGCGGCGAATCGGATGGTCAATTTAAAACTGTAGTCGGTCGATACAAGAACTATATTACAGCCTCACGTCTAAGCCTTAGTAGTGAGGGAGATAGCAGCAACGAAGGCCCTTTTGTTTTCATTGTTTCGCCCGATGCCGCAAAGGGTGTCTTTGGCCTATCTATTGAAGAGTTGATGGAGGGTGCTTCAGGCGCAGAGCAACCGATGGCTAGTATCAGCTTTAAGGCAGAAAGAACCACCGAGGAGGTGATAACTGAGAATGTGCTTGGGTTTCTGGAAGGGACTGACAAGAAAGACGAGGTGCTGGTAGTGACGGCCCACTACGACCACCTTGGCAAAAGAGACGATGTTATTTACCATGGTGCAGACGACGACGGATCGGGCACGAGTGCAGTGTTGGAAATAGCCCAGGCTTTTAGCGAAGCAAAAAAGAAGGGCAACGGCCCCCGCAGAAGCATATTATTCATGACGGTGACGGGGGAGGAAAAAGGCCTTCTTGGGTCGGAGTACTACACCGATCATCCGGTGCTGCCGCTTAGTAAAACCGTTGCCAATTTGAACATCGACATGATTGGCAGGGTAGATGATGCGCATTTGGACAATGAGAATTACATCTATGTGATTGGTTCGGACAAGTTGTCGCAGGACCTTCATCAGCTTTCTGAAAAGGCAAATAAAGACTACACCAACCTTGTGCTGGACTATACTTATAATGACGAGAACGACCCAAACCGGTTCTATTATCGCTCTGACCACTACAACTTCGCAAAGAACAACGTGCCGATTATTTTCTACTTTAATGGTGTCCATGCCGATTACCACCGCCCCACCGATACGATCGAGAAAATTGCGTTCGACAAGATGACCGCCATCACTAAGCTGGTTTTCTTTACAGCCTGGGAAGTGGCTAACAGGGAAGAGCGGATTAAACTAGACTAGCGGAGTCACAAGCAAACGGTGCTAAAAGAATGCAAAAGGCCCTTGAACTTCAGTTCAAGGGCCTTTTTAGTGTGGGCTAGAAACAACTTGAGGGATCGGCAAAGCCACATCCCCCAAGATCTTTTCAACCAGCTATGGAAAGAAAGACTTATCCATCTTTCTGTATCAAATGTATGCTTTTCACCTCAAACAAAATTTTCGATTAGATGAACCCCCCAAATTCTTCGATGAATTCTGTAGATTCACAGATCAACGTTTTTTCCTTTTGTTCTTTTTGGGTGTTGGCTTCTTAAATTGACCTTTCGGATGCTTCTTGTCATGAAAGGCACCTTTGAAATCCGGGTCATCTTTTCTTTTCTGATGATCCACTTCCCTGGCCATGTCTTGCTGCTCTTCGAAAGGGGTTTCTTCAATGATCAAATCTTTCGGCAAGCGGTGTACGGAAATTTGTTTTCGGATAAGCTCTTCTATTTTTCGAAGGTGATATTCTTCAGCAGGGTTAACAAAAGTCCAGGCTGAGCCTGCCTTGTAAATTCGCCCTGTTCGTCCTATCCTGTGCACATAATCTTCGTACAGCACAGGCACATCAAAATTGATAACATGGCTCACCATGCTCACGTCGAGGCCTCGTGAGCTCACATCCGTAGCTACCAGGATTTTGCTGTCGCCAGCTTTAAAGGCCTCAAAAGCGTTGATTCTGGCATTCTGGTCTTTATTGCCATGAATCACCTTTACAGATGGATTGATTTTTCGGTGTATAAATTTATAAAGGTTGTTGGCAGTGTCTTTTGTTTTGGTGAATATAATGACCTTGTCAACTGCCTCCGTTTGATGCAGGAACCAGTTGAGCATGTGAATCTTCGTCTTGAAGTTTGGTATGAGATACACCCGCTGTTCAATTGTTTCGAGCGTACTCGACTGAGGGGCTACTTCAACTGTCTGAGGAAACTCCAGAAACTCCTCTGAGAGCTTCACTACTTTTTCGGGCATGGTGGCAGAAAACAACATGTTTTGCCTCTTGACGGGAATCACCTCCAGTATCTTCCTTATCTGCGGCATAAAGCCCATGTCCATCATTCGGTCAGCTTCATCCAGCACGAGTGTTTTAATTTGGCGTGGATGGATAGCCTCTGCGTGATAAAGCTCGGTGAACCGACCGGGGGTGGCCACGATCAAGTCCACACCTTTTTTTAACTCTTCAATCTGAAGCTTTGGCCCCTTTCCGCCGTAGAGGCCCACTACCCGAAGGTCGGTGTAGGTGGCCAGCTTTCGGGCATTCTCTTCGATCTGCATCACAAGCTCCCGGGTGGGTGCCAGAATGAGCGCTCTCGGGTCGTTGCCTTGTGCATATTTAATCTTCAAAAGAATGGGAATCAGGTAGGCCGCTGTTTTGCCCGTGCCGGTTTGCGCTATGCCGAACAGGTCGTGGCCAGCGTTCGCCACAGGAATGGCCTTGGCCTGAATAGGAGTGGGCGATTTATAACCCAAATCGGCGATAGCGTTCAGGAGTTGCTTATTCAGCTTGAACGATTCGAAGCCGGCCGACTCCTCCATAAAATTTTTGTTATCTATCATGCCAGAGGCCCCTGTTTGGGTATATAAATGTAAATTTGCATATCAAATAGTCCATCCTATGAAGACGAAGCTGATTGTAAATGCAAATATAGTGAACGAAGGCAAGGTACGTGCCGGAGATGTGTTGGTGAAGGGCCAGTATATCGAAAAGATAGGTTCGCACTTGACCGATGACGCCGACGAGGTGATAGATGCCGACGGCAAATACCTGTTGCCTGGGGTAATCGACGATCAGGTGCATTTTCGTGAGCCGGGCCTCACACATAAGGCGACCATTTATACCGAGGCCAGGGCGGCTGTGGCCGGGGGAGTCACATCATTTATGGAAATGCCCAACACAGTGCCCAACGCATTAACTCAGCAGCTACTGGAGGATAAATATGAAATAGCCAGGCAAACATCGCTGGCTAACTACTCTTTTTTCATGGGAGCCAGCAACGACAACCTGGAGGAAGTACTAAAAACGAATCACCGGAATGTGTGTGGCATCAAGGTGTTTATGGGTTCTTCCACTGGTAATATGTTGGTAGACAATACGCAGGTGCTGGAAGGGCTTTTTAGCAAGGTAGACATGCTCATAGCAACTCATTGCGAAGACGAAGCCACTATCAGGGCTAACACCGAAATATTCAGGAAAAAGTATGGCGAAGATGTGCCTATTGAATGCCACCCCCTCATTCGAAGTGAAGAAGCTTGCTATCTCTCGTCATCAATGGCAGTGGGCTTGGCAAAGAAGCACGGCACCAAGCTACACATTCTGCATATTTCAACCGGGAAGGAAACGGCACTATTCGACAATTCAATTCCTCTGGCAAAAAAAAGGATAACGGCTGAGGCATGTGTTCACCACCTTTGGTTTTCGGATGAGGACTATGCGAGCAAAGGGACACTTATTAAGTGGAACCCGGCTGTGAAAAAGGCAAGCGACAGGGAACAGATATGGAAAGCTTTGTTGGAAGACAGAATCGACGTGGTGGCTACTGATCATGCGCCCCACACCTGGGAAGAGAAACAAAATAGTTATTTCAATGCACCTTCCGGTGGGCCGTTGATTCAACATTCGCTCGTGGCGATGCTTGAAAAACAGCGGGAGGGCAAAATAAGTATGGAACGGCTGGTGGAAAAAATGTGCCACAACCCAGCTATTTTGTTTCAAATTGAAAAACGAGGCTTTATCAGAGAGGGTTATTTTGCTGATTTGGTGATTGCCGACACTAGCTCCACCTGGATGGTGGAGAAGTCAAATATCCTTGCGAAATGTGGGTGGTCGCCTTTTGAAGGGCAAATCTTTCATTCAAAAATTGACACTGTCCTTGTTTCAGGGCACAGGGCTTATCACAAAGGCCAATTGGATGAAACTAAAAAAGGTGAAAGATTATTATTTACAAGAGACTAAGTGCTTTGCAAAATTGATGAATGCCATTAACTTTGCAGTCCCAAAATTACATGGTGGTTGTAGCTCAGCTGGTTAGAGCGCCTGATTGTGGTTCAGGAGGTCGCCGGTTCGAACCCGGTCTTCCACCCTTGTGAAATGAAGAAGCCCTCAGTGAGGGCTTTTTTTATACCCCATTTTTTCCCAACGAGTTAAGTATCATTTTTCCTTTCCAGTTTCAATGATTTAATTGACATGACCTTAACCCATTGTGCGATGAAAGCATTGATTTTTTCTTTTCTCCTCAGTTTTTTAGCAATCCCACTGGTGGCTCAGCCGCAAGCATGGAACATTCAACGGGAAGTGGTCAGAATTCCCATGAGGGACGGCGTTAGCCTGGAGGCTATTCTGTATAAGCCAGCAGGAAAAGGTAGATTTCCCGCCATTGTGTACAGGACGCCCTATGGCAAAGATGAGTATGATGGTTACGCCATGTTTCCCCTTGCTGCAGCAAAAGAAGGGTTTGCCGTTTTTCTGGTGGACGTTAGGGGGCGTTTCGGGAGCGAGGGGGAATTCAGAGCTTATCATCAGGAGCGGCCCGATGGCTATGATTTAATAGAATGGGTGGGCAAACAGCCCTATGTGAACGGAAGAGTTGGTACATATGGAGGATCCTATCCAGGTATTGTTCAGTGGCTGGCATTGTCAGAGGCACCCGAGGCGCTTAAAGCTGCGGCACCCGACATGACCCCGATCAATAGCCACTATTTTTATTATTTCGGCGGAGCTTTTTCAATGCCCTGGCTTGATTGGTTTATGCCGTTCATAGTCCCTGACCTTCGTAAAAAAGCCAATGATACCTCGGGCCCCTGGCATGACGGGGAGGCATATGACGACTGGGTGAAAGAAAGAGAAAGTTGGTACAAACACAGGCCGTTGTCCGACATGCCGCTGCTGAAAAAATATGCGCCATATTACTACGACTGGCTCTCGCACCCTGACAAGTCAGACTGGTGGGACTTTGCCTCGGTAGAAAAAGACTTTGGGAAAATGCAGGCACCTGCCTTGCTACTCAGTGGCTGGTACGATGCTGCCTATGGGCCCCTCGGCGCTATTCAGGCTTTTCAGGAAATGAAAACAAAAGCCGCTACCGCCATGGCGAGAGAAAACACCACACTGATTCTTGGCCCATGGAACCACACATCGATAACCGTGAGGAAGACAAATTTTGGAGAGGTCGACTTTGGGCCGTCGGCGGGTTTCGACTTCGACAGGGTTTTGATCGACTGGTTCACCATTCACTTAAAAAAAGAGGAGGCTCCCATGCCTGACCCTGTGAGTGTTTTTGTGATGGGCGCTAATGAATGGAAAACGTTTAGCGACTGGCCCGTACCCAATATCGAAAGCACCACGTTTTATTTGGCAGCTGGTGCCGACAACAAAAGTGGGAAGCTTGTATTGCAGCTTTCAAAAAAGGCGAAAACCATGTCTTACACCTTTGATCCAAATAATCCCGTGTATGATAAAAGTTTCGAAAAAAGCTATCCCTTCGACCAAAGAGAAATCGAAGCCCGGGAGGATGTGTTGGTCTTTACTTCCGAAGTTTTGGAGGAGGACATTGAAGTAGTTGGCCTGGTAGAGGCCGCTTTGGAAGTAAGCTCCTCAGCGAAGGACACAGATTTTCATATAGTGCTGTGCGATGTCTATCCCGACGGCAAGTCAATTAACCTGAGTGGGCTGGATGCTGGCTATTTAAGGATGCGCTACCGGGAAGGGCTTGAGAGGCAGGTGTTGATGGAGCCGGAGAAGGTTTATCCGATATCTATCGATAATATGGCTACGGCTAATTTGTTTAAAGCCGGGCATCGCATCAGACTGTACATTACCAGCAGCAGCTTTCCGCACTATGACCCGAACCCGAACACAGGAACGAACATTGCCACGGAAGCAAACCTGATTCCGGCTGTCAATAAAGTCCATGTGGGTGGTAAGAATGCCTCGAAATTGATCTTGCCAACAGTGAAAAAGTAGTGACTGCGCTTTTATTTTACTCTAAGCTGAAAACCGACGCTATGATGGTTTTCAATTTGAACATTCGGATCGTGCCTGAGATACTTTCTGAGACGTGACACAAAAACGTCAAGACTTCTTCCGGCGAAATAGTCGTCGTCGCCCCAAAGCTGCAAAAGAATTTCGTCTCTTTTCACTAGCTGATTCTTGCGACACACCAGCATGAAAAGCAAGTCATTTTCTCTTCTTGTGAGCTTGGTTTCGCCATCTTTGAAATGCAAGCGGAGCGTGTCGGTGTTGAGTGTATACTCGCCAATGGCCAATAGCTGAGAAGTTGGCTTTTCCTCAGCAGGCGTGGTTCTTTTTACAAACACTGCTACACGAAAAAGCAACTCCTCCATACTAAATGGCTTCGTGATGTAGTCGTCTGCTCCAATGGAGAAGCCCTTCAGCTTGTCTTCCTGAAGCGAGCGGGCAGTGATGAAAAGGATTGGAACAGATGAATTGGTTGCCCGGATGCTCTTAGCCAATGTAAACCCGTCTACTTTTGGCAACATAATGTCCAGAAGGCACAGGTCGAAAGTGTTGGCTTTAAAAAATTTCTGAGCATCCAGTCCGTTTGTGGCATGAACCACCTCATAGCCACCTTGCTCCAGGTTGTCCTTCAGCACAAAGCCCAGGCTTGGGTCATCCTCTACCAGTAGCAGTTTTGGCCTATTTTTCATGAACTGCTGGGATTTTGATTCGAAAGGCGGTTCCCCTTCCGGGCGTTGAACTTACTGTAATGTCACCGTTATGGGCTTTGACGATTTGCTTTACATAAAACAAGCCCAATCCAAAACCTGAAACATCCTGCACATCTCCGGATGGCACCCGGTAAAATTTCTTGAAAACGTGTTTCAGCGATTGAGCAGGAATGCCCCTACCCTCGTCCTTAAATGTAAGGAGCACCTCGTGGCCAGTGTCGGTAATATCCAGGCTGATGACGGGGGCACCCTCCGAATATTTGATGGAGTTGTCGAGCAAATTGCCCAGCACATTTTGAAAGTGGAGGGTGTCAGTTTTTATTTTGCTGCCATGGCAATGGCATTCCAGTTGCCATTTCCCGCCAGCAACTTGCACTTTTTCCCGGGCCGTCTGGTCAAACTCCTCTAGCAGGTCAGCCACTGACTGTAGCTGCATGTGTAATTGCAGTTTGTTTTTTTCTACCAGGG
Source organism: Imperialibacter sp. EC-SDR9 (assembly GCF_902498805.1). GTDB lineage: Bacteria > Bacteroidota > Bacteroidia > Cytophagales > Cyclobacteriaceae > Imperialibacter. Next base: position 252,707 of record NZ_LR701637.1, on the reverse strand, counting down.
CTATCTGCAACACCTCTTCCACATGGCTTTGCAATCTGTCGGCCTCTTTTTCGATCAAAGAAGCGTATTTGTGAAGCCGTTCTTTCGAGTCCTTTTCGTTGGCCGACCGGATTACTTCTGCCGACAGCTTAATGGTCGACAAGGGAGTCTTGAACTCATGGGTCATGTTGTTGATAAAATCCCGCTGTATTTCTGAGAGTCTTTTTTGCCTTGCCATTACCACCATGGCGTAGGCAAAGAACCCTATCACAAGCAGTAACCCTCCCGAAGAGTACACCAGAAAGTCCATTCTGCCCAGAAGGTACCCTTGTCTTGAAGGAAACAGCACCCCGAAATAATACTGGTCTTCTTTTAGCGAGGGGAAGCTTGCCTTGACCAACTTCCCTTTGTTTTCTGAAACCTGATTTCCATAAACCATGAGTTGCGACTGGCAATCGTATATGCCATACTCAAAATCGGTGAAAATATTCCGCTTGTTCAATTCGGCGGTCAGGAAGTATTCCAGGGTTTGGGGCTGTAATACCTGTGAAGTTCGTACGATATAATAATTAGCCGATATCTGCTCAATGGGATTGTAGGCCGGCACATCTAAGCCATCGGTTTGGCACAGCGACTCCACAACATTGCGTAGTGCGAGATGAAGATTATGGTCGAAAGTTCTGGACTCAGCAATGTAGGCCTGCCTGATCCAAAGAAATTGAATCAGCAGAACTCCGGCTACTGAGAGTGCTCCGAGTGAGGTGATAAGCCTGATTGAACGAGTCCTCATGATTCAAAATTAAACAATCCATTGATGAACAGTGTGCCATTAACATTTCATTAACACTTGTTATGCTTTCATTAACAGCCTTTTAAAGTTTCAGTACGGACATTTGAATCGTTATTTATTTTTTCACTAAAACACATTAATTATGAAAAAGAACATTGTTGCACTAGCAGGGCTCTTCGTCGCCTTTATTGCTCTTTCAAGCTTTCGTCCTGCCGCCGAGTCATTGTCATTCAAGGCAATGACTTACGACTTTGGCAAGATTGCGAAGGGTGCGCCGGCAAGCCACAACTTTGACTTTACGAACCCATCCAGCGAGTCAATTACCATCACCAAGGTGACGGCATCTTGTGGGTGCACTGTAACGGACTACACGAAAGGTAGTATTGGCGAGGGTAGTGAAGGGTTTGTGAAAGCTACTTATAATGCTGCAAAGACAGGGGCTTTTAGTAAGACTGTGAGCGTTTATCACAGTGGCTCCGAAGCTCCTATTGTGCTGACCATTAAAGGAGAAGTAGTAGAATAGTGATATAAGGGTGTTGGGGCTGATTTATGTTTCAGCCCTATACCCTTCCCATTTTTTAACCTGACACAGAAAAGAGCAGACGGTGAAAAGGCAGACCATGAAGTATTTTACCAGCCCAAAAGAGCTACCCGCAAGGGTTCGCAATACATTGACTATTGCGGCCTTAGTCGTGGGTGTGGTGGTAGGCATTGCTGCCATTTTCGAGAAGCCCATCATCAAGGCAGCGACCGACTTTTTTAGCACTTGCTAAGCTTACCTCCCCATTTAAGCCTTTGTTTATTTCGAATTGTTTCTCAAACTTTGCTGGCTAGCAAGTCGCACGTTGCTGCTTCGATGGTTCATTTTGGGAAGTTAGCTCAGTTGGTTTAGAGCACCGCCTTGACAGGGCGGGGGTCGCAGGTTCGAGTCCTGTACTTCCCACCAATGCAGCCGGTAACAACCCGGCCTTCCTGAATACATAGTTTCTACCCCGCCCCTCAAAACAAGACTTTTGATGTCAATTAGAATTGCTTTTTACACCCTTTGCTTTATTGTTTTGGTAGCCTGCCATGGCAAAAGCGACAAGAATGACTATGCTGAGGAAAAAGCGAGAGCACCCTTCGAGGCGGCTGCTTCAATGGGAATCATAAAAGAAAGTAGCCTCGATGAAATTTCAGGGATAGTGGCTAGTCAGAGATACCCCGGCTTTTATTGGGTGCACAACGATAGTGGCGGCAGTCCTTCCGTTTACCTGATCGACAGCCTGGCCCAGCTCAAAGCCGAAATTAGATTGGAGGGGCTTATCAACCGTGACTGGGAGGATATCGCCATTGGTCCAGGGCAGGACGGGGCCTATTTGCTTTACGTAGGTGAAATAGGGGACAATAGAGCTGTTTATGGCAATTACTCCATCTATTCGTTTCCCGAACCAGAATTGAATATGGCGGGAGAGATTCAATCTCTCAGCATCAGCGACTTTTCAACGTATCAATTTCAATACCCTGATGGCTCACGGGATGCAGAAACCTTGCTGGTCGACCCCACCAACCGTGACATCATCATTATATCTAAAAGAGGGGACAATGTTATTGTCTATCATTGGCCTTTTGCGGAGCAGACCCCCGAACCCTATGTGCTGCACAAGGTGGGTGGCATCCCGTTCTGGATGATTGTGTCGGGAGACATATCGCCAGATGGACAGGAGCTTTTACTTAAAAACTACGAATCGATATTTTACTGGAAGAAGGAGCCCGGCGTTCCCTGGCTGGAAGCGATCATGACGAACCCTCACAGACTTCCGTACCAACCGGAGCCACAGGGTGAGGCCGTTGCGTTTACAACAAGCGGCCGTGACTACGTCACGCTAAGTGAAGGAAAAGGTTTCCATGACTCTCAGCACCTCTATTTCTACCGAAGAAAAAGTGAGGAATAGACGTTATTGGGTTAACACAAACTGACCAATGTCAGGTTTTCTGAATATTGAGGTCATGTCAGGGGGAATTGGGAAGCTTTAAGTTTACTTTTAATTAGCAACCTTGTAATCCTACAAAGACATGAACATCAAAAACATACTTGTACCGACAGACTTCTCTCCGTGTTCGAAGAATGCTGTTAGAATTGCAGTAGACCTTAGCAAGAAGCTAGGTGCTAAAATCCACCTTATCAATGCCATTCATGTGCCAACGCCGCATATGGACATCGGCGGCCAGGCCATTATTGAACCAATGCTGGAAGAGTACGAGGAGGAAATAGACAAGAAATTCGACGCTTTGGATGAAGAAATTCCAGGGTTGAAGGATGTTAAGCATGATCATAGAGCGTATATATCTTTCACCATTGACGCTATTTATACGGCGATGGAAACCAAGAAGATTGATATGATTGTGATGGGCACAAAAGGCAGTCATGACACGCTTGAGAAGCTGCTCGGCGGGGTAAGCAGCGAAGTGATTCGAATTGCTGATGTGCCAGTGCTGGTGGTGCCTGAAACTACCAAACAATTCAAACCGAAGAAGATAGTATTTGCTGCTGACTTCAATAAGATAGAGTCAATAGGAAGGCTAAGTCCGTTGAAGGATATTGCCGAGCTTTTCGAAGCTGAAATCACAATCGTCAATGTTACTGAGGATGACAAATTTCCATTTAGCCGTCTGGTGGAGAGCTTCAAAGTCGACAAATTTCTTAAGAACATTAAGCACTCTTTCGAGACTACAAAGAATGATGATGTAAGAGCCGGGCTTTTTGAATTTGCCGAAAAAAACTCAGCTGACATGATTGCCATGATGCCTAGAAAGCATTCTCTTTTTGAAAAGATTTTCAAAAGCAGTGTTACAAAAAAAGTGGCCATGGGTGTCAAGGTGCCTTTGCTCACCTTTCACGAGTAACACAATATAGAAGGCTATTTGGCATGAAGACCCTGGGTACAAGCACTCAGGGTTTTTTATTGGCCTTTGAATACAAAACCCAGGGCAAAGCCAATAAGAATTATAATGGGGCGAGGCATTTTAGTGAACTGAAGCACCAGAAAAGTAATAATGATCACCAGAATATTGAGGAGGTTTTGCTCCAGGGGCTGGTAAAGCAAAAAAGCCGCTGCTACCACCATGCCCGCACTGGCGGCATTGATCCCCTCCAGCGAGGCTTTTACAGGCCGGTACTTTTTGAGCTGATCCCAAAACCTGGATACGAAGAAGATCAGGAAAGTGCCTGGGAGAAACACACCTATTGAGGCGATAACCGCACCCATTATTTCGCCGCTTGTCCCCCATTCCCGCATGGTAAGAGCTCCGATAAAAGCACTGAAAGAAAAAGTAGGGCCCGGAATCGCTTGTACCAGGGCGTAGCCAGAAAGGAATTCCTCTGAGCTGAGGTAGCTTTTGAATTCCACAAACTCCGTATACAGAAAGGGAACAAGTACCTGCCCTCCGCCAAAGATGAGGCTTCCGTTCCGGTAAAAGTTCTCAAATAACCTTATTGGCAGCGTGATGGCCTGGTACTTTGTAGCTGCGCCAAGTAGCGCTGCAAATATCAGCACGCCTCCCCAGAGGAAAAAGTTGGCCCATACGATGTTTATCTTTTGACGCTCTTCTTTTTCGTGCCTTTTGTATTTGGTGGAAGAGATTACTCCACCTGCGAGCAGAAGTACGGGGAACAAATAGGGAGAGCTGATAAAATAGGAGATTACTGCTGATCCAATCGCTAAAAAAATGCTTGTCCGGCTTTTTACCACCTTGCCCCAGATAAGCACGGCTGAATAAGCAACAAAAGCTATCGCCATGGGCTGGATAAACCGGGTAAAATGAAGGCTAAGCTCTTTTACCTGTAGACTGTTGATCAGGATAGCGGCCGCCGTCATGATAGTCACAGCTGGCAAAATCCAAACCAGCAGTGTCAGATATGCCAAAGGCGGCCCTCCCCTTTTGAAGCCTATAGCGGTAATTGTTTGTGTAGAGGTGGGGCCGGGTAGCAGGTTGCACAGCGCATGAAGCTCTATCAACTCCTCTTCCGTTAAATATGCCCTGAGCTTCACCATCCTGTCGAGAATGATGGCAAAATGTGCTTGAGCACCGCCAAATGAAGTGATGGCGAGGATGAAAACGTCTTTGAGAAAGATGAAATTGCGAATATTGCGCATGGCAATACTATTTCTTGAGGCCTATTTCAGCTAACCTCTGTTGGAGGAAGGCTCCAGCTGTTATGTCATCGTATTTTTTAGGATGTTCACTATCAACACAGCTTTCCAGGCAGGTGAGATCCATGTCGGACCGGGGATGCATAAAAAAAGGAATCGAATACCTTGAGGTATGCATGAGGTCTCTGGGAGGGTTTACTACCCTGTGGATAGTGCTTTTAAGCTTGTCGTTTGTTAATCTGGCGAGCATATCACCTACGTTTACTACCAACTGCTCAGGTAGTGCCGTAATTGGGATCCATTTCCCATCTCTCCTCAAAACCTGAAGGCCATCAGCACTGGCTCCCATCAGCAGCGTGATAAGGTTGATGTCGCCATGTTCGGCGGCCCTTACTGCATCGGCAGGAATGGCATCGGGGTTCTCAATAGGAAAATAATGGATGGGCCTTAGGATACTGTTCCCATTTTTCACCCTTGATTCAAAATAGTCTTCATCGAGCTCAAGATACAATGCAATGGCTCTCAGCATCGCTCTTCCTGCGTTTTCAATAGTTCTGTAAGCTGTCAGGGCAATTCCTTCGAATTCTGGAATCTCTTCAGGCCAAATATTGTCAGGGTACTCTTCTTTGATCGGGTCGTTGTCGGTTACTTCCTGGCCGATATGATAAAACTCTTTTAAATCGCCGGTCGACCTTCCCTTCGCATGCTCCTTTCCCTTGGAAATATACCCCCTTTGACCAGCCAGCTCCGGTTTTTCATATTTTTGTTTTACTGCGTCAGGTTCGTCAAAGAACTTCTTGATGATACTGTAGAGCTTTTGCTGTAATTCGTCGGTCAAGCCGTGATTTTTGATAGAAACAAAGCCTATGTTGTTGTATGCTTCCCCGAGTTTCTCAACAAATTTTTTCTTTTTTTCAGCGTCTCCGGAAGTGAAATCAGCCAAATCGAGAGAGGGAACCGCATCAAATAGGACCTGGGCCATAGTTGCTTGTATTTTGTATAATGATAGTGAAAAACGAAAAAAAAAGCCACCATACTAACTTCCAAGTCACGTTGACTAAGTATGGTGGCTTTTTAGCTATTTTTTTGAAATTACTTCACGGTAATCTTAATGCTGGTGGCCATTTCAGGGCCATACGATGTGTGAACACCGTCAGCGAATTGTAGCGATATAGTGTAGTCGCCCGGAGCAAGCTCAAGCTGCGTGTCAGTCTGGCCTTTGCCAAAGTGAATGGTTGAATCACTGGAAGGAATTACTTCGCCTTTTGGCCAAAACTCCTGATTGATAAGTATATGATGATGGCCAAAACCTTCTTTGACCTGTCCTGCTGGTTCAATCTGCATGCCTTCCACACCCATTTCCACAAATACAGGGCTGCTTACCGTGGCTCCGTCGGTAGGAGATTTGAAAAACACCCGGGGCTTAACTGCTTCGGCAACGGCTTCTGTTGCTTCCGGAGTGCTGGCCGTCTCTTCTGTGTTTTCTGTTTTTGGACTAGAGCATGCATATACACCAAATGCTACCATAGCTCCTAAAAGAATTTTTCTCATAATTGACAATTTTTGTTGGTTCGTGTAAAATTATAACTCTTACCACGAAATAACCATCATAGCAGCAAATAGATTCGTGAGGAGACGCTTAATGAAGAATTTGTCGCAATACCTCCACCGACTTGAGTGAGCCCAGGGTGCCAAGGTGGTGATCGTAGAAGCTGATGACATTTTTCAGAGCCTCTCTTTTAATCTCCAGGGTGGTTTTCTTTTCGTGAGCGTAGGGAGCGTTGTACAAAAACTCAATAAACTCCAACACCTCTTTCGAGAGCATATCACTTTTCGTCAGGTGATACACCTGCTGGTACAGGTCTTCGGTATTGACCAGGTCGAAGCCCAGGTATTGCGTAAACTTGACAAGAAACTGTAAATGAAAGCTTTCAAAATTGGCAGTTAGCGTATCGAACTCTTGGAGGGATTTTGCTACGAAATCAAACTGACCGGCGTGATCATGCTCGTTTTCCCTTACGATCTTGCTCAGTACCTCACCCAAAAAGATGCCGATAGTCGTTTTTCGTATTTCAAAGGGAATATGTTGATACGGATAAAAACACTTTATTTCTGAAATACGATTGAGTTGCGCTCCGTCTTTATGATAGATTACCAAATCCAATAATGTGAGTGGCTGGTATAGCGCCATCTTTCCTTTTGATTTGGCCGACCTTACTCCATTAACAATGTAAGACTGCAAACCAAAATCCTCGGTATAAATGCGGGAGATAATCGACGTGTCCCGGTACTTGATGTAGTTGATAGCGATGCCACGGGTTTTCTGTAACATGCCTTTAGTTGATTACGGCTATTTTGCCGACTACAGATTGGCTGCCGTCTCGGGTAGCAGCAAACACAATGTAAATGCCCGAAGCAACCCTGGTTCCGTTGTAGTCGGCTAGGTTCCAGATCGCTGTTCCGCCTGTGCTGACCATTTCTCTGACCAGGCGACCTGCTTCGTTGGTGATTTTCACTACTGCATCGTAGGCGAGACCCTCGATGGCCACCACACCATTGAAGCCAGGCCTCACAGGGTTTGGGAAGATCTTTGCTTTTTGCATGGCCTTGCTCGGTGCTGTTGCCGTTGTTCTGTACGACACCAGTCCACCAGAAGTAAGCACGAAGAGCTCACCCGAGCTATTATTAATTGTCAATTGCTGCACGTCGTTGGCGGCTAACGGGCTACTTTCTCTGGTAAATGAGGTAAGCGTTCCGGCACCATATTCATCCAGAAGGAACAAGCCTTTGTCCGTGCCAATCCATTTTCTGTTCGCTCCATCTACTTCTATCGCCTGAACGGGTTCTTCGTTCAACACAAAGGCATTCTCTGCCACCGGGTAGGAGATCAAAAGGTCGACTGGGTCGAACACCTCGTAGGTGTTGGCTACAATGGCCAAGCCGCCTGATGTAGCCAGCCAGGTGTAGTCGTCTTGGTCGAAAGCGATGTCAGCCACTGTTGACGAAGGAAGGCCAGATCCTGTGTTAATGATTCTGTATTCTTTCGAATCGATGTTGAAAACAATTACACCACTATTTGACGAATGCGGCAAAATTCCCCAGAAATCGCCATAGCTGTTTTGCTGAAGAGATACGGCTGACGGTACGGTATTGGGAATAAAGCTGAGAGGTTCCCAGCTTCCATCGGCAAGCATCATCATGTACTTGTTGCTGGCCTGATTGGAGCAGATAATCAGGTTGTTATTTTGATCCATGGCCATGGCCGTAACAGGCACAAAGCTGTTGGTCGCCTGAATGAGACTGCCCTGTGTTTGGTGGTCGATGAGTTTGCCAGAGCTGTTTTGAATGATGCCTTTTCCATAGGCCAGGACATAAAAATCGCCGGAGTCCCCCACCGAGGCAATTGAGGAAGCATCCTTAAAAAGAGGAAGACTTCCTGGCTGAATGGGCTCCCAGCCCTCCTTTGTGAAAGCCGACACAGATGCGTTTCGGTTAAAAGGAATGAGCCCATTGTACTCAAAGCCGCCGCCAAGACTAAAAACTGTATTGCCGATCACCGAAACATCGGCAATGGTACTTTCGAACGGGCCATTCACCACGTGATAGGTGATTCCCTCTGCGGTAGACTGACCCAAACCGTTTTTTTCATCTGCAAACCAGATGGTTCCCTCGTCAGCAAAGGCGTCTGCCACCACAGTGCTGTTTCCCAGGGTAAAGGCGGAGGTTTGGCCATTCACAGATCGTTTGGAGACTTGATTCCCTTTTCCATAAAGCAACTCGCCATTTTGCAGCGTGAGAAACTCTGGTTTTGTAGTAAAAGAGATTTCCTCCCAGCCACTTCCTTCATTTACCCATAACCGCCCTTGCATGCTGGCAGCGTAGGAAATTTCATCCGAAACTTCAATGAAATCAATTTGGCTCACCCCTTCAAGCGATCGCTTCCAACTGCGGAAGTCCAGTAGATTAGTATTGTTTCGGTGGCCTGAAATAACGCCGACTGTGGTAGCAAGCACAATGCTATCTCCTTTGATGCCTCCATCCAGAATGCCTACGCTCGTTCCGTTTCTTCCCAGCTCCCGATAGTCATTCACAACCTGAAATGAGTGCAGGTCAATTTCCAGCATGCCAAAGCTGGTAGTGGCGAAAAAGGTTTCTTCCCCGACGAAGATATTGTTAATGACTTTACTGGAAGTGATATTGGCACGCATCAGGTCGTTGACATTAATAGTCTCTGACTCTTTGAGGATATCAATATTGCCATTGGCATAGCCAATGAGAAGAGAGCTGCTTGACTCATGCGCCGCAAGTGCTGTGATACCCACATCGCTTAAACCATTGGCTTTGGTGATTTTTCTGATAGCCATGTTTTCGCCGTCAACCTCTACTAGGCTATGAAAGACGTTGCTGTAGATTCGTTCATTTAGCTTGACTACTCCATATCCCTGGTTATAATTGAAGTGCGTTCGCCACTGCCCCACAGGTATGTCGTTTTGCCCTTGGGCAACAGCGGTCAACAGGAGAAGTGCAAAAGAGACTAGCGAGCTTTTTCTATTTCTTGTCATTACCCATAGCTTCCCAAAAGCATTTGCGGCACCTTGCTTCATAGGCTTCTTTTTCACCGAGCATTATTTTATTGTTTCCCAACGAAGTACGATATGAGTAGGAAGCAACGTCGCCACAGTTCATACATATTGCGTGAATTTTTGTCACAAATTCTGCGACAGCCATTAGCTGTGGCATACAGCCAAATGGCTTGCCCATAAAGTCCATATCGAGGCCAGCCAGTATCACCCTCTTGCCTTTATTTGCAAGTGCTACACTTACGTTAACGATTTCGTCATCAAAAAATTGAGCTTCGTCTATGCCTACCACCTGGCTCTCTCCGGCTAGCAGAACCACATCGTCAGCAAACTGAACAGGGGTTGACCGGATGCTTCGGTCGTTGTGCGACACCACATTTTTATCATGGTATCTTTTTTCGATAGCTGGCTTAAATATTTCGACTTTTTGCCCTGCAATTACGGCTCGGTTCAGCCGCCGGATAAGCTCTTCTGTTTTGCCCGAAAACATGGAACCGCAGATTACTTCAATCCAGCCTGACCTGCGGCTTTCCCTGCCCGATCCTTCCAAATGTGGCTCTATTAGCATTTTTTGTTATCCTGAGTAGTCAATATGCGGGAATTTATTTTCATCCGCCACACTTATTTCAATATCGTTCGACACCAGGCACTGGCAGGCAAGTCGCTCATTGCTTTCCAGCCTACCCATTTCCACATACTTTTTTTCCGCTTCGGTCAGTTCACCAAGCAATGCCAGCCCTTCATGAACGATCGCCTTGCAGGTTGTACATCGCCCTTTGCCGCCGCAGGCGTGCATCCAGTCAATGTAGTTTTCCTGCAAAATAGAAAGGAGGGTTCGGCCACTATTTTCGCTGAATAGGCGTTTGTTATTCAGGTTTTGTATAACGATCTTGGGCATAAAACTAGCTTTGCAAAAGAAACAAAATATATGCGGGAGAGCAAACTGAATCATGAGGCTATAGAAGCGTTTGCTGAATTGTTTACAAAGAGAGCTTGTGATTCTTTCTTTGAAGGCACTGATACTATTTCGGGGAAGGAAATAGTGGATTTAACTCCTGTAAAGCAGGTGAATTATTTTGTGTTGAAAATTCTTTTTCGCAAATGGCAAAAAGAGACGCTGCGCCTACAGAGCCCCTATTTTAATTATAAAAATGAAGATGTTCGTAAGGCTCTTCTGTCATTTATGAATGCGCTTTCCCAGCAGATAAAGGTTAATAGGGTGAACTTTGAGCCTTTGCTACAGCAAGCTACCAGGGAAGCAATTTTACTGATTGTGTCTCCCTACGATTTTTTCAGAGAGGAATTGACCGGGCACGAAAGCGGCAAGCTGAATGACAAGTATTTGAAAAACAGTTCAAAATACATTAAGGTCAATCAAGAAATTTTTGAAAGCTATGTAGCGCTTTTTGAGGAGAAAGCGGAGGGCGAGTTGTCGCATGACGACGCTGTTGTTTTACTCGATGAGCTTTTTGCTGCTGGAAACCTCTCCATGGAAAACCGCCAGGAGTATGAGGAGAGGTTTAGCGAAGTAGCACAGGTTGATTTCTCAACTTTTGTAGAGGAGGAGGATTCGTCGGAAGAAGATGACGACGACAATGATGATGATTTTGATGAAAATCCGGAAGAGGAAGAGAGTGAAACCTCAGAAGACGAGGAGGATGATAGCTCAATGACTGTGGAAGACAGAGGCCCAGCCGAAACTGCAGAAGAGGACGAAGATGATGAGTTGATACGTTTTGTTGACGAGGAGGAAGGCGACGAGGAAGACGAGAAACCCTCCTATGATGCCCTGGAAGAAGTGCAGGAAACGCAGCCAGAGGAGGAGGTTAAGGGCAAGGGTTCATTTGAGTTTTTGGGAGATGAAGAAAGCGATGATGACGCTGAGCCGGATGCTGCACCCTTGAACAAGCAGTTTTCGTCTGAAAAAACGCCGCTCCATGAGCAGCTAAAAGCCGATCAAAGGCCTTCTTTGGCTGAGGTGCATCAAAGTCAAAAAATTGATAGCATAGCTGGCAGCATCACGGTTAATCAACGCTATATGTTTGTTAACGAGTTGTTTGATGGTGACAGCGACGTTTTTCTGGCCGCAATGAAGAAAGTGGAGGGCTGTGATAGTTTCGACGACGCTGTTGAACTCCTTATCCAAACCTATTCCAAAAAGCTGGAATGGGACATGAACGCTCCTGAGGTAAAGGAGCTCCTTAAAATTGTCTTCAAAAAGTTTCGCTAGCCGTCTTTCAAGATCTTGTGAAGATTTGCATGCGGTGTGCGTCCAGCTTCAAAAAGATAAACAGCAATATGGTGAATGCCCACAGCGAGGAGCCGCCATAGCTGAAAAAAGGCAGTGGAATGCCAATAACAGGAAACAGCCCGATGGTCATGGCAATGTTAAAGGCAAAGTGAAAGAACAAAATGGACGCTACCCCATAACCATATACCCGGGCAAATTTGGATTTTTGGCGTTCAGCTAGCTGAGTAATTCGCAGGAGCAGCGCTAGAAAAGCGGCGATCAAAATAAGTCCACCAAACCAGCCGTGCTCCTCTCCAACAGTACAAAAGATATTGTCCGTGCTCTGGTCTGGCACAAAGTCGAACTTCGTTTGTGTGCCCTGCAGGTAGCCCTTACCAAACAGGCCCCCTGAACCAATGGCGATCTTAGACTGGGTCACCTGCCAGCCAGCGCCAAGTGGATCGGCATTGGGGTCGATGAGCTGCATCACCCGCTTTTGCTGGTGGGGCTTCAGCACTTTGTTCATAATAAAATCGACACTCTGAACAAAGCCAAACATGAACACAGTCGACACGATGACAACGCCAATTTTTTTGATATTTCTGCCAGACAATGCCGCAGCCAAAAGACCGAGCGTTAAGAGCCCGATAATGAGCACCAGCTTATTCACCAGCAGTGTAAGAATGAAAAGGAGCACGAATGCAAAGCCAATAATGAAGAAGACAGGGCTTAGCCCTTCCCTGTAAAGCACAATGATAAAGCAGGCAAACACCATCGCAGTTCCGGTGTCGCCCTGTAGCAAAATCAGAGCCGCTGGCACGGCAATAATGCCCAGACTCATCAGTTGGGTGCTGATTTTCTCGAACTTGATGGTTGGCTGGCTGAGGAACTTTGCCAGCGCCAGTGCAGTCGCAAATTTTGCAAACTCCGAAGGCTGGATGCCAAAAGCACCTATACCAAACCACGATTTGGAGCCTTTCACCTCGGAGCCGAAAATAAGCACGCTGACAAGCATGACCACAATGACACCCAGCACAATGAAGGCAAATGAGTCGTAAAACCTGAAATCAATAATGCTTATGACGAGGATAATTAGGACGCTGGTACTGATCCAAATCAGCTGGCGGCCTGAGTTGATGCTGAAATCAAAGATGCTGGCGCCGAGTTCGTCATCGTACACAGCTGCATATATGTTCAACCACCCTAGGAGCACAAGGAGGAAGTACAGAGAGACTGCGAGCCAGTCAAACTGGTTAGAGGTTAAACTTAGCCTTCTCGTCCGCATCTAGAAAATCTCCTTTTAGTACATAGGGTTCCATCCTCAATTTTGCTTTTTCTCCCTTGAGGTATTTTTCGATAATTAGCCCAGAAATAGCAGCAGCGGCTCTTGCGCCCTGGCCTGCATTTTCTACGTACACTGACACAGCAATCCGTGGGTTATCCATCGGCGCAAAAGCGATGAAGGCCGAGTGATCGGGACTATTGGCATTTTGTACGGTACCGGTCTTACCACAAACGATGATATCGTCCAGTTTGGCTCTGTATTGGCCAGTGCCGTGTTCTACTACGTTATGCATGGCTTCAACAGCAATATCAAAGTATTCGGGATTGATACCGGTGTGGTGCTGCACTTCATATTCCGGCCTGGGCTTGCCTGTGTCGCTTATCGCTTTTACGAGGTGAGGGGTATAGTAGTAACCACGATTGGCCACGGTGGCAGTAAAATTTGCCATTTGCAGCGGAACGACCAGGTTCTCGCCCTCGCCTATGGCAATGGAATAGATGTTAGAATATTTCCAGGGTTGATTGTTATAAGCCCTGTCGTAGTAAGCTACGTTGGGCACCATACCACCTTTTTCATTGGGTAAATCTATTCCCAGTGTGCTGCCAAAACCAAAGTTGGCTACTCTGCCCCGCCATTTCTCAAGCCCAATTCGGGTATCTTCGTAGGTATCCCTGGAGACATCCTGATTCACTACCCGCTTCAACACCTGATGAAAATACGGATTGCAAGACATGGTGATGGCCCCCAGCAAATTCTCAGATGGGCCATGATAATGGCAACCAATCACACTCTGGTTGCAGGCGATCACCGTGTTGGGGGTAATCACTCCTTCCTGCAAGCCGATCATGGCCTGCATGATTTTAAAAACTGAGCCGGGTCGGTACATTGCCATCAGGGGCCTGTTAAAAAGGGGAACCAGACTGTCTTGGGAAAGCTTTGTAAAGTTGGTGCCAAAATCCCTGCCGCTCAACACCGCCGGATCGTACGACGGACCAGACACAAAAACCAGGATTTCCCCAGTGGCTGGCTCAATGGCTACAATGCTTCCCACTTTTCCTGCCAATAGCTTTTCTGCATATTGCTGAAGCTCAATGTCCAGGGTTGTGGTAATGTTTTCGCCAGGAATACTTAATGTGTCGTATAACCCGTCTTTGAAGCTCCCCTTATCAACCCCACGAACGTTAACAAGTTTGTACTTCACACCTCTTTTGCCTCTCAGTTCTCTCTCATACGACAACTCGAGGCCGCTGATGCCGATGTGGTCTCCCTGGCTATAGTAACCAGTGCGGTCAGCGTCAAGTTGCCTTTTGCTAATTTCACCAGTATAGCCCAGGGCGTTGGCGGCGCTTTTTGTGGTGTAGCCCCGCACTGTTCTGGCCGACACATAAAATCCGGGAAAGTCGATGAGGTAGTCCTGTGTTTTCGCAAATTCTTCAGGCGACAGAAGGTTCACAATTTTTGATGCCTTTATGGGGCTGTATTTTCTCGCTGCATTTAGCCGTTCGATCAAGTCAGCTTTGGATATATTGAACAGGCGGCAGAACTTGGCGGTATCGAGGTTTTCGATTTCCTTGGGCACACCAAGAATATCATACACCGGGCTGTTGTACACCAGCAGTTTGCCATTGCGGTCATACACTTCGCCCCTGTACGGATACTCAATTACTTTTTGAATGATGTTACTATCAGCAGCACTTTTGTAGCTGGTGTCAACTATCTGGATAATGAACAGCCTGACGAGCAGGATAACACCCACCAGCACCATTCCAGTTTGGATATATAGTTTTCTGCTATCGTTCATAGCCGGCTACCTTTCTGAGGCATTCTTATATATAGTATGATCAAGCTCACCACAAGTGTGAAAATTGAACTCATAGTTGCTTTACCTAAAGTTACCCAAAACATCCCCAGATTTCCTGCTTCTATAAAGAAAAGCGCTACATGATGGATAAAGATCAGAGGAATAAAATAGGATAGTACCCATCCCCAACCCAGCTCGGCAGCCGATATTTGCGTTCCAGCGTCGTACCCACCGCCTGGAGTTAGTATTCTGATCAGCCCCGGTCGCAAGTACATTACTAACACAGCACTGGCCGCATGAATTCCAGGCGTGTCATAAAAAGTGTCAATTGAGATTCCGTACAAAAAACCAGTAGCCATTAATGCTATGGCAGATACCTCAAGAGGAATAAGAAGCAAGGGTAGGATATAGATGAAGCAAGATGAATAGTTGCCCAAAATGAGGTTTTTGAGAACAGTCACCTGGAGTAATCCAAGAATAATAAATGCGGCAGCCAGACTTATGTAATTGCTTCTATTCATAATCTGGAATAGTTACTTGTTCGAGTGAGTCTTTTTCTTCGGCCAACAGATTTTTCACTACATACACGTATCTGAGACTGTAGAAGTCGGTAGCGAGCTTCACCTTAACTGTGTAAAACGTGGCGTCATCAGAAATAGTAAATTCTGAGATGGTACCTGCCTGATAGCCTTCCGGGAAAATGGTATTGAATCCGGAGGTAACAATGGTGTCTCCCACCTGGAGGTTTACATGTCGGGGGACGTATTGCAGATCAGCGTAAAGGGCATCTCCCGATGCCCAGCGCAAAGTGCCGTACACCTGATTTCGTTTGACGGCCGTGGATATCAAAAACTCAGTGTGCAGCAGCGAAATCACCGATGAAAAATGCTTCGAAGAATATTTTACTTTGCCCACAATTCCCTGGGGGCCTACCACACCCATACCCGGGACTATGCCGTCATCCGACCCCTTGTTGATTGTAAGATAGTTGTTGACCCTTCTAGTGGAATTATTGATGACTTTGGCAGCCAACATTTCATATACATAATTAGATGAGTCTATTGAAACTGAGTCAACCCTGATCGGGTCTATTCCTTTGGGGGGTTGATTCAACAACATTTCGTGCAGTTGGCGGTTTTCTTCAGCCAGTTGTGCGTTTACCTTACCCAGAGAGAAGTAGTCAGATACATTAGATGAAACGCTCAGCACATTGGCCGTCAACCGGTTGGACGAGTTAAAAAACTTCGCCCCCAAATAGCTTCTGTCGTTTAAGACCAGCCAAAAACTTATTACCTCTAAAAACAGAAAGGTTAGAAAAGCCCTATTTCGGTAGAGAAATTGGAATAATGAATACATTCAATGGTTAGGTCATCAAAACCGCTTTGTACGCATTAAGATTTTTCAAGGCAAGGCCGGTTCCTCGCACAACAGCTCTTAATGGATCATCTGCAATGTGGATCGGAAGTTTAGTTTTCATGGCCAGGCGCTTGTCGAGACCTCTCAGCAGCGCACCGCCACCCGTCAAATGAATGCCGTTGTCATAGATGTCCGCAGAAAGCTCCGGAGGGGAAATTTCCAAAGCTTTGAGTACGGCTTCTTCTATTTTCGATACAGACTTGTCGATGGCGAAAGCGATTTCAGAATAGGAAATCTTGATCACTTTTGGAATGCCCGTCATCAAGTCACGGCCTCTGATTTCAAAATCTTCGGGCCCTTCGTCGAGTTCAGTAAGGGCCGAGCCAACTTCGATCTTTACTCTCTCAGCGGTACGCTCACCAATCAGCAGGTTGTGCTGGCGGCGCATATAGTCGAGAATGTCTTTGTTGAAGGTGTCGCCGGCTACCCGGATCGACTGGTCGCACACAATGCCCGAAAGTGCGATGACAGCAATCTCAGTGGTACCACCTCCGATGTCCACTATCATGGAACCAACAGGTCTTTCGATGTCGATGCCAATACCGATGGCCGCAGCTATCGGCTCCGGAATCATGTAAACCTCTTTGGCACCGGCGTGCTCAGCGGAGTCACGTACCGCTCTTTTTTCCACTTCAGTAATGCCGGACGGGATACAAATAACCATCCTGTGGGAGCTTGGGAAAAAGGACTTTCCACCCTGATGGATCATTTTGATCATGCCTCTGATCATGTGCTCAGCAGCATGGAAGTCGGCAATCACGCCGTCTTTTAGTGGACGGATAGTCTTGATGTTTTCGTGGGTTTTTTCATGCATTTGCATGGCCTCACGTCCTATCGCTAATACCTTGTTGGTGTTTTTGTCAATGGCAATAATCGAGGGCTCGTCAACTACAATTTTGTCCTTATGAATGATAAGGGTGTTGGCAGTGCCCAAGTCTATGGCTATATCGCTGGAGAAAAAATCTAAGAATCCCATTGTTTATTTTAATTCGCTCAATTACGCTGAAAACGTGTCGAAAATACAAATTTGAGACTAATAATCTCGTTGTGTTTTAATATTAATCAATGTTTGAAATGGCGATACCCGGTAAACACCATAGACAAGCCATGTTGGTCGCAATAGTCGATCGATGCTTGGTCCTTGATAGAACCACCTGGCTGAATAACCGACACAATGCCTGCCTTGTCCGCAATCTCTACACAGTCGGGAAAAGGAAAGAAAGCATCCGACGCCATAACTGCCCCCTTTAGGTCAAACCCAAAGCTCTTTGCTTTTTCAATGGCCTGGTTCAGTGAATCAACCCTGGACGTTTGTCCAACCCCGCTAGCCAGTAGCTGGCTCCCTTTTGCCAAGACAATTGTGTTTGACTTTGTGTGCTTGGCGAGCTTGCTGGCAAACAGCAACGCATCAATTTGCTCAGCAGTGGGCTCGGCCTTTGTCACAACCTTAAGGTCCTTTTTGCCATCGGTATGCAGGTCACGATCCTGCACAAGTACGCCATTCAAAATGGTTTTTGCTTGCTTCTTTGTGTCTATGCCCGCCTTCTGCTGCATGATGATCCTGTTCTTCTTTGATTTTAGAAGTTCTAAAGCTGCGTCGTCATATGCAGGAGCAATTAATACCTCAAAAAACAACTTATTCAGTTCCTCTGCCGTTTCCAGATCAATTTTTTTATTAGTTGCCAGCACACCGCCAAAGGCAGAAACTGTGTCGGCTTCAAAAGCTTTGAGGTAAGCATCTTTTACCGTTGAGGCCACAGCCACACCACAAGCGTTGGTGTGCTTGATGATAATAAAGGCTGTTTCTTTGGGAAATTCTTCCACAAGCGAAACAGCGGCATCAATATCCACCAGGTTGTTGTATGAAAGCTTCTTACCATTTAGCTGATCAAACATTTTGGCCATGTCGCCAAAGAAAACGCCCTTTTGGTGAGGGTTTTCGCCGTATCTCAGAGTAGTGGCTTCGTCTTCCGCTATTCGCAACGATGGAATTTCGCCGTCCTGATTGAAGTAGTTGAATATAGCCGTATCATAACCCGAGCTTATTCTGAAGGCATGGGCGGCAAATTTCTTTCGGTCAGCTTCAGAGGTCTCGCCCTTCTTCTCTTCAAGCAGGGCGCTCAAGTCTGGATAAAGATGTCTCGATGCCACTATGGTGACGTCGTGGAAGTTTTTGGCTGCCGCCCTGATGAGCGAAATGCCTCCAATATCAATTTTTTCTATGATTTCCTCAGAGGTTCCGCCTGCTGCCACTGTTTCTTCAAATGGATACAGGTCAACAATGACCAAATCGATAGATGGAATTTCAAATTTTCCGGCCTCTTCAATATCAGAATAGTTGCCTCGGCGGTAGAGAATGCCGCCAAATATTTTTGGATGGAGCGTTTTTACCCTGCCCCCGAAGATTGACGGGTAGGCTGTAAGCGACTCAACTGGTGTCACTTTTATGCCAAGCTTTTCAATGAATGATTGGGTGCCTCCGGTGGAGTATAACTTTACACCCAGCGAGTGAAGTTGACGGATAATTGGCTCAAGGCCGTCCTTGTAATAAACTGATATTAAAGCAGAAGTGATTTTTTTTTGGCTCATTTACGGCTAGGAAAATTAAGGTGCAAAGCTAATAAAATTTGCCTGCGTGAGGCATTGTTAGGTTGAAAAAAACCCTGTGTTTTTTACTGAATCACCTGATCGTGTATTACTTGAGGAAAATAGGCGTATTCAAGCTGATGAATTTTGGCAGCTAGGCTTTGCGGCGTTTCGTCCTTTTCAATATCGCATGATGCCTGGAAGAGGATTTTGCCTTCATCATATTTTTCATTCACCAAATGGATAGTAATGCCGCTGTCCTTTTCACCTGCCTGAATTACGGCCTGGTGAACTCTGTCGCCATACATGCCTTTGCCACCGAACTTGGGCAGCAGTGCCGGGTGTATGTTGATAATTTTGTCAGGGAAAGCTTTAATGAGATTGTCAGGAATAAGCCAAAGGAATCCAGCTAGAACCACCCAGTCAACGCTGTGAGCTTTCAGTACTTCCAGCACATTGTTGTTTTCGTAAAAGTCAGGTCTCGAAAAAACATGAGAAGGAATTCCCAGTTTTTTGGCTCGTTGAAGTACTCCCGCATCCTTTTTGTTTGAAAGGATGAGCTTAACAGCTACGTCGCTGTTGCCTTTGAAGTGGTTGACAATGTTTTCTGCGTTTGTTCCACTTCCGGAGGCAAATATGGCCAGGTTCTTTTTCATGATTTTTAATTCGCTGCAAAGAAAGCCATACTAATGATACCACTCAGTATAAACAGCTTACAAAAGGTACTCAGGTTGGCAAATTTGTCTTTGGTATCGGCTCGCAAGAAATATAGGATAAAGAGAGCGGCCGGAATAATCATTACCATGAAGTAGGTATTGAGCACTTCGTTTTTTGCCTTGAAAACAAAATAGAATATGCTTGCAACGAAGACGATAAGGAGGAGGAAAACGAATTGCTTTGTTTTGCGAATGCCCCACACAATGGGAAGCGTCTTGCAGCCGAATGTTTCGTCACCTTTCAGGTCTTCCATGTCTTTGATGATTTCCCTTACCAGCGTGATGCCAAAGGCAAAGTAAGCATAGGTGAAAATCAGCCAGTTTTTTTCTCCAAAGAGAACCGCTACTACGAGAACCGACACGCCCGTAAGCAGGGCAATGCTAAAGTTGCCAACAAAGGGAAGTCGCTTGAGCTGGTTAGAATAGAGCCACAATGTGAACGCAGAGAAACAGTGGATGAGCCCGATCCAGGGAGAAAGAAAAAAGCCGATGAGTATGCCTGCCAGGTTAAGCCCCAGCTGCCAGATCATGGCAATTCTGCGCTTTAGAATTCTGCCTACGATCACCCGCTCGGGCTTGTTGATGTAATCGATTTTTACGTCGTAGTAGTCGTTGATGATGTAGCCAGCCGCCGCAAGCATGAGTGTGGAGCTGGTGAGCCAAAACAGGCCTGGGTGGGCGAAAATTGCCCATAAACCGTGTGTGGAGGTCGTAAGAAAGAGGGCCGTCATGTATTGAGTGAGGGCAATAATAAGCAGGTTAGGAAACCTTGTCAGCCTGAAAAGACCGGTGAACGAGAAATTCCTGGGCCGGGACGACTTTGCCATTTTCTCCAATTAAGGTTCAAAGAAAGTGCAGAACCGCTGGATTTCAAACTACACGTCCGACTCATATTTGCTGTCGATGATTTCCTGAGAAATCATGCGGTACATTCTTTGCAGCGATTCGTTATCGGCTAGAAGTAAGGTCTGAGCATCGATAGTGGTAAAATCTTCTCTTGCCGCCGGGCCGGTTTGAGCATTTTCAGGCCCGATTTCAAAAGCTTTGCGAATGGTTTCCACTACAAGAGGTTTCAGTATATCCAGAGAAATGTCGTCTTTTTCAAGCACCCGCTCGGCCGACCTCAGCATAAAATTGGTGAAGTTGCTGGCAAACACGGCCGCCACGTGCAGGTTCTTCCTTTCTTCCTCTTCCATGAACACCGGCTCTGAGCCAAGAGAAGCCACTACACGGTTAAGGATTTCCAATGTGTGATCGTTGGAGCCTTCTATAATAATCGGAAGCTGCGAAAAGCTGATAGTTGCACCATGGCTAAAGCTCTGAAGCGGCCACAACACGCCGAAGTTTTCAGCGGCAGTCACCTCCAGTATGCTCATGGGGGTTGCTCCGGACGTGTGGACTATGATGGCCTCGTCAGGGAGCACAATTTCTGTGGCCACCTGCTCTATGGCTTCGTCGGGCACGGCAATAATAAAGAAATTGCAGTCGCTGTCGGAAAAATCAAGGCTATTGACCAGCTGACTGGAATAGAGGTTGTAGGCCAACTTCTCCGCTGATTTTTGGGAAGGGTTGAAAATTTCGGCAATCCGGTGACCGCCTTTTTCCAGGGCCATTGCCAGTTGCGTGCCCAGCCTGCCCGAACCGATAAGAGCTACTCTGAAGGAAAATCGTTCTGCCATTAACTGTCCGCTATTTTGTGTATTGCGGCAGCTAATTTATCTAATTCACTGGTAAGTGTATACACGTGTGGCGTTACTCTTACTCCTTTGATGTTTTCCCACACAATACCCACCACGTGGATTTTGTAGTCATTGAACAACCGGGTGGCGATTTCCCCAGGCTCCTTGCCCTCGATGGCGAAGTTGCCGAGGGCGCAGCTAAAGTCGGGTTTGAGAGAAATGTTGAGTTTGACTTTCGGGTGGTCTTTTACCTTTTCGCACCAATAATTTTTGAGGTGCCGCAACCTTTCTTCTTTTCTTTTTGGGCCTATGGCATTGTGAAAATCGATGGCCTGACCAATGGCCTGCTCTGGCGCAAAGGAGCGGGTGCCAAGGGATTCGAACTTGCGGATATTATCACCCCTGGGGTTATCGTTAGTGAAAATAGGCCAGATTTCAGTGATGCGCTCTTTTCTCAGGTAAAGCATGCCGGTGCCAAATGGAGCACAAAGCCATTTGTGGAGGCTGGTGCCGTAGGCATCGCAACCAAAATCGGGTACTTTGAAATCCATATGGGCAAATGTGTGGGCGCCGTCCACCAGCGAGAAGATGTTTCTTTTTTTCGCCTCTTCGCAGAGTCTCTTCACTGGCATGATCTGCCCGTTCCAGTTGATCATGTGAGTGATGTGAAAGACTTTGGTTTTAGGGGTCACAGCATCTGTGAAGGCCTTTACTACGTAGTCTGCATTTTCCGTGGGCATATCCAGATTGAGCCAGACTAGCTTAATGCCGTCTCTCATTTCCCTCTGCTTCCAGGCATTGATCATGTTGGGATAGTCCTGCCTGGTAAGAATCACCTCATCCCCTTTTTTCAGGTCCATGCCGTAGATGACCGTATCCAGGGCTTCGGTGGCATTCCGGTTGATGGCTATTTCGTCAGGGCTACAACCCGCTAAATTTGCCAGTTTTTCACGTAAGGGCTCACGACCCTGGTCGAGAATGCCCCACATATAGTAAGACGGCGCTTCATTGCTGAGGTGGTAATAGCGATCGTTGGCTTCCTGCACCACTTTGGGCTGGGGGCTTACACCACCATTGTTGAGGTTGATGATGGAGGGGGATACAGTGTAAGCCTGGCGGACTGCGCCCCATGAGAGCTCATCTTCTGCGGCTGCAAAGGGGTCGAGCGATTGCAGGGACTTCAATCCATCTGCCACCTCGAAAGAGGCAGCTTTTGCCGCCATACCTGACAAAGACAAGGCACCGGCTGCGGCACTCATTTGCCTGAAAAATGATCTTCTGGAAGCCTTCATAGGTCGATTGATTGTTCGGCTATGAAGGTAGTAAAATTGACTTGATTGTTAAACCACTTTACTTGAATGGCTTATTCCTCCTGGCCCTTGTCTCTCATTTTGATAAACTCGACATAGCGCCTGCGAATGGCCATGGCAAAACCAAGTACCATGATTAGGGTGCCTGTCCAAAGGACGTTGATATAAGGCTTAACTACGGCCTCCAGAATAACCCACTCCTTTTGTGTGGTGTTGATGCCAAAAGTGAAGCTATTGCTTTCAGGGTGGACGTTAAGGAAAGTGATTTTTGAAGCGACATCCTTCACCTCCTCAGGTATCAGACCGATCATTCTGTCCTTGATCAGGTAAATAGGCTCCACAATATAGTCTTCATCGGCGCCACTAATAACGATTCTTGCCTTGATTGCCACGTCTTCGGGCCCCAATGTCACTTGTGGGATTTCCGTTATTCTTTCAATGCCCTGCACCCTGGCAACAAAGTCGTTCACAAAAAAAGTTTCGCCAACCTTTACGGTCACCTCTTCCATTTCGTTCCACTCTGTTTCAGATTCGGGATCCGGAAAGGTTCTTACGTGGGTATACAAATCGGAGGTAAGAGTTCTTTTGATATCAGGAGAATAGACTTGCATCCCCATCGACTCGTTGATTTGGAACCTGGGGTATAGCGTAAATTTTTTGCCGTCGCTTTTCGAATATTCAATTTCGAAGAAACTGTTTTCAGGGTTGTCAAGAACCAGTGTATCTCCTTCGGAAAAATATTTCTTTCCCTTCCACTCTATGTCCTTTCGGGCCACTACTTTGTAGGCATCGCCAAAAGCTTCAATAGCACTAGTGCTCACATAGCCAGGAAAGCCATCTATTTCTTTTCTGAGACCTTTATAATTTAGAGAATAGTCCCCCATTTGCACGGTTTCATGCTGAAACAGCAGGAGATTCTTTGTGTTCATTTCCTCCGGAAAGTCCTTATTCCAAATCATTCCGGTATTGTTAAGGGAAATGATCTTGGAATAGCCAGAAGAGAAAAGAACACCCACCAGCATCATGGCTATGCCAATGTGTGCCACGGCTCCGCCTGCCAGTTTGGGGCTCGTTTTCAGCAACGAAAAAAGAATTTTTCCATTAGCAACGATGGAATAGATGCCTGCGGTAAGCAAAAGAATGTAGGCTGGCTCGGTGACTTTAGCCACAACAATAATAATTCCAGAACCCAGCAAAGAAATAACTGCGGGGTAAAAGAGGGACTCCTTGAGCTTTTGTTTGTCCACTTTTTTCCACCAGAAAAACTGCCCTGTTCCTGAGAGCAGGGCCAGGATAACTGCCAGCCAGATTTGCCACTTGCTGTAGAAAGCGACCTGATCAGCCGGGGGCGCTACATTGGAGATGCCGCCAAACAGCTCAACAATGGCATTCCATACAGGGATGGAAGTGGGTATAATCACCTGAAAGGCCATTACACAAAGCGTGGCGGCACCCATGAAAATCCAGAACTCTCTGGAGTAAGTGGAAACTTCCTCTTCGGAGGTGGGTATCTTGCTCCAGGTTTTGCCCAAAAGCCAAACGGATAGCACTGTAAACGTTAGAAGATAGACAAGGAGCTGGCCGGAAAGCCCGAGATCAGTAAACGAATGGACTGATGAATCGCCTAGTATACCGGAACGAGTAAGGAATGTGGCATAAAGCACCAAGATGAACGTAGCAATGGACAGCACCATGGATGCCTTCAGTGCGTTGTTACTTTTCTTGAAGGTGATCATGGTGTGGATGGCTGCCACCAGCACCAGCCACGGCACGTAGATGGCGTTTTCCACGGGATCCCAGTTCCAGTAGCCTCCAAAATTTAGCGTTTCGTAAGCCCAGTAGGCGCCCATCAATATGCCAATGCCGAGTGTGACTGCCGAAAACAGTGCCCACGGCAGTGCCGGCCTGACCCATTCTTTGTATTTTCCTATCCAAAGCCCAGCCATGCAATACACAAATGGGATAATAGTGGTGGCAAAGCCCAGGAACAAAGTTGGGGGGTGAATGACCATCCAGTAGTTCTGAAGCAGGGGGTTGAGGCCTGAGCCATCTTTGGGAACGAAGTCCGGGTTGAGCTGGAAAATCGGCGCATTCATTGCCTCACGCAGCAAAATGAACGGCGAGCTTCCAAACTTTACATTGAAAATAACGACCCCAAGGATCATTGACAGAAGGAAGGCTTGCACAGCAGCGAAAACGGCCATGATGGGTGCTTCCCAAAACTTGTTGGTGTTGATCAGGATCGCCCCAAGAATGACATGCCAGAATGCCCACAGCAGGAAAGAGCCTTCCTGGCCGTTCCAAAATGTAGCAATCTGATAGTAGACCGGAAGCTCAGCAGAGGAGTGGCTCCAGGCATAGTGGTACTCGAAATAGTGGCTGTTGATGATGTAAAAGAGCGAGGCAACAACACCAAATACGGAAGCGCCATGAATGTAAAAGGCGATGCGTGCATAGCTAAGCCAGGAAGGCTTGGCAATTTCATCGGAACGCTGGGCTTTCCAATATGAAAATGCGCTGATGAGAACAGAAACAAACGCTGTGATCACTAAAAAGTGACCTAAATTACCAACAAAGGTATGTATCATCTACTTTTCGGGCTTATCTGACCTCTCCAACTTTTATTTCATTCTCCTGATATTTTGAAGGGCACTTCATCAGGATTTTGTCGGCAATGAATTTATTTTTCTTGTAAGAGCCCACCACCACTACCTGCTCCGACCTTAGAAAGTCCATGGGCATGGGCTGGTTGTAAATCACTTCTTGTTCAAGGTTGTCTTGATCAACCATGATGAAGGAGAAGGAGAGCATATCGGGGCTGGTTTGAATACCAACTGGCTGACCCTGCTCGTCTTTCTTTAGGGCTCCCACCACATGGATCATGTTTGCGTTGCCTTTTTCGGCTAACTCCTGGGCTTCTCCAAAGCTCACATAGGTGCTTGCGTCACCCGCTGTGGAAACAATAACCATGACAGCCACAGCTATGATGATGATTCCGAATATGTGCGACTTTTTCATTGACTCTCTTTTTATATTTCAACTACCTAAACCTTATTTTCCTTGCAGAAATTCCTCTACCTTTTTTTCCAGGCCCGTCACTTTCATGTCCATCCTTACCACGTAGAAGGTAAATCCTCCCAAGAGGGCCACCATTACTGCTACTACGACATAGATTTTTCCCTCGGCCCGGAAGCCGTCTGCCATTTCAACAGATTGATTGGCATAATCGTTTTCATCTATTTTATGTTTTTCCTGTGCCCAGAGGCTGGTTGACAAAAACATGCCTGTGGTAAACAGTGCTATGGAAAGTGTATGCTTCATTTTATTGCTCTGTAACATGTTGAACTAATCTCATTCTGACCCTGATGGTGGCGATCCAAAAACCTATGAGCGACCAGCCAATAACTGCGGTGTAAAACACTTTCCTCAGTTTGCTATCCAGGTCATAGGCATTGAAACCGGGGTTGCCGCCGTTGCCGGGGTGCAGTGAGTCGGTAAGCCGGGGAAGGATAAACAAAAGAGGGATTAAAATGGCAAAGGCAAATATGTTGTAAACCGCACTTATCCTTGCCTTGGTGTTTTCGTCCTCTATCGATCCTCTAAGTATAAAATAGGCGAAATAGATAAGGATGCCGATGGCGGAAGCGTTTTGTTTGGGGTCGTTGCTCCAGGGCTCTCCCCAGGTAAAATTGGCCCAAATCATGCCAGTTACAATGCCCATCACACCAAATGCTACACCAACGTTGGCAAACTCCAAACTATAGATGTCGTTTTTTGGGCTGGGGTTAGAAAGGTTTTTAATGGCGTAAACTACCGACGCCAGCAAAAGCAAAATCATACCGAACCACATGGGCACGTGAAAATGCAGCACCCTGATGGTTTCATTCAGAATCACCAGCCGGGGAACGTCAAAAAGAAGACCTGCACACACTACGTAGAGCATGAGCACAACTGCCAGGATTTTCCACCACCATTTTCTTATCAATTTATCCATATCAGCTTTTCCAGAGAAAAGGAAACAACACATAGCCCAACGCAATTCCAATGCAATCTACGGCCGCCAGCGTAATTAGTTCGTCTGATGTGTCGGCCCAAGTTAGGTCATCAATAGCATTCTTTACAGCTTTAATTGACAGCAGGAGAATGGGTATGAGCAAGGGCAGACTCAAAATGGCCATAAGTACGGTATTGTTGCCAGCTTTTGAAGCAATGGCTGACATCATCGTGAGTACTGATGAAATACCTACGGAGGCCAGCGCCACCACTGAGGCAAACATCAGTGTGTTGATGACCGGATAGCCCAAAACCGTTCCGTATACTACCACCGCAATCACTGCCAGTACCACCATCAGCAAACTGTTGTAGATCATTTTCGCCATGATCAGGCTGATTGGGTGCACTGAAATGTAGTAGTAGAGCTGCCTGCCGGGAGACTCCTGAAGGAAGCTTTTGGCAACCGCATTGATGGCAGAAAAAAGAATTATTATCCAGAAGAGGGCATTCCACAAATGGTCGGGAAGTCCGGCCTGATTTTTAACTCGCAGACTCAGGTAGATGATGAAAATGGTGCTGACAGTAAACAACAGGAGGCCGTTGAAAGCATACTTTTGCCTCCATTCAAGGGTGACCTCTTTGAGGAACAGATATTTGACTTCAGCCCACATATTTTTTGGTGGCGCAAAGTTACATCAGAAAAAAGTGTTTTGGTAGCAAAAGACAGTTAAAGAGCGCTGATTTGAGGCATTAACAGGCACTGTATAAAAGTTGAGGGAAGCAATTTGATTGCCTCCCCCAACTGTCAAATCGGAAAAACTTTTTGGCAAAGAGAAAAACTGTTGATCTTTCTACTCCATAAACCCATAAAGCTTCATCTCCCGCATGGTCCAGGTGACCTCAAAGTCGATGGAGCGCCCACGGAACTCTCCGTGTACGATAGAATCGGATTTTGTTAAAGTCATGCGCAGGAATTTCGTTTCTACAGGAGCTATTCTAATAGCCATTGAAGCATTGTCACCTTTCGCCTTCTCCAGCAATTTTGTCCACTGCTTGCCGTCCATCGACACTTCCAGATCATACTCTTTTGGATAGGTATGGATTGGAGGAGGTGAGCCTGGTCTCCAGCCCCGGCTGATGGGCGGCGAGGTGAAATGGATTTCGGTAATGGTGGCAGGTTTAGGCAACTGCACCTGGTACCACATGCCCGCCTGTTGGGTAATGCCTGTTGTCCAGCCTTCGAAGTTGAAGGCTCCCTTTGCCGATGCTGTACTTCCCTTTCTGGTGTTGGCAGTGTGGCTGGCAGTCATTTTCCAGTTGTCTGCTGGCGTCAAAACTTTGGGAACTGAGGCGAACAGCTCAGGGTATGTATACGACTTGGTTTGTGCTGTCGTACTTGCTCTCACTCTGGCTACGTCTTCGGCGGTAACCAGTGACGATTCATTTTCAAAATTGGCCCTGATAAACGATGCCGCTGCGGCAATCCATTCGTCATCATTGTTGCCCATGGGGGCCATCATGATACCTGTGTACGAAGTGCCTTCGATATCTCCTGTGAGGCCGTGCAGCAGAGTCTTAATCACATAGTCCGGGTGGCCCTTTACTCGCTTTGAAGCGGCCAGCGATGGTGCCATTAACTTGCCTTGCCCGCCAGGAGCTCCGAGCCCCAGCGTACCATGGCAGGTAGCACACAGGCTGTTGTATATATCGGCACCTTTTTCAAGCAGCACCTGCTCTTTTTCCGAGTAGTTGGGGTTGTTGCGCCCAAAGAATGAATTAACTACGACTGGTTCCAGTACCTGCTGCGCCACCAACTGCACACCGGCTGTTTGATCTGCGGTCATTACTGCCTTCACAGCCTGTTCCGTTCCCGGAATTTTGAGGAGGCGCCCGGTCATCATGGCACGCATTTTCACCATGGTGTCCTCATCGTTCATCATACGCACGTAGTCAGCCCCAAGCGACATGTCACCAGCCTTATAAAGTGTTTCGCCCACCCACATGGCTTGAATGCGCATACGTGGATTGGAATCTTTCATCATTTCCCTGACAAGACCAGCGTCGAGTGCGCCGATACCTTCGAGCACCCACAAAGCGTGAAAACGAGCCAGAAGGTTGTCACTTGTCTTTGCCATCTTAACTAACTCAGGAGCTACCGACTTATCCTGGCGCTGCACCAGTACCTGCTGCGCCATGTCTCTCCACCAACCATTTGGGTGACTGAGGTATGCCAGAAGCTCCGACGATTTTTGGTCGTACATCTTTGGCTTTGTCTTGTCTCTTTGAAAATCCTTATGGCTTAGTCTCCAGATTCTTCCCAGTCCTACGACTTTGTCGAGCTGATACTGCTCAATTTTCGCTCTCAGGTAAGAGCCCACAGGTGTCCATTCTCCCTCCTGGATAATGCCGTGGTACATGTCCGTAATGTACATGGTGCCGTCTGGCGCTGTCGTCATGTCAACCGGACGGAAAAGTGGATCAGTTGAGCGAATGAACTCTGATTTTTGATCCTGAAAGACGTTGTGTAGCGTCGTCAAACCTTCGTTAACTACAGGATTGATTTGCCTGACGATTCTTGCTACAGGTTCGCCGTAGAAGTATTGGCCGTAGAGCTCTTTTGGCAGCCTGTCGCCCCGGTACACATCGTTGCCAGCTGCACCTGTCACTCTGTTCAAGGTTCCCTCGGGCATTCGCACCGCACCCATACCGCCCTGCATGTCGGCTATCTTTACGGGTGCTCCCCAGGGCACATCGAAGCCCTCTGCATAGTTCACGTCTTTTACAATATAGTCGCCATAATGAATCGGAAATTGAAAGGACATGGGTAAACCGTTAGACCCGCCCTGAAACCAGAGTTTGCCATCATCGTCATGCGAAATTCCCCACTGGGCGTGGTTGGAGCCTGTGGCTTCCCTTATCACACCATTGGGCGTCCATCTCACCCTGAAGGGGTTCACTGTGCTGTATAACCAGTTGTCCATGCCCCAGTACAAAAATGCTTGTTGATGCTCCACATTACCCGGGCGGCCAAAATTATCTGTAAAAAACTCCTTTTCGTCCGCCTTGCCGTCATTGTCGGTGTCGGTAAACATATACA
Organism: Imperialibacter sp. EC-SDR9; assembly: GCF_902498805.1. Lineage (GTDB taxonomy): Bacteria > Bacteroidota > Bacteroidia > Cytophagales > Cyclobacteriaceae > Imperialibacter. The sequence continues at coordinate 223,112 of NZ_LR701637.1, read as the reverse complement.
CATTGTCGGTGTTCGACTCCATGGTCAGCACACTGTTGGGGCCAAAGGCCAGAACAAATCTTGGGAAAACGAGGCTGTCGACAAACGTTCCCCCCGTCTCATAGATGCCATCATTGTCTTTGTCTTCCCAGCGGGAAATGGCGCTTACTGGTTCAAGCGTACCTTCGGAATCAGCTGTAAGCATGTAGGTGCGTAATTCCAGCACGTACATTCTGCCGTTGCCATCAAAAGTAATGGCACCTGGCTGCTGTATTTGCGGCTCTGTTAAAATTGGTTCAAGGCTGTAGCCGGGCTGAAGCAGGAGCCTGGCCTTTTCTCCATTTACGGGCAATGGTATCACCGGCTTCTTTGGCTCAAGGTCAATGCCTTGCCAATAGGCGTTGGTGGTGTCGGCTCCCTCTGGTAACTGCACAACGGGGAGGTTGATTGTATCCTGAGAAGTGCTCAGCTGAGGAGTTTTATCGAACTGCTTTTCTGACGGAGAGCAGGAGAAAATCGAAAGGGATATAAAAAAAGCAGCCCCCGCACGGAGCCAGTCACTTGATGTAGTTCTCATAGGGTGAAAATAGAATGTAGTATGTATAAGGTTGGAATTTAACCATTATCATGGCGCATTCCCATTGACTTAGTTTTCACTGGTTGGTTTTCTCACATAATGCCACCCCATTTTGATACAAATGGAGTTCCAGGTTAGACCGTTTGGCGCAATTACTGGTGGAAAACGTGTTGTACATTCCTTAAATTAGGGCTAATATGAACATGTGAATCACCCTAAATAAAAAAATATGAACAAGACGATAACCCCTTTCTCTAAAAGAACGATTTTGTTGCTGCTGCTGGCCCTTTTGGCGGGATCTCCTGCGACAATGGCCCAGGAAATTGGCATTCAGATGGGTAGCATGAGAGAACTCATGAAAGTAGATGTGGAAAAGACGCTGGCTCGTCTACAAGAGCTGGGCGTCAAAGAGCTTGAAGGAGGCACACCACGTGGAATTGACAAGGAGGCGTATAAAAAGCTGCTCGAAAAATACGGGCTCAAAGTAGTAGCAGTTGGTAGCAACTTCGATGCACTGCAAAAACCAGATGAGCTTCAGGCAATCATCGATAATGCGAAGTTTTACAATGCCAAATTTGTGCTCTGCTACTGGATTCCCCATACTGAGGAAAAGATGACCCTTGAGGAGATGAAGAAAGGGGTGGAGGTCTTCAATGCGGCGGGAAAAACCCTGAAGGAAAACGGACTGACTTTCGCCTATCATGCCCATGGTTATGAGTTCGTTGACTACGAAGGAGGCAATGGCACCTTGTACGAGTATTTTATGGACAATACCAACCCGGACTATGTCACCGTTCAAATGGACGTGTTCTGGATGCGCAACCCTGGACAAAATCCTGCTGCGTTGCTGAGAAAATACCCGACTCGCTTTACTTCACTGCATTTGAAGGACAGGAAGCCGGGAAGCAAAGACAACCTGCAGGGCCGCCAGGATCCTGAAACCAACGTAGTGCTTGGTCAGGGCGATGTTGGCATTGCCGAGGCCATGGAAGCCGCCATGGAAATAGGGATCAAACACTATTTCATCGAAGATGAATCTTCGAGAGCCCTTGAGCAGGTGCCGCAAAGCCTGGACTATCTGGCATCGCTAAAGACAAAGAAAGGCAAGAAAAAGAAATAGCCATAAGGAATACCCTACCCACCGGACCGGCGTGGAACGATGAATAACCTGTCAACAGACTAAGATTTATTCCGTAATGGTACAGGCTATTCCCGCTTCGGCGGACCGATCTGGCCGCTAAAAAGTAAAATTTATACAGATGAAAAGAGCCTTGTTTTCACTGACACTTTTGTGTCTGTTCAATGTTGCTGCCTTTGCACAAATAGCCCCTGTTACGCCGAACGCCTCTCCTGAGGCACGGGCGTTGCTTGAGTACATTCAAAGCTTGAGTGGCAAGCATACGCTGGTGGGTCAACACAACTTTCCTATTTCAAGGGACAGGAATTCGCAGTTCGCTGCTGATTACATAGGCAAGACGCCCCCAGTTTGGAGCCAGGACTTTGGCTTTGCCAAAGACGGGGACAAGGATTCGTACCTGGCCCGGCCCTCTATCGTGGAGGAAGCTATTCGCCAGCATCAACTCGGTGCCATTGTCACCTTATGCTGGCACGCTGTGCCGCCGACAGCTGATGAACCGGTCACCTTTCAGCCGTTGCCCGGTTTTGATTCTACGGCTTTGGCCAGCGTGCAGGGAGATTTACTGGACAAGCAATTCAAAGACCTGCTGAAAAAGGGTACAAAAATCAACAAGAAGTGGCTGACTCAGGTAGATGAAATTGCCGGCTACCTGAAGCAGTTGCAAGATGCAGGTGTACCAGTATTGTGGAGGCCTTACCACGAGATGAACGGTGACTGGTTTTGGTGGGGTGCCCGTACCGACCCGAAATATGGCACAGCGGCCTTGTACCGTCAGATATTCGACAGAATGGTGAACTACCACAAGCTCAACAACCTGATTTGGGTGTGGAGTGTAGACAGGCCCAGTGCCCCGGGCCGTGAGTTTATCAAGTACTACCCAGGCAATGAATATCTGGACATTCTTTCGCTGGACGTGTATGGTCGTGACTTCAACCAAAGCTATTATGATGGGCTCATGGAATTGTCGCAAGGCAAACCTTTGGCGTTGGGTGAAGTGGGGAATCCGCCTTCGCTGGAAATACTCGAAAAGCAACCCAACTGGACCTACTGGGTGGTGTGGTCGGGCATGGTGAGGGGAACACCGAAAAGCGAGTATGAGCCACTTGTTGCCGACTCACGCATTGTGTTTATGGAAGACAAGGCGTACACCGAGGGGACCAGAGAACTCAGAAAGGCTGAGGGCTTTGAGCCCCTCCCGTCCTCAGTTCCGGCGGACTTCACAGGCGAGTGGGTGCTCAATGAGGATGAGACAAAATACCAGGGGTTTGGCGGGCCGGCAGTAAAGCTGAGCATTGTGCAAAAGGACAATAAGCTTCTGATTAAGTCAACCTCCGTAGTAGAATGGGCCGATGACGAGGTAACCGAGCAAACCTGGCCGTTGGATGGGTCGGCTATTGAGTCTAAAATGTTTAATTCACCCAGGGTGCAGCATGCCAACTGGTCGCCAATGAAGGACACGCTGTCCATCGACTCGAAGGTAACATTCAACTTTGGCGGTAATCCATCCACGATTACAGGTTTGGATGTTTGGACGCTCCAAAGAAGAGGTAAGAAGCTTGTGATTCAGCAGACGTCAAAATCGCCAAGAGGTGAGAATGTTTCTACGGTTGTGTATGATAAGAAGTAGATCAGCAGTCAGCTGCATCATGTATCTAAACGAAGAAGGGGCCACCTGAGCCCCTTCTCCGTTTATTAGAAAATCAAAACTTATTCACTCCTCAACGACTTGGCCGGGTTCGTAGAGGCTGCCTTTGCCGACTGAAAGCTTACAGTGATCAGCGCTATTAGGGTCGCCATTAACCCAGCCAACGCAAATACCCACCAGCGGATTTCAGTTTGAAAGGCGAAACCTTCCAGCCAGCGGCTCATCACATACCACGCCAGAGGAGTGGCAATCACAATCGCCACAGCGACGAGCTTCATGAAGTCAGCGGAAAGGAGAGAAATAATCTGAGCAAAAGAAGCTCCCAACACCCTTCTTATGCCGATTTCTTTGATTCTGCGCTCCGCCGTCCAGGCGGCGAGGCCAAACAACCCCAGGCATGCAATAAAAATGGCCAAAACCGCAAACACGCCAAATACTTTACCGAACCTGACGTCGGCCTGGTATTGGCGGTTGAACGAATCATCGAGGAAGCTGTAAAGAAAAGGCCGGTGCGGGGCCATCTGCTTCCAGGTATCTTCGATTTGGCTCAGGGCTGCCGGGAAGTCGGTCGTTTTTAGCTCCAGTGCCAGAAAGCTGGTGCTCCACTTCGGTTCCAGCCTTAGTGTGAGCGGCTCCACCTGATCGTGCAGCGACACATAGTTGAAGTCCTTTACCACGCCGATGATGCGGCCGTCTCTCCCCCATTGCGAAAACTTTTTACCGATAATATCCTCCGGATTTGGGTAGCCCCACAACCTGGCGGCTGCTTGGTTGATCACCATGGATTTTGCGGTATCTGCCGGGAACTCTCTGGAGTAACCACGGCCAGCAACTACCTCAATGTCAAAGTGCTCGATAAAATCAAAATCTACCTCGTAGAGGTTTGGTGCATGATTTATCATTTCGCCAGAGGCGGTCTCTACACTGGTGCCAGCCTTGGGAAAATGCCCGCCCGGCACTGTTCTGGTAGCAGAAACGGAAGTAACGAACGACATTTTTTCGTATTCGTCTTTTATGAGGTCGATTTTTGACTGCACCCGGCCATCGTAGCCATAATCGATCACTAGCATTTGATCCTGCTCAAAGCCCATATCAACCGACCTCATATGCTCCAGCTGATTGTATACAATCGTCGTACCGGCAATCAAGGCTATCGACAATGTGAACTGGAAAATTACCAACCCTTTGCGAAGCACAGCTCCCTGAAAAGAAGCTTTGATGATACCTTTGATAACCTGAGAAGGAAGAAAGCTCGATAGTACAGCAGCAGGATATATTCCTGCAAAAAGCCCCACTACCACAGCGGAACCAAGCAAAATGACAATGGTGCCTGGCATGAAAAGCAGCTCAAGCCCGAGGGCTTTGCCGGTAAGCGTTCTGAAGCCCGGCATGGCTGCCAGCACAATCAGGTAAGCAATACATGCACTGATCAGCGACAGCAGCACCGCTTCGGTCAGGAATTGGGACATCAAAGCCCACTGGCGTGCACCGGATACTTTTCTCACACCCACCTCTTTCGCCCGTGTCATCGACCGGGCACTGCTGAGGTTCATGAAGTTGATGCTTGCGATGATGAGAATGAAAACAGCAATCGCTGAAAACAAATAGATGTTGGAGAGATTGCCAGTCACTCCAGGCTGCCTTTTGGCTTCGGAGTGGAGGTAGGCATCACCCATGGGCTCAATAAGTACATTATAGCTCCAGTCGGTTACATGCCGCCGTGTGAAGTCGTGCATTTTAGCGTGAAGGACATTGATATCAAACCCTTCGGTCACGGTAAAGTAGGTGTAGGTGTCCACATAGCCCCAGGCGGTAAACACACCAGGCCTCGACCGCTTGAACATGCTCATGGGCATGAGCACATCAAAAGTAAAATGTGAGTTGTGAGGGATGTCCTCCAGAACAGCCGTTACCATGCAGGTGGATGCTTCATTGATCCGGCCGGGAATAGCATCCACTTCGATGGTTTGGCCCACGGGGTTTTCGTCGCCAAAATATTTTTTTGCAGTAGACTGGGTAAGCACAATACTATTGGGCTGGGCCAGCGCTTTCTGCGGATCGCCCGCTACAAACTTCCAGCTGAAGACATCAAACGCAGTAGAATCGACAATGAAAATGTTTTCCTCGTTGAAGACTTTGTCGTCTTTCCTTAAAACTGTTCTCGCTCGTCCGGAGAACCTGACCACCTGCTCAACTTCGGGAAACTCCGCCTGGAGGGCAACCCCCACAGGAGCATTGCCCCACACGTCGTAGTCTTTAGGGTTGTTGCTGGTGGCGGCTGTGTCGGCCAGGTTGCCTGAATTATGCAGTAGTCGGTATATCCGGTGAGCCTTGCCGTGGTACTGATCATACGAGAGCTCATCGAGTACATACATAGTGATAAAAATGCAGCAGGCAAAGCCTATGGCCAAACCGGAGACGTTCGTGAAGCTAAAGAGCTTGTTTTTCAGCAGCACTCTCCAGGCCACTAGTAAATGATACTTGAGCATGATTTGATAGTTTAGTCCTTTTGTAAAATTGTTGCGCATCAGGATGCCGGGACGGAAAAAGCGAATAGCATTCCACACCAGCCTTCTCTTAGCTTTATTGTTGTTGTGTTTGAGTAAGTCTCTGTTATATCGATAAATAAGGTCACCCTCTATCTCTTCATAGAGATACTCTGGGCAGATGAGTTGAAGGAACCTCCGCACCCAATGAGGGATTATCTGATCCTGTTCCTTCACTCCGCTGCGATTTTAAGCTCGGGCACCATGTTCCAAAGTTTCAGCCTGCTGTCCTTGATGTTTTTCAGCATAGCCATACCGGCGCTGGTGATGGTGAAAATTCTCTTTTTGCGGCCGCCCCGCATGTTGGTGCCACCGCCAAGCTCTGATTTAATAAAGCCTTTATCCTCCAGCCTGTACAGGGTAACATGCACTGCACTCAGGTTGACTTCCCGGCTTAGCTTCGATTCTATCTCTTCTGTGATAGCCGCTCCGTAAGCATCGTCTTTCAAAGCGGCAACGAGTGTGAGGATCAGCTCCTCGAACTCGCCTATGTATTCTTTGCTCATATACTTACAAAAGTATATGCTTATATTTTGTAAAACAAATTGGCAAAACAACACGAAAAAGAAAACCCCACTCAATAGCGTGTACAATAGCAAAGAACTAAGGGCTTTCCACGGCTTGAAAAAGCCCTGGGCTAAAAGAATAATTAAAACTGTAAAGCAACAAGCTCCCAGAAACAGAATGGCACCCTGGAAAGCCGAACGGCCGTCTGTCCGAGCATTAGGGTGTATACGATGGGATTATTTCTTTATATGCTGCTTTGATTTTGACGATATCTCCAGTTTGTGCAACTTTTTCAAGCATCGAAACCATGGTTTCGATGCCTTGAGGGTGAACATTTTTCTTAGCTGAAAATATTTTTCCATGCACTGTGGCTTCAAGTGTTTCCTGCGATGTAAGCAATTCCTCAAACATCTTTTCCCCAGGTCTAACTCCTGAAAATACAATTTTTATATCCTGATCAGGAATTAGGCCAGAAAGTGATATCAAGTCTCTCGCCATATCCAATATTTTCACCGGCTTGCCCATGTCTAAAATAAATAGTGAGCCATTCTTATTCATTGCGCCCGCCTGCAAAACTAACTGGCTGGCTTCCGGTATAGTCATAAAATATCTAACCATTTCGGGGTGAGTAATGGTAATGGGCCCACCGTTCTTAATCTGTTCTTTGAATATCGGGATTACACTTCCCCTACTTCCGAGCACATTTCCAAACCTTACCGAGACGAAATACTGATCCTTTTCGGCTTTTGAAGACGCTAGCGAAACAAGGTGCTCGCTCACCCTTTTTGACGCTCCCATAACTGAGGTTGGATTTACGGCCTTATCTGTCGAAATATTGACGAAATATTTAACATTATACTTAAGTGCAAGTTCAGTCAGGTTCTTGGTGCCAATAACATTGTTGAAGACAGATTGAGCGGGGTTGTCCTCCATAAAAGGGACATGTTTATGCGCCGCAGCATGGAAAATCACTTCTGGTTTGTATTCATCAAACAGTTTTTCCAGAGTGTCTCTGTCTCGCACATCGGCAATTTTAACATCAAATTTTTGGAACCCCCTTTTATCCCTCAATTCAATACTTATCAAATGTAAGCTGCTTTCTCCTCTCCCTACCAATAAGATGGTGTCGGGATCAAACCTGGTAAGCTGGCGAACAATCTCAGAGCCGATAGACCCACCTGCACCGGTAACCATCACCCTTTTTTGCTTCAAATAAGCAGATATCTTGGTGCTATCCAGTTGCACAGGCTCCCTCCTCAACAAATCTTCCAATTCGACATTCCTAAGGAAGTTAATATTTACCCTTCCACTTATGAGATCATTTAACCTTGGGATTGTTCTGTGTGGTATGTTGGCCAGTTGAGCGTACTCGACGATTTTTCGTATTGTGTCTCCTGTAGCATTGGGCATGGCTATAATGAGCTCGTCAATGTTCTCTTCATCAATAATTTCACTCATCTCCTCGATCTGCCCAAGAACAGGAACCCCCAAAAAACGTTGGTTACTTTTAGTCGGATCATCGTCCAGAAACGCCACAGGAAGGAACCCTTCTTTCGGGTTTCTAAGCATTTCTCTCGCAACCATTGTCCCCACGTCTCCTGCACCGGCAATCAGCACCCTTTTCCTTCGTGGGAAATTTCTTTTGGAAACGAAGTTTTTGAAGTAATATCTAAAAAGAATCCTTATGCCACCAAGACTCAAAAGCATTAGTGCGGACTCAATAAATGGGATCGAGTATGGAACAACAAAATTTGGCCGTAAAACAAAAACAAGCACCCAAGCAAAAAATCCAACTACGACATCCGCTTTTACTAGTGAATAAAAATCCGAGAGGCCTACATTTTGCCATGACTGTTTGTACAATTTGAAATGCCAAACTGATGCAGCCTTGACGAAGAATAACAATGAAGAGTAAACAAATAGGGACTCAGCCAACCTTTGGATATCTCCCTCAAGACGCAAAACAAAACTAACTACGGTGAGAGTTGTCCAAAGCAGGACATCAATCATGAATTTGATTATCGATTTATTGCCTATTATGAAACTATGACTACTTGTCATTTCGCTTAGTTTTCCCAAATGTCTGACCTCCTTCACTGATGCCTTTTGTTACCAAAGTCTGCCTGGTGTAAATAGTGCTAAATTGAAAAAAAAGCGTCAATGAATAGTTGCCCCCTGGCTGGTATCCTTTCCACCTGATCTTGATAATAATTTCCTCAATGTTAGATAGATTATATAAAAATAATTTCTTACTGACGGGTTCTCTATGTAAAATTGATTGAGGCTGATTTTATGTGGTAAAATTTCTTTGATATAGAGCGAGTCAGGATCAGAAGCCAGACTTAAAACGTCATTTTCATCTTTATAGAATATTGAGGCCATATCGGTAACTCCTGGCCGGATGAGAAGAATCTTCTTCTGATCTTCTGTGTAATGTTCAACATATCTTCGAACTTCCGGTCTCGGCCCAACGAGGCTCATATCCCCTTTGAAAACATTGATCAATTGAGGAACCTCATCTATTTTATATCTCCTCAAAAATAACCCGAATTTTGTTATCCTACTGTCATTTGCCCCAATCGTCAAAAGACCATTTTTGTCAGCACCACTCCTCATAGTTCTGAGTTTATATAAAGTAAACTCCTGCCCCCCCCTACCTACTCTTTTCTGAAGGTAAAAAACCGATCCAGAAGAGTCGGCAACTATTAGCGCAGCAAAAAGTAAAAAAGCGGGAAGAAATAATATCATTCCCAAAATGGATATCGTTAAATCTAGCAACCTAATCATTTCAGCGCAGAACGTTTGAAACGGCAGTAACTAAACAGTTGGTTACATACTCAATATGCTCATCAAGAAGTTGAGGATAAATCGGGAGTGATATCTCATTGGCGTAGAGATTGTAGCTCACTTCAAACTCACAAATATCATAAGCCTGTTCTTTAAAAATAGTAAGTAAAGGGAGCGGTATAAAATGAACGTTCACCCCAATGCCACTTTGTGTCATCTCTTCAATAATTAAATCTCTTTGAGCTTCATTTGCTCCCTTAATGCGAATTGGGTACAAGTGATAACTTGACTCAGTGCTTCCATGTCTCAAGGGAGGAAGAATTGCCCAGCTATGCTTGGAGAAGACTTCCTGATACATATTTGCTATGCTTCTTCTTCGAGGTAGAAGAGTACTTGCATATTTTCTTAGTTGAGCAACTCCAATTGCTGCACATATGTCTGGCATGTTCATTTTGAAGCCAGGATACACAATGTCGTACTTCCACCCTCCCGCTTGCAACTTAGTAAATGCGTCTTTTGTTTGCCCATTAAGGCTCCAAAGCCTCAATGTTTTATAGACGTCGCCGTTGTCAAATGGTGGTGGAAGATTTAAGCACAATGCTCCCCCTTCAGCCGTCGTAATGTTTTTTACTGCATGAAATGAAAAAACACTGATATCGGGCAATGCTCCAACAGGCTTTCCCTTGTATACTGCCCCAAGAGAGTGTGCTGAGTCGCTTAAGATAAGAACTCGACCCAACTTCTTTTGTGGGGCTGATGCTGGGTCAAAATGTATGGAGGAAGCATTTCTAACTATTTCGAATATCTGCTCGTAATCACATGGCCAGCCAGCTATGTCGACAGGAATGATCGCCTTGGTTTTGTTTGTGATGGCAGCTTTGATCTTCGCAGGATTGAGGGTAAAGTCACTTTTAACGTCGACCATGATGGGGGTCGCTCCAATATGCTTTACAGCCAAAGCCGTAGCACAGTAAGTATACGCAGGAATAATAACTTCATCACCTCTTCCCACTCCGAACCAATGAAGGGCCAGCATTAGCGCTGAAGTTGCTGAATTGACAGCTACAGCAGAATCACACTGATTGAACTTTGCGATGAGATCTTCTAACTCCTTTACTTTGGGGCCAGTAGTTATCCAACCTGATCTTAGCGTATCAGTTACTTCAGTTATTGTGTCTTCATCAATAAATGGTGGCGAAAAGGGAATATTCATCATAAGCTGTCAATTTTTTTCATCGTCGACTCAACAATTGGTAAAATTACAATTAACTGTTCTTCGAGAAAATTGGATTTGCCCCTCCCCACGTGGTCACTTGTTATCAAATCTTTTTCGGTTGGCATAATAGAGAATTGCGGGTCTATAAATTTAAAGATACGCTCGAGCACAGCTTCAGAGTTGTAAACAAGGTCTTCATATTTAATTTCGATAAGCCGACCGGAATCTATTGATTCCCGGGCTTCAAGCATTTTACCAACACAATATGTCCATTGTTGCGCAACTATTTGATCTATTGATTTAAATTGAAGATCTTTCGACATTCCTGGGAAGTTGACTCCCCAAAAGAAATCATTTTTCCTTTTAATGAGATTTCTCTTCAAAAACTTCATTCCGTAGTTAATTAACAAAGAAGGAGGCATATTTCTCATCTTTTGGAGAAGGTATTTGCTGTCAAGAGGGGCCTTCCATTGTCGGATTACTGACTCGCAGACGTCAATTCCGTTTCGATACAGAAATATATACTTTGCGTCAGGGTAATTCCTCTGCAGGAATGGGATTCTGATGGTATTCGAAACCGACTTCTCAATCAAGTAATCTCCTTTCTTGGCATATCTCTCCAAATATTCGTGTATCCGATGCTTATTCTTAGCAGAATAGTTAGCAGGACTTAATTCGTCATGCTCTAACGACTCGTTTCCCCACCTCCAGACAAAGTTTATGTCGTATGGGACTTTACTAATGCCTGGATGCTGGGCAAGCACGTCCCTCAACATTTTTGTTCCTGAGCGGGCTGCTCCGATAAGAAAAACAAGATTACTCCCTTCTTTTGATAACTTCATCTATACATTGTAAATAATTCTGTGTTATAATTGATGGTCTAAAGTTGCCATCGTGCGTAGCCCGACAATTTTTTGATATCTGCCTTACTAATCCTGGGTCTTCTACAAGCGACACTATATAGCGCTCCATTTCATCAATATCGCCGTTCAGAACGCTTTTTCCCAACCCATGTTCTGCAATCAATAGTGCAATCTCAGAACTGTTGCCTCCTTCATAAATTACTGGCTTGCCAGCTGCAATGGAACTATAGAACTTACTTGGTACCATCAGGCCCTCATAGCCACTTTTTAAAGAAATAAAGTGCGCTAAAGACTCCTGGGAAACTTCTTGAAACTTGTCGTCAGGTAGGTAGTCGATCAACGAAACGTTAACAGGAGACTGGTCAGCAATAAAGTTTTCTATTAGACTTCTGTGTGCGCCTTTTCCAACAAACAAAAAATGAAGGCTCGACAGCCTCGCTAGTCTTTTCGAAACACCAAGAATTGTCTCGAACTCATGGGCCACACCCATGTTGCCCGAATAGAGTATTATCGATTTTCCCTCCAGCCCAATGTCAGACTTAATGCCAGTATTTACTACTCTATCGGGGCTGTAGGTTGAAACGTTGTGAATCAGTTGGATTCTTTTCTCATTCACACCCTTCCTGACTAATAGGCTTTGCATACACCGACCAATTACGATTACCTCTTCAGCTTTCTTAAGTGCTCTTAGGCCAAGAAAATTAAGCAGCTTATAAACCGGCCCCGTGCGTCTAAGCTTTCCCATGACCACCAGCAATTCAGGTTGAAAGTCCATTATGTGAACAACATAGGGAATTCTGACCAATCTTGAACAAAAAGCCCCCAAAATGTAAAATAGAGGGGGTTGCGTGTAAAAAATATTGACTTTAGGCCTGCTCCATAAAATTTTGATGGGTGTCAGCAAGAAGTAAGTTAAATGGGAGACTAACTTATATTTCCTCAGAAATGGAATCGTCCAAACATATTGAATGTGTTGACTAATATTACTTGGTTTAGCTCTATAAATCCCTTTGCTTATTACTGCCGACGTTTTTAAACCCTGAGATTCAAATTTCTCAATTATCCAATCCCAAAGAGGAATCGCTATTTCGAAGGTGTTATAAAGTTTGATCAATTCGTGCCTGTTTTTAATTGATGAAGGGAATACGTTCCTACTTCAAAGTTTCCAAAAAATCCATGAACTTCAATTTAACAACGTCTGGATAAAACTTCTCTTCAAATACCCTCCTCGAACCGGTGGCGCACTCGATCCAATACTGGAAATCGTATAATCTGACTATTGCATCACGTATTTGCAGCGGTGACATTTTTTCCACCAAGACGCCATTCACATCCGTTTTTACGTACTCTGGAATTGATGCATGAAAGGTAGAAATAATAGCGTTGCCCGCATTCATCGCTTCAATAATACTGACTGGCTGGCATTCTGTGGGATAGTAGGTTGGCAATATAAAAACATGGGCTTCCATAAGTGCCCGCCGAAGTGCTTGCCGGTCGGAGATGGCACCAAGCACAGTAACGAATTTCTCAAGTTTATTCTCGGACAGAAAACTCAAAAATTCCAATTCATCGGATCTCGCCATCCAACCTCCGATAAAAGTTGCATGGAAGTCAATAGCCGAATTCCCCGAAAGCAAGACGAGGGCTTTTGCCAGGTCCTTATATCCTTTGGAGGGGATCATATTCGAAATATAGATCAGTTGAAAAGTGTCTTCCTTTTTCCGACTACGAATCTTTAGCTCTACTTCTTCTTTTGAGACCAGCAGTTCTTTGCTTAACGTATTCTCCAGAACAAACTTTTTGTTTAACTGGATATAAGACGCACACTTTGCATACATTCTCTCGCTCGAAAAAATAAAGCGATCAACACCCGTAACAAAGGACAAAGTAAAGGGTCTCAGCAAGTTCTTTCGAAATAAAGAAGAGTAGCTTCCTGTATGGATGTGCCCAACAATAAAATCGACCTTTCCCCTGGCTGCCAATGTAGTCAAGTAATTTTTTAAAAAACCGAGCGTTGAATGAGAGAAAGTCATGTATAGGCAATTATATCTCCTTCGATTGAGCTCCTTTCGCAGCCCAATCAATTTTTTGATGTGAGAGACAATACCGCCTATTCGAAGCAATCCCGTTGACTGAAGTCGTCCCTTACTATTCGAGATATTAATCTTTTTCTTTTGCGCATCGTTAAGCCACCCAAATACCAACTCGTTATTCACGGTGTGGCCAGTGTAGGGGGGAGGGAAATTAGTGAAGAATAATACAGACGTCCTTTGTGCTTTGCTAGTATGCATTTAGCCGATACTTACTTTTCAATTCTTGATAATACTCTAAATCTTTTTCTGAAAAGTATTCAACCCATTGATTAGTTTTCCCTTTATTGAAAAACATTTGACCCCCGGAAAAGAAGTTCATTTTCGACATTCCGTGAATCTGCTCATTTGTTTTTAACTTATCAAAAGCGGCATTGTCAAATGCCATTGATAAAATTTCAGTGTTGATATCAAGACTTAACTTCCGCAAAGAATCCGAAATTTCCTTTAATCCGTCTCTCTTCAAGTCTTCGTACCTGATAACGCAAGTTGCCTTTTTCTCCCACGATTTTAAATGTTTGAACCAAGCTTCCAGACCAAATTTTTTGCTTCTTATAAATGTCTGGAAACTCTCAGGGTTCACCGCCGACACCTGCTTGCTCCTGTAATTATAGTAAGAAACCATGGTATCCCGAGGGTCTCTCACTATGAGAAGGCTTTTTTTACCGGCAAATAGGGGATTCCATGCCCAATGGGTTTTCACAAATCTTGGCATTGACTTATACGGCCATGGTTTTAAAAGGTCATTGACTCCAAACTCCGGCATAACTTGATCCAGAGAGGAAAACGTCACGATTTTCCCATTGAGTTCACTCAGGGAGATGTAATTATTTATTACAAATCTAACCCATGTGTTCCCGGATTTGGGGAATGAAACCAGAACGATGTCTCTTTTATTTAAACCAAGGAAACCTTGTGAGTATTTAGCGCTTTTTTTAAAAAAGTTTATAATGGAGGTTACCATTTCCAAAAGATGTTAACACTGTTGAGATGCTTTTTTCCATTACTTAAACTTTTCAATTTTTTGGAGAGCCCAATGTTTTTTTGCTTGTAATGGTCATTTAACAAACTCATTACTTTTGGATCAAAAATGTTTTGCTTTAAGTTCTTGTTAAAAAAGTTTGCAAATACCTGGTTGCTAAAGTTTGCAAATTTAGAAATGACCCGATTTTTACTTCCCAGTCTTTCGGCGTGTATTAGAAAAGAATTGTAGGAATTTTTTTTTGGTCTGGAGTTTATGGATGTTGGAACAAAGTCAGATTTAACGTTAAGAAATGAATAAATATCAGCTAATACTTTTTGTGAATCTGCCTCAATTTCTTCGTAGAAAGCAACATAGAATTGCCCTGGTTTAAATTCTGCCAAAAAGCAATCTAGTTGCTCTTCATAGTATCCCCGAGACAAAAGGTCTAAAACGATTGGCTCAATTTCGTTAGATCGATTCTGATCAATAGCTTTTATAATTTGAGCATTGATGTCAACGTCCCGGTCAATCAGCCCTTTTCTTAGGTACCAAAAGTACGCTGATTTAAACCGATCTACCGGGTTTCTTAAAAGAAGAATAAAATTACAATGAGGTAAATTTTTTTGGATTTCGATTGGGGAAGTATTATCAAAAAAGTACTCTACCGACACATCTCCGACTTTCTTATTATTTTTGTTTTCGATGTCAAATAAGGTGTAGTACCATTTTATTCCACCCTTCTCATTGTACAAAGGCCCGCCAATATATTCCCTCTCCTTCTTGTAAGCAGGTAATATTAATTCGGGATGTTCCTTTAAACAATAATACAACCACGAACTGGCTGATTTTTGCACTCCTATTACGAGGAAATCTAAATTGATACTATTCATGAAAGCGTTGGTGTCATCTCATTCAAACAGCCCATTTGCAAAGTAAAGGTAACTAAGATTTATAACTGAACCTTGCACCATTTTTATATAACAAGATGACAAGCCTCGTGAGCTCTGATGGAATTTGTAATCTGTGTCTTTCAGAACCGTGACTTTTTTATATATACGATTAAAAGTGATTACCTTTTCAGCTTTTGAACAGACGAATTCCAGGTTAGCTTACGAGACTGCTACTTTCTTTATTCCTCAGAGTAAATAAGACAGGTAAGACAATATAAACGATCGGCGTTGTAAGCCCTTGATAAAGGTTATTTTCTACTACTATTGCTGTGAGTGCTGCTAAAAATCCAATGACTATTAACCTATTATCATTTCTCTGTGCGGCAATATATTTTATCCCGTTTATAAACGCATAGAAATATAAAGAAAAATAGAGGAGAGAGGGTAATAGTCCAATGCTCATAATGTACGCCATATAATGGTTATGAACAATGCTAGCTGCGTGGTAATAATAAACCTCTGCATCGAACCCACTGCCAAAGAATGGATTCCTGCTTGCGGTGATATAACCTAAATGTAAAAGATCAAGCCTTTTTCCAAGCGCTTCCGACCCCATTGAGGCCATCCAGTCAAAAACATACGGCGCTACCAGCAAAGATATCAGAGAAATCAAAAGAAAGCCGCTCAACAAAATGAGTCTGTTTCTATCACTACGAGTAGAAAAGTCTAAAAAATAGAATACAATTAATCCAGCGGCAACTGCCAAAAGAAAGCTTCTGGATTGAAGGAAAATGAATGTTACGTAGACCAAAATTAACGAAAATAGAATCTTTAGGAATAACAAAGTATTTCTGTACTTGATGTTTTTAACGGTCAATGACAGTACCATAAAAATTGACACTTCCATAAAAGAGCCAAAAGCACCCATACCTAACCCTGAAAGCCCTGAACTCCTTCTAATATCGGACGTAATTCCCTCCGAATTTAATCTTGATCTTGCTGACACTTTTAACTCTTTGTCGAAAAATTCCTTTTGAAAATCGAACGCTTCAAATATAACTAGCATTAGCACGAGCAAAATGCCAGAAATTATAAAAGATTTTGACAACAAACCTAAATAGCCACCTTGGTCATCGGCTGATAAAATATAGGTTAGTGCAACTAATAAAATATAGGCTCCAAATATAGAAGTAAGGCTTGATGAATGCGCTGTATTGATATTTACCAATGAATGGTAAATGGATGTAGACAATACTACGAACGCCACAATTAAAGCAAGTTTAACATATATTTTTATTTGCTCACCTTTAGCCAATGAATAAAGAAAAAGAAGAAATGCAAAAAGATCTATAACTATGGGAAGCGATATATGAATAGGCCCATCAATATAGAATTTTCTGAAAACCTCAGAAATTGGAACTAAAAAGATAATGGCACGATGTAAGTCTCCTTTGCTAACTTTTAACCCAATTCCCCCCATTGTGAAATTTTAATTTTTAATAAGGTTTCCACGAATTCTAATCCTTTCAATAAATTGAATCTAGTTTGAATGTTGGCGGCTATAGTGCTCGTATTTAGCCGCCTTTCGATTCAAATTTATAACCAAGTATATTAATCTTCTTAAGAAGGTTGTAATGACAAATTTGCAATTCATTTGAACTTCACAAAAAAAAATACAACGTGTTTGGGCTTTTTGCTTTTCGGAGACTTTGATATGTTGCTCTCTAAATTAGAACTTTTCTAATTACAAGAAATTCTTAGTTCGAAGGAAGCGCTCAAGATTTTGTAGGAGCTATTTTCAAAGCACCTTCGAAACCTTTCGTCATTATTTCCAAAAGGGTCTCAAACGGTGAGCCAATCGAACCTGACTTAACCTCTTGTCAGTATTGAGGATAAAGGCGCTTAACTGGATGCCCTAAAATTAGAAATATTTTTGCTCTAAATTTCCAGGTGAAGCCCATGCATGCCATAAAGTGTAGCCGTTCCCGACAATCCTGCTTACGCAATTGTGAAATCCACCGTTTTGATTTAGAAGTGATCATTTCCATTCAGATAAGTCTCTGGAAAGCAGTTCTTCAAGGTTCAAAATTTCTGATTTGTATAATCTAACCATATAGTCCCTCAACTCTTTTGGCATCTCCTCCCTGAACCTTGCTTTCTTTTTAATGAGTTGTCTTACAAAAGTCCTAACCATATGTTGCTTATGCTTAGGAACGATTTTACGAAATAATTTGCCTAGCCCACTATTTCTGACGAGGGATGATAAATATAGTGACCTTGGCTGGCTTGATACATTTAGTTTCTTTGTGAACTCCAGTCGGCCTATTGGAGGGATTTTCAGGAAATCGAAAATTTTTTCAAGCAGTTTTGTCTCATCTTTTAGTTCATCATAAAATAGTATAAGGAACTTTGAAGGGCTAAAACATTTGAACCATGCCTTAAGTTGAATGGAATACAAGCCACAAGAAAAATACCTATGGAAAATGGGTTTACCATCTCTTAAACCATTGATATCTTCATCAACAGCCTCACGAAATGACTTCAACTCTACAAGATTAACTTTCCTGTGAAGGTAATTGGACCAAGCCCTGTCGGTTGGATTTCTCAAGATGACAATAAACTTTAAATCATCATTTTTGAAGGTTTCTTGAATCCTTTTAGCTACGATGTGGGCGTTTCCCAAGTATGCAGGTGTTGATTCACCGATATATTGAATTTTCTCGCTCAACGCAGACTTATCAAAATACTTGTTGTAAAAGAAATTAACTCCTTCCGAAAACAATTCGTCATCCAGAAAGAATCTGGTCTCTTTATACTTCGAGAGGCAAATGTTTGGATGATAATTAATAAGGTGGTGCAATGAGGTAGTTCCAGATTTTGGGGCACCAATAAGGAAAACCTTTTGCTTATTTTTTAAATCCATTTACTAGACCTTTTATCTGTGTATAGTTAAATACAGTTGGGTTGATCTTCAGTTTCTTTCTCACAATAATCAACATCACCAAATTCCTCATGATCCATGATATCACTGTGGCAATAGCCGCACCAGTTATTCCATAAAACGGAATCAGCGCAAAATTTAAGACAATGTTGACCATTGCAAACAGAAGCTCCAGACGAGACCCTATTTTATCGCTACCTGAAAGCATTAAAAGAATTCCAACAGGCCCTGTGCTCACAGCGAAAAGTTTCCCAAATGAGAGTATCAATAAAACGTTGTATCCAGGGATAAAGTCATTTCCAAATATCCCTAGCAACCTTTCCCCGAAAACAACAATTAGCAGGAAAAGAACAAACGACGAGGCACTCACAAATAAATTGAGAAAAAAAAGCTGTCTCTCTAGCTCTTTATTGCCATCCTGCTTTCTTGACCGAGTTATATATGGCTTAATTGTTATGTTTGCGACTATGGATGAAAAGGAGATTAGCATAATAACCTTGGACACTGCACCATAAATTCCTACCTCTTCAGGTGCCCTAAAAACCCCCAGGATTAATACATCTGCGTGCTGGTTTAAGATACTTGTGCCGCTAAAGATCAAAAAAGGAAACGATTCTGCAACGAGTCTAAATGGGTTAGCTTTTTCACTTTTGTGCAAGTGTAACTCTAAAGTTGCTTTTTCCTTGTTAATCCAGTAACCAGAAACCAATGCCCCAGTAAAGAATGCAAAAGCATTCGCAACTTGAGCATAAAACGGGCTTATCAAGGCATCGTTGATAACGACCGTAAGAATCATCACTAAAATAAGAACGAAATGCCTAATTATTAAAACTGGAATGTTAGAAATAATTGTCTTTTTAAAGGCAATTAATATGCTTTGGTTCAAATTTGAATAGGAAATGATTGGCAGCAAGACTAACAAAGAAATTGCCCATACAGAAAAATTAGGTATCTGGAATATATAGAGAAATAATAGCACCAAAGAACCGATCAGTAAACTTGACGCCATAATAAATAGCGGCGGAATGGACAAATACCAGCCAAGCAATGACCACTTGCGGCTTTCAATCGTATTCGAAATTTTAACTATCAAAGAGTTGTCAAAACCAAGACGAGCAAATAAAGAAATCAAAACTATCCATGAAAAAATATAAGTAATCAACCCAAAATCACTGACACCCAATATTCTTGCCAGAACGGTTTGACTCAATAAGCCCAGGAATGCCCCCGCCACTTGCACAAGTGTCACACCGGTGAGCTTTCTAAAAATATTTGATTGACTAATCCTCTTCAAAGGGTCCATTCTCATCGTCTATCCGATCTTGGCTTGCTTGCCCTTCGAAACGCTATCTAGTAGGTCGAGATACATTTCTCGCTGCCTGACCCAATTAAACCAATCCGGCCTTTGTTCGGGAACAAATTTTCCATTCAATATATATTTCACAAATTCATCAACACTATCCATCGTATTCATTACCAAATAAGGTATTTCAGCAACAGGAGAGGCGGCAATGGGTAAACCGCTAGATATAGCCTCGATAATTACATTAGGCAATGAATCACTTCTAGTGGGATAAATAAATAGATCACTGGCTTGGTAGTAATTTGAAATGTTTTCCCTTGATACAAAACCCTCATACCTGATCCTGGCGTCGGAATTAGCTTCAAAATTTTCCTGATAAGGGCCACGCCCAATGATACAAAACTGGTATTCATCACTTTGCAAGGTAACACGCTTTATTATTTCAATTAGCCGGTCCGCTCCTTTTCCGTATGACAGGGTTCCCACGTACAAAATAAGTTTGCGCTCCGGTTTAAAGCCCAATGATTTTTTTAGCGCACCCTTTTTTCTGAAAGATGATTGCGGAAAAAGATCCGCCTTAAAAGGTTGAGGCAAAACAACCAGTCTGTCTTGGCTGAACCCCATTCTTGCAAATTTATTTTTTGAATCCTGCCCTAAGACGACAAGCTTATTTGTTGTTTTAAAAAGGGACAAAATAAGGAGATTGTAGATGACATACTTCACTGCCCTTCGTAAAACACCAGAGGCCCTGTCCTTTTCGCCAAGAATATCTCCGGTTACACGTGTTATAGAGGGAATGCCATAATAGAGACTGAATAAGTTAACCAATACTCCAGATGGAAACGGATCGGAGAGATTAACAAGCACGTCAGGCTTGCGGTGTGTTTTAAGGAAACTTTTTAGGGCAAAGGCGCCAAAGACCAGTCCTTTGAAATTGAAAAAAAAATTCTTCTTATATACATAGACCTCACAGCTCGAATTAATTAATGATCGATCGACGGAGGAGCCAATAATCAGCGATACAGCAACTCGTTCCTGTAGAAGCTGAATAAAATTTTCAAGAAACGTAATATTATTTGCCTTAAATGTTTTCGTGCCTAAAAAAACCAGGTTGACGGGAGGTTGCCTCATCGCTGAAAAAGGTAGGGTTTAATTCAAACGGCCGCTCGGCCAATTCTGTTCATAATATAATCTATTCTAGTTGATTGAGCATTAGTTATCCTTTCTCTCCAAAATACCGACACATCTGCTTCGTGGAAAAAACTATCTTCTATTCTAAGGTCATGGCTCGTCTTGTGTGTCAGCATCGAAGGGGTGAAAATATAGGAGGGGTGTATTGCCACATTTCGACCTGAAAGATTAGTTAGTATTTCTCTGGTAACTTTATACGGATCTTTATAAAGTTTTTCGTAGCTATAAACCGGAATACCCAGTTTGCCTAACTCATAGTTTGCAACTATGCTCGTTAAAGCCCACATCACAGTGATCTTTTCAAATTCGAATTCCAATCCTTCTAACAGACTTTTCATTTCCTTTTCATTCCATAAAAAGCGATACTTACCGTTGATAACTTCGGCAGTAAATTTATGGTAGTGGAAATCAAAGCCAAACTCCATCCAAAACTGCGGCCTTTTAAGAATAGAGGCAACAACGGACTTAACTTCTCGTTCTAAGTATATGATCCTTTTCGAAACATTCTGATATAGCCAGGGAATCATAAAGTTCCCTCTAATCAATTTCATTCCAATAATATCAGATTCTCGCCAAATCATTTCCACATATTTTTCATTCACCTCCTGTAAATTAGCGGATAAATGATTTCGAATTAGCCAACGGTTATCGACTTCTTTGCAGAGACAACTTTTAAGGTGTTTCGATAATTGGTTATTCATTTCATCATTTAACCCGCTAGAATAGCAGGCGTGTTTCGCAAATGATAAAACCTCGGGATGCATCGGTTCAAAGAGTATCAACCCACCAAGAGATTTTGAAATAATATCTGACATCCAGGTGGTACCTGACCTGCCAAAACCTAAAATCAGAATGGGTTGTTCACTTTCCATCTAAAATAAATGCTTTAGTTTAGCACAGGCTTCTATCAAAATCAGATCGTTTCTCGAAATAAATAGTTTGACATCAGTCATCCATCTAATTCAGATTGTTGTATAGAATTCCTATTTCCGAACTGATAATTTTCGTCTTTAATTGATTCAAAATCTCCACTGTTCGAAGCTGTGTTTTTTTATGCGAGACGACAAATACCGAAAAATCCACAAAAGTGCTCAGCGTTAGTGCGTCCGGCGTCAACTCTAAGGATGTGCTATCGAAAACAACGCAGTCATACTTCTTTTTTAACCTTTCCAAAAGCATCTCAAGTTTAGGCTTATTCATCAGAATAGTGGAATAATCCTTAGCTGCGCCAAGTTGAATAATTTCAAGGCCCCCAATGTCAGTTTTTCTTGCAAGTTTATCCAAATTCATATTCTCGATAAAAAACTCTTCCATTCCTTCAAAACCTGTGTAGCCAAAAAGTGAGGATAAATTTTTCTTTCGATTGTCTAAATCGACTATCAAAGTAGAATAACCAGAGTTTGCAGCCAGAATAGCCGTATTTAACGAGGAAAAAGATTTCCCTTCGCCTTGTAAATAGGATAGATATAAAATGGTCTTTGGGTATTCCTTGGACGGCAGTAAAAAGCTCATGCTAACCCAGAAGTCCTTCAAGTCTTCAGAAATTTGTTCAAATTGTAAGTTCGGAAACTTTGCTTTGTTCAGTGATACAGCTGGTAGACACCCAATAATAGGAATATCTGTTCCTCTCGTAATATCAAGTGGCGAGTGAATGGTTGTTCGAAAAAAGTCGTAAAACCCTATTCCCAGTATCGGCATGAAAAAACCAAAAATTATAGCAACGGAAACATTAAAGTTGCTCCTTGGGTAAATTCGGCTGGAAACATATGCTGGATCGACTAATCTCGAAGAAGTTTCGTTGCCTTCCTTAGCGATTTCTGCTTCAGACTTCTGCTTCAGCAAATAAATATAGACCTCCTCATTTAAGTCAAATTCCCTCTGAATATTAATTAGCGTTCTTTCATCATTGGGTACTCTATCTAAATTCAACTCAACCTCTTTAATGAGTTTTTCAATGCTGCCAATTTGTATTTCTAAGGTGTTACGTTGATTACGAATATTTTCTGTTACTGCTCGCAACTTAACTGCAATTTGTGATGCCAGAGACAGTAGTTGCGGATTGATTTCTGAAACGGCCGTCCGCAACTTTGAGTATTGGTTAATTAAATTATTTAGGCTGGAAACCAAATCATTTAAAACTGGATCTGTAATTCCGGCCGTCGAAGGACTTATTAAAATACCCGCATCAGTCTTACTAAGGTAGTCAAGAGTGTATGAACAATACATAAGTTGCACTTGATATCGGGCGTAGTCCTTTTCAAGTTCGTGCAGTTTGTTCAATGTTGTGATTCCCTCTTGGTTGATATTTATGATTTTGTTCTCTGACCTAAAATCCTCCAGTTTTGCCTCCGCAATCAAAAGGTTCTCTCTAACGCTTTTTAATTGATTGTCAATGAAATCTATTGCTTCATTGGCCGATTTGTTTTTCAACTCTAATTCCCTGCTCAAGTAAGAAGACATGAGCTCATCCAAAATTTCGATATCCAGTTCGGGCTTAGTGGAACTAAGGCTCAATTCAACAATGCTCGTCTTATTACTGACTGGTTTAATTTGAATCCTCTCTTTTAAAACTAGCGCATGCTGCCCCGGATGAGAATAGTTAATTTTGAATGTCCTTCCCAAATGCGATAATTCTATGTCTTCTTTTTTTTCAATTTGAACAATGAACCCGTGAAACTGAATTGGCACACCTAAGACAATTCTTAGGCTATCAACGCCCAAGTTCCCGTTCCCTTGCGAAGAAATGTACCCTCCATTTTCATCCACTATCTTAAATAGGAATGTTTTGAGGTGCCCATCACCATTTGTTTCAATAAGTCTGCAAGTAAAAAAATCCACATCTTCAGAGGCTTCAGACATCGGGCTTACTTCTTCTAAATCAATATTGAGGTTTAGAGATTCCGTAACTTTTTTGATTAAGTCATAGGAGCCAAGAACTTCTATTTCATTTTCGATATTGGTAGTAGGGCTAAAGAACTCAAGTTCCTTCATAAATGTTTGGGATGCACTCTTCTTCTGATCGACAATATCCAAACTAGCCTTGACTAAATATCGAGGCGTAGAATACTCATTTATAACAAGAGCAAAAAAGGAGAATGAAATCAGAGAAAGGAAAAACCAAATTTTATAGTCCCACAAACGCAATAAATAGGAATGTATATCAATTGTATCTTTATCTTTACTCCTGCCAAGGTACTTAAGATAGTTTTTCTTGTTTAGAGTTGACATACCAATTAGTTGTTTACCAAAATAAAAAATAGCGCAATCGAAGAAACAGCCCCGACAATAATGGCTATGTCCTTTAAAGAGCCGACAACAGATTTAAATTCCTTTATTTTTAGTGGTTCAACATATATTTGATCTCCCTGCTTTATATAGTAAAATGGGCTATCAATTATCTCGATCTCAGTAAGGTCTACAAATTGAACAACTTGGCCGTCCGTAGTCTGTCTAATAAAAGTCACTTTCTGTCGGTTTCCTTCATTGGTTAAATCCCCGGCATTAGCAATAGCTTCAAAGATTGTTACCCGATCTTTCAAAACATTGTATCTGCCCGGTTTATTAAATTCACCAAATGCAGTATAAGTTATTCCACCCATTCTAACTAAAACGAATGGATCTATCATATAAAGTCGAAGGGCTTCTTCGATTAGGGTTTTAGACTCTTGCAATGTTTTTCCCTCAACATATATATTTCCGATTAGCGGAATCTCCACTTCGCCACTCTCTTTTACATCGTAACCAGAAAAGTAGTTCGCATTTGCTGCGGCATCAAGTTGCGTAGCCCTAATTGAATTACTTTTTGACTCAAATATTTCGGTGACAGCGGGATCAATTGACCTTATTTCAACGCTAATTATATCACCGTGCTCCAGCCTATAACCGCCTGTAGAGGAAGGTGAAAATGGTCCGTGGTTTTCCGCTGAGCGAGTCCCTTGAAAATAAATCAATTTCCCATTTGGAATACATGCTGAAAGGAGCATTGAGAATAACGCACTGGTAAAAAACATGAGAAATGAGCTCCTTTTTTTGGGCTCTGTAACTTCTTTTAAATTCATTTTTTTTGATGAAATAAAATAGTGCAAAATGAACATCTTCAAATCTATTGAGTTGTGTTGAACGTCCAAGTCGACCTTTTTTCTTGTAATCTCTAGTACTGAATCCTCTAAAAAAACTGACCAAGTTTTCTCAAAGGCTTTAGACTAAGAGTATAGAGCTTTGGTTTTATTTTATTTATTTTCCACGCTTTTCTATCTTCCCTATTCGCTTGAACTCTATTTTTAATAGATCTGTTGCTTACTCCTCCATCCCTCATTTTTATGATAACCTGAGGCAGGTAGATACATTTAATCTCTTGTACAAATAAGAGTCTCAACATCATCTCGTAGTCTGCCGAAATATTAAGGGTTGGATCGTATAGGCCATACTTTTGGTAAATAGTCCTTCGAACAAAGAAAGTTGGGTGGGGAGGTGACCACCCGTAGTAAAACCTGTCCTTATCAAATGCGCCGCTACGCCACGACCTCACGACTTCACCGACATTATCTCTTTTAACATATTTTACGTCTGCATAAGACACGTCAACTGACTCGTCTTCAAATACCGCTGCTATCTTTGTAATTACATCACCATCAACGTAAAAATCATCGGCGTTCAAAATACCAACTATTTCGCCCGTCGCCAGACTGATTCCCTTATTCATTGCATCGTATATTCCTTGATCAGGTTCGCTAACGATCTTTGAAATTCTATCCGAATACCTGTTTATTTTTTCAAGAGTACCGTCAGTTGAGCAGCCATCAATGATAATATATTCGATATCTTCGTAGGATTGGTTCAGCACAGAGAGGATACAACCCTCAATAAACTGTGAGTTGTTATAAACAACCGTTATTATGCTGATTTTCATAATGTGCTACTTTTGCTCAATGGAATTACGGCATTTTTATCCGGCTCAGAAATTTGTAGATGGAGCAACATCAAAAACACCGAAGTAGGAAGCACACCTCTCGTCACCAGATAATATTCGGTGATTAAATTAGCCAAAATATATGTGCAAAGTACTATCAAGAAAGGAGCAAAGTACGGAATTCGATTATTATTCTTTGCCAGAAAAAACGTACTTCTAACAAGCCCAACAATAATAAAAACCATTAGAACTAGCCCGAAAACCCCAAGAAATCCATTGGTTGAGCCAATAAGGCCATCGTACCATGTTACGTAATTAGAAATAAGCCCAACGCCAAACAAGAAAAACGTGGCCGACGTCTGCTCAAACGACAAAAGAAGCTTTCTTATGCGACTCATTGAGCTATCATCCCCACTGTTGAAATCCATCGCTCTTTCCGCAAGCGCTATCAAACCTCTATCGAAATCGATCTTTGAAATAAGGTAAATGCCTCCAATCAAAATGATAACGGCCAGGTAAACCGTCTGCTTTCTAACAGTGCGAAAACTTCTGAAGCTAATAAGAATGTGCAACAATTGAGAGAACATCAATACGGCTATGCCTGTCTTTGAACCCGTCAAAACCATGGCCGGCACCGACGCGACGTTGATAAATATCACCATAAAATGATGATGCCCAAAGATTTTTTTCCAGTGAAAATTGTACATGACAAGGCTCATCGCCAAGTAGCAAGAATAAAGGTGTGCGTCAGATTGATATAAGTTACCAGAAAAGGGAAAGCTTGGCCTAAAAACACCGTGAATTCTGCCAGTTATCCTGAGAAACAGGTAGATGTATACCCAGGCACTCAGGAAGAAGAACGTCCACAAAAGTAATTTGTTAAGCGTTTTCAGCCGACTAGGACTTATCCGTATTGAATTAAGTATGAAAATTGGAAAAATGGGCACTAGAAATTTATAAATAAATCCAATGTTTTGAATGTTCCTAACTCCAAAAGCCCATAACCCAATCACGCTACTGATTGAAATAATAACTAGCAGAGCCAATATTATCTGAAAAAGCGATTGTGATATTTTTATTCTACCAATCACAGACAAAAGGGATAAAACCAAAAAAATGTCTGTGAACCTGAAAGGACCAGCTAACTCCTTATTAATTGGCAATGAAATTATTGCTAGACATAGAAAAACATATGCCGGCTCAATTTTGATATCCCTCTGAAGGATGTTAATCGTAAATATCATCGATAGGTAAACTTCATCTTGAGATTCAAAAACGTTAACTTGTAAATTTAGGCAAAACTAATGTTTTAAATCATCAAACTTCCACTTGATTCGGGTTACGATAGAGGCCGCAGATGGGAAGAAACAAATTAGCAGGAGTTTACCTTTGTGAAGAGTCTTTAGCTTGGATCGTAATATATTTCCAGTTTTAAAGTCTCCCGTAAGTAGCGAGTTGTATCCCACTGAATAATCAAAAATATCCGATTGGCGTATATCTAATCTCTCCCTATTTTTCAGAAGACAATCAATAAGTTGAAGCATTCTGCGAGCTCTAAAGTTTACTTTTGCCTTGCCATAATTCAATATTCCTCCAAAGGTCTGATTGGTATGCTGTCGGTATAGGTAAAGTTTTTCTTTGATGTGTAGTATGTCTTCTGCTCGCTTCTTTATCATGAATGAGAACCAAACATCCTCAAAAGGCAGGTCTTCTGGCATCGGGAATACCTGTTCCGCTATTTCTCTTTTCATTGACCAAGCCCACCTAGGAATGCTGATCATGTATTTCAGAACATCTTCATAGGTTGCCGAAATGATAGATTTGTTAACGTAGTAATTGCCTATTGTCTTTAGCTTTTGATCAACCACAAAGCTGTCATGGCAATGGGCATCAACTTTTTTTAAATCATCATACTTTGAAAAAAAAGCTGGGAGCAAAACATCATCGGCATCTATGCATTTGATTATCTGTCCCTCAGAAAGGCTGAAACCGTAATTGAGGCCCTGTACTTTGCCCGTACCAATGTTGTTATAAATCTTAATCCTTGGATCCTTTAAGGAAACTTCATGCACGATTTTATACGTATCATCCTCCGAACTATCATTTACCACAATAAGCTCCCATTTAACAGTTTTCTCCTTTTGCAGGGAAAGAATGGATTCTCTTATATAGGAGGCTGCGTTCTTTGCAGGCATTATAAAGCTTATCATTAATAGGATTTTAGTATTTTAAAAGTCGATAAATAAGAACGGGGAGCGATATAATTGCAAGCGGGCCGCCATGCCTGGTTAGGACAATAATCGTTTCAACTAAATTCCTGACAAACTTTTTCTGACCTACACCTCCTAATAAATATTCCGCAACCGGGAAATCGAGTTGCTGAGCATATGTATAATTTTCGTGACCTATTAACCTAAAGTACCAGTCCAACTCTCCTTTTAAAATGTAGTTGGAATTGTAGTTGATTAAAATATCACGGTGAACTAAAAGCGATTGATGGCAGAGAGTTCGGGTGCCCCAAAATAGAAGGCTAAAAAAACTAAGGCTCTTTGGCTCAAGCCTATTTGTATTTCCATTGCCGCTTAAAAGCACTGAACCATAAACTAGCTTGGGTCCGTTGGCGACATTGCAAATTACTTTTGAAAGGGTCTCCCCATCAACAAACTTGTCACCGGCGTTCAGAAAAATTGTCCAGTCCCCCGTCGCATATGCTATACCTTTATTCATAGCATCGTATATGCCTGCGTCTTTTTCACTGACGTACGATGATATGATATCACTGTTGGCTTCTATTACCTGTAAGGTTCCATCAGTTGAACCTCCGTCTATCACAAAATACTCAATGTTTTGGTAGGACTGACTCCTAATACTCTCTATCGTTTCCTTTAGAAGTTGGGCGGCATTAAAAACTACTGTTATTACACTTACTTTTTGCGAACTCATTCGTTTCTGACCTCTTTAATAAACACCGCAGGGTTCCCTCCCCAAATTTGATTGGCTGGAATTTTACTTCCCCTAACAACAGCTCCTGCACCAATGATAGAGTTATCTCCGATGACACTTCCCTTCAGAATTGTGCAATGCCCTCCTATGAAAACATTATCCCCTATGATCACCTCCGATTTGCCAATATTGGTTTTCACCTCCGGAATAGCTGTTCGCTCCACAGCCTTGAGTGAATGGAAATCTGTATCATAGACAACACAATTGCCTCCAAACCTGACGTTGCTGCCTATGGTTATTCTTTCATGACAGACAATCGTTGAGGCACTTATCCCGACATTGTCGCCGATTGAAAGACGGCCTCCTTCTCTGCAAATGAGCGATGTTTTCTGCTGCCTGCCAATATTATTAAAAAAAGATCCACTGTTGGCTCTAAATCCTTGCGAAATCACAATGCTGGATCCAGGTAAACATTCAATAGAAATGAATCCATTGATTGTCCAACGATCTCCAATCTTTACACCATTGGCCGCCAGGGTAAACCGATTCCAAATTTTGGCCGCAATCACATAAACGATCACCCGGTAGAGGAAAAGTATCGATCTAAAAAGAAGTCTCAGCATCTTCGATTAGGGTATTATATATATTGAGGTACTCTCCAAGAACTTTTTGGGTATCATGTCGTTCCCTTGCCATTTTTCTGCTTTGAACAGAGATTCTTCTCGAAAGAGCTTTGTCTTTCATTAACATTCGTATCCCCCCAATAATACTATTAACCTCCAAAGATACCAGGATACCGGTTTCAGAATGCTCAATAAGTGAGGAAACGCCCCCTACATCTGAGGCTACCACTGGTAACCCAACCACTTGTGCCTCGCAAATACTATTTGGACTATTGTCAACATACGATGGGTGCAGCAGCACCTTACTATTCAACATCTCTTTCACTATCTGATCAGCGGAGGCTCTGCCTTTGTGAAAGACATTCACGCCAACTTTAAGGTTGGCGAGCTGTTTTCTCTGAATCAACGCATTTAGATCTTTAACACTGCCATCTCCAAATATTACTAATGTGAGATCGTCATCCTGAACCAATGCATCGAAAACGTACAACGCTTCAGCTATCCCTTTTATTGAATTAAGCCCTCCTAAAAAGAGGATATTACTTTTTTCTTCAAATTGGTTTCCTTCCTCAACAAAAAAGTCGGTGCGGATCATTTCCCATCCGATAAATATTCTAGCAGTTGGATTAAGCAATCTCACGGCAGCAGAATCCCAATGAGTCCTGCAAACAAAGTGCTTATGTTTCCGGATTCCCCACTTTTCATAGACCGACCCAAGGAGCCATATTATTTTTTTGCTTGAGAATGTTTCTGGCAAGGCTTTTAGATATCTGAAAAGAATTCCTTGAATACTTACAACTGTTGGTTTTTTTAGCCCAATCGAGGCAAGCTCAAATTGATGCTCTGTTCCATGAACGTGAACCAGGTCATAAGACATCTGATTGTTTTTCAGCCACCTCCTTAAAGCGAGTATACGGAACAGATAAAGTGTCACTATATCCCACTTAGGCGGAAGCATCTTTAGAAGAATAACCCTGTATCCATCCTTTTCAAATTCTAAAGTAGATGAACTGATTGACGAGCTCGTTGACAGGATAGTAAGTTTGATCTTGTCTGACAAAGACAATGCCCTGGCCAAAGATGTTATCCAAGGTGCAGCGTGGGCCTTTGGGTCGGCGGGGTAGGGGGCAATCCATAAAACATTCCTTGTCACGGACATTAGTCTAACTTTTGGTAAACATTCTTGGTCTTTTCGGCTATGACACGCCAATCAAAGCTTAATGCTTTTGCTCTGGCAGCGGCACTTTTTTCCTTTCTTATAGTTTCATTCTTCAACAAAAACTCCAAAGCATTTATACTATCATCAACATTTTTGTTTACAAAAATAGCCTCCTTTTCTGTAACGTAGTCTCTAATTGAGTCTAGTTTCGTGATTACTGTTGGCAATCCACATGACATACATTCCAATAGCGCATTGTTGGCAATTGCTCCGTTTAGGGGTAGGAAAAGCAGATCAGATTTTTGAATTTCTGCCAACAATTCAAAATCAGAGATGTTATTTTTAAAAAGTACATTGTCGCAATTTCGGAAGTATCTTTCGTTCTCTGGCGACGAGATCACAGTGAATTTAACTTTGGCATCTATCGATTTGAACGCAGCCACCACCTTGCTTGCCATATCAAAATCTCTCAGCCAACTGCCCAATATGAGAATATTCCTTGCTTCTTTTTCAACAAAAGATGGAGTGAAATATTCAGTGTCCACACCATGAGGAATGAACTCCACGTTCTCGGAAGAAAATATTTTTGTCAACACTGGAATTTGGTTTGACCCCAAACCTATTGCAACATTAGATCTTCTAAAATTATCCATCATTTTCCTGCCTGAACCTGTTTTGGAAAGCCCGTCAAACCATTCTTCAGGTTGATGAAACGTGGATACGATAGATGTTGTTCTTGGGAAATTGAAGGGCGTGAAGGCCAGCGTATTCTCGGGGTACAAATAATGAACAATACTATTTTCTTGGAGGCTCCTTCTTACTTGGAAATTAAAAAGCAATCGAAGCATTTTAAAGGAGTAATTGTATAAGTACATTCCAGGTTTTTCATCCTTGAATCTTTCGAGGTGCTTGATCCTCTCTCGGCTCCTGTTCAAGCTTAATACCTTTGCATAAGGGAAAAAAGAAGAAAGAACATCATAACCGGAGCTTTGCCCGTGATGTCCAAACTTTAGATTTACGTGTACAAGAGGTCTTGATTGCATAATGCTTTTCTTGGGGTTGAACTGCCTCAACTATTCATTAGGCCTTTTACAATTCCCTTTATCCTTGCCAATAGAAATGGCCACTTTTTACTTGAATCGATCTCTTGCTTAAAAACGCATATTAAAACATGCTTAAAATAGTGCAACGCAAGCCGGGGCAACCCTTTTTTATAGTATAGATAGTGAAAAAGGAAATGATTTCTAGTCATATAGTATTCATATACAATACCATTGTTACTGATATCCTGATATGCAGTAACTGTTGTGTCGGAAGCCACCTGCCAACCCAATGTCTTAGCCCTATGGCACCATTCTGTTTCCTCAAAATAAAGAAAGAACTTCTCTTTCAGTAGTCCAATTGCTTCCAGAGCTGAAACACGGATCATAAAAAACGAGCCGTTTACATAGCCAATGTCTGAATTCAGGCCGTGGGAAATAACCTCTAGAACATTCTTTTTAGCGTGCAAATGTCCTGGGTAATAGAATCTGTTGAAATGCAAAAGTCCTCCGTCTGAAAATATTTTGTTTCTTTCTCCTTTCAAACAAAGTCGAGGGCCGATTGCTGCTAAACTCTTCTCCTTTAATAAGCTAGTATTCAAGGTGTGGAATATATTCTCGTTTAATTCTATGTCAGGATTCAGCAGGACGATTGACTTTATCTCTTTTCGGCGCATCAGTTCTTTGATGCCCACATTATTACCTCCAGCATACCCAAGGTTCCTACTGGCTAGTAGCAGGTTCTCAGAAGGTATTGAGCTACGAAGCAGTTCGTTCTCCGCTGCGTCAGCGGAGTTGTCAACAACAAGCATTCTGAGAGATTCATCCTGAAAGGACTCAATTTTCTGATACAGCTTGAGCGTCTCCTTACCAGAAAAGTAGTTAAGAATAATGATTCCGATCAATGATGCCATATACAAGGGGTTTACTCAGCTCTCAGATAAAGTACTACCTGATCTCCTTTTCCCTCCTCATTCAACTTTTGGGACTCCCTTTCCCACAGTTCAATTTGCTCCTTACTAAACGGGCTGTTTTGGATCGACTCTGCATATGAGTTAGCTGCCCTTAGCGGTATGTCCTGCAAGTATTGTTCACTTCCCCAAAACTGTAATGCGTAAGAATCCCACTCCACTTTAAGAAGTTGGAGCCCAACGCTCTTTGCTAAAATCTCAGCACTTTTCAGCGTGTGCAGATAATAGTGTCTTGGTGCGTCAAGCTGCACCCAGTTGGTTCCATACTTTTCCCATGCGTAGCTGAGCACAGGGATACGCATCATAAGAACACCCGCTGGGTTGAGTTTTGTCTTCAGTATTTCCAGCGTCTCTTTCTGATCTGGCATATGCTCAAACACGTGATGCAGCATAATCAAATCATAGGTACCGTTCAATTCCCGTAAGCCACTTTTAAATATTGGCACCTTTCCAAATATTGAAGAGTCCTTCTCGATGAACAAGTCGGACCCTGACAAGCTGCTAAAACCATAATTATGTAGCCTCCGGAGATAATGCCCAGATCCACAGCCAACATCGTGAATAGCCGAACTGAGACTTAGTCCAATTTTCTTCAGCCGTGCTAAGTCGGCATCAAGGTTAAGTTTCGATATATTTGTTAGCCTCAAAATTGGGTTTAGTACGAACTTCACCTGATTCTTGAGCCTCTGGTACTTGCTAACTTGACGCAGGGTAACTTCGTTAAATGAGTAGTAATTTTCAGGATAGTACTTACCAATATTTTTTGGATATTCCTTTATCTGAAGGCACCCACAATTTGTGCATTCCAGGTATTCAAATGAATCCTTTAAACCGAACATCATTTCCCTCACATGGTAGGGCTTAAGTTGGCTTTCTCTGCAAATCCTGCACTTCATTAGCTCTCCTTCCATAATAATTTAAGCTTGAGGCGAATACTTTTTTTTAGCTCAAAATAATGTTTGATTTTTGGATACCTTTCTTCAAGATACTTTATTCTCAGAATTGGCAGCCAATAGTTCTTCATTGTTTCCTCAAATTCAGACAATAAATCACCTTCAATCACCTTTTGAGACTTTATGTGTTGCAAAAAATCACGCTTTGCCCTGTACATTTTTCCAAAATTTTTACTCATTCCAGCATTATGCTGCCGATAGATGGCCAATGGCATATCAATAAAAGCATAACTCTCAGACTCCTTAAAAAGACGTATCCAAAAGTCCCAATCTTCCAGGGCCATAAGAGTTTCATTGAACCTAAATGACTTGAAGAAGTCGAAATGAAATACACCGCAATGAATCGGAATAGTAAAGCCCCTATCCCAATTGAGCACAATTGTTCTTAAGGAGAACTTCACCACTGATAAATCGCAGTAGGGGGGCATTCTCTGCGACATTACTTTTAGCGCTCCTTCGAAGTTAGATATCACAACTCTCAGGTTGTCGTCTTTAGCTAATTCTTGAACCGACAATTCGAGCTTGCCTCTTTCTATGACGTCGTCTGCATCCAGAAACTGGATATATTTTCCCCTTGCCCTGTCCAGGCCCACGTTTCTTGCAGAGCTTAAGCCGCCGTTTTTCTTTTCACAGCAAATAAATCTTTGATCCTTTTTACACCAGGCCTCAGCGATATTGGCTGAGTTGTCAGTTGATCCGTCATTAATTATCAAACACTCCCAGTTTTCGTAAGTCTGGGATTCAATCGAGCTCAGAGACTCATTTAAATATTCTCCCTGATTGTAGCAAGGCACAATGATGCTTATCAGAGGAAAGTCAACAATCTCACTCATGCATTCTCTGGGGTCACGACGACTTGTAAAACAAAAAACATTTCAGAAAAAACCGTACCCTGGCCGCAAAGGTAAGTTTACTAAAGCCAAAGCCCTTGCTTAGTTCAAAAAATACTCTTGGACTATGCTCCAAGATTCGAGAGTGAACCAAATCAATCCACTTGTCCTTAATGACTTCACCAAAAGATTGCTGCGAATATATCTGTTTTTCTACATTTGCGGCAAACACTTTTCCTAACCAGCGGTCTATATCAAGATGGGAAATTTCGCCTAATCTTGAATAGTCACTATGAGCCAATGCCTTTTGAATATTTAATTCATCTCTCGTCGGTGCCAAACCCAACCTTTGGGCCTGCCAAAGGATAATTTTTTCTACCATTTGCTCCATTAGTGAGGCTTTGGCTATGGACACACTTTGGCTATGTATTCTATATTTGACGAGAACCTGCGGAAGATTGTAAGTCTTGCCCATTAAGGCAAGCCTCACCCACAAATGATAGTCTTCCGCAGGAGGGAAATCGAGGCTGTAAATTTGGGGCAAACTTTCTATGTAGTCCCTATTAATCATTACACTTGATTGAGCTATGATATTGTGAAAGAATAACAGCGAGGGATAGTTCTCAGGAGGATACGTGTATTGATTATAACCAATAGTTTTGCCAGCGGTGTCGATAAGCTCTATGTCTGAACCAGCAAAGGCAAAGTCTGGATTTTCACTCAAAAAGTCATACTGTACCTGGAGCCTGGAAGGATATGCCAAGTCATCTGCATCCAGAATCGCTAGGTACTTTGCTCTGGCGAGGCTAATTAACCTGTTCCTAGTATACGCTATTCCTTTATTTTTTTCGTTTGTGTGAAGCCGTATCCTCTTATCGTCAAAGGAGCTAATCACATTTGCAGTATTATCCGTAGAGCAATCATCAACGACAACAATCTCAAAATCATCAAAAGTTTGGTTCAGAACACTTTGTATAGTTGCACGTATGTACGCCTCTGCGTTAAATGCAGGTATGACCACGGAGACTTTCGGTGTAGGCTGGCTCAATTATTTATAGAGTAACTTTAGCAAATTGACTTTTAGGAAAGGCCTTTTAAGGATTCTGGCAAAGGTTCTGATTTTGAAAAAGCGTTTGATTTTCACGCTATCGTGCTGAACGACCTGGTCAAGGTTTGTTTCCCTAAATTCAACACTTGAAAAGCTATTCGCCTTCACATACTTGTATTTTGAGCCAAAGCTTCTGAAGTAGTAGCCATAGATCAAGGCCCCTCTCTTTTCCAGTGAAGCTAAGTCCTTCTGCTTACAGTAGGCTATCAGCTGACTGTGCGAATTTGGATTGTAGGTGCTTTCCAGCTTCTCGTAGAAGGCTTTACCTGCCAAGATTGAAGGCTTATTCCAGAAAGTCGCTTCGATCCCAACCGTCGAACCAAAGGTGACCACTTTATCGGCTTTTTCTATTAGCAGGTAGCTACTAATTTTCGATTCGGGGCTTATTACCGTAAGGTTAGCATACGAGAGGGCGGAGTATGCGTTTGTTTCAGAAGGATCTGCGTTTGCCAAATTTGGATGCAGCCTAAGGTATAATTTGATGTCGCTCCTAGACAAAAGATCTTTACAAATCGCTCTAATACCTTCAAGCTGGCTGTCATACAGGTGATTTTTCCATTCATCATCAATGGCGGCAACTTCATCTTCGGAAGAATTAAAAATCACTATATTCACTTTTGTATCATCCCAGCCTTCGGGTAACTGGTTGGTATCCTGCTTATCAATAAAAGAATACCAATCCACATTTGCGCCCACCCGTCTTGATTTGAAAAATGACTCTGCCGATTCAATTTTTTCACTTTTGTCGGATCTTTCCCACAATTCTTTGGCCTTGGTTGTGAAATTCTCTATCGAATGAGGAAAATGATTGGTAAAAAGGCCGTAGTGATGTATATCCTGACCCCTTTCGTGCAGTACGCACCTGACCCCAGCTCTCTGGCAAGCTCTGAATACTGCCCGGGTATGGGCCCATCTTCCATTAAATAGATACACCAGCGCTGGTTGCTCGACGGCTAAAAATCTCTTGAACGCATAATAGATCTCTGCCGAACCGACCATGTAGTCCTTAACAAGCTCTCTGTGTTCTTGAAGATCTAAAGAAGACACTCGTAGTAAAGAAATAAGTGATGATGCCACAGATTGACCTATGTCATATCTCTCGTCAATAGAATAGGCTTTGAGATCATTGATATCTTTAAAATATTTCCGAAGAGCTTCGACTACTTTTTTGTCTTCCCAGTGCAAATATTCTTTAATGCCGACATTCCTAACCTTCGAGTCTAGCAAGTCAACCCCAAGTTTTCTTTTCTTGCAACACAAAAAGCAAGTATCAACAGCATTGGTTAAGTTCTGATCGCATGCCTTCAGTTCAGAAAAGCACGACATCTGAACAATGTCGTGCCCGTGATCAAGGTGCTTCTGCATCAGCTCCAGCTCCGTTTCGTAGTGAGAAGGCCAAAGATTGTGCGAGCTAAAAAAAGCTACTTTCGTAGCGCTGTCATCGGCTCCGGTTATTTTCATCAGTCAAGATCTTCAGTCTTTAGCGGCTCACCGAATAAAATTGACCGCTTCGCAGTTGTTCCAATTATTTCCTTATAGTACTTTGGATGAAGGCCAAAACCAGGTCTTATTGACCTGATATTCTCGGCTGAAAAAACATCTCCCGGTTTAATATCGCCAATTGCGTATAATGATCTGCTAAAGTCCTTGCCCTTTTTTTGCTTTTCTGTAAGGGAATAATCCACCCTCCCGACTGCAACCTCAGCTTCCCTCACGGCCCTCACCATTTGGGCAAACTCTTCCTTGTTCAACGAGAATGACGCATCGGGGCCGCCAATAGCACGATCCAAAATGAAGTGTTTTTCTATAACTCTTGCTCCTAGGGTGGTGGCCACAACTGGTACAGTAATACCCATGGTGTGGTCTGACAAACCGCTCAATACCCCGTATCTGGCGGCCAGGTCAGGAATCATACTCATGTTTGCTTCTTCGATTGGTGCTGGATAACTGGATGTGCACTTAAGCAGAATAATGCGATTGTTTCCCATTCGCTTGCATGCTTCAATTGCCAACTCAATGTCTTCCCTCTCGGCAATACCTGTAGAAATAATAACCGGCTTATTTTTTGACGCCACATACTCTATCAAAGGAATGTCTGTGATTTCGAAAGACGCAATTTTATAGGCGGGTGCATCCAATGATTCCAGCAAATCGACCGCTGTATTATCAAACGGAGAGGAAAAACAAACCAGCCCTCTAGACCGTGCCCGATCAAACAACTGTTTGTGCCACTCCCATGGAGTATAGGCTTCCCTATATAGGTCGTATAAATACTTGCCGTCCCAGATAGTCCCCTGCTTTAATTTGAAGTCGTCAGTCCTGGCATTGAGGGTTATAGTGTCCGCAGTATATGTTTGAAGCTTTATGGCATCTGCTCCGGCTTCCTTTGCGGCATCAATTGTATCGAGGGCGTTTTGAAGAGACCCGTTGTGATTTGCTGATAACTCTGCAATAATAAAAACGCTGTTCTCTTTGCCTATTTGAAAGCCCCCGATGTCTATCACTTCTCTATTTTTCATTTTTCCAATTCCTCGTAAATTTTATACGGTCGCTCAATATCTCTTCATTAAAACCAAGCTTTCGAAAAATCACCAACGAAGCTAAGTTCTCTTTCATCACATAACCAATAATAGCGCTCAATTCTGAAAAATTTTGCGCCAGGTGCTTAATGGCAGACCTTAATACCGGAAGTCCTAAACCCTTACCATGAAAGGATGAATCTATTAAATAACTAACAACTGCGACATTTCCTTCGTTCAAATCAAATCTGACAGAGCCAACAGGCTCCTGTTGATATTCTGCGATCAGGTAGATGCAAGCCGGAGAGGTCACTTTTTCCTTAAACCATTTCTTGTGCTCTTCAAACGGGATATGATTCTTAGTAAATGAGTACTTCCTTACCAGCCGGTCATTTCCCCATCTGTAGGTTAATTTATCGTCGACTTGGCCAGCTTGCCTCAGGCTAATTTTTTTTTGCATCTCCAGAGAGCTAAACAGCTTTTTGAATCTGCCTGGTATCTCTGTATCTATGCCTTTAAACAAGGTTGTCCTGCGGGATAAAGCCGACGTCAAAGCACCTCGCAGTTGATCTGATTCAAACTGTTCGGCGTCCACAAATGCCTTGGCGTGCCGAAAGCCGGTGTAAAATTGCCTCTGATTGTCTGCATAGTAACCTGATATCACCACTAACTTAGCGGAAAGGGCCTCTAACAGTGTGCCACTGCATGGCACGATCGCATGTGTGGATTGAGACATTACCTTTGCCATACCGGACGGATTCAGGTTTTCAAGCAATTGAATTTCTCTGCTCATCCCAGAAATTTTTTGAAACAAGTGTTCTCGCATCTGGTAGGCAGCACCTATTACAACTCGAATCGTTTCAATTTGGGGAAATTCGCCCGCCACCTCCAATGCCCGTAAAGTCAAATTCAATGGATCTGCTCCACCGAAGCAAATCAGCAATGACAGTCCCGCATTTTTCTCGGATTCCCTATCATGTAATTGCAGAAATTCTGGCCTCAACAAGGCATATTCAGTACCCAAACACAATTGTGTGAAAGGCATTGCATTGTAATTTTCTGGTAAAACCCCCAGCGCATGATTGATGATTGCGTCCACATTAAACTTACCCTGATAAAGGTCATCCACGACGACGATAAGAGCTCCTTTGTCTGCTAGTTTTTTCTGATAAACAGAGTCAAAATTATAGCCATCAACGACCACGGTGCAGCCTTTTTCGACTGCACTGAAAAACTGTTCTTCGTGCTGGATTTCTTTTAGATTCAGATCAAAAGAAGCTAATTCCTGCTTCAGAGCCTCCGGAATAAAGCGGCAGAAAAATGTCGTCAAAAACTCCTCAGAAATGTTTCTGGCAAGGGCCATAGACCTAATCAAATGGCCCAGTCCAATTTCAGAATTCCCGTCGACTCTTATATAAACTTGAGGTTTCAATTATTAATTAAGTCTTTTGAATCCTCCATGGCAAACTGGCCCCTCCAAAAGGGTGCCGACTGGAAGGCCCTCTTCACATTTTTTTATCAGTCCAAAAATCTTGTCAAGCTCTTCAAAATAAGGATTGAGAACTGATGGCACATGAGTGGTACTGACATACACGCTTGTTCCAGCGAGATATCCTTTTTTGAGCATCTCCTGGGTTATGAGGGTTTTATAAGCCAACGCATTGGGGCTATCAAAAGCGAAAGAAATAAGTGCTGGCAGCCCAGACACGCCTATCTTAAGGTTGTGGTGGCTAGCAAGGGCCTTCCAGCGAGAGCTTATTTCAGTTCCCGTGCTGGTAATCGTCTCCCAAGACCGTTCACGCTCCATAACCTCCAGGGTTTTCAATCCAGCCGTTGGGCCTATTCTTTCAGTCCAAAACGTACTGCTGATAAACGACTTTTGGGCGGCCTCCATCACTGATTTTTTCCCAATTGTTGCAGTAATCGCATACCCATTTCCTAACGCCTTTCCGAACATTGCCATATCCGGCTCTACTCCATAAAGCTTATGAAGACCGCCAAATGTCTGGCGAAAGCCTGAAGTACACTCATCAAAAATAAGGACGATATTATTATCAGTTGCCAGTTTCCTGACCTTGTGAAGGAAATTATCCTCTGGGCCTTTGTTTCTGGAGACTTCCATCTTTATCACCCCAACCTCGTTTGTCTTGATAAGTTTCTGTAGCTCCTCAATATCATTGTAATTGAAAGGGAGAACCGTGTTTTTTAGGTTCTGAGGGACTCCTAACGGGTCAAGACCTGGAAGGAGGTGTCCGGCCAGGTTCTTATCGTCCCCGAGATTGGCTGAAAGGTACCAATCATGCCAGCCATGGTAGCCACAAATGGCTACTTTGTCTCTACCGGAAGCAGCCCTTGCAATTCTAATGGCTATGGCATTCGCCTCGCCCCCACTTCTGGCAAATCGCACCATGTCCGCCCACGGGTGAAGCTCGATCAAGCGTTCGGCAAGGTATACTTCCTCAGGGCAGTTTAGAGTTGACATATTTCCATTTCTGACTGTAGCCATCACGGCGTCATCTACTTCGTCGTGCCCATACCCTAAAATATTTGTTCCAATTCCCATAATTGAAACATCAGTAAATTCATTCCCATCCAAATCCCACACTTTACACCCTTTTGCTTTGGAAAAATAGGAGGGCCATTTCTCCGGCAAAAACATTTCAGGTCTTTTCGACAGCAGCATAGTTCCCCCAGGTATTAGGGTCTTTGCTTTTTTGTACAACTCCTGCCCTTTTCCCATTTCATTCTTCTTTAGATAGTGATTTTAATAAACCTTCATTCCGAGTGATATCCTTATTTATGGCCAGCAGATCGTGGTCAATAATATAATTTGTGTAGTCAAGCCAGGACTTATCTAAGCCTTTGGCCTCGGTAAGTCTCGTTATCAAATCCAAATCCTTTTGCTCATCAACCGTCATTCTTATGTGTGAATAGTTCTTTTCGCATGGGAAATTCACGGCGGCAAAATTCTGACCTCCCTTAAAGTCGGAGTTATTTCTAATAAAGGGCGTTACGTGTTCTCTTTCTGATTTCTTGTCTGCAAGTTTCCAAGCTTTTGACAGAGCCTCAAACTTAAACACTTCTATGTCCTGCCCATCAGGATAGTGCTCCAAAAGGGTGTTAGAACAATAGTCCGCATTTTTTTCAATAGAAAATTTCACAACTTTATCTACCAATGCTGGATCAATCAAAGGACAATCTGAAGTTACCCGAACTACCCAGGTCGGTGAATGTGGCAAAGCAGCCTGGTAAAATCTGTCCAAGACGTCATCTTCTGATCCTGCGAAGGAGTAATATCCCCACTCTATGGCGTTCTTGTATATTACGTTATCATCAGGCGAACTTGTAGTGGCGACAAGTATAGCATCAACAAGCTTGCATTTACTTAATCTTTCCAAATGAATTTGTAAAAGCGTCTTGCCTAAAATAATTTTCAAAACTTTTCCAGGAAGCCTTGTGCTGCCGGTTCTTGCCTGTGTAATTAAGAGAGTGTTTAACCCCATAAAGATGGATTTAGGAGGGCTTTATTTTTGACTATCAAACTATTTATAGAATTCATGGTATCCTTACTTAGGACAAAGCTAGCCGCTTCCAGGTTCTTTTTCAATTGAGTTACCGAATCAACACCTATTAGTACATTGTCAATATTCTCCTGTGTGAGACAATAGCCAAGAGCAAGGGTATTTATAGAAACACTCTCTTCCAATGCCAGTTCCCGAATCCTGAGCAATTGTGGGGCCAATGCCTCTGTTATTCGATGCTTCGAGGTTGTCTCCATAAAAAATAAGCCTTGCAAAAAAGTGGATCTTGTGTGGATAGCCTTACGTTTCTCTTTTGCCCGCTCAATCATTTCGCCTCGTTGCGAAATGTTATCAAGTAAATTGAAAGGAAGTTGCACAAAGTCAACCCTATCATCATCAATGAGAGTAGCAATTTCCTCATTATTGTAGACCGACACTCCCAATTGGCGAAATACCCCTTTTTCTTTCATCAAGCTTAGCCGATCCATCAGATGAAGATGTTCTTGGTATGCTCCAAATGAGTGAAACATAAGACCATCAAGTTTTTCAAGATGCAATTCCCTGAGAAAAGTTTGGAGTTTTTCCTCCACAGTATGGTTGTTAATGCCGCCTGAAATTTTGGTTATTACATTGAAAGGCTTTTTTTGGTTTTCTCTATTATAGCCTCCAATAATCTGATGAGCAGACCCGTAGGCTTCAGCAGAGTCCAAGGTGTCAATTCCCGATTCTCGGGCCAGTCTTAGAATATTCAGGCTTTCGCTCTCGGGAATTTGCCCTGCTTTATTATTAACACCATAGGGAATGCCCATTTGAACAGTTCCCAGTATTAGCTTATTGATAAGAGGCATCTACGTCTTTCCTTAAAACCGTGATAGAAATAAGGTCATGAAAATCATCCTGGCCATTTAATTCCATTGTGGCGTGATTGTAGGTGGATTTATCAAGCAAATGATACATGTGGGTGGACTCAAATATTTTGTAATAGTCTTGTTTATAAGAATACGCATTAAATTCACTAATGTGGTGGTAGTTGTTTTTTAGTGCCTTTTCAGAATAAAAATCGGTAATAACTAACATCCCACTGTTTTTCAAAACTCTATCGATTTCCGCCACGCTTTTCAAGAGTAGGGCTCTATCTACAACATAAAACACGAATCCCACAATTACCAAATCACAAGAGGAATCAGGAACATCATCAATATTATCCATCGTTCCATGAATGAAACTCACTTCTGGATATTCCTTTTTGCCAAAATTTATAGCGTCTTTTGAGGGCTCCACCCCTATCACAGACTCGGAGCCAAAATAGTTTTTTATAGCATTTAATCTATATCCGGCACTCGAACCAATCTCAAGTACGCTTTGTGGATTGATTTTGTAATTTTTAAGTAGTGTGATGATTCTATCCTCTTCTGGATTATAGTTCCCAAGCTTGGATTTGTTCCTACTGAACCAAGCATTGGCTTCGTACGACAGGAAAGCAGACTTTTGTTCTTGCTTGTTCATGAGAAGTAGCTCTTAATTTCTTTGATCACAAAATCTTGTTCCTGATCTGTCAGCGTCGGGTACATGGGCAAGCTGAGGCAGCGAGTATAGTATCTTTCTGCATTTGGGAAATCTCCAACAGTCCACCCTTGTGACTGATAATATGGCATTAGGTGACATGGAATATAATGTACCTGAGGGAAAATATTCTTAGTACGTAGATGATTATACAGCCCAATTCTATCTTCAATCTCGATGATATAAAGGTGATATGCATGCCCCTCAACTGCCCTTGACTGCCCTTTTATAAATGCCGTATCAATGAAAGATTCATAGTACCTCCCGGCGATCTCCCGCCGTCTTTGGAGACCACCGTCCGCACGTTTCAATTGGCTGAGCCCTAAAGCAGCTTGAAAGTCTGTCAAACGGCAATTGTATCCCAATTCCTGCATTTCCATATACCAGCCCGGCCAATCACTGTTAACGGCGGAGCTCATATGCTCAATCTCACCCAAGGCAAGGGCTTTCGTATTTTTAAAGAGTGCACTTTCCCTGGTAATGCCATGAGTACGAAGCATGAGAAGTCTTTTGTACAGAGAATAATCATTAGTTGTGATCATCCCACCTTCTCCGGAAGCAATGTGCTTGACTGGATGGAATGAAAAAATGGCCAGGTCAGCAAACTGTCCACTACCACATTTACGTTGGGAACCATTCTGATCAGTAAAATATCCGCCCGGAGCATGACAAGCATCCTCAATTATCCACAGTCCATGTTCTTTAGCCAATTCGGCTATTTCCTGCATGTTAATGGCCCTTCCTGCAAAGTCAACCGGAACAATTCCCTTGTAGGTCCCTTTAGGGGAGCTCTCCAACAAACTCCTTACCTTATCAACATCCAATAGATAACTTTCTGGATCGATGTCAGAGAAAACCACATTTCCGCCACAGTATCTTATGCAGTTGGCGCTCGCCGCAAAAGTTATCGGGGTTGTTATTACATTGTCTCCGTTTTTTACGTCCAACGCCAGGGCTGAAAGATGAAGCGCTGCCGTACCATTTGAAACGGCAACAGCATACTTACTACCGACATAAGCTGCGAAAGCTTCTTCAAATTCCGTAATTTTCGGCCCCTGAGTTAGAAAATCGGATTGAAGAGTGTGAACTACTGCCTGAATATCCTCCTCAGTTATGTGCTGCCGGCCGTAAGGGATTTGTTTCATTCTAGTATTTGAAAGTTGAATCTACATGTTCACTGATCAACTTCCTCAGGCTGTCTACTGTCTCCCAATCGTGATTCTCGCCCGAATTGTAATTGAACCCAGCTTTAACCTTTTTTGCGCTAAATTGGTTAACAAAGTCGCTAATTTTCCACTTAGGAGTGCTCGGAAGTATAACGTAGTATTTACCCAAGTCATAAGTGTTATAAGAGTCTGATGCGGTGATCATTTCTTCATGCACCTTCTCCCCAGGTCTTATTCCAATAATCGGCTTCTCACAATCCGGTCCGATCGCTTCGGCTACGTCCATGATACGATACGAAGGGATTTTGGGAACAAATAATTCTCCTCCCCATGCATGCTCCAGAGCATACATGACCATGTTAACCCCTCCTTTTAGTGATATATTGAACCGAGTCATGTCTGGATCCGTTATTGGCAATACTCGCTCAGTCCTTCGACTAAGGAAAAAAGGAATAACGGAACCATTTGAACCCATTACATTGCCGTATCTAACCACTGAAAATTTTATTGGATTGCTACCGCTAATATTATTTGCAGCGATAAACAACTTATCCGACGTAAGTTTAGTAGCCCCATAAAGGTTAATAGGTGCACAGGCCTTGTCTGTTGAGAGGGCTACCACTCTTTTTACTCCAGCCTCAAAAGCTGCGTGTATGACATTTTGAGCTCCGCCAATATTTGTTTTTATACATTCATCCGGGTTGTACTCAGCAATAGGGACGTGCTTCATTGCCGCTGCATGAATCACGTAGTCCACGCCATTAAATGCCCTAACTAGCCT
The DNA here is from genome assembly GCF_902498805.1 of Imperialibacter sp. EC-SDR9. GTDB lineage: Bacteria > Bacteroidota > Bacteroidia > Cytophagales > Cyclobacteriaceae > Imperialibacter. The sequence goes on along the minus strand of NZ_LR701637.1, from coordinate 178,389 downwards.
TTTTTCATCTCTGACATCGCCAATAAAGAACCGAATTTGTGGAAATTTGTCTTCAGGGTACTCCTGTGCCATTTGAAATTGCTTTTGCTCGTCACGAGAAAAAACTATTACTTTCTTAACTTCAGGCCATTTGGCGAAAATTTCCCTTGTTAGCGCTTTCCCAAGTGAGCCTGTACCTCCAGTAATTAAAACACTTTTATTGTTTAACATATTTCCTTTAATTATTCCCAAATGGTATTTTCACTACTAACAACTTTCTTAATTGAATTTAGCACTTTGGTTGAATTACTGTCAGCATCAAAAGTTTCAATCTCTACGCTGTATGCGTCGTCAACCAATCCGATGCCACATTTAGTCATCAGCGCTGAAAATTCGTTCTCTAAGCTGCTGTGTTCAAAAGAATACCTCAAAACATCCTCGATTTTCAAGCCGTCTTCATATGTGATGGCTCCTGGTAACTTTTGGTACCAGGCATTCCCAAATATCAGAGCTTTCTTACCTCCCTTTATTGCCTCCCATCCTGCTGTGCCGGTTACAACTGCAACAAATTCCGAATGTCTGGTTAGCTCATGAGTATTATATGAAACTGGAGCGAGTACAACATTCTTAAGCATCTTTAATCTTTGAAAGAATAGGTGCCCCCGTTGAAAATCTGTCTGCTTCGGATTCTCCTTCACGACCACCTTCCAATCAGCTGGCAAAATATGCACAAGACGTTCAATTGCCAAAAGTTGATCGTTGTACAACTTGCCAATAGCAGAAGTTGTCAACTCGGGCTGCATTGCCAAAGGAAAATAGACATATTTGGTTAAATGCAGATTCAAATCTTTTTCGTTCCTTCTTATGGCGTCCACAAATCGGTTGAATCTATAATTTTTAACTAGTTCTATTCCTACAGCAAACAATTTCTTCGATACTACAAGCTTAGCAAGTCTAAGGTAACGAGGCCTTCTAAAAGCAATTGGAGCCACATTACTCATGTAAAAATATTCGTCCTCATGCCGTTTTTCAATCTTGATCTTCTGTTCAACCGAGACGTTATTAACGGATTTAAATTGTCCAAAATCGTCAAGCTTTGTTACAATGAAAAACTTCTCTTTGAACAAAGATTGATAAAATAAAAGTGTTTTAATTTTTAATTCTTTAGCAAGAAGGTATAAAATAAAGTCCGGGCCTTCGTGAGGAATATTCGAAAAGATCACTAAATCCGGTTTCCTCTCACATAAAACGTTAAATAGTCTATTAAAAAAGATATTAAATGCATCGACGAAATCGTGGTAAGTCCATGAGTAGTCCTGGTAATGTCTTGAAAACATATTGGTAAATTTATTAAGGCCGCTATTATATACGGACTTATAAATTTTCTCATCAAAACTTATGGTGTGTAAATTTTCATCACAACGGAGGTAATCGAATATATTTTCAGAACCTCCAAAGTCATTGACAGTGTGAACTACTTGAAAATCTGGATCAGCGGAAATCGCTTTTACAATGCTCAAACCAGACTGGCCTTCAAAGCCCCATATAATAGTTTTAAGACTGCTCATCCAAGGCTAATTGATTGTCCACGTGGAGTCGCACAAAACTACACCTGAATTATTTGAGGGGTAAACTATACCAGGAGTCAAATTGGTAATTTCAATATTTGCGACATCTGTATGCCACCATATATCCTGACTCCCTTCCATGGCACCCAGATGCAAAGTATATAACCCATGCCTCAAGTTGTGCTCTATATTTATTCGGACTACCACCTCAGTTTGGGCTTCAAATGAAAACTCGTTACCTGAATTGTTTGCTGTAAAAACATTGACGCCGGTTGCTGTTGCCACAGTAAACCCAACTAAAAGTTTTTCGACTTTTTTCAAAACTTTGAACCTAACCAGAATCTCAATTGGCTTGTTCCAATAAAACACATTAGACAATTCTACAGAGTTCTCAAAAGCTAAATCTATTAATTCAACAGTTCCAGCATTGTAAGACGCGGTCCGATTATAGGGCATTAAGTTCACTATTGCCTCTTTTCCATCTAAACCGGACAATAGGTACTCATTAACAATATCTCCCATGGCACCTCGGTATTTTAAAGTGCCGTTTTCCAACAATATCCCTTCACTGCAAAGCTTGGAAACCGATTCCATATTGTGGCTGACAAAGAGAACAGTTCTGCCTTCTCCTTTGCTCACCTCACCCATTTTACCTAAACATTTTCTCTGGAAATCAGCATCTCCAACTGCTAAAACTTCATCAACAATTAGAATTTCAGATTCCAAATGAGCCGCTACAGCAAAGGCAAGCCTTACGTACATGCCAGATGAGTATCTTTTTACTGGAGTATCTATGTATCTTTCAACCCCTGAGAAATCCACAATTTCATCGAATTTTTTTTGTATTTCCTTTGTGCGCATGCCAAGTATGGCACCGTTAAGGAAAATATTTTCTCTACCAGTCAAGTCTGGATGAAACCCTGTCCCAACCTCCAGCAAGCTGGCGATTCGTCCCCTAACCTTAATTTGGCCGGTTGTAGGGGTGGTGACCTGGGATAGAAGTTTCAACAAGGTGCTCTTTCCAGCTCCATTTTTCCCAATTATTCCTATCGCCATTCCCTCTTCAACTTCGAAAGAAATGTCCCTGAGGCTCCAAACGACGTTGGATACGCCCTTCGTGGATCGAACATTGGTTTCTCCAAGCTTCAAATAGGGATCCTCTTTCCCCCTTGCTAGCGCCCACCAGCGCTCCAAATCTCTTGAAAGAGTACCTGTGCTGAATTGCCCGAGTTGGTATGCCTTAGATATGTTTTCTACTTTAATTGCTTTGCTCATTAAACCGTATCTACAAAATTTTTCTCAACCTTATTGAACACCAATGTACCTATGAACAAGATTAGCGCTGTGATACCGCAGGTATATAAAAAGCCAAGCCATGTAAAGGAGCCCTGCCCTAGAAAGCCTAGTCTCACACCTTCTATAATAGTAGTCATTGGGTTAGCAAGAATGGCGAGTCGATAAACCCCGTACAAGCTAGATAGTGGGTATACAACTGTAGTTGAATACATCAATAGTTGGACACCAAAAGTGATCAAAAAAACTAAATCTCTGTACTTTGTTGTAAGAGAGGAAACAATCATGCCAAGGCCAAGGGCCAGGCTAGCCATTAAGAACAAAAGAATAGGAAATAATAGTATATAAATTGAAGGACTGAAGTTTGCTCCCTGAATAAAATAATAGGCCATCATCACAAGAAGCAGACTCAATTGTACCGACAGTTTTATTAAACTCGAAATGATTATACTCAAAGGCATAACTATCCTTGGGAAATATACCTTGCCGAATATGTGTACATTATCAATAAATACACGTGATGTTTTAGTAAGGCATTCGGAGAAATATGTCCAAGCTGTTATGCCAGCTAAATAAAAGAGTGGCTGAGGAAGTTCGTCTGTCGATATTCCAGCCAATGAGCCAAATACAAACATATAAACTCCCATGGTGAATAGTGGCTGTATAAAAAACCAAACTGGCCCGAGAATTGTCTGTTTATAGAAAGATATAAAGTCCCTCTTTACAAACATCCAGAGCAAATCTCTATATTTCCAAACCTGCTTTAGCTTTAAGTCAAGTAAGCCAGATGTCGGCCTGATTACTAAGTCCCAGTTTTCTTCGGTCTCTTTCACTTACTCTGCCTGTTTTAAAACCTTGTGTCCTGCACTAATCAAATGGATGTCTCTTTGAAAAAGCTTAACATCCGAATCCATCATTTCTTCCACAAGACCTTTCAATTGATATTTCGGCTTCCACCCCAACCTGCTATGAGCCTTTGCAGGGTCTCCAATGAGAAGGTCAACTTCAGTTGGCCTAAAATATCGTGGATCTACTTTTACCAGAGTGTCCCCTAATTTTAATCCTTCAGGGAGGTCTGAATTCCCAACTTTCTTCATCAACGTATCAGAATCAATTGATTCAAGAACTCCAACCTCATTTAAGCCATTTCCCTGAAAATGCAGATTGAGCCCAACGTGAGCAAACGACATTTTAATAAAATCTCTTACACTGGTAGTAACCCCGGTGGCAATCACATAGTCCTCGGCAACGTCCTGTTGAAGAATTCTCCACATAGCTTCAACATAGTCTTTGGCATGTCCCCAGTCTCTTTTCGCATCAAGGTTGCCAACGAATAAGTCTTGCTGTAAACCAAGAACGATCTTAGCAACGGCTCTTGTGATCTTGCGAGTTACGAAGGTTTCTCCACGAAGGGGGGATTCATGATTGAATAGAATTCCATTGCACGCAAACATATTGTATGCTTCCCGGTAGTTCACAGTTATCCAGTAGGCATAAAGTTTGGCAACTGCATACGGAGACCTTGGGTAGAAAGGTGTCGTCTCTGACTGAGGCACTTGTTGCACCAATCCGTACAATTCAGAAGTGGACGCTTGATATATTCTTGTTTTGCCTTCAAGACCAAGAAGCCTTACGGCCTCAAGAATCCTCAGCGTCCCAATGCCGTCTGCATTTGCAGTATATTCTGGTGTATCAAAACTCACTTTCACATGGCTCATTGCCGCCAAATTATAAATTTCATCTGGTTGCGTCTCTTGTATGATTCTTGTCAGATTCATCGAATCTGTCATATCACCATAGTGCAAAATAAGCTTTGGATGGTCGACATGGGGGTCTTGATACAGATGATCTATCCTGTCTGTGTTGAACAGCGAAGCTCTCCTTTTTATGCCATGAACCTCATACCCTTTTTTGAGTAACAGTTCAGCAAGGTAGGCGCCATCCTGTCCGGTAATTCCTGTAATTAATGCCTTTTTCATCAACTAACTATTTTCTTATCATCATGAATATTAAGCTGGAACCGAAATTCAGAGTCGTTTTACACCGCTCCTTTATTGTCCAAAATTAGTGCAAAAGCTTCCTCTTTCAGAATCACTGGAATCGTAGTTGAGCTTGTTTTTAGAAACAGTAGCTTCATTCAGAAGATTTGACTTTGCACTAACCGAAGAGTCAGACTTACCAAACTCTTCTGCTAAGATTTGAATATGTTCTTCTGAGTCGGAATTGCTGAAAAACTTAATCAAATGGCGAAATTTGGTTTTCGAAGTTATATGAGACCATGACACAAGAGTTTTTGAGTAACAAAATTACTCGATTGTTAAAACAATCCAATTATATCGAGCTTTTCGCATCATGAATCAATTTGTCTTCGAGATTGTCAGCTCTTTGAAGTAGGAAACAAATAACATCAATACTAGTATAAAAAAGCCAACCACAGCGCCAACTCCTGTATAAAGAATAATTATTTTGCTCGCCTTAGGTTCCGAAGGGCTTCCAGGAATTGAAACAGGTTCAAACTCTGAAAATAGAGGAGTTTCTTTTTTGACTTGGATTTGAGCCTGTTCAAGTTGATTAGACAAAGTATTGTAAATATTGAAGGCCAGGTTATATTCAAAAGTAAGGTATTGCTCTCTTGATTCAGCCAATTTGGTCATCCTGCCCTGATTGGAATCCCGAAACGTTGCCAACTCTTTTTGTGCCTTTAAATATTCGGTTTCAGCCTCTGCTTTTCTTTCGCTAATGAAATCCAAGTCCAGCCTCAGTTTTTCTGTTTTATAGTTGGAAAGGTAAGTTATGAGTTTTTCAATTACTATAGTGTTCAACTGTGCGGCAACATTTCTATCGGGCATTTTAACTGTAAGCGATATAATTCTTCCATCGCTAGCGATACTTATCCGCCTTTTAAGCTGAGCCATCACCTTTTTTTCTTCCCCAGACAAAATGAGCACGGAAGGATAGTCTTCCATTTTCTTTCTGATATGTTTAGGGGTTACTTGCTTTTTCTTTTTAGCAAGTCCCAGAAGAATTTTGACATTTAAGGGGAAGTCCTTCAAATAGTCTGCTGCTGCCGCAAAGAAGTGCTTAGGTTCTGGCTGAAGGAAAAATTCGTAAAGAGACATTTTCCTTTTTCTTCCAAATTGGAACTCCTCATCCATTAATTCCAGCAGGAAGGGACTACTTCGGAGAATCTGCGGGTACATGTCGGAGTCTAAACCACCAGAGCCGCCACCGCTGGATTTTCGGTTTGTTCGAACACCCGCCAGGCCGATAAGGTCACTAAGTCCGCCGACGGATCCGTCATCACCTCCCTCCGATAGAATCTCAACTGTAGCCTCGTATTCTACAGGTGTGGTATTTGCGACAATCACCCCTATTATAAGAAAAACAACAACTGAAACTGCCAGGTAAATTTTTCTGCTATAAAACAGCCAGAAAATATCAAGCAGAGCAATTTCTTCCCCAGAAAACGTTTCTCTTACAGTAATTTTTTTATTCCTCATAAAAAAGCTCATCAATTCCTAAGCACCTGAGAATTTACCAGTAAATAAAGCGTCAGGAGGCTTGTAGACAGGCCTACAATTTCCTGGATCGAAATGGGTCTACGGGCTGGCGCAAGAGGAACTATAATTTCTGCTCCGGGTTCAATTTGAGGGTAAAACCTGAACCCGAAAAACCGCTTCGTTCGCTTTACTTCCCCGTTTGCATAAACAACATAAGATCGTTTTCTACTAGCTACCTCCGAGAAGCCGCCTGCATTTCCAATATATCCTTTTAACCCTTTTCCGGTTTCATAGCGAGTCGTTGTCGGGTAAAGTACTTCACCCCTTAGCCTCACAGTTTGTAGCTCTTTTGGAATAGTTAGCAGATCGCCATCTTTCAGTATCAAATCATAGGGAGAACCCGGGTTTCTAATAATTTCACCAAGATTTATGCCCACCAATTCTGCTTCTTTTGCTTTCATTTCCTTCTCCTTGACCGCACCTGTACGAATAAGTCGTTCCGTCCTGGCCTCCTCAAGAAGCTCGTCATCGGATCGATTTAATTCACTCATTAGAAGTGCTTCTTTGCCCTTGGTAACATTTGCATCCACTCTTTCAAGTATTTTCTTTTCAGATTCGATATTTTCAGCATCCTTTCTAAGGGTGTTTGCCTGCAAATCCGTCAATTTGTCCAACCTTATTTCTTCTTCTGGCTTGGGCTCATAATACTCTGTCCTCCTCAGAAGCGTTGCTCCCTTAGCATAAGCAAATTGATTCAAACCTCCGGCTCGCTTTACAAGGTCTGATATTCTCATTGTGACGATATCGAGGGCATATTCTCCCGGATAATTGACCTCGCCTTCAATGGTTACCAACTTTTGTTCCTGATAACCGGGGCTTTTTCGAACAAAAACATGATCAAACGGGCTTAGAATAATCTCTCTTTCTTCATCGGCTATCGACAAATTGTTATTGACTGGAAAAGTAATAATTGAAGCTATTTTTCCAGAATTATCGTTGCTAACTCTTCTAGCAATCTCTATAATTGAGTTGGCCGCTGATTCTTTCAAACCTCCTGCTCTAATTAGCAAATCACCGATTGTCATGTTTTCGGCATATGGGTAGTTTCCCGCTTTATTAACCTCGCCGCTAACTTCCACAGAGTATTCTTCCCGAAGGTCAAAAATGCTCACAATACTCAGCAAATCTTCGTTTTGTAAAGGCAGGTCGTCAGCTTGCCCTTCAAGGATGGCACCCAAATCGATGGAAGCAGCTTTAAGGGTGAAGTTCTCGGAGGTCCTGTATAAGGTTGCCCTGCTCAAAAATGCATCCCCTTGAAGCCCCCCAGCTTTCTTTATTAGCTGTGAGACTGTCAATCCTTCAGTTAATTCATATTGTCCAGGACGAATGACCGGGCCTTGTATCTGGACACGGTTTGAAAATCTGTCCTGGATTTCACCAATGGTAAAAATATCCCCATCTCTGGGAAAAAACTGTTGCTGTAGGGCCTTGTCAAGGGTTTCAACAGTTTTCATTTCGTCACCTACCCTGGTAACAGTTACCATTTCAGTATAGGCCAGTTCATTAAAGCCACCTGAGAAGTAAATCAAATCTTCAAAAGTCTCCTGAGGTCTCATTTCAAAAAGTCCTTGTATTCTGGTAGCCCCAATAACTTCAACTCTATTTGAAATGGGTCTTGTGAGGATGACATCATTGTCTTCCAACCTTACATTGGCGCTGTCGTCACCTTTGGTTAAGAACGGATACGTGTCGACCTCGGTAACGAGTTTGCCCGATCGGTAGACCTGAATATGGCGAAATGTACCATTGGTAGTCGGGCCACCAGCTGCATAAAGGGCGTTGAAGACTGTAGACATGGAGGGCAATGAATAAGTACCAGGACTCTTCACCTCTCCAACAATATTTACTTTGATCGTCCTCACATTTCCGACTGTTAGCGATAGAAATGTGTTAGGGTTATTTCCTCTCAGGCCCGAATAATAGCTGCCTAGTTTACCGGTAAGGGATGAGATAGCGGCATCAACAGACAAACCGCCGATATGTATCAACCCGATAAATTTCATGTTGATTTTGCCATCCGGAGTAATGATCTCTTTGAAGCTATCCGTTGTCGCACCGTAAATATTGATTATAACCTCGTCGCCAGGCCCTAAAATATAATTCTTGGGCGTAGGCATATTCAAATTTGGAGAAAAATCGAGGGGCTTATTGTGAAAAATAGAATATCCAAAAATCTTCTTCTCAAGGTCGTTCAATTCGTAGCCCAAGCTATCACGACCCGTTATTGACTCAAACAGGTTGTCGCTGCCAAACCTTTGAGTCTTCCGTAATGCCTCGGCTGAAGATTCTTCTCTTTTTTCCCTCCTGAGTCTTACATTGCTAACTTGTATTACTCTTCTTTCAAATTTCGCATGCTCAGCGGGGAGCATTCCTCTTTGGCGTGCCAAAGCAATCAACCGATCTTGCGAAACGCCCAGGCCCTCTGCTTTTATCAAAAGATCTTCAATTTGTTGGTCCGTCAACAAATCGACTTTGATCGAGCCCAAATCCCCAAAGGACTGCGACTTCAGATCGTTTGGAGCCAGAATGACGATCAGAAGAAAGATTATTGAAGCTAATTTAAACAACCCTTGCAACCGAGAAAAGGATATACCTAATTTTACTAATTTCATTAAATGTTTTGAGTTTTCGTTTAAGAGAAACACTGTCTTTTATATTTCTGCCTAGCAGGGTTTATTACCAATGCCTGGTTGTAAACGGTCGCAAATATAAATAATTATAGCAAGAGTGCGCAGAATTCCCATATTTCTGAGGCATTATCGCTTTTACCTTATTTGCTGGTCAAAGTAGGGCCTAATCTGCTGACACAAGCTTAGTCCATTGGGCCAGAACGGGTTGTCTAAGTTCTTCTCAAGTTCACTCTTTTCTTCAATTGCAATAAGGGTGCACTAAAGTCGTTGCAATCAACGCACATCGCAACTTATTGTAAATCTACCTGCCAAAACGGTAAACAGTATTGACATTTACAAAGGCATTGAATTTCCTCTCGCCTCTCGGAAGTACTGCATTTTCTTCGCCAGGCCTAAAGCCCCATTGATAATTGTTCGAATTGACAAAGGAGAGGTTGGCGCTTATGAAGAACCTGTTGAAGTTTCTGTCAAAGAGCAAAGCTGCTGAGGTGTCCACCCATGGAGAATGAAGAGGGTTGTAACTAAACGCCACATTATAAAAGTCATTGTTGCGAGTCAGCCTTTCTATTCGCATTCCTATCTTATTTAATCCATTTACCCAACTTACCTCCAACGACTGTAGGTTACTCCCAGGGCCAATTCCAGCTCCAATCACTTGCCCAAGATGCGTAAAGCCGTTGGTGACTTGCGAATGGAGGTACCAACTCTTGGCATCTCTATTGATATAATTGCTGGACTGCTGCAGCTGTGTAAGCTCTGCATTCAGTTGAAGGTAACGATCCTTCCCAGGCAATGCAAAAAGCTTCGAAAAACCAAGTATGTATGCCCTTGAGTGCTCAGGAGTCATAATAAAATCCCTAAGGTTCCAGGATGCGTCATTGCGGCCGTATTCTGCATACAACTCAGCTTGGACCTTTTTCCAAACCCATCTAAAATACACTGAAATCATTTGATCCCTGTTAAACAAATCATCAGAAACCGGATCGTTGGCTTTAAAAATATTTAGTATACCAGGAAAATAATCTTTGTTCTTTTTGGTGTCGCCAAAATATTGTTGAAAAACTCTGGAGGCTCCAAAATGAAAGCCAGAGAACCACGATGGAGAATAATTAAAGGTGAATCCAGATAAATACCTCCAATCATCTATCGGAGTCAAATGAAGCGGATTGATAATCTGCGTTGGCAGGTAGCCAGAACCTTCGAGCTTTCCAACCAGCGTTTGAAATTCAAAGGCTCCTATCGAAGTCTCGATTGGTCTGGTAGTTTTTAACCCCAAGTGATAAAAGCCAGGAGCATTATTGCTAAAAATCAAAGCGTTTCTTTTTCCCGGGCCCCACCAGATGTTCTGAGAAGAAGCTCCAATAAAAACTGGCCCCAGGTTGAGGCCTGCAAAGCTCTGGCCGGGATGAAGCCTATAGTAAGCACCTTCACCAAATCTTTCAGGCGAATCTATATAATTATAGGTGTACCGGTAGTAAAAAGGCAGCACATAGGGATTGGTAAAACCTTGATACGCTTGGTTTGCCGACCAAACTGCTTCAGGACGTAGCTGCACTTGAAAGGGCCCGGCTTTAAAATAAAACCCTCCTGAGATGTAAGACTGAAAGCCCCTGGAGGGAATCATCAAACCATCGTTCCACCCATATGGATTAGTAGTGTTCAATTGGGCAGTTAATTCAAAAGGGAGCAACTCTAGGCGAGCCTTAGACTTCTTCCCACTGAAAACAATACCACTAAATGCATAGAGCTTTGTCGCTGAATCTGCTAAATAAACCTTACTGCTAAATGGCCGAATATTAAAGGATGGCCTAATCAAAGTATCTCCCAATAGCTGTAGACGCCGTATTCGCTCCTCAAAGGATTTAAAGCCAGTAGGCATATCTTGAGCATTGACTACAATGGAAATAGCCAACGTTACTATGAAGCCAAAAACTTTTATTCCCTTTTTCATTAGCCTATTTCTCGTTAGCGTGTTGAAAAGCAATGCCACCAAAACCTCAAACTTTGCCTGTCTTTCCTGCTAAGTAGTATTGAAGCAAAACACCTCAAGATACTCATGTGCACCGACCTTGTTTCAAATTAGCGTTGCCAAGATATAAATCCCACAGAAAAGCTTAGACGATATTGTCATCTACCTTTCCGGCGGGCAAATTTGAAAGCAACAATGGCAGATGGGTTTCATCAAACTATAACAGAACTTTCAGTATTTTGGTGGTTCCAGCTTCCAGGAACCCTCCTTAGCCACTGTAACTAACACTTCAAGCTCTTCAGAGAAAACATAACTTGTATTTCCAATTGATGAGAGGATCTTATAAATGCCTTCAACAGGGGTTTCCCATGAATACTGCTTATAGTGATACCTCTTAATATTCACGTGAAAGTCATCCGACAAAAGGTGGAAGTATTTTCTTATCTCTTTTGCAGAATACTCTTTCCAATGGTGGCCATACGTAACCCTCTCAAATATCTCCCCAACGCCAACACCAATCCCCGTCATAGTCAATAAGTTTTTTATGCTTCTGACGATGCTCATCAAAGTCAAAGAATTAGGTGTCGATATATAAATGATCCCTCCAGGCCTTATTATCTTATGAACACTCTTCCAAAATGAAATGGGGTTGAATGTTATGTGCTCCATAATCTCGGTAAAAAGAATCAAGTCGTACCTGGAATCAACGCCTTCCATGGACGTCAACTGTTCGAGATCGTTTTCAACTATCCCTACTATCCCAAAGCCTTTTTCTCTCTTCCTGACAAATTCAAGATCCCAAAAAGGACTTACATCCATGGCGTCTATCTGGTAGCCCAGTTTGGTAAGAATCATGGAAGAATGTAAATAGTGGCTGCCTATTTCCAAAATTTTGCTGCCTGGCGGCATTACCTTTACTACCGAAGACGCCATTCTCCGATACCTGCGTTTGTGGTAATTGAAATATTCCAGATCGCTTTCTTTTTCTTCAGCAAGTTGAGAATGCACCTCTTCTATTGCTTTTTCGACGTCAATAACTGACCTCATTAAGTTGCTTTATAAAGTTTATCCCGCAAGGAAATAATTTGTGAGGGTAAATATCTAAAGCTTTTTGTATTTATGTGACTTAAATTGAAAATAGATGATCCAATGGTAGTCTGAGAGAACAGACCTATTCAGTTTCCTTGAAAGATTTTCATCTAATGTCGGGTTGGGAGTCGCCTCCTCTAGCTATGAAAAGAAACTATTTTTATAATCTTATTTTTTCATTTTCGAATATCCTTTTTCCTATCATAACCTTTCCGTACGTGTCAAGGATATTGGGGCCCTCTGGCATTGGAAAGGTGCAGTTTGTCACTTCCTTCTCTCAGTACTTTACTCTTATAGCAGCGCTGGGTATCCCCGTATATGGTATTCAGGTAATTGCAGGGGCAAAAGGCGATTTTTTTAAACTTTCAAAGGTCTTTTCTGAGTTGACAAGCATATACATAATTACCAGTTTGTTGCTTTCATTAGCCTATTTTGCCCTAATTTTTTCGGTTCCTTTTTTTGGCAACCAGTTTCAACTGTTTCTATTTGCAGGTCTAATAGTGGTTCTGAGTTTTACTTCAATCGAATGGTTCTACTCAGGCCTCGAAGATTTCAAGACCATTGCTGTCAGATCCGTCGTCATAAAATCGATAGCACTTGTACTTACTTTCACTTTCATAAAGGAAGCTGACGATTACCTGGCCTATTTACTTATTGTTCTATTCACAATACAGGGAAGTCACTTCCTGAATGTGGTCTTGCTGAGAGGAAAAGTCTCTTTGTCATTTTCAGGTTTAAATCTAAAAAGACATCTCAAACCTCTTCTGTTTATCTTTAGCACTACCGTAGCCGCAAGCATGTATACTGTGCTTGACACGGTCATCCTTGGCTTCCTAACAAGCGACGAGTCTGTTGGTCTATACACAGCTGCTGTCAAGCTGACAAGGATCACTATTCCGATCGTGATTTCATTGGGTGCCATATTAGTGCCCCAGGTTGCACGGGCACTTGCAAGAAATGAGCAGGAAGACATGAAGGTAATGGTCAACAAAGCTTTTGGTTTTGTCTTACTTCTGGCTATACCAATTAGCGTGGGACTTCTGCTGCTGGCCCCCGAATTTATTGAAGTGTTTTCAGGTGAGGGATTTTTACTTGCAGTGCCAAGCATGCAAATACTTTCAATATTACCACTTCTTGTTGGTCTCGGGCATCTATTTGCCTTTGTTATTTTGGTTCCTGCTGGCTTTCACAAAGAAGTGTTTTACTCCGTAGCACTTGGTTTGGGCCTTTGCCTTGCCCTTAATTTTGTTTTGATCCCAGCCTTTCTGGAAGTCGGCGCTTCAATTGCCAATGTTCTAACCGAAGTGGTTGTCACCTGTTCCTACCTTTATTTTATTCAAAGGAACTTTCGCCTTTCATTTAACTGGATGCCCTCCCTTAAGTCGATTCTCTGTGCTTCACTGTTTGTCCCCATTATATTTGGGCTACGGCTGTTATCTTTAAGTGCGGCACTTACACTAACATTGTCAATAGGGTCCTGTGTACTTGTCTACATGACTTTGCAAATGCTCGTGCTAAAGAACGTGCTCATGATGGATTTATGGCAGGCCGTAATGAAAAAGCTTAACCTCTGATGCCTCGAAGGGTTATGAAAGAAAGAAAAGTTTCTGTGGCTATGGCGACATTTAACGGCGGTGCATTTCTGGCCGAACAGATTAACTCGATAGTCAACCAAAGCCTACCCCCCTCAGAAATTGTAGTCTGTGATGACTTATCCCAGGACAACTCTGCGGAAATTCTTAAGAGTTACGAATCGTCAGGCTACCTGCGCTACATTCCCAACGAATTGCGGCTCGGCATTATTGAAAATTTCAAAAAGGCCGTTTCCCTAACTGAAGTTCAAAACTACATTGCATTTTCGGATCAGGATGACATTTGGATGCCGCACAAGCTGGAGATGTTGTTACATCGCATGAGCGAAATAGACGATGGAACCACTCCAGCCTTGGTGTATTCAGACTTGGCTGTAATTGACAAAAAAGGTAAAGTGATTAGAGAATCGTTTTGGAACGAGCTTGGACAGGACACCTATGTTCACTGTTTCGAAACACTGTTATACGGAAATTTTGTTACCGGCTGTAGCATGTTGATAAATCCGCCAATGCGAAAGCTATTTCTCGAAATGCCCTCCTCCTCACCAATGCACGACCATTGGATGGCTTTAATTGGATATAGTTTCGGCACAGCATCCAAAATTGACCTGCCGCTTGTAAAGTATAGAAAACATGGCAGCAATGCTGCCTTTTCAGCTTCTCACTTAAAAAAAACTGCTTTCAGACGACGACTACAAAATCTTAAATTGTTAGTTACCGGGGATCAAAACTATTTAAAGAGTGAGATAGCAATCGCTTCGCTTTTTTTAGAAAAGTTCAAACCATTACTGTCAAAAAAACATCATACTCTGTTACTCCTTCTCTCACAATTGAGAGGACGTTCCTTCTTGAAAAAGAAAGTTTCACTTCACTTGGCCCTTCGCGGCCCGGGAAGAAAAGAGAAGTAGTTCTTATTCCACTGGAGCGGGATTGTGCAGGAAATAGCAGGGTGAAAATTTGTCACATCACGTCCATTGCGGAACCAAGGCAAATCAGGGTCAAACACTAGTTCCCACTGATAGTTAATTGACCTGACATAGACAGCTTTTGCGGATAACAATAGGTTAGAAATTTTCCAATCGATATGTAGCCCTGCTGTAAAATCGATCCAATGTCGTCTATAATCGCCTGTTCGGGAAAAAGCGTATAGCATCCAGTCATTGTCATGTGTGATTCTTTCTAATTGGATGCCTATTCTGTTAATACCCCTTATCCAGCTGAAATCCAAATACTGCGAGTTGCCCCCTGGCCCAATTCCTGCACCGAGAAGCTGGCCCTTGTGAGTAAACCCTTGACGAATATAGTCGTCGGAATACCAACTATCCGCATCAAAAATTCCTTCCCTTTGTGATTGTTGTAACTGAGTGACCTCTATTTGGAACTGCAAGTACTGTTTGTTCCTTAAGGGGAACAACTTAGTGAGACCCAGAGTATAGCCTCTGTTTTTTTCGGGCTCCTCAAGCCATCTCCTGAATTTTCTAGGTTTCCCATGGTTGCCGTATTCAGCGTAGATCTCTGCTGATTCTGGTTGAAAGACCCACCTCAAAAAAACAGAAGATTGGTGACTACTGTTTGATTGCCCAATTATTGGAGCCTCAAAGGGGTTTTCTTTCCTGTTAAAGACTGGAATAAAATCTTGAAAGTGCGCTAAATCGTCATGATAGAGCTGCTTTGTTTTATTGTAGCCGAGGAAAAGCCCTTTGACCCATTTTGGCTGCCACGAAAAGTTAATCCCCGAAATATATCTCCATTTATTTCTTTTAGGAGAAAAAAGAGTTGCTCCATAATATGTTCTGGCCTGCTGCGGCAGGGGTTTTCCGGAGTTTTCTATTTTCCCTGCAATAAATTGCCCTTCGAAACTGCCGACGGCAGTAACCACCGGTGCGTTTGTTTCCACAAATAGGTGGGGGAATCCCTGCGCATTGTTGCTCAATATTATTGCGTTTCGATGACCAGGCCCCCACCATATGTTTTGGGTTGATATTCCCACGGAAAAGTGGTCAAAGCTGTATTTCACGAGGGACTGACCCGGAAGAATTTTGTTGTATTTTCCGTTTGTCAGTTTTTCAGGTTGGTCTATTCTGTTCCACCAAATATACCTCCACATCCAAATGATGTCGTAGTGCACCGAAGGAAACCCATCGTAGTCGAGATCCCGTGCGAAAATGTATTCAGGCCGTAATTGAGAGGTCAATCTTCCATACTTAATATGCAGCCCAAGGCTTAGGAGGTTTTGGGCGCCGACAGCTGGTATAAAAGCTCCATCATTGCTACCATAAGGAATTTTTGTGTTGCTCTGAAAGCGATTTTGTAGAGGAAGGACAGCTACCTTAAATTTCTCTTGATCAAAAACCGAATTCCCTTCCCACAGATACCGGACATCGTTAATGTAAGACGAATCGTCATTTACAAAAGACAGTGATCGCCTGGAAAAAGAATATTTATCCGAAATGTTTTCCAATAGCTGGCCCCGTCTCAAATAGTCCTCGACAGCACCATACCCCACAACAGGGATCGACTGCCCAAAAACTTGATTGAACAAACATAAACTCAAAAGCCAGAACAGGTACTTTATCACATTAAATGTACTTTGAGCTTGATCCCGCTCTATGAGCTGGCATAACAATTAACATATCAGTTATATTCACCTTCATTCAATTGAAGCAAGACACCTCTTGATGTATTCGTAAAGTACGGTTGCCTACTCCCTTTTTTACTACTAGCATGTCAAAATAAACACACTAAGCCTGCAGCTCTCCCACTGAATATTTCCCTTTAGAAAAGAAGAATAGTAAATCAATTCAATATGGTCTAATTTAAAGTAAGCGTTTTCAAAGTCAAATTATCAAGAGACCAGCTTTCGTCGCATATGTCATTTGGAATAGGTTGGGTAAGCCTATCAAAAAATCTGACTTCCAGCTTACGTCCTGAATGGCCAACTGTTTTGCTGATTTTGTAAATACTCGTTCCATTACTGAGCTCAGAATAGTAACACAGCAATGGGAGGTCGGTCTTAAAAGCTCCGGTCTTCGGGTCATTCATCCTCCATCCGTTTTGAGGATAAGATTGTTGTATGCACCATAAAGCATTACATATCCCATTGGAAAAAGTGGTTTCGATGATTGACTGCCCGTCAACCAGCATCAACCACCAATCTGGCCCAGCCGGATACGATAAATTGCCATCCCACGAATCATGAATAAACAAGTCAAAGGAAATAGTTATATAATTATGTTCAGGGAGATCGTCCATTGCCATAGAAAATCCATCGTCAAAGTAATTTCCAATTACCTGATTTCCATTATAATTCATAAGCTTACCTCCGACAATATTATCCATATTGGTACTCTCAAAATCGTTGAAAAATACAATAGCGTCATTTTTCACCGTGGGTTCACACGAGACAAAAAAGATCGCAAAACCCATCCACCAAGAGTATTTAATTGATAGTGACATAGTCCCGATAACTAATTCCGCAGCTTCTTTGCGACTTTATTAAAAGTTTCAATGTACTGGTTGCTCACATTGTCCCAGTTGTACTTAGCTGTCAGCCCTTGCCGGACAACGACCCTAAACTCATTCGCCAGCTTTTCATCCATATCCAACACTTCTATTTTTTCCACCACTGAGTCAGCGTTTTTTTCGAAAAAAAGCCCATACTTGTCTACACCAAGTACTTCTCGACTAAATGGCGTATTCAAAGCCAATATACAACATCCATACGCCATTGCTTTGAGTAAAGTGGGGTTGGTTCCTCCAAATTCGTGACCATGCAAGTACACGAAGGCATTGTGATAAAGCTCGGCCAATTCCTCTGGATCTGTCACATATCCTGTAAATAGTAACCTGTCATCACTTTCAGCCATTGATTTAATGTTTTTGGCATAGTTGTCTTTGTAGGGCACGTCACCAACAATGACAAGTTTTCTTTCAGAGTTCGAGCGTAGAAAACCCTCTACCAAGAGGTCAGCGTTGTTGTCAGGTACAAGACGGCCTACAATTAGAAAATATTCTCCTTTAGTAAGGCCCCACTTCGATATTTTAGAGGGATCAATAGATTCTCTAACATTCGCTCCGTACGCAATAACAACTGATTCTCTTTTAAACAGATTTAGATATACCCTCCTCATTTCATCAGAATCATTGACCAACTGATCATATAGCTTTGTGGAAAGCCAGGATGCAAAATAAAAGTAGCTGGCACCTAATCCCTTCCATTTCGGGCGCAGCCATTCCAACCCATCAACATTAATAACGGTCTTCTTTTGGAACAACCTGGTTAGTAGGCCAAATGGCCCATTTGCAGAGTTAACAACAAATATCACGTCTACGTTACTAAAGCATGCATGTACAACCGAAAGAAAGGAATGGGTTAGCTGACTAAGCACTTTTGTCTCCAATGAAGGCAGGTAAACCAAATCGATGCCTTTGAGCCTTTTAGGCTTATCTTTGAAAAGATTTTTGTGACAATAGACAGTAACCTCGATGCCCCTGTCGACCAACCTTTCAGAAAGTTCTTTTACAAGGGTTTCATAACCACTATAAACGTATGGATAACCCCTTGAACCAATGATTGCAACCCTCATTCGAAAAATCAAGTTTTATTTTTTATCAAAAAGAATCTCACTTTTGCGCATTATTGCATTGTAACAATCTTTCATGAATCCGATAGTTTCAGCTATTTACGTTAATCACAACACCTCAGCCCTTTTGCTGGAATCGGCATCCTCGCTGATTGAAAAAAACGTCTCGTCTTCTTTCGAAATTATAATCATTGACAATGCCTCCAACGAAAAAGAAAAATCGATTTTAAGGTCAGCGTCTCAAAAAAAAAAGACTCAAAATATCAGACTTATATTTTCTGAGGTAAATCTCGGATTCGGCAAAGCTAACAATCTAGGGGCAAAACATGCTTCGGGAAAATATCTTTTCTTTATCAACCCAGACACGTTGATTTTGAACGATGTCCTCGAAATTTTCATCAGCTTTATGAGAGATTCTGGGCCCGCCGTAGCTGCGTGCGGAGGAGGCCTACTAACAAAAAACCTTCAGCCAAATCATTCTTATGGTAACTTCCCCGGCATACTGCTTGAAGTTTGTAATATAGGGCTTGGACTTAGTTTTCTTCTGAATGGATACTATGAAAGAAAAATAGCGATTGGTGCTAAAGTGCATGGGAGTGGAAAATTACAGGTTCCATATGTTGTAGGCGCAGATGTTTTTATAAGAAATGAACTCTTTTGGAAGGTGGGTGGCTTCGACGAAAACTACTTCCTGTACTATGAAGAAACTGACCTTTTTCTTCGCCTCAGCAAACTGGGGTTAACCTCTTACATACTCCCAGAAGCCAAAATTATTCATTTTGAAGGTGGGGCAGTAGGGAATAATCAACCTAGTACTTTCAACAGGTTTAAGCATGAAGTGCTTTTAAGAAGTAAACTTTATTATTATAAGAAGTGGTACCCAGCGGCTTATTTGCCAGTTGTAAAGACGCTTATTTTCTTTCAAATACTGGTTCAGTTCTTAAAAGGCAGGATGGGTAACGATATTAAGTCACTGATTCGTTCCTACCTTACTAGCATTTCGCAAGCCAACGCTCAAAACAGCGTGACAAATGAGTAGAGTCAAAACAATACTGGAGGAATCCACCAACAAGCCGCTTCAGGCCATGCTTCCTTCCAAGGCTTATCTCGATCTTCTCATCAGGAAACGAGGAAGTGAGGAGCCTGAGATGAGACAGGTTTATGATCTCTTCAATCGACCATCTTCTTTTGAATGATAATATGAAAAAATGCAATCCGGATGAAACTGGCAATTGATACTCACCATCTTCTTACTGAAAAGGCAGGCACCAGGAGAGTGACCGAAAATTTGCTTGAGCAACTAAAAGCAGCGCCCAATACAGAGCTGCTCGAGTTTCAGCCAGGATACACGTTAAAAAAAGGCTCCGGTCTACTCGTCAAACTCCGAAGCCACGCACTTCGATTTTTTTGGGTGCATATTCAACTGCCGTTTCTGTGCGCTAAACATAGGGTTGATTTCTTGCTTTCTCCTGAATTTAATACCCCACTTTTCACACCCTGTCCAAGGGCCGTAATCGCCCACGATGCTCACATGCGGGCTCAGCGAGAGTTTACCAGCACTTTATGGTTCTATTTCTACTATGTTCCATTTATAGAAGTTGCCATCAGAAGAGCTGACTTGATATTCACCGTTTCACAATTTGCTAAAAGACAAATCGTTGATTTAATGAGTTTGGACGAAAGGAAAGTTCATGTAGTATATAACGGAGTCGATCAACTATTCTTTAAAAGTACACCTAAGCTCAATTCAAAGCTTCCCGGTGGACTTGTAGCAGACCAATATATTCTTTTCGTTGGCACGTTTGAAGCAAGAAAAAATATCGGAAGGCTTCTTGAAGCTTTCAGCGTATTGAAAATCAGACACACCGAATCACTTCAAAAATTAAAGTTGGCGATAGTAGGGCAATCTGCTTCCGGGAAGCACTCCGATAGCACTCGGCAAATACGATCGCTGATTAAGAGCCTAAATCTAACGAACGACGTAATACTTTGCGGGTATGTGACCGACGCTGAGCTGCCAATAATTTACCAAAACGCTAAGGTTGTGGCGTTTCCATCTTTGCACGAAGGGTTCGGACTCCCGATAATAGAAGGGTTTGCCAGCAATGTACCTGTATTAACCTCAAATCTGTGTTCAATGCCAGAAATAGCCGGAGGCGCAGCTCTGTTGATAGATCCTTACGAAATAGACGATATCAGCAGCAAACTTGAAAGGCTACTTTTCGATGAGGCACTTCGCCAAGTGCTAACTACCGCCGGTACTGAAAGAGTGAAGGAGTTTACGTGGGAAAGATTCGGCTCAAAAGTGCTAGCAAAAATCACATCCTTTTTGAATAAAACAGATGTCAGCGCTGATACATAACAAAAAGAAAAGGCTACTGCTATATGCGGTTAATGCTGTTCTATGGCTACTTTTTCTGCCTAAGAATGTGTTTGGCAAAAGTGTGAAGTTTAAGTCCTTGCCAGCAAAGAAAATTCTATTGGTAAGGCTAGACTACATAGGTGATGTAGTTATGACGAGCCCCTCCTTTTCATTTATAAGGCACCGGTTTCCCAACGCCAAAATCACACTATTGACTAATCCTTCCGCCAAGGTGCTTTTTAGTAAAGACCCAAGGATTGACGAAATCGATACTTTTAATTGGCCTTGGGGGCATTTGAGAGCAAATAACCGATTTAGCTTTTCCTTATTCAAAGAGTTATTCCACCTCGTTTTTCGCCTAAGAAGAAAGAAATTCGATTTGATGGTAGATTTTCGAGGAGACATGAGGTTTGCGTTACTATTCGGCTTCTTTACAGGCGCAAAGGTGCTGGTTGGTAACTCAAGGTCAGGAAACAAATTCATGCTGGACTACGCATCGGAATATGATGCCTCAAAACACGAACTGGAGAGGACTTTAGATGTATTGGCCTGTTTCGGGGAGATTCCTATAGTGCGTCACCCTGAGATATTTCTTTCAGACGAAGCGAAGCTTCTGGCAACAAAACATTTAGAGGAGCTTCTGGGTACAAGCTCGCTAAAAAAACTTGCTATGATTGCTCCTTTCTCTTCAAAGGATATCAAGTCCTGGCCCCTTCCTTATTTTGAAGCCGTTATTAAGCACCTTTTAACCCTGGATTACAAAGTAGTTATAGTTGGAACAAGGGAAGACCAGGAAAATTCTGCATCACTTGCGAGTGTTTTTCCTTCAAAAGTGTACTCTTTGGCAGGCAAAACAAGTCTTAATGAGCTAGCTTGTATGACGTTAATTTCTACACTTGTGGTTGGAGTTGACACCGGTGTTCTGCACATAGCGTCTTGTTTTGACACTCCGATCATAGCCATTTTTGGACCAACACGCTCTTGTGAATACCGGCCTTATTCCAAATTTTCGATAGTAGTGGATAGTGGTGAATGCAAGTGCGATCAACTCACCCACGCAAAGTGTGATAGTCAAGTTAATGGCTATGCAAGATGCATGTTTGAACTAGGCCCACAGGCCGTAATAAGAGCTATTCAGAGCATATAAATCAACCATTATTTCCTTCCGCATGTGAGTTGTTGGCAGCATAAATCCTTATGATTCCGCCTCGTTGAAACAAGCTTGCCACCACTTCCAAAACTGTCGACACCGGTAGTAACAGTCCTACTAACAGATAAAGAGGAATATTTTTCTTGTTTTTTAGACTGTGAATAAGGTCTCCTTTGTAGCCCACCAAGCCCAGGCACGTACGCAACATTCCCAGTAGGCCCACGTGCGAAGAGAAGTAGCTAATTTCGACTGGGCGAAGGCCACAAGACTCAATTAGAGAGATAATAGAGTCTTGGCTAAAATGATTTATATGACGAGGAACGTCCAATTGCAGCCAATTCTTGCCAGCCCACTTTGATTGCCAGCTATCTATATTGGGAACTTCCACAACTACCAGTCCTCCTCGAATCAAATTATCGCTTATAAGATTCGTAAATAGGTCGTGGGGTTTGTTTAAATGCTCTAAAACGTGGAATAAACTTATCACATCAAAAGGAGCGCCCAAAAGTTTGCCTTTGGAATAATAGCTGGAATCTATTTCTAATTGATAAAATTTCCTGGCAAAGTCAGCTCTTGGTTCCGAGGTTTCCACTCCGTTTGTCCTGAAACCAGCCTCCTTACACAAGGAGAGGAATTTACCCTTCCCACTTCCAAAATCAAGGACTGCGGGTTCCGAACCATACCTCTTCTTAATCTTGCCAACCACTCGATTGTACTCAAAAGAAAGCATTTTGTCAAATATCGAATTTCGATTGTCAATCACTCTATACCGCTCGTCCCTATAGATTTCTTCTTCAGAAACATTCACAAGAAAATAGGTGTACTTGTGATCGCATATTCTGCATGTCACTATTGTGAAATCTTCTGAAATCTTCATTCCGTTCTCCAATACCAACGCATCTGGCTTGGTTGAACACAAAGGACAGGAAGCTTGTTTCATATGGTGTTTAACTTGGGTTGAAGTAAGGGCCTTCTGTTGATCTGATAAACTGAAACACTATATCCCACCATCCACCACGATACAAAGGCGACATAAAGATATATCTCGGCATTGGAGGTAAAAAGTGGCAAAAACATACCCACTTTCACCGTAGCAGCTGTAAACGGTATTACTTGATGCTCTTTAGAATTCGCTAGCCTATAAGCCTTAAATGAATACCAGACCGACAGAAATAGTAAAAGGCAATAAAGAAAAAGCCCTAAAACTCCCAGCTGAACGCCAAATATGATGAATTGGTTTTCGCCGCCAACACGAAGACCCTCTACGACACCTCGGGCATTCCCACTCATCGCCAGCCCTATGCCCTGAGGTGATGCAATCATACTATCAATTCCCTCAAACCATTCTATGGCATGACCCAGGGTGGACGGCTCTTGAAAAGTAACTGTATCGTAAATGAGATCGACTGTATCCTTTGGAGCCCAAAAATAGAAATATAAGCCAGCGAGTGCCAACAATCCGACCCCAACAAAAATCATTCTGTAATACCTAAATATGATCGTGACGAATACAAGCTCAACAAAGAGCGATGCCATAGAGGCCCGGGAAAATGTTAGCACAAGTGTAATCAGGAGCAGAACTATTAATGCGGCATATTTCCCTCTTGACAGATTTTCTGTGGCATTTAACAGCAAAATGAGCGAAAGAGGGAAGGCAAGTACTACAGCACTTGCGAGCTCTAATGGGGTAGAAAAAAAGGAAGAATACCGTTTATGGCCGGCCGCAGTTTCAAAAGTCCATGAAAGCATATATTCGCCAGTTGGTTCTATTTCATTTAAGGCTTTGTTATACTGAGCATATCCGGTAAAACTATGAAAGTGCGTTCCCATTGCGGCTTCCGCGGCAACAAAAAAGAATGCTATAACCGCTACGAAAAGTATGACGTTAGTAACGATTGTGGTATCACGACCACTTTTCGAGAAGTTTCTCCCAAAAAAGTACATGATCCCAAGCATAAGAATGTTTTTAAAATAGGCCAGCTTTTCTGTAATCCCAGCCCCTCCGAGGGGCAATATTACATATGTAAAAGCAAGTAGAAGGAAGGACATAAATACTATGTCAATACTTAGAAGCTTATAACTCCAGGAAAAAAAGTCTCTCTTAAAAAAAATGAAGGTGAGAAATGCAAACAGGACAATGAGCTCTTTTGCATATTGGAAAAAAACAACGGCTGCCGTTGATCCGGTTTGCTTGTACACTAAACTTAGAATGGTAATATATGCCGGCAGGTATAGACACATAAAAACAATCACATACTCACTCCCACCCTTAAAAAGGATTTTATAAGATGAATAGCCAATAGCCAAAAGTGCGGCCAAGAAAAACAACAGAAATAAGATCATTGTTTACTGACTCTTGTCTTAAAAAGCATGGTCGATCTGTCTTTCATCCCTGGCCGAAATTCTCATTGAGAGTTCTACCTTGCTTGCAACGCATGTGCAAAGAAAAACTTCACAACAAAAAACCCTGTCGAAAGTAATCCAGAGACGAACATGCCTACAACTAGGCCTTTATACCAGCGCCATTTGTTGTTTTCAAGATGCCTCATAGGTCTGTCAATTATTTGAATCAGTGGTTGCCGATCCAAGTGGTTTAGCTTCGCCAGTTCGAGATTCTTCACAATTTCTGAATATGCAGCGAAGGACGATTGTAAATCCATCTGCTTTTGCTGAATAGGTACATTTTGCTTTCGGTTCAACACATTGTAATTCAACGTTCTCTCTAGGTTTGTTGCAATATCAAGAACGGAACTGTCAAGCACTTTCTTTACACTGTCTGCTTGATGCTGTAGAGTAGCCACTGTCTCGGTCGTCTTTCTTGTTTTACTATAGAGGTAGAAGTCACTCACTTTTTTCACCAAAGTCGTGTCAAAGGCCGCTGAAAAAAACGGATCCTTAGAATTTACCTGCACACTAATAATGTTGAGTCTCCTTGACGGTTTGTCGACTGTTATGTAGCTTTTCTTAAGTTGCTCAACTACTTCAATCAAAATACTGTCATGACTGGCTGTGAACTGCGAACGATCCACATCAAAGGACAATCCCTTAAGATAGCTCTTTGATTGCCAGGACTTGTCCCATTTCGACTCCCTTCCAAATGTATTAATGAGTCTTTCTTTGCTTCCATTGTGTTTTACCTCAGTCAGCAGCGTCTCTACTAGCATTCTCTTCGACCTGTAGAGCTCCAAAATATTCTCTCCCTTAAATAGCCCTTCCTCATCTCCTCCGAGAGATCCAAGGCTTAGGCCAAGTGAAGAAGCAAGTCCGGAGATTTGACTCAAACTGCTAGACTCCTCAAGTGCGAAGGTTGTCTGCGCTGTATAAGTCGGCTTACGCAGCGTATACAGATAGCCTAAGACGCCCCCGACCACAACGACCAAGGCGATGATTTTCCATTTATGTAACACATAGTTCACCAGAGCTGCTATTCGTAACAAAAGCTCTCTAAGTGAAATGCTATCTTCCTGAATATATTTCTCTTTTGCCATGAGGTTCTACTTGAAAGCAATTTGACTAACCACCAAAGCAATGGTAGCTAAGCCCGTGGCAACACCAATAAGATCACCCGGCTTCAAAGGTATCTTTAATGGCTTAACTGGTATTATTATCTCAGCGCCAGGCTCAACATTTGGGTAGTTTCTCATAAACAAAAATCCTTTGGTTCTAGCCACCTCCCCGTTAGCATACACCACATAAGTGCGGCCTTTTCTCGCCCGGCTGTCGAACCCACCCGCCCTGTCAATAAAATATTTAACAGACTTGCTGTTTTCATATCGTACGGTGGTGGGGTAAAGTACCCTCCCCCTCAACCTTACTGTCTGTAGCTGTTTCGGAATACTGACCACATCACCTTCTTCCAAAATCAAATCATACTTTGATCCCGGATTCGACATTATTTCTTCCAGATTGATTCCTATAATTTCGGTTTCCTTCAGCCCTCCGCCAGCCAAAAAAGGATTAGTAAGTCCCATTTCGGCGAGCCTTTCCCGTTTAGCAAAACTGGAAAGGTCCTCATTAGAGGAAAGATCGGCTGCCTTCTCGTAGAGCTCTTCATCAATTTTGTTGGACAAAAGGTTCTGAGACTCTGTACGGTCTTTCTGGCTGCCTTCGATATTCTCCTGCACGCCCTCTAAGCTTTTCATCTTTCGTGAAAGTTCAGGTTCTTCGTTGAAAAACTCTGTCCGGCGAATAAGTGTTGCTCCTTTGGGATAGGCAGATTCTGAAAGTCCACCAGCTCGCTTGACAACGTCAGAAATCTTCTCATTCACATTCCTAATGGCATACTTGCCCGGATACAGCACTTCACCGTCAATTTGGATAAACCTCTCGATACGATAGTTGGGGTTTCTTCTCACAACTACATGGTCAAATGGCTCCAGCACTGTGCCCGTGGACGTCATGCCAAGGCTTTTGTCGACCTGAATCACTATTATATCAGAGATGTCTTTAGAGTTGAGGTCTTTTACTCTTCTGGTAATCTCAATGTTCGATTCCGCAGCAGCCTCTCTCAGCCCATTAGCCTGAGCGATAAGATCTTCCACCGTCATTTTTTCCGAATAGGAGAACTCTCCCGCCTGATTTACTTCTCCAGTAATCGTAACATAGTATTCTTCCTTGAGGTCATATTTTGAAAATATGGTGACAATGTCTTCCCTTTGGATAGCAATATCTTCGTTTTCGCCAGACAGAACTTTCGCAAGATCGAACGATATCGTTTCTGTCGACAAGTCATCCAGTGTTCTGGTAATCGTAGCCCTGGAGGCATATGCATCTCCGGTGGGCCCGTCGGCCCTTTTGATAAGCTCAGTCAAGGTGAGCCCGTCGGAAAGAGAATAAGAGCCCGCTCGGAAAACAGCACCCTTTATCTGCACCCTGTTAGCATAGCGGTCAAGGATTTTTCCAACCCTGTACACGTCCCCACTTTTCGGTGTGAATATTTCAAACTGGTCTTTAAAAACATCTGCCACCATTTTTTCGGCGTCATTGTTTCTGGTCACATTTACCCGATCCTTGTAGCTTTGATCGGTGAAGCCTCCAGCGTAGTGTAGCACGTCTTTAAACGACTCATCGCCGCTTAACTCAAATATGCCAGGTCGTTTTACCTCCCCTTTAACTTCCACTCTGGAGGTATACGGATCAACAATGATCACATCTTCCTCCTGCAGCATTATATTATTCTCAGCGTTTCCTCCTATCAGGAAATCGTAGGCGTCGACGGTGGCAATAAGTTTGTTTTTGCGGAAGACCTTTATATTCCTGAAAGTTCCATTAGTTGTAATTCCACCCGCAGCATATAAGGCGTTGAAAACTGTGGAAAGTGAGCTCAGCGTGTAGGTACCCGGTAGTCTCAACTCACCTACCATATTCACCTTAATAGTGCGCACCAGACCTAAAGAAACATTGATGAAAGTATTGGGTGTTGCTCCTTGGAGGCCAATATAGGCTACGGCAAGTTTGTCGGTAATTTGCTTTTTAGCCTGATCTATCGTCTGACCACTCACCGAAATCGGCCCAAAGTTGGCAATGACGAGCTTGCCTTCTGCATTAACCCTTGCTTCGAAGTATTGCTCTGAAGCACCGTAAATATCTATGAAGAGTACGTCGCCGGGGCCTAGCACATAATTTTGCGGCGTAGGCATATTGAGGCTTGGTTCAAAGGTGAGCTTGAGGCTTTCGTTGTTAAAAAGTGAATAGCCGAAAATACGTTCCTCAAGTGGGGCCTCTTCCTCCTTTTCTCCCGGCTTCTTAGGTCCCATAATCTTATCCCAATCATGCTGCCCTCTTATCTGGCTACCTGGATACGATTTTCCATCGCTCACCCGAGCCGAACTAATTTTATTGACCCTGCCTGAGAGTTTGTTTACCTCAGCAGCAGAAAGTCCCTGGCTCTGTGCCAACTGTAGCATCTGGTCTGGCGAGTACCCCATAGACGTGCCCTTGCTCATTAGCTCGACTATTTGAGCGTCAGAGAGGTTGTCAACATTGATAGTTGAAAGATCAGGGATGGCCTGACTACTTGCTTTTGGAGAGAGGCCAATGAAAATGGCCAGAAACAAAACGGTGAAGAGACGGTATTTTGCGTTCGAAAAGGTCATGATACCTTTTTGCTTAGTCTGGTTTCGAGAAATAATGCGCAAGATAGGATAATTAATTAGCTTACTAAATAGGAATACAGCCCTGACAACGAAGGCGACAGGATAGTTGGTGTGCTAAGAAAATAAAAAAGAGAACCTGTTAATCCTCTTTTTTTGCTTTTGCTATGAAAAAATTATTGAGCAATACCTCTTTGTTGTACCTAAGGGACTCGTTTGTTTTGTTGTCTATCACCGAGCCACCTGCTGCTTCCAGTACTGCCTGCGCTGCTGCTGTGTCCCATTCCATGGTAGGCCCGAAACGGGGATAAACATCGGCACCACCTTCCGCCAGCACCATAAACTTCAGCGAACTGCCCATTGATACTATTTCAGGCTTATCGTATTGACTGATAAACTCATGCGTCTCTTCGCTCATGTGAGACCGGCTGGCCACTACTCGTACAGAGCCTGAGTATCCAGACGATTTTCCACCATCAAGCCGAGTCGTCTGACCTTTTTCTTCCAGAAAAGCTCCCTGGCCAATAATACCCCAATGCAACTTTTCCTGCACAGGTGTGTACACCACGCCAGCCACTAGCTCCGTTTTGTTAACAAGGGCAATGTTGACTGTAAATTCACCGTTTCTCTTTATAAACTCCTTTGTACCGTCGAGAGGATCAACCAGCCAGAAATACTCCCAGCCCGATCTTTCGCTGAAATCTATCCCTTTGCCTTCTTCACTCAACACCGGGATGCCGGTGTTCTCAAGATGTTTCATGATCACGTCATGAGCTGCCTTGTCGGCCTTCGTAAGTGGTGAGTTGTCGCCCTTGGTTTCCACACCAAAATCTTCTGTGTCATAAATTTTGAGAATGGCCTTTCCACCTTCGATGGCTGCTTCTTTGGCTATACCTATCAGGCTCTTAATTTTAGTTTGCTCCATCAGATAATCATCCCCGCTGCAACGGTTTCGTTGGTGGCCTCGTCGACCAAAATGATACTGCCAGTATTTCTGTTTCTCCTATAGGAATCTACCAATAGCGGTTTGGTCGTCCTGAGTTGAACCCTGGCTATTTCATTGGACTTGATGTCTTTGTCCTCCTCCATACGGTGGAGTGTGTTGATGTCCACTTTGTATTGCACTTCCTTGATGATCGCTTTCACTTCATTGCTTGTGTGAAACAATGTGTACTTAGCTCTTGGCAATGGCCCTTTATTGTTCATCCAGCATAGCATTACATCTATGTCCTGGACTGCTTTGGGTTGATTGTTGTCACGCACGATCATGTCGCCACGGCTGATATCAATATCATCTTCCAGCGTCAAAGTAACCGACATAGGAGGAAACGCTTCTGCGATCGGGCCATCCGCCGTGTCGATCGATTTGATTTTCGAAGTAAGGCCTGATGGCAACACTGTTACAGCATCCCCAGGCTTGAAAATGCCGCCAGAAACCCTGCCGGCATAGCCTCTGTAGTCATGATATTCATCAGAATGAGGGCGTATGACCGTCTGCACAGGGAAACGACAATCGATATGATTTTCGTCGCTGGCGATGTGAATAGTTTCAAGTTCATGCAGCAACGTCCCTCCGTGGAACCAGGGAGTCTTCTCCGACTTGTTTACTACGTTGTCGCCATGAAGGGCACTAATAGGAATAAACCTGATGTCTTTTACATCGAGTTTGGCCGCAAAATCTTCATACTGCTTCACCACCTTGTCGTAGGCTTCCTCAGAGTAGTCAACAAGATCCATTTTGTTGACACACACAATAATGTGGGGAATTTGCAGGAGGGAGGCAATAAAACTGTGACGGCAGGTTTGCTCAATCACCCCTTTTCGGGCATCTACCAGAATAAGTGCCAGGTTGGCGGTAGATGCGCCAGTCACCATGTTACGGGTGTACTGGATGTGTCCGGGCGTATCGGCAATAATGAATTTCCTTTTTGGAGTAGCAAAGTACCTGTAAGCTACGTCTATCGTGATTCCCTGCTCTCTTTCATCCTTCAAGCCGTCAGTCAAAAGCGAAAGGTCCACGTGACCAAGTCCCTTTTTCTTGCTGGAGTTCTCGACTGAAAGTAGCTGGTCTTCAAAAATCGATTTTGAGTCAAAAAGCAACCTTCCTATCAAGGTACTTTTCCCGTCGTCTACACTTCCGGCTGTAGTAAACCGGAGCAGTTCCATGTCCAAATATCCGTCTGACATTATCTTCTAATTAAAAATAGCCTTCTTTCTTTCTGTCTTCCATAGCGGTTTCAGATCGCTTATCATCCGATCTGTTGCCTCTTTCTGTCTGCCTTAGCGCCGACACCTCAAATACGATCTTCTCCAGCGTATCGGCATCAGATTCTATGCCTCCGGTGATAGTGATATCGCCCAGCGTTCTGAACCTGATCTTCTTCTTTTCAATTTTTTCTCCTTCACGAAGCTGCGTGAACTCTGACTTGGGCAACCATGTGCCGTCACGCCTGATTACCTCTCTTTCATGGGCAATATAGAGCGACGGTATATCGATGTTCTCTGACAAAATATATTGCCAAACGTCCATCTCAGTCCAGTTGCTTATAGGGAACACCCTGAAGTGCTCTCCCTGGTTTTTCTTGCCGTTGAAGAGGTTCCAAAGTTCCGGGCGCTGATTTTTTGGATCCCACTGGCCAAATTCATCTCTATGTGAGAAAAAACGCTCCTTGGCACGAGCCTTTTCTTCGTCTCTTCTGGCACCTCCCATCAGGGCATCAAACTTATTTTCCTCTATGGAATCCAGCAGGGTTGTAATCTGCAGCCAGTTGCGGCTCGCATTTTTTCCGGTTTCTTCCCGAACCCGACCGGCATCTATAGACTTCTGCACAGATGCAACAACTAAATTTACTCCCAGCTCTTTTACCAGATTGTCCCTAAAGTCAATCGTTTCAGGGAAATTGTGACCCGTGTCGATGTGAACGAGGGGAAATGGGATTTTGGCCGGCCAGAAAGCCTTCCTGGCCAAATGGGTAACCACTATGGAGTCTTTCCCTCCGGAGAAAAGTATCCCGGGGTTTTCAAATTGAGCAAAAACCTCTCTGATAATAAAGATGGATTCTGCTTCCAGCTCCTTCAGGTGAGTAAGATTGTACCTCGCCATTAATTTTTAATTTTTTTCAAAACTACTTCCAAAATCTTTTTTGTGCACACTTCCAGCGACTCTTCGTTGGTTTTTACTACCACATCTGCATTTTTGGGTTGCTCGAAAGGTGAGTCGATCCCGGTAAAATTTTTAATTTTCCCTTCTCTGGCCTTTTTATAAAGTCCTTTCACATCTCTTTGCTCGCACACTTCCAGAGGGCAGTCGACAAACACTTCTATAAAGTTATCCGCCCCAGCCAGGTCTTTGGCTTGCTTTCGGTCGTCAATAAACGGCGAGATAAATGCCGTGAGTACAATAGTGCCCGAATCGATGAAAAGCTTCGATACCTCACCAATGCGGCGGATGTTCTCTTTGCGTGCGTCATCACCAAAATCCAGGTCTTTGTTGAGGCCTGACCTAATATTGTCTCCGTCGAGAATGTAAGTATTAAGCCCCTGGGTAAAAAGAGCCTTTTCCACTTCACTGGCTAATGTTGACTTGCCGGAACCCGACAAGCCAGTTAACCAAACCAGCACGGGTCTGTAGCCATTTCGCTCTACTCTGTCAACATGAGTGATACTGTGCTTGTGCGGAATTATATTTTCTGAAACCGAATCAGCAGACATATTTGAAGCCGGAAAAATGAATTAACTATATTCTCTATTGGGTTAGTATAGAATTGAGGCACAAAGATAATTGAAGGTTTCCCGAAAACAAGATGAAAACCCCCATAAACCAATAAAGGGCCATGAAGGCCCTTTATCAATGCTTATCAATGTAAATGCGTTACAATCTTCGAAGGAGTATGTCTCCACTGATCGACTTGAGCTGAAGGTTCTTCCCTCCGTTGTTCAGTTTGGCGTCCAGCTTTACTCCGACAATCTCTTTCAGCCCCTTCCCGCCATCAAGGTACTCGAAGGTCAGGTCGCTATAGATGTCGCCAGAAATAGTTGACGCCTTCAACGAAACGTTTTGTGAGGCTGGCAGCTTGATGTCTACATCACCAGAGATGGTCTCAAGGGTCAGCTCACCGCCTTCAAAGGTAGTTTCAATGTCGGCGCTGATGCTTTTCACACCAATATCTACTCCTTTTGGCAACCACACCTCCACCGTCATAGTGGGAGTGGAACAGTAACAGTTTTCCCGGCCACTTCTTTGCTTCTTCCAGTAGTCCTCAAACTGTTGCTTTTTCATGTAGATGCTCAGTGCCGAGGTAGTATTGTCTACGCTGATCGTGAACTCAGGAGTAGGCCAGTCTTCTTTTTCCTCCACACTTAACACTGCCTTTGCTTCCTGTTGATCCCAGTGATTAATCTTTATCACCGACGAGAAATCAAACTCAAGGTATATCTTCTGGCCTGCTCTCACCGGGCTATTGGCTTCGGTGATGTATTGGGCCAGGAGGGTGGTCACGCTTCCCAGAAACGTGACCAAACCCATTGCTATGGCTTTCATGGCTGAATTATTTCTTCCTTAGAAAAATATCACCACTTACCGCCCGGAGCGATATTTCAACACCGCCACCGTTAAACGTTGGGTTGGCATTCATGCCTCCCCACGACTTGAGGCCTTCCTTTTCAGCAAACTTTAAATCAAGGTCAGTATAGATTTCACCAGAAACCACGCTTAGCTTAAAGTTAACTTTAGCATCCGAGGGCATGGTAATATCAATGTCGCCGCTGGTGGCTGCAAGCGAAGTTGGCTTGGTTGAATTCATTTTGGTAAAGACGATATTAATATCTCCGCTCACTGTGTTTGCCACTATCGGGCCCGATACGTCGGTCAAGATGATATCGGAGTTTTTCGACTGCACATTAACTTCGCCACTAAGGCCTTTGACTACAAAGTCACCTCCTCCGTGCCATGATTCCTGCTCGTAGGACAATCCCATGGCAGTCGGCATCTTGATTATGTAATCAGAGTCGCTGGCCGCTTTGCCTGCCCCTGAAAGCGAGATGACATTTCCTTCTGTCTTGATATTTAACCCTATCTCCGTGTTGTCGGGCCCGGTAGCTGAAAGCGGCTTCAGTCCTTTCGCTTTCTCAGGAATCCCCTCGTAGTCAAGGGCTGTAATGACCAGTTCCGTGCCGGAATAAGCCTCAAAAGTAATATCGGTTTGGAGGTTTGACACTTTAAGAGTGTATTGCTCCGGCGAGCCAGGAACCTTAAATTTGAATTCCTTGGTTTGGCCATCATCGTCACCATCCCTAACCCTGTCAACCCTGGCCAGCGACCTTGATGCGACTTCCTGAGAGTTTGCCGGAAACTGACTAAACATTGTCAGCGCCAACACTGCTGTAAATAATTTGATTGTTTTCATTGTCCTATATGTTTTGTGCTTATCAATTATTGAATGCTTTATATCAATACTTCTATGCCCAACTGGGCTTGTTTTCTCACTTCCGGCAGCGTCTCTGTGTTGTCAATCAGCGATTTCAACTTGTTCACCGCACTCTTTTCTTCGAGTTCCACCATCATGTTGATGAGTGAAATTTGAACAATCGGCTCCGTCTGAAATTCCAGGGAGCGAACCAGCTCGGCTCTCACTGTGCTGTTGACAGTCGCAAACTTCTGCAAAGCATTGGCTGCCGCCAGCCGCACATTGGGGCTGGCATCGGTATTCAGTGTGGTCACCAACGCTTCAATCAGCTTCGGGTCAACCTTGTTGTAGCTTTCGACCTGGCTAACGGCTTGTATGCGCTCGCTTGGATATTGCGCCTTCAGGTTCGCCAGCATGAGCATTTCCTTTATTTCGCTAATCTCCTCCTTCATTTCGGCGACCTGATTGTTGTCGGCGACCGGAGCATCGTCTTTGTTTCCCCACCAGTAGCCCACTGCCAGCAGCATTACCGCCGCCGCCACCCTCGACATGGCTTGCCAGGAGAAGAAAAAGACCTGCCTTGCTTTCGGACTTGAATTCAAGCCTTTCTTCTCCTCCTCAATCATGGCAAACACATCCTTTTTGAGTTTTTGGCCTGGTTGAGCTGGCTTCACCAGAGAAAATTCTTGCTCCAGCTGCAATTCCTGCTCATAGGCCTGTCTACAACTTGCACACTCATCAAGGTGAAGCTTCACTGCTTCCTCCTGATTTTTTGAAAGCATTCCGCCGATGTACTCCGGCAAAAGCTCCTCTATATGTTTGTTAGTTTTCTGCATGATTGAAATATATTTCCCTCAGTTGCTGGATGGCCCGGTGCATTTGCACCTTGATGTTGCCAACCGTCGTATTCCTTATTTCTG
Source organism: Imperialibacter sp. EC-SDR9 (assembly GCF_902498805.1). GTDB lineage: Bacteria > Bacteroidota > Bacteroidia > Cytophagales > Cyclobacteriaceae > Imperialibacter. The sequence goes on along the minus strand of NZ_LR701637.1, from coordinate 144,197 downwards.
CTATTTCTTCGTATTTCATTCCTTCCAGTTTACCTAGCACTATCAACTCTCTTTTATCTTCCGGCATTTTGTCGAGCGCCTGGAAAAGCACCGACTCCCGCTCCCTATCCATCTCGTCTTCTTCATCGCTGTGATGTAGGTCAGCCACGTCTTCTACTTTCTTAAAATCGTCGGTAAGCTGCTTGTTCTTCCGGTAATGATCGTGGTGCACATTGCGAGCCATTTGATACACCCAGGTTTTAAATTTATACTCAGGGTTGAACGACTTGCGGTATTTCATTAACCGCATGAACACGTTCTGCACCAAATCGTCACTTACATCCTGATCGAATGTCATGCGGAGAAAGAAATTGTACAGCCTCACCTGGTACCGCTCAAACAGGTCCTTCAAATGATCCAGGTCATCGTTTTGCACCTGAATCATCAGCCACTCATCCGTTATCATCTCCACAGTTTTGGTCAGGCGATTTTGCAAGCTTTTTCGATCGATTTGGTTTGGTTACCAAAAAAGGTACGGAAGGTTACAAGAGGGAAAAAGATTTATTTGGGAAATGATAAGAGCCAGGAGTTCGAACAAGCGAGGAAAATTCTTCCTTGCAACAGCCGCAGGAATTGAAGCAGCCTGTTAAACCGATCTTGAGTTGCTGCGGGACAACTGCTTATAGAAATAGAATAAACGAAACCTTAGGAACAGATTCTCAATAGTTATCTTTCCGAGAGTAGACAATCACATCAGCTCCAGTGGCTATTGCCAAGAATTGACCATTCGAAGAAAAGCCGTAGGCTCTTAACTCAGAATCACGAAAAATGTTAAAGCAATCGTGAGAAGATTTCTCTTGATATATCGAATTCCAATTGGGTTGAAACACAATATCACAAATCGGCCAGTCAAGCGCCATGAGTTCTAAACTATCTCCGTTTTCGGTAAGAGTTGAAAGGCCTCCTCCATTTAACCCGGCAATCTTTATTTTTTCTTGGCTGACCTTACCAATCCCAAAAGACCAAAGTTCTTGATAATTCAACCAATTTCCATCAACCTCGCTATCTCTGTCACTTAGAATAAATTTTTTGCAATCTATTAGTCCACGGCCTTGGGCTGAAACAACTAACAAAATTTCAGGATATAACAGCGAGAAACCAACATCAGTTAGGCCGCCCACTGAAAATGACTTCATCTCCCAGCCAGGTGGGCAAATCGTCGTGGTGGCGCTGTCGATCAGCTTCCGCAACCTTTTCCTATTTTCCCATTCTGGGCTATTTCCAAAGAGTCTCACTGCTACAATACCTACGTTCTCTAAAACAACCTCTTGAACAGTTTCGTAAACTTCAGCATCTCGTTCAGGTCGCTCACTTTGATTTTGCCCATCATAAAGGCCATTTCGGCGCTGCGTTTGCCCAGCTCAATTTCTTCATATACGGCGTCGCTTGTTTTTATTGTGCATTTGGCTTCACCTTCCAGGCCCTGGCTGACACGGCAGGCGCCTTTCTCGATCACAGCGGTAAATTGCCCGCCGTTCTTTCCTTCTATATCAAAATGAAATATCGTTTCAAATCCTTCCTCCAATTTTTCAGGCCTGAAGCGATCCTGCAATGACAAAACTATTTCCCGTGCTATCTCTGGTTTGGTTTCCATGGTTTCTTATAGGTATCTAATGCTATTTGTCTTTCTTTTATAAATTCTCTCCAATGGTTCAAGCGTCCGCTTGGACCTTATCCGCACCAGCGTCCGCTAAAATCTCTGCCTTTCGTGCCACTAGCTTGGCTTCCAACCCTCCAAGGGGTTTTGAACCCTTGGAGGGTTTTTAATAAGACTTCTATTGTCCAGGCAAGAGGCTTGAACAATCTGCCGTATCTGCTAATAAAAATTCTTCCCGTTCCCAGCCTGCTCCACCAGCAATTCGGCCGGCTTGAACCTGGCTCCTATTTCTTTCTCCAACTGAGTCATCTTTTCAACAATAGTTTTGGCTCCTCTGGCATCGACGAACCGGAATGGGCCACCCAGAAAAGGAGGGAAGCCCAACCCAAAAACAGCCCCGATATCTCCATCTCTTGGCTCTTTCAATATGCCTTCCTGCAAACAATAAATCGCCTCATTGATCATGATCAATGATAGCCTATCCTGTATTTCGGAATCTTTAAAGGCTTTGCTTCCCCGGCTTTCTATGAACCGCAACGCCTCCTCATTCACTTTACCTCTCACTTTCTTGCCGGTTTTTCCATCGTATTGCAGAAAACCCTTTCGGTTCTTGCGCCCTTTGAATCCAGCTTCTGCAAGTTTATTCAGTAAGTCCGAACTCTTCGCTCCCCGCTTGTTGAAGAAAGCTTCCAAATCGCCTTTGTTGATATGAGCACCTACATCAATACCTACCTCATCAATCAATGTAATCGGTCCGACAGGAAAGCCGAATTTCTTCATTGCCTTGTCCATTTGTAGCGGATCGGCTCCTTCTTGCATGAGCAGCAGCGCTTCATTGATGAAGGGAGCCAGGATACGGGTAGTGTAGAAGCCCGGGCCGTCTTTCACTACAATACAAGTTTTGCCCTGCTTCACACCAACTTCCAGCGCTGTGGCGGTTACCCAATCGGCTGTTTTACCCGTAACAACTATCTCCAGCAGGGGCATTTTGGGCACTGGCGAGAAATAATGCATGCCGATGACTGTCTCCGGCCGGGAGGAGGCTTCAGCGATTTTCGTAATCGGCAATGCGGAAGTGTTGGAAGCAAAAACACAATCCTTGCGAATAGCGGCTTCAGTCTCTTTCAGCACTTTGTGCTTAATATTAATGTCTTCAAACACAGCCTCTATGATCACATCCGCTTTGTGGAATCCCTCGTATGTAGTCGTGGTGTGTACTCTGTTGATGATAGTTTCGGCGTCCGCTTTGGTGATGGCTCTTGTTTTCATCTTTTTCATCAGCACCGACCAGATGTTCTTTTTGGCCTGGGCCAATGCTGGCTCCTGCAAGTCTTTCAGCAAAATATCGGTGCCATTTTGAACTGTGACTTCCGCTATGCCTTCGCCCATCAGGCCGGCACCCAAAACTCCTAAAGTTTTGACTGGCCTGGCAAGCTCTTTCATCGGGTTTTTGCGAAGGGCATTCATCGCAAAGAAAATATTGATCAGCTGAAATGCCTCGGGCGACTGAAGCAGTTGATCGAACAGTTCAGTCTCTTTTTCGGCAGCCTGCTCCCGGGTATGGCTCAATCCGTACTTAACTGACTCGAGTATTTTATAAGGAGCAGGGTAGTTGCCGCTAGTTTGGCGAAGCATCATTTTTGTTGCCTGGCTGAAAATAATTCCCCGGGTCAGCGGGTTGCTTTCAAGCACCTTTGAAGCCAGGGGCATTTTGCTTTTTCTCCTGTACTGACCAGTCGCCAACTTTCTGGCAAATTTGACAGCCGCATCAAGTAGCTTTGGTTGATAAACCAGCTCATCCACAAGCCCCATTTTCAGGGCTGGAAAAGCGTAAACATTTCTTCCCGTCAGAATCATGCTAAGGGCATTCTGCACACCTACGAGTTTTGGGAGCCGGTAAGTGCCTCCCAGGCCAGGAAGCAATCCTAGCTTCACTTCCGGCAAAGCCATCATGGTGCTGCTATGATTGCTCGCCACTCGTCCGGCACAAGCCAGGCTGATTTCCAGGCCCCCACCCATGCAGGCACCATGAATGGCGGCTACACAAGGTTTTTTGGAGTCTTCCAAGTCACGCAGCATAGCATGGCCAGCCTGCGCTGTTGCTTTCGATTCACCCGGCTTCATTTGCAAAAACTTCTCTATATCGGCACCAGCCATAAAACCCTTCTTCCTGCTTATCAACACAGAGGCTTTTAGGCCTGAGTCTGCCTCAATCTGCTGCATTACCTCCCGAAACTGCGCCTCAGTGTCAATGGAAATCTTGTTCCACTCTTCTCCAGGCAAATCCATCCAGATCACGCCTACGTCGCCGTGTTTTTCAAGAGTCAGAAAGGAGTTTTTTGCTTTTGAAGCCATGATAAATTGAATTAAGAATCGCCTGGAAACACTCCCAGACCTTTAGTATGCATGCAGAGTAAATATAGGCGATTATTTAGGATTATGTAAGGCAAATAAACACGAAGTTCTCTATTGGCTGATCGCCTTTTGTTGCGTACTATCTTTTCGTATTTCCTGCAGCCTTATTTCGGCCATGCCTCTCACCTGAATAATCATTTGGAGGTCTTTGGAAGTAATAAGAGTAGCCAGTGGCATAATCTCCCATGAATCAATATACACCTCCAGTGTCTGCGCAAGCTTTCCCTTTTCTATCCCGCTTGTGATGAGCATGGGGATCATGTCGGCATAGGGCTGGAGTTCATAGGTAAGCTGCTTTTCAACCATCACCTTTATGGAGCTATGGAGAAGCCAATCGGCAGAAGCCAGAACGGCATCATCAGAATCTACCACAAAGTCAAAATCTTCTATCCGAAAGCTTTTGGATGCCCTGTCTATCACAGGCCTCCCCTGAAGGTACACATCGCCCCTCACATCGCCTGTCAACCCCAGCTTCACGGCCAAACCATCCTTCGTGCCGTATACCTCCACATCCTTGATTTGCGCCGAATAACCCGCCGAATCGATCTTCATTCCCACAAGTTTTTTTCTACTGTAGTTGTTGACCCTGTCAAACGGAAGCGTACACAGCACGCTTGCCACCAGACTGTCCTGATGGTCTGTTTGAAAACTAAACTCAGGTAAGGGCACTGGCCAAACAGTCAGGTCATCTCCTTCTACGAGGGTTGATATTTGAGCCGTTAATTCAGCCTGAGCTGTAATTTGTCTTTCAGGGTCACGAGTCCATCTTGCTTTCAGCGTCTCGGCTTTGGCCAGCAGCCAAATCCTTGGCTCATCCTTTTTTAGTCGGATCGGTTGCTGCAAGTCGCTCCAGATTTTTTCAATGATTTTTCTCGTGTCGATGGTCTCTTTCATAAAACCATCCAGCTTCAGTGTAAGGCTGTCCTGGTGGTCGTTCAGCGCTTTCTCCACAGGTTTTCGGAAATTGATGGTCGCAATTCCAAGATTCATCACCGGGTCGCTTTTCCAAACTATCTCCTCAATAACAGTTTTGGGCCTGATGCTCCAGTCTTTTTCAAAACCAAGCTCCGTCTTAAAGAGCAGTTCCAATTCAAACTCTATCGGCGTTTGATTTTGGATCTTCACACCCAAAATATTCTTCATGTATTGACCTGAAACTTTCAGATGAGCCCGATAGCGAAGGTCTGGTGCTTTCCAGGTCAATATAATCGGCTGTTGCTTAGTAAGCTCAAAGTAAAGACTGTCGTTTGTATTAGCCGCTACTCTCTTTCTCAGAAAGGTACCATCGATTTTCTCGTTGATAAGGGCTTCTACCTTATCCAGACTAAAGCTGAGAGGGATGGTCAGCCTTGAAACCGGCGGAGCGAGCGTTGAGTCGAGCGTTGTTCTTTCCGGGGCATCGGTTTTTGTTTTCTTGCATGAAAAAAACGCCAATCCGAGGAAGACGGAAATCAGTACACATTTTAAGATATGCATTACACCTTTTCTAGGATCATGCCATGACCATGGGCCCCGGCAGCGCACGCTGCCAGCAAGGCCAATTTGCCATTCTCCCTTTTTAATCGATTCATGGCGGTTGTTACCAACCTCGCTCCAGTGGCACCAAAAGGATGACCCAAAGAAAGTGAGCCTCCGTGAATGTTAAATTTGTCCATATTTATCTCGCCAGCTTTTGCAGTCAATCCCATCTTCTCCTTTGCAAATTGGTCGGAATTCAATGCTTTGAGATTGGTGACAATCTGGGACGCAAAAGCCTCGTGAAATTCGATAACCTCCAAATCTTTCAATGTCAGGTTTTGGCGTTGCAGCAATTTGTAGGTGGCGTAAGCCGGACCTAATAGAAGCTCTTCATTCGGATCCTGGCCAGTAAAAACGTAATCCCTGATTTGAATGGATGTGTCATAACCCAGGGCCTTGGCTTTTTCCTCGCTCATCAGAAGCACCACAGCTGCTCCATCGGTAAGGAAAGAGGCATTGCCTGCCGTTATTGTCCCGTTCTTTTTGTCGAAAGCTGGCCGCAGCTTAGCAAGTTTTTCAACAGTCGTATCACCACGATAGGTATTATCCTCTTTGATCGCCTTGAATGATGGCGGAAATTCAGCTGCTGTAATCTCACGGGCCAATATGCCTTCCTCGGCGGCTTTGGCAGCCAATTGGTGCGATCGGGCAGCAAATTCATCCTGCTCTTCCCGGGTAACACCAAATCGGGTGCCCATCAGCTCGCAATCCTGCCCCATGGTGCGGCCAGTGGAATATTCTGCAATTTGGGGCACCTCTGGTTTGAAGTCAGCCGGACGGAGAGACAACACAAACTTCAGCCATTCACCGGTCGAACGAATCTTCTGAGAAGCGAAGAGTTTGGTTCTCATTTTCTTGGGAAAGCCTATCGGAATATCCGACACACAGTCGGTTCCACCCGCAACAACCAAATCGGCATGACCAAGCCTGATCAGGTCAGCTCCCTGAGCAATGGCCTGGTTGGCGGAAATGCAGGCCTGGGAAACAGTATGTGCCGGTGTGGTAAAAGGAATACCGCCGGTAAGGGCACATTCTCTGGCCACATTGGATGTCACAATATTATGCACCACCGTACCCATGATCACCTGTTCAACCTGAGCCGCATCGAGAGAGGCTTTTTTCAAAAGACCCGAAATAGCCACAGCGCCCAGTTGATAGGCCATAAGATCCCGGTAGCCCGTGCCCGACTTTAGAAAAGGCGTTCGGGTGCCATCGACTACTACTACTTTCCTTCCGACATATGATTGCTTTGCCATATCTGGGGCTGTTTAATTGGATATAATTATACAAAAAAACCCTCAGGACAATAAACATCCCGAGGGTTTGAAACGTCTCGTGAGGGTGGGAATTATTCTCCTCCTCCTTTTTTCTTCTTAAGCAGCCCCTTTAGTTTGTCGGCAGCCTCCTCTTTCACTTCTTCTTTCTTCTCTTCGACTTGTTCCTTCACTTCCTCCTTGGCTGCTTCTTTTTTCTCCTCTACCTCTTTAACAACGGCTTCTTTCTTTTCTTCAGCCTGCTTCACAGCCTCGGCCTTGGCTGCGTCAGCTTTCTGTGCGGCCTCTTTTTTCTTGGCATCCATTTCTGAAGCTATCTTAGCCTTGGCAGCATCTGTGGCCGATTTTCCACCCTCGCCTGCATCTACGCTTTTCAATGTCACTTTTGGATCATCATAAGTGCCACCAACGCCGAAGTTCATCACAATATTGGAGGAGATAGCTGAACTCACTCCAGTAACAGATGCTATGGCCTGATTGGCTGCGGCAGATGCGGCACCAGCAGGCACATTCATCGCCATTACGTAGTCCATTGTGCCATCTATACCATTACTTCCGGCAATCGTGGTTTTGTATTTGCCTACATTCACATCGAAAGGCTTCAGCCACACTCTCCCGTCCCTAATTTCGGCTTGCATAATCACGTCCTTCAGGCTCAATGTCCCTGAGTCGTCACCAAGTTTTGAAACAGACGACAAAGTGGTCAGCACTTTAAGGTCATTTACTTTGCCCTCAGCGACTTTCACCACACCCTGCCCCAGGATAGACTCCATCACAGGCATCATATCCTGACCCAAAGCACCAGCCATAACGAAGTCGGTAGAAAACTTTCCTTCCATTTTTTCGGCTATCGGAGCTAATTGTTGAACCGTTGTGAATGTATTATACGCCGACTTGATAGACATATCAGTGATTGAAAAGTCAAAGGCAAACACGGGCTTCTCAAGGTCACGGCTATCGTACTCCCCATCCATAGCAAACAGGCCATCCATTAGGTTGAACTTACCATCGTCAAGTTTTACCACACCATCCTTCACAATGATATTGCCCTTCATGTTTTTGATCTCCATGTTGTCATACAGCAGACTAGTAATGCTAGACTTTAAAATGAAATCAATGTTTTTTGGCACCTCCACTACTTCAAGGGCAGCGGTGTCGGCTTCCACGGTTGCTGTGGTATCCTCGTCGGTCATCCACTCGTTCAGATCGAACGAGTTCGAAGAAAAGTTCAGCTCACCTTTGATGGTCTCGTCATTCATAGCATACGCCATATAGTTGGTGATAGCTCCGGTCATGACCATGTCGCTACGGCCAAGCATAGCGTTGAATTTGTTCAAACGAACCTCTTTCGGGTTGAAACTCAGCTCAGACTCAGAAATGGCAAAGCCCTGCGGCAGGTCAGCATCGGCATAGTAGAAGTTGCTTACGGTCATCCCTCCGCTGGTAGCCAGCTTGTCGTATCTCTCCGCATCCACATCCGACATTTTACCTTTGGTCTGCATGTTGGCGGCGATTTTACCCTTCAGCTCCATGCCTTCCATTGGGAAAATCTGCATAATCTTTTCCAAATCAACACCACCGTTTACCGCCAGATCCCAGGTATAATCGTCGAGATTTTCAAATCTTAAAGTAGACTCAAGCTTTTCCCCATCTACCAACATGGTAAATTTGTCCATCAGCACCACTGTCTCTGCCATCTTACCACTTTCGTTTTTAATGGTAGTGTGCATGTTGATCTGCTCCATGGGGACTGGGTAGTCAGCATATTTGATGAATCCATCTGTCAGCCCCATTTCCATGTCGATGGTTGGGATGGTGTTGGCAATGCTATCATACACTCCCTGAGATTTGGCATTCATGCTAAACATACCCTTCATTTCAAGTCCTTCCATGGGAAACATAGTGGCCAGCTCACCCAGATTCAGTTTTGCCTGAATGTCAGCCACCATGTCGTAGTTGACCAGGTTCTTGATAGTCAGCTTGGCATCAACGGGATTATTGCCGAAGTCAAGATGAAATTGCTTGATGTCAACCAGCGTATTGTCTATGTTGCCATCAGCACAGTCGATCAACATATCAACATTCACATTGCTCACTGCAGAGGGCAGATCTGGATATTTGAAATTGCCGTCGATTACCTTCATGGCAAAGTTGAATGCCGGCATTTGAGTGTCGTTGTAGATGCCTTTAACAAACCCGCTGAACTGGGTGTCGCCAGAGGCTGTCAGCCCGGTGAAGCTATCACTGTACATACCAGGCACAAGCGACAACAATGACTTGAAGCTATTTTCAGGCGATGAAAAATTAATGTCCATGTCGTACCCTTCTTCTGGCATGGCAAAATACCCGTCAAAGTTGAGGCCGAAGTCATTGAGCGACACCACATTGTCCTTAAAGGTAAATTTCATCTGGCCTAAGTCCATATTCAGAGCCATGTCGGCTTTGAGCCTTTTATTGGACATGTATTCTACACCATCATAGGCGACAACCAGATTTTCTATTTCTGTATAAGTGTCCATATCAAACACCTCCAGCGTAAAGTCGCCGCTTCCCGTGTGGTTCATGCCTTTCATCGCCATGTAGAAAGGTATGGTAGCGTCGTCATAAACAATGTTGCCATTTTTGATCTCCCATTTGTCGATGCCAAACTGAACATCACCACTTTCTGTTGGGGTTTCTTCGGCAACTGGTTCCTCCGAGGGCTTGGCTATATCATAATTGGCTTTGCCATTGGCCAGCACCTTTACATAAATATTTGGCTCGTTGAGGTACAAGCCGCTGATACGGTAGTTGCCGTTGATCACAGACATGATGTTGACCACCACGTCTACCTGATCGACCGCAGCCAGAGTGTCTTTCTTAAATTCATCTATGCCAACAACCCCCAGGCCACCGAGTGTTACTGTTAGATTGGGAAAGTTTTTGAAAAGTGTAAGGCCAAAGCGTGATTCATCAAAATAGACTTTGGCGTTAACATTCTCCCCAATTGCATCGTCGAGCGCTGCCTTAATATCATCTTTATAGATGAATGGTAGTATGGCTGCTGCCAAAAGCACTACTACAATGAATCCACCAACAATCAATAGAAACTTTTTCATGGCTGAGTGATTTTAAATTCGGAAAGGACAATTACCCGTATATATTACGTTTTCGTTTGAAGTAATTAGATGCAAATTAACAATTTAGAATGCTGAATGATAATAACGAGGACATGATTTATTTATGATGTTTATGCATCAGCATCTATTGATTTTATAATTTTCGCAAACAATGATCTTTACACCCAAAATAATTCTTAGAATACTGCTATGGGCGCTCTTGCTGGTCGGCGGGGTAGTACTGTGGTTCAACAGTGGGTTGTTTGTTGAGCCAACCACAGTGAACCAGCGACACCAGGTGCTGCTGAAAGAAATCGAAGCTTTGGGCAAGCTGGAGTTGGTGAAGTACCGGATGCAGGATGTAGTGGAAATAGAGAGGCTTAGCAAGCGCTACCTGGATCTGGGCATTTTCAGGATTCAGGACGGTGGCGACTCAAGGGCGGTGCTGATTGCCGCCGGAGAGGCAGTAGCATGCATCGATCTTTTGAAAGTGACGACATCGGACATTATCGACGGAGACACGCTGGTGATTCAACTACCAAAACCGGAGCTTTGCTACCACAAAATTGACCACAGCAAAAGCAGGTTTTACGACTTAAAAAGGGGCATTGGTCTGGAAGACAAAGAGTTCAACCAGTTTATTGACACTGCTTACGCTCAGGCAGAGGCTCAGATGATGAAATCTGCCCTTGAGGGTGGCATCCTTGAGGAGGCAGAGGAAATGGCTTACAAAATTCTCTTGCCGCTTCTCAATAAAGTTGCGTCCCGGCCTGTAATCATTTATTTCAAAGAGGAGGACGTTATCCGCTTAAACTAAGCCCGTTGAAAACTCTCTACATCAAATGAATCTAGACTTTCAGGAAAAAGAATTCCGCCAATACACCGAGCAAGCGGTATCCATCTACTACGACTGGTTAAAGCACCTTAGGGGCTCCAAAATCTATCACAACTATACACCAGCTCAAATTCAGGAGCGATTCAATGAAAAGCTGCCAGAGGAAGAAACACCTATGGAGTCGCTGCTGGCCACGGTTGGTTCCGAAGTTTTCGAGATGTCGAATTTCAACCCGAGCCCCAACTACTACGGATACATCACAGGCGGAGGCAATCAGGTTGGCATGCTCGCTGAGTTTCTGAAAGCCGGTCTTAATCAAAACAACCTGAAGTGGCACAACGCCCCAGCCAACTCAGAAATGGAGAAAATAGTCATCAAATGGCTCTGCCAGTTCATGGGCTATCCTGATGATAGCGCAGGTGTGTTGGTAAGTGGAGGTTCGGAAGGTAACTTCCTTCACTTGGCTGTGATGCGAAAAGTGATGGGGCCTGCCTCTCTTTCTCAGAAGGGCCTTTATAGCCAAAAACCCATGACAGTTTATGTTTCTAGTCAGGGTCACTCTAGTTTCGACAAGGCCATGGATCTGCTGGGCATGGGAAAAGAATACCTTCGGAAAATCCCCGTAGATGATCAGTTTCAGGTAAGGGTTGATTTGATGGAAGAGGCCATTCAGAAAGATCTGAACGAAGGCTTATTGCCTATTGGTGTCATCGGTATTGCTGGTTCTACCAACAACGGCGCCATCGACAGGCTCGATGAACTCGCAACGCTTGCCAAAAAATATAAATTGTGGTACATGGTAGACGCTGCCTACGGCGGCCCTGCGGCTGGCACCGCTGTTGCTGGTCATCTTTTTAGGGGCATGAGCGAGGCCGATGCCGTTCTTGTGAACCCACATAAATGGCTCTATGTGCCGTTTCAGGTGGCAGCTGTTATTGTGAGAAAAAAGGAGCACCTCAAAAACACTTTCAGCCTGGTGCCTGACTACCTCCGGGGAGGTTTGGAAAAAACCGAGCGAGAAGACCTGATGGATTTGACGCTACAGCTCACCAAAGACTTTAAAGCGCTCAAGGTATGGATGACGTTCAAAGCCTATGGTGCCAAAAAGCTGCGGCTGGCAATCGAGAATGATATTGCAGTAGTGAGGTATTTCCAGGAGCTAGTGAATGCCTCCGAAGATTTCGAAATGCTGGGGCCAGCCAATTTGTCGATAGCTACCTTCCGTTATGTTTCCGAGAACGATGGAATAAAGAGTAACCAGGCAAGAGTTGACGGAGTAAACGAGCGGATACTCGAACTGATTGAAGAAGACGGGCGCATCTTTTTTGCTGGTACCCGTATTAATAACAGACCTGCTTTGCGCATCAACTGCAATAATTACAGAAGAACAAAAGCCGATATTGACTTTTTACTGATTGTACTGAGAGAATTGGGGGAGAAGGCACTGTTGAGATCCGTTTAGTCGATTTTGCATTATATTTGTCTTACATGAAATAGCCATAAGGAAAGCCATACCCAGCGGAATGAATAAATCGGTCACGAGACTAAATATCCATTCCTCAATGGTAGAGGCTATTCCATCTGGCCGCTAAAAATTAAGTTTTATACAGATGAAAACAATTACGCTCAATCTTCCGGAAGAAACCGACGAGAAAGAAGTCAAAATGATCGTTGCTTCATCACTCTTCGAAAAAGGGATATTGTCATCTGGCCAGGCTGCCACCTTTGTTGGCATCTCCAAACGAGAATTTATTGAAACCGTTGGCAACTACGGAGTGTCGATTTTCGGAGAAACAGCAGATGACCTGAAGAGGCAGTTTCCCAATGGCTGAGATTATTATCTCCGACACAAGCTGTCTAATTGCTTATCAACGAATTGACAGGCTAGACATCCTTCAAAAGTTATTTCATGAGGTGATCATTACTGAGCAGGTTCTCTCAGAGTTTGGCTATGCTGTACCTGAATGGATAAAGGTCAAATCAGCGCCGCCCCCGTTCAGTCATAGCATTCTTGAAACGCTCGATTTGGGAGAAGCAAGTTCAATTTCGCTTGCTCTAAAAACACCTGGTTCAATTCTAATCCTTGACGAGCGGAAAGGAAGGAAAGTTGCCACCGACCTGGGCCTGGAAATTATAGGATCATTAAGAGTCCTCCTCCTCGCAAAAGATAAAAAGATTATTCCAAGTGTGCGTGAGATGGTGGATCAGCTTTCAGAACACAAATTCCGATTTTCCACACACGTCGTCAGGCAGCTTTTGATAGAGGCAGGAGAAGCATCGCTACACCGCCACCATCACCCTCTTATAAAACTTCTCTATAGAAGCGCCAATGGCTTCCCATTCTATAAGAAAGCCATCATGCCCATAGAGCGAATCGATGATATCCAGCGAGGCATCGTCTACGTGGGAGGCCAAAAACACCTGCTCATCTATGGGGAACAAAATGTCAGATCTGATGCCAACAAAGTGTGAATTGGCTTTTATCTGCGAAAGAGCTTTCTCTATGCTGCCTCTTCCTCTGCCCACATTGTGCGAATCCATTGCTTTTGACAGCCTCCAGTAGCTATACGCATTGAACCGCTTCTTCAGCTTTTCGCCCTGGTACTGCTGATAACTCGACGCCAAATAGTCGTCTGTTTTCTCCGTTGTATCCTCCTCCTGGGTTCTTTGGTAGGTGAGGTAGTGCCTGTAGGAAAGTAAGGCGATTGTTCTGGCGGTCTTCATTCCCTCAAGTCCTGCATCCGGTTTGCTTTCTTTAAAGGTAGCGTCGTTCGCAATCGCCATCCTCTGCGACTCGTTGAAAGCAATGCCCCAGGGTGAATGGTGGGCGTTGGTGGAAACACCAATGAGATTTTCAAACACGTCAGGCTCAATAATGGCCCACTCCAGTGCTTGCTGCCCCCCCATAGAGCCGCCAATCAGGGTGTGGACTTTTTCAAAGCCAAGGGATTTTCTCAATTGAATAAAAGCGCCAACTATGTCTCTATTGGTGGGTGTGGGAAAATCGTGAAAGTAGGGCTTGGCTGTGGCGGGATTTTTGTCGAGTGCATTGGTTGAGCCGTAACAACTCCCCAGCATGTTGGCACAGATCACAAAAAACTTCTCAGGATCATACACTTTACCGGGCCCAAACAAACCTGGCCACCACTCTGAAGGATTGGAATTGCCTGTAAGTGCATGACACACCCACACAACATTGTTCCTTTCGGGGTTTAGCTTACCAAATGTCGTATAGTGCAAATGGTACTCTGTCAATTCCCGACCGGACTCAAGTTTCAATGGCTGGGTCGATCTGTATAATTCCTCGGTTATTTTCACTAAGTCCTCTTCTTTTGGGTTAAAATTCCTCCCGGCCACTGGATGTATAGCCGGGAGGTAAGTCATCAATTAACCTGTATATATATAATTAACTAAAATTTACTTTTTCAGCTGGTCAAAAGCCTGTATCAAGTCAGCTTTAATGTCATCTACATGCTCGGTACCAGCCGACAGTCGCAATAAATTAGGATCGACCCCAGCTTTTAGCTGCTCCTGCTCGCTCAACTGTTGGTGCGTCGTCGACGCTGGGTGAATAATCAGCGTTTTCGAGTCACCCACGTTGGCCAGGTGGCTCACGAGTTTCAGCGAATCAACAAACTTTTCTGCGTTGGCCTTACCTCCTTTGATTTTGAATGACAATACACCACCAAAGCCTCTTTTCAGGTATTTCTTGGCCAATGCGTGGTATTTGCTGCTAGCAAGTCCCGGGTAGTTCACGCTTTCAACCAAAGGATGTTTCTCTAGCCATTGCGCCAGCTCAAGGGCGTTTTGCACAGTTCTGTCTAGCCTGAGAGAAAGCGTCTCAATGCCCTGAAGCAAAAGGAAAGAATTGAATGGGCTTATGGCCGGACCGAGGTCACGCAAACCTTCTACCCTGGTTCGGATAGCAAAAGCTATATTAGGCAGCCCCAGTGGGTTTCCTTCACCAAACACTTCCCAGAAGTTCAGGCCATGGTAGCCTTCAGACGGCTCCGAAAACTGCTTGAATTTCCCATTGCCCCAGTTGAAGTTTCCACCGTCAACAATGATTCCTCCGATACTTGTGCCATGACCACCTATCCACTTAGTGGCAGATTCAACCACCACATTGGCCCCATGCTCTAGCGGGCGAAACAGGTAGCCACCGGCGCCAAAGGTGTTGTCAACCACCAAAGGAATATTATGCTTCTTCGCTACTGCTGCTATCGCTTCAAAATCGGGAATATTGAATTCCGGATTGCCTATCGTTTCAAGGTAGAGTGCTCTGGTATTTTTGTCGATCAGCTTTTCAAACTCGGCTGGTGAGTCATTTTCTACAAACCTCACGTCAATCCCCAACCTCTTGAAGGCAACTTTGAACTGATTATAAGTGCCTCCGTACAGGTGATTGGTAGATACCAGGTTTTGGCCTGCCTCCAAAATGTTGTGCAAGGCCAAAAGCTGTGCGGCCTGGCCCGATGCTGTTGCCACTGCAGCAACACCACCTTCCAGGGCCGCTATTCTCTTCTCAAAAACATCCGTTGTCGGATTCATGATCCGTGTGTAGATGTTCCCAAATTCTTTCAGGGCAAACAGGTTGGCACCATGCTCAGAGTTTTTGAATGTATAGGAGGTGGTTTGGTAAATAGGCACCGCCCTCGACTGTGTGGCTGAATCTACTTCCTGACCTGCATGTAATTGCAGTGTTTCAAATCTTAATTGTGACATATTATAAGGTGTTTTTAAATTGAAGTTGAATTAAAAAATTGCCTGTAACGGGTTGGCTCCCTGGCCAATAGTCCGTCGTTTGCTGCTAAGCGACAAAGGCAAAAGCGCCTAGCAGCACATACAGCAACAACAGCAGGCAAAAGCCGCCCTGATTGAAAAATTTAATACACGAAATGTGTGAGCCGATGACCGGCCGTGCGATGAGATAGCGCTTGTCGCTAGAAGAGATTCCTGATTTTTCATTTTGCTCTCAATTTATATTCTCCGCCAACCGACGGATCAGGATTTAGCACCTTACCACCTTGAGTGGCCGGTTGCTAGCGCTTCATAGAGCCTGTCTCTCCACGCTTCTTTATAAATCAATTGCTAAGAATTGACTTGAAGGCACAAACGTAGATATGCCGAATTATGTTTCCAAACATTTTGTAGAAAATTTCCTGAGCGCCGATTTTGGAGGTATTGCCTCTAAAATGAAGCATTTTATTTTGTGCTCTCCTGACAATTAACTCAAATGCGGTCTTCTAAATATTCATATTCAGCTATATTTGGGCCCGATTAAAATGAAAATCATGAGAAAGAAGATTGTAGCAGGAAACTGGAAAATGAATAAGAACCTGGAAGAAGGACATCAGCTAACTTCCGAGGTGGTTAACATGGTGAAGGATGAAGTGACCAGCGACGTGCAGGTGGTTTTATGTACCCCTTTTGTTCATTTAAACTCTATCAGCAAACTTTTGGCAGGAAGTAAAAACGTAATGCTTGGTGCGCAAAACTGCAGCGAACATGCGTCAGGTGCTTACACAGGCGAAACGTCAGTTTCGATGCTCAAGTCTGTCGGCACTCAGTTTGTCATCATAGGCCACAGCGAGCGAAGGGAATACTTTGGAGAAACAGATGCTCTTTTTGCAAAAAAGGTTGATGCGGTGCTTGCAGCTGGCATGACGCCTATTTACTGCTGCGGAGAGAAGCTGGAAGTGCGTGAAGCCAACGATCATATTAAATTGGTAACTGCGCAGGTATCTGAAGCGCTTTTTCACCTTTCAGCAGACGCTCTTCAAAAAGTAGTGATTGCCTATGAGCCTGTTTGGGCTATCGGAACCGGTAAAACAGCCTCCTCTGCACAAGCGCAGGAAATGCATGCTGAAATCAGGGCTCACCTGGCTGGAAAATATGGCAAGAATGTTGCCGAAGAGATTACTATACAATACGGAGGCAGTGTGAAGCCGGACAATGCAGTGGAAATTTTTGCCCAGCCCGACGTGGACGGCGGGCTGATCGGCGGCGCTTCACTAAAGTCACGTGACTTCGTCGACATTGTAAAAGCAATGAAGTAAATGAACATTTTCGTTTTCCTCGGTTTAATTGGTCTAAGCCTTTCTTCTGTTGACGAACCAATGGTTGGTGCAGATCAGGATTTCTGTGGTGTTTATGGTGCCATATATGTGGAAACTGACAGAAGAAGGGCTGACTACCTGGTTTTTGAAGATGAAAACGAAGCTTTTGCCGACATGCTGATTTTCAAAGAAAGCAGCAGGGTTTTCGCCGACAGGCAGGGGATTTGGTACTTCACCAAAAACCGGGGCATGGCCGACTTCACGATATATTATGTCAAAGAAAAAGGCCAGCAACACTTTTCTGTTAATTTCACTGACACCGAATCATTTGTCGGCTGCAGATAGGCAGTTAACCACCCTAATCCAGGTCAACGATGGACTTTATCGAATTGCAAATTAAGACCTCCAGGGATCTTGCAGACATTCTCATAGCCGAGCTGGGAGAAATTGGCTTTGACACCTTTGAGGAAACTGACGAGGGGTTTAATGCCTATATTTTGGAAGGGAGCTTCAAAGAGGCTGACGTCAAAGAAATTATCCAGAAGTATTCTTTCCTTGGCATTGCCAGCTACGAAACAGTGAAGATTCCAAAGGAAAATTGGAACCAAAGCTGGGAAACAAACTACCACCCCATCGAAATCCCTGGCCGCTGTAGGGTCAGGGCTTCTTTTCATAAACCCGACCCATCTTTTCCGTTGGAAATAGTCATCAACCCAAAAATGTCGTTCGGCACGGGGCACCATTCCACCACCTATCTCATGATGGAACTACTGCTTGATAGTGACTTGCAGGGAAAGTCAGTGTTTGATTTTGGTACTGGCACCGGCATATTGGCCATTTTGGCCGCTAAACTTGGTGCAGCGCACATCGACGCCAGCGACATCGATGAGTGGTGCATAGAAAACGGCATGGAAAACATCGCTATTAACGATTGCAGTAATATCAAAATCCAGCTAGGCACTGTAAAGGAAGTAAAAAAGAACCCTTCTTACGACCTCGCCATCGCCAATATCAATCGAAATGTGTTGCTGGAAGAAATGCCGGACTATGCCGCTGTGCTTCCGGAAGGCAGCAAGCTGTACCTAAGCGGCTTCTACGAAACTGACCTGCCAGTAATTGAGGAAAAAGCCTCGTCACTTGGCTTTCGCAAGACCACCCATAGGGTGCGAGAGAAGTGGGTGGCTACTGCTTTCGAAAAAAAGGCGGTTGAATAGATAGTAACAGGCCCTCATTTTTCGTTACCTTTGAAGTTATGCAGGTGTTTTTAAGGGAACGGTTATCTCTCAAAATGAGATTCTTAGCAATATTGCTATTGCTGTCCTCACATCTATGGGCTCAACAGTTTACCTTTTCGACTGACCCCAACACATTCGGGCAAGATTTATCAAACGGCATAAGACAGATTGACAATGAAGGTGCGGCCAAGATCGCCGCTGACTTTGTCACCGTGTGGAATTCGGGTCAGATCAATGCCGACCAGAAGAAAATCATTATCGACATCGCCGTCAAAATGCGGGATCGGAGAATGCGCACCTACCCATATTTCGAGTTCTTCGGTGCCTACATAGCCTACGCCATTCAAAAGGAAAATATCAGCTCCACCGAGCTCACAAATCTTCTCAAGATCAATAACCAGGTAGTCGACACCTACCGCAACAAGGAGTACAGCGAGTTTTTGCTCATGCTCAATCAATTCTTTGCCCGAAGGGCTTTGTACTACACCAAATACTTCAAACTATATGCCGAGGGAGGCACTTATGGCTTTGAATTGGACGAGGCGGAACCGGCTTATGTATTGCCTGCTGAGGAGCCCCCGATCGAGGAGGAAATTCCGGCAGATAGCGGCTGGGGAACCGCCGACAGCAGCAACGATGGTTGGGGCACACCGTCTAATAGCGGATGGGGCAATGACTCAGGATGGGGCAACGACCCGGTAGCGGAGCCTGCGCCAGTGGCTGATGCTTTTGTGGCCGAAGTGGTTAGTCAAGCACTACTCCCGGAAGTGAGCGGCCCTGTGATAAAGCTCAACAATGTAAATTTCAGGTTAGTAACACCCTATGACTCCGTCGGCATCCAAAACACGTCGGGCTCGGTTGTCATCCACGACAAAGTGTTTGTGGGCAGCGGGGGTAAATTTAGCTGGCCCGGCGAAGCAAATGGTGCCGAAGCCGCCTCTGTTACCTTTACCGATTACAGCTTTGAAATCACTAAACCAAGAATAAGTGCGGAGAAGGTCACTCTCAGCTTCCCTGCCTGGTTTGACGGAGAAGCAGAGGGAATTTTCGACTTCAAGAGCTATCAGAGAACAGACAAAGAGGAGCTGTATTTTCCCCAGTTTACTTCCTACTATGCCGACATCACTTTAAAACTCAAAGCGCCAAATGCTGCGTATACGGGGGGCTTTTCTATTATAGGGAACAAATTTTACGGCACCTCCGCTCTCAAGCGACCATCTGTACTAAATATTAGAGATGACTTTGGTCGTTCTTTTACAGCAAGGGGCGTCAAGTACGCCTTCGAGGACTCCTTGATAACGTCGGACAAGGCAATGGTCGCTATTTACCACAATGGCGATTCGATCTTCCATCCGCAGAATAAACTGGTTTTTGATGAGGGCAAAAACCTACTCACTCTATACAGAGACCAGAATAAATTCAAAGGCACGCCTTACTCTTCGTCGTTTTTCGTGATGGACTTTAGCGCCGACAAAATTAGCTGGGATTTGAAGACCGACAGCCTCGATATCTCTATTATGAATGCTCGAAATCGTGTCCCAGCGGTTTTCGAGTCTCAAGACTACTTTAGCGAAAAGAGGTTTTCAATGTACCCGGGCTTGTTCGGATATCATCCTATCATGGCCGTGGTTCGGTATGCCAGGAATTCAGGAGCAAGTGAATTTTACCTTCGCGACATGACAACGGCCTATAAGCTTGACTACAATCAGGCGCTTGCGGCAATGAATTTCCTTTACCAAAATGGCTTCATCAATTTCCAGGCTGAAACGGGGTTCATAAAGGTGAAGGACAAATCTTTTCACTACATTCTATCTAATCAGAACAAGAAAGACTACGATAACCTTATCGTACCTTCTCTTACCGAGCGGTATCCTAACGGCACGCTTAATTTTGGCACCAAAGAACTCACTCTCAGGGGCGTTGACAGGGTATACATTACTACCGACCTGAAGGTTTACATGGAACCAGACAGCGGTGTAGTCAAAATTCTGGAGGGTAGGGACTTGCTGTTTAATGGAATGGTGAATGCCGGAGATTTCGTATACAAAGGAAAAGATTTTCAGTTTCAATATGCGGACAATCTTTTTGCCATGCCGACAATTGACTCCATCAGGATTCAGATTCCAGTGCCAGACTCGCTTAAAGTTGAAGGCGGTGAAGAAAAGACTGCCTTGCATAACCACCTTGAGCTTACCTCCGGAACCCTATTTGTAGAAAGCCCCGACAACAAGTCAGGGAAAAAGCAAAACCTCCAGTATCCTTACTTTACTTCCGATTCCGAAGCCGTTGTTTTCTTCGACTCTAAAGAGATTCTTAAGGGAGCTTATAACAAAACAGTCAGATTTGTGATACCGCCATTCGAAATAGACAGCTCCAACAGAAGTGATGGGGCAAGTATAAGTTTTGAGGGCACCTTCTATGCAGGAGACATATTGGAGCCGTTTGAGGAGAAGCTTGTTATTCAACCTGATAAGTCGCTGGGCTTTGAGCACAAAATACCTGAGAGCGGCTACAAGCTGTATGGGGGCACGGGAACACTCTACAACAACCTAAGCCTGAGCTACCAGGGCTTGAGGTCAAATGGAAAGATTGACTATTTAACGACTACCGTATACTCTAACGACTTTATTTTCTATTTGGATTCTACTTCAGCCATTGCTCAAAGTGGCGAAATCAGGCCGGGCAACTTAGGATCGGCGTCCTTCCCACAAGGAATAATGGGAGCCCTGAGAATGAAATGGCTGCCCAAAAAAGACAGTATGTTTCTCAAAAATATCGGTGACCCCATTGAGTTGTACAATGGCACAGCCAAGCTTCAGGGGGCTGCAAACATTACTGCCAAAGGGGCCTTTGGGCTTGGCACGCTGGAGACACGTGGGTCGAGGGTGAAATCGAAGCAGTTCAGTTTTTCAGAAACAAAATTCAGCGCCAGGCATGGAGCGTTTGAAATTTTGACTGACAACCCACAGAAGCCAGCCATGGCTGGAGAGGATATTGCGCTGAACTTTGACCTCGCCAGCAACATTGCAGACGTGCACCCTGAAAAGGCCGGTGTAGCGGCCATAGGCTTCCCTTATGCGCAAATGAAGACGTCAATCACCAACGCCATTTGGAACCTAAACGACCAAAAGATTACGATGAGCAAGCCGGCCAACGTTGCTATTGAAGACTCCTACTTCTACTCAACCCGACCCGACCTCGATTCGCTGGCGTTTAACGCAACGGCGGGTATTTACGATATCAACCGCTACGAGTTGAACCTGCAGGGCATTCCGTACATCACGGTGGCGGATGCGGAAATCACGCCGGAAAACGAAGAGATTACGATCCTTGAGAACTCAACTCTACAGGAGCTTAAAAATGCTATTGTAAGGATTGACACTGCCAATCGTTACCATACCCTGACCAGTGGACTCATCACCATTGTCGACAGAAATAAATTCACTGGCAGCGCACTGTATCAGCTCGTCAATGCGGCGCAGGACACTTTTACGATCAAGTTCAATCAATTTGAGCTTCAGAATGTGCCCATAGCCAAGAACAGGTTCAAAACGATGACCGTGTCGGAAGGCGATGTGCTGGAAGATCAGGATTTTGTGATGTCGCCGGGGTTTCTGTACAAAGGTCGGGCGAAAATGTATGCAGACCGGAGGGCGCTTGAGCTGATTGGCGGAGTGAAGCTCGACTGGAAGAAAGAAAGAGACTCTCAGTGGATCAGCTACACCAACAAAACTGAAAACCCTGAAGTGCTTGTCAACTTTGATGCCTCAACAGCGGAAACAGGCCAGAAACTAGTCGCAGGCCTACACTATGACTCATTTGACGACATTATATACCTGACCTACATTAACGACAAAAACGACCCGATTGACTTTGATCTTTTTACACCTCATGGCACCCTTTCTTATAATCTTGAGGGGGATTTCTACAAAATAGAAGACCAAGCCAAGTCAGACGGGAATTCCTATGCTGGTAGCACGTTCATTTACTCCGAAAACACCAATAGTGTGATCTTTGAAGGCCCGGTAACCTTTATAAAAAACAGCCCCGATTTCACTTTGAAGGCATCTGCAAAAGGGATTGGCCGACTCGACTCCTCCTACTTCAAAATGACGGCTTTTTTAACGGCCGACTTCAAAATTAGCCCAGCGGCAACCGAGGTTATGACGAAAGACCTCGTTGACATTATTGAGCGCCTGGGGGCTCCACAGGCAAATAACATACAGGGTGACTTGGTTTATCTCCTCGCCAACCTTACCAGCGATCAGATAGCCAAAAGCTATGAAAACAACACTTTGAAAAATTACGTGCCGTTGGTATCTGTGTCACCAGAGCTTCAAAAAGCACTGTCTCTCTCGGAGGTCAACCTGCAATGGAATGCTACTCACAAGGCCTGGTACAACGATGGCAAGATTGGCATTTCAAACATTTTCAGAAACGACATAAATGCAGAAGCTGACGGCTTTGTTGAAATTAAAAGAGACCCCCTTGGAGACATCGTAAATATTTTCATCATGTTTTCAGAAGCCACCTGGTACCACTTCAGGTTCGACCAGAACAGGCTCCTTATTCTCTCTTCCAACCAGAAATTTAACGAGGAGATAAGAAACTCCTCTACACTTGAAAAAGCCGCACTAGGTGCTTTTGCTCTTGGGCTTGGCGAGGAGTCCGAAACGATGACTTTTATCAATAATTTTCGCAAAAATTACTATAATATCGACAAACCTTTCAAACTACAATTCACTACCGACCCTGCCTTTGGAAAGGACAGCTTTGATACAATTGAAAAAGACAAAGACGGTTTCTAATCCTGCGACTGCCAGGGTAAACAAGCCCTTCCCGAAAGTTCAACCTGGTTGTAACTTTTTTCAATACAACCATGGACAAATACCATTGATACATAGCAGATTTGCCTTTGCAGCGTCTTGGTAATATTCCTTACTTTTACCTGATGAACACACTGATGTTTCATTCCGAAGAAATGCAGCACAGCAACCTTTAAAACATTAGCCCGATAAATTAAAATTTCATGAGTGTTAAAACCAAGATTCCCTACATCGAGGAAAACCAGCAAAGGTTTTTAGATGAGCTTTTTGAGTTGTTGAGAATTCCATCGGTGAGTGCCGACAAAAAGTTCAAGGACGATGTAAAAAGAGCAGCGGAGTTTATAAAGAAGAAGCTAGTCGAAGCTGGCGTCGATAAGGCTGAAATTTGCCCTACTGATGGCCATCCCATTGTTTATGGAGAAAAAATAATTGACCCCACACTTCCAACTGTTCTCGTATACGGGCACTACGACGTGCAACCTGCCGATCCTTATGAACTTTGGGAAACCCCTCCGTTTGAACCCACCATTAGAAATGAGAAAATCTATGCCCGGGGTTCTGCCGACGACAAAGGCCAAATGTACATGCATATTAAGGCCTTTGAAACGATGATGCAGACCAATTCACTCACCTGCAACGTAAAGTTCATGATCGAAGGTGAAGAAGAAGTGGGCTCCAACAATCTGGGCATTTTCACCGAAGCCAACAAACAGAAGCTGAAGGCTGACATGATTATGATTTCTGACACGGGCATCATCAGCAATGAACATCCTTCCATCACAGTTGGGCTTCGTGGTCTCACTTATGTGGAAGTGGAAGTAACAGGGCCAAACAGAGATCTTCATTCGGGTATGTATGGCGGCGCTGTAGAAAATCCCATCAATGTTCTTTGTGAAATGATCCACAAAATGAAGGACGAAAATGGTCACATCACAATTCCCGGGTTCTACGATAAAGTCGTGGAGTTGTCAAAAGCAGATAGGGAAGCTATGGCGAAGCAGCCCTTTTCTCTTGAGAAATATAAAAAAGACCTCGACATAGCCGAAGTTTTCGGAGAAGACGGCTTTTCGACTATTGAGAGAACCGGCATCAGGCCGACTTTCGATGTCAACGGCATTTGGGGTGGATACATTGGTGAGGGTGCCAAAACAGTGCTTCCCTCGAAAGCCTACGCCAAAATCAGCATGAGACTGGTGCCAAACCAGAACTCTGATGAAATCACAAAACTGTTTACGGACTATTTTCTGAGTGTGGCCCCTAAAACAGTTAAGGTCAAAGTAACGCCCCACCATGGCGGCGAACCCGCTATGGTATCTACCAAGTCCACGGCCTACCAGGCTGCGGCATTGGCAGTGGAAGAAGCCTGGGGAAAGGCCCCGATACCCACCCGGGAAGGGGGGAGCATACCGATCGTAGCACTGTTTCAAAAAGTATTAGGCCTCGACTCTTTGCTGATGGGATTTGGGCTTGACGAAGATGCCATCCATTCTCCTAATGAGAGCTATGGCATATTTAACTACATCAAAGGAATTGAAACCATCACGCTATTTTATAAACACTTTGCTACTTTAAGCAAAGCGAAATAAAAACAAGCAAACAAACTCTCTGCGAAGGGATTGCGTTAAGGAGTGAAATTTGGCTCTTTCTCTTTTTGAAAAAAGAAGAAACTGATGAAAAGAATACTATTAAGTCTGGTTGGAGTTGTCACCATTTTTGCCTCCTTTGGGCAGGTACAAAAGCCCATATCGTGGAGTTATGAGTTGAGCAATAAAGACCCCAAGGTAGGCGATACGCTTAGCCTCGTTTTCAAAGCTAAAATAGATAATACCTGGTACTTATATTCTTCAGACTTCGACCCTGATCTCGGTCCTATTGTCGCAGAGTTTGACTTCGTGGGCGATCCTTCTTACGAAGCAATCGATAGCATAAGACCCATTGGCGCCAAAAGAAAATACGACGACCTATGGGAAGGGGAATACACGTATTTTAGAGAGCACGCTGAATTTCGTCAGACCATTCTCGTCAACAGCCTGCCGGTTAACCTTTCAGGCAGCTTTTTCTATCAGGTTTGCACCGATGTAGATGGCAAGTGCATCAATTTAGATGAAGACTTCACATACGCCACCTTCACTGGCGATTCCAAGAAAAGCCCCACCGAAGTTAAAAAGGGTTCGGAAGGCACCGAAACGGCAGTCTTGAACAAAAGAGATTCAACAGATGCCTATTCGCTCTGGGGCTTTATGGTCGTTGCCTTTTTAGCAGGGCTTGCGGCGCTGCTTACGCCCTGTGTGTTTCCAATGATTCCCATGACCGTCACCTTTTTCACTGGAAAAGGTGATAAGAAAAGTGGCAAGGGAATGGCTTTGTTTTATGGCTTCAGCATCGTGCTTATTTATACCCTCATCGGCTCTCTTGTTGCTCCATTTATGGGGCCTGAAATTGCCAATGACCTGGCCACTGGCTGGGTGCCCAATGTCATTTTCTTTTTGGTTTTCATTATTTTTGCACTGTCATTTCTTGGGCTTTTCGAAATCACTTTACCACATAAGTGGGTCAATGCCATGGATCGAAACGCTGACAAGGGCGGAATGATTGGCGTTTTCTTTATGGCCTTTACGCTGGTGTTGGTTTCTTTCTCCTGCACCGGCCCCATCGTCGGAAGTATCCTGGTGGAGTCCGCCGGAGGATTGATCTTGAAGCCGATTTTGGGCATGGCGGCGTTTTCAATGGCTTTTGCAGTGCCATTTACATTGTTTGCTTTTTTTCCGAATTGGCTAAGCACACTGCCAAAATCAGGCGGCTGGCTCAACTCGGTGAAAGTAGTGCTGGGCTTTCTCGAACTCGCTTTGGCGTTTAAATTTTTGAGCATTGCCGACCAGGCCTATCACTGGAATATCCTCGATAGAGAGATCTACCTGGCTATCTGGATTGTGGTTTTCACCTTGTTAGGCTTTTATCTGCTTGGCAAAATTCAGCTGCCTGGCGACAGCAAAATGGAGAAGCTGCCAGTGCCAAGACTAATTCTCGCTGTCGTCACCTTTACATTCGTGGTTTATATGATCCCAGGCATGTTCGGTGCCCCCCTGAAAGCCCTGGCTGGTTATTTACCTCCACAATCCACAATGGACTTTGACTTACCTGGCATTGTTCGTCAGCAAGGGGGTTCTTCTAATTCAGGCACAGCATCCAACAGCATCTGCGAACCGCCAAAATACGCCGACATGCTTCACTTCCCTCATGGTCTCACTGGCTATTTCGACTACGACCAGGCCATTGCCTGCGCACGGGAACAACAGAAACCGCTTTTTATCGATTTTACCGGACATGGCTGCGTGAACTGCAGGGAAATGGAGGCAAGGGTGTGGTCTGACCCTCAGGTGCTCGAAAGACTAAAAAATGACTTTGTACTAGTGGCGCTTTACGTGGACGAAAAGACCGAGCTCCCCGAATCACAGTGGTATGAGTCGGAATATGATGGTAAAATCAAAAAATCCATTGGGAAGCAAAATGCAGACTTGCAGATCACGAGGTTTAACAACAATGCCCAGCCTTTTTACGTGATTTTGGATCCAAACGAGAACCTTTTGGCTGCTCCCAAGGCCTATGACCTCAATATTGCTAACTTTGTAACGTTTCTGGATGAGGCGAGTTCTTCTATGACGAAGAACAAACCCGTTTTTTCGACCATAAACCCCTGATTCGACCTGATGAAGAAATACGTTCTGGCAGGAACCATCTTAGTAATAATCTCTTGTTTATTTTTCCTCGCATATAAACACCAGCAAGCTACCTACCAACCTGAATACACCGGCGAAACGGAATTGGTTACGGTAGACACAGTCACAACGGTCTACGAACCCGAAAGACTCTACGGTTTTAATTTGGATTCTTTTAACGTTTACGAAGACATCGTTAAAAGAAATCAGACACTGTCTGATATTCTGAAGACCTACAATATTGACCCCACCAAAATTTATGAGGTGGCCACTAGCTCAAGAAAAGTCTTCGATGTAAGGAAAATTGGCTACAGAAAAAACTACACCGTTTTCACCACAAAAGACTCTGCGGCGAAGGTCGTAGCCATGGCTTACGAACCGGACAAAACCGAATATGTGGTCTTCCACATGTCCGACTCTGTTTATACAGAGCGAGTACAAAAGGAAAAAGCGCTTCAAGTTCGGGCTATTGCTGCCAAAATTGAGTCTTCGCTCTATGAAACGCTCATCAACGCCAATGTTTCACCTATGCTTGTTTCGAAGCTGGTAGATATGTACGCCTGGCAAATCGACTTTTTTCATATTGATGCCAACGATTACTTCAAAGTCATATTTGAAGAAGAGCTAATTGAAGGCGAGGTGGTAAACATTCCAAGGGTGGTGGGGGCCTATTTTTATCATGCTGGCCGTGATTTTTATTCGGTGTACTACAACCAGGGAGACGGGCTGGATTACTTCGACGAGGAAGGAAACAGCCTCCGAAAGGCTTTTCTTAAAGCCCCGGTTAATTTTAGCCGGATAAGCTCACGGTATTCGGGTAGACGGTTTCACCCCGTGTTAAAGAGGTACAGGTCTCACCTGGGGACGGACTACGTAGCAGCTAAGGGAACACCAATTTATACCGTGGGTGATGGTGTTGTCACGGAAGCCACCTACCATTCAGGAAACGGTAATTATGTGAAAATACGGCACAACGCCACCTACACTACTCAGTATCTGCACATGAGTAAAATAGCCAGCGGCATGCGGCCCGGCAAAGCGGTGAAGCAAGGTGAGGTCATTGGCTACGTGGGAAGCACAGGGTTGGCTACGGGGCCGCATGTTTGCTTCCGGTTTTGGCGCAATGGCGTTCAGGTCGATCCTTTCTCTGTCGAAATCCCACCGTCGCAGCCTATTGCTGAGGCGCATAAAGAAGCATATTTCAAAGAAAGGGATAAGATTCTTTCGGCTATTGATACCATCTCCTTTTTAACCGAAAAGCCAGTTCTCAATGCTTCTGTAGATTAACCTTCTCTTCCTGCACACTTTTATTTGTTGCCAGCAGTTTTGACAGTATATTCTCGCAAAATTTTCTAAAACTGTCAAGTATGGGGAAAAGGCTGACTTTGCTCCTTTCAATGTCACTCATTTACTGTTGCAGCTTTTCCCAAAAAGTGGCGCTTGTACTTAGCGGCGGCGGCGCCAAGGGGCTGGCACATGCTGGGGTAATCAAAGCCCTCGAGGAAAACAACATCCCTATCGACTACATAGTGGGCACTTCAATGGGCAGCATCGTAGGTGGGTTCTATGCCGCCGGATACAGTGCAGACCAAATCATGGAAATAGCTCTATCACAAGACATCCAAAACTGGGTCAAGGGAGTGATCAGAGATGACTATAACTACTACTATACCCAGAAGGATCCTGACTCCCGATGGATGTCAGTCGAATTGTCACTTGACTCTGCCTTTACGGCCTCTTTCAGTGCCAATATAGCTGAGGATCATGCGCTGAACTTCGCCCTGGCCGAACACCTGGCACAGGCATCCCGAAGGGCTGGCTACAATTTCGACAGCCTTTTTGTGCCCTTCAGGGCAATGGCCGCAGAAGTTTTCACTCAGCAGGCAGTGCTGCTGAGTGATGGAAACTTGTCGGATGCACTCAGGGCTTCAATGACGGTTCCCTTCTTCTTCCGCCCTATAAAGTTTGATGGAAAGTATCTTTTCGATGGTGGCATTTACAACAACTTTCCCGTGGACATTGCCATCGAGGAATTTAAGCCCGACATCATCATTGGTGTTAATGTAGCCTCAAAGGTTTACAAGGAATACCCCTCCAAAGAAGCCGACCACCTTGTAAACGAGCAATTGCTCTTTCTTATGCTTGATAAGTCTGACCCAACCAGACTGGAGGGTAACATCTACATCGAGCCCAACCTGGAAGGGCTCAGTTCAACTGATTTTGCAAGAGCCAAAAGTATAACCGACAGTGGCTATGTGGAAACTATGAGACAAATGGAGTTCATCAAGTCGAAAATAGGTCGACGTGTTGAGAAGGAGGAAATCGCCTCTAGCAGAAACTCATTTAAATCAGATTTTGTACCGCTCGACTTCAGTGAAGTGGAGGTCGAGGGGTTTAATTCCAGACAAACAAAATACCTCGACAATCTGCTGGAGAAAAAGAACAAAATTGTTGAGCTGGAAAAGATAAAGTCAGGCTACTACAAAATCGTTTCTGAAGACTACTTCAGAAGTATGTATCCTCAAATCACAAAGAGCGAAACTAGCGACAACTACAAGTTAAAGCTGACTGGCTCACCTCACAGGAAGGTAAAAATGATTTTGGGAGGAACAATGACCAGCCGAAGCACCTCTAACCTGTTGGTTGGCGCACAATACAAGCGGCTTGGCCAGGTATTCACCCACTTCGACGGTGCCATCAATGCTGGCAGGTTTTACCAATCTGCCAAAGCCAGCGCCAGGCTTTACTTTCCAACATATATCCCCTTCTATCTGGAGCCAAAATACGTTTACAACAAGTGGGATTTTATTAATTCTACTGAAATACTTTTGAGGGACAAGGCTCCCACAATTGTCAATCAGGTGGACAGAAATTTCACCTTCAACATCAGTACTCCCCTGGGCACTCACCACAAACTGACGTTCAGCCCGGGCCTTTTTTACACCCGAGATAATTTCGCCGCTATCCAGGAAGTTAATACCAGCGATGTACTTGACGAACTGCGACTCAAGGGTTTTACGGGCAAAATAAAAGTGAGGCAGAGTAACCTCAACTTCTATCAATACCCAACAAAGGGAGAGGCCTTTGAAGGTTCTGTTGGCGGATACCACGCTTCAGAAAAATACTTTCCGGGAAGCACCTCCGGACTTGCTTACAGAGAGGCCAGCCACTCCTGGCTAACGGCGAAAATCTCCTACGAAAAATACAACAGGTTGCTTAGCTGGTATGGAATCGGTTATCAGGTGGTCGGCCATTTTTCAACATTCCCTGCCCTAAGCAGCTACCGGGGAACTCAAGTTGCCGGTGGCGGCTACTACCCATTTCAAGACAGTCGTACTCTCATTCTGGAAAACTTCAGATCCAATAAGTTTGCCGCTGGCGGTGTGAAGCAGATGTTTTTTGTTCGTGACAACCTTCATTTCAGGATGGAGGGACATTTTTTTGTGCCACTCCAGTTGCTTGAGAAGTTGCCAAATGAAATGCCTGTATATAGACAAAACACCAGGAAGATATTTTTCGCTGCATCAGCAGGTGTAGTCTTTCAAAGCCCAATAGGCCCCATTGCCTTTGCTGCTAACTACTATGATGATGAAGAGCAAAAATGGGGAGCACTGTTTCATTTGGGCTACTTGCTGTTCAATGAACGAGCCTTTGATTAATTCAATAATTTTTTTTATTAGCTTCGAAAAAGCTTACTTTTATTGGAAAAATTACTATCGACCTTACCATGAAAATAACACCGGCAGCATATCTTGCCCTGTTTTTTATAGCAAGTGCGTGGCAGCTTAAAGCTAATGCTAGTTTTTTATCAACAGCAGGGTTTTATCAGCAGAAGGATTCCTTAGTTAAAGTGTCTGGAAAAGTTGTGGATGATAAAACCGGAGAACCTATTGTCGCCTCTGTTTTCTATGAAAAGCTTCCCTATTATGATGATATGGGATCGAATAAGAGCAAGCAGCAAGATGGCTCTTTTGAGCTATTCCTATTCAACAACACTTCCTACACCATGAAAATTAAGGCAAATGGGTATGATGCTGTTGACAGAGAATTTAAGGTTGGGCTACAGGCAGGCGATTCTGCCTTTAATTTGGAGTTCCGCCTTACCCCTGACAGGGCTAATCAAATGATCACTCTCGAAAATCTTATTTTCGAAAGAGGCAGGTCAAAGATAAGCTCAAGCTCGTTTGAAGAGTTGGATCGTTTGGTGGACTGGCTTAACGAGAGGCCCAACATGGTTATTCAGCTTGAAGGCCACACCGACTTTGAGGGCAGCGATGCCGCTAATATGGAGTTGTCGTTGGAAAGGGTAAATGCCGTAAAAGATTATCTAATTTCTAAAAACATAAAAAAGAACAGAGTGCAAACAAAAGCTTTTGGGGGCACTCAACCACTTACGCTTGAAAGAACTGATGAAGATAAACGAAGGAATCGCCGTGTTGAGGTACGAGTCATTCGAGAATAATTTATCCCTAATCCTAAACCTTATTGAATCGGCTTGATATGAAAAGAATTCTACTAGTATTATGTTCTTTTGCAATTGGCATAAGCCTGAAAGCACAGGAATCTGTTAGCTGGGCCAGTAGAGTCATTGAAGTTTCGTCAGAGATGTCCCCACTGGAATACTCAGCAATGCAGGTGCTTCACAAGCCCAACGTGTTGCCCAATGGAGGCGACAATCCCAATGCCTGGACCCCCAACAAGGCCGACAGAACCGAATTTATCACTGTTGCTTTCGAAAAGCCTATTAGAGCACAGCAAATTGCAATCGCTGAGTCGCAAAACCCGGGTGCCATTTCGCAGGTATATGCCTACGATGCTTCCTTCAATGAGTTTTTGTTGTTTGAGCTGACTCCCAGATCCATCCCTATAGAAAGCAGGCTGCTCAACCTTTTCTTCGAAAGAACCAGTTATGAGATTGCCGGCATCAGGCTCGTTATTGATGGGCGTTCTATCAAAGGGCTTAACAGTATCGATGCCATCGGTATAAGTGACTCAAACATTCCTATTACAGTATTGGTCAACATCGCCCAGAATGTAAACCAAAACCTGGAAACAGTTGAGAAATTGGGAGAAAACGTAAACAGTACCTACGTAGAGCACAGTCCAATTATATCTCCTGACGGAAAATACCTCTTTTTTAGCCGTCAGTACCATCCACAAAACGTTGGAGGCGTGGATGACGCCGAGGACATCTGGTATTCAGAATGGAATGAAGAAAAGCAAGAGTGGAACATTGCTAAGAATGCGGGCCCACCATTGAATACAAAAGGGCCAAACTTTGTTTCTTCCATAACTCAGGAAAATGGAGAGATGATACTTTTATTGGGTAACCAATATGGTAAAAAGGGCAAAATGTTTGCTGGTGCTTCAATGAGCAAGCTTGTCAATGGTGAATGGGCCGAACCTGAGAACATCGAGATTGAGAATGACTACAATTACAATTCCAGAGTAGACTATTCGCTTTCGGCAGACGGCAAAGCAATGATTATCTCATCGGAGAGGGACGACACCTACGGCGGGCGAGATCTCTATGTATCATTCAAAAAAGGCAACGGCACCTGGTCGGAGCCTAAAAACCTTGGCGGGGATCTCAACAATGCTTCTGATGAGCAGGCACCTTTCCTGACCAACGACAATAAAACCCTCTACTTCTCTACAAAAGGCATCAGTGGATACGGTGGTGCGGACATCTTTGTAACCACGAGGCTGGATGACACATGGCAAAACTGGTCGGAGCCCGAAAACCTCGGTGCAGGGATTAACACTGCAAGTGACGACATCTATTTCAATATGCCCACTTCAGGCAAGCATGCCTATTTCTCAAGAGGAGATGAAAATGAGGACACTGATATTTACAGGTTCGAAATTCAGGAGTTTTTCATCGAGTCCGACAAACTTTTGGCTACCTCTGAGTTAGACGGTGTTAAGAATAAAAACCTGAAGATAAACCCAAGGGATGTTGTCATTGCTCTGAACGGCAGGGTGCTTGACGAAAAAACCCAAAAGCCAGTAATTGCTACCATCATGATAGAAAGGCTACCTGACGGCGTCGACATCGGTGCGGTGAAGACCAATCCTGAAACAGGTGAGTTTCACTTTAGCCTAAGGGGCGGTGCCCACTATGGTGTAATCACTGAGGCTGCCGGTTATATTTCTCTCGATAGAAACCTTGACCTTAATCAGCCAAACCCTGAAGAAAAAACAAGGCAACTTGATCTTTATATGGTTAAGCTGGAAAAAGGTGCGGAAATATCGTTCAACAACATCTTTTTCGATCTTGAAAAATACGAGCTGAAGACCGCTTCTTACCCCGAGCTCGAAAGGGTAAAAGAAATGCTTGAAGCACAAAAAATAGGAAAGATTGAGGTTTCTGGCCACACCGACACCTCCGGCCCGGAAGATTACAATCAGCGACTATCCGAACTTCGTGCCAGAGCGGTTTATAATTACTTTATCAACAATGGCATCGATAAAGCAAGATTGACTGTGGTGGGGTATGGTGAAACCAAGCCTAAGGTACCGAATGACACAAGAGAAAACCGTGAGAAGAACAGAAGGGTAGAGTTCAAAATCATGGAGTAAATCAGGTGCTTTTGCTCGACTTTAGATAAAATCAAAAATGCCCGGCTTCGTCCGGGCATTTTTATTTGGCACCTCTGGTGAAAGCTGTTATGAGAAAAAGCAACTGCGCTGAGATTCTTACCAAAATCTAACTCACCGCAGCCCCCTCAAAACACTTCCTGGGAACTTTTCAAATGCTAGGTGTATCATCGTTTTAAGAAATGTCAGTCATAGATACATATTGTCTCGATAGAGGGAGGCAAAATTTCCTGATGGGAGGGGCTTGAGAGGCAGTCCAGGGGTTGACTAAAGCAAGGAGCTTAACCTTACGGCGGCACTTTATTTACTAGCAAGCAATTCGCTTTGTCCCCGGAAGTAATCTCTTACATTCGAAATACGATCAGACGGGTAAAGAAAATATGACTTGTCTACCAAAGCAACAGCCTTTACGATCTCTTTGGCATTCCAGGCTGCAATGGCCCTGTTGTAGTAGTTAAGCCCAGCTAACTGCTTTTTGGTAAGCATGCTGTTCTGAATATAGCTTTTCTGGCCGCTTCTGGTGTTCGA
Organism: Imperialibacter sp. EC-SDR9; assembly: GCF_902498805.1. Taxonomy (GTDB): domain Bacteria; phylum Bacteroidota; class Bacteroidia; order Cytophagales; family Cyclobacteriaceae; genus Imperialibacter. Next base: position 110,457 of record NZ_LR701637.1, on the reverse strand, counting down.
CGAAATGCCCGATATGCTCTGACGCTGTGCGCTGAGATACTCTCTTTCCTTCTCCTGTATTTCATTTTGAGAAGAAATAAACCCGGCAATAGGGTCTGTAGATTCAAGCAAGAAGTCTTTCCCTGCTGTATTGATCTTTAAATAGATGTGGTAATCCGTTTCCACCAAATTTACCTCGTACCCCAAATCAGTGAGGTACAAAAAGTAAAGCGATGTAGCAGTGAGGCAATCATACTGTCCGGTCTCGAATTGATCTGCGAGACTCACATACTGCTCATAGTTTTTCAGCTCCTTCCGGTGAACCCTGTAGAAAAAGAATTTCAAGAACTGTTCTTCGCTCTTGTATTTCCGTTGCTGACTTTGATAGAAAGCAAGATTGGTTTCGTAGGTGATTAAGTCAGATTCGGCACGTTGTTGATCAACTGACTCATCGGCAACCAGTAACAAACCCAAAGCTGGTTCGCTGGAGGTATTGAACAGTACCTTTTCTTCAAACTCTGAATGAAAGCGCAAATCAGACACACTAATCCCCTGACCGAAGCCTATTGAAGCCCATCCGGTTAGAAGAATAAGTGTGTAAATCCTTGCACTCATCAGTTATTTTCTGTTAAGTCTTATCTAAATACGAGACGACATAACATAAAGTTAACATTAAATTAATATAACGTACGCCTCTCTCAGCTTTTTTCGACGAATTCGTCGGAGCAGTGGATAAATGTCCTTTGATTTGATGCCACACATTGTTCAATGTTACGTTAATGTTACCACAAATAGTTTTTGATTATCTTCCGGTAGACAATGAGGCTTATTTGTGGTAATTTGTTAGTAAGGATTAACACCACCTGAAATTGATAGACGAGAAACACCAAACAAAAACGCTTGACTTTGATCTGTCCGAGGTCTTTTTGCAACAGTCACAGAAAGCTCTTTTGCTCAGGAAAGAAAGCTACAAGCTGAGAATTGACCGGCTGAAAAAGATCAAGGCCTGGATACTTGCCAACAAGGCGAGAATTCGTGATGCCGTATACAGCGACTTCAAAAAGCCTGGCTTTGAAGCTGACCTCTCTGAAACCTTTGTGGTGCTGGCAGACATCAATCTGGCACTGAAAAGTCTTAAAAAATGGACAAGACCTACATCATTGCCTGCCGGGCTAACCTATTTCGGCTCTTCTGCATCTGTCGTCTACGAGCCGAAAGGCGTTTGCTTAATTATTTCTCCATGGAATTATCCGTTCAATTTATGCATAGGGCCGTTGGTTTCGGCTATTGCTGCGGGCAACACCGCTATTCTAAAACCATCTGAATTGACTCCCAACACCTCGAAGCTTATTGCGAAAATGGTAGGCGAGTTGTTTCCCCAGGGGGAAGTGGCGGTGTATCAGGGTGGGCCTGAAGTAACCCAACAACTTCTTCGGCTGCCATTCAATCACATTTTTTTTACCGGAAGCTCGGCTGTAGGCAAAATAGTGATGGAGGCAGCAGCCAAAAACCTAAGCTCGGTGACACTTGAATTGGGAGGTAAATCTCCCGTTGTAATTGATAAAACAGCAGATTTGAAAGACGCTGCCGAAAAAATCGTCTGGGGAAAACTTCTTAACTGTGGCCAAACTTGTGTGTCACCCGACTACCTCTTCATTCACGAGAGTGTAAAGGAGCCGTTTTTGGAACACCTGAAATATTTTCTGGAAACACTATTCAAACAACCCGGCGAAGATTTTAAAGAATCTCCTAGTTACGCCCGAATCATCAATAAAAAGCACTATCAGCGGCTCTGTCAGGCTTTGAGCACGGCCATAGAGGACGGAGCCAGCCTTATTTACGGTGGCGACGTTGATGAAACCGAAAACTTCATTTCTCCCACAGTTCTCGACAATGTGCCTCTTCACACCACCTTAATGAGAGAAGAAATTTTCGGCCCAATACTTCCGGTTAATACTTTCAAAAACCACGACGAGGTCATCCAATATATAAACGGACAGCCCAAAGCCCTATCGCTTTATCTGTTTTCGAACGATAAGGGCATTCAAAAAAGATACCGACTGGAAACCTCGTCAGGAACGGCGTGCGTCAATGATGTGGTAGTCCAATTTCAGCAGCCGCACCTTCCCTTCGGTGGAGTGAACGAAAGTGGCATCGGTAAGTCTCATGGACATTTTGGGTTTCTGGCCTTTTCAAATGAAAAAGCCTGGTTGAAACAAAGGGTCGGTTTCACCTCAGCCAAATTGCTTTACCCGCCTTATACTGCCGCAAAAAAACGGATTCTCAATATCCTTATGAAGTATTTCTGAAATGAAGCTTACAGAAAGACAGTGCAACATTTTGGAGGAAGTGGCCAACACTTTCATCGCTCCCGACACCACCAGTGGCGAGCACAAAGGTTTTTGGGCCTCGAAAGGAGCTGACAGGGTTTCCCCAGGCAAAATTGCAGAGGTGATAGCCTCCCAGCCCCGGCCTGCACGAGAGGAATTTAATCAACTACTGAAAATATTAGACAGTAACCTGCTGGGCATGACCTGGGCGGGGCCTATGAAGAAGTTTCTGGACCTGACTTTTCAACAAAGAGAAAAACTTTTCATCACCTGGTCCAATAGCCCTGTAAAAAAGCTCCGGAAGGCATTTTCTTCTCTCAAAAAACTTTCAACTTTCATCTATTTCAGCTCCACCGAAGATGGTTACCACCCCGACTTCAAGGCCATTCAGTATCCCGGGCCACTGCTGGACGATGCGGACAAACTCCCCCGACTTCCAGTATTGCAGATTGACAATGACAGTAGCTTAACCTGCGAATTACTCGTGATTGGTAGCGGTGCGGGGGGTGGTGTGATAGCAGGTGAGCTGGCAGGCTCAGGCAAAGACGTTATCATCGCCGACAAAGGCCCTTACCTCCACGGCGCTGACTTCACTCAGGAAGAAGGAAAGATGATTGAGACGTTGTATGACGGAAAGGGTGCCATCACGTCTTCCGACGGGCAGGTGAGTATTTTTGCTGGTAGTTGCGTAGGAGGCGGCACTACCGTCAACTGGGCTGGTAGCTTCAGGACCCCTGACTATATTCTTCAGGAATGGGCCAGCGAACATGGTGTACCTTTTCTAACCGCCCAGTCGTTTCAGGCCAGCTTAGATGCTGTAGTAGCAGAAATAGGTGTTAACACCAACTACTCGCTTCACAACCTGCAAAATCAGCTTCTGTTGGACGGCTCCAGGAAACTAGGTCAGCAGGTTGAACTCATTCCAAGAAATGAGCGGCGGCCAACTGTAGAAGATTTTCAAAAGCTGGGCTTTAGCAGCCTGGGCGACAGGTACGGGATCAAACAAGGCACTGCTCAAACCTATATTCGAAAAGCGACAACTGCCGGTGCCCGCCTTCTTTCGCAGTGCCAAATTGAAAAGATAGCCATTAAAAATGGAAGAGCAATAGGGGCAGAAGCGGTTTACTATTCACCAAAGGGCCACAAGAAAAAGGTCTTTATACAAGCAAAAAAAATTGTAGTTGCCGCCGGGGCTATTCAGACACCAGCGCTGCTGAAAAGAAGTGGGCTCAAGCATGAGCACATAGGAAGGCATCTTTACCTTCACCCTACTGTAGGTATTAGTTCCATCTACACACAAAAATCAGAAGCCTGGTTTGGGCCAATGATGTCTGTTGTCAATGATCAATTCGCCCGGTTGGACGGCAACTACGGCTTCAAGCTTGAAACACCGCCCACTCATCCCGGCCTCATTGCCATGTCTCTTCCCTGGTCAGGTGCCCGCCAATTCAAAGAAGACATGTTGAATGCATCGCACATTGCTTCTTTCATAGCCATTGTACGAGACAAGTTTCCTGGATACATCACTATCGACAAGGAAGGCCAACCGATTGTGCATTACAAACTTCATGGATTCGATTTGAAGCACCTCATTAACGGGATGGAAGAAGCGAGCCGGCTCCATTTTGCCAATGACTGCGAGCAGATCATCTATCCGCATTTCGGTAATCATCGCTTTAATAATACAGGCAAAAGAGCCGATCTTGAGAAATTTATCCACAACCTGCCGGTCTGGGGTTGGCGCCCAAATCAATTTTCGCTGTACAGTGCGCATCAAATGGGCACCTGCCGAATGGGGGAAGATAAAAAGACGCACCCAACAGCGCCTGATGGCAGCCTCTATGAAGTGCCCAACATCTACATTGGCGATGGATCAGCTTTCCCGTCGGCCAGTGGTGTAAACCCCATGCTGAGCATCATGGCTCTTGCCCATCACACTGCCAAGGGACTAAAATAGATGAGTGCAAAAGCAATTCCATTTTTATAATTTCGTTCATCCAATTGTGACCAAAACTATATGCGCCGTCTTTTAACATACGCTGTCGTACTTGTTGCCCTTACCCTTACCTTCTGCTCTGAAGGTGACAAAACCCAAAAGGCCCTTCAGGGGAAATGGAAAGCTAACTGGACGACAAGCAAAGAAGCCTTCCCCGATGTGAGCGATGACATCGCCATGACCATGGAAGGGTGGATTGAATTCAACAACGATGAAGTAACTATCACGGCCTATGGTTACCCTGGCTGCATATTTTCGGCAGACACACTTGAGCACTCGCAAAAATGGGCTATGAGGAACGATACGCTGGAGCTGTTGAATGAAGGCGATTTACATGGAATAGCCTACTTAATGAAAGAGAAGTCCGATGACCATATACAGTTGGTATTGATGGGTGACATCTTTCTGGATCTCACCAGATAATCAATTGTCCAGAATGATCTTTAAGCTCTTATCCAGCTTCTGATCAAAAATTCTGTATCCTTCTACCCCTTGCGCTAAGGGGAGCCTGTGAGAGATAATAGCCGACAGGTCAATTTGCTGACTGCCAAGCAAAGGAAGCAATTTTGACATGTAGTGCCTGGCAGGGCACCTTCCGGTTTTATAGGTGATGTTCTTGTTGTAAGCATCAACCGGCGAAAAGGTGAAGTTACTGGCCGTATGCACGCCCACAGATGAAATAATTCCGCCGGGGCGCACCACATCAAAAGCCAGTTGCTGCGCCGAAGGATTCCCAACAACTTCCATCACAGCGTCGGCACCAATTCCATTGGTTTGCTCAAGAATAAACTGCTTAGCATCGGTTTTTGACAAGTCCACCGCTACGGCTCCATACCTTTGAGCGATTGCCAGGCGCTCGGGCACGCTATCCACAGCCCAAATTTCGTCAGCTCCCTGTATTTTTGCTGCCAGAATAGCCATCAGCCCAACAGGGCCACACCCCAGCACCACATATCTTCCACCTGGCCTGACGCCGGCGTTTTCGGCACAAAAATAACCTGTACTGAAGATGTCGCCGGTGAGCAGTACCTGTTCTTCGCTAAGACCTTCGGGGGACTTAACCAACGTACTATCGGCAAGTGGCACTCTAACGTACTCAGCTTGTGCGCCATGAAGACCATGGCCGTGCTCTACCCAACCATAAAGCTGCCCTTGCAGGCATCTGCATGTAAGACCGATTTTGCAGAAATAACATACACCACAACTCGTCGTGAAAGGGCTTACCACCCTGTCGCCTTTTTTAAGGCCAGTGACAGCACTTCCAACCTCCACCACCTCCCCGAAAAACTCATGGCCCATGACAGTGCCGTAGTCCAGGCCTTTTTCGTGCTCCCGGTACACGTGCAAATCAGAGCCGCAAATAGCGGTGAGCGCTACTTTTACAATCACATCTGTTGGTTGAATGATCGTTGGATCCGCTACCGTTTCAAAGCTCAGCTTCTCCTTTCCCTGAAATGTGATGGCTTTCATCAGACTCTTAGTTAAGCTTTTCCTTCAAATATTGAGCTGTGTGGTTACCCTTCAGCTTTACCATGTCTTCCGGCAAACCAGCGAAGCCAATGATGCCTCCATCAATTCCTCCCTCCGGGCCAATATCTATGATCCAATCGGCATTTTTCACAATCTCCATGTTGTGCTCGATAATCAACACTGAATTCCCCTGGTTCACCAAAGCATTGAGAGCATCCAGTAGTTTTTTGATGTCATGAAAGTGAAGGCCAGTGGTGGGTTCGTCAAAAATGAAGAGAATGTGCTCGCTGCTGCCAGCATTTCGCTTTCCGATGAAAGAAGCCAGCTTAACTCGCTGCGCTTCACCACCAGAAAGTGAGTTCGACGACTGACCGAGCTTCACGTAGCCAAGTCCAACCTCGAACAATGGCTTCATTTTGTTGATTATTCCCGGTTTGTCTGAGAAAAAGTTTATACTTTCTTCCACCGTCAAGTCAAGCACCTCGGCAATGTCCTTGTCTTTGTATTTTACTTCGAGCACCTCGTCTTTGAAGCGCTTGCCATGGCAAGTATCACATAACAGGCGAATATCTGCCATGAACTGCATTTCAATTTTTACCTCCCCCTCTCCCTGGCAGGTTTCACAACGGCCACCTTCCACATTGAAAGAGAAGCTAGCAGGTTTCAGCCCTCTTTGCTTAGCAAGCGGTTGCTCGGAGAATAGTTGTCGGATCACGTCGTACGCTTTCACGTAAGTCACAGGATTGGATCGTGACGACTTGCCGATGGGGTTCTGGTCTACGAACTCTATCTGTGTAATCCGTTTGTAATCTCCTTCGAGCTTATCAAACTTGCCGGTGGCCTCGTTCACAGTGCCGAGTATCTTCCCTATCGCCGGGTAAAGAATCCTTTTTACCAGCGTAGACTTGCCTGAGCCGCTGACCCCAGTCACCACCGTCATCACGCCAAGTGGCAGCTCCATCTTCACGTTCCTGAGGTTATTCTCTCTGGCTCCGGAAATCAATACCGACTCATTCCACTTTCGTCTCTTCTTGGGTACCTCAATCACATCCCTGCCATTCAGAAAGCGAGCCGTATGAGATACTTCCTCTGTTAGTATCTCCGCCCAGTCGCCCTGAAACACAAGCTCGCCTCCATGGCTGCCAGCCCCAGGCCCAATATCAATGATTTGGTCGGCGGCTTTCATCACCTCCTCCTCGTGTTCTACTACTATTACCGAATTGCCCAGATTACGAAGGGTCAGCAGCACTTCAATAAGCCTTGAGGTGTCTCTGGGGTGCAGGCCGATGCTCGGTTCATCCAGAATATACATGGAACCCACCAGTGCACTGCCGAGTGACGTAGCCAGCTTTATTCGTTGAAATTCGCCTCCCGAAAGTGTGCTGGTTAAGCGGTTGAGAGTCAAATAACCGAGGCCTACCTGATCCAGGTAAGTCAGCCTGTTGATTATCTCTGTTAATATGCGCTTGCTCACCTTTCTGTCGTGATCAGAAAGTGCAAGGCCCTGCAAAACCTGCAGCACCTGTGAAACCGGCATCAGCACGAGGTCAGTGATAGAGTGGCCATCGATTCTCACATAGGCCGCATCTTTTCGCAACCTGGTACCTCTGCAGTCAGGACACACTGTTCTGCCTCTGTATCTGCTGAGCATCACCCTGTACTGAATCTTGTGAGTCTGGCCCTCCAGGTATTTAAAAAAAGCATGAAGGCCTTCAAAGTATTTGTTGCCAGTCCACAAGAGCTGATACTGTTCGGCCGTGAGCTCATTAACAGGTCTGTGGATGGGGTAGTCAAACCTAATTCCGTTTTTCAAAAGGGGTTGTGCCCAGGCTTGCATGGTTTCGCCACGCCACGGGGCCACCGCCCCTTCATACACAGACAGACTCTTGTCTGGAATTACCAGGTCTTCGTCGATACCAAGGATTTTCCCAAACCCTTCGCAGGTTCTACAGGCTCCGTATGGATTATTGAAGCTGAACAGATTAACACTCGGCTCTTCAAATCGAATACCATCAAGTTCGAACTTATCTGAAAATTCACGTCTCCCGACTCCTATCACATCCACATAGCAGGTGCCCTCTCCCTCGAAAAAAGCTGTTTGTATAGAATCTGAAAGCCTATACTGGTTATCTTCATCTTCGGGCTGTGCCGACGCCCGGTCGATAAGTATTTCAAGTTTCTCGGGTTTTTCGAGGCCCTCTTTTTTCTCCACCAAATCCTCTATTTGAAGTATCTCTCCATCGAGAACTAATCGGGTGTACCCTTTACTAAGCAAAATCCGAAATTCATCATCCAGGCTCCTCTCCGTTTTCAAACGCAACGGGCAAGTGATTACCAGCTTCGCCCCAGCCTTGTGACTATATATCCAGTCCACTACGTCGGTAACCGAATCTCTTCGAACCACCTCACCACTTACCGGCGAATAGGTCACACCTATCCTGGCAAACAACAGCTTCATGTAGTCGTAAATCTCCGTTGTTGTCCCAACAGTCGACCTTGGATTACGGGTATTTACCTTTTGTTCGATAGCAATCGCCGGGGAAACTCCTTTTATGTACTCCACTTCGGGCTTCTCCATCCGACCTAAAAACTGTCTGGCATAGGAGCTAAGGCTTTCTACATATTTTCTTTGCCCCTCCGCAAAAAGAGTGTCGAATGCCAGAGAAGACTTCCCGGAGCCGGACAGGCCGGTGATGACCACAAGCTTGTTTCTCGGAATGGCGACGCTAACATTCTTCAGGTTATTTACTTTGGCACCCTTTATGATGATATACTTACGTGGGTCAAGGTCATCAAAGGCTACTGCCTTGTCATTCAATATGCTTACTTCCATTTATTCCGGGGGGTATTACAACGCAAACTTAAGTCTATAATGGTGAATTGCAGTTCAATTGTTTCATTTAAGGTAAACCAAGATAAACGAAGCTTATCCACACATTATTATCTATACAAAACTTTTGTGCAAAAAATTTTTATGTGCGGAAATGAATGACTAAAATTCACATCTTAACATAGAAATAATAGTGCACGAAGCACATAGAATTAACCACTTTAAACCTCTAACTGTTACAATATGGCATAAACCTCTACGTTACTAAAAGTGAAGTTTGATGAGCAAGAATGAAATTAGTGACAGCCAATTAGTAACGCTGTACAGAAACGGGGACGAAGAAGCCTTTAGTACACTGTTAAACAGGCACAAGAACAGAGTTTATACAACGATTTATTTAATTGTAAAAGACCGTTATGTGGCTGAAGATTTATTGCAGGATTCATTTATAAAGGCCGTTAAGACGATTAAGTCTGGCCGGTATAATGAAGAAGGAAAGTTTCTGCCATGGATGCTTCGAATAGCCCATAATTTGGCCATAGATTATTTTCGAAAGGAGAAACGCTACCCTGTGGTAGTAATGGAGGATGGCTCGAAGGTATTCAACACCCTTGAGTTTGCTGAAGACCCGATCGAAAATAAGCAGATTAAGATGGAAACCCATCAAATGCTCAGGCAGTTGATACAGGAATTGCCCGAAGCTCAAAAGGAAGTATTGATTATGCGTCACTACATGCAGATGAGCTTTCAGGACATTGCTGATTCAACGGGTGTTAGTATCAACACCGCTCTAGGCAGAATGCGGTATGCCCTCATTAATCTCAGAAAGAGAATGCAGCAAACAAGTATAGCCTATGACAAAAACATTTACAGAAAATGACCTGATACGGTATGTATATGGAGAGACTTCAGAAATAGAAAATAATGAAATCGAAAGTGCCTTGCTATGTGATAGCGAAGTGCAGGAGCAGTTTGCTCAGCTGATTGAAATCACTCAGCAGCTTAGCTGCGTCGACTATTTTCCCTCTGAAAACTCGGTAAAAAACATCCTTGATAAAGCCAAAGAACTAAATTTGCAGTCTATCGCTAAATAGTGAGAGGCTAATGACACGCAAGGAGCGCTACGAGGCTTTTATAAATTTCTTTACTGAGCACTTCCCAGAGCCAGAAACGGAGTTGCACTATGGCACCCCGTTCGAGTTACTGGTGGCAGTGGTTCTGAGTGCCCAGTGCACAGATAAAAGGATCAATCTGGTAACGCCTGCTCTTTTCAAGGATTTCCCGACGCCTGCCCACCTGGCCGCCACTACTTTCGACGAGCTTTTTCCCTATATCAGAAGTGTGTCTTACCCCAATAACAAGACCAAGCACCTGATTGGGTTGGGGAAAAAGCTCGTGGAAACTTTCAATTCGGAAGTTCCGGGTACAATCGAGGATCTTCAAACCCTACCGGGTGTGGGGAGAAAAACTGCTAACGTTATAGCATCGGTGATATACAATCAGCCTACAATGGCTGTAGACACCCATGTTTTTCGGGTATCGAAGCGGCTGGGGCTAGTGACAAAATCTGCCAACACACCACTCGAAGTAGAGAAACAGCTTGTAAAATACATTCCTGAAGAACACATTCCAAAAGCCCACCACTGGTTGATTCTTCATGGCAGATATACGTGCCTGGCCCGCACTCCCAAATGCGAGGATTGTGCCATCAGTTCCTTTTGTAGCTACTACGAAAGCTCCCTGAAACAACGCTGAGCCATGAGGGTTGTCCTTCTTCATCAATACTACAAAACACCTGAAGAGGGCGGTGGTATTCGTTCATGGTACTTATGCAGGGCTTTGAAAGAGGCTGGGCATGAGGTGGAGGTAGTGACTACCTGGAACAAAGGGGAGAAAAAGACGATATCAGTAAACGGGTACTCAGTTCACCACCTTCCTATTCATTATTCTAATGAGCTAACTGTCGGCAAGAGGGTTTGGTCGTTTTTGCGGTTTTCGTTTTTCGCCTTGCGAAAGGTAAACTCACTGCAAAAACCAGACTTCATTTACGCCATCAGCACGCCACTAAGCGTAGGCATGTTGGCGAAACTGATACATTGGACAAGAGGTATTCCCTATTTTTTTGAAGTCGGCGACCTTTGGCCTGATGTACCAGTACAAATGGGGTATTTGCGCAGTCCGCTATTGATTCGAATCCTAAAGAGCCTGGAGCTCTCCATTTACCAATCGGCGAAAGGCATTGTGGCCATGAGCCCGGCAATGTTGGACTATTTTAACGACCTGGGCTACGGAAAAAAAACTATATGCGTCACTAATTTTTCTGACCTTACTCTTACCAACACCCCCTCGCATGAGAAAGAACGGACGGACAGTTTTACAGTCGCCTATATGGGCACTTTGGGCAAAGCAAACCACCTAAGCTACCTGATTGATTTGGCGGACGAAGCTCAAAAAAGAGGTTTGAAGAATTTCCGATGCATTATTATGGGTGAAGGTGCGGAGGAGCCCTTGCTCAAAAAAATGATCGCCGAAAGAGGGCTTTCTAATGTTTCCCTTTTGCCGCACTCCGCTAAGCCGACCGCTATAAATGTGCTCAAAAGTGCTTCAATGGCCTATTTGTCTTTTGGGCCATATGACAAGTTATGGACGGGTAGTCCGAACAAGTACTTCGATGCTCTGGCAATTGGAAAACCCATCCTCTGCAATTTCGGCGGATGGATCGGTGATGAAATCATAGATAAAAAATGCGGAGTTGTTTACAGCCCTTTTGATCCCCAATCATTTTTTGATGTCAACTGGGCATCGCTTCAGGCGGATGATACACTTAAAAAAATGGGCGAAAATGCCCAGGAACTAGCTCAAAAGAGCTATGCTCTTGACAAACAGATTCCAAAGTGGCTAACGTTCATCAGCCGCTAGTGTGGATTCGGCCTGTATTTAGATAGGGTAAAAATCTTCTTCGGATCATCTTCCTCCATGAGTTCCTGCAAGGTAACTTTTGGGTTGTTTTCCATGTAAGACCTCACAATTTCCCAGCCCACCCAGGCACCGATACGGCCGGGACATTTCTCTCCTATCTCATACACATTTGGCCGCTCGCCCATGAACTTGTTGATGAGCTTTGGCTCGGTTTCATACAACAGCTGGTTTTGCACAAAATTCGCCCAGACGACGTCCTCATTCTTGTGCACTTCTCGCAGCTCTTCCTCAGAAAACCCGATGATAATAGAATCGGGTGCGCACGGCACCATTCGCTCCGTAAAATAATAGGTTTTCCCTGCGGTTATCATTTCATTGAGTAACGTGTTATCCCCGTAGTCGACCTTGTTGTAGTAGTCGGATAAAAAGAAAAACGAAGCTGGAACTATATAATCCGGCTTAAAACGGCGGGCAATGTAGGCTGGTACATTGTCCGGTTTGTACTTTGAGTCGTTTCCGATGAAAAAATCCAGCCCGATGACCAGCAGACTGTCCGAAAAATAGATGTCCCGGTAAAAACCCGTGACCATGGTTTGTACCTTCGGTGTTTTAGCGGCTGGGTAGTAATATTTGAGGTGTTGAAAAGCAGAAACATACTGCGACTCCAACCAACTTATGTCTCCAAATTTCCTGTCGACTTCCATTTGCAAAGAGTCGAGGTGAGGGATTAGCCTGATCATTTGATTGGCCAGCACACTGTCGGACGGATACTGATTGGCATCCAAAAAATAGTCCGCTAACGTCGGATTGCCCTCAAGGAACGCTCTCACCTCACCAGAAGTAGTGGACTCAAATAGCGGAACTTCCTTCCTTTCAATGGAAACCTCCATGGGTATTGCAGCTATTTCGGGATCGATCTCACATTCCTTGTTTTCGCAAGCAGCGAAGGCAAAGAAAATGAGTAGAAATGCATAATTTCGATTCATCGTATCAACTTTGGACTAAAACTATTGATTATCCCTCTTTGAAAAAACTGGGATACCTTGAATTAAAGTATTTTTCAGCAAGGCTAGCAACTTTGCCCCTTTGCGTAAAGAAACGATCATTTATGAAAAGAATTTTTATCCTTTCTATTTTTTGTCTCATTTCTGGTGTTGCCTTTTCTCAGGTGAAAATCGGGCTCAGGTTTTCCCCCTCTTACAATATCAACCGGGTATCAAGCTTGTCGGACACGTTGATTCTATCGCCACAGCAGGCAACCTTCAAAATGGTACTGGGTATAGTAACAGAGTTTGCCTTCACAGATACCTACAGTTTCACAACCGGGCTTGCTTTTGCGCCAAAAAGTGTTGGGATCAATTTTGCCGGAGAAAACGGCGGATCATATACCAACGCCACCGAAGAGTATAAAATACAGTATCTCCAGATTCCCGCATTGCTAAAACTCTATACGGATGACTACCTGCCTGGCAGCAGAATATATTTTCATGTGGGTGCCATGATCGACGTCAAGATATTTGACTCGCCTGAAAACAATGACTATGTATTCATAGAGAAGTTTTTGCCAGTGGATGCGTCGGCAGTGCTTGGGGTTGGTACAGAAGTGGAACTTGGAATATCCACTATTGTGTTTGGGGGCTTGAGCTACAACCGGGGCCTGACCAATATGGCCTCAAAAACAATCGCTCTTGACGCAAAACCTATTGTCAAGAGCGATTACTTCCAATTGGAGCTCGGTTTAAAGTTTTAAACCAGCTCTATTTCTTCTCCTGTAGAATTAACAAAGTGGAAATCCGTCAGGCCTAGTGAGGAGTCCTCGATCAGGTGAACCCACTTGTAGTACTTCATGAACCACTGTACTCTCTTGGAGTAAATCCCTTTGGTGAAATAGGCATAAAGATACGGATGAAGGCTAATGGTTAGCTTCTTCTCGTTTTGCTTGCCAAAAATGTGTTCTATGTTTTTCTCAATCTGATCGGCCACTATTACTGACGCCGTGATTTTGCCGGTACCATTACACGTAGGACAAACCTCTCTCGTGCTGATATTCATCTCCGGCCTTACCCGCTGCCGGGTAATTTGCATCAGCCCAAACTTTGATAGGGGAAGCACTGTATACTTGGAGCGATCGGTGCTCATCTCCTGCTTCATCCTCTCATAAACCTTCTTCCGGTTATCCTGCTTTTTGAGGTCAATGAAATCTATCACGATGATACCGCCCATGTCTCTCAGGCGAAGTTGCCTGGCGATTTCCGACGCTGCGTCCATGTTTACCCGCAGAGCGGTTGACTCCTGATCCTCTTCGGCGTTCGACTTGTTGCCGCTGTTAACGTCAATTACATGAAGCGCTTCTGTATGCTCGATGATTAAATAGCCTCCTCCGGCTACACTTACGGAACGGCCAAATGACATCTTGAGCTGTTTTTCTACGTGGAAATGCTCAAATATTTTAACCTTACCGGTGTATTGTCTGAGGATTTTTTCTTTGTCGGGAGCTATCTTGTTAACGTAGGCACGGACATCTGCAAAGGTCTTTTTGTCATCGATGTGGATAGCATCGAACGACTCGTTGAGGACATCTCTCAGAATAGAGTTTGTCCGGCTCATTTCGCCGATGATCTTGTCCTTCGATTGGGCTGTCTTCAGGTTTTTCATCCCTTCCTCCCAAATGGAAACAAGGTTTCTTAAGTCCTTGTCGAGCTCAGCAACATCTTTGCCCTGAGCGACAGTCCTGATGATAACACCAAAGTTTTCGGATTTAATAGACGATACCAAACGAACAAGTCGTTTGCGCTCATCGCTGCTGTCAATTTTCTTGGAAACATTGACAGTATTTGAGAATGGTACAAGAACTAAGTACCGTCCCGCAAGGGACAATTCACAAGAAAGCCGGGGGCCCTTTGTGGAGATTGGTTCCTTTACAACCTGTACAAGTATCTTTTGACCCTTGGTAAGTACCTGGCTGATTTTGCCAAGCTTATCAATATCTTTTTCGGGTTTAAAGCCTGCCAGTTTGTGGCTTATATTTTTGTTTGTAAGCACAAGCCGTGTGAACTTATTCAACGACTGCACTTGCGGGCCTAAATCGAGATAGTGCAAAAATGCATCTTTCTCGTAGCCGACATCAATAAAAGCAGCATTTAGGCCCTGTACGATTTTCTTTACAGTGCCTAAATATATATCTCCAACATTAAATTGATGATCATCACTTTCCTGATGATACTCTACCAATCGCTTGTCTCTTAGTAAGGCAATCCGGGATCCCTGTGGAGTCGAATTTATTATTAATTCATTGCTCACACTGATTCCGTTTTAAAAAGTAAATTACTTCTTCTTGTGCCTATTCTTTCTGAGTCTTTTCTTTCTCTTGTGAGTAGCGATCTTATGTCTCTTTCTTTTCTTTCCGCAAGGCATATGCGAATGTCTTTATTTGTTAAACAATTTTTTTAATTCAATTCCTGAAGGTAAGAGTCAACTGCGGCGCTTACAGCCGGATCGTTTTCCGTTTCCTTCGCTTTGATAAGCCAGGCTCTTGCTTTCTGCTTGTCACCCAACTCCTTATAACTTACACCAAGATAAAACATGGCCTGGATGTTCTCAGGGTCAATTGTTAAGAGCTTTTCAAGTCTCTCAACTGCCTTATCATACTGAGCCGACTGCATCGAAAGAATACCCATATTATAAAGGGCCTCTTTGTTGTCAGGGTCTTTCTCCAGAATTTCCCTCAACATCAAAATCCCTTGCATGGGATTTGGTGATGAGATGTAGGTCATGGCTATTTTTGACTTAGCACTCAAATTGTCCGGATCAGCTTTCAAAACCTCCCCAAGCAATTCCTGAACCTTGCTTCCGAGCTTTTTAGCCCTGGCATCGTCCGCCGCAAAACCGAACGCTTCGTAATAATAATTACCCGCTTTCTCCTTTGCCTCTATCGACGGATCGACCTCCGCAAGGAGGTCAGCGTACTTGGCAACACTGTCCAATTGTTGTACCAAAAGGAAGGTGTTCGCCAAAGAGTCTGCAAAGATAGCTGAATTGTTTGGATTTTTTAACTGCTCCTTGAAATATTGTATCTTTTGCTGGTCAGAATCAGACAGTTCTACTTCGTGGGCTCCTGGTATTTCTTCAGCTCCTGCATTTTCTTCCTGCGTGGCTGACGGTACTTCAGCCATATCACTGTCATTGTCTACGACTACCTTGGGAAGACTGAAAAGAACGATGATCAGCCCAACCCCTAATATGGTTAAGACAATTTGTTGTTTTGACATGAAGTTTGTTTGCTGGAAATAGGACTTCCTACTTCAGTTTGTTGCTGCTTTTTACCTTCTCAATAAAAACCTTCGACGGCTTAAAGCTAGGCACATAGTGCTCTTCGATGACGATAGCCGTGTTCTTAGAAATATTTCTGGCAATCTTCTTGGCTCTTTTCTTGTTTACAAAACTTCCGAAACCACGAACGTAAATATTACTGCCATCTGCCATCGAACTTTTTACCACAGTGAAAAAAGCTTCTACGCTAGTTTGCACATCTGCTTTATCAATCCCCGTTTTCTCTGCAATTTCGTTTATTACGTCTGCTTTAGTCACCTCTTCTATATTTTAATTATGCTTTGCTACTCGATTTTTTTAATGGGCACAAATTTAAATGAGCGGGGTAGAAATAAAAAAGAAAGAGTTAAATAAAAGCGCTTATTTTGTGCCCTCAACGAAAGTATTTCTCTCATCGTGGCCGAAAGTAATCAGGCATTTTCAAACATTTTAATAAGATGGTACGAAAGGCATAAAAGGGATCTTCCGTGGCGTGAAACGAAAGACCCGTATGCCATCTGGCTTTCGGAAATCATACTTCAGCAAACACGTGTTGCTCAGGGCCTTCCTTATTTTCAGAAGTTTATTAGCAGGTTTCCCACCGTCGGCTCGCTGGCTGAAGCAAGCCAGGAAGAAGTGCTGGCCTTATGGCAGGGGCTAGGCTATTATTCAAGAGCAAGAAACCTCCATGCATGTGCTCAAATGGTGGCTTTGCAGTACAATGGCAAGTTCCCTGCCAGCTATAAGGAGCTTCTGAAACTGAAAGGCATAGGCGCCTACACAGCCGCTGCCATTGCCTCCTTTGCCTTTAACGAAGCAGTGCCTGTAGTCGATGGAAATGTTTATCGGGTGGTTTCCAGGGTATTTGGGTTACACGACGATATTTCTAATGCTTCCACTAGAAAGGTATTTGAAGGACGGCTCGCCTCACTTATTCCATCCGATGCACCGGGCGAATTCAACCAGGCCATTATGGAGTTTGGTGCGCTTCATTGCACACCATCTGCTCCCGACTGCAAAAACTGTATTTTCAATCACTCGTGTTTCGCATTCAAAAACAACGAGGTGGCCAACTTGCCAGTAAAGACAAAAAAAGTGAAGGTGCTCAACCGGTATTTTAACTACTTTGTTTTTCAATTTGGTGAGGAGGTACTTATGGGTGCAAGAAAAGATAAAGATATCTGGCTTGGCCTTCACGACTTCTTTAATCTTGAACGAGGAGAGCTGTTTGATGAGGAAACGGCTCTTGCAGAGGTCAGCAATTTGATTTCCACTAAAAATTGGGAACTAATCGATATTTCAGCAACTTATAAACATGTATTGACTCACAGGATTATTTATGCCCGTTTTTTTAGGGTGCGTATTTTTCAGCCTGATGACTTCATTTCGTTAATTCAAAGCATAAAATTGAAGCCAATTAGCGTTAGTGACTCCGCCGGAATTTCGAAACCAGTATTGATCACCAATTATTTGAATGATACCTTATTTTAAATTATTTTTAGTATCCCTATCTATCAAAACATTACAAAAAACAAATCTTTATGTCAGGAGTAAATAAAGTGATTCTGCTTGGAAACCTTGGAAAAGACCCGGAAATACGGCACCTCGAGAACGGACGGGCCGTGACAAACTTCACTTTGGCTACTAGTGAGGTTTACAAAAACAAGGAAGGAAACAAGGTAACTAACACCGAGTGGCACAACGTAGTTTTGTGGACGCCTCTTGCAGAAGTAGCTGAAAAGTATCTGAAAAAAGGCAACCAAGTGTATATAGAAGGAAAAATAACAACCCGTTCCTACGACGATAAAGATGGGAACAAGCGATACATCACTGAAGTGGTGGGAAGGGAAATGACCCTTGTTGGAGGAAGGCCAGACGGCGGCGGCGTCTCGTCCGAACCCCAAAGTGGTGGAGCCGCCCAACCAGCTCCGGTGGCAGCAGAGCCAACCGATCTGGATGATTTGCCGTTTTAGCACTATATTGCAGCTTTTATCCATCAATGGAAGACCCATACCCCAGTATATACTTGACATTAATTGGAGACTTAGGTATCACTTATGTCTCCTTTTACATTTTTAGCGGCGTTCTATTTGCGCTGCTGCTCTATCTTTCTGCCCTTATTTCAGGGTCGGAAGTAGCTTTCTTTTCCCTGAATCACGGTGATCTTGCCACGTGCCGCACTTCGGCCAATTCTCAGGACAAGCGAATTATAAGCCTGCTCCAGGGCCCGCAGCGCCTTTTGGCCACCATTTTGATCATGAACAACCTGGTCAACATCACCATTGTGACATTGGCGACCTATGTCACCTGGGAAATAGTTGGTTCGAAATCAGCTGACGGGTACATTGTGGCCGTGCTGACTGTAATCACTACGCTGGCTATTGTCTTTTTTGGAGAGGTGGTGCCAAAAGTATATGCCAATCAAAACAACCTGAGCTTTGCCAGGAGCACGTCCGGCTTGCTGAATGTAGCAGATACTATTTTCAGGCCTGTGTCATGGTTGCTGCTGTCGATCAGCTCAATCGTTGAAAAAAGAGTAGAAAGAAAAGGCTATAACGTGTCGATAGATGAGCTCAATCATGCGCTGGAGCTGACCGCTGAAACTGAAGCCACGGAGGAGGAAAAGGGCATATTAAAGGGGATCGTAAATTTTGGTACACTCACGGTGACCCAGGTAATGCGATCCCGGGTAGACATCACGGCCATCGATTTTGAGACCGACTTCCATGAGCTGATGGATCAGATCAATAAAACGGGTTACTCCAGGATTCCTATATATAAAGAAACTGTCGACAAGATAGAAGGGGTTCTTTACATCAAAGACCTGCTTCCTTTTGTGGAAAAAGACGAAAACTTTCTGTGGCAGAACCTGATGCGACCGGCATTTTTTGTGCCCGAAAGCAAAAGAGTTGATGCGCTATTTAAAGACTTCCAGGAGAAGCGGGTGCATATGGCCATCGTTGTCGACGAATATGGTGGCACCTCCGGGCTTGTGACCCTGGAAGACTTGATCGAAGAAATTGTTGGGGAGATCAACGATGAGTTTGACAACGAAGACGAGATCGCTTACAACAAACTCGACAGCAATACTTACGTGTTTGAAGGTAAAATTTCGCTGAACGACTTTTGCAAAGTAGTGAGTGTGGAAGGCAACATCTTTGACACAGTGAGAGGCGACAGTGAATCCCTTGGTGGATTAATTCTAGAGATCAATTCTAAGCTTCCCAATGTTGGAGAGAAAATTCGCTTTGAAAGATTTGTTTTCACGGTAGTGTCGGCAGACAACAAGCGGATCAAAAGAGTGCGGGTTTTCATAAACCCCTCGTTCCAGGCGGAAAGTCTCCAAAAGGATAAGTAATTTAAGGGCATGAAGCTTAAATTCTTTCTCTTATTCTTCCCGGTCATTCTTGCTTTGAGTGTTGCCTGCGAAGGCACCTACCTGCCCAAACCGAAAGGATACAACCGTATAGACCTTCCGCCAAGTGAGTATGTTGCTCTGCCAGACTCATTTCCTTATCAGTTTCAGTACTCTGCTCATGCAAAGCTTCTGAAGGACTCTTCGTGGATGGCCGAAAGGTATTGGATTGATTTGTACTACCCGACAATGGAAGCATTGGTGCAGGTGACCTATAAGCCTGTGAATAATGACACCAGTTTGCTCGGAGAGTATTTTGAAGATTCATACAAACTCACTTCCAAGCACAATATTAAAGCGTATTCCATTGAGCAGATGGATTTGGTTATCCCAAATGGTGGGTGGGCTGTAGTATCGGAGCTGACCGGCGAAGTGCCCAGCCAATTTCAGTTTCACGCTACTGATTCTGCCAATCACTTCATTCGTGGAGCGCTCTATTTTGAGACTTCCACAAAAAACGATTCTTTAAAGCCCGTTATTGAGTACATTAAGTTCGATATCATCCACATGCTCAACACCATTGAGTGGAAATAGGCATACAGTAGAGAACCATTACCCATCGCATGTCCGGCTTTTTTGAAACCAGAATAGAGTTCCTGAAAGGCGTTGGCCCTCAAAGAGCAGAGCTGCTGAACAAAGAGCTGTCCATTTTTACCTACGGCGACCTACTCCAGCACTACCCGTTCAGGTACGAAGACCGGACAACCTTTCACAAAATCAGAGACATAAGAGACGAGGAATCCTTTGTGCAGGTGATGGGGAAAATCCGATCAATGGAAACTATTGGTATTGGCGGGAAGAAAAGACTTGTGGCCCACTTCTATGACGAAACCGGAGAAATGGAGTTGGTTTGGTTTCAGGGGGCTGCCTGGATTTCTAAGAAGCTTCGGGTAAATACGCCCTACCTTGTTTATGGCAAGCCTTCAGCTTTTGGCAGCAAGTTCAACATTGCTCACCCGGAAATTGAACTACTGACGGTTGATAACAGAAAAGGCGGGTATCTGCAACCCATTTATCACACCAGCGAAAAGCTTAAGGCCCGCTTTATCGACAGCAAAGTGATCTCGAAGTTTCAGGAGCAGCTATTGCTGGTTGCGTTGCCGTATATCCACGAAACGCTTCCCGACTTTTTGCTGCAAAAATTTGGCCTGGTGAGCAAAAAAGAGGCGATGGTAAATGCCCACTTTCCGAAGAGTAGTGAATGGTTGGAAAGGGCGAGAAAGCGGTTGAAGTTTGAAGAGCTTTTCTACATTCAACTTAGGTTAGTAAGCCTTAAGGGCTCCCGAAAAGACTTGTACAAAGGCCTGGTGCTGGCCGACACCTCTCTGCTCACCACTTTTTACAATGACCATTTGCCGTTTGAGCTGACTGGCGCCCAAAAAAGGGTGATTAGGGAAATTTACCTCGACATGCGGTCGGGCAAGCAAATGAACCGCCTTTTGCAGGGCGATGTGGGAAGCGGGAAAACGATGGTGGCCTTTATTTGCATGCTGCTGGCCATCGGCAGCGGCAGTCAGGCTACCCTCATGGCACCGACTGAAATTCTGGCCGGTCAACACTACACCGGGCTCAAAGAGTACGCCGACAAAATGGGCCTGAGCATTGCCAAGCTCACCGGCTCCACCAAAAAGAAGGAGAGGACAAGGATTCTGGCAGAGCTGCTTTCCGGTGATATTCACATATTGGTGGGCACTCATGCGCTACTGGAAGAGCCCGTGCAATTCAGAAGCCTTGGGCTGGCCATCACCGATGAGCAACACCGCTTTGGCGTAGCGCAACGGGCTCAGCTTTGGCAGAAAAACGAAGAGCTTTATCCGCACGTGCTGGTGATGACGGCCACACCCATTCCCCGCACGCTGGCCATGACGGTATACGGTGACTTGGATACCAGCACGATTGATGAAATGCCCGCAGGCCGGAAGCCCATCAAAACGATTCATAGAACAGACGCCGCCAGGCTCCAGGTGTTTGGGTTTATCAGGGAACAAATTCAGTTGGGGCGGCAAGCTTACATTGTTTATCCGCTCATAGAGGAGTCGGCATCGCTTGACCTCAAGGACCTGATGGATGGCTACGAAAGCATTGCCAGGGCTTTTCCGGACTTCCAGCTCAGCATTGTGCACGGCAAAATGAAGCCAGAGGCAAAAGACTTTGAAATGCAGCGATTTGTTGAAGGCGTTACTCAGGTGATGGTCGCCACCACGGTGATTGAGGTAGGCATCAACGTGCCCAATGCCAGTATGATGGTGATAGAAAATGCGGAGAGATTTGGGCTGGCCCAGCTCCATCAGCTCAGGGGCAGGGTGGGCCGGGGTGCTGACCAATCGTATTGTATCCTGATGACAAAAGACAAGCTAAGCCAGGAGGCCAGAACCCGTATTCAAACCATGGTGGGCACCAACGACGGATTCGAAATTGCCAGGGTCGATTTAAAACTAAGAGGCCCGGGCGACTTAACGGGCACCCAACAAAGTGGTGTAATGGATCTTTTGGTGGCCGACCTGGTGCAAGACGGGAAAATACTTCAGGCAGCCCGGGAAGAAGCCCAGCAAATTATCGATATCGACCCTAAGCTGGCTCTGGACAAACACCGGGTGATCAAGTCACACATTTCCTCGCTCAAAAAATCAGTGACGAACTGGAGCCGGATCAGCTAGTAATCAACCAGCATCATTGAACCAGTCTTTGAACGCACTTACCTTCTCCCGGCTCACCACAATCTCTTCAGGCCAATCCACCGTCGGCACTATTCTAAGCCTGGTAACGGAGTAGATCAGCACATCTTTGATCGCATCGATATTGATGATATAAGTGCGGTTGACCCGGAAGAAGGATTTCGGGTTAAGTATCTCCTCCAAGGTCTCCATTTTATAATCTATCACATACCTCGCTTTGGTATTGGTAACAATGAAGCCATTTCTCCCCTCAGCATAAAAGAAGGCCACGTCTTCGGTTTTCACGGATCGGATATGTTCCCCAACCTTCACCATAAACCTGTTTTTGAAGTCCTTCTGAAGGTAGCTTTTGAGTACGTTTTCAATGGCATTTGCGGGTTGCACGGTGGCCCCTTTCTTCAGGAGCCTTAACTTCTCGATACTTTGCTCCACTGCATCTCTGTCGATGGGTTTCAGCAGGTAGTCCACTCCATTCGAGCGAAAAGCCTCCAAAGCATAATTGTCGTAGGCGGTGATGAAAATGACTGGCACGTTGACGGGGTGCTTTTTGAATGCCTCCAGGCTTAGCCCGTCTTTCAACTTAATATCTGTCAGTATCAGCTCTATCTGGTCTTCTTTGGCTTCGAGCAATTCCAACATAGCCACCACAGTAGTCGCTTCACCTATCAGCTCAATTTCCGGAGCTATTTCCGCCAATATTTTCTTTAGCTTGTCTGACGCTGGCTTTTCGTCTTCTATAATAATGGCTTTCATGCTGCTTTTTCGAGTTTTAGAAGAGGTAGTTTTACAAATCCCCTATTGTCAGCTTTTACTATCAGTAACGGTCGCTCTGTAAAATGCTCAAACGACTGGAGCAATTCCATCATTTTTTCTTTGCCCTCCACCGTCGGCATTAACCTTTCCCACAGGGAGTATTCAATGGTCAGATAGTCCTCCTCTCTTCTGACAAATATCTTCAAAGGCCGACTTTGGTTGATCATGTTCGAGGCGATGATCCACTCCATCACAATCATCATACTTCCGGGCAAGAGGAACGCCTCCTCTTCGACAGCATCGCTCTCCAGCAACCAATGAATGTTTCCATTGTACTGCTGGTTGTAAAGATACACTATGCTTTCTGCGATCGTCAATTCAGACTTCATTTCCGAAAGATCTTCGTGCCGGCTGTCGAGCACACTTCTGTACACATGCGAAAGCTTCTGGATAAACTTGTCGGCGGCTTTGTCCTTTTTATAAAGAATAGAAATCAGGGTTTCGAGCGACTTATAAAGAAACTCCGGATTAATTACCCTGCTAAAAATCCTCAGCTTCAGGTCTATGTTCTTTTTCAATACCCCTTCTTTATCTAATGCCCTATTTGTTTCAAGTGTAAACAAGATGACAGAGGCGAGCACTATAAAGTAGAGAGCATAAATAAAGCCGTAGATGGATAGAAAGGTGGATAATTCGGTGGTGAAGGTACCAAAGCTATACCCTATCACCCACACAAAGTAAGCGCTGATGCTGGCGAATACCACAAGCAGAGTCGCCAGCAATCCCGCAATAAACAATAAGCCAAACGAGAGCTTAATAAAGTCACTGCTTTCTATTCGTGGCACAAAGCCATTGGCAATGGCCCGCAGCAATTCAGCAACCAAATAGGTAATTCCTATGCACAACAAAGCTTCCTTTTCGAAAAACACCTCCCCAAGTGAGCCCAGGTTATCAAACACCAAAAGCACAAGCATGTAAATGAGCATACCCAAAGGGAGAGGGGCAAACAACCGAGATATCAAGTGATTGTAAAAAAGTTTACGCTTCATAAGTGAGGAAGTAAAGGAACGGAGACGCTAAACAGCTTGTCGTTTACAATCCGAACCGGTAAATCGGTAAAAAAAAAATATCGCTTTTGGATATTGGCCAAGCCAACCTGTAGCGACTCTGCCTCATCCACTATGCCCCGGTTTTCATTGGTCACACAGATATAGTTACCCTCCTCTTCCTGAATCACTATCTCCATCGGATCCAGCTCCGAGAAGTCGTTGTGCTTAATGGCGTTTTCGACCAGTAGCTGTATCGTAAGCGGCGGTATGTTAGCAGAAAATTTATTAGCCCCTATTGAAATAGTGTGGGTGAGGGCATTGCCGAATCTTACTTTTTGGAGAAACAGATAGGCCCTTACAAAAGCCAGTTCCTCCTCAACCGTCACCAGCTTTTTGTCCTGAGAAGCAATAAGATACTGGTAAGACTGCACAAGCCGACGAATGAACTGCTCGGCTTGTTCTGACGAGTCATCGAGCAGGGAGGAAATGGTATTGAGACTGTTGAACAGGTAGTGAGGGCTTAGCTGCGTTTTCAGGAGCTCGTACTGCAGCTCTAGTTGCTCTCTTTCGTGCTTGAGCTGGTTCAGCCGACCTTTAGAATACTCACTGAAGCTGAAATAAGAGAGGTCGAAAACACCATTGACGATGATCAGAACAAAAAGAAGCAGCGCTAATTTGATCATTTCAGGCTTCAGCGTTTCGAAAGAAACCGGCTCAGGAAAAAGCCCTTTGGACAGCTCAAGGCCAAGGAGAACAATGCCAGCCAATATTGCAGCCTGCACAAGCGATCCAGCAAGAAACCGGACGCCCAGCGACTTCCTCCAGGAAATGACTGCATTTAACCTGATGTTGGAGTAGACTATTGAAATGCCAGCTACAGCACCCATGGCCACTACCAACAAATAGGCACCAAGGTGGCCCGCAAGGTCGGGAAGCTCTCCGGTTTTACCGTAGTAGAGATAGTTGAATATCCCTACTGCGATAAATGCCATTCCTGATGATTTCAACAACCATTTTCTCATGGGTGGCTCTGGGGCTTAATAAAGTTTCTCCATCACCCTGCGGTACTCGCTGCTCGAAGGTATTTTAGAGGCAGCTTCCGACACAGCTTTTCTGAATGTGTCATTTCTTGGCATAACTTCAGCTACTTTCACCAGCACGTCTCCCCTTGACGAGGAAGAAGCGATATGCTCAGAAGCGACAATTACTCTCATAAGAAAATCAGGATGTACGTTACCGTCTTTCATGAAAGTTAGCAAAACATTTCCTTGTTCCGAAGAGCTTGGTATCCTTGTGACTGTTTCAAAAACAAGATCGCTGAGCTGGGGGTCGTTGCGCATTTTGGCTGACGCCGCTCTCAGAACCTCACCCTGAGTAGAACTGCTGGCAATACTCTGCACTGCTTTGATCAATGGCACCAGCTGCGACGGTGTTGGTTCTTTTTCGATGATGGCGAACTTCAAAACTTCGCCCTGTGTGGAGCTGCTTGCAATTCGGCTGATGGTAGAAGCGAGTTCACCAAACAGCTCATTTGAAAGTTGGCTGGAGTTATCAATAGCGTATTTAAGCACTTCTCCCTGTTCGGAGCTGGAAGGGATATGCCTGACAGATGACAGCACTTTGCTGAAAGTATAGGGCTCCAGGCTTTGGTCTCTAATCAAATCCCTCAAAACACTTCCTCTTTCGGAGCTGGAAGGAATATCATCGACCACGTCAAAGTATTTGTCCTGTATGCGCTGGTCTTTATCAAACTGCCTGTTGTACAATCTTAACACAGACCCTCGCTCAGAACTCGAAGGGATATGATCCACCGCATCGAGCAATGCAATTTTGGTAGACGTTTCCAGTTTATGCTTTTGTAACGCATGGCGCAACGTATATGCCGACTCTGAACTCGACGGGATATTGTTCACTGCCTCGAAATAAGCGGCGGCACTCTTGCTGTTCGAAAAAAACTTGTAGTCATATTCTCTGAGCAGCTCACCACGGGTTGA
Source organism: Imperialibacter sp. EC-SDR9 (assembly GCF_902498805.1). Lineage (GTDB taxonomy): Bacteria > Bacteroidota > Bacteroidia > Cytophagales > Cyclobacteriaceae > Imperialibacter. Next base: position 84,739 of record NZ_LR701637.1, on the reverse strand, counting down.
GCTGGAGGGAATATCTCTGCCAATGGCGAGAGCAATTTTAGACAGCCCGGCTTCAGAGAGTCCATTGGTTTCCAAGAGGAAGGAAAAGTATTCCCCCTTGCCGCTCGAGCTATTGATTTCCTCTATTTCGTCAATCACTGCATCAACGCCGCCCTTCCTGTAGAACCTTTTTACCCGATCCTCGGCAGCCACGCCGGTGGAGTGAATCACATCGAGGAGAACATCGGCCAGCCATTTTCTTCCTTCCGGCTCAAAGTTGATTTGGGTTCTGTTATCATAAAACTCGTAAGACAGCTGCCCTGCGTCGTTGCTGCTGATCGTGAGTTCCTTCTTGTTGCCAAAAGTTGTTTTTCTTATTGTTAGATAGCCGCCGGGGGTAATGGCCGTCACCTCTGTATCAGCTTCATTTACTTTGACTGACCCTCTTACTTTTATTTCAAGGCTGGAGGCGTTCCCAACAATTTTGAAGTCGTTTCTGTAGGTCTTTGTTTTGAGGGAATCCTCCCCGCCAGCCTGGGCTGCAACAACAGCAAAGCAGAATACTGCCACAGTTGTAAAAGTTTTCATCATTAGCGTTTTCATAAACTTGTCCTTTTTAAGCTTCCCTCTCCAATAATTTTGACGGGAAGCAATTCTTGGAAATTCATTTTGAGTTGATGATACAATGAACGGTAAATGACCGACGAAAGTAAACGGCGATGTAGCCAACCGGAGAATGTTTGTAGCCAACCGTTCAATTCGATTATTCATTTTTATATCAAAGTTTTCAGTGCCATTGGATTTTGGCCTATCTTAAATGAAAATTCCAAATTCGAACCACCGACTAAGCACGTCACGAAATGAAAAACACAATTAAGCTTGCCATATTTTCAGCTGTCGTAATTGGGTACATTACCAGCTGCACTCCTTCAACAAAAGAGACCAATGACGGCCAAAGTGAGTTTGTCGAGAACCCACCGGCTGACGGCTTCGATGAAAAAAACTCTGACGCCATTGCCATTAAACTTGCCGATGATGTGATGACCAGCATGGGAGGGCGAAACAGCTGGGACGCCACCAGGTTCCTTGCATGGAATTTCTTTGGTGCCCGCAAGCACCTGTGGGACAAGCAAACTGGCGATGTGAGAATTGAGGCACCGAGAGACTCTACCATTATTTTGATGAACATTAATACCATGACAGGCCGGGTAATGAAGAAAGGCCAGGAGTTTACCAGCCCCGACTCGCTTTCAAAATATCTTGAGAGAGGTAAGTCCTGGTGGATCAACGACTCCTATTGGCTGTTCATGCCATTTAAACTAAAAGACAGCGGAGTAACTCTGCAATACGTTGGCGAAGACACAACAATGGATGGCCGCAACGCCCATGTGCTAAGCCTTCTGTTTAAAGGTGTGGGTGTGACGCCCGACAACGGCTACAAAGTATATGTTGATATGGAACAAAGCCTTATAACTCAATGGGCTTACTACAAAGATGCCTATCAGGACGAGCCCAACTTTGTGCTGCCATGGGTCAACTACAAGCCCTACGGTAAAATTCTTCTGTCGGGTGACAGAGGTCAGCGGCAAATCACCGAGATAAGCGTTTTGGAAACTGTTCCGGAAGGGTCATTCACTGAGTTTAGCCCTATAATCCTGTAGTTTATTGAATCATTGTGTCATTCAAAGCCCGGTTGGTCAACTAAAGCTTTCTTCTTCTGGGGGTTACCTATTGCGGATTGATTTTATTAATGAGCAGGAGGTTTGTTCTCTTCCAACCGATTCTCTGTTAAAAGAGTCTGTTAAGCAGCTTCAAGCCTATTTTAATGGGAAGCTTGAGTTTTTTGATCTGCCGCTGAAGCCTATCGGAACTGATTTTCAGTTGCGGGTTTGGGAGGCATTGGGCAAGATACCGTACGGTGCCAGTTGGTCTTATCTTCAGCAAGCTACTTTTTTGGGAGATGCGAAGTGTATCAGAGCAGCAGCAAGTGCCAACGGAAAAAACCCTTTGCCAATCGTTATTCCCTGCCATAGGGTGATTGGAACAGATCAAAAATTGGTTGGATTTGGTGGCGGGCTGTGGCGAAAAGAGTGGCTTTTAGGTCATGAAAAACACCCTAATTACTTGTACAAACAGGGTATGATTAAGTTTTAACCGTTAGCAGCATTATATTTTTGATTACATTTGAACCAATATTTGACCAGCTATACTTGTTTTCGAGTATTTTTGATGAAAATCTACCTGCTTCCTGCGATTCGTTTTCGAATGAATTAATTTGGCATTATTAGTGCAGAAAGGGTTAAGTAAAGGATCACGGTATGTTTAAAAAGACCTTAGTTTCGCTGGTACTATTCACGATAGGCGTTTTCATGGCGCTTTTCCGTGCCGACTTGTCGCTTGAAGACCTATCGATAAAGTATGCAGGAAGAACGTCCCGATTCGTGAAAATTGATGGCCAGCCTATTCACTATAAATCGGAAGGAAAAGGATTTCCAATCATTCTTCTTCATGGCACTGCCTCATCGCTTCAAACCTGGGACAAGTGGTCGCAGGAGCTTTCGCAGTATTATCAGGTGGTGCGCATCGACCTCCCTGGTTTTGGACTAACAGGTCCATTTCCTGACAATGACTATTCCATGAAGCACTACAGTGAGTTTCTGGAGAAATTCATTAGTACCGTTGGTTTAGGCCGCTGCTATATTGCCGGTAACTCCCTGGGTGGTGAAATTGCGTGGAATTTTACCATAGATTATCCGGAAAGGGTTGAGAAGCTTATTCTGATCGACGCAGCGGGCTACCCGAATGATGCTCCCCCGCCATTTATTTTCAGGCTAGCCAAAGCACCTGGCTTCAACACATTTCTGAGGTTTTCGACACCAAGATTCATGGTAAGAAACAACCTTGAAGAGGTGTACTACGACGACTCGAAAATTGACGAAGACCTTGTGGAAAGATACCAATCGCTCTGCCGCAGAGAAGGCAATCGCAGGGCATTCATATATAGAATGAATACTGCGCATATAGATAGAAGTGATGAGCTTTCGAAAATAAAGCAGAAAACGTTGATCCAGTGGGGAAAGCATGACAAATGGATACCGTACAACGTTGCAGATTCCTTTGCCACAAGTATTTCTCATTCAGTTGTTAAGGTCTATGACAATGCCGGTCACGTTCCTATGGAAGAAATTCCTGAAGAAACCGTGGCCGATGCCATTCAGTTTCTTCAGGAAGATTCTCCGTTCCATTTCCCTTTCATCTTTGCTAATTCTCAGGAAGTGAGAAGAGGCAATAATTGATAGAAAAAGCACCCAATTCAAAAAGTTATTTTCTGTAGTCTAGTGCCGGCGGTCTATTGCCCAACAAAGGGTCGTAGACAAAGTTAGCGCCTCTTTTGGTGTTAAACTCTGTCTTTGCCTCCTCAAGTACTTTAGGGGATTTGAACAGATCGTAGCCTGTGATGGCCATCGCCTTTGCAGCCACCATCATTCCCTTAATGCCGATTGACGTGCCGCCACTGGCAACCGCCTGCCAGCTATGGGCTGCTGTGCCTGGTACCCAGGTAGCCGTAACCAGGCCTACGGTGGGCACGTTCCAGCTAACATCGCCTACATCGGTAGAAGCGCTTCCAGCCCTCATCTCATACGGCATGATTTTTTGAGTGTAGTCTAATGACATGGCGCTCTTGTCGAGTGTGGCAGAAAGCTTTTCAGCAAACGCTTTTTCCTCAGCAGAGTAAGTGTAGCCTCCTACTTTTTCCAGGTTAGTCTGCATTATTTTGGCCAGCGTTTCGTTGGGCAGCAGGCTGTACACGCCTCCGGTTACTTCTATTTCGACCCTCGTATCTGTGCCAAGAGCAGCCCCTTTAGCGGCGTTTTCCAAGCGGTTCCACATGTCCTTCACTTCGTCATTGTCTTTATGGCGAACATAATAGTAGGCCTCCGCAAAGTCTGGGACAACGTTCGGTGCTGTGCCGCCATTGGTAATCACGTAATGTATCCTTGCATCCTCTTTAATGTGCTCTCTCATCATGTTCACCATCATGTCCATAGCTTCCACGGCGTCCAAAGCTGACCGTCCTCTTTCGGGAGCCGCCGCCGCATGAGAGGCAATTCCATAGAACCTGAACTTGCCAGTTTTGTTGGCCAATGATGTACCAGGGCTGGCGCTGTTCACACTTGCGGGGTGCCAGTTAATGACTGCATCCACATCGTTGAATAAGCCTTCTCTCACCATGTACACCTTTCCTGAGCCACCCTCCTCGGCAGGCGTGCCATAAAATCTGATGGTTCCCGAAGTTTTGGAGGAAGCCAGCCAATCCTTAAGAGAAATAGCAGCAGCGGCAGATGCCACCCCAAACAAATGATGCCCGCATGCATGGCCAGCTATTCCCCCCTCTATCGGGGACTTCTCCGGTACAGCCGCCTGGCTAAGTCCTGGCAGGGCATCAAATTCGCCAAGTATGGCTATCACGGGTTTGCCATTTCCGAAACTAGCCGTGAAAGCAGTTGGAATGCCGGCAACGCCGCTTTCGACCGTGAAGCCTGCGTCAGCCAAAACCTTTTGCAAAGCCTCTGAGCTCTTGTATTCCTGATAGCCAACTTCAGCGTAAGACCAGATGTCCAGAGCAGTTTTACTGTATAAATCCTCTTTCTGATCAATGCTCCGGATAATGTTATCCTTGTCTTTTTGAGCAAAGCCTGTTACGGCTAACGACAAAAGAAAAAAGACTGGTAGAATCCTCTTCATGGTAGATGGGTTTAATTGATTGGATAAAATAAGCAGGAAAAGCGGCACCAAAAAATAGCACTTTGGTCTGTGGTCGAAAAAGTAAATACAAGGCGCCAATGCAACCCCTGGCATATTTTGGCGTCATTAATTTATTTCCATCAAAGACTCGTCATGTTTAAGAACTACCTCAAACTCACCGTCCGAAACTTGCGTCGCAACAAGCTTTACGTTTTCATCAACGTGCTGGGGCTTGGAATCTCCATGGCCTGCTGCATCATCGCCTACCTGAATACCCGGTTTGCCTATGATTTTGACAAGCAGCATGTTAACAGGGAAAACATCTACAAAGTGCAAATCAACAAAGACGTGCAGGGGCAACCTGTTCCCTATGGCATCACGCCTGTTGCATTGGGGCCAAGAATAGCTCAAGACATCCCCCAGGTAGATGAAGTTGTGAGGGTTACAGGTGATTCTTATATTTTAAAGGTCGACCGAAAGGTTTTCAACAGGCATATCACTTTTGCAGACCCTAACTTCTTTGACGTTTTCTCTTTCAAAGTGAAGGAGGGCTCTTTTGATAATTTTTATAATAAATCGCAGCTTCTTCTTTCTGAAGAAATGGCGACAGCTTATTTCGGCAACGAAAGTGCCACTGGTCAAATCATTACCCTGGTAACTGCCGATGAAAAAACCAGAGAGTTCATCGTCGGCGGCGTGCTCGAAAGCATGCCTGAGAACTCAACCTTTCAGTTTGATGCCATCACCGTTTTCGAAAACTTTCTGGATCTCAACGAAATAGCCGACAATAGCTGGAGAAGCTTTGTAGGGGGCACATTTCTCTTCTCAAAAAATGGTTTTGCTCCTGATCAGGTTTCGACGCTTCTTTCCAAATATGTGCCGGAACAAAACCAAGCCCGGCCTGATTGGCTGATAGGATCGTTTTACTTGGAGCATATGCCAGACATGCCTTTTTCCGGCCGGGATATCTATTCCTACTGGTTTCCGCAGGCGATGCATCCGGCAGCCATCATTGCTCCGATCGTAATGTCGGCACTCATACTTCTCATCGCATGCTTCAATTTTACCAACACCTCCATAGCTACTTCCAGCAAGCGGCTTAAGGAGATCGGCATCAGAAAAGTAATTGGCGGCAACAGGCAACAACTCATCACCCAGTTTATGGCTGAAAACCTTGCTCTCTGCTTATTGGCTATTGTAGTTGCTCTGGGCCTCGCTTCTTTTCTCGTTCCTGCTTACAGCGCTATGTGGGAGGGGATGACGCTGATACTCGACCTCTCGCAAAATACCGAGATTTACCTGTTTCTAGTTGGCCTCATGGTAATCACAGCAATAATCGCTGGCGCCTATCCATCCATTTATGTGAGCCGCTACGAACCAGTGAAGATCTTGAGAGGCAACCTGAAAGTAGGTACCACAAGTTCTCTTTCACGAGGGCTGTTGATGATGCAATTTGGCTTCACCATTATGGCCCTGGTGGCAAGTATGGCCTTTTATCAAAATGCCATTTTTCAGGAGAATGCCGATATGGGGTTTGAAAAGGAAAGCGTAATAGGCGCCAGGGTGAGCTCGCTACAGGAGTACACCACGCTACGGTCGGTGATGGAAAAGAACCCTGATGTCATTAGCATGTCGGCATCTGGCAGTCATATAGGTTTTTGGAATTATGGAAGAACTATCAAATCGGGTGATGTCGAACGGGAAGTAATGATGATGGACTTTGGGCCTGAGTACTTCGAAACCATGGATTTGAAAATGGCAGAAGGGAGGCCCTTTGGAAAAGACCTTGCAGAAAGCGACAGAGTTAGCTCTATCATCGTCAACGAAAAGTTTGTAGAGGCATTTGGGTGGAAAGAAGCGATAGGCCAAAGAGTATCCATCAGCGATACGCTCCACTTAACTGTGGTTGGCGTGATCAAAAATTTCTATTCCGACAACTTCTTTTCCCCTATTGAGCCCTATGCTTTCAGGCTTTCCCGTGAAGATAATGTCAACTTTCTCATCGCCAGAGTAGCCAGTGATAAAATTGTGGAGAGTTACAAGGCCATGGAACAAAGCTGGCTGGATTTGTTTCCAGACAAGCCTTTCAACGGCTTTTACCAGGAGGATACCCTCAAAGAAGCCCAGGAAGTCAATGCAAATATTGTCATCATCTTCGTTTTTCTTGGCGTCGTCAGCGTGTTGCTGTCGGTGATTGGCCTATTTACCCTCATATCACTTAATGTGATCAAGCGGGTGAAAGAGATAGGCATAAGAAAGGTGATGGGGGCCGAAATTCCGCAGATTCTTTGGCTCATTAGCAAAAGCTTTCTTTTAATGGTGGTGGTAGCCAGCGCCTTGGGTGCAGTAGGCGGCTACTATCTTACTGACATGCTGATCGAGTCCATTTTTAAGTTCTACAAACCAATTGGCCTGGTCAGCTTTCTTGTACCGTTTCTTATCATAACGACCATTGCAGGATCCACCTCCTTTCTCAGAGTTTTTGCAGCAGCAAGGAAAAATCCGGTTGACAGTTTGAGGTACGAATAGGCTGGCCACAGGAGCAGGTGATCCCTACCTAAACCGACCTCTTTTGACCAAACCTTACATTTCGACAAAGTTGGGTGCATTGATTTAGTGATTTATGCCAAAAATCACTAAATCAAAGGCTTTGTACACTTTAACCATCGTCATGCAACCTTCTGAAAAAGAGGTGAATAAATTATTTTTATTATGCAATGCTTCACATAAGTTGAAGCAAACGATTGCAATGAATTATTTTGAATATTTCTTACATTATTTATAATTATTCTGTTTGTATTAGTAATTTTGCACTGAAACAAAACGATGTGCTGTTTCGTTATGGTAATTGTAATATTAAGAGTGAGGTGTTTATGAATTTCGGCGCAACGCTAAACAACAATGGTTGGCAACAGTCAACAGGAAATAAGAAGACGAAGGGAGTTATTAAAATGTTTGGTTCCAGAAAAAATGTTTCGGCCCTTGTGGCTATTCTTTTAGGAGTACTAATCGTGTCTTTAGCGATCAATGTTAAAGAGACTCCACAATCTCAGGCAAAGGTTTACTCTCAAATGAAGTAAACCGATAGGTTACCGGCAGCTATTCTTTGTCGGGAAGAAGCATAAGGAGCTTGCCACTAGCGGTGAGCTCTTTTTTGTTAATGGCCATCTTCCGGAATTTCCCTTCTACATACATTTGCGCCTGGTCGTCGTAGTGTCTGCTGTGAAAAACGCCGCTCTGACCAGTGGGCAAAATGCTCTCCGAGTTTTCTATGTCTGAAAAATCAACAACTCGCCGTGTACTTGGCCCAAACGACACCCTGTACTTGTTTTTGTTTGTGATAGGATAACCCCAGTTGTTGATAACCTCCTCGCCCGAAGAAACATGGAAATCGCCTACATTTAAAACCTTTCCCAGCAGTGGAACCACACCCAGGGCATGGTTATGTGTCAGCGTATGGATATTCTCCCATTTCCATTTATCGACATTCTTCCCCAGCTCATCTTCCAGCGAGGCCACTGCGCTTACAAGTGCTCCGTAAATCACATCCTGCCGGGGTTCAACAGCTTTCTTGTCGGCATTGTACCACCAGGAAGAGCTATCGTTGGCAATGAGAAGCGGAAAGGTTCGCTTCCTGAGGTCAGTTGACATGAAGAGGTCAAACTTGTCCTGGCCAAGCTCATCCTTCATTGCTTTTTCTAAAATGGTGTAAAGCCACCTGGTGTAAATAATTGGGGCAGCACTTTGGCCGTCAAATTTGCCGTCCCAGGCTTGCAGCAGCTCGAGTGCTTTTTGATCATTTCCTGCTAAAGATGCGTTCTCCATTGCCGATAGCAGCACACCAATATTTTGAACCACGGCTGGCGAAGTCTCATCCATCAGCATTTTTTTAACATCCTCGCTATCCCAATCGTTTTTGCTGTCGATCAGTTGCTTTATCCTTCTGGCCCTGTCCTCTGGCAAATAATAGCCCGGGTAATAGTAGCCATTTACGCTGTCAGGCTGGTTGTTGGCAGAAAATACATAGTCTGCTGGCGGGTTCACTGAATGGGGGTTCTCGGCAAAGTCGAAGTAGCCAAGCGGGTCATCTTCCCCTGTGGATCCGTTAAGAGTAGTGAAGGAGTTGACGTGCTCAGGCCGTTTTATCAATCGAGCTGTGGCCCACCACGCCACATTTCCTTTGGCGTCGCCATACATTACGTTGAGGCCGGGTGCATGTATAAGTGAGAGAGCCTCGGTAACATCTCCAGACGACTGCGCATTGTTTAGCTTGCGTGTGGCATCCAGCACCTGATTGGGGAGCTTGTTGTATGTCCACCACATGGCTACAGGATCAGGCCCAACTATCTCACCCAATACTCCATTGACAACGGGGCCGTGGAGGGAGGTTTTCACTTGAAAAACTATGTCTTCCTCGTCTTTAACTTTGATTATTTCCTCCCGATAGTCAAAGCTTTTCCATTCTCCTTTGTACAGGTACTGATTGCTATCGACTTGGTTTTCCGTTTCTCTGAAAAAGTCAACGTCATCATTTTCGAGCATGGTAAGGCCAACGGCCACCTGGCGATTGTGCCCCAAAATTGCGAACGGGTAGCCAGCAAGGTGGTAACCGTACAGCTGAAAATCGGGGGCTTCCAGATAGGCTTCGTACCACACAGAAGGCTGAGAGAACCCTATGTGAGGGTCATTGGCAAAAAGCACCTTGCCCGACTTTGTCTTTGACGGCCCCAATACCCAACCATTGCTGCCTATAAATGGAGAAACAGGTAAGCGGTTAAGCATTTCAAGCAGCTTAGCTGAAGACTTTTCATTCAAGCCAATGGGGTCTCCAAAATAGCTTGGGATCATTTGCCTGGTGGTGTCTGCTTTTAGTCCCAGATCTTTCAGGTAGCTGGCGCCGAGCTCGGCATTAATAAAGCTCACCAGTGGGTCGGTTTTATGTGCCGCCGCAAAACTAAACGACATATAGCCGACAGCGTTATAAATATCCTCCAGGGTAAAAGGTGTTCTTTCAATGCCAAGCAGCTCATATTCCAACGGTGTTGGGCCCTTTTCCAAAAATTCATTGATCCCTCTCAGATAAGCCTCTGCTTCTTTCAGCGTAGGGTTATTGGTTTGAGCTCGCAGCTTCTTCGCCGCCTCCTGCGACGACAGATGTATCCCCAACGTACGGAAAAACTTATCGGTCGGCAAAAGATCTTTCCCAAGTATTTCCGACAACCTCCCTGGCGCAATTCTCCTCACCAGCTCCATTTGAAACAGCCTCTCCTGTGCATGAAGGTAGCCCATGGCAGTGTAGAGATCACTTTTGTTTTCCGCATAGATATGCGGAATGCCATAGCTATCAAACCACACCTCCACTTTGTTTTCAAGCGGGCTTAGGGTTAAGTCGCCCTTGTATTTAGGCTTAATGTGCTGTAGATAAAAATATAAGGAGATCACTAGTAAAATAATCAAGACCAGGATGCCTTTCAGTAGCCTCTTGATGGTTTTCATCTGTATAAAATTTACTTTTTAGCGGCCAGATGGAATAGCCAAAACCTTTTGGAAGCGATAGTCGACTATTCTCCGACTTTATTCATTCCGCTGGGTATGGACTTTCCTTATGGCTATTTCATGGGGGTTGTTTTTTGAAATTTAAGGGTTTTTGAATTTATTCCATCAGACAGCTCACTATTTGCTGAAAAGAGGGGTCTATATTATCTGTCAAATAATGCTTCCGCTAAAAAATTCAAGCGCATAAACGACCACGTTTTTGTCTATCTTCCAAAAGTAAACCAACCCATGTATGAAAAAAACTATATACACTGGCCTTCTGGCCCTGTTAATGCTTACCTGCCAGTCGTGGGTTTCGCCAGCCCCTGCCGGTTCGAAGCTGAAAACAAAAGCCTATCAATTGGCCGAAAAAGTAGAGCCCAAAGTCATCGACTGGAGACACGACATACATGAGCACCCCGAGCTATCAAACAGGGAGTTTAAAACTGCCGAAAAAATTGCAGCCCACTTAAAAAGTCTCGGTATGGAGGTAAAAACCGGTGTGGCTATTACCGGGGTTGTGGGAACACTGGTAGGAGGAAAACCCGGCCCGGTAGTCGCTCTCAGGGCCGACATGGACGCCCTTCCTGTCCCTGAAAGAAATGACCTTCCCTGGAAATCAAAGGTAATGGGTGAGTATAATGGCCAGTCAGTTCACGTGATGCACGCCTGCGGACACGACACCCACGTAGCCATCCTCATGGGCGTTGCCGAAGTGCTGAGCCAAATGAAGAGCGAATTAAAAGGCACTGTGAAGTTCATCTTTCAACCAGCCGAGGAAGGCGCACCCGAAGGTGAAGAGGGTGGCGCCGAACTGATGGTAAAGGAAGGGGTGCTGGAAAACCCCAAAGTGGATGCCATATTCGGCTTACACATCAATTCGGCCACTGAAGTGGGAAGCATTCGCTATAAGCCAGGCGGAGCTTTGGCCAGTGTCAACAGTTTCACTATTAAAGTGAAGGGACGCCAGGCACACGGATCCGCTCCCTGGAGCAGCATCGACCCTGTGGTGACTGCCGCTCAGATCATCAACAATGCCCAAACCATTGTAAGCCGAAATATGATGCTGACCAAGGAAGCTGCCGTTGTCACCTTTGGTAGCATTCATGGCGGGGTGAGGAGCAATATCATTCCCGAAGAGGTAACACTCGTGGGTACCATCAGAGCGCTGGACAATGGCATGAGAGACCAGATTCACGAGAGATTACGCTCCATCGCCACGCATACGGCCGAAGGAATGGGTGCCACCGCCGAAGTAACGATCGACAAGGGATACCCGATTACTTACAACGACCCGGCACTGACTGCAAAGATGCTACCGAGCCTTGAGGAGGTGGCTGGCAAAGAAAATGTGATTTTGTCGGCGGCCAGCACAGGTGCCGAAGACTTTTCATTCTTTCAGGAAAAAGTGCCAGGCTTTTTCATTTTTCTGGGAGGTATGCCAAAGGGGCAAGACGCCTCAAAAGTGGCCTCTCATCACACGCCTGATTTTTATGTAGACGATGAAGGAATGCTGCTGGGTATAAAGTCTCTTTGCGCTCTAACGCTTGACTACATGGAAAGCCCGAAATAGGTTTCAGTCCGGCTGCGGTGGAAAAAACCTACCGCAGCCGGACTCCCTCACAAGGTTTCTCTTTTGAAACAACAGCTTCTTCAAATGGATATTGATAAGTACTTGCACCGGATAGACGTTTCAGCCAGGGAGGCTCCAGGTGCCCGTTTCCTCAAGCACCTTCATTATCAGCATTTACTACATATTCCATTCGAAAACCTTGATATCCACTGGGGCAAGGAAATTCTGCTTGACACTGAAAGGTTGTATAAAAAGATAATTGAGCAAAAGCGAGGCGGTTTCTGCTACGAGCTCAACGGTCTTTTTTACAGTTTGCTTACCCAGCTGGGGTTTACCTGCTACATGGCCTCTGCCAGAATGCCAAAGCCTGACGGAAACCTCTCCCTTGAATTCGAGCACATGTGTATTTTGGTGCAGTTGGCCGGTGAGGTGTTTCTTTGCGACGTGGGTTATGGCAAAGGGCCCGTCTATCCCCTCAAAGTGCTGGAAGAGAATATGCAAATGAGCCTCAACCAATTTTATCGAATCAGGAAGGAAGATGAGGTTGGTTGGTGGCTAGATGAGTCGGATGACGGTCAATCCTTTGAGGAAAAATACCTCTTCTCACCAAAAAGAAGAACACTTATAGAGTTTATCCCCCGTTGCCTTTATCAACAAACTGACCCTGAAAGTCATTTTAGAAATGGAAAAATGATCACGCAGGCCACTCCAGAGGGCCGCAAAACGCTGACGGAAAAAATGTTGATCGTGAACAGTCGAGGGAAAAGAACTGAGCATTACCTCCTCAACGAAGATGACTTTTATATCAAACTGGAAGAACACTTTAATATTCGCCGCTCTACAAATTAGGCTTTAGCTGCGTTACCAATTGATCAAGCCCTTCTTTATAAAAAGCATAAACTCTTTTTTGCTGCTGCGCCAGATTCTCGATGTCACAAAGGGACTCCGCTGTTAACACTGCGCCCAGCCAGTCTTTCTCGTGCCATTTACCATGACTCATAGGTGTGAGCTTGTCTCTGGAAGGGTATGGCCAGGGAGAAAGGTAGAAATATGGCTGATCATAGAATTGATCACCAGGAGACATGCCTATACCAATACTGCTGGTCGTTTCCGGGTCGCCTGTGTCATTCAGAATGATAAGTGCCGCTATGTCGAAATGATGTGGCCAGCACCGTACGTCGGTTGACTGTGGGAACTCCCTTTTCAGCGGCCTCAAAATATGGTCAGCATTATGAAAATACCTCGCAATTTCTTCAAAAGCCTCAGCATCCTTTTGCTCAAATGGCTTTCCATGTGCCGTGGGGTAGTCTGGAATTTCATAGGGAAGATTGATAGCAAATTGGCTCGTGTCCAGACCCAATCCTTCCAACTGCTCTTCGAGCCAAACCATCGACTGCGCCTGGGTTCTCCCTTTGAGGTCATATTCGCCTATCGTCCTTACCTCATCGTCGACTAAATGAATGGTGAGGTTCGCCAGGTCAAGTGAGACCCGAAACTTGGTTGAACCCTCCACCCAATTACCGGCCAGCCTTTGGAATTGCGGCACCCACACGAGGTTGGCATGTTTGTCGTCCTTTGCCTTGGGAAGGTATATTCGCCCCACCACAGACACCTGCTGAACAGCCTGATGCAACTGTTTTCGGGCAACACTCAGGGCCTCAAAATTTTGGTAGGTTAGCGGTTTCCACGCAATGGTATCCATATTCACGACAAGTTAACGAATCGGTTATTGATTCAAAATCAAGCATTTGTTAATTGATTGTCAACAATGCCTTTCGCCGGATGCTGGCGACGTGTCCAACACCTTCGGCCCTCCCTTTGGTGCCATATGGCGTGGCGTTGTTGGCGCACAAAAAAAGCCCGGTCAGTGACGGGCTTTTAATTGGTTATAGGTTAGTTTAGTTTATTTCTTGTATTTCATTGCCTTTTGTCTCAGCAATGCCCTGTCCGATGTAATCGAAGGATCTGAATAGATATTGGCAGAAAGCTCAGAAATCACTTTTCTGGCGAAACCAAGCTTCTCCGCTACATCCTCACAAAACTTGATCTCGCTCAAGAATACCTCATTGTCAATCTTCATCAGCTGCACAACGTTGTAGAGCAGTTCGAACCGATCATCGTCGCTAAGGCTGTCCGGTATATTGAGGTCCAAAGGATTTTCCAGAAGCTCTTCAATTTGCTTATGGCTTAGTCCACCAGATTCACCAATTAAAAAAATCAACTCTCTTTCCTTATCAGCCAAATCATCGTCAGCTGACGCAAGTTGGATTAGTGCACTTATGTGTGTTTTGATACTCATGGATTAAATGTGATTCGTAAATAACTTGTTTTGAGTGGTAAGCCTTTATGCTGTTTCAAATTAAATAAAAACCCTGAAGTACACAACATTCAGTTTGCGGAGAGCCTGTTTAGACTGACAAACCAAGTCACCAGTAAACTGCCTTCCTTACACAATAATAAAACAGATATTCTGATTTTTGACATAAAACATTTGTTTTCATAAGTAAAGCGCCTAAAACAGGTAGCGTTGGGTAACTAATTCTGATTTTTGTAGTATATTCATTCTCTGACCTGTGGAGGTGCTTCCTATGAATAACGGAGCAAGCCTTCATCCTGTAAAAAGGAGAAGTGCTTGCCGGATTCGAGAGAATTTTTTGACCTGATATCCGATATCGGGAGCACCGGCTAAAGATTAATTTTCTGTTACTATTTTTTAAATCAATACCATGCAAGAGCTGATAAAGATCGCTTGTGCTGAGATTGGAGTAAAGGAAATTCCAGGGCAGGCACACAATGCACGCATTCTCCAATACGCCAGTGAGGCCGGATTCCAGGACGTAAAAGACGACGAAACTGCCTGGTGCAGTATTTTTTTGAGCTGGTGCTGCCTGAAGGCAGGCCTCAAGCGGAGCACCAAACTCAATGCCCGGAGCTGGCTGGCGGTCGGCACCGTTACTACCCAGCCCGAGCCCGGAGATATCATCGTTTACTGGCGCAAGGCCATCGAATCGTGGGAAGGCCATGTGGGCATTTACGTGGGCACCTCCTCTGACGGAACCAGATGCTATACACTTGGTGGTAATCAGGCCAACATGGTGTCCATTTCCGGCTTCGATTCCTCCAAGGTGCTTGGCTACCGCAGGCTTACCACCGAAAAACAATTCATTCTCCCTAAGCCTCCTCTCAAAAAGGGCAACAAGGGAGCGGCCGTGGTGCAGCTACAAGATGCCCTGAAAATCGCTGGCTTCGATGCCGGTACTTCCGACGGCTTTTTTGGTGAAAAAACAGCCGAAGCCCTGCGCATGGTGCAAAGCCAGAGCGGCTTCCTCAAAATCGACGGGGTGTATGGCGCAAAAACTAAAGACTACCTCGAATCTCTTCTTCAAGCATAACCTTTCCTACTATGGCAAAAACTATTAAATCAACCTCATTTGGGTTTAGAAACCTCGTATTTGAAGGCGGCGGTGTAAAAGGCATCGCCTATGGCGGTGCGCTCGATGAGCTGCAAAAGCTGGGCATGCTGGATCACCTGCAGCGGGTGGCCGGCACCTCTGCCGGTGCTATCAATGCCTGCACGCTTGCCCTCGGTTGCACGCCTGCCCAGGTAGGCGAGCTCATCAGCACCACCAACTTTGCCGATTTTCAGGATGGCAACGGGCTGATTGGCAACGCTATGCGGATGTTCAGCAAGTTCGGCTGGTACAAAGGCGACGACTTTATGGAATGGATTGGCGAGGTGGTGAAAAAGCAAACAGGTACCAAAGACTTCACTTTCGGCGACCTCGACGACGCCATCAAAGGCGGCAACACGGCCTTCAAATACCTCTACATGGCCGTAACCAATCTGTCGGAACAAAAAGCGGAGGTATTTTCGCATGAAAATGAAGCCCACAAGTCGATCCCTGTCAGAAGGGTGGTGCGCATGTCGATGTCGCTGCCAGTGTTTTTTGCGGCGTTCAAAAATGGCAACAATGTGATGGTCGATGGTGGCGTGAGCTACAACTACCCCGTGAACTTGTTTGACAAGCCTGAGTACGTTTCCAACCCTGTTAACGCCCTGGCCGGTAAGGACGGAAACATCCTCAACATGGAAACGCTCGGCTTCCGGCTCGACAGCAAAGACGTGATCACCTATGCGAAACGTGACTGGGCCACGCCGCCGGCCGATGTCAAAAACCTAAAAACCTATGCCGTGGCCCTGCTCGACTTTATGATGGAGGCCGCCAACAAAGCCCACCTGCAGGGGGAGGACTGGAACAGGACGGTGTTCATTGATACCCTCGACGTACGCACCTCAGATTTCAGCCTGCCTGCCCACAAAATTGAAGAGCTAACGAAAAGCGGTACCAAAGCGGTGAAAGACTATTTCGACTGGCGGTTTATCAAGGCAGAGAGCCCTTGGAAGGATCATCCGGTGGTTTGAAGTTTCGCAACTCAATTAATGCGCAGAAACTATTAAATTCATCGTTATAGAACTGCTTAAACTAGACCTGAATGACGCTTCAAGAAATAGAAGACATAATTCTACTCAGCCTTTACACACAAGACAAATCCAAAAATTACGGGCTTCCTCAAATTCTTGCGAATAATAATATCAACAAGCCTGAACAAGAACTAAAGGACATTGCTGCGGATCTCACTACAAGGGGGTTAATTCAATCCAAGTTATCCCCTAGTCCAGTTGAGGGAAGAATCATTCCAGCGGGAATAAAATATGTGGAGGCCAAACTTCTTCCGGACTACAATTCTTTACAGCTCGAAATTGGTGAAGTACTTGATATTTTAAACCGCTGGGGGTTTAAAAAAGATGCAATTGAGATTAAGGGTAGAATTAATGAGGGGCCACTAACTATTAGTGTAAATTCCATCTCTTCTAAGAAAAAACCTTACTTCTCCTGGATCAGAAATCAGTGGACTTTTAAAATAAATTCTTTTCCAACGATAAAAAGCGAAAGCGTTTTAAGTCATCAGAAAATTCGTTCCGCATTTTCGTTGTGGGCAGAAGCTATCTTTAACATGGGCTCTAAAGAAAATGACTTTGAAGAAACGCTTCACGCACTTTCGATGAATTTCCCGGATAGCAACCTCATCAACCTAGGCTACGATTGCCAGGGAATCACAGGATATGTATTAATTAAGGGAACGCCCGGCACGGTTCCTTTGGTTGAGTTTACGACCGACTTAACTAACAAGAAGGTTTTTTACACAATTTACCCAGACGATACTAATGAGGACTTGAAAGGCAATAGATTAAAAAAAGCTGAGATACAAAAAGATTGGTATGTGTTCACAGACAATCTGGAAGGGACAATACCTCTCCGGCGTTTTCATGGCCCTAAAAAAAGTCCGATTGTCGACCACTTCTATAGCACATCGCCGCACAGCGATGCTTTGAGAAAGGAAGGATATAAAGAGGATAATATCCAGGGGTTCATTTTTGAAAAGGATGGCGAAGGCAGACAACCCCTTTATGTTTATTCTACAAACAGGAGTAAATTGTTCTTTACTCCGATAGAGGAAGCAAGGTTTTTAAAGTTTTATGTTGTCACGTCTGTGCAAGGCGACAAAAACCGAGCTAAATCCATGATATCTAATGGCTTCTGGGAGAACCCATATGTTGATCGTTATCTGGACGTTGTAAAAGGAGTCGGCGTTGGCGACATTCTATTTCTAAAAAGTGTAGCCAAAAATGGACTACTAAAGGTACAAGCAGTTGGGGTGGTGTACGGAAACCCGAGAGACGGTAAAAAGCTTCTGGTTCAGTGGCATTACAAACAGCAATTTAGCTTGGATAATCTTTCAAGACTAAACAACGCAATAGAAGTCCTCAGTGAGGAGGACGCTATTTTGATAATCAGTGCAATTGGGAAAGAGAATTTTGAGAGCATTTTTTTTCCAACGCCATCGACAACAGATTCTCCAAAAGAACCTACTGAGCAAATAAACGAAGTCGTTAGACTTCAGGGCGATGGATCAACTGTTGATGACCAGTTACTCAGAAAACCCTTTGTAAATGCTTTAAAGTCACATATAGAAAGATATTGGAAAGAGACAGATAACCAAGATTCCTATACGATTCACCTGGATGGCGAGTGGGGTAGTGGAAAATCAAGCATTCTAGACATGCTCGAATTAAATCTCCAAGAGGATAAGTGGACTGTCGTTCGTTATAACGCATGGCAAAATCAGCATCTCGAGAAACCTTGGTGGGTTCTTTTATATAAACTATATCAAGCGACTCTTTCATCCGAGTCGATCGAGTTTCGTAGAATGTGCTTAACGTGGTATAACTTTAAGTGGAAGGTAGTTTTGCCAAATAAAGCAGTCCTTTTATCCACTGTCTTAATCGCTTTTGCGCTTTATATTCTATTCAATTCATTTGGGTCTGGCTGGCTATTCTCGTTTGAGCCAACCACCGAGTCTTGGCTAAAAATTGTTGGGCTGTCAATAACCATATTCGGAGGAATTTGGGCCACATCGAACTTTGTTGTGAATACCATTCTTTCTGGGTCTTCCAAGCCAGAAGACAGCTTTTATAAGAAGCTATCTGACCCCATGGATAGCTTGAAGAGCTACTTTAAAAATATCGTTTCTATTTCGAGCAAGAATACAGCGATCTTCATAGACGACCTCGATAGGTGTCGTGAAGGAACTACAGTTGGGCTGCTAGAAGGTATACAAACCCTTTTTAAAGATCAAAAGGTACTCTACATCATTGCTGGTGATGGACAATGGATTTCCACCTGCTTCGAGGTTCACTATTCAGCTTTTAAGCATGACAAAGCTGGTCATTCTCTTGGAGATTCATTCTTAGCCAAGGTATTTCAGATGTCAACAGCCGTACCCACGATGTCGCCAGAAGCCAAAGGACAATATTTGAGGCATCTTCTGAACATAGACACCTCTTCGAACCAAGGTATGAAGAATTCCAACGAAATAGCTGACGAAATCAAGCAAGCCACTTCCGAGACTGAACTCAGTAACATAATACAGGTTAATAAAAATAAGGCTAACGTAAATCAGCAGGCTTTGAGAATCAGTGCATCAGAAAAGCTATCTGAGCTGGATTTAAAAAAAGATATAAGCCATGTTTTGATAGAGCATGAAAATGATCTCGAACCGAACGCTCGAAGTATCAAGCGGTTTATCAACAACTACTCATTAGCAAGAAACTCTCTTTTTTTGGAGGGCAAAACCTTGGCTGACATTTCGCAACCAAGCTTAATCAAATGGCTTATCGTTTCTTCTCGATGGCCCTCATACTCCTACGCATTAAAAAAGAATCCAAATGAACTGGACAATATTAAAAAGACAAATTCTGCCTTCAATAAGTATGTGAAAGGCTGGCTTACAGTTGAATTGATTCAAAAGCTTTCTTAGCCAAGCCAGTATCATAACGCCACCTTCTACCGCTATAATAAAGTCTAACCATTCTCTGCCGGAAATTCTTTACCTTATCCAGCGTCAATTCGATCCGAAACAAAAAGGCGTCGGTCAGGCATGAAGGCTCTTAAAAATGAGCAGACGCTCGTTGGGGAGACCTCTCCCTCCTGCGTCGGTTCGAGGTGACGTGTATTAATGATGATTATGCTTTAAACCACCTACTTATGAAAAAACATCTTCTCACCCTTCTCTTTGCTTTCATTACCATTGGTTTTGCCGCTGCGCAAACAGCCACACCGCTGCGCATCGTGGTGCTGGGCGCCCACCCCGACGACTGCGATCAGGACGAGGGTGGCACTGCCATTCTTTTTGCTAAAATGGGCCACCAGGTCAAATTTGTTTCCCTCACCAATGGAGATGCCGGCCATCAAACTACCGGAGGCGGTGCCCTGGCTAAACGCAGAATTGCCGAAGCACAGGAAGCAGCCCGGCGCTTTGGCATTGCTGAATATGTGGTGCTGGGCAACCATGATGGCGAGCTGGTACCCAGCCTGGATGTTCGCCTGCAGGTAATCAGGGAAATCCGTAAGTGGAATGCCGACATCGTGATTGCTCCCCGGCCCAACGATTACCACCCCGACCATCGTTACACGGGTGTGCTGGTGCAGGATGCTGCCTACATGGTGGCAGTACCCAATATTGCGCCGGAGGTGCCTGCGCTGAAAAAGAACCCCGTTTTCCTTTACGGCTATGATGGCTTTCAGCGCCCTAATCCTTTCCGACCAGATATCGCTGTGGACATTACCGAGGTAACGGAGCAAAAAGGCTATGCGCTGGACGCCCACGTATCGCAGTTTTACGAGTGGCTGCCCTGGATAGGTGGCTATGCCGATCAGGTGCCCGAAGGTGCTGAAGCAAGAAAAGCCTGGCTGACCAAAAAGTCGGTGAGGCCTCCTTCAGCCGAGGCTAAAAAGGCCATTGAAAAGTGGTATGGCAAAGACCGGGTGGCCAAAGCCACCAATGTAGAAACCTTCGAAATCTGCGAATACGGCCGCCAACCCAACGACGAAGAGATAAGGACCCTGTTCCCGATGCTGAAATAACGTGAACTTTTCCGGCAGTCTTCAGTTTCAATGCTATGATGAAGGTGTTGAAGATTGCAGGGATTGTTTTGTTCGGTTTGGTATTGCTGGGAGCTGGTGCTGTTTGGATCGTAAGCGACCCCTTGCCCGAGGAAGAAGAAGGCCCGGAAGCAGAGGCTCTGACTGATAAAATGCTGGCAGCTATCGACTATGATGCCTATCAGCAGATCAAAACACTTTCGTGGACTTTTGCCGGAAGGCATCACTACGTGTGGGACAAGCACGAAAACATTGTCACCGTTCACTGGGACGATGTAGCAGTAGAATTTTCTCCCGACAATTTCGACGGCTCGGCCATTGAAAAAGGGAAGCCGCTCGATGGCGACGAACTGCATGACGCTATTCAAACAGCATGGACGTATTTTGCCAATGATTCATTCTGGCTCGTGGCGCCATTTAAAGTAAGAGACCCCGGCACTGAGCGGCGACTGGTAGAAACAGCGGAGGGGCCTGCACTGCTGGTTACCTACACCTCGGGTGGAGTTACCCCGGGCGATAGCTACCTCTGGCTGCTGGATGAAAACTTCAAACCAAGGGCGTGGAAGCTCTGGGTGAAAATTATCCCCGTTGGGGGAGTAGAATTCAGCTGGGAGAATTGGCAAAACTATGAAGGCACCTGGTTTGCCAGTTCTCGCAATGCCGGTTTTTACCAAATGGAGATAACAGACATTCAGGTAGCCTACTAACCGATAGCTTTACCCTCTGCCCCTGCGCCTTTGACCTCTTTGTGGTCTGTCGCCCCTTCTGTGTGCCCTTTTTTCCTGCAATTGATCGAGCTTGGCCACCTGCTCCTCGGTCAGAACGCTCTTCATCTCTGCTTTTTGCTTGTCATTGATGCTTTTGATCTCATTTCTTTGGGCTTCACGTTCTTCTTTGCCAGCATCCATCACGCCTTTGCGCTCTTCTCCGTATTTTAAGTGAATGGCATAAAGCTCTTCCGACTGCTGGTCGGTGAGATTAAGCTCTTCTTTTAGCCGGGTGGTCATTTCTTGCGCTCTTTCTTCAGGAGTTCTTTGAGCACGATGTTTAGTTTTTGCCGAGCTCTGCTCCTCCTGTGCCATCAGTGTGGTAGCTGCTACCATTACACCGATAAATGTGATTGCTATCCTTTTCATGTTTGTTGTTTTCTAATTAGATACACAAACACACAAAAGGTTTAATGGAGAGATAAAACTATCTGCTCACGGCGTACATGCCACCTCCGATAAAAAGAAAAATAGTGCCAATGAAGGTGAGGATAATGGGCGCTATCCAAAGCTCAAAAATGCCGTCGATTCTTATCTTTTCGTAGCCTTCACTTGTGATCACAAATACTTTTACCGGCTCGCCGATATCGTAGGCCGGGGGAGTGGAGGCCACCGAGCCCTGTACTCTTTGTTTTTTACCCTTGTGGGTAAATTCCACCACGGGTATGGAGCCTCCATCGGAACCGTAGGCAAATTCCGCTACTCTCCCCTGCAATTGCAGTGCATGGTTCAGCTCCTCGTTGGTGTCGTAGGCAATAGCGGCACCGATGGCAAACAGAAGAAAAGCCACACCCAGAAATACCCTGGAAAGAATGTAGAAGACTTTGTCCGGCCTGGAAAAACTGGTACGGACAAAAGGTCTTTTTTGATAGCCACTCCCCGAAAGTGGAACCTCTTTCTCCAAGGCCTCCACAAGTTTTAGTGCGTCCTTAAGCGCCAGGCCAAATTGTTCCTTTACGTACTTAACCGCTTCTAGCTTTTTGCCGTCAGCAATCAGCTGATGTATCTTCAATTTGGTGGTTTCAGGAATATTCATGTTAAAATTTACGACGCTTCTTCCTGGTTGTCAACAGCTAAAGCCCTGTAAGTGGTTTGAACGGCGAAACTTCCTGGTGCATTTTGATGGCTCGTTTTGACAGATAAAGCCCGATAACCAGAGAAACAACGGCACCCAGCCAAATGCCGGGCACATGATCCATGAAAAGAAAATAATCGTAGGCGCCGTGCAAAATGGTGGCAGCCCCCAGTCCAATAAGGCCGAAAGCAGCTTTTTTGTGTTGAAACTTCGCTTTACCCAAAAAGAAACCCATGAGCACCGCAAAAGTAGCATGTGCTGGCACAGCGGTAAACATTCGCATGATGGCAATGCTTACACCGCCCTCAAACACGTAGAAAAGATTCTCCACCGTAGCAAATCCCATGCTCACCATTACTGCGTAGATAATGCCGTCGAAGGGTTCGTTGAATTCTTTGTGTGGATAAAGGAAGTACCTTACGAAAAGATATTTGCTTCCTTCCTCAATAAGTGCTACCATGCCAAAAGCATAAAGTGCCAGGTCTTCAGCGCTGGAGTGATCGAGAGACACAAACTTGTCAGCAATAGCCGAAACTACCAGTGTGAGCACCAGGCTGAGTATGCCAAAAAGAAAGGCCCTGAGCAAAAGCCCTTTCGGCTCTTTTTCGTGCTTGTCTTTGAGGTAGATAAACAAAATAATGGCTACGCCAGGGGCTAAGGCCAATGCCAGCAATGTAAAAATCATGTTGGTTCGCTAGTTCTATTCGTTATCAATATATCAATCAATTGTGTTATCAGCTATGAATTTTTCCAACCGTATCATTATTGCAAGTCTCGCCATGCCTCTCGCAGCCACTATGTTCGGCTGCAGTAAGCTCAACAACCTTGTCACTTTCAAAATGTCGTACACCTCGGAAGTAACGGTGCCTTCTTCTCTTGGTATCAACCTGCCGCTCGATATTCTTACGCCACCTATTTCTACCGATGCCGAATCGCAGTTTAGCGGCAACAACACCAGCAAAAAGCTAGTGAAAGAAATTTATCTGGAAAATGTCGATATTAGTGTAAAAGCTCCTGAAGGCCGGGACCTCAGCTTCTTGTCGTCGTTGCATGTATATATCAATGCTGACGGACTTGACGAAAAGCTGCTTGCGAGTGCAGAAAATATTCCAGACAATGTGGATAACATGCTTTCGCTGCAGACCTCGGGAGAAAATTTCAAGGAGTATATCATTCAGGATACTTATTCGCTACGAGTAAAGGCAGTAACGGACAAAGTGATTTCTGAAGATGTAGAACTAAGCGTTAAGTCTGGATTTAAAGTAAAAGCTGGTTTGTTAAACGACTAAAAGTTGGGCGCCGCCTTTTGGGAGTGCCAAAATTAATGTTAGTTCGGTATAAGAAGCTACGAAAAACCATAATGAACGTCATTGCGGAAATTTTCTTCAGATTTTTTTCTTGATCTGAAGAAAATTATCCGCAATCTCGGCTGGAAACATATGAGACTAACTTACCTTCTGATATTGGTTGTGTTTGTTGGCTGCGCACCCCAGGAGTTGCCGCATCCGGCGCTGAGTCCGCAGGAAGTAGTTCATATCAACTTTCTGGCCTTGCAACAAAACGACTCGCCGGAGTTGGACCACGGCATAGAGATCGCCTGGAACTTTGCCTCACCCACTAACAAAGAAAACACAGGGCCTATTGAGCGATTCAACATCATGGTGCACAACGAAAACTTCAGGCCCCTGATTAATTGCAGGCACTTTGAAATCCGCACTCACTTTCAGGAAAAAAGCGAGGCCGAGTTTCTCGTACTTATCGAAGACAGTGAAGGCGAGGTGCATAGCTATATGGTGTCGTTGTCGCTTCAGAAATACCCTCCTTACGACGACTGTTGGATGATTGATGCAGTAATTCCGATGCGCCTGCCTTCCAAAGATGGGCCAAGGGTAGCGTTTTTCACCACATTCAACTATTGGACTGTACCTTTTCTATAATTTCATTCGTCTTTAGCAGAGGCAAATGGTATGTTGAAGGTCTGCAACACAATGAGCACCCTGAATGGAAGTAGTTACCACAGAAGAAGGAATCAAGTACCTGGAAATTGGCCACGAGCCTGAAAATGGCTGGATAAGGTGCACCTGGTATGGCAATGTTTCAATGGCGTATATCTCGAAGGGCTCTTCGCTCTATTCCACCCTCTTGAAAACGACTGGCTGCTCCAAGCTACTGAACGACAATACCCATTTTGAGGCGAACTGGGTCGCCCTTAACGACGAGCTGGAAAAAGGACGAATGAGAGAAAGTGTTGCCAATGGCTTAAGATATATGGCGCATGTGCATTCTTCTAAGTTTATTACTCGGTTTTCTGCCGTAGATTTGGGAACCAGGGTCAAAGACTTTGAGTTTAAACTTTTTGAACAGCTATCTGAAGCGGAGCAGTGGCTCCATAGTGTTTCCAATGAATAGACATAGCTTATTAGTTGCCGGGCTTTTTTCTCTCCTATGCTTTGGCAGTAGTGTGAAAGCCCAAGAGACTCCCGCCTTACACGAGGTATTTGAAGATAACAGAAATGGCTGGTCGCTGTTTGAGCGGCCTTATGCCAAAAGCACGATTGCCAAAGGGGCCATGTATATGGATGTGGCTGATGGCGACATTGGGTTTTTTAATCAGAAACATTTTCAGCTCGACCCCTCTAAAGACTTCAAGCTGGAGACCATAGTGGAGGTAAGAAATTTCAGAAACGGAAGCTTTGGCCTGGTGTGGGGTGCCGACGAGTACAGCAATTACCAGGCAATGGACATCAGCCAAAATGGCTTTTTTCATATCTACTCTTTCAAAAAGAAAAAGGTAACACCGATTCTACGACCTGACTTCCTGCCGACACCATTAGAGGAGGCTAGGAAGCATACCATCGTGGTGAGAAAGACTGGCAATGAAATTTTCTTTGAGTTTAATGGTCAGTTGCTCGCCCAAGCAAAATTCACGCCGTTTCAGGGCACCTACTTAGGGTTTCACCTCAGAGGCCAGGTGTCTGTAAAGGTTTACGAGTTCAACATATATCAGGAAACTCCCGAGATCAGGCAGGCCGAAAGCACCATTGCCAATACGGTAAAGGAAAACCTCGGCTCGAAAATCAATTCTCAGTATTCCGAAAAGGGAGTTGTTATTTCTGCTGACGGCGCCACATTGTATGTGGCCCGAGGAGAGCACCCTAAGAACTTTGGGAGCCTGAAGAAAGACGACATCTGGTTTTCGGAGAAAGACTCTGTGGGAGAGTGGGCGGAGCTTCAAAACATTGGTGCACCTCTCAACAATAGTGGCAACAACTTCGTGATTTCTGCTGCGCCCGATGGCAACAACCTGCTGGTGGCCAATACCTACCTGCCCGACGGCAGGAACCTTGGCGGCGGCGTGTCGCTCACCAAAAGAAGCCCAACTGGCTGGAGCATTCCCGAAAACCTGGTGATCAACGACTATTACAACAACGCCGACTTCGTAGACTACTGCCTGTCGCCCAACCAGAATGTGCTGGTGATGGCCCTGGAAAGAAACGACACCAAAGGAGACATGGATTTGTATTGCTCTTTTCTTAAAAGCGACAACACCTGGTCAGCCCCCGCCCACATGGGCCAGGAGGTGAACTCATTTGCCATGGATTTTTCACCCTTTATCGCTGCCGACAATGAAACACTCTACTTTTCATCATATGGCCATCCCGGCTACGGCAGTGCCGATATTTTTGTGAGCCGACGCCTCGATGACACCTGGACAAAATGGACCGAACCGGAAAACCTGGGGCCTGACATCAATACTAACACCTGGGAAGCCAACTACACCCTTGACGCTAGGGGCGAATATGCCTACCTGGCATCGGTGCAGCATTCGATGGGCAACAGCGACATTTTCAGAATCCCCCTGCCAGCATCGGCACGGCCCAAGCCGGTAGTGTTGGTCACCGGTATTGTGCTCGACGCCTCTACAGGCCAGCCAATTGAAGCGCAAATAAAATATTTTTCATTGGAAGATCAGGGGAAAGAGCTTGGGCAGGCTTCATCGCATCCGGTCACCGGCCGCTATACCATCATTTTGCCCGCCGGGGGTGTTTATGGGTTCAATGCTGAAAGAGACGGCTATATTCCCGAGAGTGCCAACCTGAACGCCAGCGACATCAACATGTACGCAGAGCTGCAGCAAAATCTGCTGCTGGCCCCCATCAATGTGGGGGCGTCGGTACGGCTTAACAATATTTTCTTCAACACCAATGAGGCTGTTTTGCAGAAAGAGTCCTTTGCAGAGCTCGACAGAATCATCAAGCTGCTCCAGGCCCACCCCAAAATGGAAATTGAAATAGCGGGGCATACCGACAACACAGGGACTGCCGACTACAATCTCAAGTTGTCGCAGGAAAGATCACAGGCGGTGATTGACTATTTGCAAACAAAGGGATTGTCGGGCCGGGCTACGGCGAAAGGCTACGGTGATACCAAGCCAAAAACGAACAACGAAACCGAAGAAGGCAAAAGCCTGAACCGGCGGGTGGAAATTGTGATCCAGAAAATGTAGGTTAGTTAAGGTTCTCTATTTCCCTATTGTAGTTCAAAGGAAAATATTTTTAAACAGGTCGACCCTAGTTCCCGGCTATCATTCTTTGGCAAGCAGCTCCGCTCCCAGGCAATGCATTGGGCGTTACTTAAAAAGGAGGTGCAAACACAAAAGTGCTCACACGCCAGCCGGAAAATACTACAGACTTTCCCTATCTTGCCTTTATCCCCAACACGTCGTTCTCTATGAAATACTTCAGCCTTTTCCTTCTGCTGACTTGCTTTTTTACTACCCAAGCCCAGGAGCAGGTCTATTTTAACGCCAAAATATTTACCGCCAACCCACAGCAGCCTTATGCCGATGCACTGGCCGTGGAGGGGAAGACCATTGTGGCAGTGGGCAACTACGAACAGGTGAAGGCGAAAGTGGGCGGGCAAGCCGAGTGGATTGATTTGCAGGGCGGCTTTGTGATGCCCGGGCTGGTCGACAGCCACAACCACGGCATTGACGGGGGCATGGGGCTGACCAAGGCCAATGTGAACGACCTGTTTCTGGACGTGAACCAAATCCATCAGTTTGCCCTTGAGACACTAACGAAAAAAGAAGGCCTGACGGGCGACGTGCTGGTGATTTATGGCCTGAACATCAGCACCTGGAAAGCGCTGGACAGGGTGATCAAGCTTTTTAACAGCGGGGAGTTCAAAACCCAGCCGGTGTTTCTGCGGGGCTCCGACTGGCATACGGCCTGGGCCAATAAAGCCATGCTGAAACGGGCGGGCGTGACCAAAGCCTACCTGGCATCGCTGACGGGCGACGAGAAAAAGTATTTCGGTGTGGCTGCTGATGGAGAAAGCAATGGGTTTGTTTCGGAAGATGGGCAGCACAAAATTGAGGAAGTGCTGGAGCCCGACACTGACTTCAGTCTGGGGGCCATCAAAGCCATGGAATACAACAATGGCTTTGGCATTACTGCCTTTCTGGATCCCTCCGCAGCCCGGCTGCCCGGCCCGCACGACAATATGCTGGCCTGGTACCAGCGCCTGGAGCAACAAGGCCAACTCACCGCCCACATAGCCGCCACGGTGGTGGCGGAGGTGAATGCCGACCCACACCCGCAGATGGCTGCCGTGAAAGCCCTGCAACAACAATACAATGGCAACAACCTGCAGGTGCTGGGCTTCAAGGTGTTTGCTGACGGCGTGGTGGAGCACCCTACCCACACGGCCGCCCTGTCGCTGCCGTATACCGGCACGAAATCAAAAGGCGTAATGATGATGGATCCGGAAAAGTTTGCCCGGTTTGCCACCCTGGCCGACAACGAAAACCTGCTGGTGCATGTGCATGCCATAGGCGACCAGGCGGTGACCGAAACCCTCAACGGGTTTGAGGCCATGCGGAAGGCCAACAAAAGCATGGCCCTGCCCCACACCATTACCCACTTGCAATTTGTGCAGCCTGCCGACTTCGACCGTTTCGCCAGCCTGAATGTCCTTGCCTCGTTTCAGCTGCTTTGGGCCCTGGGCGACGAGACTACCATTGATATTGTGAAGCCCTATGTGGACCCTTCGATCTACCAATGGATGTATCCGGTGCGGTCGATGCTGCAGGCAGGTGCAACGATATGCGGGGCCAGCGACTGGCCGGTTTCAACAGCCAATCCCTTTGAAGCGATGTACTATGCCGAAACCCGCAAGGGCGCCCTCAGTGTGCTCGACAGCACCCAGCGGATGCCCCGGCAGGCCATGCTGCTGGCCTACACGGCCGAAGCAGCCAAAGCACTAATGCTGGAGCACAGCATTGGCTCGCTGCAGATTGGCAAGTCGGCCGACTTTATCCTGCTCGACCGGGATGTGGAGACGGTGAGCCCGGAGTCGCTGAAGGCCACGCAGGTGCTGTGGACAATGTTTGAGGGGAAGAAGGTGTATGAGGCGGGAAAATAAGGTGCTATTAGCATAATGGCATGAGACCCCGGCTGGGCCAGGGCATTAGCGGTAGCTTAAGGCTGTATGCAAGCACTACAAGCGCAAGTTTCACTACACCCCGTTTCCGCTATCGCTCAAATGAGGGCGATGGGGGTGGGTGGTGCATGATGGTGAAAACCTTTCTGACTATCTGCTGGAGATTGGCGCCGCTTCCAGCCGGGCTAAGCCGTGGAAATGAAAAGCCCTCACATTGCTGGAAGGGTTCTTTGTGTTTATTGCTATTGGTACGAGACTCTGTCCGGGTTCCCCAACCGGGTTCAAACTCGCACCAGCGTTCAGCGCCAGTGGCTGGCTAGCTGCTCGGACTCGGGGCTAATGTCGTGTTTTGATCTTGTCTGGATCCTGCCTCATGCTAAATACGTCAGTCACATAAACTACATCTTCTTTTTGAAGGTAAATGATCTTGTAATTGCCTTCAAGTATAAACCGGTGGCCCTGATTGAGGGGACGAAGTTCTTCAACTATTCGGCCTCTATTAGTTAGGTTGGACAGGGTTTCTGCCCTTAGAAGGATGTTTTCAACTATTCTGTTGGCAATATTTTCCGGGTAACGGCAATAAATCTTTCGGAGGCTTTCCTCTGCTGGATCGGTAAACTCTACTTTCATCCTACCAACCCTTCACATTTTCCCTCACCTGATCAATGCTTTTTGTTCTGCCTTCTTCGATGGCTTTGTTAGAAGCTTCTGCCCTCGATATCAGGTCGGCTTGTGTGATCATGCTTTCATCGGCATTGTAGCCAACGGCTTTTTCCTGATAGGAACTTTGTAGTACTTCTTTGACCTTTCGGATGATGGAGGCGTCTTGTAACCTGGCCAGTTGTTCTATCAGAAGAAGCTTTTCTGCTTGTAAGTCCATTTGTATCATATTTCTGTCTTTAAAGGTAACGATTTAATCTATTGTTTGATTCATCCAACACGATGAACTGATTCACTTCCTCATTTATTCGGAAGCCTTGGAAGCAGGAAGCTAAAAGCTTCAGGAAGAAAAGCCACAAGCCTGAGCAGCCCGGTTCGCTAGCGCTAAACTTGCGGCATGGGGGGAGACAAAATAGTTATACGGATCTATCTTTGTTTTCTTTATCATTCAGTTCCTTTTCAACACTGAACTCGGCAAATCCAAAAGAACCGATGATCTGTTTTATAAGGTCTAGTTTCTCCCGATAATCATCAGTTGGGTTTTTCACCTTGATCAAGTATGTACTACTGTCATAAAGTACGATAAGGGAGACTCGATTATCCTTGCTGTCGTGATCAAAGACTAGCTTTGATAGAAGTTCTTCTTCCGTTGTATGACTTCTTACTACGTTGTTTAGCGTGCTATCAACCCCTTCAGATATTTCTGCATCTATATTGGAGAAAAGATTTTGATCTTTACTTACCATCATGTCCAGCAACATCTTTCCTAAAGTTACTGTTGCATAGAAGTCACCAGAATACTTCTGTTCTACGTCAATAAAAACCCCTTGGGGGAAGCTAATCGTAAATTGCAAAGCTATATGAGTTAAAATAACCGCCTTTTCTTCATTTGTAATCAAGTAGTCAAGACTATCTTCATTAAAGTGCTTCATTTGAGCCCACTCTTTACTTGAGCCCTTGTAGCTTTTTGTAATCCCCGTGAACTTCCCGTCAACACCGATAGTCCCTTTTTTTATTTCTCTTTCGCTATTATCATATTCTATAGCTTCCCCACTTGCATTGACTTGTATTTGGTCAATTTCTCCCGATTCCGCATAGAAGAAAGTGGAATCAACCAGCTTTCCGTTGCGAACATTAGTTCTGGAAAATATTTTACCTGACTCATAATATTCTATCATGAACCCTTCCTGAATTCCGTCAACAAAGTTTGCTCTTCGTTTAACTTTACCGCCTTCCCAATACTCTAAAAGCTCTCCATCAATTTGGCTGAAGAAATTAACTGGATATTCTTTCCTAATTTTACCGTCATCAAATCTTTCAACCTCTATTCTATGATAGAAAAACACAAAATAAAACACCAACGAAACGGTGAAGGTAACTAGTAGCCAAATAATGAAATTCTTCATTTGATTAACGGTCATCAGTTCTCGTCGTTCTAATAAACACTAGCTTTGACAATGATTCGTAAGACCAGATTATTTGAACCTAACGGTGTTGAACTTGTAAGTTGTGAATAATTTGTGTTTGTGAAGATGTTTTTTCGATCGTAAGATAAGAGTAGCATTATTTCCCCCGGCCTCAACCCTAAGGGTTCGTTGGGCCCGTATCTCATCATCTGGTCAAGAAATGTAGATCAATTTATGTCTTTTATCCGAAAATCCTCATGATCAGCGAACCACTCCCTTGCTGTTACCAGCGCCTCCCGGTAATTGTTGGTCTTCAGGTCACCGGAAGCAGACGTCGCAATAGGAAAATCTACTATCAGTGGTGCCAGTAGCTCTAATATCCGGTAAGCGCAGTTGATGGCGTTGGTTTGGTCAGGGTTGGCCGATTCGCAATTTGTTTCGTTGCTGTAGAGCAACTCCACCAGGTAGTCGTAGAGTTGCTTTTGTTGGGTGTAAATAATTGACGGAGCCATGTCGTAGACCATATCGTCATTTACTTCAATTCCTCTCACTTTGTTATTCACCAGGTTGATGGCCGTTTGATCACCCAGCCTCGCTAATGCCAGGTAGGCAGCCCATCGCACCTTTGCCGAATTGCCGGGTTGCGACAACTGCCTGAGAGCTGGTGTGGCGCTCTCGTCTTTCAGCGTGCCGACCATTTTTATTAATACCTCCTTCTTTGCCACCTGCCGATCAAGCGTCTGGATAAGGGTTTTCTTCTGCGAGGCACTGAACAGCGATGACGGCACAGAACTAAGGTTTTGAATGGATAAGCCAACGATGTCGGGAGACTCGTCCTCTATGCCCCGTAGCTGTAGGGCAAGTATTTGTTGTTTGGCCGCAGGAGCAGTGGCGCTCTTTTGCATGACGTCGAGCGATTGGTAGCAGGCTCGTCTTATGGTTGGCAGAGTGTCGGAGAGATTACTATCAATGATCCTTATATGATCATTGAGCTGTGCAGGTTGTCTTAAGACTTGATATAGAAGTGCTGGCGAATTTCCTTCCCTTATACTGGCTAGAAAAGTAAGTAAGCTGCCTGAGTCCACTTGTGCAGTAAGCCCTATGCGTAAACAAACATTAAGTGAAAAGTATATGATCGCTGTCTTCTTCATCTGCATGCTTGTTATATTTACTTTATTTGACACCAAGTTGTGAAGGTGTTACCCCACTCGCAATGTAACATGACTCACCTGAACGTGTTTAGCCTTGATACTAACTACTAATGCTCTCCGCTATTCCTTGATAAACCTACCTGTTCCAATTGTTCCATCTTTTAGCTGTATCACTATAACGTACAATCCCTGTCGGTACTTTTGAATATTCAGTTCAAAATCGTTCGTTGACTGGCTCAACTCTGTCTTGTAAATGGACTGCCCATTCAAATTTTTTATTGAAATCGCACGAAGAGCTTTTGGGGAATTGATAACAACTATATCACTGGATGGGTTGGGAAATATTGTTATCCCCAACTTTTTCAAATCCTCACTCTGGATACCTGTCTTTATCGATGCAACGAACGAGTAAGGGCTCTGCCCTCCAGCATTGTAGGCGGCAATACGGTAAGCAATAGGATCCAGTGAAAAGTCGACAGGTTCAGAGAATGTAGTTGTGTCTTGTGAGACCGAATCAACCACCGTAAATGTTTCGCCGTCAGCTGTGATCCGCTCAATAATATAGCCCTCCTCGGTTTGGCTATCAACCCAAAATAAGTGAATTGTTGCTGCTTCCTTTTTAAGCCGAAAGCCGTTTGGAGCCAACGGTACTTCGATGGCAGTGGAGAACTCCACGGGATAAGCATAGTAGTTTTCAAAACCAGGCACAATTGGTTTTACGGAGTACTGGTAGGTGGTGTCGGCTTCGAGGCTGTCGACCAGAAGCGTTGGCTCAGTTACCTCTACCGCTGCAAAGTTCTCCAAGGTATTTTGAAAATAGTCTTGCGACACACTGACAATGTAGGATGTGGCTCCCTCCACTTCTGGCCATTGGAGAACCACGTGGTGGGCACGAGTTTCAACTGGCTGGCCAATTGCAGAAGGAGCATTAAGAAACTCAAATTCGTTGATGGAGAAAGTGGTCTTTTTGCCCCAGCCACCTTCGGTAAAAAAGTATTTGAATCCGTAGATTTCGTTGTTCGGGTTGAAAAATGGAACCCTTCCTTCACCCTCCACATAAGCACTAATAATTTCGTTATTTTTTACATCATAATAG
This sequence comes from Imperialibacter sp. EC-SDR9, assembly GCF_902498805.1. Taxonomy (GTDB): domain Bacteria; phylum Bacteroidota; class Bacteroidia; order Cytophagales; family Cyclobacteriaceae; genus Imperialibacter. The sequence goes on along the minus strand of NZ_LR701637.1, from coordinate 51,803 downwards.
GCTTTGCTCAAAATGATCGTATCCCCATTAAGTATTGTCAGGTGCTCTTGTTCACCGAAAGGCCCAGGGCCGAAGGGGATGGTCAAAGTGGTTGAATATCCCAATGGACCAATAGAGAAGCCGATGCTTTTATCATAATTACGGCGAGACGGTTGGTTTATGAACTGTAGGTCTCCAAAAGCAGCGGGATGGTAGAGGCTGATATTGCTAAAAGTAACGCCGTGCCAGGCTGGGTCATCGATACCCTCTGGACTCTGACTATCAGACATATCCAGAATCCCCGCCCATGGCCGAAACGTTAATCCGCTGCCTGGAAGGAACTCAAGGCTGTCGGTATTACCAATTAGGCTTTCATTGCTAAGAGTTCCATAGAATACCTTTTCATCGTCAGAGGCAGTATTCATCCCTGCCGAAATTCTGAAGAAATACGGCTCGCCACTTTTCAAATTTATTACGTCGGGAAAACTGTGCCCTACATCCAAACCAAACCGATAGTTGTTCTTATCCATAGAGGAACCCTCACTTATTTAGATCAAGGAGTTACTGAACAGTTTTAATGTAATATCATTGTCTTGTAAATTGATTAGTTGCTCTTTAATAGGAATCATTCCATAAAGATCATTTGCAAACACTATTTCACTGTGTTCGTTTTCTAACAATATTGGGTAATTCGATCCCTTGAGTGGTAAAAATGTCTCGAAACTTCCTATCATACGAGCTCCCTCTCTTACTAGAACCACCTCGTCATATTCAAACCTTGACTCATTGCTGTCAAAAAAGAAAGGAACGGAGGCCAGGTTTGGCCTCTTAAATTCAATCCTACCACTATCCAAATAGAAAGAGCCACCGGTATTATTGATACGCAGATTGTCAAATGATGTGTAAAGTGTGTCAGCAATTTTCTCGCCGCTAGGATATGTTTTTGGATAGTATATCCAGTAGCCGCTTCCCGAGAAGTGGTTCAAATCATCATTGGAGTCAGTTAATTTAACATAGTTACCTGCCGCTGAAATTTGATAGGCAATCAAACGTGTCTTAAAAGTACTTATTGGCCCGTTATCAAAGTACAAGACGTCGTCTTCTATCCCTTTTCCTGATACTTGCCACGCAATGTTGGAACTAACGGGAAAGCTTCCAGAATCATCCAGCCTCTCCGCAATATTAATATCATTCGCCGCCGCCGGCATCGTAAATTCCCTGAAATATATAGGCTCATTATTGATAATCGCATCTTCTTTTGTTTGCCCCTCGTTGATCTTAACCACGGTTATGGTGTAATAGACGTCCATTTCGGTGTCGATAAATCGCTCAAAAGGAGCCCACATAACACTTACAATCTCAGTAAAACCAAACCGATAGCCCTCCTCTGGAAAGACTGGCTGAATGGTGTTTGTTGTTGTCTGCGAAAAGCCAAAGAAAGCCGAGACAATAATCATTAGAGTTAGTAGAATTCTTTTCATCTATGCTGATTGATTGTTACAAATTCATTTGAAAATCCTTATTAATCCCGAAGCTGAATACCAGTATTTGCAAGTGGCCGTTCACCTTGCCATATAAAATGCTGGGAGCAGGGTTGAATCTCATATTGGCATTGGCAGCCAGGTAAATGTCCACCAGAGTGATAGTGCCCGTTTTGCCGCTAACTTTCTTTTGATACTGGGCATATATCTGTGCCCATAACTCCAGCCAAAGTCCGGCTTCCTGCAACTGGAAACTGGGGTTGTATTGCGCAATTACCTGCACGCCAGCTGCTGCACCGGCTTCGATGACAAGGTCAAATTCGACAATCGCTATGTCGACATGAATAGGGTTCGGCTGGAACATGAATTCCAGCCCAAGCCCCAGATTGGCTGTGTTCTGGTTGAGGTCGAGCCAGCCGGTGGGGCCGAAGCCGGCGCAGTTCAGGATAAACTTGAGTCGCTCCTGCTGACTGCCCAAAGCCACTCTCCAGGCGCCGGGCTTCACATCCACCAGCAAGCTACCCTGGGCACAAAGCACCCCCGGCTTTTCAAAAGAAGCGGCCAGGTGGCCAAAGAAATGTTGTTCTGCCGAGTTATACTTTAAAGCGATGGTGCCCTTGATCACCGCTGTTTGATCAATGCTTGCCACTTGCGGCACACTGCTGAGCATCTGGCCATTGCCCAGGAAGTCAACCGTAAAATCGCCCGTGGTAGCCACGTCCATTTGCGCATCGATTTCCAGCCGGAGCATTTTACCATTTTGAGGCCCGAAAGCCACCATGTGTAGGTAAGCCCCATAGTTGTTGTTTGCATCCGGCACAATACCTTCCAATCCATTGGCCGCCATGTGGCGATAAACCCTCCCTTGCAAAGCCACTATTTTGACTACGCCGAGTTCTATTTCATCAGTCACTTCTTTGATTGTTGAAGGCTGCATCGGTTGTCCTATTTTGTCTGCGTCGGCAGGTTCCCCGGGAGTAGGTGGAGAACCTCCATTTCCAACCTCAGCCATCCAGAAGCTCACATTGTCTTTCCTTCCGCTCAGGTAGGCGAGCTGTATCTGGAAAGGCTTGGGCACTTTCACAAAGGCGTCTACATCACCCGACCACGAGTCACCATACTGGGCATGTCCTTTTGTAAAGTGAATAATTCCATTGAGATCAAGCGCCGGGGAGCGCACACTGATCGGAATTGGGTCGAAAAGCAAATCCTTCGGATTAGCCCCCGACAGGAGCTTCCCGCCCACCGCAGCGAAGTCGACTGGTATTGAAATGCCAACCTCATCGCCAAGAAGATTATTGACCATTTCGTTGGCCGCAGCTGAAGCTTTTTTGGCCACGGCTCCGGAAATCGCCTCCAGTGCTCCCTTCTTGATTTGATTGACAATTCGATCTGCGCTTATGTTGGCTATCAAATCTTGCCCTACACTTTTGATAGCCTCCAGCATCTTGTCCATGTCGACCTGAGCGCCCAGCTCATCTCCAAGGCCTTTGAGTTCATCGTCGAACCCATTAAGAACCCCCTCCATAATTTCAGAAGGGTTCTGGTCTTGATTGAGGGCTCCCAGCACCACGTTTTCGGCTGTTTGCCTCACCAGTCGCCTGGCCCGTTCATTTAAATTACTGCTCACAAACGAAGTGACCGGAGACACAATGTTTTGATTGACCGACGCATTGAGCGCCAGGGTCAGTTCATTCACTATTGCCTCTCTGGTAGAATTTGCCACCTGTTCAACGACTAGGGCGGCATCGGGGGCATCTTGCGATATGCTTGCTATTACATCTGAAGAAACTGTGGAAATAATGGCTGTCACTGCCTGATCCACTTCCTGCTTCACCGAGCTGGTGAGCTGGTTGGATTGCCCAATGATGACGCCATTTATATTGTTGGTGGCCTGCTCTACTTTCATCAAAAAGCCGTCACCCAGAGAAGCAACCTGATCAATGGCAAAATTGGTGGCAAATCGCTTCAGCTCTGCTACAATGTCCGATATATTGTCAAAATCCTCTTCGCTGTTCTGAATCTGTTCAATTAAGCCATCAACAACCGTGGGGTCGTTAGCCAACTCCCGGAAAAGCTCCAAATACGCCAACAACCGCTCTTTGCGATCAGCGATTGATTCATAGTCAATTGCTGTAGGTTCCTCAGGAACATTTACCAGGGCCTCTAAATCATGGGCCTGCCCACCCAGGCTTACTGAGGCAGAAGCAATCAAGTCAACAGTCGTCCCTTTTAGTGCCTCCGTTTGCTGCTCCACTTTTTGGGTGAGGTCCTCTTCCATGGCCGCCAGTTCTTCTTCCAATTGATCAAGGCCATTTTGAGCCGATGCCAGGTTGAATGCTCCCTGCGTAGGAGCAGGCATGTAGCTCATGTCCAGCGCCGGATTTTGCACCATCGAGTAGAGGTTGAAGGCAGGTGCTCCGTCGTCGCCACTTACGTCTTCACCCATCACCACTTTTCCAGAAATAGCGAAGCCGTAGTAGTTTTGCGTTCGGCCCGCACTAAGGGCATCGATCGTCACCGGATACCCTCTAAAGGTGGCATTGGCCTGGTTAGTAAGCGCCAAAACACCTTCCGGCACATAAAAGCCTACCCTGTAGTCTCCCCACACATTGAAATTATTGACTCCTGTTAAGGTTACACCAACAGAAGGCCATGATACATCCATCGTAAGTTGCAGGTGATCGTTGCCTGCCATCTGGCCTTGCTTGATTGTTAGGTCAACCGCCAGCTCTCCTCCCTCCGGATTGAACCTGAACGTTCTATTGTTCAGGTTGGCCAGGGTTCCCGGCCGAAACCCTCTATCGTACAATTGAGATCGGAACTCAAAAGGTGTGGTCGTGTCAATAAAAGGCACCAGAAAATTTCCCTCCAGCCTGCTAGCCTCATTGGCCTGCTGATTGTTGATGTCCAGTGTAAGCCGGGTGAAGTTGGCGGGAAACGTATTGAATTCCCCGGCCACATCGAACTGTAAATCATGCTTCAGGGTAAAACCCTCTCCGGTGACCCCAACCAGGCTATTCGGGGACGTATTCAGATCAATAACGCTTCCGAGCTCACTGCTGAGTGCAAACTGCCCTGCGCCATCCATTGCCTCAGCAATTTTCAGGGTCGACTGTTCAATATAAACACCCTTCCAGTAGGGCTCGCCGGCAAACTTACCTGGCGATGAGGCATCGTCCAGGTCAATGATACTTTTTCCCGGAAGCAATTCCATGCCAGTACCCGCTATTACTCTCAGTGGAACTGTATTGGTTGAGTCTGATATCTCTATTAACCTAAGATTGTCAACCTGATTAAAAGCCCAGGTAGCACTACTCCCTGTGACTGATTTGGCTGAGGGGGTAGTCAGCGTTCCATCAAAGCCAAACCAATACTGATTGTCGAAGATCACCACGGTGCTGGTAGGAGAAAGGTCAAGCTTGAAAAACTGAGGATCCAGTAGCTCGAAGGAGTTGCTGTTGGTGAGGTTGGCTACTCCTGAAAGCCGAAAATCGTTAAAGTCGGAAGCGAACTTCTCCGATTTAACTTTTCCAATGCCCGATGAGAGCAAAGGAAATGGTAGCTCCCAGGAGAAACTCCCCTCGACAAACAAACCATCCTTTGTTATTTTGTAATTGGTTGCCAGAAAAGCAGCCTCACCGTCTGCCTCATTGCCTGGCGTAAGTTCGAATGCAATAGGACTGGTTTCAATGTTGATTTCTCCACCGATCAAATACGCCGAATAGCCCGACTGACGTAACTGTAGATTTTCAAAGGCTATTGAAGTCCACACTTCCTCTCTTGATAGACGTAATCTCCCCGTCCCCGAAAAGCTGGCGAAGTCCTTATTGGTGATATTGTCTACCTCAATTCGATGACCAGCAGCATAAAACCTTTCTACCAACGGTGGCCCATAAAAAACTGAGATATCACTTTTGGCAACCTCCAACCCATTTGTATAACCTTTTACCTGCCAAACATAACCTGAGTCTATATCCGGGTAGGGCAAAAGCTCTGATTTGGGATAGTTGGTGCGATTTTCACTTATTAGTTTGTAGTACCATTGCGAGTTTTCCCGGAGAGCATCTTCCGGAGACTCGCCTGGAGATAGCGGTTTGATATTAATTTCGTAGTTAACCCCCTGCTCGGGCGCCCTCGATGTAAGTGCATTCCACTTGATTACTGCCGGAATCTGCCTTCTAAAACTATGACCATAAGGTGGGCTGGTAAGTTCAATTTTTCCACCAGTAGGCCAACCATAGTATAGCAGCCTAAACTCGCTGTATCCATTGTTTTTGTACCTGTCTTTACCGTCTGCATCTATGGCCCGCACTCTGTATACATAGGCCTTTCCTGCCTCTAGCAGCGGATCAGCCGGGCCATAGGTGTAGTTGGTATTCTGCAATAAACCACTTTGAAATACCTGTAGCGCCTGCCCGTTTTGCACAGCGCTGAGGGGGTTGGCGCCTGGCTCCGTCAGCTCCCACATAGTCAGTTGGAAATCAGTACCCATGGTATTGTTAGCACTCGCTGTATTAAAAAGCTGCCAGGTGATAGGAAAAGTAGTGGTAGTGGCTGGGTCGAGAAACTCGTTGTCTGCTGGGCTAATCAGCCTTGGTGGATCCAGCAGTTGTATCCAGACATTGGCACAACTTTCCTGCGACAGCAGTTCACCGGTATTGTAATCCAAGACTTGTAGGCAAACAGAATACATTCCTTCCGGCAACCTTCCAGAGTTAATAATTTGGCTCGTATTCCTTCCACTCACATTGAGGTTGTTGAAGTTGAAATACTCCGCCCAGTCGGATCCGCTGAACACATAGGGTACACCCGGCTGAACGGTGATGGGTGCGGCAGGAGTAAAGCCTTTTTTAGTGCGCAGCCGCACATCCATGCTTTCGATAGACAACCGCAGCTTAAAGGTCCAGGAGGCCTCATTGAAGTCATTGAAGACGATATTGGCCGAGAGCCGGTTGCTTCCCTCTGCCGTGTAATCGCTGAGATAAACAGAATAGGGGGGCGGTAAAACGGGCTGGATATCGGCAGGGTAGCGCTGCACCTGAGCCAAAGCACCGTGCACAACAAGCACCAGCGGGGCGAATAACAAAAGCCATCGCCGTTTCTTCGTCGTACGCATTCTCTGGTCAGGTATGTTGTCCCTTCTATTCACTTCAACTACATCTTTTATAGGTTGTAACAGGCCACCCTGTCATCGGCTGACTTCAAAAACACCTTTTTGCCAATGGGATCGATCGAAAAATCGGGGGTGCGATCATTGGTCACAATTTGTCCTTCCTCTTCCCCTGTCAGAATATTGATCTTGACAAAGCCGATGCTATGGTCCTTTTTCGTGAGTATCAGCTTGTAGGTATCGGTACCTGCCTGCTCCCCAAACCGGGCCCGGGCCATGGCTCCGAGGCCTCCGGTCACGTCCCTGGTAAAAGTGGCCACCGTCATTTGCTTCTGGGCCTTTCTGGAGAAAGCATCGTTGCCCTGGAGGGCTCCCTGCATCCCGTAGCCGATAGAAGAAGCACCATAGGCAAAGCTGGTGAGAGCCGTGCCGGTGCCCAGCACACCCAGGGCCAGTTTGGCACCAAAACTTTGCTCGGGAGCGGGATAAAACTTGTGGTAGCCTACCTTCCCGCTCTTGCTTATCAGCATGGCATTTTGATTGCCCGTGAGCAGGTAGCCATTGGGCAATAGCTGTAAGCCCGTAGGTAATTCCCCTCTGAAGGCAAAATTGGAGGTGATTTCCGTCCAATCCTGTTTGTCGGGCATCACCCGCACCAGCTTGCCTTTGATGTACATCACAAAGCTACCGTCATTGTCCTGCACCACACTGATGGGTACTTCGCCAGCCGACAAATATTTGTCGCCATTCCACAGGAAAGTGCCATCGTCGAGGTTAAGGAAATTGGTTTCTTGTTCGCTGATAAAGAAGAGGGTGTTGCCGTATTGTTTGTGGTAAGTTAGCCGCCCATTGATGACCGGTCGTTTTTTCCACATCGGCTCCCCTTCGTCGTTCACAAAATTGATATAGGCTCTGCCCACTGCGTCCATCATGGCATAGCCCAGGCCTTTGTCGGTCACAAACACACCGGCATTCTTCTCTCCGCCCGTTCCCATCTTTTCCTTCTTCCAAAGGTGGCCGCCGGTAGCGTAGTCTATTTTTCCGGAGCTGAAGGTTTGAAAAAGTAGAAAGTCTTTTTCTCCCAACGCCGCCCCGCTGTATTTGGCCTTCGAATAGTCCACGGAGTTTTTCCATATTTCCTTCCCACTGCTCAGGTCCAGTGCATCCACAGCGAAGTTGCCGGCTGCCCCACTGGCGAGGCCAATTTGCTTGCCGGTGTTTTCTTCAAAAAAAGTAGAAGAGGGGGAGCCGCTCACGGCAAACAGCACCTGTGCGTTGGGTTGCAGAAACAGGTCGATATAGTTCTTTTTGTTGTCCGTCTGCCAAATGATCGCACCGGTACTACCGTTCAATTTGTAAAGATCTTTCCCAAGGGCATAAATGATATTCCCCTCGTTGTCGATAATCGGCTGAGGCTGGAGATCCTTGCCCTTTGCTTTGTCAAAAGTGGTGTTCCATTTTTTCTCACCACTCACATAGTCAAACATCGTGATACCATCACCACCGTCGTTGCTGTAGGCAATCATTGCCCCTCCGGCCTCTGGAATCACTTTGGTGCTGATAATCGACCCGAGGGCCTCTTTTGCCGAGTCAAAAATCAGGTTGCCATTCAGGCCATTGATGATCAGGGTTTGCGAGTCGCCGCCCTTGTCGGCAATCAACACCAGTGGCGTGCCTTCAATCACCTGGTAATTAGCCTCGGGCACATTGGTGAGGGTGGTGATTTCCCACAGCTTGTCGCCGTTTTCAGGGTTTACGCCATAAAGTCCATTGTCGCACGAAGCGATGAGGATGCCATAATCGTTGATTTGCATCCATTTCAGTTTGCCGGGGAGAGAGATTTCCCAGGACGGCGTGAGCACCTGAGCCTTTGCTCCCCACAAGGTGAGAAGCAGCAGTGATAGAAAGAGGCACCGATATGCCATCCCTACGGGACTGGTTGTTAGGTGATCTGTATTCCGGGGTACCGATAGGTCGTCCCGCTGGGACTGACCAACGCCTCTTTCTGCTCTATCACTCGCAGGTGGCTTCCTGAATTGGCCAGGGGTGCTTTTTTCGTTTATGTCGTCTCTACGGGACTGGTGGCTAATTGGCTGGTTGTGATTTGTCATAATCTAAAAGCATAATTTAGTGTTCCCCGCCATTCCTGTGTGGCTTTGGCAGCTTCTTCGTAAGTGTTTTTCAATAGGTAAAACGTGTTGAACGACACCGTATGTCGCTTGCCAGCCGTCCAGTTGACTGACCAACGCACATTGTCGATGTGGCTGTTTTTCGATTTGTTCAGGTAGCTGTTCAGCAGGCTCAGCGACAGGCTGCTTCGTATCTTGTTGTCCATAAAAGACCGGTTCACGCCAAACACCGGCCCAAGGGTGAGGTTGCTAACGCCGGAGGCTTCCGACTGGTTGATGGTGAAGGACGTATTGGTCGACCAGTACTCCCCAATCTTAAAGCTGTAACCGGCGTTACCACTTTTGAACAGGGATCCATTGCCCTGGTTGTCGGTGGCGTCCTGCAAATTTCCGCTAACGAAGAGAGTGCCCGTGTTGGTTTCCTTTCCTGTTTGGTAGTTCACCGACGCCATAGCCGACCGGGTCACCTGAAAGAACTGAAGGGTGTCCGAGAGAATATCGGTTTGCAGTAGCAACTGCCGGGTGCTGGTACTGAAATTCGACACATTCAGGTTGATATTGAGTTTTTCTGTAGCTGAAATGGCCGCCGATGAGCTGAACACATACCGGTTTACCCGGGCAGTGTTCTGGTTGTCGAGGTTGTTGTGCTGCAGGCCCGAGCTGGTGGACAGCGTTACCCTGTTGTTGAACAAAGGCAAAGAAAGTCCGGCCGTGATGTCTTCGAGGTCGTTGTTAAGAAACGAGGAGCCGTGTGTGGTGTAGCCGGGGTCCACCCGGCGGTAGCTCAGGTTGGCCTGAAAGCCCTCGCCCTGGTAGGTAAGCCTCGACTTGAGCGCATTGGTAAAAGCAGAAGAACCGTTGGGTTTGTACAGCCCTCCGAGGTTATTGATAAAGGAATAGTCGTTCGTGAACAGCTCCGGAATCCGCCTGTCCCGGGTAAAAAGACTGTAGGCATATTCGCCCTCCAGCGAAAACCGGTCAAAGAATTTAAAACCGCCTTCCAGGCCCACAACCAGGTTCTCCTCAGGGGTCACCACAAAGGAACTATCGACCACATCGATGGAGTTGGGGTCGTCGTACGCCCGGAAGAACATCACCGCAGCTCGTTGCTTTTCCAATTCAAAGCCGACCTTGGTACCAAAGCCAATGCGCCTGTAGGTAGGTTCGGCATATACCTGGCCAAACTGCGAGAACTTGGCCACCGGCTTGGCAAAGCGGCCATACATGGCGCTGACCCTGACCGGATTGTTTTCTGGCTTGTACTCCATCCCTGCACCAAAGAACAGGTTGCCAGCCAGCGTGTAATCAGAAAAGTTGATCGTGCGGTGACCCACGTGCACGGTGAGACCCTTGTAGGTAGGGCTTATGCCAAACCGGTTAAAGGGTTGCGGCTGCGCAAAACTCTTGTTTTGCTGACTTAATGTAGCCGAAAGCGGCACGCTAATGATGCCCAGGAACGTCAGGTTGAGGTTGGCGTTTAGCTGCCAGAAGTAAGGGTCTCTGCGGCTGGGCATGCCCTCGGCATGGTAAAAGGTTTGCGTGGCCGACAGACTGCCATTGTAAGCAAAGAGCTTTTGCTCGCCCAATGTTTCCAGATCCTGCGCAAAAAGAGTCTGCTGGAATGCCAGCGATAAAACCAGCCCGGCTACTAGCTGCCAACCCAGCAAGCGGAAGTTTTGGCCCACCCCATTGGCCACCATCGTGTTTGGGGGGGTGCCATTTGTGTTTTTGGGTGTGTCTTCACCTCTCTCGTTTTTGGGTGTGTCTCCACACCCAACATCACGACTCCTGTCCTCACCCACCAGCATGTGTTTGCGTTCGCTGGGTGTGAAGACACACCCAGGAACACCCAGCCAAACATCCTTACCAGAAGCGATATGTTGTGCTCGCCACCTCACCGCTGTTCCCATTTATAAATCCACGGCACGCCTATAATGAACGGTTTGGCCTTGCTGTCCATCAATTCCTGGATGAGCCCATTCGCATTCTCCAGTTGGGTCATCTCCTGAGAGTACACAAAATACCAGGTGCCCGAAGCGCTTTGGGTGACTTTGGTATCGAGCCCAGCTTCCCGTTTCAAAATCCGCTGAAAGAGCTTGGCATCGTCCAGATTGCGCAGGGCCCCCACCACCAAATAGTAAGGCCCCGGCTCGTTAGAAGTTGTATCATCGGGGTTGGCCTGGAGCCGCACAATAGCTTTTGACAGGTCCTCCTGGTAACCGTTCACTATTTCCCTCAGCAGGCGCAGCTCTTCGTTTTGTGCTGCCAGCTGGCTTTGCGTTTCGTTAAGCTGCCCGCTCACCAGCTCGTTTTCCTGCTTCAGGGCATCAATTTTTTCATACTGAATGGCCGTCTGTTTCTCCAGCGATTTGATGCTGCCGCCTTTTTCTCTGGCTATGGGCGAGTCGCCTGATTTGCGTAGCCGCAAGCCCAGCACAAATTCGTGCGTGGAGCTCCCCAAAATACTCAGGTCGGTGGTGGGAAACTCGTAAGTATAGCCAAACACAAACTGCTCAGCCAGCTGCGTGCCTATCGAGAACCCTGCGCCAATCTTTGGCCGGTAGTTCATATTGAGCCACAATAGCTGCTTGTAGTTCACCATCAGGTTCAGGTCGGCCTGGGAGGGCAGCCCCTGCACCGTGCGCAGGAGCACCATCGGCTTTATGTCGACATGGGGGCTGGCCGTGAACGTGTAGTCGAGTGTGGTGTAGTAGTGCCGGATAAACGTATAGTCGAGCGACTGAAACAGCGCCTCGTTGTTATGCTGAATGGTGTTTTGAAACAGCTGCTCGCTGGCAAAGCCTACATGGAGTTTCTTCAGGGTGTAGTGCAGCCCCGCATTTCCTTCAAACACCGTGCGCTGGTCAACGGCACTCAGCAGGGTAGGGTCGCTGATGTCGTCGGCCTGAATGCGGTCGAAAAATATCCGGTTTTGAATGGCCAGAAAGGACAGGCCAAAGCGGAGTTGCTGGTTGGGCGTCAGGTCGATTTTGTAAGAGCCTGTCAAAGCTCCGGAGGTGCGTCCTATGATATTGGTGACGTCGTTAAAAAAAGTAAGTCCAAGCCCTATGTTTTCATTGTTCAGTTTTGTGTCAAGTGTGAATACCTGGGTTTCCGGTGCGCCGTTCACGCCCACCCACTGTTTGCGGTACAAAAAGAAGGCACTGGGCACTCCCGAATAGCCCGCCAAAGCGGGGTTGTAAAGGTATTGATTAAGAAAATACTGGCTGTAAAGGGGCGTTTGTTGCGCAAAAAGCAATGAACAACAAGGGTATTTGAATAAAAATAGACAGTATATTTTAACATACAATCTATTATAATTGGCCAACAGCATAGGAACGGTTAGGTGGTAATACTTCAGATAAATAAATAAGAAATTTTCATATTAAGCAATTTATATGGGAATATATCACCATGTAGAAAATGTAGTTTAGTGACTTTAGATTAGTTTTAGACCATAATGAATATTGCCTACCCAATGATTTTGATATCTTAAGAATAATATATTTATTAGAAACTACTTATCATAATTCTAATAATGTGCAGGCAAAAAACTATTGCTGTAATTTTTTTCGCTATGATTTTCTTCAACTCTAATGGACAAGATTCATTCGTTTTTGCAAGAAATCATCCTGCAAATTCAGCCAGAAACTTAAGTATCGAAGTAAAATGGTACCAGACGCTTTCGCTTTTTGGGAAGGAATTCAATGTGTACAGGAGGGAAGCCGATTTAGCAGAATGGCAGCCTGTATCGCCAAACCCTGTAAGTAGGCTCAAAACCCTGCCAAGCTCCTTAATTGAGGAGGATGAAGAATTGGACTTTTTTATTGATGCACTCAATCAAGCTTCACCTGAAGAGCTCGAGGATGATTTTTTAAAACTGAACATTTTACTAAAGAGCTTTGAGAGCAACGAGTTTGCCAGGTTCCTGGGCATCTATTTTAAAGACAACGAAGTGCTTCCAGGAAAATTCTACCAGTACAAAATCACCATTTTGAATGGGTCTCAAGAAACGGTTTTGGGACAGTCCAGCTTTATTGAAGCAGGAAGTTATCAACAAACGGGGGGGGTTCAGGACTTGGAAGCCTATCAGGAAGGTAGGGTAATCAATTTCAATTGGACTCAAAATTCTAATCTGTATTATGCATATAATCTTTATGAAACAGATTCAACCGGATCGACAAACAGGCTAAACAATCAACCGCTGATGCTCAGTATGCAACCCGACAGCTCGGGCGTATTGGTTTTTCCGAAACCAATGTTTAAAAGACGTGGAAGCATAGAGGGAGCTAGTTATTCCTACTATATAGAAGGTATTGACTATTTCGGAGAAATGAGTCAGCCATCCAGCGTGGTAAACATTAGAATAGATGACGTGACTCCGCCACCTCCACCTTTAAACCTATCGGGAAGGGCGGATTCCCTGAGAGTGCTACTTAAATGGGAGCAGGAAGACACAGGAGACCTTAAAGGCTATACCATTCATCGAAGTCAAAAAAGCGAGGGCAAATTTGAGCCGGTCACCACCAGCTTGCTTCCCGCAGGAAATAATACTTATAATGAGATCCTTCAGGTTCCCGGGCCATATTACTATCGAGTTGAAGCTGAGGATCACACTGGCAATAAGTCGCTGTCTGAAATGGCTTTTGTTGAAGCTCAGGACGTGTTCCCCCCATCCCAACCACTAGACTTGACTATCAAGTCGGACACCGGCCGGTTCTATTTAACCTGGCTAGAAAATGAGGAACCCGATCTTAAGGGATATCTTCTATACAGAACTGTTGACGAAAACGACCCTGATCATTATGTGTTGCTAAATGCTGAGCCGCTGGACACCAACTACTACGAGCAGCGTCTTCCGAAAAACGTTAAAAACGAATTTTTCTACTTTCTGGTGGCCATTGACACTTCTTACAACAGAAGCAAGCCGTCGGCTATTGCCACAGCGGTCTTACCGGACGTTGTGGCTCCAGAACGGCCTGTGATCAACCAAGTCGGTTACTCTGATGAAGGGATAATCGTTAACTGGATTCGTAATGTGGAAGAAGATTTGGCTGGTTATCATCTGTACAGGTCTGACTCTTTAAACTCGGATGACACCCAAGTCAACCAGGCCCAAATTGCCAAAAGCTCGTTCCGATTTGTCGATCGTACGACCATAGGAAACAAAGACTATTATTATCGTCTAGCTGCTATTGATTCATCAGGAAACATTTCACCACTATCTGAGGCAGCCTATGCATTTCGGCGTGAGGAGTTGCTACTAGAAGCCCAATTAACAGTAAAACTCAAAAGCCAGAAAAGGAAAAAGACCAATCGGTTAGAGTGGTCTGAAATCGACCCAAAGCTCATCAGGGGTTACGTGGTATTTCGGGGCGAAACTGAGAGGTCGATAAAGCCAATAACCGGACTTGTTGCAGCTACCAATTTTATTGACAAGGATCTGAAAAAAGATGCCTACGTATATCAGGTGCGGGCCTATTCCATCCCAGGCAAGGTAATTATTTCTAAGACAGTTGAATGGGGAGCGAAATGAGAATCTTTCGCTACATATCGCCGTCCATCAAATGGCTCCACCTGGGACTACTGTTGATGACGCTTCAGTTTTATCACAGCAGTCGAGGCCAGATTTCTGTGAGCAACCGAAATATTCCAATAGATATACACACAAACGCAATATTTTTCATTCCAGGCAACTATACAGACAACTCGACAGATGGTGATGGCAAGATTATATTGGCCGGGACACTGATTGTAAATGGAAATATTAGCAACAATGGCGTAACAACTTTGATAGCTAAACCGGCCAATCCGGGAACTCAGTATCTAACTGGAACAGGAGATCAGACACTTACAGTCAATTCTGCCGACACAACATACCTTTCAAACTTTGTCCTTTCGAAACCTAGTGGGTCATTTATCCTGCCGTTTAAGAAAAATGTTCTTTTTGGGCAAAAGTTAACATTCAGTTCAGGCAAAATAAGTCTGACAAGCAGTCAGGTCTATCTTAAGTACGGTGGAGCACTTGCAGGCGAATCTCTTGCTTCGAGGTTTACTGGTATCGGCTTCGTTAGTACTAAGGTTCCCGCAATAACAACTGATACTGAAAATCTTAATATCGCCGGAATGGGGCTGATAGTAGACATTGGCTCAGATGGAATGGGCGCATCCGTTGTGACAAGGCATCATATACCGGCAGGTATTAAAAAATTTGAAGTTGCTAATGATACCATTATCCAGAAATACTACGAACTCAAGTTTGGAGTTCAAGCTGGCATTTTTGACAAAATGACATTTAACTTTTTTAATGTCGTTGATGAGATGAACTCACTAGACGTTTATTCGGATGAACTGGCCGTTTATACATCAGAAGACAACGGTGCGTCTTGGCTTATGCTTGACGCAGTAGTGCCATCCTACGCAAGCAGCATTACAAATGATAATGTAGTATTTAAGGCAAATTCCACAAACTACATCGTTGTCGCAGAACCTTGCAACAACGCAAATAAACCCCTGACAGGAATTACAGAATCAGTCAATGGAAGAAGATTTGTTGGAGACCTACTAAAGGCCTGTATGAATGACGCTATTACCTTAGTATATGATGAGGCTGTCGATGCTGCCTATTACAGTTGGAGCGGGCCAAAAGGCCGCTTCGTAGAAAACGGCCCGCTACAAATAATCGGGTTGGACGACGGAGACGGCCTTGGTACGTATACATTACATGTCAGAAACTTCCGGGGGTGTGAACAAACTAGAACATTTCAAATCGATGTGCTTCCTTTACCCGTAGCAGACTTTAGCTATTTACCGGTAAATGCGTTCTCATGCTTCGGGGACGAAATGAATTTTGAGGATGAATCCGACGCTATTGAAACAGATTTGTCAATTGTTGATACCCAGGAATGGTTTTGGGCGTTTGACCCTGCCAACCCAAGCCCGCCTGACGCCATTGGCCCTACTGCAACCTACACTTTTCTAAACGTGGGTAAGCAAAACGTACAACTCTTCGTCACCAATCAATGGGGCTGTAGAAGCACAAATTTGACAAGTGATAGTGTAATTGTGAATACCTTACCGACTCCTGATTTTGATTTTGAGGATTTATCAGCGACGGCAAAAAAAGAAGCGTGCCAACTTGAAGACATAAAATTCTACAACAGAAGCTTTTATGTGGATTTCAATGGGGATACTCTGGATAACCCTCAAGCAAATATGAGCTTCAAATGGGACTTCGGCGATCTTACTGCTAAGATTGACTCATTCTCACCAATTCACAAATATGATAACTATGGAACAATGTCAGTTACACTTTCCGCTCTTGACTCTGTTCATTTTTGTCGCAAAAGCATAACAAAAGAAATTCAAGTTGATCCAAGACCTGTTCCTGCCTTTCGGTTCACAGTCGATGAGAAAATTGTAGACGGCACGGCAAAAGGAGTCTGCGAAGGTGTGGACATTTTCTTTGCAGACAGTACCAAAATTGGAGACAACACGCCACTTTCCTATCAGTGGGATTTTGGCGATACGACTGAAATTAATGAGGATCGCGAACCAATTCACGAGTACTTTTACTCCTCAAATAATTATCGAGTTTCGGTACAAACCACATCTCTTGCACATGGTTGCGTTTTTTCAGACACACTAGATCTCACCATCCACCCTGCCCCCACCGGCGATTTTCATATGGAATTCGACGAGCTGGCCATCAACGATATTTGCACGGATGTGGACGTGGATTTTGTCAATAATTCTGACATTGCGGCAGGCACAATTGAAACTTACAGTTGGAATTTTGGAGATGGCAGCGATCCCGCTTTGGACGCAACACTTTCCCACTCCTTTGCAGACCCCAGGGCGCACACCATCTCACTCACAAGAATTTCTGATAAAAATTGCACCAACATCGTCGACGGGCACCTCAACGTTCATGCTTTTCCTGACGTTGATTTTGTTTTCAACGACGTGTGCGATGGTCTTCCGGTAGAGTTTTTTGATGCCTCCGATGTGCAAACGGACGCCATTTCCTCCTACCTGTGGAACTTCGGAGACAACGGCTCGTCAAATCAACGACATCCGGACCATCAGTATGCTACCTACGGAAGCTACACGGTAAAGCTCACCGCTGCAAATGCTTCGGCACCCAATATCGCCGCTAAAAATGCCTACAGCTGTGAGTCGTCTGTCGAAAAAATAGTAGAAGTCTTCCAAAGACCCTCGTTCAATCTGGGCCCTTCCGCCCTGAGCTGCTCCGGCAGTTTTACTATCGACCCATCGGCAGACGCCACCGCCTATCTTCCGGCAGGCACATCCTTTACTTGGTACAAACACCCTGACTTTGAGCAGGCAATAGCCTTTGGGGATCAATTAGAGGTAACCGAATCCGGTTCATACAAGGCCGTGTTGACCACGGACGATCCCCAGAACTGCGAGGCGTCTTTCTCCATCCCGGTCTATATTGTCGACCCCGGCGACCTGGGGGCCAACCGAACCGTATGTGAAAGCACTGTGCTGGATGCCACACCTGCTACAGCGCCCTTTGCCGGCGTACTGCAGTACGAATGGACTAAAGATGGCAGCCCACTGGCCGAAACGGGTTCCAGCCTGCTGGTCACAGAATCGGGCAACTACAGCGTGACGGTTACCTATTCTCCGAACAGTGGTACCATGACACCTTTCTGCTCCTATTCAGACAACGTGACCATTGCGATCGACGAGGTGCCGATGCTCGACCTGGGAGATGATGTCCTTGTTTGTCAGGGTGAAACCGCCACGTTTGCCTCCAATATTACCGGCGACTCCTACGTATGGGTAAACCTGGCCTCGGGCGACGAATTGGGCTATGACCCTACCCTGGAAGTAACTGAGGCGGGGCAGTACCGCTTAACGGTGGAAGCAGGTACCTGCTCAGTGTCAGATGTTGTTTCCGTTGGCCTGCTGCCAGCACCCGAAGCCGGCTTTTTGGCCAGTGCCCTCCTGGTTTGCGAAGGAGAAGAGGTATCCTTTACAGATATTTCATTTTCCATGACAGCCGGCGATCCTGTTGTTGCCCGTCAGTGGGATTTTGGAAACGGGGAAACCGCTGATACCTCAAATCCTTCCACTACCTACGCTTCATCGGGTAGCTATACAGTTACCCTTGAAGTAGAAACGCAAAACGGATGCAGCGACACTTTCACCAGGGCCATTGTGGTAGATGCTCCTCCCGTGGTGTCTTTTGACGCAGAAAATGCCTGCCAGGGAACTTCAGTCGGCTTTACCAACACCTCAACAACCACCGCTTCTCCTGTTACCTATCTCTGGACTTTTGGCGATGGCACCACCTCCACACAAGAAAGCCCTCTCCACACCTTCGACGAAGCCGGTTTATTTGGTGTCACACTCAAGGTTAGTTCAGGAAAATGCACGGAAGAGTTTTTCAAGCAAATCGAAATCTATTCGGCGCCTGACCTCGACCTGGCTGCCACTTCTGTTACCTGCGGCAACCAGCTTGTTCTTGACGCTGGCAGTCCTGGCGCTACCTACAGGTGGTACGATGTCGTCTCCGGTGGTACACTTGGTGTCGACCAAACCTATACAGTAATGTCGAACATGGCCATAGGCGTTGAAGTGACTACTCCGAATGGCTGCCAGCTAACCGACGAAACAACTGTAACTCTCAACAGCCCTGTTCAAATTGATTTGGGCCCAGACAGGGAAGTTTGCGGCCCCGTCACCCTGGACGCAGGGGCTTTCCCCAATAGCACCTACGCCTGGTCGACCGGTGAAACCACAAGAAAAATTAGTGTAACTACTTCGGGCTTATATAGTGTGTCTTTTGTCGATCAAAATGGCTGCACCGACTCGGATGAGGTATTTATCGCTGTCTCTCCCTTGCCATCTGTCGATCTTGGGGAAAATATCACAGCTTGCTCAGGCAGTACTGTGACCCTCAATGCAAAAAACCCGGGCGCTCAATTCCTCTGGTCGACGGGAGAGACAAGCCAAAGCATTGCCATTGCCGAAACGGGCACTTACACCGTTCGGGTAAGTGTAGGCAACTGCTGGGTAGAAGACGATATCCTTGTGACGTTCCTCGAGTCACCCGAAGTAAACATCACTTTTACTGGTCAGTGTGAGAGTGATGCCATTAGCTTTGAGCCTGTATTATCCAACGACACCGGCACTTTGAACTACCTTTGGTCGTTTGGCGACGGCACGCAATCAGCCAATAGCCAACCTGACAAGGTTTTCAGTGTAGCCAATACCTACCAGGTCACGCTAGTGGCCACTAATGCTGCAGGTTGCAAAACAGAAGTGAGCAAGCTGGTGGCTGTGAAACCTTCTCCGAAGCCGAACTTTGTGTTCAAAAACGTATGTGAGGACGAACAGCTAACATTCACAAACTCCACTTCGTATGCCGGGAACCTCAGCGACGTTTCTTACCTGTGGAACTTTGGCGATGGCAATACTTCTGAAGCTTTTCAGCCGACCCATAGCTACCAAACAAAAGGACGCTATTTCGTTACATTGACTGCTTCCACGGATGCTTCGTGCGAGAGAACCCAAACAAAAGAAATAGTCGTCAACGAAGGGCCATCGCTTAACCTACCTGCTTCCATCGAAACCTGTGAATCCACTTACCTGCTGGATGCCGGTAACCCTGGCAACACCTATAAATGGCAAAACAACTCTTCCAACCGCACTTACTTAGCAACTCAAAGCGGCACCTATACCGTGCGGGTCACCAACACGAATGGCTGTGCAGTGTCGGGCGCTGTAGAGGTTACCCTGCTCGAATCGGAGCTGCCCGACCTGGGCGAAGACCGGGAGGCCTGTGGCGAAGAAGTGCTTGATCCGGGGATCAGTGCCGCCAGCTATTTGTGGTCTACAGGGCAAACGAGTCCCACAATAACCGCCAGCGAGACGGGCACCTACTGGGTGGAAACCATCAGCAACGACCTGTGCATTCACAGAGACACTGTCAACCTGATCGTTTATCCAAAGCCTGTGATATCATTAGGCGACGACATAGTGTTGTGTAAAGGAGAGCCTCTTACACTTGACGCTTCGTCAGACATAGCCAGCACCTACAAATGGAGCAATGGCTCCACCGGCCCACTGCTTGCTGTCACCTCCTCGGGCACTTACGGCGTCACTATCACCAGCCCGAAAGGCTGTACTTTCTTTGAAGAAATCAAAGTCACGGTCAATGAACTTCCCGCACTGGCATTTGATGACGAATATGAAGCGTGTGAAAGTAAGCTACTGGAAGTCACCAATATCAGGAGTGAGTTCTTATGGTCAACAGGCAGCACAGGGAAGAGTATAAAGATTACGGAAAGTGACACCTACTGGCTCAAAATCACCGACCGCAATGGTTGTGTAAATGCGGATACAACAACTGTCACTATCCGGCCCAAGCCTACCGTTGATTTGGGGCCTGACGTTGTGCTTTGCTATGGCGAAACGGTTGAGGTGGATGCGGGAGTGCAGGCAGGTTATAGATGGAATGACTTGTCTGACACCAGGTTTAAAGCTGTCGGTGTCACAGGAACATATTCGGTGACTGTAACCAACGAGTTCGGCTGTGAAAACAGTGACAAAATCAACGTAACCGTCAAACCAACCCTGGGGCTCAATCTGGCGGCCGAGGCACTGATCTGCTCCCCGGAAGAATTCTTCTTAGATGCCGGCGTAGCCGATATGGCCTACTTCTGGACGTCCAACACTGGTTATACATCAACAGACAAAACCATTTACCCCACCGAGCCCGGCACTTATTACCTACAGGTGACAGCAGCCGATGGCTGCGCCGAGACGGACGTGGTGGAAGTAAAAGAAACCACCCAAAAAATAAAGGCCAGCTTCCTGATACCGAGTGAAGTGGCTGTGGATGAAGAGGTGCATTTTGTGCAGCTCACCGACCCCGCCCCACTCACCTTCCAGTGGAATTTCGGCAATGGGTTTACGTCGGTGAGGGCCAACCCTTCTTATACCTATTACAGAGCAGCCGACTATACGGTGAGCTTGACGGTGTCGAACGGGGTGTGCTCCGACACGGAGGAGAAGCTGCTGAGGGTGCTGGAGATCAGGCCATCGGCACCCGCTACCGACAAGGTGAGGCTGCTGGAGCTGTACCGCAGCAACCTCTACCCCAACCCGGCCGAAGACGTGGTAAAAATTGACCTCGAACTGAGCGATGAAGCACCGGTACTGGTACAAGTATTCAACCTGAGCGGGCTCAAAATAGCAGAGTACGAATTCGTCGGAATAGAGGAGCTCATTGAGTTCAATATGCACGGAATGGTGCCTGGCACCTACATCATGGCCATACAGGCTGGAAGGATTTCGAAAACAATCAGGTTTGTAAAGACCTATTGATGTAAAAAACGACCTATGGACTAAATAATAGAAAACTGGAAAGCTTGCCGCTTAACCCCTCTCCCACGGGCCGGACGGAGTCAGAGGGGGGTAGGGTTTCGCCAGCTAGCTGAGGAAAAGAACGACCATGTACATCGACCTAACCAAATTAAAACTACTGGCACCCACGGTTGCTCTGCTACTGTGTTGGCAGGCGGCAGAGGCAGTACCCACGGCCACCTTCACTGCTGACCCAGTCTGCAAAGGGCAGCAAACCGTTTTCGTGAACGGTTCCACCACGCTGTCGGGCAGCATCACCTTCTACTCCTGGGACTTCGGCGATGGGCAAAGCTCCACCGTGCCCAGCCCCCGGCACACGTATGCGTCGGCCGGTGACTTTGTGGTACGGCTGCTGGTGATCGACAGCAATGGCGATCAGGACAACTTCTCCACCACCGTCACGGTTTACCCCACTGCCACGGTCAATTTTACGGCCACTGCCGCCGACCGCTGTGTGTCCACCACGCAGTCGTTTACTGACCTCACCTCTATAGTAGGTGGCTCCACCATCACCGATTTCGAGTGGGACTTCGGCGATGGCACCATCATCAACTCCGCTACGTCCATCAACCCCACGCACGACTATGCCGCAGCAGGCACCTACACGGTTACCCTCACTGCTAACACCAACAATGCCTGCGAAAGCAGCCTGAGCAAGCCAATCACGATTCACCCCGACCCGGTAGCAAACTTCACTTTTCCCGGGGATGTATGCCTCGGTGAAAGCATCATTTTCACCAACAACTCATCGATTGCTTCTGGAAATATCACATACACCTGGGATTTTGATGATGGTTCACCTACGTCAAGCCAAATTAACCCTACGCACACTTACACTTCAGCAGGGCTTTTTGATGTGAGCCTGCTGGTGACCTCAGTCGCTGGTGGCTGCACGGATTTGATCACCCAGCAGGTCGAGGTCTTTGACCAACCTGTGGGCAGCTTCACCTTTAGCGATCATTGCTTTGAGCAAACCGCCGCCTTCACCAATACAAGTACGGATGCTGTGAGCTACCTCTGGTCGTTTGGGGATGGTAGTCAGTCGACAGATACAAGCCCGATGCATGATTACGCCAGCCCGGGCACGTTCGAAGTAACACTGGAAGCCACCTCCGCCAATAACTGCGTGGATGTAATCACTCAAATCATCAACGTAAGGCCTAATCCGATCGCAAATTTTACGGTCGAAGATACCTGCCTGGGCACCGCCACGGCCTTCACCAATCTTTCCACTATCACCAGCGGGCCTGTTACCTACTCCTGGGACTTTGGTGAAGGAAGCCCACTTTCGACCGACACCAACCCAACTTACACCTACACAACAGCCGGTGTTTACACCGTGGAACTGACTGTTACTTCCAGCTTTACCTGCGAGGCGACCTACAGCACGACGGTAGAAATATTTGAAACCTCAATAGGAGGCACACTGGCCGGTGGCACGACCCGCTGCGAAGACGATGACGCCGTTTACACATTGACCTTGTCGGGCCAAACAGGCGAAGTAGTTCGGTGGGAAAGGTCGCTCACGGGCGTGGATCAATGGATCACCATCGACAATACTACAACCTCGCTGGACTACAGCGACCTGGCCCAAACCACTTACTTCAGAGCGCTTGTGCAAAACGGTGTCTGTGCTGGTGTCTACTCTTCCATGGCTACTGTCCAAATTGACGAGCTAAGCGTGGGCGGTACCCTGGGTAGCGGCACCATCGTTTGCAGCGGCACTAACGCCACCACCCTGGAGCTATCAGGCTACACCGGCGGGGTAGTGGAATGGCAGTCGGCCGCCAGCTCAACCGGGCCCTGGACGCCCATTGCCTCCACTGCCACCTCCATGCCTTTCAACAATTTAACAGCCACTACTTACTACCGGGTGATCGTACAAAACGGCGTTTGCAGCAGCAGCCCTTCAAGTGTGGCTGAGATAGAAGTGTCGCCGCCGACGGTTGCTGGCCTGGTCAACGGATCGGCGGTTGTTTGCTATGGCACCAACTCAGGCCAGTTAAGCCTGTCCGGCAACACGGGAGGAGTGGTTCGGTGGGAGTCGTCACCCACTGGTGAAGAGCCCTGGGCACCTATTGTCAACACCACTACTACGCTTGATTATGAGAATTTGCTGGCCACTGCTTTCTACCGGGCCATCGTTAAAAGTGGCGTGTGCGACGAAGAAATTACCAACAAGGTAAAAGTGCAGGTGGATCCAGCAACGGTGGAAGGGGAGTTAAGCGGCCCCTCGCTGGTGTGTGGGGAGGCAAATGAAGGCACGATACTTTTGAAAGGAGAAACAGGAGCCGTGCTCAGGTGGCAGGAGTCGCCGGATGGCACAACCTGGACGAGCATTAGCAACACCACTACCAGCCAGAGTTTTACGGACTTAACGGCAACCACATTCTATAGAGCCGAAGTGCAAAGCGGCACTTGTGCGGCCATTTTCACCGAGTCCTTTGAAGTAGAAGTAAGCGCTTTGCCCAACGTCGCTTTCAGCGTGCAGGAGGTCTGTGAGGGGCTGGCCTCGCAGTTTGTTAATACATCCGCCGTGTCCAGCGGAACGGTGGCTTCACAGGTGTGGGATTTCGGCGACGCCTCGTCTTCCGTGTCGACCTCGCCCAAGCACAGCTATGATAGCTACGGTACCTACCCGGTGAAGCTGATTGTGACGAGCAAGGCAGGTTGCGTCGACTCCCTGAGCCTGGCCGCCGTGGTCAACGCTGTTCCTGAGGTGAAGTTTACGCAAGACGATGTTTGTTTTGGAGCCCCCATGGACTTCTCCAATTTGTCGACCCTGGCTCTTGGTTCAATAGATGAAATTGCCTGGAACTTCGGAGATGGCGCCACTTCCAGCGAGCAGGATCCGAGTTATACTTTTGAAGAGCCAGGCTCTTTTCAGGCCAGCCTGACCATTATCAGCGATAAAAGTTGCGAAGCCAGCTTCAGCAAGCAAGTGGTGGTGTTTCCTCAGCCTGTTGCTTCCTTTGAAGTAGGCAATGTTTGCTTTGGTGAGACTGCAACTTTTAAAAATAATAGCTCAATATCGTCAGGCACGCTTACCTATGTATGGGATTTCGGCGACGGAACTGAATCAACTTCCATCAACCCTTCGCACAAATATGAACAGCCCGGGCACTACGCCATCAGCCTGACCGCCACCAGTAGCTTTAGCTGCATATCAGAATTCTCTGTTGAAATAGATGTATATGAGCAGCCGGTGGCGAGTTTCTCAACGGAAGACATCTGCCTTGATGCCGCAGCAGTATTCACCAACACCTCCACCGGTTCAGATGTCAGCTATCGCTGGGAGTTTGGCGACGGCATTGTTTCGGAGGAAGTGAACCCCTCTCACAACTATGTCAGTGCTGGAATCTATACAGTGACGCTGTCCGTTACGGCCGAAAGTGGCTGCTCAGACCAGTTTTCTTCGAAAATAACTGTTTCGCCTCTTCCCCTTATCAGCTTTGTGATGGAGGATGTGTGCATCGACGAGGCGGTAGCGTTTTCAAATCTCAGCAGTATCATTTCCGGCGAAGTGGTTTACACCTGGTCTTTTGGTGATGGAAAAACGTCGAATGAGGTAAATCCTGTTCACTCCTACGAAGAAGCAGGTGTGTATACGGTAAGGCTGGAAGGAGCCTCTGACATCGGATGCACAACTGTTCTTGAGAAAACGGTGGAGGTATTCCCGTTGCCAAAGCCTGATTTTGTTGCGGAACCGGTATGCGACGGTTCACCCACGGCTTTTGACAACAAAACCACGCTTTCTTCAGGCTCAATAGCGAGCTACCTCTGGAATTTTGGTGATCAAACCAACTCCATTGTTGTGAGCCCAAGCAAGCAGTACCTCAATCCTGGTAGCTACCAGGCCTCTTTGCTGGCAGAGTCGGACGCAGGTTGCAAAGCCATGGTGGTCAAAGAGGTGGTGGTGCATGACTTCCCGGTGGCCAATTTTACCGTCGATAATGTGTGCGACGGCTTTATGATCGAGCCCGCCAACCGCTCGGAAATAGCGAGCGGTGATCTCACCTTCGAATGGGATTTTGGGGATGGGCAAACTTCAGCCTCTTCCAATCCCACCCACTTGTACGAGGAGGCGGGGGCCTACACCATTACGTTGACTGCCAACTCAGGCAACAACTGTAAAGATGTTTTTCAGCGGCAGGTCACCATTTATGCCCTCCCAGAACCCGATGCCGGTGCTGATACCACAGTGAGCAAAGGCTACTCAGCTCTGCTGGCAGGCAGTGGAGGAGTGAGCTACGTGTGGAGTCCTATCGATGGCCTGGTTAATTCCAACGTGCCCATCACCTGGGCGACACCTCTGCAAACCACCGACTACGAGCTGCTGGTCACCGACCAATTTGGCTGCCAGAACAGAGATACCGTGACAGTGACTGTGAACGACGATTACCGCATAGTAGCCAGCAACGTATTCACCCCCGACGGCAATGGCCAGAACGACACCTGGGTGATCAGAAATGTGGAGACGTTCGGCGACGTGAATGTTCGTGTATTCGACCGCTTTGGTACCATGGTCTTCCAGGAAACTGCTTACCAAAACGACTGGCAAGGCACGAGAGGCAACGATATTCTGCCCGACGGCACTTACTACTACGTTATCACCTTCTCAACGTCGGAGCGGAAGTACAATGGAGCGCTGACTATTATGAGGAATAGGTAGGGGGATATGGTGGTTTGTGGGATATAAACCAGGGCGGTAGATGGTGAAAACGGAAAACTTGAAAAGAGATGAAAAGTAAAAAGCCTATTGTCGGCTTTATCTGCCTGATCACCCTCGGACTCGGGGTACTTATTACTGCTCTAAGAAGAAAGCATATTGAGGTGACATTCAACGACGCCATTGGAATCCTGGATTATGGCCCAAGCTTACTAAGACCAATTACAGTAGTAACCATGGTATGGCTGTTTAGAACCGGAAAAGACTCGCAGAAACAAAAAAAGGATGTTTATGGGGTGGGGATCATGCTTGTGGTATTTGAGCTACTCAGTGTATTCTTTTCTTATTTTGGTGTGTTCGATACCCGTGACCTTATAGCCACGGTGTTGGGTTCGGTAGCAACTTATGGTTTGTACAAGTGGATATTTGAAAGCGACAAACAAATCAATGGTGTTTAAACAAGTGTTGTCCCTTTCGCTGACAGGCGCCCTGCCTCACAATGAAAGCAAAAAACTCTACACCTTTTTGAAGCTTTTGTGGCTCAGCCTGCTCGTCAATGCCGTCTTTACTATCGTCGATCTTATCCTGGCCAAAAACGGCCTGATGGAGCCAAGACGTCATCCGGGGAATGCTTTCATTGAGGAGGAAACCATCCTCTGGAGGCTTTTTGTTCTTTTTGTCTTTAGAGCGATTACTAATCCTTTGTTCGAGGAGTTGTCGTTTCGGTTGGCACTGAGTCAAAAAAAGAGAGATGTCATGTGGGGACTGAGTTTTCTTACGGCTCTTTTACTTACGTTTTTTACAGACATTGAATCGTTGGCCAGGCCCTATTTTTGGTTTATGACTCATCCGGTGGTTTTTGTACTACTGGGTGGGTTGACATTCCTCCTGCTTCGCCCACTAGCCCGCAAAGTGAGTGAGATTCATGAATTCTCCGGCTCTGAAACATCTCTAAAATGGCTGTTGCTGGGCAGTGCGGTACTGTTCAGTTTTATTCATGTTTTCGTCTCCCCGACAACCGAGTATTGGTTCCTGTATCCCATCATTTACGGTCGTTTCTTTGTGGCGGCCTACATTTTTGCCTTCGCCAGGCTGAGCCTTGGCTTCTGGTATGCGGTGGCTTGCCATGGGGCTTACAATGGATTACTGTTCTTGATGACAATTCTCAGGAATTAAGCAAATGGAGACTCGAGTGTAAAGACACACTTTTCAACATGGGTAAGACGCCAAAAAGGGGTATGAGTCCAGTGTCTCAATAAAGCGCTATTTTAGAAAGATGAACAGGGTCGCTTTCATACTACTTTTGGTACTACTGGCATACGGACTGGATTCCATCAGGTTGGAATCACCATGGCACTTACTATTACGTGATCACCTTCTCGACTTCGGAAAGGAAGTACAACGGGGCGCTGACTATTATGAGGAATAGGTAGGGGAGATGCTGGTTCGTGAGATACGAATCAGGACGGTAGATTTTCCGCTAGTTCATTAGATTTGACTGTAAGACAACTTTTATATTCTATGGAAGCCCCATCAAACCGTTTATTGCTGTGGTTTATTCTTATTCTTTCATTTGCTTTAGGCTTTGTCATATCCCTGGTGAGATATGGCTATCTTACAAGTACAGTTTTATTGGATAGTGCACTTATAGGCTTTGCTCCGGCGTTTCTTAGAACCATCTTTTTGACAACTATGATGTGGTTGGTTATGTTGAAAAGAGGCAAGAGCGGCCTTTTCCTGGAAATTATCAGAGTTGCATTCATTTTACTGGTATTTGAGTTTAGTAGTTATTTCTTTCCAGTCATGGGGGTTTTTGACATCCTTGATGCTTTTGCGACCCTGGCTGGTTCCGCAACAATGTACTTCATTTTATTAGGGCTTTTCAAACAATATCGTTATGGGCATAAAGTGTTGGTCTTTATTCCTCCATTTTTAATTTGAAAACCTGCGACAACAAAAATCATGACCAGATCAAACCTATACGTCGGAATAGCGCTTTCAGGGTTGTGTTTTGTTTTTATGCTTATCCTTTTTCAAATCAGGGGTATCAACCTCAGTTCGTTCACTGTATCTCTCACTTTTTTGGGGTGCGTGTATTATGGCTTTTGCATCGTTATCGGCTGGATCATGCTGAACCGTTTTTCGTCGGGGGCCTTTGACCGAATTCCAGTCATTGGGTTCTTGCTATATGTGCTCATCAAGTTTTATGCGTCAGTGTTTGTTGGATTTTTTTACACTCCCTTTTGGCTTTTCAAAAACGTTAAAAATCACTTTCTCAAAGTCGGAAAGGAAGTGTAATGAGACGCTGACGATTATGAGGAATAGATAGAGTTGAAATGCCTGGTCGTGAAGATCCGTCAGTGGGCGAACCGGCTACGACCCAGGGCGGTAAAAGTTCATCACCTCCATGTGTCAGAGCAAATTGTTGGCAATTGCGGAAAAAGAAGGCTAAAAATCGTTTATTTGTGGTAAAGAGATATGATATGGACTTAAAGGCAGCAAAATTAGAAGTGATGCAAAAGATCATGAATGTTTCGACAGAAGCTTTGTTGGAAAAGATCGACAAGTTGCTGGAAGAAGAAATGATTGTAGGATATACAGCAAAAGGTGAGCCCCTGACCAAAAAAGACTACAATCTTAGATTAGAGAAGGCAGAGCAGCAAATAGCCTCAGGAGATTATTTAACTCAGGAAGATTTAGAAAAAGAAGTTGAGAACTGGTAATGCCCAGGCCCAAAATAATTTGGTCGACGCAATCCAAAGAATCCCTTAAAGAGATTTACGACTACTACAAGGTCAAGTCGCTGCGAGGAGCTAAGAATGTGCGATCCGATCTGATGAACGCACCCAGGAAAATCATTTTCGCTAAACAGTACAGGTAGACGAAATTAATCCAAAGTACCGCAGGATCGTCGTAAGGGATTACAAGCTACTCTACAAGGAATCTGGCAACACCATTGTGGTGATGGACATTGTCGGCACAAGGCAATCGCCAGAAGTACTGAAAGAAAAATAGCCCCCACCTCGTTTGAACGGGAGCGGAAGAGTCCAGCTCTCGTGGCGAATTTCTTCGGCACCTACTATTGTGTGATCACTTTCTCCTGGTCGGAGCGGAAGTACGTTGGGGAATCGAAGGTCATGAAAAACAGGAAAGGAGCCAGGTGTGAAGACACTCCTGGCAACTCGAGCGAGGTGTATAAAAAGGGATTACGAGAGAAAGTCTCAAAAAAGCTCTATTTTAAAGCATGATCAGGATCGCTATTCTTTTTCCTTTTTTGGTATTGACTCTAAACCTCCGGGCGCAAAAAATAAACTCGCCGAAAGAACGGGTAGAGCAGCTATATCACGGCCTGGCAGAAGGTGGCCTTTCGGACAAGCAGGTACACTGGACGTTTGGCTTTGCCGATGCCGATAGCGCTCATCTGGAGTTCATCGCTTCGGCTTTGCTGCCTCATTTCAAACAGCCCATCAAAAGAGTAATGGTGGCGGGCGGCACGCTCCATCCCAACGAGACAGGCTTCGTAATCGATATTGTGGACTATGGCTATTATGAAAAGAACGAGCTGATCCGCCTGGTGGCTACACTTACCAAAGCGCTGAAGAAAGGCTCCACCAGGCAAGCATTTCTGGGATTTGAAGTGATTGACCCTGGAAAGGCTCACGCCGATTTTGAGTTAATTAATGACCAGCCGGATTGGCTCGATATAGCTGGTGTGATCATTGACGCCAAAACCAATGAACCCATTCCTGACGCCACTGTATCGTTTCCTGTCACCAATGAGCAATTGACCTCCGACGCCAACGGGCAATTTACTACACGGATTAATCGCACCACGACAGACTCAGTGGTGGTGTCCGCACTTGGCTACCGGAGCACGGGCCTATCCGTCGCCAACTGGAACGGAGTCGAGAGGATAGCGCTGAAGGAACGCTATACACGGCTCAACGATGTGCTTGTGGAAGAGCGTTCGTTGGAAAAAAAAGTGGTGCTGGGGCAAAAACATCCGGGTTGGTTTGGCCCAGCCGCCTTTATTGGAGGCAAATTCGGCGAGGCTGCTAAACAGATGGAAGTGAAGGGGGGTACGCTGTTCATAAATAAAATAGCATTTCATTTAGTTAATTATTCTGGTCGCCCTTTTGAGTTTCTGCTGGACGTCTATGATATGGGAGCGGATGGAGGGCCGGGATCTAGCCTGCTTTCCAGCAAAGTGTCCGTGCTGGGCTCGGAAAAAGAGGGTTGGGTAGAAGTCAATATGAGCAGCTATAATATCGTGGTGAACCGCACCTTCTTTGTAGCCCTACAGTGGACGGCCGAAGCATCTGATCTAAACACGCTTGAGACCGAAAAGCCAGTTCAGATCAGCTTAAAGGGGGACTACGCCTACTACCGCAAAAACCAGGAAGCCGAATGGGAAAAGAGCGACTTCTTCGCCTGGGTGATGAAGGCAGAGTGTACGGCTTTAGACAAGAAATAGCCTCTGTTCATTCTATTCGGTTTTGAAAAACAGCTTCTTCCTTTTCTTTGGTTCTTCGTCCTTCCCGGAGTCGTCCGTCCTCTTCTCCGGCGTTGCCTCATACGCAGTTCCCTTCAGCTCTTCCAAATGGAGCTTGTCAATGGCATGTACCGCCCTGATGTTGAGGCGCTGGAACAGGCCGTAATTTTCCACCACCGTTTTGAATCTCTCATTCTTGTCGTACAGCAGCAGGTAGTAAAACTGCATGAGCACTTCCTGCTCGGTGAGGTGGGGCTTGATGATGTTGACATAGAAAACAGGGTCGCTGCTTTTTTCATCTACCAAAAATAGCAGGGCCTTGTAGCTTTCCATATAGTGCGAGAGCGTGTTTCGGTAGCTGTCGTACACCAGGCGAAAGCTGGTTTCAAAAGACTGGGAATCCAGGTTTTGTGAGCTGCCTGTTGTTTTTCTTTTTCGCTTGGTGGTGGCCAGGGCCTTTTTTAAATCGACATACATTTTATCGAAGCCATTGCCTCCGTCCTGGGTTTCGATGCGCTTGGCGGCATTGAGGTGAAACTCGAGGAGCTGGAAAAACGTGTTTTCAAACTGCTGTGTTTGCAGTGTTTTCGACTGCTTGTCCATGATCTTGCGTGACTCCAGCAGCTCTTCCCGCTGTAGTTCAAGCTCCCGGCGCTGGTAAATCAGGGCCAGGTAGAAAAAGATGACGCCTGCCAGGGACCACATGGAGCCTACAGTGCCTCCTACGAATTCACCCAGCATGCTCAGCGTGGTGATATCACCTTCCACCACCATGTCAAGGTTTTTGACGTTGTTGAACACATAGTAAATGATGCCAAAACCCGCCAAAACGGCCAGGGCAGCACTGGCACCCAGAAAAGTGACGAAAAATGAACGCTTGGTAGGATTAGGTTTACTCATATAGCCGGATAGGTTTCAGTTGTCTAAGATAAGGAATAGCAGCGATGGAATGAGTTAATTTTTGGAATGATATGGCGCCGGAACGTAAATGTCTGGGAGCCCGATACGGATTTTTCATTATCTTCAATCATATGAAAAACCTACAACCCTACCTGCTTCTGTTGTTAACAGGGACTTTCCTTTTTTCCTGCTCACAACCTTCGCCCTATAACCCGGAGCTAACCAGTGCCGACAGCCTGGCATTGAAGCAGGCCGCTATCAATGGCCAGCTGGTGAACGAGGGTCTCGAGCGCAGCCGCAAGTTTGTGACCGACTGGCTGGCCCATGCCGACTCAAGCTCTGGCCTCATTCCCCGCAACCTCAACGAGAGCAAAGACATCTGGAATTCCTGGGATGCCGCTGCCGACAACTACCCTTTTATGGTACTCACAGCGGCTTTAACGGACGATTCCCTTTTTCGTGGCAGAATGCTCGACATGCTACACACCGAAACACAGCTCACTTCCCGCATTGATCGCTTGCCCGACACCTACTCGTTTTCCAAACAAGGCTTTGACAAGCCCGAGCCAGATTTGAACAGCATCATGTTTGGCTCGTCGGAGTATATCAAAGATGGGCTGCTACCACTCACCGAGTGGCTGGGCGCCAGCCCCTGGTCGGAGCGAATGATCGGCATTCTCGACGATATGTGGAAATATGCGCCGGTGGAAACACCCTATGGCAATATTGTGTCCACCAATGTGGAGGTGAACGGTGAAATGCTACAGGTGCTGTCCCGGGTGTATTGGATGACGGGCGATCAAAAGTATTTGGACTGGGCCATTCGCCTGGGTGACTACTACCTGCTTGGAGAGCACCACCCGACCAGAAATTTTGAATCGCTCAGGTTGCGTGACCATGGCTGTGAAATCGTATCTGGCCTCTGCGAATTGTATGCCACGGTGAATGCTGCCGATCCGGCAAAAAAGAAGGTCTATGAGCCACACATTCACGAAATGTTGGGCAGGATACTGGAAGTGGGGAGAAATGATGACGGACTTTTTTATAATTCCGTCAATCCTCAAACTGGAGAAGTATTGTCGGCGGGCACGGCGGATAACTTCGGGTATAATCTCAATGGCTTCTACACAGTTTATCAGATCGACTCTACGGACACCTACCGGGAGGCCACACTGAAAGCACTTAATGCATTGAGTGGCAACTACAGAAGCTTTGACTGGGAAACCGGCTCTGCTGATGGTTATGCAGATGCCATTGAAGGGGCACTGAATCTTTACAACCGTGAACCAGTCGCCTCCTCGGCCGAATGGATCGATAGTGAGATGCAGGTGATGTGTTCGATGCAGGACTCCAGCCACAGGGCCAACACAGAGCAATGGCGCTTATCCGGCGTGATTGAAGGCTGGCATGGTGACGGCAACTTTGCCAGAACTACCATTATGTACTGCCTGTGGAAGACACAAGGGATGACAGTGGCACCCTGGCGGGCTGACATGCGACCAGGAGTAGTGAGGAACGGAGACAAACTGTTGATCAGTGTGACTGTCGACGCCGATTGGGAGGGCGTTCTTAAGTTTGACGTGGCCAGGCACCAGGCCAATATGCACATGCCGTGGGATTGGCCCCGGATCAACCAGTTTCCGGAGTGGTTCACTGCTGAAGAAGGCATGCAGTACAAATGGATTAATTTGGAAGATTCAGGCGAAAAAGCATTTTCCGGCAAGCAGCTAAGCGATGGGGTCAACGTTTCCTTGAAAAAAGGCGTCAATCAGTTTAGGTTGAAGCAGGCCGCTGACCAAGACTAGCTGTTGGCCAATTCAGTACATGTTGTTATTAACCATGATGTCAGCTTCATAAGTACGGCTATTGCCAGACGTGGGGTTTGCCAGAAGTCATAAAAAGGATAATTATGAGATATTTTTTGGCATTAAAAGGTCTTTTTTTTCTAGTAATACTATGTATCGTCACGTGCTCGCTTTCTTTGGCTCAGAAAAAGAAAACGGTGTATCTGGACACCCTCGAGCGCCCTGTTGAATTCTTACAAATGCTTTCTATAAGAAATACGGGCCGGTACAAATGGTATACCGACGACACTGATGAAAAAATTCGCTACCAAAGATGTAGTCCTACCTCAAAAGAAGAATTTGATAGCCTGGTAGCCAGAACGGCCTATAAATTGGTTATCAGCGAAAAAATAGGAACGCTGTTTACCTACTTCGACTTTGTAGATGTCGATGGCAAGGTTTATAAAAAGAGTGATCTCCAAGGTAAAGTGCTGGTTATCAACTTTTGGTTTGTTGGCTGCGCACCATGCATGGTAGAAATGCCGGAACTGAATCAGCTGTATAATAACTATAAAAATAACCGTCAGATCGTATTTCTGGCTTTAGCCAAAAGTTCGGAAGCCAAGGTGCGCAGATTCCTGGAACGCAAAACATTTTACTACCCTGCTGTGTCGATGACTGACGAGGTAAGAGAGGAGTTTAGAATAACAGCTTTTCCAACAAATTATGTTGTTGATAAAAATGGAATGCTGACTTTCGCAACCCAAGGGATAGGTGCCGGGGCTGTTCATCTGTTGAAGACTCATATTGCGTCTACGTTGGAGCAATAGAAGAAATTGAATGGCTTTGTTAATCATTTTAATTCATGACTCAAACACTTTTTATAGGCTCTTTTTTAATTCTCTTGTTGATTGGAGGGATTCTATTCCACAAAAACGTCAACGGTACCTTTCTGATAGTTTTTGTCCTTTCCAGCACTCTAGTCTTGGCCCGAAGGATCCACTTAGGCCTGAAACCGTGGTGGGGCGGAGACCTAAAAGATATTCCGAAGTATTTTCTCATGAAGAATAAGCCGGAAGGTAAAGTATAGCAATGCGCACTATTTTTCTTCAAAAGAATATAACAAAACACCATCTCAACGATTTTTTTAACAGGTATTGCTAATTTGCATGCCACAATGTCTTCAAGATAAAATGAAAGGTATCATTCTAGCTGGTGGATCTGGCACTCGTCTTCACCCACTCACAATTGCAGTCAGCAAGCAAATTTTGCCTGTGTATGATAAACCAATGATCTACTACCCATTAAGCACTTTGATGCTTTCCGGGATCAGAGAAATACTTATCATATCCACACCTCACGATCTTCCTTTATTTAAAAGCCTTCTTGGAGATGGCAAGAGCCTGGGGTGCGAGTTTTCGTATGCTGTTCAAGAAAAACCGGAGGGCCTGGCCCAGGCCTTTATTATCGGGGAGTCATTTATCGGTAACGATAAGGTGGCACTTGTGCTCGGGGATAATATTTTTTACGGATCGGGAATGGCCAAGCTGCTGCAAAGCAAAAGTGACCCTGACGGCGGTGTCATTTTCGCCTACCACGTAACAGACCCGGAACGTTATGGCGTAGTCGAATTTGATGAGAATCTCACGGCTATGTCGATTGAAGAAAAGCCGGCGAAACCTAAGTCGAATTTTGCTGTGCCGGGTCTTTATTTCTACGACAATAGCGTGGTAAAAATTGCCAAAGAGCTGAAACCCAGCCCCAGAGGGGAGCTTGAGATCACTGATGTAAACAAAGTGTACCTGTCGCAGGGGAAATTATCCGTTGGCATTCTCGATAGGGGTACCGCCTGGCTGGATACTGGTACCATCGTTTCACTGATGCAAGCCGGGCAGTTTGTTCAGGTAATAGAAGAAAGGCAAGGATTGAAAATTGGCTGTATTGAGGAAGTCGCTTACAAAATGAAATTTATTGGGAAAGAGCAGTTGGCAAAACTAGCCAATCCTTTGGTGAAGAGCGGCTATGGTGGCTACCTATTAAACCTTATTAAATGATTATCGAAGAAACCAGGTTTCCAGGATTGTTTGTTATTCAGCCCAAAGTATTTGAGGATGAAAGAGGCTACTTTTTCGAAAGCTTCAGTGCAGTCAATTTCGAAAAAGCAACCGGCATCAAAGCCGACTTCGTTCAACACAATCAGTCAAAATCGTCGAAAGGAGTTCTGCGAGGACTTCACTTCCAAAGGGAACCTTACACACAGGCTAAATTGGTTCGAGTACTCTCGGGAACTATACTAGATGTAGTAGTCGATTTGAGAGAGGGCTCTCCGACTTACCAGCAACACTTTAGTATCGAGATGAGTGCCGAGGACAAAAAACAGCTGTTTGTGCCCCGGGGATTTGCCCACGGGTTCGTCATCCTTTCCGAAACGGCTGAGTTTTTTTATTGCGTCGACCGGCCATATGCACCAAACTTCGACGATGGCATACGATTCGACGATAATTCATTAAACATCGATTGGAAGCTTGATAAATTGTCGCTGATTCTTTCAGAGAAAGACAAAGCCCTCGGATCGCTAGCAGATGCCGCAGGTAAGTTCAAATTTTAATTCAGCTAAAATGGCAAAGAAAAAGAAAGTATTGATCACTGGCGGAGCAGGATTCCTTGGTTCCCACTTGTGCGACAGGTTTCTAAAGGAAGGCTACGATGTAATTGCGATGGACAATCTCATCACGGGGTCTCTCGAAAACATAGAGCATCTTTTTAAAAGAGAGGACTTTGTGTTCTATCATCACGACGTTTCGAAATTTGTCCATGTCCCAGGCGATTTGGACTATATTCTTCACTTTGCTTCACCAGCAAGCCCAATCGATTACCTGAAAATGCCTATCCAAACCCTTAAGGTGGGTTCACTTGGCACGCACAATTTACTGGGCCTGGCCAAAGCAAAGAATGCGAGAATTCTTATAGCCTCTACTTCAGAAGTTTATGGCGACCCGTTGGTGCACCCACAAACTGAAGACTACTGGGGCAATGTCAATCCCGTAGGGCCAAGAGGGGTTTACGATGAAGCCAAACGTTTCCAGGAAGCTATTACTATGGCTTACCATACCTTCCACGGACTGGAAACACGTATCATAAGGATATTTAACACTTACGGCCCCAGGATGCGACTAGATGATGGCAGGGTGTTGCCAGCCTTTATTTCTCAGGCGTTAAGGGGTGAAGATCTCACTTGCTTTGGTGATGGCTCTCAAACCCGTTCTTTCTGCTATGTCGACGATTTGGTTGAGGGTATTTACAGGCTGCTCTTAAGCGACTACCCACACCCCGTGAATATCGGCAACCCAGACGAAATCACTATAAAGCAATTTGGTGAGGAGATTATCAAGCTGACCAATGCCAACCAAAAGCTTATTTTCAAGCCCTTGCCAACGGATGATCCGAAGCAACGGAAGCCCGACACAACCAAAGCCAGAGAAATTCTCGGGTGGGAGCCCAAATTCTCCAGGGCTGAAGGGTTGAAACCAACATTAGAATACTTTAAGAACAAAGTGCTGAAATAGGCACTTTGCTCTTTATCGAAAATGCGGGCAAACTGTTTTTTCTTAGGGGTCAGGAACCGGGTTTTATCCAGTTAGATATCGTATACCGCAAAGCGGCCACGCTGTCAATGGGATTAAACTCCTTTTCGGAGATAAAGAAGAGTTCATGCTCCTTGTTGTTGCTTGCCCTGAGGTATATCCGGTAGTTGTGTTGCTTTTGGTTGTTGGAAAAAGCGGATACGTCCCCTTCGGAAACCTCGTAGTTCACTTCAATCGCCGTAATTTCTCTGAACGGATAAATATTCTTCCCCCCAAAAAAGGAGCCTTTTAGTTCGAAGGTTCCCTTTTTAAAGTCAAATACAAACCTCTTTCTCTGGATGTATTTGATCAGTGGAACCAAAAGAATTCCAAAACCAAAAAGGAAGAATATTGAAGAAAACAGGCCCCCTATCAATAGGAAAGTGCCAAGAAGAATAAGCGCCAGGTTGGCAAATTTGGAAAAGCTGGCTTTGCTTCTGAATACCTGGACGGAGTTTAAATCTTCATAGACGTATCCGTGTCGGGCAACAAGCTTTTGAAGATCGAATGGTAAACTAGTATTAGCCATAGCATGAAAAAAATACTCCTTTGAGAAGCGAACTTAGTTAAATATACGACTTTAAACCCTACTACTGTTTCTCTTTTTTCGAGAATTATCTAGCCATTTTCTTTTTGATCCAATAGCGCATTAATCCTGCCACACTCATCCAGGCAGGATTGGCTGCCTCATATTGCTCGATTTGCCGGTCGGTCAAGCCCCGCTGCCTCAAGCCATCTGCCACAAACCCCTGGAACATCGGAGTCATGGCTTCTGCCTCCATTCCCTCTTCCATCCGGCTCCGGATCCACAACGCCCACTTGTCCAGCGCCGACTCCAGGTCATCGAGATGTTTGTCAACATCTTTTATCACTCCAAAATGAGTAAGATAGAGCTGTGAAACCCCGGCGGCCTTTATTCGCTCAATGGAGCCTTTCCAGTTTTCAACGTTGATGTCGGGAGGCGGGCAAGGAGGAACCACCGGCCCATTTTCTATTTTCACACCTGCCACATCGCCGGAAAAGAGGGTGTCATTTATTTGCCAGGCAATATGGTGAACAGCATGCCCGGGCGTATGCAACGCTTTGATCGCAACTCCACCTATTTCGATGGTTTGTTCGTCGTTTACCGCCACCAGCTGGCTTTCGTCAATGCTGTGCATTTGCCCCCACAGGTAATCCATTTTATCCTGATAGATGCGCCTTGCCGACTCCATCAGCTTCGAAGGGTCAGCCAAATGCTTTACTCCGAATGGATGAACATAGACGCTCGCACCCTTTTGGGCAAAATACCAGGCAGCTCCCGCATGGTCAAGGTGAATATGTGTCAGAAAAACGTGTTTGACATCCTCCGGGAGAACTCCGTTTTCCGTTAATCCTTTCTCCAATGACTGAATAGAAGAATGGGGGCCTGTTTCGATCAAGACCGGGCCTTTACTTGTTTTGATTAAGAATGACGAAATAGTTTTCTCGAGCCCAAGAAAGTGAAGATCCAATATTTTAACATCAAGCATAACAGCACCGGGGTTCAATGAAATTAATAACTTCGCCACTAAAATAACGATTGGAAAATGGAAAATCAGCTACCTGAGTACTTTCAGGACTTTATGCCCGAGAATGTTTGCTTTGGATGTGGTATACACAATCCCAATGGGTTGCAAATAAAGAGTTACTGGGAGGGGGAAGAGGCGGTATGCAAATGGGTCTCGGAAGAAAAGTACCACGGCTGGCCCAACCTGTTGAATGGTGGTATTTTAGCTACCCTTATTGACTGTCACTGTATGGGCTCGGCCATGGCGCATGCCTACAAACTGGAGGGAAGGCGGCTGGATTCTATGCCTGAATACAGATATGCCACTGGCACTTTGAACGTCCGGTACCTGAAGCCAACTCCCAACGATCAAACGATAGAACTGAGGGCCCGGATAAGCGAAGTAAAGAATAGAAAAACTGTTTTCTACTGTGGGGTGTTTGTCAATGGGCTAAAAACAGCGGAGGCCGACGTTGTTGCCATACGGGTGTATGACAGCAGTCAGCCTCCTACTGAAAATGCTTTCAAATAGCTAGATAAGCTCTGAAATAGAAGATGCGTCTTTTGCTTCCAGATCGCTTGAGCCCATCAAATGAATATCTATAGCCCTGGCGGCCTCACGGCCCTCTGAGATCGCCCAAACAACAAGGGACTGGCCTCTGCGCAAGTCGCCGGCCGCAAAAACATTCTCTAAAGATGTTTTGTAATCGGTAGCTGCCACATTTCCCCTTTCATCAAGGGTCACTTTCAGCTGATCAACCAACCCTTCCTTCTCCGGGCCCACAAAGCCTACCGCCAGCAAAGCCAGTTCGCAAGGGATTATTCTTTCAGTGCCGTCAACCTCAGCAAAGCCAGCCCTTTCGCCTGGTTTCGCTGCCTTCCATTCGATATTCACACACTTCACACCTGCCAGGTTGCCGTCCTTATCACCCACAAATTCCTTGGTTAGCACAGCCCAGTCTCTCTCACAGCCTTCTTCGTGTGAAGACGAAGTCCGTAATGTCATTGGCCACTCAGGCCAGGGGTTATCGATGGCTCTCGACTTTGGCGGCTGGGGAAGCAACTCAAGCTGAGTAACGGACTTGGCCCTGTGCCTGTTGGATGTTCCCACGCAGTCAGAACCGGTATCACCACCCCCAATCACCATCACATTTTTGTCTGTAGCCAAAATCCTCTTCTCCTCAATCTTTTCATCAGAGACTTCTTTGTTTTGCTGTGTCAGGAATTCCATGGCAAAATACACTCCTTTCAAGTCCCGTCCGGGAATTGGGATATCTCTAGGAATGGTAGAGCCACCTGCCAGCAAGATACTGTCATACTTCGACTGTAGTTCCTTAGCTGTAATATCAACACCTACGTTCACTCCACATTTAAATTCAATTCCCTCTGCCTTCAACACCTCAACACGGCGCTCCACAACCCACTTTTCGAGCTTAAAGTCGGGGATGCCATAACGCAAGAGTCCACCGGGCTGAGCCGCTCTTTCGTACACGGTTACTGTATGACCAGCCTTGTTAAGCTGCGCCGCTGCCGCCAGGCCAGCTGGCCCCGAACCAACCACAGCAATGGTTTTACCGGTTCTTGTTTTAGGTGGGTTCGGCTTTATCAGACCCAGTTCGAATGCCTTTTCCGCTATCGACTTCTCGATGTGCTCAATAGCTACCGCAGGCTTGTTTATTCCCAACACGCACGATCCTTCACAGGGTGCAGGGCATATCCGCCCTGTGAATTCAGGAAAGTTATTGGTGCTGCCAAGTATCTCGGCGGCCAGCTCCCAATCCTGCTGGTAGACGGCGTCGTTGAATTCTGGAATATTATTTCCCAATGGGCATCCAGTGTGACAAAACGGAACGCCGCAGCTCATGCACCTGGCAGCTTGTTCCTCTGTTTTCTCGTCAGCAAACTCGTCGTATATTTCTTTGTACTCGTTGATGCGCTGCTTGGGAGGCTTTGCAGTTGGCAGCTCCCTATTGTATTCTAAAAAACCTGTTACTTTTCCCATGATCTTAAACTGCTTGACGGATTCTACGCTTATTGGCATTGGCCAAAACTTCCTTGTACTCTTTTGGCATCACTTTGATAAACTTACCAATATGCCTGTCCCACTCTGATAAAATCATTTCAGCCTTTTTGCTTCCCGTGAACTTCACATGATTTGTCACAAGTGTTTTAATTGTGGAAACGTCCTGATGATCTATTGAATCGAATAGCACCATTTCCATGTTGCACAACTGCTCAAATTCTTCTCCCGGAGAATAAACATAAGCAATACCTCCACTCATTCCGGCAGCAAAGTTCTTTCCTGTAGGGCCGAGTATTACAACTCTACCCCCAGTCATGTACTCACAGCCATGATCGCCCACTCCTTCCACAACGGCGTTAGCACCAGAATTTCTGACGGCAAACCGCTCGCCAGCCATACCATTGATATAAGCCTCTCCCGTAATGGCTCCGTAAAGGGCCACGTTGCCTATTATGATCTGCTGGTCGTGCACAAACTGCGTACGTCTGTCAGGAAAGACTATCAGCTGGCTGCCGGAAAGCCCTTTACCAAAGTAGTCGTTGGCCTCCCCTTCAAGAACAAATTTCAGTCCTGATGCTCCAAAAGCGCCAAAGCTCTGGCCAGCTGACCCCCTGAAGTTTATCCTTATTGTTCCTTCCGGAAGCCCCTCTTCGTTGTATTTCTTCGAAATTTCATTCGAAATAAGCGCTCCTACTGACCTGTTGATATTCACTATCTTCAACTTGCCTGAAGAGAACTGACCGGTGTCCAGTGAAGGCTGTGCAATTTTTAAAAGCTTCCAATCCAGTGCCTCGTTTAGTTTATGCTTTTGTGCAATTGAGTTGTAAGCGGTTTCTCCCTGAGCTGGCTCAGCATATTTCAATACAGGGCTCAAATCAATTGTAGCGGCCTTCCAACCAGGTAGTTTGTCTTTCACCTGAAGCATATCAGCACGGCCGACCATCTCGTTGATTGTTCTGAAGCCTAAAGAAGCCATTATCTCTCTTAGCTCCTCCGCCATATATGTAAACAAGGCAATCACTTCTTCGGGGTTACCGGTGAAGAGCGCCCTCAAATCCGGGTTCTGGGTCGCTACACCAACAGGGCAGGTGTTCAGATGACACTTTCTCATCATAATACAGCCCATGGTAATCAAAGCGGCCGTAGAAACGCCCCACTCCTCAGCACCCAGCATTGTAGCTATGGCAATGTCTCTTCCCGTCCTTAACTGGCCGTCGGTTTGCAGTACCACTCGGGAACGTAGCCTGTTTTTCACGAGCGTTTGATGTGCTTCTGCCAAACCAAGTTCCCATGGCAAGCCGGCATGCCTGATCGAGCTTATTGGAGAAGCTCCGGTACCGCCGTCATAACCAGATATAAGAATGGCGTCAGAAAATGCCTTTGCCACACCAGCTGCAACAGTTCCAACACCTGCCTCCGAAACAAGCTTAACGTTGATCCTCGCTTCCCGATTGGCATTTTTAAGGTCGTGGATAAGCTGCGCCAAATCTTCAATTGAGTAAATATCGTGGTGCGGGGGCGGTGAGATAAGACCAACACCCGGCGTAGAGTTTCTAACACGTCCTATCCAATCATCCACTTTGTGACCCGGTAGCTGCCCACCCTCACCTGGCTTTGCACCCTGAGCTACCTTGATTTGAAGCTCGTCAGCATTGCTGAGGTAGTAAGACGACACACCAAACCTGCCAGACGCTACCTGTTTGATAGCCGATCTCATGTAGTCCCCATTTGGCTTGCGCTCGTAGCGGATTGGATCTTCACCACCTTCCCCACTATTACTTTTTCCACCAATCCGGTTCATGGCAATGGCTAATGTCGTATGGGCTTCAAAAGAGATAGAACCAAATGACATA
The DNA here is from genome assembly GCF_902498805.1 of Imperialibacter sp. EC-SDR9. Lineage (GTDB taxonomy): Bacteria > Bacteroidota > Bacteroidia > Cytophagales > Cyclobacteriaceae > Imperialibacter. The sequence goes on along the minus strand of NZ_LR701637.1, from coordinate 9,827 downwards.
GCTCCGGTAGCAAACCTTTTGAAGATTTCCTCCTTTGGCTCCACCTCTTCGATAGGAATAGCCTTGCCAGCCTTAAATTCTAGTAAGCTCCTGAGCGTAATGGCCTTCTCTTCTTGTTTATTGATCTTCTCAGCGTACTTTTTATATAAGTCGTACGACTTAAGCTTAGTAGATTTTTGAAGCAAGTGGATTGTGTCGGGGTTAAATAAGTGAACCTCTCCCCGGCGCTTCCACTGGTAGATTCCTCCCTCTGGAAGTCGCTTTGTTTGGTTCGACTCCGTGAATGCCAGCTTGTGCTTGGCCAGCGTTTCCCGTGCGATGCCATCGAAACCTAGGCCCTCAATTCTGGAAATAGTGCCGTAGAAGCATTTGTTTACCACAGCACTGGAAAGCCCAAGTATTTCGAAGATTTGAGCTCCCTGGTAAGACTGAAGAGTAGAAATGCCCATTTTCGACATTACCTTCAAAATTCCATCACCTATGGCTTTGATGAACTTGGCGTTTGCCTCCTGAAAGCTCAAGGGTTTATCAAGCTTTTCACTTTTCACCAACTCGGCAATAGTATCAAGCGCCATGTAAGGATAGATAGCACTGGCACCAAAGCCAACAAGAGTCGCAAAATGATGCACTTCCAGGGCGTCGCCGCATTCCACGATCAGACTTGCCTTGGTGCGTATTTTGTTCTTTACAAGGTGGTTTTGAACTGCTCCCAGCGCCAGCAATGATGGTATGGCGGCTCTGTTCTTACTTAGGTTTCTATCACTCAGCACAAGGATGTTGGAACCTTCAGCAATGGCCTTTTCGGCCTCTTTGCAAATTTCGTTGACCCCTTCTTCAAGCCTGCCTGCCTTGCCGTCTGCGTTGAACAAGATATTTATAATCTTGTAGTTATAATGCTTGTGATCCCACTGAAGCAGCTTTTCAAAGTTTGACTTGTCCAGAACGGGCTGCGATATATGTATCTGCCTGCAATGCTCAGGCGTTTCGGCCAAAATATTCTTTGAGGTACCCACCCTGGTGAACAATGACATCACAAGCCGCTCCCTGATGGGATCGATAGGTGGGTTACTTACCTGAGCAAACAACTGCTTAAAGTAGAATGAAAGGTGTTGAGGCTGGTTAGACAAGACGGCAACAGGGGTGTCGGTCCCCATAGAGCCGAGTGGCTCTTTTCCATCTTCGACCATCGGCTTAAGGATGGTTCTCACGTCTTCGTTGGAGTACCCAAACGCCAACTGCCTCGTTTTCAATTGGTCGTCCTCAAACGACGGGTGCAAATCCTTGGGCTCGGGCAGCAGTCTAAGCTTTGTTCTATTGCCTTTAATCCACTCGGAATAGGGCTGCTTGTCAAAAATCTGCTGTTTGATCTCTTCGTCAAACAACACCTTTTTTTGCACCAGGTCAACCATTACCATTTTTCCCGGCTGCAACCTTCCGTTGGAAATAATTTTGGAAGGGTCGACGGGGTAAACTCCAACCTCCGAAGCCAAAATGATCAGGCCATCGCTGGTTACTGTATAGCGAGCTGGCCTTAGGCCGTTTCTATCAAGCGTAGCACCTATTCTCAAACCATCAGTAAAGCATACTGCTGCGGGGCCATCCCAGGGCTCCATCATCGACGCATGAAACTTATAGAATGCCTTTCTGTCCTCATCCATCAGAGGATTGTTTTGCCAGGCTTCAGGAATAAGCATCATCATTGCATGCTGTATGCTCCTGCCAGAGAGCACCAAAAGCTCCACCATGGCGTCCAGATTGGCAGAATCTGAATCGGCTGAATCACAAATGGGTAGCAGCCACCGCATCTCCTCTTTGGTAAACAACGAAGACTCCATCAGCGCCTGCTTCGACTTCATTTTGTTCACATTCCCTCTTATGGTATTTATTTCACCATTGTGCGCAAGAAAACGAAAGGGCTGTGCCAGCTTCCATTTGGGGAAAGTATTGGTGGAAAACCGGGAGTGAATCATGGCAAAGGCTGACGTCAGCCTTTTGTCTCTCAGGTCTGTATAGTAAAACCGCAGTTGATCCGTACGCAGCTGCCCTTTGTAAACCACTTTAAAAGCAGAGCACGAGGCTATATAGAAATCGGGATGTGATTTGGCAATGAAGTGAGTGGCCTGGTTTTTAAAAACGTATAGTTTTCTTTCTAATACCATTGAGTCTTCCAAAGGCTCCTTTGGTACCAGAAAGTAGTGATACATGTCAGGCTCTGTTTGCCGGGCCGACAAACCTATTCTGCTATTGTCGGTGGGTATTTTTCTGCGGAAAACAATATTAAACTCCCTTTCAGTGGCGATTTGCTTTAGTTGACTAACAGTGTCCTCTCTTCCCCTTTGGTCTTTTGGAAGAAAGAGTGTAACCACGCCATATTTACCCGGGGCCGGAAGTTTGACTCCTGAAGCCAGCGCCTCTGCTTCAAAAAACTCATAGGGCACCTGAAACTGAATACCAGCCCCATCTCCGGTTTCTGGCTCAGCGCCGGTAGCCCCCCTGTGCTCCATGTTTTCAAGCATGGATATAGCACCAGTAATAATCTCATTTGATTTATGGCCATTGTAATTGGCAAGAAAGCCCATACCACAATTGTCGTGTTCGAGCTCCGGGCAGTACAAGCCCTCACGTTGTTTTTTTATTTCTTCCATACTTAGGATGTCTAAAAACGTTCAAGATGCATTTAGCAAAAAGCAAATGGCGATGCCTTTTTGGAAAAAGGCCAATTATCATCTTGGGGTTAATGCGAAGCCGTTTTTATGAATTTGTCAAAATGAGAGGCGAACCAACCAATTTTGTTGTGAAATTCACAATTTAATTATCACGGTAATATGAAAATACGGAATTTCTTGAATGATTCGCAACAAATACGAAAAATTATTAAAAATCAGCAAGCCTCACGTTGCGATGAAAAGATGCATTTAAAGCGCTTTCCCTCCTTTTTGAAAAATCGTTAAGAATGAAGCTCTTTTTATGAAAATACTCACAGTGGGTAGAATTTTAGTCGTAAAAATTCATAATTGTGTAAATTTTCATTTTCAAGGGTAAAAAAAAGACCTAAAACTTTCTCATTTGCATTTTTTTAGAAAACTTTGGGTCATATTTGAAGCAGAAAAAGAATTCTTCATGATTTTTGTGTAAGGATTTGCCATAAATAAATTAGGGTGTTGTTTAAGCGTGAAAAGGGTGATTAATTTAGTCACCTTTTTTTTTTGTGTCGTCTCTCATCGATTTCAGAAACGATGACAACTCAGTTCCCCCAGTGCCAATTACCCCTTCTTCTGCTTTTGCCTGCGCAATTATATACTCATGCGCTATTTTGAAATGCTCTGTCCTGAAGTCATGGATTGTCTCTACAGCCTTATCGTAAAAGAACCGGAGTGTCGATTCCGAACTACAATAGTCTTTCAGGGGAGATCCTTGTTTTAGCTTTCTCACAATCGTGGCATGCTGCGGAGGCATGTAATTAAGCATATCTTTCATGTATGCCGAAGACTTAGGCTCCATGTGCTCAATCCCCATTCCTGCGTCCAAAAACTGCAGGACAGCACTTTGAGCAGCACTCCCACCGTGCCAGCTCTCTGTCACTGTTCTCCCTCCAAGGTCATACCTGACATCCTTGAAAGAGCTGAGAAAAGGCCGTATGCTGGAGTAAAAAACTGAAGGGTTACACTTCTCTTTCATCCTCTTCAGCGTCGTGGTCATCATCCTCACTGAGTTCCTGACTACTTTCAGTTGTTGGAGAATGTTCTCAGAGTTTCTCGTGGTGGTGTATTCCAGCGCCAGGGCAACGGCAGCAATAGCTTCTGCAGCCTGCGATTCAATCTCCACGGTGACCATATAGAACCACTTCTCATCTTCAGTTCTGGTGAATGTTACCAGAGGCTCAATGTTACCCAATGACACCACCCCCATATTGCCTATTCTTTTCCAGTTAGCAAGCACAGCGGATGCATGCGATAACACGGGGGGCCTTCCTAAGCGAGTGGCGATGTATCGCCATGGAACGGATATATTTCTGGGGATCAGTGGCGAAGTATCGGCAGATGTATGAACTATGGCGCTTCCCAAAAATGAAAGCACCAGCATGGCCCTTTCCATTTCGCCTTTGCTGCTTATTCTGCCCGGGTCTTTGAATGGTAATTTGCCTGCCTCTTCGGCTACGCTGCCGTTTTCTATCCACTCTGGCAAATGGAGTGCAGCCTGGTCCCAGGGAGCAAAATAGGACGAAAGGCTTACTTCAGGAAACGGAGTCAAAAGAAATCCGTAGTCAGGGTCGACGCCATGTTCAACCAAAAAAAATTTCCAGTCTGTTACCATTAGCTTAATTAAAGTTCAATGATGGAAGGTGTAACTTTTCACAAGTTATCGGGTACTATAGATATAGCCAACAATAGCAAGGGGGAATTGTCAACGATTTGTTCAGGTTCGGGCCGGAGGCATTTTAACTTTTTTTAACACAATGCAACCAACTAATCCTGATGCGCATCGTATATACAGCAACCAAGAGGTAGTGCCCAACCGTAAATGATTCTCCAGTACTAATGCTCAAGGCATGTTTTTAAAATGGGAGCTAAAATAAAGTGAAGTATTGACGCAACCCGAACGGAGAATAACCGTCTTTAGTGAAGATTTGTAAGAGGATCTGAATAGCATAATCAATCGGAAACTAATGTGTGACTATTGAACACTTAAATTTTCGTGCTATGAGAAACTCAGTAAAAAGGACACTAGTGGCTGGCGTTATGAGCCTGTCACTAATTGGAATGACAAATTTGGTTTGGGCAGCAGGCCCAAAAGAGAAAAATGAAAGCAGGGCAGTGCAAAAGGCCAGGGAAATGGTTGAGGAGTCGGCCTACCATGATTGGAAAACACTGGCAAAAGCAGCTGAAAGGTGCATTGTGATTGACAAAAACCTGAAGGAAGCTTACGACTGGCTTTCAATGTCAATAGACCTCAATGAGGCGGTTTACAACCTGACAGTGTTGGGGGACTATTACCTCAAAAATGACTTGCCCGTCAAGGCAATGAACACCTACCTGAAAGCGTTAGGTAAGGGTAGAAGCGAAATAGAAGATTTCGATGGGCGTGAACTAGAAAGTAAAGTATGGGTGGTGAGAAACATCATCTACCCTTAAAGATAACAAGTAGTAGAATCCTCTTACGGGAAAGCGCCGGGTAAATTATCCGGTGCTTTTTTTATTTTGTTCACTGCTTTTGAAGCTGAGCAAACTCCCTGGCAAAATAGCTTAATATAATGCTGGCCCCTGCTCTTTTGATACTCAAAAGGGACTCAACCATCGCCTTCTCCCCATCAAGCCACCCATTTTGCGCAGCAGCCTTAATCATGGCGTACTCTCCACTCACATTATACGCCGCTATTGGCAATGGAAAGTTATCTTTAAGCAGCCTGATCACATCAAGGTAAGCCAGCGCAGGCTTCACCATCAATATATCAGCTCCCTCATTATAGTCCAGTTCGGCTTCCACGAGGGCTTCGTTCCGATTAGCCGTATCCATCTGGTAAGTTTTTTTGTCTCCGGCTTTTGGAGCCGAGTCAAGCGCATCTCTGAATGGACCGTAAAAGGCACTTGCATACTTGGCTGTGTAGGCAAGGATAGACGTATTGGTATATCCTGCGTCATCCAGCATCTCCCTTATGTACCCAACACGGCCATCCATCATGTCGGAGGGGCCAATAATGTCAGCTCCGGTGCCAGCCTGAGCAACGGCCATTTTTCCGAGTATCTCGAGGGTTTCGTCGTTTACAATTTGCCCATCTTTTACTAACCCGTCATGTCCGTCGCTGCTATAAGGATCCATAGCAACGTCAGTCATGAGGCAAGCCTCAGGAAATCTCTTTTTAATCTCGCTCAGCGCCCTGAGGTAAAGCCCTTCACCATTTAGGCTCTCGGTAGCGTACTTATCCTTCTTTGAATCGTCGATGGCTGGAAAAATCGCAAATGTGCGAATACCTAACATCAGGCATTCCTCGATTTCTTTCAAAAGGACATCCAAAGAAAAACGGAAAATCCCAGGCATAGACTTTACCTCCACTCTTTTCCCGGCTCCCTCTATGACAAAAAGTGGAAAGATAAAGTCTTTGGTAGAAAGCCTTGTTTCCTCCACCATTTCCCTAATTACGCCCGATTTCCTGTTTCTTCTTGGTCTTCTTGAAAGCATCGTCAATCAATATTTTTACAAATATAACAGGCCAAAAAGGTAAGTGAGCAGAAACCTGAAAGATATTGGTGCCGCCGTCACTTTGAGTGGAATATTGCGCTTCAAAAATATTCTTACATCAAAGGCCTGTGAACCATTCCGTTATCTACATTTGTTTCGTGATGGTGGCCTTTATGACGAGAATTTTCATTGCACTTTTGTTCGTTGCATCCGGAGTAGCTTTTGCTCAGGAAAAGAGTCTGGAGGATGAGTCAGCCGACTTTTCGCCTGATAGGCAACTACTTTTGTACTACCAATCGTTTGCCAGTGATGAGTCGATGCCCGACTTTGGTCTTTTTAAACTTGCTGTTACCGGTTACCTCAACCTGAAAGACAGTGATCGCATTACTCAGGACGATATTGTTACTATTATAGATTTTAGAAAGCCTTCTAACCAAAAAAGACTTTGGATAGTTGACCTGAAATCGAGAAACGTGCTGTATCATACCCTTGTTGCGCATGGCAAAAACACGGGCAATCTCTATGCAGAATCGTTTTCGAATGTACCCAACTCCAACACAAGCAGTCTTGGCTTCTATACCACTGCACAAACTTACGTGGGCAAACATGGGCTCTCCCTTCGTTTAGATGGGCAGGAAAAAGGGTTTAACGACAAAGCGAGAGAAAGAGCGATTGTGCTTCACGGCGCTGACTATGTAAGCAAAGACTTTGTGAAAATACATGGTCGGCTTGGTCGAAGTTTTGGCTGCCCTTCGGTTCCTATGGCTGTTCACAAGGAAGTGATCAACACCATCAAAGACGGAACGGCCCTCTTTATATTCTACCCCGACAAAAACTATCTCTCCAAAAGCAAATTGCTTCAACCAACCAATTTGGTTGCCCAGGTTCAAAAATTGACGTCAGAGCCTGCTGCCAATGCTGCTGCCAACCTCGGGAGTTCCCGATAGGCCTTTGGCTATCCTGGCATCACGTTCGTATACATCCACACCAAAGCGAAGACTGTTACTTTCGCTTACCCACGCAGTGAGGTAGAGTATGTGAACATCAAGTGGCTTCGGCAAAGTGATGGTAGTTTCTACCCTCGTTTGCACGATTTTCCCAATCTCCTCTCTGGTATACTTAGTGCCTGCTAAAAGGTAGGCAGCCATGTTTAATGGGTTTTTTAACCTGATACACCCGGAGCTGAACGCTCTTTCACTTTTATTGAACATCTCCCGACTCGGGGTGTCATGTATGTAAACACTGTAGGGGTTTGGAAACATAAACTTCACATCTCCCAAAGCATTTGAGGGGCCCGGTGGCTGGCGTAGCATATAGGGAAAGTTGGTTGAAGAAACATTTGGCCAGTCTACATCTGCCAACGGCACTTCAGTTCCATCACTCCTCAGCACCTTTAAACCTTTTCTTGTGATTACAGATGGATCCTTTCTGGCCTCCGGAAGAATATCGGATTTAAGAATAGTTGGGGGCACAGTCCAGGTGGGGTTAAGTACCAGATATGTCATTTTGCTGCTAAACACGGGGGTCTTCCTATAGGTTTTACCAATGATCACTTCCGAGTCATACGTCCTGGAGGCCTTGTCGAATATCTCAAGTTCAAAACTTCCAAGGTTGACAAGTATGTAGCGTTCGCCAAGATCTTCGGGCAACCATCTGAGTCGCTCCATGTTGATCTTTATATCCTGGGTGCGTTTCACTGCCGGGACATTAAGTAATTCCACGGTCTTTACTCCAGCCACACCATCTGCCCCTAACCCATTTCGGCGTTGAAATATCTTTAGGGCTGCTTCCAGGTCATCGTCGAAAAAAGGCGACATGTTGCCATCTTTAATTTCTACGTTCGATCCCATGTACAGTCGTCTCTTGATGGCCACTACTCGCTCACTACTATCTCCCTTTTGAAGCTTATCACCAGCAGGCACGTTTGGAAAGCCTCCCTTTGACACCACCTCACGGTAGTAGTCGAGAAAAGACTTGAGTATCGTGTACTCCGGCAGGCTGGGAGCCAGCACTTGGGTGTACTCTCTTAGCTTGCCCGACTCCACCGCCTCGGTTAAATAACCGGCAAAGTCGAAGCTATTGGTTTTTCGTTTTGCTTTCCACTCGGGGTCGGCAGTCTCGGGGTTCAACTTTCCATAGTAAAGGTGAGAGGCGTACAAGAAGAAGGCGTCGGAAAGCAAAAGCTCTAATTTAATAAGCTCAAAACGACCGACCGAATCATGCCGGATGGAGTGATTAAGCGACTTCAATATATGAGCATAATGATAGTCGTCAGGTGCTAGTCCTTCTTCCTCCGCATCGCCGATGATGCTCAGCATCTCCTTGGCTTTTTGGTATTTGTCCCTGGTTGTTATCCAAAGTGGCTGAAAGTCTCTGCTTACATAAAACTCAGGCAAGGTGTTGATGCAAAAAACTGGCTCTTCGCCAAGCCTCATTTGCCCATATGCCTGGGCTGTTTCCAATCGCAAGCGGATGGCTTCAGCCAACTCATCATTGCTAAAATCGTGAGCTGATATCTTGGGAGCTATGAAAAGAAAGCTTAGGAAAACGAAAAAGAAAGCGTTACGAACGAGCATTTTGATAGATTTGTAAAACGAGTGCCTCTTTAATATACGATAATAAACGCAATAAATGCATCCAGAATTCATTTCATTCGAGCTTTTTGGAAAGCCGGTCACCATCCACTTTTACGGTTTGTTGATCACTCTTGGAGCAACATTGGGCTATTTTTACGCTGCCAGGACTGCCAGGAAGGAACTTGGGATCGAGTCAGATGTCATTCAAGGACTCGCAAGATGGGTAATTATTGCCGCCTTTGTTGGGGGGAAATTGTTCTATTATTTCGAGTCACCTGCCTACTATTTTGGCGAACCGGCCAATATGTTAAAAAACTTTCGAACAGGTTTCGTTTTTTACGGTTCCCTCATTTTTGCCATTCCGACCGTCATTTGGTATTTCAGAAAGCACAAACTACCGTTTTGGCCCATGATGGATTTGGTAGCTGTTACGGGCTGCATCGTTCACGTTTGTGGTAGAATGGGCTGTTTTTTTGCTGGCTGCTGCTACGGCAAGCCAACTGACATGCCGTGGGGTATTAGCTTTTCCGACACCCTTTCACAAGCCAAACCACTAAATACTCCGCTGCACCCGACACAGCTTTATGAGATCTTTCTCATTCTTTCTATTTTGGTAGTGCTGCTAATGTTCAAACGGCACAAACGGTTTGAGGGACAGTTGTTTTTTCTGTACATCATGATGTACGCTGTTGGCAGGTCGGTTACAGAAATATTCAGGGGTGATATCCGAAGGGGGTTCATTATTGAAAATGTACTTTCACATTCTCAGCTTATCTCTCTTGTTCTGATTTCCCTGGTAGGCATTTTCTACTACCGGTTCTCCAAAAAACAAAAGCCTATCGTCAAGCGGAAGCCCTGACTCTCACTTTTAATGCCTTCTTATGAATGTTGATTTCAAAAGGTGGGTGGCCCAAAAGCTCCCCGTCGATATGCATCCATTGCTTTTTCCTGACTTCCGCACTTTTTTATAAGATTATCGAAAATCCTCAATTAAGTTAAAATAGAGGGGTTTTTGACGGTGTCTTGGGTGTCCCAGAGAGGCTTTTGCTAGCTTTATGCATGTTCATACGCCAA
>NZ_LR701593.1 GCF_902498805.1 Imperialibacter sp. EC-SDR9 | reverse complement strand
AATAACCAAAAACATGACTTCGACCAGAGGGTATCGTAAATTACCCCGATAAGTAGTTCTGCAATCTTTCATTTGACTAAAGATATTGCAAAAAAGATTGTCTTTTACCTGTTCAAAACCTTTTGAAGCCGGAAAAACTATTTCGCTCTATTGGATCAAAAAAAAAGACAAAAAAATTTACAATTATCTCATTTTCAGTATATTGAACCATGAAAGAGGAGCACAACACCAAACGCAACAGCTCCCTTTTTTTATACTAAACACACACCATATGAGACTTTGATAAGCCTCCTTGAGGCTTTGACCATTCTGTGCCCCGGGCCCCGAAAAATTCTTTTACCATTAGTCTCGTAATAATTATTTTGAATGCGATTGCCCTGAACCACGTACTATTTATCGGAGCAAGCCCGCTACCAGTATGTCTTCGTCCAAACTCTCCCAGTGGATTCCTTCTCCGCTGCCGATCAATCTCCAGTTATTTTTTTGTTTTTCTGTAGCATCTCTAAGTTTTGGGAACCAATCGAGAGGTATGGCAACTTCACGGCCATCATCTAATCTGATGAACATTTTTAAGTCATCAAACCAAATATCAACTGCATTGCTGGATTTATAGCTTGTTAAAATACTCATCCCATTTGTTCTTAAACAGTTCCAAATTCTCAATCACTAATTTACGAATCTCATTGATTTCAGCGGCGTTGAATCTTTTCGATTTAACGAGTTCAATAGGCTCAAGGTTAAATTTTGCTGTGCCGTCACCTTTTTCAACATGAATATGCATCGGGCTATGATCATTTGCATAAAAGAAGAATCGATAACCTTTGTGTCTTAAAATTGTCGGCATCTGACATAATGCTAATGCTTCATAAATATAAGACTTTTGCAGTATGTTGACCAACTCTCCATAATGAGCACTATTAACTTCAGAAATCAAATAAGTCCTCCAGGTTTGTTGCAATACCTATTCTTACGCCAAAGTTCTTGTATTGGCCATCTTCAAAAGCCGCAATGGCCTCCAGCCTGAAAACCCGCATGATATAATCCAGGCCGTAGCCCACTTCTGTGTAGTTATTAGAATTGGGTGTGCCGAGGTAATTGATAAACATGTTTTCTTTAATCCCCATCATCCGCACAAAAGCAAGTTGTGTCACCACTAGCTTGCGCCATTGGTTATGCACAAATGCGGTAACGTATTCATCATTGGTGCTGTAATAGTAGTAATCAAGCAAGCGGAAGTTCTCCACCGGGTCTAGCGTAGCAAATAGTGTTTGGTTGCCTGGGAAGTGCTTAAAGTCCGGAAAGTAAATGGCCTTGTCATTAAGAAACTTCCCGGCATTCACCCGAACGTCCAGCTTGGAACGGATGCCCCACTCAAAACTGTGTTTCACCCCTACGTCCAACAGGTCGTAGTTAACATCGCTTTCAGCCCAGGGCATGCCTTTCCTGTACTCAAGAGTGAAGGTGGGCGTCGACTTCCTGATCTCCTCTTTCGACCCGTTCTTCATTCTGTACTTCAGCCATGGTTTGTACTCCCCTGAAATGTTAAATATCAGTGCCTGGTGCTCAAAAAAGCCTGTTATTTCTGTATTGGCATTGAGAGGGTTGTTGGCTGTATATTCTTTTCCGGGGTGTTTGAAAAAAGTGTAGTCTGAATTGTTGGCCAGGCTTCTTCTCTGCGCATACTCAACGCTGGCCTTCGCCGAGAATTTGTCGTTATATCGTTTTTCGTTTTCCAGCCTTACAAAATCCTTTTCATATAGTTTTAAATAGCTTTCCTTCAAAAGCAGGGCGTAGGCAGTGTTGATATAGGGGTGGATGGGCTCAAGGGCACTTAACTGCTGCACATAACTGCCTGCCTCCAGCCGGGCGCTGCCTCTTGTGCCGCTTTCCCCGTATTGGAAATCTACATAACCTTTCGGTAGGAGCTTTTCTCTGGCAAAAGAATAGCGCAACACAGGGCCGAACTGGAGTTTATTGCCATTTTCAAACCGTCGTGAGTAGTTGATGTCGTAAAAGAAATTAAAACCTTCTACTGTATTGAAGCCGATGGTTTGTAGTGGAGACTCGATGTTAAGGCGACCCTTTTTCCCCAGCTTGTAGGAGCTTCCAAAAACTGGATCACCGAGCCTTACTTTTCTGTCTCTTCTGTTTTTTCCTTTTTTCGTGGTGTCTGATTTGTACTCGGCTTCTTCCGCTTTGTCGAGGCTGTCTATCTTCGTATACCCCCTGATCTCATAGGCAGTAAGTGGCACAGGTCTCATGCTTGTCCAGAAGGTGGAGTCGTTGTTGTAGCTTGTGGTGGAGTCTCGTTTTATGGAGATATTAGAAACAATCTCAGGAAACTCAAGATCTTCCATTTCTTCCTTTTCGTATTCCTTCACCAGCTTGCGCAGGTCTTTTCTGGTCACTTCCTTGTTCTGAGCCAGCTTTTCCAGTGTTTCCTGGCCTTTCGTCTTTTGCTTCACTTCAGCGGCAGCCTCTTTATCTATTTTTTCGTCGATCACCGTTACCGGAATGTCGAGGTCGGGGTTGAGGGTGATTTTGTATTCGCTGAGTGTGGCCAGGTAGTTGTACTGGAAGTCGAACCCGAAAAAAGAGCCGTTGATGACAAACTTATGACTTACCGGGAGCCAGGCTTTGTCCTCGATCGGATTGTATACCTGCTCAATGTTGAATTTGATCCCCAGCTTATACATGGTAAGGTCGAGGCTGTGGATGCTCCAGAGGTCGTCAACGATGTAGATTGTTCCCTCAAAAATGTCGTCTCCTTTGCTTCGGGGCGTGACAAGTATTTTGTTGATCACGTAGCCGCCTTCCCGGAAATAGCCGTCGTAAGTAAACCTGTAATAAGCGAATGCTTTGGGTGAAAGCGGAGAAATGGCGTCCACAACCTTTGGCTCGTAGAAACTGGCCGTGAGGAACTCACCAGGGCCTGTTCCGTTGTCTTCCCCCTGCGAGAACACCGCCACCACCTTTTGCGAGTAGGTACTCGGCCGTTCGTAGTGCAGCTCACTCACCGACTCGGAAGTAAATGCCATAGTACTGTCAATGCCCTCTTCGGCTATTTTGTTGCGGAGGAAAAAGGGTGAGTCGAGCAATCGGCCGGATCCCTTCATGTAGACTTTGGCATCGTAGGCATCGAGCTGGTTGGCATGGAAGCTGGCCTTGCCGATTGCTTTGCGCATGATGGTGTAGGCAGGGTCTTCTTTGCCGCTGCGTACTTCCACTTCTTTGAGGAGAAATATTCTGGGTTTAAGGGCGAGGTTGTACGTTTCGAAGCCGGTAGTCACTTCAAAGAAATGCACGTTCGATTCGTAGCCAATGTACTGAAACACAACATCGTATTTGCCGGGAGCAAGCCGTACCTCATAGTCGCCTTCGACATTGGAAGTAGTGCCCGTGTTGATGTTGCGAATGAAGATAGTGGCAAAGGGGAGAGGCTCATTATTCTCTCCAAGCACTTTGCCTTTAATACCAGTATTTTGGGCTAAAGCGGTGAAAGACACCAGCAGTAGCAGGGATAAAGAGTAAAAACAACGCATCTAAAAAATTTGAGTTTTGATTGACCTTGTAGCCTAGATGTAATAATCAGTGCTGAGGTTGCGTAAGTAATTACAATATTAATTTTTTTCCGTCGGCACAGCAGGCCGAAGGCGGTAGAAAAGTTGGGGAATTGACCTTTTAGGAGAAATGAATGGGGCAGTGAAAGAAGTGTTTTTTTTTAGGAAGTCCATCACTTGGGCAAATGGACTTCCTGTGCTTAGTCGCTCAATTAAGTATTGGGTTTTGAGGATGCCTATTCACTTTGAGGGTGCTAGAAGCAAAAATCAGTGCCTGGATGATCAGTGCAATGACAAGTAAAATGGCACTTTCCAGTTGGGACGACAAAGTGCTTGCACTAAACAGTGCTTTAGCGTCTGTCATTAGAGATGCTCCTTCTGTTACCTGGATGGAAGAAAGTGTTTTCAGGGACAATGCTGCCTCCTTTGCGTATGCTTTTGCAGCCGTCAGGTCACCCTGTTCTGCCTTCGCACCCATTTTTTTGCTGAGGTCGTTGAACCCGCCAAAGACTCTTTCTTCTTCCTCAGTGAGCACTGTTTCCAGGTACGACTCGTTCAAGACCATTATTTGCCGGAAGGCCGCCTCCACCTGCTGTTGTTTGTCGGCATGTTCAATGTTCTCGGAATCAATAATTCTCTCGATCAAGTGGAGGTGCTCTGCGTGCTGAAAAATGTAGCTCTCCACCACCAACCGATCCTGAAATATCGAATGGATCGTTTCGCTGATTTTCACCGAGTTTTTCCTTTCTTTCAGGTTATTGAATAACACTATCAAAAAAACAGTCAGGAGTAGTGCTGCCGCTGTTGTTTTGTTTCGAATGCTGTATGTCCATTTCATAGCGTCTGAATTTTAGCCTCTTCTATGGCTTGTTCAACTTTCAATATCTTGAGTTTTTTTGGGCCGCCAGGTAGCGTCCACTGAACAGTCATGCCTTTCCTGAAGCCGATCAGCGCAATGCCAAGTGGCGACAGTATGGATACCCTTTTCTCAGCAATATTTGCTTTGTTCGGAAGAGTGACTGTGAAGTTGATTTGTTGTTTTGAATTGATCTCCTCAATTTCAAAATAGGAGTTTAGTCGAATAACATCTTCCGGTATTTTGTCGTTTGCAACAACCCGAGCACGATTAAGCTCATTCGTCAGTTGTCTTATCTCAGCAGTCTTTAAATGATCCGGTAGATTAGCTATCAGGGATTTAATTGTATTGTGGTCTGCTTTTGTTATAATTGGATTCATCGTTACGTCGTATTTAAATTGAACATGGCACCAAGCGAATGCCACTGAGTGAATAGGGCATCCGTATGGTGGTATTATGCCTGAAAGTGAAATGCTAGGTAGGTTGAATAACGTGCTCCGGGTAGTCAGAGCAAGAAGTCTGCAGGAACAGTACTACCGGCCTCCTTACTTCTTTGATGAAATGGGAGGCCTATTTTACAAAGGCTTTGTTGTGCGTACAAAGCAACACACAGCTATCGATTCCGCCATCTGGCGAAAAGGGCAATTTGAGTATGTCCTTTGGTTTGCGCACGTTGTAATCTTTTTGCTATTAACAAGATACAACTTAAAATGGTTTGGTAAGCCAATTTCTGTAATATCGGTTGTTAAAGATCGACTTTTCTCTTCATATGCCTCACCCTTTCTCATAAACCGAACGCTATTTGCGGGAATGAAGAGAGTGGATAGGATGCAAATGGCAGGATTTGCAGTGTATCAGCATTTTGATTCCGCTACCGCTGAATTGATATCAAATTGTCAACACCTGTTAAACGGATAATAATATTTTCATTTTCCGCCGTTGAAGAAAATACCTTTCCATTAACTTGAATTGTGGAGTTTTTTTCACCCTTTAGTTTTAATAATACTGTCCAGCCAGGGTTTCGTTGTGTCACCTGATAGGTGACCAGGCTATCTTTCGAGCTTTTTGTGAAGCCAATGACGTTATCCCCCATCCACACGTCGCTGATAGAAACATCGTCCCAGCCCTCGGGCATGTCGGGTGCTATCGTCACCTGTTTTTTGTGCGTCTCTGGTTGAATTCCGAAAAAGTAACTAACAATCGGGACAGCAACGGCGTAAATGTTCCATGCCTGCACAATCATGCCATAATCAGGGCTCACCTCGTACATGGAGCCGGGCAGGGCGTAGCTGAATGAGTTGTGCAGCTTTTTCAGGTAACCAAGCGCCTCGCCGGGATGCCCGTATCTTGCCTCGGATATGGCCTGCACGCCAGTTGGTAGTGTCATTACCGCACCCACGTAGCTGAACGACTTCCATTTGTTGGAGGCATCGCTGGCTTCATCTCTGTCCATGCCCGTCACGTACATGCCGAAACGGTTGCTGTACTTTCTGGCAGTAGCTAAAGCCTTGTCAGCCTTTTCAGGATCGGCAATGCCCATTTCAGTCGGCGTGTTGACGACCCAGTTGTGGTGAACCACGTAGCCGCTGGTGGTTCCAGTAGCGTTAGCGACCAACTCTTTTTTTGTTTTCTGCAGCTCTTTGATCGACCATGGTTTGTTGATGGTGTCGGCTCGCACTATGGCGGCATCAATCAGCTCCAACGCTTGTGCCTTAGTCGAGCGGAAGTCAGCGAACGATTGGGCACTTTCTACCCACCATTCACTATTGATTTTCTTTTTCAGTGCATAGGCCTTCTTCTGGTATTCAGTGCCAAAGTCAGGCTCGTCCATTTCCATTGCCATTTGCGCAGCAGCTTCATAAGCTTGTTGCGTGTACACCACTACATCCACCATCTCGCTGTGCAGCCCATGAATTTCCATCATGCCGGGGCCGTCCGGATAGCCGTTGCCATCTTTGTCCTGTTCTTCGATCCACTTGATACCCTTCTTCACTTCCGGGTAGTATTTTTCGATTGTCTCTTTGTGGCCAGTCCACTGGTAGAACGTCCAGAGAAGGGAAATAAACTGAGGCGTTTCGTTCAGGTTGCCTGGATTATAGGTTTCGCCATTGGTGGAGGTTTCATGAATGATCCGGCCATTGCCGTTTAATTCCATCGAGAGCTTTTCAATCAGGTTGATGGTCGAGTTCACTTCAGCCGGGGAGCCAGTAGCCAGCATACCCTGCAGGGTATAGCAGTTGTCGGCACCAAACCACCACGGATAGTCGGGTAGCCCGGCGGAAACACCTCTCCCTATTTCCGGCACATCTCTGATGAGCCAGGCGGTATTGTACTTCACCCATCGGTACATGGTTTCAATGTCTTTGTCGGGGATGGAGATGGATGATGCCTGAGCTATTTGCTCATACCGATTCATTTTGTTCTTCAGCGTAACAGAGGCTGTTCCTTTTAGCTGATCATAGGTGGTATGGGCGTCGTCGGCTGATGTGTATGAGCCAGCGATATAGTACTGAACCGGGTAGGTTTCGTTGGGCTGTAAAGTCACCCTCGAAACAATGGTGCCGTCGGTGCCCAGCCCTTTTCTTTCCTGAGGGCAGGGGCTTTCATCGATTCTGTATCCGATAACAGGCTCGCTGCTGCCAAATATGGTATACCAGTCGTTGTTCAGGTCTTTTGCTAAATAAGTCTCGGAAAGCTCCTGCAAAAAGAGGGTGTCTCTGCCATTCTCAATGTTTTTTCTTTCCGCCAACCACACGGGCCTGAGGTCCACCATGCCTGTGAACGCAAGCTCCAGCGACTTTTCCTCTTCGCTTTGGTTGGTGATAGTATATTCTACAATGAGCCCTTCCATGCCATCATCTGGCACAAATTGTATTCTTTGAACCTGTAAATCGCCGTTGCTGAAAACATGTTTGTTAGCAAAAGGGTAGTTGATGAATTCATCGGCCTTATCCAGACACCAGGGAGCCTCTTTGCCAACCTCTCCGATATTCATTGAAAAACCATCCATTAATTTAATCGGGTGATCCCAGATACCGCCCATTTCTCCATCTACATGCCAGCCGAGGTCGGGGAAGCTACCATCCTGATGGCCAATCATATAAACCCGGTCGCCGGCCGTCACAAATGGGCTGCCCAGGTACTCCGGTTTACCGCTGATATGTTCTACGCTGTCCAGGCTGACCAGAAGGCTGGTTGGTTTGGTGTCCGTATCGCAGGACACAAAGGCCATTGATATCAATAAAAAGCAAAGGAGTTGTTTCATCAAAAACGCAGCATTTTAAATGGTTAAAAGTACCGATTCCTTTACTTGGAAGCAAAGGTGAAATGACTACCGCCGAAGAGCCTGAAGCTCATCGCAGGACCTCAAATCCCTGCTTTAACTCATTGCCCTCCTCATCCACAAGTGTAAGCATGTGGGGGCCAGGTTCCGGGTGGAAGCCCATTTGATGGATGAAATTCGTTGAGCCAACGTAGACTTCATCCAGGTGCCAGTAGATGGTTGAAGCCGGGTTACGGTGCGCCGCTTCAAATATGGCCAAGCCTGGTTTGCCATCCTGCTCAACGGGCACATATACTTTGGTGAACTCTCTGGGATAAATTAATTCCATGAAGCCATTGGTGTTTTGCTCTGCGCATGAGGACAGAAAAGGTGGTGGCTCTTTGTAGTTGGAATGATACTGCTTGTAGTACCATGCCTGCACAGCCGGAAGCACGAACCAGGGTTTAGAATGCATCTTGTCGACAGCGTAGCAGGCGCTGCTTACCTGGTGTTTTTCAGCTTGATCCAGATGGAGAAGGTGGTGGTAGGTACAGCGTTTGCCCTGAAGCATATAGTCAGGTAAATTTGAGTCAGTTGTTTCCGTGCAATACTCGCTTGCCAAAAGTCCGCTTTCTTTGCAGATGCTGACCATCTTTCCGAACGGCTCATCGAAGGTGGCGTCGCCATCCAACAGTTCGAATATGCTGAACATCAGCGGTGAGGCAGAGCGTATGCCAGTGAGTCCTGGTCTGCCCTCACTATCGGCGTTACCTACCCAAACACCTACTAAATAGCGGTCGTTGAGGCCAATGGCCCAGGCATCACGAAAGCCATGACTGGTGCCGGTTTTCCAGGCAATGGGGCGGTACGAGCCATACATTTCTGCACCTGACATTTCTTCCGGGCGCCTCAACTGCTGCATTGCCTGAAAGGCGTAGAGAATGGAAGGTGCCGTCAGGAATCCATTGGTTTCGAGGTCACCTTCTCGTTTGGTCGTTTTTAGTGGAAGGTAGCTGTTCGGCCTATAGTCCGCCGTTGAGTACCCTTTGTTGTAAGGGCGATCCTGAAAGTTGTTGAGCGCTCTTGCCATGCCGGCAAACATACCGGACAGTTCCCAAAGCGTCGATTCAGCGCCGCCAAGAATTAAAGAAAGGCCATAGTGATTGGCGGGTCTATCCAGCGACTGCATGCCGATTTGCCGGAGCTTCTGGTGCAGTTTCTCATAGCCATATTCCCGTAAGAGAAAGACGAAAGGTACGTTGAGGCTGCTGGCAAGCGCCTCATCTGCTGCAACAGCCCCCCGGTATTTTTTATCAAAGTTTTGTGGAGCAAAACCCCGATAAAAGAGTGGGATGTCGGGCAATAGTTCCTTTGGTAAGAGAATGCCATCATCCAGCGCTGCGGCGTACAGAAATGGCTTTAGCAGGCTTCCGGGGCTTCTGCGGGCGGTGATCACGTCCACAAACTGACCATGGTTGTTGGTTTCGTCACCATTGGGAAAGGAATTACCTACGTAGGCGAGCGTTTCTCCTGAAGCAATATCGATAACAATGGCAGCTGCGTTGTGGATTTCATTGTGGGCCATTTGCTCTGAATAGCGATCCGTTTTTTCCCTCACCTGGCGTTGCAAAGCAAAGTCCAGCGTCGATTGCACAATGGTACCGGCCAGACCGTCCTTTTCAGCTCGTTGCAAAAGGTGGAAAGCATCGTTGGGCAAGGGCTTTACTTTGCCGGGCAGAGGTTCAGCTTTTGCCAGCAGGGCCTCGTCGCTGGTGATGTAGCCTTTTGCACTGAGTTTCTCCAAAAGAGCATCTCTTTTGTGTCTGAAGGTGATTTCATTTTTCCCCGGGAATACTGAGGAGGGGCTGTTGGGCAGTACTGCCAGCGCCGCAGTTTCTGCCCACGAAAGCTGATAAGGCGGGCGACCGAAATACCGCCAGGAAGCTGCGGACAGACCAACTACATTGCCGCCAAAGGGTGCGTGGTAAGTATATAGCTGCAGTATCTCCTCTTTGGAATAGAAGAGTTCCAGCTTGATGGAAAGCAGGAGCTCCCAGATTTTTTGACTGTAGGTTCTCTCCTGATTCTCCAGGGCCATTCTCACAGTTTGCATGGTCAGGGTGCTGCCACCGCTTACTATTTTTCCCGACCGAATATTTTGCCAAACTGCCCTGCCAAGCGACACAGGGTTGATACCCGGATGGTAGTGGAAGTACTCATCTTCGAAGAGGAGAATGGCGGCCTCGAACTTCTGCGGCACCGAATCAGCCGGGGGGAAGCGCCATTGCCCGTCAGAGGAGATGCGGGCTCCCAGCAACTGTCCATCGGAAGATTGAAGAAGTGTGGCGTATTTCTTAGGAAAAAGGGGAGACGGCAGGGGGTAAAACAGGATGAGCATTAAAGGAATGGCGAGCAAGGTCACCATCGATTTGAACCACTTCCTTTGGAATAAATTTAAGAGGACTGAACCAGCCACGTTTGTCACTAAAAGTCAGAGCGATTAATAGAATTATTTGAATTGAGGTAGGTCAAATAAAGCAAAGTTTAGCTGATATAAGAAATACAGATGGCCTCTCTGGTTTTAAGAGAGGCCATCCGTTTGTTATCCTCTGTCACTATTTATCGGTGATCACCTCTACCCACCTTCCGGCCTTGTGGGCGTAGATGGTGTCATCGTACATAGCTTCTACTGAAGTGGCAGGCATATAGAATTTGCCCTGGTAAGATGCATTGAGCAACACCCTGATCACGATTTGTTTGCTTGCCTGCAAGTCGAAATAATTCATGACCCTGTCGTCACGAATATCGGTATAGTCAGGTTTTTGACCTTTGCTCGCATCTTCAGCGCCTTCCAGTCGGGTATTAATAATTTCCCAACCCGAAGGAAACAGTTGCGTGAGCGCCATGTCTTTGTACAGTCCCTTTTCTCCCGGGTTTCGCACAACAACCTCCGCCATGAAGTTTGTCCCTTGTTTTAGCCTCGAAACATCAAGACCGTCGCCGTCCATGGTTTTGTAGCTGACGATCATGCTCAGGTTCTTCTCGCCTGCAATTTCGCCGCCCTCAATCGGAACACCCTTGCGGATGATCCTTGCGAAGATGGGAGCACTTCCGTTATTGGTTATTTTGATGGGCTGCTGTTTGTCGGGCGTTTGAAGGTATACCTGGGTCACATAGTCCTTTCCTCCCGCCGGAGAAAGCTTTCCGCCTACCTCCAAAGCTACTGTGAGCGATTCCTCCAAAGGAAAGTCCTGCACATATTTGGCAATGGAAATAAAGCAATAAGCCGTTGTTTGCGTGCTCATCCAGTTGTCTTTATTGCCCATTTCTTTGGCTATTTTCTGTAGGATCCCAAAGGCATCTTCTTTCCTTTTGAGCTGCAGAAGCGTTTCCATGATCATGGCCTGGTCTCTCATGGGTGAGCCGTAGGTGTAGTAGTAACGCCTGTTGTTGTCGGGTTCAACTTCTGACGAGAGGCCTTCGACAAGCCCGGTTGCCTGCTGATCAAATCCAGCCAATGCATAAGTCAGTGCAAGCCTCCAGCGGGCTTCTCTTTGCAGGTTTGCTTTCTCCTTCATCCTGTTCATAGCGCCCACTGCGGGGCTGCCAGCCAGCGCCAGGGTATACAGCCTGTAGGCCTGGATGAGGTCGTTGTCTTCTTCGCCGCTCAGGCTTCCCCATGCGTCTGCTTTCTGGGTTTGGAAATTGATCCATGAAGCCAGCATACCTTCTGGCACACTATAACCTTTTTTCCGGGCCTCAATAAGGAAGTGACCGGCATAGTTGGTGCCCCAGAAGTTGGCGTAGCTGTTACCGGGCCAGTACGAGAAGCCGCCGCTACTCAACTGGAAGCTTTTCAGCCGGTTAATGGCAGCGTCGATATTTTTTTGCACTTGCATCTTCTTGTCGTCTGGCAGGGTAGTCAGGTTATCAAGGTAGAGCTGCGCAAATACCGAAGAGGTGGTTTGTTCGATACAGCCGTGCGGGTACTGGATCAGGTAGCCCAGGCGCTGTTCGATATTCAGTGGTGGCAGTGTGCTGAGCTCGATGGCTCCTTCATTCCTTCCGGCCAGTCCAATTGGCGTGTAGTCGAGGCTCCAGTTTTCACTCGCACCTAGCACCTTTTCTACCACTTGTGTTACGGGTGGGTTACGTGGAATGATGTTCATCTCAATGTCGTAGCTGGCAGTGAGGCTGCCTGAGGTGGCCGTTACCTTCACTTTGCCTACACCCAATACCTCTTTTGCTTTCAGGTCAAAGTAGATGACTTTGTCGCCCTGCCCACTGAACGTGACGGACTGCTCGGCGGCTCCGTTGAGCGCTAAGGTGCCCGTGGCTTCTACTTTCACTTTAGCATTTTTTACATTATTGTCCAGGGCAAAAACATTGACAGGCAGCTTCATCGTTTCTGTTGGCCCGGCTACTCTGGGTAAAGTAGCCAATATCATCAGTGGCTGCTTCACTGGCGTGGCCTTGTCGGCGAATCCATATGCTCCGTTGTTGGCGGCGATGACCATGGTTTTTACACTGCCGATGTATTGGGGCAGCTTGAGGTTGTGCTTGGCCGACTTGCCAGCCTGAAGGTAGAACGGCCCCAGGTACATAACCACCGGCTTGAACCTATTGGCTTCGGTTTCTTCTTTGGCTTCAATATCGCCGTCACCCCCTACAGCAAGAAGGCGCTCTATTTTGCCGGCAAAAGCGCCCATCACGTCGTCATACACATCCCAGGTTTTAATACCCAATGCCTCTCTGGCGTAGAAAGAGTTCCAGGGGTCCGGTGTTTTGAAGTTGGTAATATCCAGCAATCCTTCATCAACAACCGCAATGGAGTAGGCCATGGCCTTGCCACCCTTTTCTGATACCCCTATAGTGAAAGATTGCTCCGGACGTAAGTCGTCGGGCATGGCAATTACTGGCTCAAGCCTGGTGCCGGGGTCAACCACCTTCACCGACTGCACCCCGTACAATCTGATCGGCAAGTCATTTGATGTTTGGCCGTGAGGTTGTAGCATCGTTAGATTGACGTAAAAATTTGGAGCCATGTCGCTGGTAGCTTCAAAATCAACGGCCGTGTTGCCTTCCTTGGCTTCCACCCAAAAGGTTTGAAGTACTTTGCTTCCTGATTCCAGACTTACCAGTATGCGGTTGCCGGCCGTAGTAGGTATGGACAAAGCGATTTTTTCTCCCACTTTGTATTCTTCTTTTTCTATACCAAAGTCGAGCATGGAAGAGCCACCCAGCTCACCTCTTTTGCCTTTACCAGCCCAGCCCGGCCAGTCGATGTAGACCACCTGCCCGGCAGAGTGCCCCGAAATAGGGTCTTCCACCCGCACGAAATAGCGGCCCCATTGTGGATAGTCTATCCGCAGATTCCAGGAGCCCTCACCGTTGTTGGTGTCTACAAACCCTTCTTTGATAGGGTCACGGTACGACCGGCCCACATAGTTGCTGATGGCGTCGTAGGAATTGTCCCACCACCATTTCCAGTCCAGCTTAAAGAGCTGCACCTTCACATTGCGCCGATTGATAGGGTTGCCATCAGCGTCGACCGATGCGATGCGGATAGCATGGTCTTTATCGGTAAGGATGATACCCCGCTTGTCGCCCTCAGGAGTTTTTACACCAACAAAGGTTGAATACGGATAGTAAGGCATGCTCACATTGCTGATGCTGAAATCGCCACCTTCTTCATATACTTTGCCCAGGAACCTGGCATTGAGAGCACCAGGAGCATTGTTAGGCTCTCCCAAATTGATGTTGATCCGGGAATATCCTTCAGCATTCACCCTGCCTTCGTACACCATTTCCCGCTCTGAGTAGAAATCCTTGGAGAGGTCATCGAAGCTGTAGTTAGGGTATTTTTTGAAAGTGGTTTTAATAGGAGACAAAACCAGTTCGAATTCCGCCTTCAGGTTGCCTGCCTTGGCACCGCTCAACCAGCGCACGTTCAGGTCGCCGGATGCTTGCTGGTCGGAGGAGGTGAACACGCTTTTGTTGAAATTAAGCTCTATTTTAAGCCTGTTGGGCTTGATGGTTTCTATTTTTATCTGTTTGCTGAAGGTGGCACCGCCTACTTTGGCTTTGGCCAACCAGTTACCCGTAGGGGCGTCTTTGTCTGTGAGCAGGTCAAAGCGATACATGTCACCCACTGGCTGAGAGCTCACCTTGCGGGAGTAGAGCTGCCCCATGGGATTCCACAACTCCATGATCACAGGGTGCTCCGAAGGGAGAGTTTCTTCAATGTCTTCCAGAATAAATCCAAGATGCAGGGTGTCGGCTGGCCGCCAAACGCCACGTTCGCCGTATATGAAACCTTTGAGTCCGTTTTGAATCCGCTCGCCAGTGACGTCAAAATTACTGAGTGAAAGTGAGCTGCCATCGTCAATTTTCAGGTAACCTACCTGATTGTCTTTTTTGGCAATAATAACGAAAGGATTCCCCTTGCCTTGTAAGATCACTTTGCCATCTCCATCAGTTTGGCCTGAGCTTAGCAACTGCTGCTGGTAATCATAGGCTTTTACTTCGACGCCCGACATGGGCTGAACGTTCACCAGGTTAGTGGCAAACACATGCAGGTTCCCATCGTCTCTTTTCTTCGCAATAAGCCCCAGGTCTGAGGAGAAAAGAACCTTTCTGATAGAGCGGCGGTCTCCATAATACGAACTGGTGCATGGATTGTCCCTGTCTTCATAGCTGTAGTCGTCGTTGTAATAGTCTTCATAGCCGTCCCAATACGATTCTTCCTCTTCCGCTCCCCAGTCTTCCTCTATATCATCCATTTCTTCAATAGCGCCGCCTTCAGCAGTACAGAAGTAGAGAGAATATTTCTTACGGAAGCCTATCTTTATTTCATAAACAGCCCCGGGAGCAGTTTTAATAATTTCCTCAAGATTAAGCGTGAAGCGATTCCATTTGTTGAGATTCGTTACACCTGAGTTGTTGAGCTGGATAACAGTTTGTGTGACGGGGCGGCCTACCCGCCGAAGCTCATAGCGGCCACCCATGTTGTTTGTTTGCAAGTATTGCAGCATGTTGTCCTCAAACACCCGAGTAACAGTGACGTCGACTGCACTGAGCCCAACCGCTTCAAAGGGCAGGATGACCCCGTTTGTGCTGGGCAGGATGGATTTCCCTGATGTGTCAACCAAACGAATCTCCGGCTTGACCTGCACCATTTCCAGGCTGGTGCTGTAATCTTGTTTCAGGTTGTAGCCAGCTATGTTTTTGAGGGAATTGTGAATAGTGACTTCTACTGACCCCTGAAGAGTAGAGGTGGGGTAAATTTTTAATTCATTCAAGCTGATAACTGTGCGATGCCTGTTGCTATTGCCAGCTAGCTGGATGAGGCCCTGAAGTGCTTGCCTATCATCCAGCGGATCCGAAAACAGAATGGAAATGTAGTCTTCTGCGCCGGTTACAAATTTGCTGGATAATACTGAAAAATCACTTAGCGAAGGCACCTTTACCACCTGTTCTTCCGATTTTTCAGCGCCAATAGAGGCACCATTGAAAGCCAGGGTCACAGTGCTTTCCTTTTCAGAGCGGGTAACTTCTTCTACAAGGAAAGTGTGTACGTTGTTGTCGCCGTGCTTCCAGGTAATTTGAAGGTCTTTACCACTCTGGGTGGCTTTCAATACCTTCTCTACGTTCTCAATATCGGCAAAGTCGGCTGTTTGTACCTGCCCGTCTATCCTCATCCTCTTAAGGTCTTTTTTGTCGTAAGGCTGGAGGTTGTTAACTATTCCGTCGAAATTTTGGATGAGTGTTTGAAAGGTGAATTTGAACTCACTTCTGTCGCCGGGCACATCCTTGAGCACCTTGCCCAGACTGAAAATAGCTTCGTATTTGGTGTTGCTGGGAAGATATTCGGATGGAGTGTAGACAATAGTACGGTTATCTTCCCAAAGCGCTGTGCCCTTCATTGATGGGGAAAACTTGAAAAATGAGTCCTCCACTGCTTTGCCTGCCAGCGAGTCTCCGGCAGATTTAGCGAGTCGGATTCGGATAGATGAGGTGCGTGAAACCACACCGCCCGTGAAAGAGGAAATATAATCTACATAGAGATTTTTGGGGCTGCTAAAGTCATCTTTTCTGGCAGCAGGGCCTGAGCCTCCGCAGGCAGTCAAAAGGTAAAAAATAGCTGAGCAAGCAAAAAGTTGTTTTAATACACGTTGCATAATGATGGAATTTTTCGGTTGGTAAATTAGCTACTGAAAATCAATTTGAGAGTGACCTTGTTGTGAATTAATTATTCAGCACACTATATCTTTTAGAGAAATATAGTATTTCGCTACCGAACATATTCCTTTTCGTGTAAATAAATCTATTGGATTGAAATGGCCAGCCAAACCATATAAGGCACAGGGATTACCTCATCGGGGCTTCTGCCCAGCTCTTTTAGTTTTTCGTTAGTTACGAATCCATGCTTTTCTGTCGAAAGATCAGTCAGCGTATAGCCGTAGTCGGAAAGTAGATCTTCAAACGGGCCATAAACATGATGATCGATCATGACCTGTCTGATCAATTTATAATCCAGCTTCTTTCCATTTTTGTTCACATGCGCTTTCCACTCACTGGAAGCATTGAAGGCGGCTATTTGGTTTTGGAGCACGTCGTCGTATTCCAGCGGATAGCCAATGTTTGCCGATGTTAAGCGAATAGGGATGAGCTGTGCAGCACTGTCCCAAAGTGTGCGGATGTTAGGTATTTCGTCGGACAGGTTTGTCTTGCCCTGGGTGTTTTTACTAACGAAGTAATTTAGAAAAATTGCCGTGTCTGACTCACCGTTTTTTCGAAAGGTCAATGACCTGAATCCATCATCTAAAGTCAGCTTTAGCGAAATGGACCTAAAAGAAGTGTCGACTTCAATCTGCCCCCGGCATAAATGCGAAAAGGGTAGTAATAAGATGAGAAGATATACTTTTAAAGGCACAGTCTATTCTTTGTAATAAGCTCCAAACAGAATCATCATTTCATCGGTGCTTCTGAGCCCGAAATGCAGGCTACGGTTCTCTTGATTGTCGTACGTGGTAACAAGTTTCAGGCCACCTTTAGCCGGGATCAGCAATGGCGGATCTAGTTGTAGAATTGGTGGATGTTCCCAGTCGTAGGAGATGTATACCAGCTTGCCGTCGTTTTCGCCGCCTATGGCATACACCCGGAACTCGGTCATGTGGCTGTGTGCGTGCGACCAAAGCTGGAAGATTGTTCTCTCCTCATCAAAGCGAAACTCTTTGGTAAGGCTCGTTTTCGTCTTTGCAGGAATATTGATATTGTCGTTGTTCAGGTTGAGGATTTCGGCTATGTGCATCACCTCTTCCTCTTTTGTTGTGTGAATATTGGCATACACCTCGCCAACAACCACGTCATTTGTTTTGTTGGCGTAGTGGCTGTTCATATCGAAGCCGGAGTTGGCGGGCACTTTCAATGCCACTCCCTCCGGAAATGCGTAGCGCATGCGTGGCCACTGCGTGCCGGTGACGAACTGATGATAGGCCATGACCAGCAAAGTTGAGATAACATATTCTCCTTTGGCATCATACACGTCTCTGATATAGTCAGATTTTGGCACGAAGAGCTCCGGGATGTTGTTCGTGTAGTTGTAAAGGATAAAATGGTGGCTGCCAGGCCTCATGCTGAACTCCACCTCTTTGATGAAAATGGGTTCCGGGTTGTTGAGCAGCTTATAAGAGAACATTTCCCTGTCTGTATTAGCTGGCACATCAAAAGGCCCGAGATGGAACTGAATGCCTTCCGTAGGCAATGCCAGCGGCTCAAAAGGAAGCACCTCAAAAGTAGTGGTGTCGTTGAGAATCGACCGGTCAACGATTTCTCCGTCTTTCGGAGCGCCATTAATGATCCACTGCCTGATAAACTCAAGCTCACCGTTGGTCAGCACACCTCCAAGTGGCATAAGAGAGCCATATTGCGGGTGATCCTGGTAAAAATGCTCCTGATCATGCACATTGATTTTTTCCCAAAGGAAGCTCTTGTACAGACTTTCAATGCCTTTGTCGCCAACTAGTTGCAAGCCATCGGCTTTGGCTGCTGCATTGTTAGGGGCTCTGTTGATGAGCTGTTCGTACGACTCCTCTGCCGAAAGGATCAGATCCGATTGCTTGGCAAAGGTGGTGCCGGGCGAGTGACAGCTTACGCAGGATGCGTCCCAGATTTCTCCCTGAATAATTTCGTAGGTCGACGTATAGCCAGCCAATGGGTCTTTTGGTGGTTCCTCCGTTCTGTCGCAGCCGACGCTGGTAACGAGGACAACAAAACCGATGAACAAACTTTTCCTTTTCATACCATTGAGGGTGTTTTATAAAAATAAGGAATATCACTGACTTTATCCTGTGCGTGGCGGGACTTCACCCATTTACTCGTTTGAATTCATTCGAATAATAGTTATAATCACCTCTTTTAAAACCTACTTTTCCATGAAAAATAAACTACTCTTACGCATTTCTATTGCCCTGCTAGTCCTTTTTGTCGGACTTCACCACCTCCATGCGCAAACGCTGCCGACTGCCAAACCCGAAGAGGTGGGCATGTCATCGGACAGACTCCAGCGCCTCAGTGCTGTTTTCAGGCAGTATGCAGACGATAAAAAGATGTCTGGCAATGTTATTTTGGTGATGCGCAAGGGAAAAGTGGTGTACCATGAAGCGTTTGGCTTGAGGGACATCGAGTCCAAATCTGTGATGCCTAAGGATGCTATTTTTCGAATCGCATCGCAAACCAAGGCCCTTGTTAGTGTTTCGATCATGATGCTTCAGGAGGAAGGGAAGCTTTTGATAACTGATAACGTAAGTAAATACATTCCTGAGTTTGAAGAGACCACGGTTGCTGTGGCCAAGGAAGATGGAGTTTATGAGATTGTGCCGGCGAAAAGGCAAATCACGCTGAGAGACCTGCTCACTCACACAGCTGGCATCGGTTATGGTGGAGGGCCTGCCAAAGATAAATGGGAGGAAGCAGGCATCACGGGGTGGTATTTTGCCCATAGGGAAGAACCTGTTGGTGCCACTATTGCCAAAATGGCTTCCCTGCCTATGGATGCTCAGCCAGGGGAGAAATTTGTTTACGGCTATAACACCGACATCCTTGGAGCAGTGGTTGAAAAGGCTTCCGGAATGCCGCTTGATCAGTTTATCAAAACGAGGATTACCGATCCGCTGGGAATGAACGATACGCATTTTTACTTACCGAAGAACAAGACGGGCAAACTCGCAACGGTTTATTCAGCTTCTCAGGACAAGCCAATAGAAAAATCGCCGGTAACGGGCACCATGGTGAGCCAGGGAGCTTATGTGGATGGGCCCAGAAAAAGCTTTTCCGGTGGGGCTGGCTTGTTGAGCACTGCCGACAACTACGCCAGGTTTTTGCAAATGACGCTGAACGGAGGTGAGCTCAATGGCACAAGGATTCTTTCACCAAAAACCATTGAACTGATGACAGTGAGTCATACAGGTGATATTGACTTTCGGGACGGGCAAGGGTTTGGCCTTGGGTTTTACGTGGTGGAGGATTTAGGCGAAAGAGGTATTCCAGGTTCGGTAGGCGAATACGGCTGGGGCGGCGCCTACGGTTCAACTTACTGGGTCGACCCAAAGGAAGAACTCGTAGTCGTTTACTTCAAGCAGCTTATCCCAACGGCTGGATTGGATGATCAGGCAAAGCTAAGAGCGCTGGTGTACCAGGCGATTTTGGAGTAATTCTTTAGTTTAGATTTCAATATTTTCCAGTGGTGTAACCTCGGTTGGAGATGGGGTGCAGTTTGTAGTTATTTGATGTTATGATGAAAAGAATACACCTGAACCACATCCTCGCTACCTTTACAATTGTATCGATTTTAACTTCTTGTCAGCCATCGTTTGATGCCGATATCGGAAAGACAGAAGTTGCCAAATGGTACCAAGACAAAACCGGAGCTGTTTCTCTCACATTCGATGATGGCACCATCCACCAGTTCACTATAGCCATGCCCATGCTCGACTCGCTCGGCATGAAGGGCACGTTTTACATCATCACCGGCAAAATACCTGAGTCGCAGTACCGGGGCACCTTTATCGGCAGACCGGGAGAGGAGATCATTGCGGAAACTGCCAAAATACCGACGAACAAGGATAACCTGCTTGAACGAGCGTCGGCCATTGGCTTTCTGGGCTATGAAGGCGGCCTCGATTATCACACAAGAGCAGGTGCGGCGGTAGATGCCGAAAACGTAGACAAGGCCATTGAAATCATCGAAGAAGGGTATGCGAAGATCAGAGCTGGTAAGCTTAGGAAGGTAGGGCCACCTACCAGCTATAGAGAGGGTAACGATACTACCACCTGGGAACTGTACCGTCAATACGCCGCCAATGGGCATGAGATTGCCAGCCATACGGTTACCCATCCCCGGTTGGCCATCCTCGATGAGGCCAACATATTGTACGAGTTGGAAAAGAGTAAGGAAGAGATTGAGAATCAGATAGGTGAAGACTACATTTTTTCAGCTGAAGGGCCTTATGGCACTGAGAATGAGCACGCCATGGAATATGTGCTTAGCGTATACGAATCGGCCCGTAACCGGATGCCTGAGCCCTTTCTTGCTGAGCTCAACAGGGGTGCGAAGGAGTCGCCTGGTGAAGGAAAAGAGGGGAAGGAGTATGTGCAGTGGCAGCGGGGGCCTTTGTCTAAAACGCCCATGGAGCTGATGAAGTCGTGGGTGGACACTACCGCCGCCCGCAATGACACCTGGCTGGTGCTGGTGTTTCACGGCGTAGAGGGTGTTGGCTGGGAGGCCAAACCTAAAGAGCAGCTACGGGAATACTTTGAGTACGTGGCGGCTAAAAAAGACGACGTATGGGTGGCTCCGTTTGTGGAGGTAACGCAATACATAAGAGAACGCATGGCTGCGAAAGTGAGCACAAAGATTGTTGGCAGCACTATCGTAGTGAACCTTACACATACCCTTGATCCGAAGTGGTATGGGCATAGCCTGACTCTCAAAACACTGGTGCCTGACTGGAAAAAGGTGCAGGTGAAACAGGGCGACACTATACTCGCTGTGCGAATGACGGAGGAAGATGGGAAGAAGTATGTGATGTATGAGGCTTTGCCCAACGGCGAACCGGTAACGGTCAGGGAAATGGAATAGCTGGCAAAGTCTGTTAAGCTTTTTTAATCCCGACCATTTCAGCCAGCACATTCACTGTCTTCCAGTTTCTGGTAGTAGCCCCAACCTTCAATTTAGATTCAAAAAAGGTATTGTTGATCTTTGTTCGGCCATAGCCGTTGGGGCAGTATACGTATACTTCTTTTCCTATCAACACAAAGCGATCCGGGGCGTAGTCGTACGTCAGCAGCTTATCCACGTTCTCCTGCTTTGGCAGCTCGTCAAGGAAGGTAACGTGCAGTTTGTCAGGTGCAATTCCTTTCTCATTAAGAAAGGGATTTTCTTCAATCACTTTTTGTACGTCCGCTTTGGTTCGAACAAGGACGGGTACATCGAAACCAAAGTGTTGGCTGATGGCTTTTTCGATATTTCCTTTGACCAGCGTTTGTTGTTGTTCGCTTGTTGCAAAAGCCACGTTGCCGCTCTGGATATAGGTCTTCACTTGTTCGTATCCTAATGATTCGTAAAGTGCTTGCAGCTCTTTCATGGGCACCGGCTTGTGCCCGCTGACGTTGATGCCTCTGAGGATGGAGATGTAGGTGGTCATGTTCGTGGACTGGCTTTAAAATACTAAAATTACATAAAACTTCGAAGTCAGCGTATTTTGGCATTTTCATACCACTAACCCTTTAGCGACTTTTCTTTTTGATAAATCTTTATAGATTTAGGCAAATTTTATTATAAATGAAATCTGACCGAACCGATCTGGAGCTGTGGCAAATGATAGCACAGGATGATGCAGCTGCATTTGAGGAGCTCTATAATCGGTATTCCAAAGGTCTGTTCATTTATGCATTGAATATTTTTAAAAAGAGAGAGGCTTGCGAAGATATTGTTCAAAATGTTTTCATTGATTTTTGGTCCAAACGAAAAACAGTCAACATTGTCAGTGTAAAGCCATACTTGTTTCAATCGGTAAAATTCCAGGTCTTCAAGCACATGCGTGATGCCAAAATCTCTGACGAGGATCTAACCAGGTTGAATATTGTTGATGTGTCGGTTGACATCTTACAAAAGCTTGAGTTTGAAGAGCTTGAGGAGCTGATAAAAGACGTGGTGAGCTCCCTGCCTCCCCGGTGCCAGGAGATATTTGTGATGAGCCGGTTTCAGAATAAGTCAAATCAGGAGATTGCCATAGAGTTAAAAATTTCGATGCAGGCGGTGAAGAATCAAATAAGCAAAGCATTGAAATCGTTGAAACAAGAACTTCACCCCCATAAAATTGCAGCACTCGCTTTGCTGCTGGAGCTATAACGCCCGTTTAGCCTGGAATTTCCCTTACGCTAAATCAGCCGCTGCTACTACGCCGGAACTTTAATGGCGTAAGTCTTTCAAAACTTTTCCCCTCAGATAAACTATTCTTCTTTTTTTTTGAAGTGGACGTGTACCTATTGATCATTTATGGTACTTAACACTATACAAAAAACAAAAGAGTACCAGATGGATGCTAAACAGGGACGAGCACTTTTTAATAAATATGTGAACAATGAATGTTCTCCTGAAGAGCGTGAGCTTTTGGAAAAGTATTTAGATTCATTTCAGGATGATAGCTTGGAACTTTCAGACTTGAACTTTGATGAGGAAATCAAACCAAAGATGTGGTCGAAGATTATGTCGGAGACAACAAAAGAGAAGCAGCCAGTCGTTAGAGTCCTCTCATTTTCCAGCGTGATGAAGTACGCCGCCGTTATTGCAGGAATTGCGATCGGCGTCTCAATATGGGCCAATCTGCACAATACTAGCAGTCAATCACTTGTTATCGGCGATGATAAAGTAGTTCTGAGAACAAGCGAGGGCACGTCCAACGAAATTGTCATTGGAGGTATCAGCCAAATTAATGATGATGAAGGGGGCGTAATTGCTTCCCAGGAGGGTGATGTGATTGTTTACAAGCCGAAGAGTGATGTTAAGCAACTGGTATTTAATGAGATAGAAGTGCCAAGAGGAAAAACCTTCAAGGTGGTGCTTTCTGATGGCACATCTGTGCATCTCAATTCCGGTACAATTTTTAAGTTTCCAGTCAATTTTATTCAGGGTGAGGAAAGAAAAGTTTTTCTAACTGGAGAGGCATATTTTGAAGTGGCGAAGGATCCAGAACACCCTTTTTTGGTAAACACCAGCGGCATGGATGTCAGGGTTTTAGGAACACATTTCAACGTCAGTTCTTATGAAGGGTCAGTGGCCCATGCTGTATTGATTGAAGGCAGCGTGGCCGTTCAGGAGAAAGATGGCGGTAACATCGTTGGCACCGAGAAAGTGATTGTGCCTGGTCAAAAGGCTTCTTTGGTTTCTGGCAAATTCGAAGTACAGGAAGTGGATGTGGAAGACTACGTGGGTTGGATGCGAAATGTGTTGATATTCAACGACGAGCCTTTTTCTGAGATAGTGAAGAAAATAGAAAGAAGATATAACGTGGAAATCAAAAACGAGTACAAAGAGCTAGCACCTGTCCGATTCAATGGAAAGTTTGATGACGAAACGGTCATCGACTTGCTGGAGACATTCAGAGCTAGTGCTGGTTTTGACTACCACATTTCGGATAACAAAGTAATTATCAACCAAAACAAACGAAACAGCCTATGAAATGAAACACACTTAAAAAAAGATCGGGAAACGCTGGCACGCTCCCCGATGTAGTTGGATTTTAATAAACATACCTATTTAAAAAAATCACCTAAAGTTATGAAAAAATCAAGTTGGTTTTCCATGCTTGTGGAAAGTAATTTTTACAAGCACAGTGGTTTGAAACTCTTTCTCTTCCTGATGGTTGTTGGTTTGCCGAAAATTCAGGCCAATGCCTATTCGCAATTCGAGGAGATTACGCTGCACATTGAGAACAAGACGATCAAGCAGGTCTTGGTAGAAATTGAATCCAAAAGTCAGTTCAAATTCTTTTACAAGACGGATGAGATTGACCTGGAAAGAAAGGTTTCTATTAACGTGGATCGAATGCCCGTTGATAAAATTCTTGAGCGGGTCTTTGACGACGGAACGGTTTCATTCAGTACAATCAAGAATCAGATTGTCCTGAAAAAGGCTGAACCTAAGCCTGCAAAAACCATTAAACCTGATAGCAGGAGAGAAGCGCAGGAAGCTAATCCTGCTGTTTCGGTAAGCGGTAAGGTGTCAGATGAGCAAGGTGTTGGCATTCCTGGTGTGTCTGTTATCGAAAAGGGGACATCCAATGGTGTGGCAACAGACGTTGAGGGGGGCTATAGCATTGAAGTGGATGGCCCCAATTCTACGCTGGTGTTTTCATCAATTGGCTATATCACACAAGAAATTCGTGTTGGGGCTGTCAGCTCTCTCAATGTTTCGATGGTTGAAGATATACAGTCTTTGAATGAGATTGTGGTGCTGGGCTATGCTTCGCAAAGCAAGGAGGACCTTACCGGCGCAGTGTCCAGCTTAAAGTCAGAGGATATCAAGAATTTGCCTGTTACCAGTGCTGCTGAGCTTTTGCAGGGCAGGGTTGCAGGTGTGCAGGTGGTTAAGTCTTCAGGAGCACCGGGTGCCACATCTGATATCGTTGTTCGTGGTGGAGGCTCCGTGAACGGAATGTCTCCCTTGTTTATCGTCGATGGCGTGCGAATGGGCACTAACTATTCTTTCAATAGTGAGGACATTGAATCAATGGAAATCCTGAAAGATGCGAGTGCTGCTGCGATTTATGGAGCGCAGGCAGCAGGTGGCGTTGTTTTGATCCAGACCAAGAGAGGCTCTGGAAATAATGAGAAGATCAATATTAATGTAAGTGGCTATAGCGGGATTAGAAATACACGCCCGCTGGTACCATTGATGAACACTCAGCAAATGTTTGCTGCACGGAAAGCATTTGGCTATGACGTGTCAGCGTGGGGCGACCCTAACACCTTGCCCGATGTGGACTGGGTGGACGAACTCTATAACCCGGGAAACGACAATAACTATACGGTATCCCTGGCAGGATCTTCGCAAAAAGCAAACTACTATTTGTCGGGAAACATATTTAAACAAAAAGGAATCAAGCTGGATAATTCTTTTGAGCGTTATTCCTTCAGAACCAACTCCGATTTTCACCTGTCTAAAAATGTGACGGTAGGTGAAACTGTTTACCTCTACAAAAGCTCTTTAAACCCGGATCAGGGAGGGAACTATTGGAGGACAGTACCCACCATGCCCGTGTATGAGCCTGATGGAAGCTGGGGACAAGCACCTTCTGCCGGCTACTTTAATGGCAACAATCCGGCGCTCGTAGCCCTAACCAACCATGGTGGGCAAGATGAGTTTGCTATTCAGAGCAATGCCTATGTTGATATTAAAATAATGGAAGGACTTAACCTTCGTGGTACGTTGGGCGCTAACATTGGCAGCAGTGTAAACAGTATTTTCTCGGAGGCATACAACATTGGCTCACAGTCAGCTCCTGCTATTTTCACCGAGACTTACACTGATTGGGAGAATTATACTGCCAATCTGGTGGCTAGCTATGAAAAGATGCTTGGAGACCACAGCTTCAAAGCATTGGCTGGTTACGAGATGTACAGGGAGGATAGAAAATATGTGACTGTCAACGCAACAAACTTTGTTGCTGATGTAACGGAATCATTTTTCTTAAATAACGACGTGACATCCCAGCGTGTAACAGGTGGGCCTTCACCTGATCAAAGATTGCTTTCACAGTTTGGTCGTATTAACTACTCGTATGCTGGTAAATACCTGGCATCTGCCACCATCAGACGAGACGGCTCGGATAGGTTTGGGCCTGCTAACAAATGGGGTGTTTTCCCCGCATTCTCCGCCGGATGGAGGATCAGCGAAGAGGGATTCTTTGACCAGGGTGGGTTTATTTCATCTATGCAATTGCGGGCCAGCTATGGTGCGCTTGGAAACATAGGGGCAATTCCTCAATACCTGTATCAGGTATCTTACTCTCCACAAAATTTTCACGCTTTAGGCGATGGCAGAGCGGTACAATCTTACTCCAGAGCACTTAGCCTTGCCAACACCGAGATAAAATGGGAAGAAGTGAAAACTACTGATTTTGGTGTTGATTTTGGCTTATTGGATCAGCGACTGACAGTGACCATGGATTGGTACAAGAGGCTAACCTCAGATATGATTTATCAGCTTCCGCTTCCTATGTCATCGGGCTATGTTGCCGGGCGTTTACTGGCTTCTAATCCAGTGTTCACAAACATCGGCGAACTCAGCAACACAGGTCTAGAAATTGGGGCTAACTACGAACAATCGGTTGGCGATCTTCAGATGAATTTTGGCTTAACCGGCGCTTTTAACAAAAACAAGGTGGTCAGCCTTGACGGTTCAGGCACTAAGTCCATTAATGACGGCGTAGGTGGACAGTATTTGTCAAATTCGATTTCCAGGACGGTTGATGGCCAGCCAATGAGCCAGTTCTTTGGCTATGTGGTGGAAGGGATATTCGCCACCGACCAGGAAGCTCAGGAAAGAGGGGTGGTGCAGGACGGAGCTGGGGCCGGTGACTTGATTTACAAGGATGTGAACGGCGATGGCGTAATCACACAGGATGACAGAGATTTTATCGGAAACCCGTGGCCAAAGCTCAACTTCGGCATAAATATCAACATGAAGTACAGAGGCTTCGACCTTGCATTGGCCTTTCAGGGTGTATCTGGCGTGGATCTTTACAATGCCAACCGTCATTATTCAGATTTTCTGGCTGGCGATTATAATTCTTCTCCTGAGGTGTTCAAAGCTTCATTCTTTGATGGAAATGGCCTTACCAGTGTACCAAGGCTAGGCTTTACGGACGTTAACGGAAATTACCAAAGAGATCCCAATGCGAACTACACGAACATTTCAAGCTATTTCGTTGAGAATGGATCGTATCTAAAGCTTCGGAACCTTCAGTTTGGGTATAGTTTCCCAACAGCGGCGCTGTCGAAAATCAAAGTGTCTGCCCTAAGAATTTACCTGATGGCCGACAACTTCCTAACTTTTACGAAGTACAAGGGAGTTGATCCGGAAGTGCTCGGGGAAGGAACAGTGGGCAGCAGGGGTATAGACTTTAACTCCAGATACCCTCAGACAACATTTGTTTCAGCTGGTTTTAACCTAAGCTTCTAAGGTTTTTCACGAAGACTAAATGTAGAAAATCATGAAAAAATATATTGTAATACTATCGTTTGCGTTTTTGATGGGCTGTTCAGAAGAGTTTTTGTCTGTAGACAACCCGAACGCCTTGACGCCTTCTGCTTTTCCAACATCGGCTGCCGACCTGGAATCGATCTTAATTGGGGTTTATGGTACCCAACATGGTTATGGATTGTATGGCCACACTATTTTAGCTAAGGGATATCATGGCTGGGATCATACTATGAACCTGGCGTGGCAGGGAACCCAAACCTGGATCAACCAGGCACAAAATGACACCAGGCCGTCCGACGAATTTCTGAAAGATATTTGGAAGGATTCCTATAAGGGTGTTATTCGTGCCAACAGCCTCCTGGAATCCGTGGAAGGATTTCGGTCGGGCGAGGTAAAGCCAGCGACGGCCGTCACGGGCGATCAACTGGATAAATTTGAGGGACAGGCACTTTATCTGCGTGCATGGTTCTACTATAACCTGATCATCATTTTTGGTGAGGACATGATCATCAACGGACAAGGACGTGATGCCATGGGCGTGCCGATCGTTTTAAAAACCGCTAACAGCGTTTCTGAAACATTTGTTGGCAGGGCTTCAGTGGGAGAAGTGTGGGATCAGATCAAGGACGATCTTCAGAAATCACTTGCATTGATGGGCACTACTACCTGGTCAGGTGCGGATCGTTTTAAGATAAATCAGTGGGGACTAAAGGGCCTGCTTGGAAAGGTGTATGCTTTGACAGGCGACTGGGAAACAGCAAAAGGTTACCTGAAGGATGTGATTGACAACAGCGGCAAGTCACTCGTTCCATTCAATGTTTATAAGAACATGTACAACTCTGACCCGGCCAATGAATTCAATTCCGAATCACTTATTGAAATAGCCCTTGAGGATGATAACGTGGGTAGATCAAATGATGAGACGTCGCTGGGATCGTGGTATGCCAGCATAGTGGCACCGTCTATCGTCATCAACGACCTTCCTTTGGCCTCAAGCTGGTCCAATGAGTTTATTCATGAGAAGAACCTGGCTCGCTTTGGTTTTACGCAAGATCACTATTTTCAGGATGGCGTGGTGGAACCACGGGCATCTAACGTAAGACCTGGGTATGTGACTGAGGCCTTGGCACTTCGTGCTGACCCACTGAACAGCCCGGTTGATCCGAGATTATATATTGCCGGATTTCAGCCCTACGCTGATTCAATTATGGCTGATGGCAAAAAGACTGCCATCTCACATTTTGCCGATGGTGTTGAGGTGAACAGACCTGCCTGGAGCTTCCGCAAGTATGTAAATGTAACTGAGAGGCAAAGGCTTATCAGAGATAGTGGAGCCAATTTCTATCTTCTTCGCCTGGCCGATGTATACTTACTCTATGCCGAAGCCTCGATTGAAACTGGCGATATCGCTACTGGTCTTGAGTACATCAACAAGGTGCACAGACGTGCCTACAACCTTCCTGTGGATGTACCCCATCCTAGCGATTATGTCACGCTCACCGATGCTACTAAAGCTGTTGGCGACCCTGAACTCGGCAACAATGTGCTGAGATACGAGCGCTTTGTGGAGCTTTTTGGTGAGGGACAAAAATGGACTGACACCAGAAGGTGGAAAAACGGTAGCGCAGAGGCAGCTATTTATCAGACCGTACGGGGAGGTACGATCAACTGGGAAGATACTGACTACGCTCAGCCAATTCCTACGCTGGAGATTGAGAACAATGTCGCTATTAATTTCTCCGATCAAAACCCCGGCTACTAAATAGAAAATGGGCTAAAGCAGTGGAAAGAAGCTGCAGGAAAATGTGCAGACTCACAACTGCTTTGGCCCGCTTTCTTTACCGAATCAATGAGCCAGGTGTACTGAAATAAATTAAAGTTTTTTGACACAAAGTTGACAACACCCTTTTTCGAAATGGCTGGGCTGGATAACTATTACCTGTTACGAACGATAAATGTTATGAATAAAGCATTTTTGACTGCGACCCTTTTGGTGATTTGGTATGTTCCTACAAGGGCTCAGGAAGTCCCAAAAGCAAAAATTTCTAACGGAACTATAAGTGCAGAAATCTACTTGCCCGATGCTGTAAATGGTTACTACAGGGGAGCAAGGTTTGACTGGTCAGGCGTGGTTTCACAACTTAACTACAAAGGACACAGCTACTTCGGGCAATGGTTCGAGAAGTACGACCCCTTTTTACACGATGCAATAACCGGCCCTGTGGAGGCTTTTGACCCGCTGGGATACGACCAGGCCAAAGTAGGCCAGACGTTTGTCAAGGTTGGAATAGGAGTGCTGGAAAGGCTGGACACCGCCCCTTACCATTTTTCAAAACCTTACAAAATTATTGACCATGGTATATGGAGTATTAAGCACAGTGCTGACAAGGTAGAATTCGTCCACGATTTAGTAAGTGAGGATTATAGCTACAGCTACAAAAAAGTTGTAAGGCTAAGTGGAAACAAAATGATAATTGACCACACACTGACGAATAAGGGAGGTCAGGTCATCGATACGCAGGTGTTTGATCACAACTTTTTTGTCATCGACAATGCCACCGTAGGTCCTGGTTTCCTCATTCGATTCCCCTTTGAGGTGGAAGGGGATGCAAGTGGGCTTGGCGACTTTGCCGAGGTGAGTGGTGGGGAAGTTAGCTACACGGGGGTGTTGGGCAAAAACGACCATGCCCGACTTCGCTCGATTGGTGGTTATGGCGGCTCTGCGTCGGACTATGATATAGCGATAGAGAACAGAAAAACCGGTGCCGGAGTCAGAATTACCTGCGATAGGCCGCTATCGAGGTTGATTTTTTGGTCAGCTATGAAAACGGTTTGTCCGGAGCCCTATATCAGCGTCAAAGTAGCTGCGTCGGAGTCATTTTCATGGACAATTACTTACGATTACTACACACTTTGATTGACATGCTAAAGATGAAATTTAGACTTAAAAGTCTTGCCATACTGTTGGCATTTGTATCTGGTTGCCAGCAGAGCGAGTCAGATAAAACAGTCTCAAGGTTTGATACAGGTGTGAACTGGCCTGTTTACGGGGGTAATAATGCCGGAAACAGGTATTCACCGCTCGATCAAATTACTATTGAGAATGTAAGCCAACTTGAAGTGGCGTGGATGTACAAAGCGAGAGAACCACAAGAGCCGGGGAGCAGCGCCAGAGTACGGGAAATCCAGTGTCAGCCGATTGTGATCGATGGTGTGCTGTATGCGACAACGCCGCTTCTCCAGCTATTTGCTGTCAATGCGGCAACCGGGGAAGAGCTTTGGAAGTTTTCGCCACCTGAAGAGGGCTTTCGCAACCGTGGTGTCATGTACTGGGAGAATGGAAACGACAAGCGCATTTTGTATACCGTCGAATCAAATCTGTATGCGGTAAACGCTGCCACTGGTAAACTGATTCCTGGTTTTGGAAACGACGGGGTGGTTGATCTTAGGCAGGGGCTTTCGGACGGTATCGACGCCGATATCACAAAAACACGAGTAAGGGCTACTTCACCAGGTGTGATTTACAAAAATACGCTTGTGATCGGCTCAGCTGTGTCTGAAGCCGGCGATGGTGCTCCTGGCCACGTGCGGGCATTCAATGTTGTCACCGGAGAGCTGGAATGGGTGTTTCACACCATTCCACATCCCGGAGAGGTTGGTTACGAAACATGGCCTGAGGGTGCCTACAAGGAAGTTGGTGGCGCAAACACCTGGTCTGGAATGATCCTGGATGAGAAAAATGGAGTGGTGTTTTTTGGTACTGGTTCGCCTGCAGCGGACTTCTATGGTGGAAGCAGAGCAGGACAAAATCTCTTTGCCAACAGTATAGTGGCTTTGAATGCGAGCGACGGCAGCCTCGTTTGGTACTACCAAACCATCAGCCACGACCTCTGGGACAGAGATCATCCACTGCAACCAAATCTTGCTACCATTGAGCACAACGGGCGAAAGCTTGAGGTGGTTGTTCAGGCGACGAAAGATGGGATGGTGTATGTGCTCAATAGCAAAACAGGGGAGTCGGTATTTCCGGTAGAGGAAAGACCGGTGCCAACCAATGGCTTACCCGGGGAGTCACCATGGCCCACCCAAAAGTTTCCATTGAAGCCAGCTCCATTCTCAAGGCAGGTGTATACCGAGGATGATATTTCCGACATTTCGCCCGAAGCAGAAGCCTATACCAGGCAAATATATGAGAGATATAAAACGGATAATAAGTTCGCTCCTCCAAGCAAAGAAGGAACGCTATTGTTCGGCTATAGTGGCGGAGCAGAGTGGGGTGGAAATGCAATCGACCCCGACGGAATATTATACCAAAATGCCAACGACAACCCGTGGATTCTTGAGATGACTGAAAATATCCAGCAAGGGGACGCTGGTGATGAGGTATTGTCAGGTGAGCAACTGTTTTCGCTCAATTGTGCAGCATGCCATGGCAAGGACAAGAAGGGTAATGGAACCGATTTTCCCGACATAAGCAATGTTAAGAATCAATACAATAGCACTCAGCTACTAAACATCCTTGGGGGCGGCATAGGTAGAATGCCGTCTTTCCAACACCTGGCAGAAAGGGATCGGAAGACAATTGTCAGCTACTTGCTGGAAGAAACAAAAACGCAGGGAGATGGCACAGCAGACGAGCGAAGCGAGCCACAGCCATCATTGACACAGAATGCGTTTGGCTTTCAGCCGGCCTACGTCAAAAAGGCCTGGACGAAGCTTTTTGATGAGCAGGGTTATCCCGGAATCAAGCCTCCGTGGGGGACGCTTAACGCCATTGACCTCAATACAGGGGACTACCTGTGGACGGTTCCTCTGGGAGAATTTCCGGAGTTGACAGAGAAGGGTATTTCAATAACCGGCACAGAAAGCTACGGCGGCCCGGTGGTCACTGCCGGAGGCCTCGTCTTTATCGCTGGTACCAAAGACGAAAGAATCAGAGCCTTTGATAAAAACACGGGGAAAGTGGTGTGGGAATATCAACTGCCAGCTGCGGGTTTTGCTACACCAGCTATTTATGAAGTGGATGGCAAGCAGTATGTGGCCATTGCCGCAGGTGGAGCAAGAGGGCAAAAAGCCGGTGACTACTATGTGGCCTTCAAACTTCCCGATTGATCACAATCTAGTTGACTTAAAATAAGACCAGAACATACACTTAAACACTAATACCATGAAAAAAAATGAAAATATAGAAAGCCGTAGAAATGTCCTCCGGACGTTGGGAATTGGATCGGCAGCCGGTACCCTTGGGCTCTTTGGTTTTAGCAGCGCCAATGCGAAAGACAAAGAAACGCCAGCGTACGCAAAGGGCACCGCACCAGTCACGATCAAGAACGTAAAGGCGATTGCTACCTCGCCAAGCAACGCCAATCTCATTGTGGTTAAAGTTGAGACTAGCGAACCCGGGTTATATGGTTTGGGCTGCTCCACATTCACACAGCGTGCGTCAGTGGTGGTTACTGCCATTAATGACTACCTCGCCCCGTTTTGCAAGGGTAAGGATGTAGATAATATAGAGGACATGTGGAACTCGTTCTACATCGACTCCTATTGGCGCAATGGCCCGGTGCTGAACAACGTGTTGAGCGGCCTTGATCAGGCACTTTGGGACATCAAAGGGAAAAGAGCAGGTATGCCTGTATATCAGCTGCTCGGCGGTAAGTCACGCTTTGCCATTCCAGTTTATGCCCGCACGGGGGGATCCATTCAGGAAGTGGCCGATAACGTCAATCGTTTTAAGGAAGAGGGCTATCAGTACGTTCGAATGAGCTCTCCATCATTGACTGACGATTCTTACGTTCCAGACTTTAAAAAGGCGGGATATGGCTATGCGGGAGATCGCTACTTCCATCCTCAGAAATACATCAAATCGGTAATAGAGCTTTT
Organism: Imperialibacter sp. EC-SDR9; assembly: GCF_902498805.1. GTDB lineage: Bacteria > Bacteroidota > Bacteroidia > Cytophagales > Cyclobacteriaceae > Imperialibacter. Next base: position 69,361 of record NZ_LR701593.1, on the reverse strand, counting down.
TGACACAGTAAGAAAGCAATGTGGTGACGAGATTGATCTCATGCATGACATTCATGAGAAGATCCAGCCCATGGAGGCGATTCAACTCATCAACTCGGTGGAGCAATACAGGCCCTTCTTCATGGAGGATCCTTTGTCTCCCGAAAACCAGGGCTGGTGGCCACAGCTCAGAGAAAGCACCAATGTGCCTATCTCAATGGGAGAGCTCTTTAATAATATCAACGAATTTCTGGATCCTATCGCCAATCGCTATTTTGATTATATCAGGTGCCACGTGTCGCAGATCGGCGGTATTACTCCTGCCATGAAAATCGCCAGATTGGGTGAATTCTTCGGTGTTCGTACCGCCTGGCACGGCCCTGGCGATGTGTCACCAGTTGGTCATGCAGCCCATGCGCATGTGGACATGGCCATCTGGAACTTTGGCGTTCAGGAAGGCCGGATATTTCCAGAGGCAGAACAGGAAGTGTTCCCCGGATCTCCGACGACCACAAATGGTTATATGCACCTGAACGACAAGCCGGGTATCGGGGTGGACATTGATGAGAAGCTGGCTGCTAAATATCCTATCAGGCTAAGGGGCTATAATCAGATACGAAACGCTGACGGTACCATCATAAGGCCGTAGGGCTCACATAAGACATTGATTTTGTAGGTTTTATACATTGTTTAAGTAGGTGGAAAGGTGCGCCAGCCTTGGCGCACTTTTTTCAAGCTTTTTAAATAACGACGGGGGAGGAACATGTCTTTGAGGCAACAAACCGTTAAGTGCAATATTTAAAATAATCATAGCCGATCCATGGTCAGCTGTATGTAATCAAGGAAAAAATAGGAAAGCTTTATTGAACAAATCAGATCATCAAGAGAAATGAAAACATCAAAAATAGTTATGCTAATTATACTGCTGTCAGCGGCAGTTGGTGTGGTAAGAGGACAGGGAATACCGTCGGGTGCACTGAAGGTAGGTGCGGCCAGAGAAATAATGAACCCGCCAGCAAGCATTTTCACCGCTTCTGCCGATCAGTTTCGGAGGTTTAGTGGCATTCACGATTCGCTGCTTGTTCGCTCCATTGTAATAGATAATGGATTCAAAAAAGTGGCGTTGGTGTCTATGGACATAAGCAAAGTGCCCGGCGGCGCCCGCTTTATTCAGGAAGTGGCATCTGGCACAAAGATTCCGCAAGAGGATTTGTTCATAGCGGCTACACATGATCATAACACCATACAACTGCCAGCAAATGATTATGCTGATGAGTACTACAACATCATTAAGAATGCCACGATAAAATCTATTAATGCAGCCAATGCTAATATACAGCCTGCTAAAGTGGGATTTGCAAAAGGTAAAGCCTATATCAATACCAACCGGGACGAGAAAATTGGTGAAGGCTACCACATGGGCTATAACCCGGACGGTCCTTCCGACAAGACGGTGGCTGTTGTTTCATTTACTACGCTTTCGGGCGAACCAATTGCCATTTATGCCAACTACGCTGTGCATGCAGTGGTGATGTATCGGGCTACAACTAAGGATGGACTTCCAGAGATCTCGGCCGACCTGCCGGGGGCAACTGCTAAATATGTTGACAGGCACTTCAAAAACGCTGTGACAGTTTGGACAAGTGGTGCAGCTGGGGATCAAAACCCTATGTTTATGTCGACCTACAACCAGGATCATCCAGACACACAGGACGAAGGTATTGGGGGATATGCCATACTTGATGTGCAGGCCAGGAGACTGGGAGAAGAGATTGTTCGACTCGTTAAATCGATTAAAAATACTGATCAAACAGTGCAAATCTGGAGTAAAAAAACCTCAGTAACCTGTGAAGGGCAGGAAAGGAAATATCCAAGAAACCCTGAAGAGCCAAGAGGTGGGTACCTCGCACCAACTAAGGTCGAAATGGTTGATGGAGACCCGGTAACTATTCCATTACACTTGTTGATGATCAACGATATCGCACTGGCCGGAGTAGCTGCTGAAGTGTTTACCGAAATTGGGATGCACCTGAAGGAAACCTCACGATTTGACAGGACGATGATGGTGACAGTAATGGCAAATGCTGTTGGATATATACCTACCGATGCAGCTTACCTGATGCCGTCGGAAAAGGCCCTTGGCAATAGTTTGAAGCCAGGCTGTGCTGAGCCTGCCATCATAGATGCATTTGTTCAGCTAATGGACGAATACATTGCGCTCAACCAAAAAGCCAACTAGCATCTTACCGTAGCGACTTCATTTCTTGAATAGGGCGTAGGGGGCTTAGCCAAAAGGCAGAGCCAAGGGGTTCTATGCTCTATTCATTCACAAAAAATATAGAAATCATTGAGAAATGAGATACCTGACCCTTTTTCTATTCGTTGTTGCCATTATTTCAATCTCCCCATTGTCGGCGAGGCAGTTACAGGGTGATTTGTCAAGCTATCAACTGCGGATAAAAAGGAATAATGATCCGATTAAAGTTGATGGTATGCTAGATGAGGACTCATGGTCTACGCCAAACGTTGCGAGTGATTTCTGGCAGCAATACCCCAAGGATAACATAAAGACGGATGTCCGCACTGAAGTTAGAATGACTTATGATGCCGATAACTTATACATCGCTGCTATTTGCTATGATGTGGAGGATTATGTTGTTCAAACTTTAAAGAGAGACAACGGACTTTTCACCAGTGATGCCTTTGGAATAATTATCGACCCGGTAAATAGCAATACCAATGGCTTTCTTTTTGGTGTGAGTCCCTACAATGTGCAGACGGAAGAGCTGCTTGGGCCCAATGCTACCCAACCCGACAGGATGACTTTTAGCTGGGACAACCGGTGGTACTCTGCCGTTACCCGCCACCCGGACAGGTATGTTGTTGAGATGGCGATCCCATTCAAAACCCTGCGGTTCAACAGCCAAAACAGTACCTGGGGCGTCAATTTCTTTCGCAATGATATGTCGAGGAATCAAAAGTATAGCTGGACTCCGTTGCCTGTTAATTTTGAACTTTATGATCTGGGGTACACTGGTGATCTGAAATGGGACATTGCCCCGACAAAAAATGGCACCAATATCTCCGTGCTGCCCTATGTTACAGGCGGCGTAACAAGAGATAACGAGGCCGAATCGCCTCGCTCTGAGACGAGCGTGCGTGTGGGAGGAGATGCGAAAATTGCACTCACTTCTTCACTCAACCTGGACCTTACGGTTAATCCCGATTTTTCGACAGTTGATGTGGATGTGCAGCAAACGAACCTTACAAGATTCAATCTCAGGTTTCCTGAAAAACGTGGTTTTTTTCTCGAAAACAATGACCTCTTTACCGAGTTTGGCCCCAACGACGCCAAGCCCATTTTTACCAGACGAATGGGACTCGACATGGACAACAGACCGGTTGCAATTAACTACGGAGCCCGAATGAGTGGAAATGTGACTCCCAACACCAGGATTGGTCTGTTGCATCTTCAAACCAAATCAAATGATACCTTGCCAGGACAAAACTATTCCATAGCCGTTTTTAATCAGAGAATTTGGAGTCGCTCAGTTTTGAGAGGCTACGTTACAAATCGCCAGGCTTACACACAAGAGGATGGTTGGCATGCGAATAATTATGGGAGAAATACCGGATTGGAGTTTAACTACCTGAACAACTCTGGCACCTGGAATTATTTTGCGGCTTATCACCTTTCAGCGAAGCCTGACGCTGGTTATGGGTCGTTTACGAACCTGGGTATTGAATATGCGGGAAGAAAATGGAAGGCACGCATAAATTACTGGAACATATCGTCCGACTACTTCGCCGATATGGGCTTTTTCCCCCGACTTGAAAACTACGATGCTGTGAGAGATACACTGATTCATCTCGGTTGGGAGCGAATTTATGGCAGGTTCGGCTATGTGTTTCGTCCGGCAAAGGGCAGCAAGATAGTGGCGCACGACATAGAGTTGAGAACCTATAACGATCTTTATCCGGACGGCACCATCAGCGACCTGGAGAACAGGATTGACTATAAGATCAAATTCCAAAACACGGCCGAACTCCAGCTACAACCTCAGTTGCTTAAGACCAACCTAAGATTTCCTACAGACTTTACCGATGCCGCTCCGCTGATGCCGGGCTCATTCGACTACGGACGGTTCAACGTCACCTACCAGTCCGATGCCAGGAAATTATTCTCTTGGCAAACTGAAGTAGGTGTGGGGCAGTACTACAATGGCAGCCTAACGAGGTACTTGCTTCAGCTGAACTACAGGAGGCAGCCCTGGGGTACCTTTTCCGTGGGCTGGGAACAAAACAATCTCAAACTGCCTGATCCATACGGGGAGTCAAACCTCAGGCTGGTAAACGCCCGAGCTGAAGTCAATTTTAGCACGAAGGTATTTTGGACGACTTTCTTGCAATACAATACACAGCGGGAGAATTTCAATGTGAACAGCAGGCTACAGTGGCGCTACAGTACCATGTCGGATATTTTTCTTGTGTACAGCGACAACTATACTACGTCGCCGTTTCTTCAAAATAACCGAAACAGAGCCATTCTTCTTAAGCTCAATTACATGTTCAATTTATAATAAGCACTATGCACGGAGGCTGTCATTGGTATCACATTTCATCTTCTTTAATAAGTCACAAAAACATCTTATAGAATGGAAAAAGCCTTATACAGTTTAATATTTACTCTCCTTGTCGTTTTGTTAAGTTGCGGCGAGCAAAACAGTCAGTCAGCTGTACGGGAAGCAGGTGACGCCCCTGGCCAGAAGATTAATGCTGACCTGGTGAAACTGACTGTTGATAGCCTGAACATGGCCCTGCTTAACAGAGACCGAAAGACGTTGATAAGCATATGTGCAGCAGAGCTTAGTTACGGGCATTCGAGTGGTGCTGTTCAAAGCAAACAAACCTTCATTGACGATGTGGTGAAGGGGCCATTTAGGTTTCTGTCTATTGAAACAGAAAACCAAAAAATAACCACTACTGAAGACATGGCAATTGTAAGGCATGTCTTTCAGGCCAAGGGACTCAACAACGGAGACACGGTTGATGTGCGCATTGGCAACGCACAGCTTTACAAGTTGTACCCTAACGGCCATCTTCGCCTGGTCTTGCGCCAGGCTTTTAAGTTATGACGGGCCAGGCCGCCACGGTAAATCAATAATTCACCCTAAACACGAAGTTTTGAAAAAATTCAACATCTACTCAACAGCCCTCGGGGCTACTTTGCTTCTTCTTTTACTGATACTCTTTATCATATTCACCGGTGGGCTGTCGCAGGCTGGCTCACTCATTATAGCGTTTTTTACATTGCTTGCTTTCGGCTTTAGTGGCCACGAGCAGCTGAGAGGCTATGTGTTTACCACTATGATCTTTGCCGGTGTAACCATAGCCTTATATTACCCAGAGTATTTTCTGGTAATAGAAGGTTTCAAACTCACCAACCTGATCATACCACTGATTCAGATTATCATGTTTGGCATGGGTACTTCTATGAGTCTTGGTGATTTCGGTTCCATTTTTAAGTCCCCGAAAGGTGTGGTAGTCGGTGTAAGTGCGCAATTGTTGATCATGCCTTTAATTGGCTTCACGCTGGCCAAGCTCAGCAACTTTCCTCCTGAAATTGCCGCCGGAATAGTGCTCATTGGGTGCTCACCCAGCGGAGTAGCGTCCAATGTGATGGCCTACCTTGCGAAGGCCAACCTGGCACTTTCTATTACCATTACATCCATCGCAACGCTGCTGGCACCATTTACTACGCCACTGATGATGAAGTTGCTTGCTGGTGAATTTATCGAAATTGAGGTGCTTGCGATGATGTGGAGCATTGTGAAGATGATCATTCTTCCGATAGGAGCTGGCCTGCTTTTTAACAAATTGTTGGGTGACAAAACTAAATGGATGGACAAATTAATGCCGTTGCTTTCCATGCTGGCGATTGGGGTCATCATTGTGATTATTACAGCGGCAGGCCGGGATAGCCTTCTCGATATCGGTGGAATATTGATGGTGCTTGTGCTTATTCACAATTTATTTGGGTATACGCTTGGGTATTTTTATGCAAAGCTGCTAAAGCTTAACGAACAGGACTCAAGAACAATAGCCATAGAAGTGGGGATGCAGAACGGAGGTCTCGCCTCAGGCATAGCCAATACGCTTGGGAAAATTGGCACCATGGGACTGGCACCGGCGGTATTTGGCCCACTCATGAACATCACGGGCTCTATACTGGCTTCCTATTGGCACAAAAGAGCCCCAAAGGGATATGAGGAACCAGAGCAGATCCCAGCAAATAATTAACTGATAACATCTTGAAAAAGAATTGACCATGAAAAAAGTAGTAACCTTTGGTGAGATCATGTTGCGCCTTGGAACCCCAAGAGTTTTAAGGTTCTCGCAGACAACAAGTTTTGATGTAGTTTATGGCGGAGGTGAGTCAAACGTGGCTGTATCACTTGCCAATTATGGGATTCCGGTAGACTTTGTTACCCGGCTGCCAAAAAATGACCTCGGCGAGTGTGCGTTAATGGAGATGCGCAAAAGGGGCGTTGGAACAGATAAAATTATTTTTGGCGGAGACCGACTCGGCATATACTTTCTGGAAACCGGTGCGGTGAGCAGAGGCAGTAAAGTGGTTTACGACCGGGCTCATTCTGCGATAGCGGAAATAAAAAAGGGCATGGTTGATTGGGAGAGTGTATTTTCGGGTGCCCGGTGGTTTCACTGGACTGGTATTACACCGGCTATATCACAAGGTGCAGCTGATGCTTGCCTGGAGGGTGTGCAAACAGCCCGCAAAATGGGCCTTACAATCTCGACGGACCTGAATTATAGGGCAAAGCTTTGGAAGTATGGAGTTGAACCTAAGGAAATCATGACAGAGCTAACCTCTTATTGCGACATCATTTTAGGCAACGAAGAGGACGCCGAAAAACACTTCGGCATCAAGCCAGACGGCCTGGACATCACCAAGCAAGGAGAGCAAGTAAAGGCCGAAGCATTCCTATCGGTTTGCCAGCAAATGATGAAGAAATTTCCGAATGCTAAGAAAGTAATCACCACGCTAAGAGGCTCCATTTCTGCGTCACACAATACCTGGGCAGGTGTGCTCTATGATGGAACGACCATGTTCAAATCCCCTGAATATCAAATTACGCATATCGTGGATAGGGTAGGTGGAGGAGACTCCTTTATGGGAGGCCTCATTTATGGTTTGCTCACTTATCCGGACGATGATCAGCATGCACTCAATTTTGCTGTGGCCGCCTCGTGCCTCAAGCACACGATTGTGGGAGATGCTAACCTGGCAACGCTTGAGGAGGTGAAGAAGTTGATGGCGGGAGATGCTTCAGGCAGAGTAGCACGGTAACGCCCAAAGCAAAGTTGGGGAATCACATGTCAGTCGTATGATTCCCCTTTTTTTAACCAGTGATCATAAGACTGTGTTAGAACAACAAGCAAACAGGACTGGGAGCCTCTATCTCACTAACAAACTCCAGCTTGCCGCTCTTCTTGTCACGCTTAAACGAAATGATATTGTTAGATTTTTGATTAGCCACAAGCAAGTAGTCGCCGCCGGGGGATAGCGTAAAATTTCTGGGCCAGTCGCCCCGCACACCCTCATGCCCTACAAGTGTCAGGCTGCCGTTCGATGAATTGACCTGATAAATCGCTATGCTGTTGTGCCCCCTGTTGGAGGCATAAAGGAACTTTCCATCATCGGAAATATGGATGTCGGCGCAACTGCTGGTTTCTCCATATCCGGTGGGCAGTGTACTAATGGAGCTGGCAATTTGGTAATGCCCCACATTATTTTTGTTTATTTGAGTTATTGTGGACGATAGTTCATTGACTACATATGCCCAGCTGCCTTTGGGATGGAAAGCCATGTGTCGTGGACCAGCTTCCGGAGCCATCGCCAGTTTGTAAGGGGCTGTCGGAACCAATTTTTCATTGCCTTTATCCAGGGTCGAAAACCAGAGTTCGTTGGTGCCAAAATCGACTGAGATGATTGTGTTTCCCTTTGGCTCGAACCAAACAGAATGCGCATGCGGCCCCTTTTGCCTTGCGTGAGATCCTTCGCCCTCGTGTTGCAGCACGTGCAATGGGCCTTCTAGCATGCCTGAGGAACCTAACCGTAGCAACCCTACATTCCCACTGCTATAGTTGGCCGCAAACACATAACCAGATTTATCGATTGTTACAAAGCAAGGCGAAGCCCCTCCTGATGGCTTTTTATCGATGAGAGACAAAGCCTCGCCATTTATCTCAAACGACGTAATGGTGCCACCACCACCTGCATCATCTCTGTTTTCGTTGGCCGCCAACAAGTACTTGCCGTCGAGGCTTTTTGCCAGAAATGATGGGTTTTCCGACTCAGCGGCTAGCCCGAAGCTCTTCAGCTTGCCGTCAGGTTGAAGCTGATATCGATAGATGCCCTTGCTTTCTCCACGGGTATAAGTGCCTACGTAGAAAGAGATGCCGTTCGCTATAGGCTGTCGTTTTGCTATTTCTGTAGACGACAACGTCATTAATTGAGTCAAGAGCAGAACTGCTGCACCTGTTGAAGCTTTGATGATCATAGAATCTGGATATAAAATTTGAGACCTACTTTTGTCGTTTACAGTAGATTTTCTTTAAAGAAAGCTGTAGTCCGCTCCCAGGCCAACTCAGCTGCTTCTTTGTCATATCTCGGTGTGGTATCGTTATGAAATCCATGATTCACATCAGGGTAAATGTAGGCTTTGTACGGCTTTCCGTTCGCCTTAAGCGCAGCTTCGTAAGCGGGCCAGCCTTCATTTACTCTCGTGTCCAGACCGGCATAGTGCAACATCAGTGGTGCCTTGATGTTTGGAACCAAGTCGATGGGGGGCTGTCCGCCATAAAAAGGAACCGCTGCTGACAAACCAGGAACTTTTACTGCCATCAGATTTGAAATACTTCCTCCGAAGCAAAAGCCTACCACCCCTATTTTACCTGTACACTGCGGACTTGCAGTCAGGTACTCATAGGCAGCGATGAAGTCTTCCAGCATTTCATCACGGTCTCTTTTGCTTTGCAAGGCACGACCGTCGTCGTCATTTCCAGGATAGCCCCCAAGTGGTGTGAGGGCATCAGGCGCTATCGAAACAAAGCCAGCCAGAGCAGCCCTTCTCCCTACGTCTTCAATGTGCAGATTTAGCCCACGGTTTTCATGAACAACGATAATTCCAGGGAGCTTGCCATTTGCATTCGCTGGTCGGCTTAGTAGAGCTTTCATTTCTCCTCCCCCTTTTGGAGATTGATAGGTGATATAATCAGATACCAGTCGGGAGTCATTCTGAGGTATCTGCACTTTACCTTTGTAATCCGGCATCAGGAAGCTCATCAGAGACATCACCGTTACGCCACCAATCGCATAGGTGGATAGTTTGTTCAGAAACTGTCGTCTGTCAATCCGGCTATGTGCGTAGTCATCATAAAGGTCAAATACTTCCTGGCTGACATCTTCCTTCTTTAGCTCTTTCATGTGAAATGTAGTTCAGTGTAAATATTTCAAATATTGATAAGACAACTTTCTGTCTAGTTGTCCTTCTTGAGGTAGGCATCAAGGGATATTTTTCCCGGGCCGGTGAAAAACAGAGCCAGAAAGGCAAAACTGAACAATATTACTTTTTCCTGTTGCCCAAATTCCTGACTGAAGTGAACTGTAAAGAACGCAGTTGCTACCGTGATAAAGGGTGGGATCAACGCTGCTCTTGTAAATAGCCCCGCCATTACTAATATGGCGCAGATTACCTCAGCGAATACTGCGAAACTCAATGTGAAGGCTGGGCCAAAGCCGAAGGGGTCGGCAAACTTAATTTCGTCGGGGCCGAATAACCGCATCATTTTGCCCCAGCCATGGCCGTACATGAGGGAGAAGCCAAAAGCAAGTCGCAACACAAGCAATCCATAGTCATGAAAACGAGCAGGTAGTTCAAAGCGAAGCAGGTTCATAGTTTTAAGTGTATTGGTGAATATCAAATTTTAAAAACAGATGTGATTTAGTTCATTGGTTGTAAGTACCCTTCAGGCGGTTTTGGTACACGCCGAGCTGTATTTTTTTCACCTTTTTTGTGGATTGATGATGGCGTTTTTTGATTTCTGGTGCAAGGGAAAACCATTCTCTGAATCAATAGTCGACGTCACTGTAAATTTGAGTGCTTTACGTAGAACTTTCTTGCATTCGCATTTTCCTGCCATAAGGCCATCGGGTACGTCCAGTATTCTACCTCTTCGTCATAAAGTGAAATGTGTTGCTCACCCCAGCCATATTCAAACGGAACAATTTTCCCGCTGCCAGGTAATTCCACCCAACCGAGCACAAACGCATGTGCGAATCCACTGGAGCCGTTTGTGAAGTGCTTTGCTTTTTGAATCTCCAGCGAGGTACCTATCGGCAGCGTGTCTATAGCTTCGGTGCCTTCAAAAAGGCCCTGATCTATCTCGATTAGTAAATAAGGGTGCTCATTTACAAAGGCATCAAGGTTTCTGACAATGACTGCCGGACGTTTCAAAACAACAGTTGTGCCTACTATTTCGCTATAAGGCTCAAAGGATGAAACATCTGTCACCTTAGTTCGAAGGGCGTAGTAGAGCAAGCCTCCAAATGTCAGGATCGCCGCCAGCGCAAAGCCGATCAATAGGGCCAATCGTCTATTCATCCCAATCGCTGTCTATTGACTAATGCTTGTGGCCCAAATAGTGCGCCTTGAGAATGTCCTCCCCAAAATCGGCTCCTTTTTCCCTCCAGATGGCATGAATATGATTGCCGTCGTTGTCAAAACCCACGTTGTCGTACTCGATCATGAAGTCAGGGCCATTGATGATATAGTAATGCGGGCTTCTCGCCTCATAGCTTCCTATCCAGGCGAAGTAGATATTATCGATCCCAGTCTTAAGCAGCTTGTCATAAGCCCTCTTTGCACCGTCATGCTCCAGGTTATCGACATATTCTTTGATAAGCCATTCAAGTAGCCCTTTTTGTTCCTTGTTCATGTCGGAGGCTTTTATACCGTAGTAGTCGTCAATTCTTTTCGGCCCGCTGGGGTTGGTGATAATGTCGCCGGGTACCTTTTGGCTTAATGTAGCCACTTTCTTTTGCTGTTCAGTCAAAGCGTTGATCAGCAGAAAGCCATAGTCCTCTTCTTTGCTCAGTACCCTGAGTCCGGCAAATTTTGTAATGCGCACCTCAGCAGGATCGGTGCCGATAAAGAGGGGGGTAAGTGAATATCTACCATCGGCCATCGACAGGCTGATGGCGATGTGATGACCACCCAAATTAAGCCCCCAGGGTTCTTTCACGTCGGGTGTGCCCCATAGAGAAATATAGTAATTGCCGTATTCCCAATCGAGTTTCTTGATTTGAGCCAGCCCTTCTTTGGAAATGTTTCCTCTTCTAAAGGTGGAGTCGTACACAACATTCAAAATGTCGTCCAGCTGCATGATGCTGGTCACCTTCAGGTAGCCCTGCGAGCTAAACAGCGTGGTAAGCACCCGGTGAAACTGAAGCATACTTGCCTCTGAGAGGTCGCCATATCTCTTGCCTGGCCTGGGCACCATGCCAACAGGCAGGTTCGTCCATTTTTCCCGAGCCGGGTCGTCAAACGATAAACTGATTTGCTGAAGCTCTTCTGCACTCAGGGTCTTCAGGAACACTTTGGTAACGTCTACAATTTCCTGGGCACTTTGGCTGAGCAGCGTGCTGGATGTCAATGTGAGAAAGGTGATGAAGGTTAGTAGGTATTTCATTGGAGTTGTTTAAGTAGTTGCCGAAGGCCAGCTCAATATAAGTCAATAATGTTTGATTGCAATCAGGAATACGGCAGGGTATTCAGCAACAAACGCTACTGCCTGGCCCAAGCAATCTGGCATGAATAATGTATAAATGACTTTATTTACCTTTACTTTTTTGACTTATGAAAACTATTTTTTTAATGCTGCTACTTGCTGCGCTATGCACCGGATGTGTGAGTACAGGTGTGCTCTTTCAGGATGGAAAAACGGCTGGGAAGAAAGAATTCGATGGTGCCATTGGCATTTCCTACAATGTGGTTCCCTCTTACACCACCGACTCAGCCTCACAAACAGTTAAGCTAAATCCCTTCAAAGTGCCTGCGCCGTGGATCAATATTCAGGCACAGTATGGCCTGGCAGAGCGGCTGGATGTGGGTGGTTCTTTTGGCCTGGGCCTTTTTAGTGCCGGACTCAGCGGTTTCGCCAAGTATGCGCTTTTACCTAATGAAGGTGTTTTTCATCTGTCACTTTATGGTGGTGCGGGCTTTGCCGCCTCCACCGACAAAGTAGAAAATGGCACAGCCACATTTGCCCAACTGGTCGGCGGTATTCCCTTTAGTTTTGATGTTACTGAAACAAATACACTTGTGATCCAGCCGTTGTACAGCCACGATTTTTACAAAGTGAAAATTTCAGGCGACACAGTATATGACGACCGATTTGATGCACACCTTGTACATTTGGGGTTTGGGGTGATTCGAAAAAATTTGGACAAAGATAGGTCTGTGTTTTACAATGTCACGATAAACTATTCGCCATCAGAAAAGAGGGCTTATCCTACTTTTGGCGTGGCGATAAGGCTGTGATCGATAAATGAAGGAGGCTTATTAGACCATTTTTGAAGCGTTAAGCTTTTTGGAAATTGAGCTATCAACCAAATAGCTAACACAAGCAATGATACTGTTATCGGCAGAGGTGCCAGGCAAATTTGCTCCATACTCAAAAATAAACAGAAAATGCGGTTTGTGACTTTCGGCGTGGGGTCGTAATGTCAGGCTTCGCAATTTTTTTTAAATCCAATTGACTAGTTTAGAAGATCATTGAAACCGAACCTGACAAGTCTCAAAAGAAGATATGGTGTCATATGATAATGCCATTTCAGGAAGTAACTGGATAAAGCCGGTATTGATAATCGCTGGAATTATAGCTGCGCTTATCGTTTTCGAGGGTGCGCAGCAATATTATTACCTTCAGAGGTATAACCTTTTCCCTAACGCTAATATTACGCTTCTTGATTTGACCATTGGCCACCTTAAAAGTTGGCTGATCTGGATGCTGGTAGGAATTCCGTTGATTGTATTCGCCCTGCGGCACCCATTTGACAAGGAGGGTGACTACAAAAGTCAGGCACTTATTTATCTTGGATGGGTGTTTGGTGTTCTTTTGCTCTGCATTGCCTTCATCGCTATGGAGGAGGTGTTTTTTCAAGGTGGAGCCGCCACAATCGAGCGATTTATTGGCGGGCTTACGTTCTACACTTTCCAAAAAGGCCCCATTTTTCTTTTGGCTTACACCTCCCTGATTATAACGCTTCATTTTTTTGTGAACATACTGACGCTGGAGCTAACGGTGAAAGAGCTAAGCTCCATGAAGGTTAGCAATCAGTCGTTGTATGAGGAGCTGAAAGCCCAACAGTACGACGATGCTACTCAGTTCATTATTGTCAAAACTGGCAACCGCAGCAGGGTAGTGGCGCTCGACGATATTCGCTGGGTAGAGGCCGACGACTACTGCGTGAGGCTCCACACGAGAACCCAGGAATCGTACGTGCTTAGAGGTTCCATGAAAGCGATGGAGCAGGCCTTGCCTGGAAAGAAGTTTATCCGTATCCACAGGAAGTGCATCGTGAATCTCAATGACGTGGACGAATTTCTTTTCTCTGATACACCCGAAGTGGTGCTCACTGGTGGGATGAAACTGCCGGTGGCTGTTTCGAGGGTAGGACAGATCAAGAAGCATTTGAGCCTGTCGTAACCACCATAAGAGACTTCATTTACCGGTTTCACTTTTACCAGCCAGGCTAGCCTGTCTCCGCAAACCCACCCCCTGCCTTTCTCTTTTTTCGCCGCAATAACCTGGTCTTGACTGAATATCGACAGAAGATGACGCAAAATCGACAGTAGAAGTAGCTAGTATTGAGCACTTTTGGATGTCTGACGGATGTCACTAGTAACAGGCGTTCGATTTCTGACAACAGCTATGGGACTAGTTTTGAATTATCACCTTCAATAGCTATGATCCAACAACTTCCAAAGTCATTCAAGCGTTGTCAACCGCCTCATATGTCTGGCATGATGACTGGTTCATCCGCAAAGCGGGTGGTCAGTTTCTTGTTGGGTAACTTATTCACTGTTTTTACTTCATACGCTCAGGACGTTGTCATCACTCAAATGGCCCTGGAGCCCGATGGCAAAGTGGTGCTCAGGTACAACCTGAACGACGACCGGCTGGATAGGAAGTATTCCCTTTACCTGTACGCTTCTTCCGATAACTACATACAGCCACTGGCGCACGTGAGTGGCGATATAGGCGTAGACATTGCCGTAGGCGGCAACAAAACCATTACCTGGAATGCCAAGGAAGAGCTGGGAGACACCTTTGCAGGGGATGTAAGCCTGGAGCTAAAGGGCAATATCTATGTGCCTTTCATTGCTCTCGACAACTTCGACGATTACAAAGTGCTGAAGCGGGGCAAGCCCTACGAAGTCACCTGGACAGGCGGGCGTGGCGACAATGTGCTGCTGTTCGAACTCTACGAAGAGGATAACAAGATCAAAGTATTCGAAGAGCGCCCGAATGTGGGGAATACTACCATTATCATTCCCAAGGATGTGAAAAGTGGTAGCTACCGCTTCAAAATCAGTGATAGCAGGAACAGGGATGAGGTGGTATTCACTAAAGACTTTAGGGTAAAAGCCAAAGTCCCAATGGTAGTCAAGGCTGGTTTAGGTTTGGCACTGCTTGGTGGCGTGGGATATATCGTTTCGCTGGGTGGGACTGAGGCACCAGAGGAAAAAATTGGAGATCCGATATCTCCACCAAGTAAATGAAGAAAGGAATGAATAAAGTGAAAGTCTTTTTTATTGCTGTGCTTTTTTTGGACGGCCTTGCACAAAACCTTTTCGCTCAAACCACTTACTTTTCTTGGGAAAGTGGATCTCAGACAGGAAATCAACAACCAACCGTGTTCTATCCGCCGCCTGGAAGTAGGTATTCACCCGTTTCCTGGTCTGACGACGATGGTAATTTATGGTTGTTTGGTGGATGGGGTTTCGATAAAAATGGTGTAAATCTTTGGCTGAATGATTTCTGGAAATACGAATTCGCAAATGACAAATGGTCTTTTATAGGAGGTAGCGAGATCAACTATGCTGCTGGCATATATGGAGCGAAGGGAGTGGCCGCTTCTTCAAACTTTCCAGGTGCACGACAAGATGCTTTAACCTGGAAAGACACAGATGGAAATTTTTGGCTATTTGGGGGAAGGGGTGTCACAAGTCAAACAGGTATATCAGCTCAATTGAATGACCTTTGGAAATTCGATCCCACAACTGGCGAGTGGACGTGGGTTAGTGGGCGGGACTATGCTGGGCAGCCTGGTCAAGCGGGCATTTACGGTACGCTGCAAGTAAGTGATGACACTAACGAGCCTGGTGCCAGGTTTGGTGCTGCATTTTGGGAAGGAACATCTGATTTATGGATGTTCGGCGGCACGGGCATTGACAAGACGGGATCCTTTGGGAAATTGAATGACCTATGGAAATTTGATTTGACTTCGGGGCAATGGACATGGATGGGTGGCAGCGATATAGTCGAACAACCAGGAAACTATGGAACGAAAGGAACTGGTAGTACGACCAACATCCCCGGAGCCAGACAACAGCCATTTTTTTGGACTGACGCCAGCGGCAATTTCTGGTTGTTCGGAGGCCAAGGTTTTGACAAGCTGAGTACCGACGACGACCTTCAAGACTTATGGATGTATGAAGTCTCGTCGAATAAGTGGACTTGGGTGTCTGGTGCAGATATTGGGAATGGGGCAGGTGTTTATGATACGAAAGGCGTTGGTAACGAGAGTAATTTGCCTGGTGCCAGGTCAAGTGGTAATTCGTGGATCGATAGTGCAGGAGATCTTTGGTTATTTGGGGGCCTTGGTAATAAAGAAAATGGAGCGAGGGCTTTCCTTAATGATTTGTGGAAATACGAAGTGGGGACCGGGCTATGGGTATGGGTAAGGGGCAACCCGCTGGGTAGTTTAGAAGCATCTTACGGAACAAAAGGTGAAGGAACAACCACCACAACACCAGGCCCCAGGCAATGGTCTGCTTCCTGGGTTGATGAGAGTGATCAACTGTGGTTATTTGGAGGGATAGGATATACCGTTGGATTTGAGTTCGGTTCATTGAATGATCTCTGGAAATACGATATTTCCTCCGACCAATGGATCTGGATAAGTGGCACTGACTTGTTGGACCAATCGGGTGTATATAGTTTTTATGAAATTGAATTGGACACAAATGAGCCAGGTGGCAGAGAGAACGCCAGTTCATGGGCTGACGGCGCTGGCAATCTGTGGGTCTTTGGCGGAGTTTGCGACCAGCGTGACGAGGTGACAAATAGGGGAACTTTGAATGATTTGTGGAGATATGATATTGCCACCAAGAAATGGTCGATAATGACCGGGGAAGTTATCATCAATCAGGCTGGTGTGTACGGTACAAAGGGTGTTGGATCGGTAAATAATAGTCCGGGATCAAGAGCGGGAGGGCATACCTGGAACGACGGAGATGGCAATTTATGGCTATTTGGGGGGGTGGAAAAGGAAGGGTTTCAGGGTTATTTTAATGACCTTTGGAAATACGAGATAGCCACAGGTGAGTGGATGTGGGTCAACGGAAGCAACACTAAGAATCAGCCTGGGATTTACGGCACCAAAGGCGTGGCAGCCGAGTCCAATGTTCCGGGAGCCAGGGAGTTTGCTATAACGTGGTTTGAAAATGGCGACTTGTGGCTTTTTGGAGGGCGTGGCTTTGATAAAAATGGTACTTCAAGTATGCTAAATGACCTCTGGAAGTACGAAATATCGACTGGGCAGTGGGCATGGATGAGTGGAAACGATATTGTCAATCAGTCGGGAGTTTACGGAACAAAGGGAACTGGGTCTGTTAACAACTTTCCCGGGGGACATTGGCATTCCACGGGATGGAATAACCAGAATGGTAATCTGTGGTTGTTTGGCGGATATGGCTATGATAAAAATGGAGCTATTTCTGATTTGAATGACCTTTGGAAGTATGAAATCGGAAGCGGTAAATGGACCTGGGTGGCTGGAAGCGATATAATCAATCAGCCGGGAGTTTACGGTGAGTTGGAAATTGGAACTTTAGCCAACACACCTGGTTCCAGGTACAATGCTGTTAGTTGGACAGACGTCGCCAATAACTTATGGTTATTTGGAGGCAGAGGTAATGATACAAATACTGCTTCTGACGGGTATTTGAATGATTTTTGGAAGTTTGATATTGTTGAAAATGTCTGGATTTGGATGGCGGGTAGTAATGCCCGAAACGAGGAACCAAATTATGGAAGTCTTGGGGCTCCGACGGTCGACAATATTCCAGACGCCAGAACAGGATCCACAGCTGTTACTGATGAGAACAACAACCTTTGGCTTTTTGGTGGTCGACGAAATTATGGAGCTACCTTAAGCAACTGGGGTGAACATAAAGGCGATTTGTGGAAGATCGCATTTTCGCCTTTGCCTACAGAGATAACTGGTATTAGCAATGTCACGCAATCATCATTTACTCTTTCCTGGGCAGGTGTTGATGGCCTTTATCCGGCAAATGATTATCAGATTGATCTAGCGGCAGATGTTGGGTTCACCGAAATCGTACCTGAGTATGAGTCCCTTTCTACTACAAATACCAGCATCGATTTGAGTAACCTTTCCTCAGGGGTAACATATTTTGTTAGAGTGCGTGCTAGCAATGCTGTAGGTGTGTCTAAAAATTCCAGTGTTGGGTCGCAGCTCCTGATTCCTGCCAATCCGGTGGCCACGGCAGCAACGGGCGCCACTCAAACATCTTTTTCAGGCAATTGGGAAGCAGTAACAGGGGCATCCAACTATTACCTGGAGGTGTCTACTAACGAAAATCTTTCGTCTCCTTTGACCGGATACGACGGTGCAGTGGCCATTGCCTCTTCCAACACCAGCGAAGAGCTGAGCGGCTTGTTATCCGGAACGACTTATTATTATCGGGTGAAAGCAGGGAATGCAGCAGGTACTTCGGCTGCGTCGAATACTGTATCACAATTGACTTTGCCAGCCGATGCGGTAGCCGCCGCTGCCACGAATGTCGGCCAGACTGGCTTTACAGCGAACTGGGAGAGTGTGATCGGAGCAGCCAATTACTTTTTGGAAGTTTCAACCAATAGCGATATGTCGTCGCCGATAGCTGGTTACGATGGCACCACCGCCATTGCTTTTCCGGCTACAAGCAAGGCATTGCCCGACCTGGCATCCGGCACGACTTATTTCTACAGAGTGACTGCAAAAAACTCAACAGGGGCCTCTGCTGCCTCCAATATTATTTCTCAAATTACCATTCCCGCTAATCCAGTGGCAACAACTGCGACGGGTACTACTCAAACATCTTTTTCTGCCAACTGGGAGGCAGTCACAGGCGCATCCAATTATTACCTTGAGTTGTCCGCTAATGAAGATCTTTCGTCGCCTTTGGCCGGTTACGACGGCACTGTGGCGATTGCCTCTTCCAACACCAGTGAAGCGCTGACCGGCTTGTCATCTGGTGTTACCTATTACTATCGGGTAAAAGCCGGAAATGCGGCTGGCACCTCTGCTCCGTCGAATATCATCTCACAATTGACCTTGCCGGCCGATCCGGTTGTAGGTGCAACTACAACGGTCACAAAAGATGCCTTTACTATCACCTGGTCGGCAGTGGCAAGTGCTACAGGCTACCACGTTCAGTTATCCACTGATGATTTTACTTCCTTCATTGGCGGAGTCGATGGGAGTACAGTATTGACTGGGGAAAGCCTGATGGTCAGTGGCCTGCTACCAGCTACCGCCTACAAATACAGGGTACAGGCCGTCAATGCCACTGGTAGCACAAACTACTCTGCCCCCGGTAGTCAAACCACCAAAACAGAAAGTCCTGCTGCATCTGCTGCTACAAATGTGACACAGTCAGGAGTCACTGCCAATTGGTCGGCCGTGACGGGAGTGGTTAATTATTACGTCGAGATGTCGCCAAATGCCGACTTTTCGTCTCCTGTGGCAGGCTTCGATGGTACTGTAGCGGTTGCTCCGGACTTGTCTTCAGTAAGTGTGACAGGATTAACGGCTGGAATAACCTATTTCTATCGAATCATTTCAGAAAATGCTGGCGGTCGATCAGTACCCTCTAATACCATTTCTCAAATTACCATTCCTGCCAACCCTGTGGCATTTGATACGGCTGAAGAAGACATTACTGCTACTAGTGTCAAAGCAAACTGGAATGGCGTCGCTGGGGTGGTCACTTATGAATTGGAGTTCTCTCTTGACAACTTCGCCACGCTGGTGGAAGGATTTAATCCTTTGATTGTAGAATCTGCTACAACAAGTGTCATTGTTTCCGGTTTATTGCCTCAAACGTCTTATCAGTTCAGGGTGAGGGCGAGAAACAGCGCCGGAATCTCCGGAAACTCCAATGCCGTGTCGGTGTTAACCATCAGCAATGCTACGTCCCTGCCGCTGGCAGTGGCAGCACTAAGCTTCTCGCCAAAACAAGACAACACCACGTCTCAGACCTTGAACATTTCTGTCACAGGAGGTACAGCGCCTTATGTTGTGACAGCGAGTCATCGGGGATTACTTCAAAGTGAATATACTATTGCAACGCTCACGGAGATAACAACTGGCAACTACTCCTTCACCGTTAGTCCTGAAATGCTCGATGAAATGGGTGTGCAGTTTGAAATTACAGCCACCGATGGCAAATCGAACAAACAATTTAGAAACGGGAGTATTGCCCGGGCGTTTGGTGAGGCAGCCAGCCCGGCCCTCCCCTTCGAACGCTTTGGAGGCACCACACTGACCTGGAACCTTTTCACCATTCCTTATGAGCTGGACAATAAGCTGGTGAGCAACATCTTTGCTGACCTTGACCAAAACAGGCATGAGTTCGACTGGAGAATTGTGCGGTACCGTAACTCAACCAACGACTATGTCAATTTTAATACTGGTCAGGTAAAAGTAGGGGAGGCTTATTGGTTTAATTCCAAAGCCAATGTCAGCATCAACGTAGGGGCTGGCCAAACCACCGCCTCAATTCCCTTCCCAATGACTCTCCTGAAAGGCTGGAATCTCATCGGTAATCCTTATACTATTCCAATCTCCTGGGATCAAGTATTAGCTGACAATCCAGACAAAACAGGCATTGACCCCATCCGGCTTTTTAATGGCACTGCCCTGGTCATTGGGGACGTTGTGCAGCCATTTTCTGGAGGCTTTGTCTTCGCCGAAGAAGCCACGTCAGTGGACATCGACCCCATCGCTTCCAAGCCTAATGGCAGAATGCTGGCTGGAGAGGGCAGTATAGAAAGCACCGATATTGATGATTTGGCCTGGCTGTTCCCGCTACAGCTGAGCGATGGACAAACCATTACCGCCGTCGGCGGTGTGGGCATGCACCCAGATGCCCTGGAGTTGAAAGACGAATTCGACGGTATGGTACCCCCTCGTTTTATCCACTACAGCGAGATGTATACCACACACGAGGCTTATTTCTACCCGTACTTCTCCACTGATGTCGTGCCCACCAAAGGCGGCCACACCTGGAGCTTTACGTTATCATCAAACAAAGTAGTAGGACCAACCAACCTGACCTGGGACATGGAGGCTTTGCAAAACAAAGCCTCCGGTCTCTACCTGCTCGACCAGCAAAGTGGCAAGCTGGTGGACATGAAAACCACAGATAGCCATACTGTTGACCTCAGCAAAGGCGACTTTAAGTTTGAGGTCTACTTCGTTTCCGGCGGCGATCAGGTCATCCCTCACCAGTTATTGCTGGGCGATGCGTATCCTAACCCCGCCAGCACACAGACGATGATCCCCATACTGCTGCCAGGTGACGCTAATGAGCTGGTTGACATCGATTTGTCGGTGTTTGATATGAATGGGAACCGGATCACCACTTTAGCCAATGGGAAATATCGGCCCGGAGTGTATGAGTTTATTTGGGACATAGGAAGCCAGCAAAAGAGGTCTGTTAGTGGCATGTTCTTTTATCGACTGGACTTTAACGACAACAACAGGGCACCACTTTACAAAAAACTAATTCTGCGATGAGGAAGATAAAGCAAATTTTGGCGGTAGTTGGATTCATTCTTTTTGCTGTAGCGCAAGTCAATGGCCAGGTGGTGGTTGACAGAACCAACAAAGTATCGCTGGATTTTACGAAGCCCATCAAGGCAACGGTACTTCCGGAAGTCAATTGGGTGCTGCCACGCCTGGAGTATACGAATAGTGAGGAAAACAAGGTAGATATCAAAGCCAATGTGAGCAGCAAAGTGCCCTTGAAAAGGGTGACGCTTTCGGTTCTTACTTCGCTGGATGATGAACCTATGGCTACCATGGATATTCCCTTACTTAGCCCGACCTCAGCGGAATTTGAAAAGAATATGTACCTGAGCGATGGCCAGAACTATGTGAGGATCACTGCGGAAAATGTGGATGGAGGCATTGTGTCGGACGACCGGTCGGTTATTGTCGGCATGGATGCCCTGAAAGACGCCATTGCCATTGATAGAAAAGACTACGCCGTGCTGTTTGCTACAGATAAGTATGACAACTGGAGCGACCTCACCAACCCAATTTATGATGCAAAAGCGATAGGCAAGGAGCTGGAAGAGCGGTATGGTTTTGAGGTAAGGATTGTTGAGAATGCGAGCCAGGACCTGGTTTTCAATACGTTGAGAGAATATGCCCAGAAGAGCTACAAACCGCAGGATCAGCTTTTCGTGTTTTTCGCAGGGCACGGACAGTACGACGAAACCTTCGGTGAAGGATTTGTGGTAGCTCGCAACTCTATAGCCAACGACCCAGGCAAGAATAGCTATATCAGCCACAGCCGACTCAGAAATATTATTGACAATGTGAAGTGTCAGCACATTATGCTGGTGATGGATGTGTGCTTTGGCGGTACTTTCGATCCGGTGCTGGCCTCATCAAGAAGTATTTACGAGGAAATGGACAACTCCGAATTCATCGTCAAGAAGCTATCGCTGCGAACCAGGAAGTACCTGACCAGTGGGAGCAAGGAGTATGTGCCCGACGGCACACCGGGCAGTCACTCACCTTTTGCTGTAAGGATGCTTGAGGCGCTGAAGACCAGCGGCGGAGGAGACAGGTTGCTGACCATTTCCGAAGTAAATGTGTACATGCAGAAACTGCAAACCACACCAAGGTTTGGTTCTTTTGGTGCTGACGACCAGGGCAGCGAGTTTATGTTTATCGCCAGGTGAACAACATGCTGATGATGGTTGCTGATAATAAGCAGCACGCTGTTTAACGGCTAATGTAGCAGAACTATTTTTTTGGTGTCCAGCAAACAAGCGGGGCAGCTTTGGGCAAATACCAATTGCTTTTTTTTTGCCTTGGTACCTTTTTTCCCAGCACCCCACCTCTCTTTGCCAGCCTCACACAAATGTCATATTCCCGACTGACAAAGGTCAGGACATCAGGGATTTGTGGGGAATACCTTAGCATCACTGACCACCAAAAAAGAGCAAGTCATGAAAAATCTTCTCATACTCGGCGCAGGGTCCGCAGGTACAATGATGGCTAATCACCTCTCAAAGAAAATGTCATTAAAGAGTTGGAACATCACGATTGTGGACCAGTTCGATAAGCATTATTACCAACCTGGTTTCTTGTTTCTTCCTTTCGATGTTTACAAGGAACAGGATGTATACAGAGAAAGAACAGACTATTTGCCAGACAATGTTAATTATGTTCAAAAGGCTATAGATATCATTAAGCCCGAAATAAATCAGGTTGTATTGGCCGACGGGACTATCCTCAAATATGACTTATTGATCATTGCAACCGGGTCACAAATTGCTCCAGGTGAAGTAGAAGGGATGCAGGGTAGCGAATGGTATAAGTCTGTGTTCGACTTTTATACCTTCGAAGGATCCCGCAACCTACGTGACAAACTACGTGGCTGGAAGGGTGGGGATATGGTCATCCATATTACAGAAATGCCCATTAAATGCCCGGTGGCACCCCTTGAGTTTGCCTTTCTTGCCGATTGGTATTTCCACGAAAAGGGTATCAGAGACAAGGTGAATATTTACTATGTGACACCGCTCGACGGTGCCTTCACAAAGCCGGTGGCGTCTTCCAAACTAGGTCATTTACTAGAAGAAAAAGGCATCAACATCGTGCCCGACTTTGCCATAGCCAAGGTAGACAACGAAAATAAAAAGATTGTATCCTGGGATGACAAAGAAGTCGCATTTGACCTGCTTGTGACAATTCCTACCAATATGGGTGACGATGTAATTGCCAAATCTGGCATGGGCGATGACCTCAATTTTGTACCAACAAATAAACACACGCTACAATCCAGCAATTTTGAGAATGTGTTTGTAATTGGCGATGCAACCAATGTGCCGGCGTCAAAAGCGGGCTCTGTTGCCCACTTCCAGGCTGAGGTACTCACCGATAATATCCTGAGGTATATAGAAGGCGAGCCACTCAAAGAGGACTTCGATGGCCACGCTAACTGCTTTGTGGAAACAGGCTACGGCAAGGCCATGCTGATAGACTTCAACTATACGACTCAGCCAGTTCCAGGAAATTTTCCTTTCGCTGGCGTCGGCCCGATGAAGCTCCTCAAGGAAAACAAGGTCAACCATTGGGGGAAACTAGGATTCCGCTGGGTTTACTGGAACATGTTGATGAAAGGGTATAGTATCCCTTTCATTACGGCTCAGATGCAAAAAGCAGGAAAAGAGCTGGAAGAAGAAAAATTAGAAACTGTATAATCATCATAAAACCAAAAATGACTATGGAAGCTGTAATTGCAAACCGTCCCGTAGAAGTGAATGAACAAGGTTACTTGTTAGATATGAACCAGTGGGACAAGGAAATAGCACGTGGTATTGCTCTTGAAGAGGGCATTGAACTGACTGACCGTCATTTTGAAGTACTCAATTATTTGAGGAAGGAACAAGAGAGTGGCACGGCGTTGTCTATCCGCAGGGTCGGTAAATCAGGAGTGGTAGATATCAAAGAGTTCTATGCTCTGTTTCCAGAAGGCCCACTCAAGAAGGCCTCTCGCATAGCAGGTATTCCCAAGCCAGCAAGTTGTATTTAGTCACTTAAAAATTTGAACCATGG
Source organism: Imperialibacter sp. EC-SDR9 (assembly GCF_902498805.1). Lineage (GTDB taxonomy): Bacteria > Bacteroidota > Bacteroidia > Cytophagales > Cyclobacteriaceae > Imperialibacter. Next base: position 45,150 of record NZ_LR701593.1, on the reverse strand, counting down.
AAACTGTAGAAGCACCCGCAAAAGCCCCGACAAAAAAGGAAAAGAAGCTGAGGAAGATAATGATCATCAATTCTAAGGCAACTATCGACTCTGTGTATGCTGCCCTTATCCTGGCCAACGGCGCAAGGATGGAAGGTATCGAGTCAGAGATTTTCTGCACATTCTTTGGGCTGGAAATGTTGCAAAAAGATAAGATGGATCATTTGCATGTGGCCACCGTGGGCAACCCCGGGTTGCACATACCTACCATGATAGGTGGGCTGCCTGGTATGGAGACACTGGCCAGTACAATGATGCGTAAAGAAATGGACAAGCTGGATATTCCTCCGGTTAGCGAATTTCTCGAAATCTATAAGGCGTCTGGTGGCAAAGTTTTTGCCTGTAAATTGGCCATGGAAATGTTCCACCTGGAGAAAAAAGACCTTTGGGATGATTTGGATGAGGTGCTAACTGTCGGCGATTTTTACAATCGGGCTGACGAAGAGGGCACGCAGATCATTTTCGTTTAACAGTTCCAAGTTGTCTGAAAGGAGCCCGGGTTATTCGAACCCGGGCTTTTTTCGTTTTGTGTTTGGCTGCCCAGGGGCTATTTTAACTTCCCTTTATAAGTGCGTTTAAACTTCTCGTACCTGGGAATGGAAACTCCCCGCACATAACCACTGCCCGGGTTGTGCTCGATATAATCCTGGTGATATTCCTCTGCTCTGTAGAAAGCTTTCAGTTCCATTATTTCAGACACAATGGGCTTGCTGAACATGCCTGAGCTATCGAAGGCCTTTAGCGATTTTTCTGCTATGGCTTTCTCCTCCGGTGTCATATAGAACAAGATGGAGCGGTAAGAATTGCCGACGTCCGGTCCCTGACGGTCCTTGGTAGTTGGATCCTGCGACGTAAAGAATACTTTGGTCAGCTCTTCGTAATTAATCCTGGAAGGGTCGTAGTAGACCAACACTGTTTCAGCATGACCCGTCGTTTCAGTATTCACAAGTTCGTAGGTGGGGTTTTTGGTGTGCCCACCTGCGTAGCCCGACACTGCCGAGTCGACACCCACTACTGCCTCAAAGATATGTTCTGAACACCAGAAGCAGCCTTCTGCAAAAGCAGCGATGGCTTTTCCGGCAGGAGCCTTAAGGTCAACCTGACGTACGCCACCGTCATTTTTTGATTTTTGGGCATCGCAGGAATAGAAGCCTAATACGGCTATAAGTAGTGATGATTTGGCAAGAGTATTTCTCATGATGTTGATAACTTGGTAAATGGCCGATAAGTTTCAAAAAATACTATTCATTAAAAGTCCCGACCAAGACAGAATGGATGCTAAACCATCATCAACGGGTTATCTGGTTAACCTGTAGAGCAGGATCGCAGCTCTTTTCGTCTGCATCGGCAATGTCTTTAAATTCCCTGTTTCATTCACAGTATGGTCGTTTTTACCACCCATTCCCAGTCCATCTAACCCCATTTCGATGTAGTCAGAGGTAAATGAAATGTCGGCCGCACCAGCATTGCTTGGGTTTACGGGCTCTACAGCCATAAAACCCAGATCGGTGCTTACTTTGCTGAGTTGTTTCAATAACTCATAGTTGCCTTCGGTAGGGGCAAAGGGTGGGTAGCCTTCATCAAAACTGATGGTAGCATTGGTCTTGGGCAGGTGTTTCGCCACAACCTCTGTCATGGTTTTTTGAGTGCGCTGAAGTTGCTCAGGTGAAATGGTGCGAATATCACCTGTTACCACGGCATCCTTGGCTACCACGTTGCTTTTGCCGGTAGCTCTTCCTCCGTCTATAGATTCCTCGTAGGCGACGTTGGTGCCGCCAAGAATCATTCCCGGATTGAAAGTGAGGTACTCTTCTGTGCTTAGCGCTGCGTAAAACTCTGTCAGGATTCTGGCGGCTTCGTAAATAGCACCAGCACCTACCTCAGGTTTGAACACCTGAGAAGAATGGGCGGCATTGCCTGTTACTTTTAGCGTCCAACCTGATGAGCTTCTGCGGGCAACATTCGCTGTGCCTGGATTGCCGTCCCCATTTTCAAAACCAAGAGCGATGTCAGCCCATTTGGCTGCTTCTACCAGTTCCTGTTTCGAAAGGGAAAGCGGGTCACCACTCAGTTCCTCGTCGCCAGTCATCACCACAGTAATGCTCATGTCTTTTAGCAGGCCTGCATTATTAAGTGCTGACAATGCCTGAAGAATGATAATGTCGCCACCCTTCATGTCAGCAATGCCGGGCCCACTGGCTGTTGTGTCATTCAGTACTTTGTATTTTTGAAATGGGCTTTCCAGCTCAAATACTGTATCGAGGTGGCCGATGAGTAGAATTTTCTTTCCTTTTCCTGCCGTAGTTTTGGCTACCAGATGACCTGCCCTGTTCCAGGCACTTCCGTCTTTCCATTCTACTTCCATGCCAAGGGCTTTGAACTTGGGCATGAGTACGTCGGCAACGGCTTTCACACCATCGAAATTCATCGTACCGCTGTTGATGTTAATGATTTCCTCAAGTAGCTGAAGGGCCTCGTTGTTGTGTTGGTCGATGTATTTTGTAAGGCGTGTCTCTGTTTTGGAAACCTGGCCTTGTAGTGAGGTAGCAACAAAAAGTAACATGAGGAACACGATGGGCGAGAATGATTTCATAGCTACAATCTATTATTGGATAATATTACAGAATATTGCCCAATCGCCGAAGGCTTATCAAATGAACAACTCTTCCTCACTACGGGTTAATAAATGTTGTTACTATTTATTTTCCACGGTGAAATCGTAAGGGATGCCAAGTTCTTTGTAGAGTTTTCTCCTTTGTTCTTTATCGATCAGCAATTCTTCTCTGGCCGCATCAGCTACGTCAATAGCGATATCCCTTGGAACGACTATTACACCATCTCCATCAGCTACAATCACATCACCCGGCCTGATGTAAACACCGCCAACAACGACTGGCTCGTTATAAGAGTCAAGCTCATTCCGTCCCGGGCGGATACCTCGTCCTCTCTTTTCGTAGTTCATGTAAACAGGGATGCCTTGTTTTATCACTTCGTCCGTATCTCTGACACCGCCTGCCGAAACAATGCCGATTGCGCCTTTCGATTTCCAAATCATGCTGTTGTTCGATCCGGTCGATCCGGTATCACCATCATTGGCATTATCTATCACTATCACATGGCCTTCTTTTATGTCTTTTATAAATGGCTCTGCCGACACGTTGGTATACCACATATCTCTCCAATGTTTATAGTCGTCACGGCTCACATTGCCAGGATGCGGACGTCTTGTAGTAGGAACATACCTTACCGTAAAGGCGATGCCAACGAATTGGTGTTTGAACCCTTCAATGTCTTTCCAAAGAGGGGCTATTTTTGGGTCCATCAGTCCTACATCTGGCATGCCCAACATGTCCATGCCATCGGAAACGTCGGCAACCCGCAGGCCAGCGTAAAGTTTTATCAACTGATTGTCGGTTACCTCCCTGGTAGTTTGAGCGAAAATACCTGCTGGAGTAAGGAGGACGCATATAACTAAATGTGTAAGGTTTTTCATAGCAAACGTATTTTTCATTAGGGGATTGTCAAATTTAGCAAATCAGAGCTTTCTCGTAGCCTTTTTTTCTTCAAAAATGAGCTGAATTGTTGATTAAAAAAAGTCACTGCCTTGCGACAGTGACTTCGTCAATATATGATTTAGAGTAGGTTACAATCCCTGCATTTTCCAGCCATCACGGTAGTCTCTGCGAACAAACTGGTTGGCATCATCGAAGTTGGTGATTTTCATGTTAGGGCCATCCCACATGAGTTTGATGAAGCGGCCCGGGTAATCGAACTGGTCGTCTCTGCCACCTGGTCTCTTCTTCTGAATATCGTAGCTTCTTATGGCCAGGTTACCCATCAGGATACTCTCTGTCATAGGGCCTGCAATATCAAACGGTGAGCTCACTTCCATTTTGCCATACCCTGCGATACAAGCCTCCACCCACTGGAAGTAGTGGCCTGTGTCGGATCCACCAGGGACTCTGGCAAGTGTTTGCGGCACTTTTACCTCGTTCGTTCTTGAAGTTGGAAGCAACTTAGGGTCTCTGCCATAGGTGCTGCACATCATTTTGCCTTTGCTGCCGACCATGATGACTCCGTTGCCGCCATCCCCCATCATCTCATTAGGGCCAAGCTCTTCAGGTCTTTCAGGCTGGATGCCGCCATCCATCCAATGGAACTTAACGTCTGGTTTTCCTCCTGGGCCGGGGAAATTCATGATGACGTGAGAGGAAGGAGGACAGCTATCGGGGAAGTAGCCTCTCTTAAACTCGTCTACATATACGCTACCCACACTGCACTCTACAGAGCTTGGATAACCAAGCCCAAGCGTGCGGAAAGGAGGTTCAATAATATGGCAAGCCATGTCGCCAAGGGCACCAGTGCCGTAGTCCCACCAGCCACGCCAGTTGAAGGGCACCAGTTTATCTACGTAATCTTTTTTCGGTGCAGTGCCGAGCCATAATTCCCAGTCGAGTTCTTTTGGTATCGGAGCGCTTTGCGTTGGCCATGGAATGCCTTGCGGCCACACCGGACGGTTTGTCCAGCAAAATACTTCAGTTACATCACCAATAATGCCTGCATCATACCATTCTCTCATTTGACGTACGCCATCACCAGAGGCGCCCTGGTTTCCCATTTGTGTCACCACTTTGTATTTTTCTGCCGCCTGGGTAAGCATTCTGGCTTCATAAATATCATGGGTCAATGGCTTTTGCACGTACACGTGCTTGCCCATTTGCATGGCTGCAAGCGCCTGAACTGCGTGCTGGTGGTCAGGAGTTGATACCGACACTGCATCGAAGTTCTTGCCTTCCTTGTCGAGCATCTCTCTGTAGTCTTTATAGTATTTTGCTTTGGGGAAGTTCTTTCGTGAAGTCTCCGCTCTCCTGTCATCTACGTCACAAAGGAAGGCGATTTCGGCCTTGCCACTTTTTGCAAAATTGGCGATGTCGCTTGTGCCTTTGCCGCCGGCACCGATGCCTGCTACGAGCAGTTTGTCACTTGGGGCAAGGTATCCTTTGCCGCCTATTACGTATCGTGGTACTATGGTGAACGCAGCACCTGCGATAGCCGCATTTTTCATAAACGTTCTTCTAGAAGTGCTTCCTGAAGCTGGGGGTGTTATTTTTTTGTGGGGCATTTGAGTATAATTAGAGATATCACATTTAATTCAGTCCTTAATATAATCAAAATTGCTTCTTCATAACGGTTTTATTACAAACGGGGCATTATGAAATAATGAAGGGATCATTAAAGAGATTATTGAAGCTGGGTTGAGAGGCTGTTGTAATTAAAGGTAGAGAAATGAACAACTTTAGGACAAAATACGTTATATTAGTGGACAAATTACCCGAATATGAAAAAGCCAGGATACGAGCTCAAAGATGACAAGCCAATGGAAGTGCGTGAAGCTGCTATCGCATACTATGCCCTGCCGGGTAAATTTTCTCCCGGAGCTATTCTGGGCTTAGCTAATGATCAACTTATGGAGCCACTTCAGAGAGTTGCTACCTTCAGGAAGGGATTGAGCAAAGGTTCTTTTGACAGGCTGAAGCAAGTGACAGGTCTCGATTACGAAAATATGGCCAGGGCTTTGTCGGTCTCTTCAAAAACACTTCAAAGAAAGGATGTTTTCGATATAGTGCAATCTGAAAAAATGTATGAACTGGCTACTCTTTACGCCAGTGGCATTTCTTATTTTGGCCAGGAGGGCTTCCGGCGATGGATGGAAAGGCCACTTTTTAGCCTGGGAAATATAAAGCCTATTGACCTCATAGATGTATCAGAAGGAGTTGATCTGCTCAAAAATGAGATAATGCGAGTTCAGCACGGCATTGCTATATGACAATTTATAGAATTGCCAGGACTGAATTTTGTGATTTGTCAGGGCAGGGTGCCAAGATTTACGGTGGACGGTGGAATCGACAGGGCTTTCCAGCGCTATATGGTAGCAGCTCTGTTTCATCTGCTTTGCTGGAAAGGCTCACGGTAGATACTGAGCTCTTTTCCTCGGAACGCTATGTCTTATACTCGGTGATGGAGCTTGATTGCCCTGATGCGATGGTTAAAAAGTATTCAGCTGGCGATTTGCCCGAAGGATGGGATGCAATACCTCACGGGAATGTTTCAGAGGAGTTTGGTAGCCAACTTTTAGCTAGTGGTTTATTGTGTTTCGGCGTGCCATCGGTTGTGGACAAAAGTTCTTTAAACTTTATAATCAATCCAATGTCAAGAGACTTTGACATGATTGAAACAAGGATTCTTCCACTAAGCCTTGACCAAAGGATTGTGCGTGGCTAATGACAGGATAGCATGCACTTGCTAAAGTCCTCTGGAAATAGGCCTTGTCAAACAAGTGGGTCCACCACCACCCTTTACGCTGATTTCCTGACCTTTGTAGGTAATTACTTCGCAGTCAACATCTCTGAGCCTTTTTTCTGTTATTGGATTTCCCTCCACCATCAGGCATTGACGGGGAGTCAGCGCCAGCACATTGCAACCCATGGAATCAAACTCTTCTTCCGGCACTTCCACTAGCTGAAAGCCCCTTTCCAAAAGCAGATTTCGAAAGGCAATTGGCATCAATGGCGAATACACGACCGCCAGGTTCTTATCAACCGGGCTCAATATCGACATCAGGTGAAAAACGTCGGATGGGCCCCTGTAATGTGGTAATTCGGCTACTACCACCTCAACACCTTTCGGTTCAAGCATGGCTTTTAACTGGGAAATGCCCTCCAGATTGGTTCGATAGGTGTGTCCAACTGCCATGGTTTTGTTGTCGAGCCAGGCCACGTCTCCGCCCTCTAGTGTGCCTGGAGCCTCAATTTCCCCTAGAATGGTTATGTCATTGTCTGCAAAGAATTTCTTTTGTGCTTCAGGCTCTCCGGCACGGGCTTGTTTGCCCATACGGCAAATGATCATACCAAAGTCGGTGGCTATAGACGCATCCCGGCAGTAAAGCGAATCGATAGACAGCCCCTCGCCTATAGGCAGGTGAAGGAGTTCGGTACCGGTGGCTTTCAGCACTCTTTCAAACTTCTCATATTCTTCGTTTGCAAGAACGAAGTCCGGCTTTTGCAGATAGTTTAATGCCTGCCATTCCTGGTGCATTTTCTCCTCGCTGACAAATGCATGCACGGTAGGTTTGATAACCAACTTTGTAAGTCTTCCGAATTCTGAATGGCTACTTTTGCTCATATCATTTATTTTTTGCCAGGCGCTGGGTATTTTTTGTCGGCATCATCAATCACAATGACCCAGTCAGGCCCAGGTTGATTCTCTTTGACGAAAACGTTCCAGGTAGATATCCTGAACACGCCTGTGTTTTTTACTTTTCCATAGGGTATCGCTTCTCCGTTAACGGGGCTGTACCACCATACGAACAAGTTTCTTCCGTCGATTACATCCGTTTTGATAGAAAGATCCCGACTCATAGGTAGGTAGGCCATTATGTAAGTAGCGTCTTTCTTTCCCGGTTGGCCGTCTCTTGTAGCTTGCATGTGATCGGAGGCGTATTCATAATTTTCCTGATCAATCACCGACTGATCTGGAATTCGGGTCAAAAATGGGCGTGATTCCATCAGGTTTCTAAGGTGCTGCATCTGGCTTGCTCCGGGTTGCTCAAGCGCTTCATTCCAGGGCATGTTGGCATAAATAATCGGGCTTACGTCAGCTGTGTACATTTGCCAGATATTATTGTTGCCATACGTGTGGCCAAAGGCTCCGGCAAAGACTGACCAGTAAGCATATTTTCTTATCTCGTAATCGTTGTAACGAGGGTTAGCGGGATTGAACCATTCGTTGATGTCTTCATAGGCCGGTTCACCATTGAGTACAGGCTTGGGCGGGGTGAGGTTGTAGTCGTTTGCCACCCTGGTGTACACATTGTCAGAAAAACGCTGGTGCCCTGACTGCAGGATGTTGAAGTCCAACCAGTTGGTTTTGTGAAACCATTCGGAACTGGTTTGCTGGCCAGATGGGTGATAGCTGATGAGGTGGGCATTGCCAGCTCCTTTCTTCAATCCCTCTGCCATAGCATTCCAAATATTTTCCTTGTCGGTTGGAACCCTATCGCCGCCTAGTATCCATAACACATTCCACTGGTCTTTATACCTTTTCCCTAAAAACTCACCGTAGGTTCGTGCGTTGGATTCCGTGAAGATCATTTTATTATCAAACAAAGGGTGGGGTTGATCCTCTGCATAGGCTCCCCAGGTGGGAAGGAGTGCCATATACAAACCGAACTCTTCAGCTTTTTTCACGACATGATCCACTAGTTCAAAGTACTTTTCGTTGGGTTGCGAAGGATCGAAATCAACGAGTGGAAGATTTCCCTCAGCGTTGGGCACCGTCAGCCCGTTTATCTCACTGAGAATTACAGCCTGAATAGCCGTAAATCCTTTGCTGGCTCTGTTTCGCAGGTAGTAGTCAACCTCGTTTCGGTCAAGTCTGTGAAACAGCTCCCATCCGGTGTCTGCCAGGTAAAAGAACGGCGAGCCGTCTTCCTTTACTAAAAAGCGTTTGTTGTCGCTCACCTTCAAAGGCTGCGATTTGGCAGCTACTCCGAAAATAAGCAGTAGGCCCGTGATGCTTAAGGCGACGTTTAAATATTTCATTCGTTCGAAGTCAGTCTAGTTGGTTTAGTTTTTCCGAAAACATACAGCGGTATGCCGAGCAGCAGTGATACAAAACCCCAGGCAATGCTCTCCTGGCCTGCGCCGATCATCGCCCACATTCCGTAACCAAATGCGAGCAGACCCAAGCAAATATCCCAAAGCCGTTTTGCCGGGGGAATATTCTGGTTTCGGTTGACAATCAAAAAAGACGCTGCCGAGAAAAGGTACGGCACAAGGACGGTAGTGGCTGTTAACAGGATGAGGAACTCAAAGGCACCGGCCATTCCTCGGGAGTAGTTCATTACCAACAATATTGAAACAATAACACTTCCGATGATGAGGCCAACCGCCGGGGTGCCGTTTTTATTTACTTTGGCAAATATCCTGGGGAAATCGCCATTTTTTGCTGCAGCATAGGGGGTTTGTCCCTGGAGCAGAATCCATCCGTTCAGCGCTCCAAAAGTGGATATCAGGGCACCAATGGTGATGAGGTAACGGCCGGTATCCCCCCAAATCAATCCAGCGGCATCGGCGAACGGGGCGTTGGAATGTTGAAGTTCGGAAGGATGGATCATTCCCATGAGGGCAACCGAGCTCAAAATATAAACCCCGGTGGTAATCAACGTGCCAAGCATGGTGGCTTTTGGAACTGTGGTCTCCGGGTTCTGGATGCTTTTTCCGGGGATAGTTGCTACTTCCAGGCCCATGAAAGCAAAAAGTGTGATAGTGGCGGTGGCGGTGACTGCGCTGAAATTACTTACTTCACTAATATTGAAAGGACGAAAATTGCCAAAATCGACATAAAACAAACCGGCAATAGTTACCAATAATAAGGGAGCTAGCTTTAATACAGTAGTGGTTAGCTGCACATAGCCAGCTTCTTTTATGCCGAGGGTATTTACCCAGGTGAGCAGCCATACGACAGCCAGGCTCACTGCCAGGGAGTAGCTGGAATTATCGGCAAGCCGGGGGATCAGCACCGACAGGTAGCTAACGAAGGCCACCACTATGGCAGCATTGGTAGCCAGCGTGGATATCTGGTAGCCCCATGAAGAGAGAAAACCGGCAAAATGCCCCAGGCCTTTGGTGGCATAGGTGTAGGGCCCCCCATCTTCATTAGGGAATCGCCGACTGAGTCGGACAAAAACGAGAGCAAGAAAAAGTGCACCAATGGATGAAATCACCCAGCCAAGCAGGCTGATAGCCCCGTAGGCAGCCAGGGCTACAGGCAGGAAGAAAATACCCGAGCCTATCATGTTGCCAACAACGAGGGAAGTAGAAGTCCAGAGCCCTATTTTCTTTTCTTGCGACATAAGTGGATCATATTGTTGGGCAAGTTAGTTGAATAGGATGCGCAGCCCCGGATTCCGTCGAAATTAGTAAAAGATGAAGGTTAACCAAACCCATAATGAGTAGGCGAGGCCAACAGCAAGGAAGCCCACACCCAGCCACCTGTATTTTACGAAGCTCAGCCACATGTACACGCCAGTTAGTACGAATATGAGCAGGGCCAGGCTGGCGAGATCCATCAGCAGGATATACAAGCTATAGGCAGGAGGACCCCCGTATTTGTGTAGCCTATGGTAAGCCGTGACGCTTCCCATAGTGTTTCTGTCAGATACTTTGACCGTTGCCGTGGTATGGGTGCTGTCAAAGGAAATGATCGTTTGCCGCAGCATGCTTTGGTATTCGTAGTAAGTGGTGCCTTTGTTTGTCCAGGAATTGTGGAAGCGGCCGCTTATTTCCAGTTTATTTTTTAGTTGTTTGTACAGCTCCTCATTGCTCACGTCTGGCTTTTTCATTGAAATGGTCTTGATGTCAGGCGCAGGCTTCTCCTGATCAAACCATTGTGGATTGTTCATCAGGTAGCCGGTGACAAAATACATCACCAGAAACGTGATAGTGATGAAGGCAGCATACATATGGATCTGCCTGATAAGTTGATAGAGGTTTACCCGGTGAGCCATAAATAGATCATTAGTAGAACCGACATAGTAAAACTTCCGATGAGCCAAAACGCCGAAGACTTCGACCTCGATTTGCTGACCCACCAAAGGTAGATGCCACTCAGTGCCCAAAACAGTAGCGAGTAAACGGTCAGATCCTGATAGAGCCCCCAGGCATTGATCCACCAGGGTGCTCCGGGGACTTCTTCATGTAGCCCATGAAGTCCTTTGAGTCTTGATATGATTCTTGTGGAGTTGGTGGTTAGCTCGACTTCGGGGGCACCCCAGCCGCCTGCTAGTCGAAAGTCCCTGCCGAGGTTGCGTACATTCACCAGAAAGCTAGCTGAATCTATATGTGATTCCCACGGAATGAACCAGCCCATGAGGTGCAGAGAGTCTCGAAGTGCCTCACCTAGCGCTCGAGGGCTATCAAAGCTGTCCTCATTTAGGGTGATGGCTATACGCTCGGATTTGACCGGGGTAAACTCCTCTTTTAATGAGACATGGTTAAAACTGAGAGAGGACAGGGCGAAAATAAGCAGGTAAGGTGTGCAAAAAAGTCCCAGGTAGATATGAAACTGCAAGAGGTAATTTTTCACCTTCATAACTACAGCTTAAAGAAAATCTTCCTGTGATACAGCCAATAGCACAGATACCAGGTGAAGACCCAGGCCGCCAAAGCCGCAAATAAGGCTTGCCAATGTTCACCTGCGCCGAGCAAACCGGTGAAGCCGCCAGCGAAGACCGCCAGGGTCTTATTGAACCATTGGTGGCCAACAGTTTCGAAAAACAGGTATATGAATATTGAGTTCATTCCCACTACTGTGGCTATTAGTACCCCTCGTTGTTTTTTTCTGATATCGACCCACCAAAATAGAAGTGCCACCAAAAGAATTACCCAGCCAGCCGATGCAATAGTGAAAGAGCTGGTGGCGATTCTCTTGATTATAGGAGTGATACCAGCTAAATCCATTGCAAACCCGACAACCAAAAAGCCGAGTCCAGCTATTGATAGCCATTTTAGCTTCGCCGAGGCTGGCTTGTCCTCCATTAGCCATTTGCCGATTAACACTCCCCAGATGGTGTGCGCTGCGGTAGGAATAAAGTTGATGGTGACCCAGCCTCCGCCGTTGATTTTGCCCATCAGCACCATGTCCATGTAGTTGCCAAAGTTGTGCTGATCAACGAATGGTTGGTCGAAGCCGGGCATTAAAATGAAACGATACATAAGTTCTGTGAGCATCAGCAATCCAATTGAAACTGCGAATTGGAATGCAAATGATTTCCGAATGATCAGGTAAGCAATAAGTGTGGTTACCGACAGTTGTGTCAGCACATTCCAAAGCTCCCAAACCAGTTTGCCGCTGTACACACAATGCAGGGCTGTGCCTGCTATCAGCAACTTGAGGCACCTGATAAGTATGTGCTTCCAATTGTCTTCCCAGCTAATGCCCTTCTTTTCTTTCTGTAAATAGGAAAGATACATGGCCGTGCCTGCCATGGTCATGAAGGCCGGTTGTATCAAGTCCCAGAAGCGGAGGCCATTCCAGGGGTGGTGGAAAAACTGGATCATGACATAACTTCCAAAAAAACTCTCTGGGCTTAGTTCGTGGATGGAGTCCCACACCCGACAAGCCTCGCCTGCCAACAAAATCATGATCAGACCTCTCATGACATCAAGAGATACGAGTCGCTGGTTCGAAAGTGCTGGAGTAGTCATTGGCCTACTTTAACCTGTCCAGGATGTGATTGACAGCTTTTGGTGTCTCGCTGATGGCCTGCCCTACACTGTCGGCAAGCGATTGTTCGAGAGCTTGCTTTGCAGGAAGCGCATCCATTCCAAACTCTTCAAGCACGTTGGCTGCATACACCCGGGTAATCGCTCTGGGAGATTGCAGTTCGGAGACGCAGATATCAAGCGCTTCTTTCTTAATTCCCGATTTGTAAAGGGCTTCAGCGACAGCCAGCCGCACACTTGCCGAGGGATCTTTAGCCATTTTAAGCAGAACGGCTTTTGTTTCGGGTGATTTGTCCTCTAGTATCATGGTGCCGGTAACTGCCCAATACCTTACGGCTGCGTTGGGGTCATCAAGTCTCTTGATCAACTCCGGCAGTGCAGAAGGATCACGCATACTCGCCAGGTCGGCAGTTTCAATCACGTAATCCATCCGGAAGTCTTTGCCTCTCACATAGTCGAATACAGGCTGCACTTCCGATATTTCGGCTGTCATTGGCTCCGGCAGGAAGTTGGCATCCCTGATCTCTTTTACCCACCTAAGGTTCTCGTTGCGCAGCTCCAGCAAGGTATTAGTGTATGCCGGGTCGGTTGCCAGGTTGTTGATATTGTCCGGGTCTTTCGCAACATCGTAGAGCTCTTCGGCAGGCCTTGGCAGCCAAAACCTTGATTGCACGTCATTCAGCTCACCATTTTTAAAAGCCTTTTCCCAGGAAGGCATAGAGCGAGCCAGCCATAGGTAGTAAAGGTGCTGGCCATTGGGCTTGTGAGGCATGTAGTTCCTGATGTACCTGAACTGTTTGTCTCTTACACCTCTTACCAGATCAATTCTCTCATCCATTCGTCCCCGGTAGGCATGGGCATATTGCTTCGGCTCGGCCTGCTGGCTACCTAAAAACGGCTTGCCCTGCATATAGTCAGGCACTGTAACGCCTGCCAGACTTAGAACGGTTGGGCCAAAGTCCACAAAGTTAACCAAACGATCACTTTTAGAGCCCGCTGCTGATGGTGCCAGGTGCTTGTACTTCTCCGGGAAGTTGATAATCAAAGGGATGTGAAGCCCTGATTCGTACATAAACCTCTTGCTTCTGCCCAGCACTCCGCCATGGTCGGAATAGTAAAGGACAATGGTATTTTCTGCCTCTCCGCTTTTTCTCAAATCGGCCAAAATACCAGCCACTTGAGAATCCATTTGCTGCACTCGGTCGTAGTACTGTGCCCAGTCGTGCTCCATGTCTTTGGTGCGGGGATGGTATGCAGGCATGGGTACTTTGGTCGGATCGTGTTTCAGGTCTCCCCAGGGAATTGAATCGTGAATCTGACTTTCATGAGTAATGAAAATATTCTGAACATGGAAGAACGGTTGACCAGGCTGCCGGTTCAGGTAAGTCGCTTTGTTGCTGGATTCGTCCCAACATTCAGGTTGATCAACCGTATTGTAATCTTTTTTGGAGTTGTTGGTAGTGTAGTAGCCAGCATCCCTGAGGTAATTGGGAAAGAAGCGCATGTAATCTGGTATGGGGTAGGGGCTGCGCATAGGCAGGGTGCCCAGCGAGGCACTGTACATGCCTGTGATGAGTGTAGACCGGGAAGGGGCACACACTGGTGTGGTAGCAAAGGCGTTGGTGTAGAGAACACTGAGGGCGGCCAGGGAATCGAGAGTGGGGGTAGTAGCGAAATCGTCGCCATAAGCACCAAGAAAGGGGCTGTTGTCTTCGCTGACTATCCATAGTATGTTGGGTGGAGTTAGTTCTTCTTTTTGCTCGCAGGACCAAAAAAGACTAGTCAACAGGAGTGTGGCAATAAGGCTGCCTGGTTTTGCTTTATCAGCTAACATTGAGGTGCAGGTATGGTTACAACCCAAAAGATAGCAAAAAGAAATTACAGGGTTGTCTGAAGATTTAGTAGCGGCAAACAATGATAGTGGCACGGCGGATTGCGCCGATAAAACAGAAAAAGCCGGGCAAATATGCCACGGCCTTTACCCCTACCAAACTTAAATTATTGTCTTTTGCTGGGTAGCTTAGTTTCCTCGTCCTCTTCTCTGAGTAGCTGCTGGGGCTGCTGGCGCCGCACCACCTCCATCGCTGTCGCCACCGTCACCTTTCAAGTCGTCATTTTGAATGGACTTTCTTCGGCGCTGTGGGCCATCAGTAGTTATTTTACCAATGCGATAGCTGAAGTTCAACGAGAAGCTGAGATTATTTCTGATATCAATGCTGTTTTGTACGATAATAGGGGTAATGGTTTCGCTCTTAACCTTGAGCTTTGGGTTGAGGAAGTTCTGAACCCCCAGACCAATGCTTCCACGTCTTTCATTGAAATCTTTCTTAATACCAAGGTTATACATCCCAAACCCACCTCTATAGCCTTGTAGTTCGGTTCTTCTCAGACGGAAAAAGCTGAACATTTGCAGACCATATCCATTGCCCAGGTCGTAGTTTCCAAAAAACCTTCCGCTGATGACAATACCCGTATTGCTGGCATTGTAAATGGGGTCAGGGTTGTTGTTTGAAAGTACAGCATAGTACACATCTGAACCACCATTGAGCATTAGCTTTCCAAAGTTGATATTGGCAGAAAGGTTGATGCCGTACGCATCTTCCTGGCCAATATTTTGGTAGGTGGTTCTGATGGTGTCGCCTCTTACATCACGCACGCTGCTGATGGCGCCAGTGGTATTGCGGACGAAAAGGGCTGTTTGTATAGAAGACCTTTTGAAGTAGGAGCTGTAGCCCAACTCATAGTTGTTGGTGTATTCAGGGTCTAGTTCTGGGTTTCCAACTGAAATATTCAATGGATTAGAAGCTTGTATGTTAGGGTTCAGAAACCTGATGGATGGGCGTTGGATTCTTCTGTTGTATCCCAGTTTTACCATGTTGCCGTTTTCCAGTTTCTTTGACAGGTTAACGCTTGGCACAATAACACCGTAAGATGGAATGTCGATGTCACTTTCAGTCTTGGTAAAAGCGGTTATAGTAGTGTATTCGTATCTGGCGCCTGCTTTCACGCTGTAGTTTTTAGGCAGGGTGGCAGTGTAGGACAAATACCCTGATGTAATTCCCTGTCTGTAGTCAAGGTTGTTGTTGAGTGTAGTCCCTTCCAGCTGTACGTAGCTGCCATTTTCACCATCGGCACTGAGGTAAGTGTAGTCGCTGACAGCCGTTCTCATGATTTGCTTGGCACCATATTCAACTAGCTGTTTGTCACCAATAGGGCTGGCGTAGTCAATTTGTAAAGTGGTTTCTTCATCATAGCTGTCGTTGAGGTTTTTTAGCCTGGTCAACAGTGTTTCATCGTCTACGTCGTAATTGTAGTTAGTGAAGTCATTGGTTCGGTCGTTTATACTCCACATACCCATGATGGTCAGTTCTTTCTGGGGCTTATTAAATACGTGTGTGTATGCCAGGCTTACATCAATATTGTTCGATAAATCCTTTGTTGTAACATCCTTTAACGTTTCCCTAACTAAAACACCGTCCTGAAAAGATTCGCTGGTTAGATCATCCTGGGTACCCCTGCCATTTCTGGCTCCTAGCTGTACTGAACCAGTCAGATAGTTTTTATCATTGAAGTCATAATCAAGACCAAAGGTGTAGCGTCCAAATAGCCTGTTGGAAGTGGTACTTGCTTCTTGAGTGGTAAAGGTTTCTACCCCATTGCTGATTGTAGTTTGCCTGTTTTCAAAGCTACCTGTGGTATTGTACTCGGACCTGCCGAAGCCGCCCAACGAGAGTCCCAATTTCTTGGTTTGTAGGGCGCCATTTAGCCCAAGGTTCGATCCCCGGAGACCTACACCTGTATTCACATTCAGTGTAGCACCCTGCAAGTTATTCTTCTTGGTGATAATGTTTATAATCCCTGATGTTCCTTCGGCATCGTATTTAGCTGAGGGGGAGGTGATCACCTCTACCGACTTTATTTCGTCTGCGGGGATTTGTTTCAAAGCGTCAGCAATGTTGGCCGCCATGATTGCCGAGGGTTTGTTGTTGATCAACACCCTGATATTTTCATTGCCCCGAAGGCTCACGTTGCCGTCCATGTCTACCGAAAGCATTGGCACACGTCTCAGCACGTCTGTAGCGTTGCCGCCTCTCGTGGTCGCATCCAATTCGGCATTGTAAATAGTCCGGTCGACTTTTTCTTCGACCATGTCACGCTGACTCACGACCGAAACTTCCTGAAGCACCTCAGTGGCAGATCCCAGTTTGATGACACCAAGATTTACTTTGTCTTTTTTGTCTTCAACAGTGATCCCTTCAATTACCTGCCTTTCATAGCCGATGAAAGAAATAGCTACATTGTACGTACCGGCCTCAACTTTTGATATTTTGAACTGACCTTTGTTGTCGCAGACAGCGCCGTCGATGGGCTTGTCTGTTGCAGGGTCAATAAGTGAAACAGTGGCAAATTCTACAGGCTGATTTGTTTCAGCATCCAGCACAACTCCCTCAATTTCGCCATTCCCGGCATCAGTTGCGGCTAAAGGTGTGCTTCTATAACTGGCCTCGCCCGGAGTTTGAGCAGGGGTATTTTCTACCGTCGCCGACTGGGCTAGTGCAAGTCCTACGCTGCCAATTGTAAACATGATAGTAAGTAGCTTTTTCATGCTAAGGATCCTATTTGACTTTATGTTGTATGTTAGTTTCATTACTTCACTGATTTTTTGTTCAGGTATGCCTGAAATGTTTCTTTGTATGCGTCTGCAATCGTGATGCCCACTTGTCCAATGACCACTTTGTTTCTTTCTATCAGGTCAATGCGGTCTAGTCTCACAATAAAAGACCGGTGTATTCTCATGAATTGTTGAGATGGAAGCTGCTCTTCTAATGATTTCAAGCTCATCAATGTCATGACGGGCCTTGTTTGATCCTGAAGGAATATTTTTGCGTAGTCTTTCAGTCCTTCGATGTAAAGCACCTTCTGCAAGTCGATTTTTACCAGTTTATATTCTGATTTGACAAAAAGGGCATTGGGATCTGTTTCCGAGCTACCGCCTGACGTCACTGATATCCATTCTCTGGCCTTGTTTGCCGATTTCAGAAACTCCTCGTAGTTAAAAGGTTTAAGCAGATAGTCGATGGCATCTACTTTGAACCCTTCAAGGGCATACTCTTCAAATGCCGTAGTGAAAACGACTTTAGGGCCATTTTTTAGTGATCTCGATAGTTCCATGCCAGTAAGCCCAGGCATTTGAATGTCGAGAAACAGTAAATCTATTTTTTCAGCGGCTATTTTTTCCAAGGCCTCATACGCACTACTGCATTTTCCAGCCAGTTCAAGAAATGGCGTTTTTTCCACATAGCCCTCAATAAGGTTGAGTGCTAATGGCTCATCGTCGACAATCAGGCAGCGAATCTTTTTCATAGCTTAATTTTTAGCTCTGTTTTATAAATGTCATCCGCTATGTCATGGCTAATGCTGTATTTTCCAGCATACATCAAATCCAGCCTTTTTTCAAGATTGACCAACCCTATGCCAGAACCACTTTTGTCGTCCATAGTTTTTGGTAGGTTAGGGTTTGCTACTGTAAATGTCACTTCGCCATTTGCCATTACCAGCTCAAACTCAATGGTTCCTTTTGCCGATCCGCTGGCTCCGTGTTTGAAAGCGTTTTCCACGAGTGGAAGGAAAAGAAGTGGAGTGATGGTGGCACCCTCCTGCACCTTGCCAAAAGTCTTTTTTACCTTGATATTAGCCGGAAGCCTTATCTCCATCAGGTCAATAAACTTCTCCAGAAACTCTACCTCTTTTACCAGTGATACTTTGCCTTCCTTGGCCTCGTAAAGCATGTAGCGCATCAGCTTGGCCAGGCTGTGAATAGTTTCCTTCGCTTTTTCAGGAGAGCTGTCTACAAGCGAGTATATATTGTTAAGGGAGTTGAAGAAAAAGTGAGGCTGCAACTGATACTGAAGATAGGTGAGCTCTGAATGCAATTGCGCATTTTCAGAGTTTCTCCTTAGGTTTTCTGATTCAATCCACCGCTGCGTCATTCTCACAGCCATGCTAAGTCCAATAGTGATGATGGCCGTGATCGACTCCCAGTAAACTGAGAATATTTTAAAGCTTGAAGAGTGAGGTTTGTCGTGGCTTTCAAAAAAGATTTCTCTGATTTGACTGTGCAGAAAAATGCAGACTGCCACCAGCAGAATATTAGAAAGAATAAAACGAAGCCCTTTTCTATCGAAAATGAATTTTTCAATAAAGATGAAGTAATTCACATAGAAAATGATGACGGAAAATCCCATTGGCGCCCAGGTTCTGCGTGCCACAATGCTAATGTCGAGTGTGTCGCCATAAAAAACGAAGACGGGAAAGAAAAACAGAATGAACCAAACTCCAAAATGGAGGAGTATTCTTAAGTTCTTTCCGTTGGTTTCTATAATTGCCATGCGATGAGTTTTACACTGAAGACAGTGTCAACAGCCTATTAAACATACAAAGATGGCTTAGAGTTAACCCTCAGCAGTCACTAATGGACGTAAGGAGAGAATTTGAGGAAGAATGGCTGATTTTTGAGGATGGCTTTCAGCCAGTTTCTTTAAAAAATAAAAGTGAAGCCCGTTTCCAGACTTCACTTATCAGATTTTTCAGGACGGGAAATGTGGGAATGTTAGTACACTCTGCCTATCATCTCATGTTCTACAATGGCTCTTTTTAGTTCCAGGAAGTCGACTTCACCCTGGTGCTCGTACACCACCTTGCCTCCCGGCTCTACCAGTGCTGTGTAAGGCAATGCGCCGTCCCAGCCGTCACCAAACGCTTCAACCATAGCATAGTTGTCGCCGCCCGTAAATATATAGTTGGGTACTCCCGATTCCTTTTTATCAAGAAACTCGAGCACTTTATCTCTCTTTTCCAGCTTATCAGCCGAGATGGATACAAATTCGAAATCACGGGCACCGTACATACGTTGGATGGCGATGAACTCGGGATACTCCAGCATGCACGGGCCGCACCAGGTAGCCCACACATTGATAAGTCTTAGTTTTTTCGAGTCGTCGTTTTTTAGCAAAGTTTTGATGCCTGCCAAATCGATGTCTTCAACCTTCACCTCTCTGCTGTTCCAGTCTTTGTCTACCCGGTCTCTCATGTCTGTTTTCCATCCCCACTTTGTGGAGCAGCCAAAGACTTTTGTTACCGGCTCAGCTATAGGTTTTCCTTCAAGGGTGGCGTCTATTGCGGCTCTCAAATCCTCTGAGTTGGTTGTGCCGGGTTTTTCCACTTTGTCAAGACGACCATTGTAGGTCAATGCTCTGTTGCTGTCGAAAACAAAAGCGTGAGGAGTAGCGACCGGGCCATATTGCAGAGAGGCTTCTTCAGTGTCGCCGTCGTACAGGTAAGGAAAATTGTAGTCCATATAGTCGGCTCTCAGTTGCATGGCCGTATAGTCGTCGTTCAGGTCGGTGTACCCTAGTTCTTCGTAGAGTAGTCCCATAGGGCTGTTGGGTGAAATGGCTATCAGCTTCACACTTTTGCCTTTGTAATCGTTCACAACAGCTTTGATGCGGTCTTCGTAGGCCTGGGCAGTAGGGCAGTGGTTGCATGTGAAAATGATCACAAGCACACTGGCATCGCTGAAATCGTCAAGGGTGTAGAACTTTCCATCAACACCTGGTAGGTTGAAGTCCGGGGCTTTTGCTCCTATTTCAAGCGTAGTCACTTCTCTTTTGGCAATGAACTGCGGATTGGCAACAAAAGCGGGCTTCATTTCACCCGATGCTTCCGTTTCACTGGCTTCGGCACTTTGGCTTTCATTTTTATTGCTTTGGCACGCAGAGAATATTGTGGCAAATACAATAATGGCAGCAAATGAATTCTTTAGAATTTTCATAGTTTCAATAGTAACAATATTAGCACGGTTTCGTGTCTGTCGGTTTTTCGAACTTATCAATAACTTTCGCCAAAGGCAATGAAATGTATTGTTAGGAAGAGAAATTCATTGGGGAATGGGCGAAATACCCCCTAAACAGAAAGAGTGGACGTTTGTCCACTCTTCATTTTGATTATGTGCTAGTCTTCTGATTTATTAGCTCTCTTCTTTTTTGAACACGTCGTTGAACTCCTTTTTTACATTGTTGACAACTGTGGTTGCATCTTCTTTGATGCCATTCCAATTGTCTTTGGTAGCCTCTTTCACGTCTTCCAGTTTGGACTGAAGCTGCTCCTTTTGATCATTGAGTTTTTCTTTGAGCGTTTCGCTTTCCTCGTCCATTTTGTCCTTCAAACCTTCGAGCTTCTCATCCAACTCGTCAATCTGATTTTCAATTTTGGCGGTAAGCTTCGCCTTTTCAACTTTGATCTTATCAGTCGCATTTTCTACAGCTTCTGTTGCATTCTCTTTCATGTCCTCAGCCCCTTTTTTTGAGTCCTGGGTACAACTAAATAACAACATCGACAGCATAGCTGACATCAATACACCTCTTAGAATTTTCATAGTTTTTAATTTAAAATTTATAACTGGTTACAACTAGTTATAGCGTTTTTAAAACTATTTTGTTTCATTCGTAAGTGTAAGTGTCTGATTTTAAGAGGTTAACAAATGGCTGGTTTATAGCTTTTTCCAGCGTTCCACTGTGTTCGGTACGGGATCAATTGTTTGCAAATATTCGTAAATGGCTCCCAAGTCCTGTTCGGTCATGCCAGCGTACATGGTCCATGGCATCACAGTTTGGAATTCACCTTTTGCCATGTCCACATCAGGTAGGACGTAGGTGGAGTCGGTGTAAAGCTTGAACCGTTGGATAAAGGCTGCTTTTGTCCATTTGCCGATGCCCGTTTCGTGTGGGGTAATATTCATGGACGATACCATATAGCCGTTGCCCATGTTGAATTCAAATCCGCCTGCAAACAGCTCGCCCACCACTTGCCCGTTTTCCTGCTTGGTGTGGCATTCGGCACAGCCTGCGGCATTTGCCACATAGGCGCCGTACTCGACTACATTTTTCGGGTCTGGTATTTTCTTCGGACTGGCCGCTGCTGGCATAGTATTGATGATGAAATTGACGGGAAAATCGGCGGCGGAAGACTCGGGATCAAATGCTAAGGGAGTGAGTGATCGGACATAAGCGATAATAGACTTAATATCCTCAGTGTCCATTTTGCCATAGTACTTGTAGGGCATTACGGGGAAGAAGGCTGTTCCCTGTTTGCTAACGCCTGTTGTAATGGCTCTGTAAATTTCTCCGTCCGTCCAGCTTTCCAGGTGATAAGGCGTGATATTTTTCGAAACAAACCGACCCGGGAAGCCAAAGCTCTGATCAAAAAGTTCACCGCCTCTGCCTTCAGTACCAGGTATAGGAGGTCCGGCAAACTTGCTCCAGTCACGTGTGGAGTGGCAATCGATGCAAACGCTTACGTGGTTAGCGAGGTAGCGGCCTCGTTCAATTTGCTGTTCGGTACCTTCAACTGATATCTCGGGGGCAGGCCCCACGTCAGGAAGTGCAAATTTCAGGTAGGACAAGCCTGACGCAATTATCAGGATTAACACACTGATGACGATAATCGTCACCTTTAGAATCTTATTCATACTAGATAGAGTTGGTTAGCTTACAAAAATGTCCAAGGCTGGAAAAAGCATAAAAAAACCGTCACCAAAATACAATATCAGAAATTAAAAACGAAAGGATTTCGAGCCGATTGCTAGCCGAGGAACATCTCCTGCATGGCTTTCCAAAGCTTTCCTTTTAGCGCAATGGCTTGTTCGAGGGCAGCCAGGCTGTCGGAGGCCAGGTACTGCTGTCCATCCCTTTTGATGACTGAGTATTTTGAGGTGGAGACTGGTAACTCCACGCCGAACGAGAGTACCTTGCTGAAGGAAACTGTTTGTGCTGGATTGGCTTTGTAATCCGATTCGCTGATGAGCACAGCACTGCTCAGGTCTATGCTAACTGCCCCTGTGATTTTGGTCAGTAGCTCTTTCTGCGACGTTTCGAGTGCCTGAAAAGGTTGTTTGAGAATGATTAGCGTGTTTTGTTTGGGGGCGGCTGGTTCAGCCATTGGAGTTTTTGTCTCCTCCGGTTTTGTAGCTTCAACAGGGGCCGGCTTTTCTGCTGGTGCCTGAGCACTTTGCTTTTCACCAATCAGGTAAAGCTCTTCAGTAAACAAAGCTTTCAACGAAGTCGGATGGAGATCAGCGCCCATAGTGATTTAGCTTAGGTCTTCAGGTTTTAACTTAAAAATAGACTTCAACTCTACGGCATCCTCAGGCTTCATTCTTTTTGCCAGCACCAGCCTTAGCTGACGGCGGCGAAGCGCCCCTTCGTAGAGCTCTTTTTCAAATTCCGTTTCAGGAGTTAATTCCGGCACATCAATGGGTCGGCCGGTTTGGTCTACAGCCACGAAAGTGAAAAAGGCGGTGTTGCTGTCGATTTTTTTATTGCCAGGAATGTCTTCGGCTGTCACCTGAATATATACTTCCATAGAGGAACTGAATGCACGTGTTACCCGGGCCTTGAGTGTTACCACATTTCCCAGCCGTATGGGCTTGCCAAAAGAAACGTTGTCAACGGAGGCTGTTACCACGATGCGGTTTGAATGCTTTTGCGCTGCAATGGCGCTTACGATGTCCATCCAGTGCATCAGCCGACCTCCCATGAGGTTGTTGAGCGTGTTGGTGTCGTTGGGCAACACCAGCTCTGTCATGACTACTTCCGATTCTTTTGCACTCTTTGCTTTTTTTGCCATCTCCTTATTTTTTGCCCCAGCCATGCTCGCCCAGTAATGGCACAAAGCTAAAATTATCGAAAGTTTCTTTCACCAGTTTGTTGCCTTCTTTTTTGGTTATCCGAATCATTTTTTGGCTTTTGTCATCACCCACCGGTATTACCAGCCTGCCTCCCGGCTTTAGCTGCTCAACAAGTGCAGTTGGAATTGTGGGCGCTCCCGCAGTAACCAAAATAGCGTCGAACGGAGCAAAGTTAGGCATGCCCTTCGACCCATCACCCTGGAAGAAATGGGCTTTATACCCCATTGCGGGTAGAAATTTACGAGTTCTTTCATAAAGCACTTTGTTGTACTCAATGGTGTAGACCTCAGCGCCAAGCTCCAGTAAAATACAGCACTGATAGCCAGACCCGGTGCCAATTTCCAGAACTTTACTTCCTGGCCCTGCGCCCGTTAGCTGTGTTTGAAACGCCACAGTGTAGGGCTGAGAAATGGTTTGATCTTCCCCAATGGGAAAGGCCTTGTCCTGATAGGCGTGTTCTACAAAGGCATTGTCGAAGAAAAAGTGACGAGGTACTTTGCCAATGGCATCGAGCACCATTTTGCTCTTGATCCCTTTTTCAATTAACGTATTTACAAGTCCTCTTCTTAGCCCTTTGTGCCTGTAGCTGTCTTCCATTCTGACGGCAATTTAGTTGAATTGACAGTACGGGTCACAGAAGGAGATAGGTTTTGTTCATTACTTTTGAAAGATATTGGAAAAGGCTACCGTGGGGAGCTTTTGCCAATTAAATTCGCTGGATAATTAATAATTGAGATGTTTACAGGGATTGTTGAAACTACAGGGAAAGTAGAGAAAATAGAAAAGTCAGGAACCAACTATACTTTCACAATCGAAAGTGCGATTAGCGCCGAGCTAAAGATAGATCAGAGTGTGTCTCACAACGGTGTTTGCCTGACGGTGGTTGGCGTAGACGGTGGAGCGCATCAGGTTACGGCTATCCACGAAACCATGGAGAAGACTTCGCTGGGGCTGCTGGGAGAAGGCGACCTTGTTAACCTGGAAAGATGCATGCTGGCCAATGGTCGGTTCGATGGCCATATCGTACAAGGGCATGTTGATCAGGTTGGCGTTTGTATAAGCAGAACGGAAGAAGACGGCAGTTGGCTGTTCGACTTTAAGTATGATGACGCATTGGGCAATGTCACTGTCGAAAAAGGCTCCATTTGTGTCAATGGTGTAAGCCTGACTTGTTTTAACTCAAGAAAAGGGGAGTTTAGGGTGGCCATTATTCCCTATACTTTTGAGCATACAAATTTCAAAAATATCAGCAAGGGTACTAATGTTAATCTTGAATTTGATATTTTGGGGAAATATATTCAAAGAATATTAAAAGGATACTAATCGACCTGAACCTTCAACCTTAAGAATTTACTATGGAAGTTAAATGCATGGTAGTGGATGATGACCCGCTGGCGAGAAAGCTGGTTAAGCACTATATTGAAAAAACGGAATTTCTAACGTTGAGCTATGAGCTTGCCAATCCCATTGAAGCCAAAAACATACTGGTAAAGGAGGATGCTGACGTCGATTTGCTGTTTCTGGATATCCAAATGCCAGAAATGTCAGGGCTCGAGTTAATGGAGTCGCTGGACAAATCTTATCAGATTGTGTTCATCACTTCCGAAGAGCAGTATGCGGTGCAGGCGTTTGAGAATAGCGTGGTCGACTATCTGGTAAAGCCTTTTGAGTACCCACGTTTTTTGAAGGCTGCTACCAAAGGCAAAGAGAATATTGAGACACTTCGCAGATTTGTAGAAAAGCAGACCCACGTTTTTGTGAAGTGCGATGGCAGGCTTGTGAGGATTCAGCTAAGCGACCTGCTGTTTGTTGAAGCACTGGCTGATTACGTGATCTTCAATACAAAAAAAGGAAAGTACATTGTTCACTACACAATGAAGGGGATAGAAAAGCGACTCCCGACCACTTCCTTTGCCAGGGTGCACAGGTCGTACATTATTAATATCGACAATGTCGACCATCTGGAGGAATCGAATATCATGATTGGCGATAAGAGTGTGCCGGTCGGAGCTTCTTACAAGGAGAAATTTATCAAGAAGCTAAACATGCTTTAATCTACCTGTTTTTCTTCCAACCAGATAAATGGTATAGGCTGCGGCAATACCCACAAGGGCTCCCACAAGTAAATCGCCGGGATAGTGTACACCAACATAAATCCGGCTATAGGTTACTAAGGCAGCCCAGGCGAACCACACAAAGTGCCAGTAGGATTTGCCTTTGTGCAACAAACTGATGAATGCGGCCAACGCAAAAGTGTTGGCTGCATGTGAGGAGGCAAAACCAAATTTGCCGCCGCATCCGCCGACAAGGTGTACCAGCGAGGAAATGCCTGGGTCATGACATGGTCTCAGCCTTTCAAAAAATGGCTTCATTAAACCAGACGTGAGTTGATCTGCAATTGCAATGGTAAGTACGATGGCAAGTATTGACCAGATCGCTTCCTTTTTTTGCTTGTAGATCAGCCGGATAATGAGAACGAGGTAAAGCGGAATCCAGGTATTCCTTCCTGTTATCAGCAGCATGGGGCCGTCGAGCCAAATGGCGTGGTGTGCATTGAGCCACAGAAAAAATTGTTGATCTAATTCAATTAGCCAGTTCATAAGACCAACCAGTTAACCCCTTTCTTAAGGGACAAAAGAGTGTCATGTTCGGGCGTACCTGCTTCAGGCTGGTGGTTGTACTCCCAGCCAGCCAATGGCGGCAGGCTCATCAGAATCGACTCAATACGTCCATCTGTTTCTAATCCAAATTTTGTACCCCTGTCGAGCACGAGATTAAACTCCACATAGCGGCCTCTTCGCAGCATCTGCCAGTTTTTCTCCCGCTCACCATAAGGCTGCGAGCTATTGCTGGCCATAAAGTGCGTGTAGGTAGGTGCAAAGGTGTTACCCACGTCTTGCACAAATTTCCATCGGTCTTCCATCGAAATTCCATGCTCCGCTTTCAAATGGTCGAAGAATATCCCACCGATGCCACGGGTCTCGTGGCGGTGCTGCACATAGAAATAGTTGTCGGCCCATTCCTTGAACTTTGGGTAATAAGTCGGGTTGTGCCTGTCACAGGTGTTTTTGAGCGCCAGGTGGAAATAGACGGCGTCGTTGGGGTTTATATAGTGTGGGGTGAGGTCGATGCCGCCGCCAAACCAGCATACGCCGTTGCTCATTTCAAAGTACCTAACGTTCATGTGAATGATGGGCACAAAGGGATTGGAGGGGTGGAGAACGATGGACACGCCTGTAGCATAGAAATCTGCCTGGTCGAGGCCAAAGGACTGAAGGACTTTTTCGGGTGTTGGGCCCCATACCGCTGAAAAGTTAACGCCTCCTTTTTCAATTACTTTCCCATTTCTTATCACCCGTGACCTGCCGCCGCCGCCGCCAGGCCTGTCCCAGGCATCCTCTTCAAAGGAACCAGTGCCGTCGGCTGCTTCCAGCGACAGGCAGATATTATCCTGTAAGCCCTTAAACCAATTTGTAATTTCTTCTTTTCCAGGCATAGCTTCAACGATATCAATTCAATGGCAAATATAGGAGAACCACAAAACTAGAACGGGTACCCGATTCCAATATTCAGAATAGTCTGTTCTTTTTCGCCAAATGGGAAGTTGGTCAGCAGCTTATCGAACACCCATCTTTGTCCGGGAGGCCTCGCAGGATCATGTATCTTGGCTCCCGCATCGAGCCTGAGGATAAGGAACGAAAAATCAAACCTCAGGCCGAAGCCTGAGCCAACTGCGATTTCTTTGGCGAATGACTCAACTTTGAACTGGCTTCCGGGTCTGGTGGCGTCATCTCTGAGCGTCCATACGTTACCTGCATCAATGAAAAACGCCCACGATACAAAACTGAAAAGCCTTCTGCGATATTCTAGACTCGTTTCAAACAGTATTTCACCAGGTTGTTCGAAGCTGTAGTCGTAAAGTCCGTCATTTTCTGGATTATCGTTGAGTGGTGGCGTGTAAGAGCCCGGGCCAAGCCGCCGGGGGCGCCAGGCTCTGATGCCATTGCTGCCACCGGCAAAGAAGTACTTTTCATAGGGAAGCACTGTGTTTATCCCGTAAGGCACTGCCACCCCAACGTTAAAGCGGTAGGCGAGATCATGCTTCGAGGAAAGGTTGGTGACCTTCCGGAAGTCGAAATTAGCTTTGGAAAATTGGTAGTACTCCAGCCGGTCGTTCATCAGATTGTCCTCATTGAAAAACCAGAGAGTGTTTCCGCTGGTCTCGACAAAAACCCTGAAAAAGCTGGCGTTGCCTTTAGTAATGCCATAGCTGTTGTTGTTGACAGCCAGTGAGAAACTTGTACTGCCAACATAAGATGGATTGAACGAGTTGATCAGTAGATTACCTCTGCTTGCATAGTCTTCCAGCAGGTCTCGGAAGGCTTCGTTTCTCAATTCAGAGTCGATAAAGCTGACGTCGGCAAGTGTTAGGTTGAAAAGGTGCTTATTGTCCTTTTGCCAGATATATGCCCAGGTCGAGTTGAAGTTGGTTCGTTTGTATTCACGCCTGTCGGTAACGGTTGTACCTACCAGCCACCGTGTCCTTGGGTTGAGTCGACCCTGGTCTCGGCGCCGGCTCCAGGAGGCCGGAGTGATAAACTGTGGAAAGGTTAACGCAAGATTTCCTCCATACTCTTTGCTGGAATAGACGTCCTTGACGTTAGTGGGCGAAGCGACGCCTTCGATGCCAAACCGGCCGGATAGTTCAAGTATTTCCAGCCCTTTGAATACATTCCTGTCCTTTATGTTGGCGTTGAGAAACGGGCCGGGAAGTCCCTGACTTACATTGACGCCAAACTCTGTTGAGGTTTGGAATTTCTGAAGAGGGCTGGTATAGATATTAGCGATAAAGTGAGTGCCTACTGTGTCGTAGTTGATGTTGACAAACTTGAAGATGTCAAGGTTAGCCAATTGCTTTTGTGTCTCGAACGTGTTGGCCCTGCTATACATACTATCTGGATAGATGAACACCCTCCAGTCAAGTATTTTTTTGTTGTACCGTTCCTCATAGAAGCTATAGTTAACACCATGATACATCCGGTTACTTCGCTTCTCGCCAGGGATATTGATATTGGCATCAGTAATGAAGTTTACCGAGTCGATGACAAATCTTTTATGATCATTTTCCTTTACCAGTGATTTTACTCCAATTTCAATGAGAACCTTTTTGTCGCCCAGGCTTGATGTGTCTACCTGAAAAGAAATTAATTGCTTATTGAATCTGTAGTACCCCTTGTTCACAAGAGATTCATAGACTCTTTCCCGTTCACTCGCCAGCTCCTTTTGGCGATATCTATCGCCCTTCACTAACAGTGATTTATTCTCTGAGTTAAGTACAATGTCCTTGATCTCATGGTCGGGTATACCGTAAAATATCGAGTCAATCACATAGGGTTTGTTTCTGTCGAGCTCATAGGTCACCGAAACGAGTTTTCCCTTCTCTTTTAGTGATGAACTAACACTGGCATTGAAATACCCTTCTGACTGAAGGTAGGAGACAAGCTGCTGCTCTGTTTGCTCTCTCAATTCAGGCTTGAAAACAGCGACCTCTTCACCCCACCGCATGAATAAATTACCTTCTTTCAGGGTTTTGTCAATTTTAGCGACCTTCTTGATTTTTCTTGATTTAAGAAGCTCTGCTTTCTTCTGTTTTCCTTTGTCTAAAGCTTTGGTAATCTTGGCGTCATACCTGGCAATTGCACTTTCTTTCTTGCTTTGGTACTTCGCTGAATCGAACCTGTGTTGTCCCCAGTAATAAACATTCACATAAAGTGACCAGGGAAAAATAGGTGTGCGCCGGTTGGGTTTTTGCTGGAATTGAGCTTCGAGTTCATCTATATTCAGGCCCTTGGCGTTTTCTACCGATTCTTTGTAGAGTAGTTTCTCATCCTCCTTCAGGTATCTCACTCCCAGGCAGCCAGATAAAGTGCCCGAAAAAGCAGCAGCAATAATGGTTATTAATACTAATTTGCGGATTGAAGCCGTCACGGGAATGATTTCGAAAAACAGGGCAAAATTCATTAAATCGCTGCAATTAAAAAAATTCAGAAAGCAAGAGGGGCTTTTTGTGGTAGAAGGTGGCAAAAGTGTGCTCGAAGTTCTGCAATCAAATTTCACGCTCATAGAACTGTATGTAACCTCTTCCTTTTACGCAGAAAACGAATTTATTTTAAAACTGGCACCTATTCCGGTCGAAATAGTTTCGGAGCGGGAGCTGGAAATGGCCAGTGGTTTACAGTCCAACAATGCTGCATTGGCAGTTGTTCAAATGCCTGCTTATCAGTTTGAAACACCCGCTGTCTCGGAATTTGCTCTTGTTTTGGACGATGTGAGGGATCCTGGTAACCTTGGTACCATCATCAGGATAGCCGACTGGTATGGCATCGGCAAGGTGTATTGCTCTCCGGAAACAACTGACCTGTTCGCAGGGAAGGTGGTGCAGGCATGCATGGGCTCGCTGACGAGGGTGAAGGTATTTTATACGGAACTGTATGCGCTGTTGAAGGCGTATGACGGGCCTGTGTATGGTGCTCTTTTGAATGGGAAGAATATCTACAGTGAAAGGTTCGATCAAGGCGGGCTTATTGTGATGGGCAATGAGTCAAATGGTATTTCCACTGCTTTGCTACCGCTGGTGAGCCACCCTATTACGATCCCGGGGCACGGTGGTGCCGAGTCGCTCAACGTAGCTGTAGCTACTGCCATAGTTTGCGACAATGTACGCAGGCCAAAGAGCTAGTTGGCTGCTTTTACATTGATAGCAAAGGCCCGTGCCGGGTTGACCCGCAGCAGTTGGTCTATGTCTTTTTCCGAAAAATCGTTTTGCTTCAAAAGAGGAATGAGCTCATCAAAAATGGCTGTGAACCCCCTGAAGTCGCCTCCATTTAATTCGCCGGGGCTGTACCAGCCAGCGTCGTGGGAAATCAATACTTTGTCTAAAAGGCCGTTTTTCTTGCAATGGATTAGTCGCTTCAAGTGCTCTTCCACACCCCAAACTACCCCGTCAAGACTTATCCAGGCGCCCAGGTCATAAGCTTTTTTGTAATAAGAAAGATCGTTTTCGGTTTGGGCATGTACCCAAATGAAAGCAGACGGATCAACACCTTCGGCCTCTAGCAGGGCAATTTCTTCCAGGGCAGGCAGTGCCGGGCCAGTATGGGAAGCAATGGTCATTCCCGTGGCCAGGTGCGTGATGGCAGCTGCACGAACAAGCTTTTGATCCACGGTGGAAAGCGGCACGCTGCTATTGACACTGATTTTAATAAAGCCCGGTTTGACGCCGGATCCTTCAATGCCATTCTTGTATTCGTCAATCCACCTTGCTGCCAGCTGCTCTGCCGTTTCTGTGAATGCATGATCAGGCAGGTATTTACTGTCAACCGCTCCATAGTAACCGGTGTTGGTCAGGATCGTCAATCCAGACAGTTCGCTGAGCTCTTTCAGCAGCCAGGGATCCCGTCCCAGATAAGCTGGAGTGCAATCAATAAAGGTGTCGACGCCTCTTTCTTTGGCATCTACCAGAAAGGGCAGCGCTCGGGCAATCACGCTGTCCCGGTTCCAACGGTGGTAGCCGACGCTGTCGGCCCCTATAAAGTCGACCAGGATGTGTTCGTGGATGAGTGTCGTCCCCATTTCACTGGTGGGCATTTTTCCGTCGACGGAAATGACTTCAAGCTGTTGAGCAGCCGGAGTGCAATATGACAAGGCAACCAGGACGGCGATCGATAAAAGGGAATAGAGTCTCATCAGAAAAAGCCTTTACTTTTCGCAGCAGCGTCTTCAATCAGCGCTTCTGCATCTTTTTTGCCCAGGTACCGGTCGATGAAGTAGTGGGCCACATAAAGCAGAGGCGTGAGCAGAATGGCCACGCTGAATTTGTAGATGTAGTTGATGGTGCCTACTGCCGCAAGCTGGGAGAGGCTCCAGCGACCACCTTCAGGAGCGAGGACGTAGAAAGCAATGCCAAGCACCACGAAGCTATCGATGAACTGACTAACAAGCGTTGACCCGGTGGCCCTGAGCCAGATCATTCTTGATCCCGTGACTTTGCGAAGCTGATGAAACACATAGACATCAAGTAGCTGACCTATGAGGAAAGCAACGAGTGACCCTATAATGATGCCAAGCCCTTGTCTGAAAATAACTTTGAAAGCGTAGTTGATATTGAATGGATGGCCTTCACTGTCGGTGCCATTGACGTCGAGCCAGAAAGCGGCGGGGTCGAGCAACGTTACGAGGTAGATTACCAGAAAAACGTAGGCAATGAAGCCAGCCGTCATGTAGCTGATCCTTTTTACACCTTGCTTGCCGAAGTATTCATTGATAATGTCGGTGGTGATGAAAACGACAGGCCAGATGACGGCACCAGCCGTGAGGTTGAAATCGAGGACAAAGTCTCCAAAGAGATGAATTTGAGCAGGAGGCAGTCCAAAAGTGCCTTCTGCTGAGAAGATTTTGACCCCAATAATCTCTGCAACAACGGCATTGGTGAGGAAAATGCCGCTCAGAACGATGAATAGGTTGGTTCGTTTGTTGTTGAGTGTTGGCTCCATCTGTTTGTCAGGCGGGGGAAAAGTCAGTCCCCTCAATACCAAGATACGATTCTTTAAACACAGTCAATGCTTCTTCCAGTAAAGGATTTAATTCTTTGTAGCGGGTGCTAAAGTGCCCCAGAATCAGCTTACCGACGCCTGCTTTCAGTGCCAGGGTAGCTGCCTGCCCTGCCGTGGAGTGAAAAGTCAGCTCAGCTCTCTCTTTCATGTCCTCCATAAAGGTACCCTCGTGATAGAGCATATCGACACCGCCGATGTATTGGATGAGCGACTCGTCGTATTTCGTGTCGGCACAGTAGGCGTATGAATAGGAGGGGCGGGGAGGAAGTGTTACTTCGCTGTTCTTGTATTTGATGTTTCCCTTTTCATCCAACAGGTCTTCTCCGTTTTTTAGCTTAATGATAAAGGTGGGTGTAACGTTGGGGGGAAGTAAGGACTTCTCAATCCGCCTGTTTTTTGGTTTCTCCCGAAAAAGAAACCCACTACAGGCGATTCGGTGGCTGACAGGAAAACTGCTGACAGTAATTTTCTGATTTTCCAGAAGCACCTCACTTGTGCCGGGCACCCATTCTTTGAACTGAATGGGGAAGTTCAGTGTGGTGTTGGAGTACCTGAACTGTAGACTGAGAATTTCAGATAGCCCTGGCGGGCCATAGAGGAAGAGCCTGGCCTTTCTGCCATACAAATGCATGGTTGATAACAGCCCTATCAAGCCGTAGTAGTGGTCGCCATGCAGGTGGCTGATGAAAATATGATTGATTTTGGTCGCCTTTACTTTGTATTTCTTCAACTGAAGTTGGGTGGCCTCGCCGCAATCGATGAGAAAGTGCTCGTCATCAACCACCAGTACTTGCGACGTTTGGTTTCTGTTGTGCGCTGGAGCGGCGGAATTTGACCCAAGAATTTTTAATACAAAGCTCAATGGAGACTATTCTTCTTCCTCCTCGAGTCCGCTTTCAATTTCATGCAGAAATACCGTGTCTATTGCCTCTTCCTTGGTAGGTACTATATTCAATACCTTGTCAAGCTGCGATATCTTAATCAGCTTCACCACGTGGTCGTTCATGCCAATCATAACGAAGATTCCGCCAGCTTCTGAAAAGCAGCGGTTGCCAACAAGCAATGCACTCAGGCCAGAAGAATCGACATATTTTACATCGGAGAGGTCGAGGATCATGTTGGAGCTGCCTTCGGCTTGCAGCTTTACAAATTCGGATTTGTAATCCGGGGCAGTAGAGGTATCCAGTTTTTCCTGCGTAATTTTTAAGATGCTGTATTTTTCGCTCTTGTCTAACGAATACTTCATGTGTGTATGTGTTTACTTCTACTTACTAATTTCTTTAAGGCTCTTTAAAACGTTTGACTCTATGGTTGATTCAACCCCAGCATAGCTGCGTTTCTGAAATTTCTCGCCTGTTACTTTCTCAAAAAGTTCAATATAGCGATGTGAGATCGAGTTTAC
Organism: Imperialibacter sp. EC-SDR9; assembly: GCF_902498805.1. Taxonomy (GTDB): domain Bacteria; phylum Bacteroidota; class Bacteroidia; order Cytophagales; family Cyclobacteriaceae; genus Imperialibacter. The sequence goes on along the minus strand of NZ_LR701593.1, from coordinate 12,069 downwards.
TACCTCATCTGACATTTCCGGCACATTTTGACCTTCTTTGCCCTGAAATCCATTTTCAATCAGCCACTGCCGCACAAACTCTTTGGAGAGTTGCTTTTGAGGCTCTCCTTTTGCCTGGATTGCCTCATAGGTGTCGGCATAAAAATACCGGGATGAATCCGGTGTGTGTATTTCGTCAATTAAATAGATGGTGCCATCGTGCTTCCCAAATTCGTATTTGGTGTCTACCAAAATAAGTCCCTGCGAGGCCGCATACTCTGAGCCCTTTTTGTAAAGCGCCTGTGTATACTTTTCCAGTTGCAGGTAGTCGGCTTCCGATACTATTCCCTGCGCTATGATTTCCTCCCGGGAAATGTCCATATCGTGACCCTCTGAGGCTTTGGTGGTGGGTGTGATGATGGGAGAGGGGAGCTTGTCATTTTCTTTTAGCCCTTCTGGAAGAGGCACTCCGCAAACCTGACGCTTCCCTGATTTATATTCTCTCCAGGCATGACCGGCCAAATATCCCCTGATAACCATTTCTACTTTGAAGGGTTCGCACTTCACACCAATCGTGACATTGGGATCAGGTACTGCAGTTACCCAGTTCGGCACCACGTCCCTGGTTAGTGCCAGAAACTTGGCCGCAATCTGGTTCAGGATTTGACCTTTGAACGGAATGGCCCTGGGGAGAATGACGTCGAACGCTGAAATGCGATCGCTGGCAACTACTATCATCAGTTGGTCGAGGTAGTACACGTCCCGCACTTTGCCTTTGTATTTACCGGTGACGCCGGGGAATTGAAATTGGGTTTCCTTGAGGGCTTCCATAAGGGTGACAAATTTATGGATGGGTGGCGTATTAAAAAATTTTCTTTTTTGAAATGTAACAGAGATCAGATGGCGGGCTATTGCTCCTTGATTACCTTGCCCAGTTTATAGGTAACCGTCTTTTCCAGCCTTCCTTTGCGGTCGTAATATTTCCATGTGCCATTTTTTAGGTTTCTCACGTAGTTTCCTTCTTCTATAAGGTCGCCTGACTTATCAAAGGCTTTGTGTGAACCGTGCTTCCTGTCGTATTCGTAGTAAGTTTCGTAAGCAGTTTTTTTATTGGGGTGGTAGCCTATTGTCAAACCATGCTGCTTGCCATTCTTGAAGTCGGCTTCCTCCGTTATAACCTCTTTCGAACTATATGTTGTCCTCTTGCCATCAAGTTTGTCGTCGATGTAGTTTTCTCTGACGAATGATCCATCGGCAATATTGTAAAGCGTCCACTGCCCTGAGCGGACGTCCTCTTTGTAGGTTTTAGTGGAGAGAAGCTGACCTGAGGCATTGAACTCTTCAATGGTGCGGTCTTTCTCGTTGTTGGAGTAGTCAGTTGCCGTTTTCACAGCGCCGTTGGGATGGTAAGTGTAGTTTTTCCCTACCCGGGCTCCTTCTTTGTACACCAGCTTTTGTGAGGGTGTTCCGTCTTCAAAAAAAGCGTTTGCAGCGCCACTTAGTTTTCCCTGCACGTAGGTGCCGGCGTACTCCAACTGCTCATTCGCATAGTAGGTTTTGTAAGTGCCGTTTTGCAGCCCGGCCTCATTGTAGGCTTCAGTTTTTAGCGTGCCCGAGGGATAGTATGTTTTAAAATGACCATCCAGCTTCCCCTTTTTATAATAGGCCTCTGTTTCTTTAGTTCCGTTTTCGTAGAACGTTTCGGTGGTGCCGTCCTGTAGCCCGCTTTGGTAGTGGATCACCTCTTTCTTAACGCCGCTGGGGTAGTAATTCACCACCTCACCATCGGGCTTGCCGCTTTTGAATTCAGTGGAGGATTTGACGACCTCATCTTCGTAATAGGAAATAATTTGTCCGGAAAGCGTGTCGTTTTTAAAGATAGCGATTTGAAGCAGGTTGCCGTTGGGATGATACACTTTTGTTTCTCCCTGCCTTAACCCGTCGATGTAGATGGTTTCTCTTTGCAGCTTGCCGTTGTCGTAGTAGTTAAAAAACGTGCCGTTTCGCTTCCCTTTTACGTAATCGCCTTCGATGATGACTACACCCTCCGGGTTGTATTTAAGATACTTGCCATCTATTTGGCTGCTGTCGGCATTCAGAACAAAGTATTCCTCATTTTTAAGGCCTTTGATTCGGTCGTGATAGGTGGTGATTTTGGTTTGGCCGGCCACCACCAAAGGAAGGAGAAGCATGGTAAATAGAACGCAGTTTTTCATCATGCATCAAACGGATTTAAAATGAGCGCCGCTTGATAACGTTACGGCGCCATTTTCATTTTTCACTGGCTAAATTTTTTCAATGACAATGGCAGAAGCGCCACCACCACCGTTGCAAATACCTGCTACGCCAATGGTGCCACCTTCCTGATGTAGCACACTGTTAAGCGTGGTGATAATCCGGGCGCCGGAGCAGCCAAGTGGATGCCCCAATGCCACAGCGCCTCCAAACACATTTACTTTGGCAGGGTCCAGCTCCAATTTTCTGTTGTTGGCAATCGCCACTGCGGCAAAGGCTTCATTTATTTCGTAGAAGTCGACATCTTTTTTAGTAACGCCAGCCATTTTCATCGCTTTTGGGATGGCAAGGGCCGGAGAAGTGGTGAACCACATGGGGTCTTGCGCTGCATCGCCAAAGCCTCTGATTTTTGCGATGGGGATGAGTCCCAGCTCTTTTGCTTTGGCTGCACTCATGATGATCAGGGCAGAAGCGCCATCGTTGATGGTCGACGCATTGGCGGCGGTTACCGTGCCGTCTTTTTCAAATACAGGCCGCAAAGAAGGTATCTTGTCGAAGTTCACATTTTTGAACTCCTCGTCCTCTTTCATTAAAACAGGGTCTCCTTTTCTTTGAGGAATTTCGACCGGGATGATCTCATCTTTGAAATAGCCGGCCTCAGTGGCGGCTGCTACCCTTTTGTAACTATTGATTGCGTAGGCGTCCTGCTCCTCCCGGGTGATCTTCATTTCTTTGGCGGTATTCTCAGCGCAGTTGCCCATCGGGAAGCCATTGTATATTTCCCATAGTCCATCGTGCATGAGGCCATCAATCAACTGACCATGACCATATTTGTAGCCGTAGCGTGCTTTTGGGATATAATAAGGCACGTTTGTCATGCTTTCCATGCCGCCAGCCACCACTACTTCATTCTGCCCAGTCATGATAGACTGCACTCCAATCATCACCGCTTTCATGCCTGAGGAGCACACTTTGTTGATGGTGGTGCAGGGTACATTTTGCCCGATGCCAGCACCCAACGACGCCTGACGGGCCGGAGCCTGCCCCAGGTTGGCCGAAATGACATTGCCCATGAATACCTCACCGACCTCTTTTGCGCCAACACCAGCCTTTTCCAACGCACCTTTTATAGCGATAGAGCCAAGCTGAGTGGCAGACAAGCCAGCCAAAGCGCCTCCAAAACTTCCAATGGGCGTTCTTACTGCTGAAACGATAACTACTTCCTGCATAATGATATAATTTTCGGGTTAATGAATTGGGGTGTATTGGGCGGCTTTTCTTATAACAATGTCAGCCTGGCTGTTGGCTGCAGCCGAGGCTTTACCAGTCGGGCTTTCCGCTTTCTGGCTTTTTAACACCTTTTCGCTTGTTCTGCTGAATATACTGAATCTCGCTGTTTCGCATCGCTTCGAGGATCATCTTGGCCTTTTCTTCTGAGATGTTCATCTCCTTCAGCTTATCAGGGTTGATCTGAGGAGGCTGCTTTTCACCGTCTTTGTTCTCTTTGTCCTGCTGTTCGGCGTCTTGTTGCTCCTTCTTTTTTTGCTCCTGGTCTTTCTTTTCTTGTTCTTTCTTTTGCTCTTCGCTCTGCTGCTCCTGGTCTTTTTGCTCTTTGTTCTCGCTCTCCTGGTCTTTCTTTTCCTGATCCTGCTTCTTCTGCTCTTCGTTCTTTTGATCGTTGTTCTGATCTTTGTCCTGCTGATCTTTCTTCTCGTCTTCTTTTTCTTCGTTCTTCTCCTTGTCCTGCTGCTGATCGTCCTGGTTTTTTTCGTTGTCTTCGGCGATCTGGCGTTTCACCAGCTGGTAGTTGTATCTGGCTTCTTCATTGGTGGGGTCAGCCTTCAAAGCTTCCTTAAAGAAGCTTAGCGCAGTGTTCCTATCGCCTGGCTTGTTGCTGATGATGCCCATTTGGTTGTAAGCCAGCGACTTCAGGTCTTTTTCCTTGGTGTTGATGAGGCGCTGGTACTGACTGAAGGCCTGTGCTGAGTCGCCCTGCTGAAAAAGTGAATGGCCGAGGTTAAGAAAAAGCTTGTCTTCCAATACGCCCAACGAATCGGTAAGCATGGTGTAGGCCTGAGTGGCCTTTGCATAGTCCCCTGCCAAATAGGCTTTCTCTGCGTCTTTCTTCAGTTTGTTAACAGTGGCGATGTCATTCACGCCCGGAATGATGACCGCTATCACCAATAAAATGCCTGCTAATGCCTTCATATTTTCATGGTTTTCACTGAAATGAGGTAGTCAAGAGCAAAAAGGGCCAGTCCAATGGCCAGGAAATAATAGTACCTGTTGGCCGTAACGTCGACCTGCCGGGCATCTCTCATTTCGCCTTCTATCTCATTGATTGTATTTATTAATCTCGAAACGTCGTTTTTAGTTTCATTGATCTCAAAGTACTTGCCGCCGGTTTTGGTAGCCACGTCTTTTAATGAGTTGCTATTGAGTCGAGTAACAACGTCGTTACCTTGATTGTCTTTTTTAAAGCCTCTTCGGCTCAATATCTTGCTCCCCTTGTCGGTACCAACGCCCAAAGTGAATAGTTTGATACCTGTTTGCTCTATTTCCTGCGAAATCTGGTCAGTTTCTTCGCCGAAGTCCTCTCCGTCGCTGATCAGTATAATGATCTTCGATTTCTGCTGCGTAAGGGGCGATTCTTCGTCGTTCAGCTTGCTAAGTGCCATCCGAAGGGGAGGGCCAAAGTCGGTGCCGGTGTTGGGCACAAGGCTGGTGTTGAGCGTTTCTATGAAGATGTTGAGTGCCGACTGGTCGTAAGTGAGCGGGCACTGCATGAAAGCCTCGTTAGAAAACATAATGATGCCCATGCGGTCCGAGTTGAAGGCATCGGTGATGTTTTTTAGCTCGAATTTTATTTTCTCCAGCCTGGTGGGTTGCACATCAAATGCATCCATGGACACGGAGAGGTCTACACAGAAGAAGATGTCTTTGCCCACTGACTTGATTTCTTTCTTGCTGTCGCCAAAGGAAGGTCCCATGAGGGCGACGATAAAAAGGAAAAAATAGATGGATCTGAGAATGACTTTGCTCAACACTATTTTGGAGGAGCTTCCCACTGCCTTGGCGACATAAAGTACCCGGGCCAGGTAGGCCAGGTAGAGGATGCCAAAAACGAGGCAAAACGTTAATTCAAGTAATCCAAACGACTGATACCAACTCATACAACACTATTTGGGCAATGCCACAGCTTTTATAACACCGGAAGTGGGGACAAATATATAAAATGAACGCTGGGAGGCTAGCAATTCACATTTTTTAACAGGGGAAAAAGAATATCATTTTTTTAGTGCTGAGGTTTGCTTCCGTCAGAAAATGTCCGTTATCTTTGCAACTCTTTTTCAGAACAGACCTATGGAGAGATGGGTGAGTGGCTGAAACCAACAGTTTGCTAAACTGTCGTACTGGGTAACCGGTACCCCGGGTTCGAATCCCGGTCTCTCCGCATTGATTGAGGTCCCATAGCTCAGCTGGATAGAGCAACTGCCTTCTAAGCAGTAGGTCTCAGGTTCGAATCCTGATGGGATCACGAAGAAAAATTTAGAGCCTTCAGTTGACACTGGAGGCTTTTTTTGTGTCCGTACTTTATCTTTTCTATAATAATCGTGAGAGCTTAGCTGGATAGAGCCACTGTCGAGTACGCCCAGTCGGGGACACCTAGTCTTCTAAGCAGTAGGTCTCAGGGCTGGGCGCCCCCGGCTGGGCGCCCCCGATCCAATCCTGATGGGATCACGAAGAAAATTCAGAGCCTCTTTCGCAAGGAAGAGGCTTTTTTGTATGTCAGGCATGGGCTTTTGTCTGGCGGGGCGGGAGTCCGGATCAAGCAAAAAGTCTCGGGGATTAACCTTTAACCGCAATACCCCGAGTGGTGATAAAAAAGCAAAAGGCCCAAGCCTAGCCCGACCGGGCGGGACGCATTGAACCAGTTTTGCTTCTTTGTTGTCTAACATCCGCTGAATGGAATAACCTTCCTGTTGGGGCACACTCCACAGGTTTATTGATTAATCCATTATAGACCTGTAGCTATAGAGAACAATCTTTACTATTCATGATGGCCGTCATTATAAGGTTGTTATTGACGAGCTATCTTGTTATAAACTTCAATAGCAATGGTCACAAAACCCTACAAAATATACAGAAAGGTTAAATCGGCAAGAATTTGGGCTGCTGTATTTCTTGGCCTCATGGGAATAGCCGCATGTTATGGTGGTGCTGCATTAGTGATTGACTCAAGTGGCGAAACGTTAGGTCTTTCAGTTTCGCTCCTTTCCGACACCAATTTTGATAGCTATTTTACGCCTGGATTAATACTTTTCTTTGCTCTTGGAATGCTTAGCCTCTTATCGTTCGTTTTTACAATCATCGACCATAAATATTATCCGAATCTAATATTCAATCAGGGTTTTATTGTAATCGGGTGGATCATGATGCAAGTGTATCTACTGAAGATTTTCCACTATCTACAGTTGGTTGTTGGGGTTATTGGAATTTTGTTAGGTTTTCTGGGCGTGTATATCAAGAAGTGGAAATAAGGAAACTATGGTATTTGCCGGTTTCAAAGAAGTCTCCTTCTGCTTCAAGGTTGCAAAGATTTTATCAGTTCCGATGTGGCAGATGCCCTGCATCAGAAATACTTCGTTCGTAACACATGAATCCGTTGCCGGTTTTTGACAGCGTTCCTTTCCATTCTGCCTGGCTGCGCTTTTCTGCCGCTAGAAGAAGGCTCTTCATATCTAATCTCTTCATATCTAATATTTCCTTCGATCTCATTAAAAAATCTTGCGGCATCAGCTATCGGGGTAAATGTATTTGTGCTATAGTTCACAATAGCTTACGTTTATCAGGTTGAATTTCCTTTTTTATAAAGTTATTCCGTATAACTATTAACTGCGATGATCCCAATCACCATGAAAGTTGGATTTTCATCATCAGATCAATGGGGAACTTGTGCTTTTAAGTTGGTGTGAAAAAAGTACACCCGTGACCATAATCACTGTTTCCATTGACCCGAGTCATGGCCGGAGTCGATTCTTCAACATAGGTTTACCGAACCGTTGAGAGCCAAAATCCGGGTTATAAAAGACTTCACCGCTTTTTTTCCAAATTCACCGATGGTCGGCCTGGCCAGGGTGGGGGGTAAAAATGTGTCTCCCGGAGAAATGACAAGCCAATTGAAAGCGTAGCGTACAAAGGGGCCCGATGGTTTTGCTATTGCCGCTGAAGCCAGGAACGAATTCCTTGTGATTAACTGTACCTCTGGTAAGCTGCGGAAGCTATGTCGTTGGATGAATGCAAAAACACTGAAAAACCTTTCTGATATTAGAGGGCAGTGCAGAAGTGTCATTGAGCAGCTTACATTAGTTGAAAGAATCCGATCACCTGTCTTGAATGACTATAAAGTACTTGAAGGGAAAAATGGCGCTCATTTGCCACAGACTACATCACGACTGTAGATGGTCGGTGGCGCAGTAATGTAACATAGCACGGTTTTTTATGTGGCTCTCAATAGTAGGTTTTCTGGTAAGTGCATTTTTCATCTATCTCGGTGGACGGAGGTTATCCTTATACGGTGACATTATTTCAAAAGAGACCGGACTTGGAAGGATTTGGATTGGCCTCATACTGATGGCGTCCGTTACTTCTTTGCCAGAGCTTGTGATAGGCATAAGCTCAGTGACAATTGTTGGCTCTGCCGACATGGCCGTGGGCAATGTGCTGGGAAGCTGCATATTTAATCTGTCTATCCTCTCATTAATGGATGCGATTTTGCCGGGCCAGCCACTTTTCACCAGGCTGGCCAACAGTCATGTGCTGGCAGCAACGCTCTGCACCATTTTGCTTGCGCTGGTTGGCATAGGTCTTTTTTTACCCAACGAAATCGTGATCCTGGATTGGATAGGAGTCACCTCCATCGCATTTATCTTTGTCTACCTCATTTCGATGAGAATGCTGAACATCCATGGTTTGAAGGAACAGGCAAGATTAAAGGCAGCCCAAATGAAGCTGTCTTTTGAAGGGGGAGAAGATACACCCGAAAAGGAAGATTTAAAGCACATGGAGATAGGGCTTAACCGGGCCATATTATACTTTGCCCTCAACGCCCTTGTGGTCATCGCCGCTGCGTTGGCTTTGCCCTCATTTTCTGTAACAATAGCTGAAGAATCCGGGCTGGGCGAGTCTTTTGTGGCTACTTTGTTTATGGCTGCATCTTCTTCTTTACCTGAAATTGTCGTCTCAGTTAGTGCTGCCCGGATGGGTGCAGCCGATCTCGCAGCTGGCAATCTGTTTGGTAGCAACATTTTTAATATTATGCTACTTTCGGTGAGTGACCTGTTTTACACGCAGGGCAATCTTTTGAAAGATGCTTCGGAAGCGAATATTGTGACAGTTTTTGCTATCACCATCATGAACGCCATAGCCATAGCCGGGCTCACTACCAGAGTGGAAAAGAAAGAACTCCATTATCTGACCTGGGACACACTTTTCATTTTTCTGATCTACCTCGGCGCTTTGGTATATCTATTTTACAGCGGCTAGCATCCTAAGAAGATACACCGGAGTGGTGATCCAACCTTCCGTTTCTTTGTGACCAAAATCTCAGCTCATGCTGACCTCAGTCATTAGTCTTTGCGCTGCTTTGATCTAGCTTAGCTGTATCAATAAAACTAAAAACAAGGAGGTTATTATGAGCTTAGCATTAAGAACCCGTGCGGGCGTACCAACATTGCTTTCCGATTGGCTTCGTCCGGCCCTTTTCGATCGTGATATCTTTGACTTCGATGGAGACTTATTCCCCTCAAGGCTGGGAGTTAATACGCCATCAGTAAATGTTAAAGAAACACCCAAAGAATTTCTGCTGGAAGTAGCGGCCCCGGGCCTGGAACGCAAAGACTTCAACATTGAAGTGAAAAATGGAGCACTGTGCATTAGTGCGGAGAAAGAGGACGAAAAAGAGGAACAGGATGGCTACTATAGAAGAGAGTATAGCTATAATTCTTTCAGTCGGTCGTTCTCTCTTCCTGACAATGTGAAGGAAGATAAAATCGATGCAAAGTATGACAAAGGTATTCTGAAAGTTTCCCTTCCGAAAAAGAAGGAAACACCTGCAGAACCTGTGCATAAAATTGCTGTTTCCTGAGTGTGGAAAATGAGAAAGCAGGAGAGGTAGTCATTTGGGTGATTATATTCTCCTGTCTTCTCTTTTAAGGTTTGCTTTACTCTTTAGATTGGCGCTATGAAAGTAGATACCAAATGGATTGATGCCCTAACTGGCGTCAGAGATGAGCCGTGTATTTCCATTGTTGTTCCCACCTTTCGGATTTCTCCGGGCCGGAGGCAAAATATTGAAATGGTAAAAAAAGCGGTTGAAAAAGCCAGGTTGCTTATCAAGCGCCTGAAGCTCGGAGAAGATGTTAAGGAAATGATGGTTTCCAAAATAGAAGAATGGAGCAGTTCTATCGATCGGCTTCATCCGCTTGATGGCGTTGGTTATTTCATTTCTCCATCAGTTGACCGGTCAGTGCTGTTTCCATTTCAGGTCAGCGAAATAGTAACAGCAGGCAATAGCTTTGAGGTGAGAGACCTGATCTACCTCAGGCAATACATCCGACTGTTTTACGTCCTGGTTTTAGGCAAGCAATCGGCGAACCTGCTTGAGGCAATTCATGACGGCTATGAAGAGGTGACTGACGAGTATTTCCCGTTAAAGATGGTAGAAGAATACGAATATGCCGGGTCGGCAGTTGGAAGTTCCATTGGCTATGGCATGAAGGGGTTCGAAAATGACAAAGGCGAACAAATAGCTGTTCGCATTCGCAGCATGTTCAAGGAGGTTGACAGGCATCTTCGCCAGTATCTTCACGGGAATGACACTGATTTTGTACTGGCTGGAACCGAAGAACTGATAGCTGAGTACAAAGGTGTATCGGACAACACAAGTCGGCTTGCAGGAGAGATAACAGGGAGTTTTGATCAGGAGGGATATGATGATTTGTGTCGCCGTGCCTGGCTGGCATTCAGCGATTTCCATAGCAAAAAGCTTTATCGGCTCATTCAAAAGTTCAGAGAAACCGCACCAGCGCTGCGCTCGGAAGGATTGCGCAATGTGTGGAAGGCGGCTGAAGAGGGAAGAGGGCTGCACCTGCTGGTCGAAAAAAATTTCAGCCGAAGAGGTTACGTAAAGGCAGGGCGCCTGCTGCCATATTTTCATAAGCCAGCTGGTGAGTCAGTTGCCATACCCGATATCGTAGATGAAATTATTGAAACAGTGCTGTTAAAAAATGGCGAGGTAAGCTTTGTGAAAGATGACAGCCTGGCTGAGTGGGGCCGCATTGCTCTGTTCCATCGCTATTGAATTCAATTAGCAAATAAAATACACCCAATATGGAAGCCACCCTGATAAAGACAAATCATGCCGGGTACTTCGAAAGACAGGTGACCCGGTTGCTTGCAGGTGCTGGCATTGCTGTTAATGGGCATGAAAGCCATGATTTGCGTGTTCATAACCGAATGTTTTACGAAAGGGTGCTGTCCGAAGGTTCTTTGGGGTTAGGGGAATCGTATATGGATGGCTGGTGGGACTGTGACCGCATTGATATCATGATGGCCAAAATAGTAGAGGCGGGCCTGGCCTCGTACCACAGTTTGCGCTTTTCAAACTTCATCGCACTGCTGAAAACAAAGCTCAACAACCAGCAGTCGAAGGAAAACGCCCTTCGAAGTGCTTCGTTCCACTACAACCTCGGCAACGACCTTTTTTCCGCCATGCTCGACAAAAACCTTACCTATACTTGTGGTTACTGGAAGGATGCAAACACCCTTGAGGCGGCCCAGGAAGCCAAGCTTGACCTGACCGGCAGAAAGCTGAATCTGCGCCCGGGCATGTCTGTACTGGACATTGGCTGTGGATGGGGCAGCTTTGCGAGATATGCTGCCGAAAAATACTATGTGCAAGTGACGGGAATCACCTTGTCGGAAGACCAGCTGTTGTTAGGTAACCAGCTAAATGATAGATTGCCTGTGAAGCTTAAGCTCCAGGATTATCGTGACCTTACAGGACAGTATGATAGAATTGTGTCGCTTGGGATGTTTGAGCATGTAGGTTTGCACAATTACCAGAAGTTTTTTAAGATGGTGAAGAAATGCCTTAAACCTGACGGACTTTTTTTACTGCACACCATTGGCTCCAATGTGTCGGCGCATAATGCAGATCCGTGGCTTTCAAAATATATATTTCCCAATGCGCTCATTCCGAGCCTGGCGCAATTATCTTCTGCTACCGAAAAACATTTTGTACTGGAAGACTTGCACAACTTTGGCCCTGATTATGACAAGACACTGATGGCCTGGCAGAGAAACTTTGCCGACAACTGGCACAAGCTGTCGGATCACTACACGGAACGGTTTTACCGAATGTGGAATTACTATCTGCTAAGTTGTGCAGGCACATTCAGGGCACGCAAAAATCAGCTTTGGCAGTTGGTGTTCAGCACCGGTTTGACCGCCCAATATGCGTCTGTCAGGTGAGGTTCGATAGCTCACTGGCTTCATAGCTTTCCTCTACGACAACCTGACCCGATTTGTCATAAAGATAAACCGGGTCAGCTTCTTTTGTCAACAGGAAACCATCCTCATCGAATTGAACCCGGTGAACCCGGTTTTCACCGTCTATTTCGGCAAAATAGGTTACGCACCCTTCGGCATCCCGCACTTTCTTAATAACCTGAGTTCGATTAATAAAACGTTGAAATATTGGGGAGGAAAAATAGATAAAACCAGTGCGCTTGTTTATATTTAAGTATCTGACATTCAAAGATATACAAGCAAAGCACATGGTTCTATCTGACA